>CAVYQF010000031.1:0-332464 GCA_963770545.1 uncultured Actinomycetes bacterium | reverse complement strand
TGACGTCGCTGCTGTCGGCGATGATTGCGCAGGCCAGCGCGTCGCGGTTCCAGGAGAGGGAGGTGGCCTGGGCCGACCAGCGGGCGGTGCGGGCGAACGCGGCGGCCGCATGCTGCAGCCGGGCCGCGGTGGTGACCGTCCCTGCGGATAGCTCGGGCACAGTTTCTGCACCGGCGACCGGGCGGTGGGCTGGCGGGAGGTTAGCTGGGATGGCAGCCAGGACGAGCTGCGCATCCTCGCTGGGTGGGTGCTGGCGGCAGCGGCTTTCGAGCTTCAGCCCGGCGGTCCACAGCCAGCGGCTGGAATCGTGCAAGGTGAACCCGGCTGTCGCGGGCATGGCGGAATCCTGCGGCGATTCCAGGGACAGGCGCATCATCCAGGGAGCGACCTGCGCGGCGAGGCCGCCGATTTCACCGAGCAAGGCGTCGGTGACGGGCCGGGAGCCGATGACTCTCGCCCACGAAGAACAGGGCCTGCGTGCTCCGGCGGAGGCGGCGCCGGAGAAGTGGGTGTTCAGCAGGTCCCGGCCGGCGGCCAGCTGGTCAGCTGCTCGGGCCAGGTGCCAGGGTGCCGGATGAGACGCGTCGCCGCGGATCTCGTGCCCGGGGCCGCTGCCGAGCGCAAGACCTGGGCGGAACGGCGCAGCGCGATCCGCGCGTCGAGCGCCGCCCGCGTTCCCCCGGCGCGGCTGCCTTCAGGCGGGCCTGGCTGGAATTCGCCCGGCAGGGGCAGGTCACCCAGGTAGCGGGCCAGGGTGGTGACGAGGCGGTCGAGTTCCCGGATCGCGCCGATCTTCGCTGTATCGGGCAGCTCGTCCTGGGCTGACACGGCGGCGGTGACATGCGCGCGGGCCTGGACCAGGAACTCACCGAAGACCGGCGGCATCCTCACCACGGTCCATCAGCTGGCAGATCCGCTGCGCCGCGGCCGCGGCCTGCTTACAGGCGAGACGATCAGCGTGGATTGCGGTTCCTGCCACTGCCTGCGTGAGGCGGGCATCCAGCAGGGCCGCGAGACCGGCGAGAACACCGATCACGTCATCGACGCTGGCGCCCGCTTCCAGGAGAGCAGGCCGCAGCGGGGCCGGGCCGGGAGGCAGTGACGGAGCAGCCGTGATGGCCTCGCGGCCTTCCACGGCGGCGCCGACGGTGGTCATGAACGCGGCGAACAGTTCCGGGACCCGGTCTACACAGCTCCGGGCGGCCAGCCGGATGGCTTCAAAGGCGTCGAAGCTCACCGCCAGCATCTCCGGCAGGGCAGATGCTCGCTGCAGCTGGGCTTGAATGGATTGTTCCTGGTGCATGTGCTCACCGTTTCCGCGTGTTGTCCGGCGTCACCAGATGCGGGCCCGGTCAGGCGGCCGCATGGCGGGCCAGCCCGATGGTTTCCGCGATCTGGCGCAGGTGATCGTTGGGGAAATGGTGCCCGTGGCCGCGAAGCTCGCGGGCCAGCGTGCGCTGGCTGAGGCGCTGGCCACGGGCGTATGCGTTCTGGGCAATGAGGGTCGCGTCACGGAGCAGGCGGGGGTCCGGTCCGGTGCTAACCGGCGCGGTGCTGGCCGGGGCCAAGCGGACGGACGGCACCGTGGCAGCGGGGGGCGGGGCCAGCATCAGCCTGACCGGCGGGCGCTGCCCGCCCGCGCACTGGCGGGTCATCTTCACCACGAGCAGCCCGACGGACAGGCCCGCGAACGCGGCGAGCGGGCTAGTCGCGGCGGTCAGCCGGTCGGCCAGGCTGACTGGGTCGCCGGGGGTGGCCTGGATGTGGCCGACGTTCCCGGCCACGCTGACGGCCAGGCCGGTCAGCGCGGTGGCCCAGGGCCAGACCCGCTGCCGGGCCGGCCAGGCGTCGAGGTAGGCGACGTAGAGGGCGAGTTCACCGACGGCCAGGAACACGTCGATCTCGGCGGGCCAGGACATTGCCTGCCAGCCGGTGAGCCGGTGGTGGACCGCCCAGTCATACAGGCCCGCATAGCTATGCGCCAGCGCGTTGGCGCTGGCCAGGATGGCGATCGCGGCGATCGCGTACAGGGCCGCCTTCCGTGTCCGCGGATTCATGCGCTCCTCCCCCGGTTGCGGATCTTGCTGAACGCGTCCAGGGCCAGGTCGTCCGCCTCCGGGAGGGTGTGCAGGTACTTCTCGGTGGTGGAGATGCTGCCGTGGCCAAGTCGGTCTTTGACCATCTGCAGGTCGGCGCCTCCGGCGAGGAGCCATGAGGCGTGCGCGTGGCGCAGATCGTGCGGGCGTGCCGGGAAGGTGATCCCGGCTCGTTCGAGTGCGGGGCGCCAGATCTTCAGCCGGAACCAGTCGCGCGGGATATGGCCGTCGGTGTCCACCATCCGGGGTTTGCGGGGAGAGTCCTTCCCCGCTGCCCGGCGCTGCGCCCGGTAGATGGCGGCGGCGTCCTTGCAGTGGGTGCAGCGGCACTTGCCGGCGTTGTAGCCGCTCATCGTGCCGTGCCGGTACTGGCATCCGGCGGAGTTCGGCTTGGTGAAGCCGAGAGCGGCCAGGTCGGGCACCGCGCGGAGACGGGTGGCCGGGGTGTCCTGCGGGGGCATGGCGAAGATCAGGTCATCCGGGCCCAGCCTTGCGCCGGTTACGTGCGCGCCGATCTTCGCACTGAGCTGGGTGCTGAGCTTGAGGCGGCGGTATTCCTTGTCCTTGGGGTATTCCTTGACCAGGAACCGCTCGCCGCGCGGGTGGAACTTCGGGTCGACCTGGACGACGGTGCGGCTGATTGTCAGCACGCGGGTAATGCGGTCGAGGTCCCTCACGCGCAGCTCTGTCAATTCGCCCCAGCGCAGGCCGGTCTCGATATCTGTCTCGGCGAGCAGTTTCGAGTGCGTCATCTGGAATCGCCGTGTAGATCACGTCGAACTGCTCCGGCGTGATGATCTTGAGTGGCTTCTTCGGGACAGTGGGGGTCTTTACGCCCTTGCAGGGATGGAGGTAGGTCACGTCGTTCAGCGCGGTGGTGAAGATCGCGCTCAGGATGAACCGGACCTTCTGGATGGTCGCCGGGGTGACCCCCTTGGCCTGGAGGTCGGTCACCCACTCGCGCACGGTGCTGGCCATGATCTCGTTCATCCGCATCGGGCCGAACCAGGGCATGATGTGCTTGCCGAGCTGGTAGGTGTACGCCTCCCGGGTGCTCACCTCGATCACGTGGTTGGGCAGCCACTCCTCGGTGACGTAGCGGCGGAAGGTCTGCCGGCCGCGGCGCGGGTCGCCCAGGCGGCCCTCGGCCATCCGGGCCTCCGCCCTCTGCCACGCCTTGTCGGCGTCTCGCCGGTTGGAGTAGGTCCCGGCGGCCTGGATCTGACCGCGGAGGTCCCGGTAACAGGCGCGGTAGCGGACCTCGCCGTCCTTGCTCTTCCTCTTCTGGGTCCAGCCCATCGATCACTCACCTCAAGATCGCGTGGCAGCAGAATGGCAGCGGGCCTGTCGTCATTCCCCGTCATAGCCCGGTACCTACTGGCACCAAAATATGGCCTGTGACCAGCAGTCTAATGCCGTCCGTCCACTATTGTGGATATCAATTTGAACGCCAATTCTGCACTCATAACCCAGAGGTCGCAGGTTCAAATCCTGCCCCCGCTACCAAGTAAGTGCAGGTCAGGGGCCTGATCGCCGGAAGGCGGTAAGTGCAGGTCAGGGGCCTGATCGCCGGAAGGCGGTCAGTCCTTTTTGATCTCTTGTCCGTGGCCCGTCCGCGACATCAGGCCGCACCGGCCGGGCGCGATCGGGCAAGACTGGCAGGGAACGGCATCAGAGGCGGATCTGCGCGCCACGCCGGAGACTCGTGCCGGCGGCAGGGTCTTCCCAGGGCCGGCGTGGCAATAGGGCCACCGAGCCCATCTCGGCGACGACTCCGGCGAACTCGTGGCCGGAATGAGGGGATACGCGGGGAAGACGGGAAGTTGCCGACCGGAATGTGAAGGTCTGTGCCGCAGATCCCTGCCGCCTTGACTTGGATGAGCACCTCCCCAGGTTTCGGCTTAGGCACCGATAGCTCTTTCACTGATCATGTCCCGGGCGTGAGGACTACAACGGCCCTCACGGGCGCTCCCGTGCATAAGCACGCTTGCCTCACGGCACTCGCGAATTACATCGCGGGTCAGCGCTGGCGCCTTCGCTCACGGGATGCTGGCCTTGTCCGGTTCCACGATGATGATCTCCTGGCCAGCCGCTTTCATGGCGTCGGCGAGGGACGAGGGGAGGCCGGAGTCGGTGATGCTCAGATGGACCTGCGCCAGCGGAGCGAACGGGATGAAAGCAAAGTGGCTTGCCCTGGTCGAGTCGAAGAGCGCGACCGCTTGATCGCAGCTTTCGATCATCTTTCGTTTCATGTCGGCCTCGCCGGCGTTGATGTCCAGATAGCCCTGCTCTGCGCTCACCGCCCACGGGCCGAAGAAGACCCGCTGCATCCGGCCTAGCCCGTTGAGTGTCTCCGGGAAGCTTCCGACCAGGGACTGTGCGGTCGCGTGCACGGTGCCGCCGGGCATGATCACCGTGGTGGTGGGGTTCTCCGACAGGGCCTGGGCGATGCGCAGCCCGTTGGTGAAGACGATGAGGTTCTGTCTGCCGCGCAGTCGCCGGGCGAGGTAGTAGGTGGTCGTGCCGCAGTCCAGCATGAGTGCGTCGCCGTCCTGGACTAGTGCTGCGGCGCGGTCGGCGATCGCCTCTTTTTCCTGCTGCTGTTGCCGGGCCCGGAAGTCGAAGGCGCGCCAGTCGGCGCTGTCGGGCCTGACCGCGCCTCCGCGTATCCGCTTGACCCGGCCCGCCGCCTCAAGCGCAGTAAGGTCCTGGCGTATGGTCACCGCAGACGTTCCGAACAGCAGTGCGAGTTCTTCCACGGAGACGCGGTCTCGCTCCCAGATCAGCCGCTCGATGGTGCGGGCGCGTTCCTCGATGGAGAGAGTCGTGGTCATCACACCTGCCTGTTCAGCGCGCGAGGCCTTGCGCGGGCCCATAATCCCATGACAAGCTATCCGACACCAACACGAAAGCGAAACGTAAGATAACGAAAGCTTAAGTGTAAGGTGCCGGACACAGAGTTCGGGGATGGGGTACTCACAGGAGGTTCGATGAGGCTTCGTTGGGCGTTGGCAGCGTCGGCGCTGTGCTGCGCCATGCTGGTAGCCGGCTGCGTCAGCAGCGGAGGCAGTACCGCGAGCAGTTCCAGCGGCGGCAAGACGGTGACCATATGGTCGTGGTTCGTCGAGTTGACCATGCAGAAGGCGATCAAGGCCTACGAGAAGGCGCACCCGGGCGTCACGGTCAACTACACGTACTACAACTACGATCCGCAGTTCATCACCGCGCTCAAGGCGGCGGCCAAGAGCGGCACGCTGCCCGACATCATCGGCCTGCAGCCAGGCTCCCTGACCCAGCAGTACCGCGCTGATCTCACGCCCGTGAACACCCTGGCCGCCAAGACTTGGGGCAGTTCCTGGGAGCAGAAGATCTACCCGGTGGACCTGCAGCAGATGCGGATGGGCAACCCCGCCGGGAACAGCAACGTCTACATCATCCCTGACGAGTCCCAGGTCCTGGCCATCTGGTACAACAAGCAGATCTTCGCCAAGCTGCACATCTCAGTGCCGACCACGATGGCCGGGCTCATCGCCGACGCGAAGAAGATCAAGGCAGCCGGCTACATCCCGATGTACCAGGGCGCCGCTGGCGCGTGGCAGAACGAGAACGTCTTCCTCATGCTCGCCAACCAGCTCAACAAGGGCATCACCGACCAGGCCCAGGCCGGCAAAGTGCCGTGGACAGCACCTGACCTCGTGACGGCCATGAACACCTGGCACACCCTGTTCACCTCGGGCGTGTTCCAGCCCGGCGCCCTGGGCGCGCAGGCTTACCCGACCGGTGCTCAGCTCTTCGCAGCGGGCCGGGTCGGCATGATGGCCCTCGGCTCGTGGTGGCTTCAGGAGTCCGAGCTGACCCCGCGGCCCCCGCTGGTGGACGACCTGAAGGCGTTCGGCTTCTTCCAGTTCCCGGCGATCAACTCCAGCAGCAAGCCCGGTGCCGTGGTGGGCGGCGTCGACGTGGGCTACGGGCTGACCAAGACCGGCGCGAAGAACCCCGAGGCGTGGAAGTTCCTGGCCAGCCTCATCGATGGCCAGGCCGGCCAGGCCGCCCTCGCCGACATCAACGACCTGCCCGCATTCAAGGGGATCTCGCTGCCCAGCACCATCGGGCCGAACGTGAAGACGATGTACAGCCAGTTCAACACGCTTCTCCCGACCGCGGTCAACCAGCGGTTCACCTCGCCGGTAGTTCAGAACGCCCTGGATAACGCGCTCGCCGGGGTGGCCTCCGGCAAGCAGTCCCCTGCTCAGGCCCTGGCCTCCGTAGAGAGCGCCCAGCGCAGCAGCAGCGGCTGAGCCAGGCGCCCTGCCGGGCCGCACCTCCGAGACAGTCCCGGCAGGGCGTCATCCAGCCTTGGCCAACACCAGTCCGCTGCCAGTTAGCGTTCAGAAAGGTCGTGAGCGGTGAGCACAGTCGGGGTCATGCGCCACCGGCCGGCGCCTGTCCGCCCCCAGGGCGTCGCCTGGCTGCTCGGCAGCAAGCGCCGGGCCTACCTCTTCCTTCTTCCGGCGGTGCTGTTCTTCGCCGTGTTCATCGGCTTCCCGATCTTCTCGGTCCTGCAGGCCTCAATTACCGTGCACGACACCGCGAGCCGGGGCACCGGCCTGCTGGCCAACTTCTCCGCCGTCCTGCATGACCCGGTGTTCTGGACCGCGGCCAAGAACATGCTGCTGTGGGGCGTGCTCACGATCACCATCCAGATGGTGGTGGGCGGCACGCTGGCCTACTTCATCGAGACGTATGCCGCGCGGTCCAAGGCGGTGCTGCGCACTGCATTCCTGGTGCCGCTGGTTACCAGCGCGTCTGTCATCGCGATCGTCTGGGAGCAGATCTACGCCCCGCAGTACGGCCCGCTGCAGGACGTCCTGGGCCACCTTGGCATCACCATGTCGAACAGCCTGCTCGGCGGGGCATCGACCGCCATTTACGGCATCATCATCATCAACATCTGGGAGTTCACCGGATTCTCGATGCTGCTCTACATCGTCGGCCTGCACCGGGTGCCGGGCGAGATCAAGGATGCAGCCATGGTGGACGGGGTAACCGGCCGTAAATACATCACCAGGATCCTGGCGCCGCTGCTCTCCCCCGTGACCAAGAGCCTGATCCTGCTGGGCGTCATCGGCACGCTGCAGACCTTCCCCCTGGTCTACCTCACCACCGCCGGCGGCCCGGATCACGCCAGCGAGATATTCGGAACCCAGATCTTCCGCACCGGCTTCATCCTCGACCAGACCGGCTACGCGTCAGCGCTGTCCGTGATCACCCTGCTCATCGCGTTCGGCGCAACGATCATGCAGATCGGCGTGTTCGGTACCCGTCTGACGGTGACAGGCCGATGACTAGGCAGGTAGCAGGAACCACCTCACCCAGGACACTCCACGGCACGCTTGAACTCTCGGGGTCAGCCAGCACGGCGCGGCTTCCCCGGCGGACCCATCCCGGACGGCAGATGTGGCTCAGGGTCAAGCCCAGCATCGTCATCACCCTGCTGTCGATTGTGGCCATCATCTGGCTGCTGCCGATCGTGTACATGGTCAGCGTGTCGCTGCGCACCCCGGCCGACGTATTCAACCCGTCCATCATCACCACGCATGTCACCGGCGCCAACTACGCACAGGTCTTCGCAGACAACCCAATCCCGCGGTACCTGCTCAACTCCGTGATCGTCACCACGATCTCCACCCTGATCGTGGTCGCGGCCGGGGCAATGTTCGCGTTCGCCTCGACCGTCCTCAAGCTGCGCTACTCCCGGGCCATGTTCGCGGCCATCCTGATCACGCTCATGGTCCCGCTCAGTTCGCTGGTCGTCCCGCTCGGCGCACTCCTGAAACAGGCCGGCTGGATCAACAACTACCTGGGCCTGATCATGCCGTACGCAGCGCTGGGTATCCCCTTCGCGGTGGTGGTGCTGGCCGGCTTCATGCAGGACCTACCCAAGGACGTGTTCGAGGCAGCGGTGATCGACGGGGCCGGCCTGTGGAAATTCCTGACCCGGGTGGTGCTGCCGATGCTCCGTCCCTCGCTGATCTTCGTCGCGGTCTGGCAGTTCGTCACCGGGTGGAACGAATTCTTCCTCGCGCTGACCGTGATGACCCAGAACCAGATGATGACCCTCCCGCTGATCCCACAGCAATACAGCGGGGTTTACCTGGGCAACCCAGGGGCCCTGTTCGCCATCCTGACCTTCGTCGCCGCCCCGCTGATCCTGCTGTTCGTTGCCGTGCAGCGCTGGTTCGTGGCGGGCCTGCTGGAAGGGGCCGTCAAGGGATGACAGGCACCGTTCTCGGCGTGGACGTGGGCACCAGCGGCTGCCGGGTCGCGGCTTATGACGGTGACCTGGCTGAGGTGGCCGCAGCCACGGCCCGGTACCCGATCACCGCACCCACTCCGGACCGGGCCGAGATCGACGCGGATGAGGTGTGGGCGGCCGTCTCCGGCTGCATGCGCAAGGTCAACGCCCATCTGGCGGAAGGCCCGCAGGCGCTCGCGGTCGCGGTCCAGGGAGAGACCGTGGTCCCTATCGGAGCGGACGGCCGGGTCCTCGCCATGGCACCGATCGCCGTCGACATGCGGGCTGTGACCGAAACGGCCTCGATCTGCCGGGCGGTTGGCGGGGACCGGATCCGGGCCATCACCGGGCAGCCGCCGCACCCTATGTTCTCCGTCGGGAAGATCGCCTGGCTGCGGCGCGAGCCCCACGTGTGGCAGCGCACCGCAGGCGTCCACTGCCTGGGCGATCTGATCGCCCGGCGTCTGGGGGTTGAGCCGGCCATCGACTACACCATGGCCGCCCGGACCATGGCTTTCGATACCCGCCAGGGCGAGTGGTCGGCGGAAATCCTGGAGGCGGCGGGCATCCCGGCGCGCTGGATGCCGCGAGCTGTGCCCGTCGGCACCGAGCTTGGCCGGATGTCCCGCGACCTTTCCTGGGACCTTGGATTTCCTGATCCTCCGCTGGTGGTGGCGGGCGCCCATGACCAGGCCTGCGCACTGTGGGGAGCGGGTGCGACCGAGCCTGGCCAGGCGGCACTGTCGCTGGGCACCAGCGAATGCCTCACAGTCACCGTGCCGGGATGGCCGGCCGGTCTGGCGGCCAGCAGCTTCCCGATGTACCGGCCGTGGGCCTCTGACCGCTGGATCGTGCTGGCCGGTATCCCGTCTGGCGGTGCGAGCCTGGACTGGCTGGCCGGCCTGCTGTGCCCCCCCGCAGCCCAGGACCCGCTCAGCCAGCTCATCAGCTCCATCCCCGCCGAGCCGGCCCGGGTGCTGGCGCTGCCGCACCTCGGCGGCAGCGGCACGGCCGAGAACGACCCGCTCTCCCGGGGCGCATTTATCGGGCTGTCGCACGGAACGTCGCGGGGCGAACTGCTGCGCGCGCTGCTCGAGGCGTCCGGGTTCGAGGTCGCACGCAACGTGCACTCCCTGACCCTGGCCGGGATCAGTCTCACGGAATTGCGCGTCACTGGTGGTGGCACCACTTCCGGGAGCCTGGGGCAGCCGAGCCCCATCCAGGTGAGAGCGTCCGCTGCGGGCCTGCCGCTCGGCGTGGTGGGCGGCCATGCCACCGCCCGGGGAGCGGCCATGGTCGCCGGTGGGGCGATCGGCTTCTACCCGGCGATCCACGCCATGGGAGCCAGCATCGGGCCACCCGCCTGGGTCCGGCCAGATCCCGGCACCGAGCGCTGGTACCAGCAGCAGCGCCAGCGCTACGCGCTCCTCTATCCAGCCCTCCGACCCGTTTATCACTTCGCCCTTGGAGATGATGCATGAGCCTCGTGGACAGGCGTATCAAGCAGGACATCCTGGACTATTGCCGCCGGTCAATGGAGTACGGGCTGAACTTCAACACGCAGGGGAACATCAGCGTGCGGGTGCCATCCAGCGGCCTGATCGCGATCACCCCGACAGACGTGGACTATGACCGGATGACCGCTGACGACATCGTCGTGGTCGACGCGGACGGCCGCCGCGTCGAGGGAGATCACGACCCCTCGTCTGAGACAGACGTGCACTGCGTCGTCTACCGGCACCGGATGGACGTGAACGCGGTGGTGCACACCGAGCCGACCTACGCCAACGTCTTCGGGGTACTGGGCCGCCCGATCGAGGGCGTGCTGATCAACATGGTCATCTACTCCCGCGGCGCAGTGCCGATCATGCCGTTCATGCCGAGCAACAGCACCGAGTTCGGCGAGGCGATGGTCAAGGTCCTCGGCGACCGGAACGCGGTGGTGTGGGGCAACCACGGCCTGATGACCGTCGGCGCGGACCTGACTACCGCGTTCAAGTGCAGCGTGGCGGTAGAAAGCGCGGCTCGCGTGCAGCACGCCGCGCTCTGCCTGGGGCAGCCGCACGTACTGGACTACGCCGAGCTTGGCCTGACCTCAGCCCTGTAACCACCCTGCCGGCCCCGGACTCACGCCCGGGCCGGCGGCAGAAAGGTGACCACTTGTGACTCTCCTGACGATGCGGGAGGTGCTCGACCGGGCCGAGGCCGGCCAGTACGCGGTCGGCGCGTTCAACGTGTCCGATCTCGTCCAGGCAGACGCGGTGCTCGAGGCGGCCGCCGCCGCCCGGTCACCGGTCATCGTGCAGACCCTGGCCGGATGCAGCCCCTACTCCAGCGAGGCAGCCTGGTGGCAGGCACTCCACCAGTTGACCGGCCATTATCCGGATGTGCCCGTGACCCTCCATCTGGACCATGGGCCTGACCCGGCAACCTGCCGCCGGGCGATCGACGCCGGATTCACCAGTGTCATGATCGACGGCAGCCTGGCAGCAGACGGCCAGACTCCGGCGTCACTGGCCGACAACATTGCGGTGACCCGGGAGGTCGCCGAGCTCGCGCACCGCGCCGGAGTATCAGTGGAGGGCGAACTCGGCACGATCGGCGGCGGCGAAGGCACAGCGAACGCAAAGGAAATCGTGCTGGCCGACCCGGGGCAGGCCCTCAAGTTCGTCACCGCGACCGCAGTGGACGCGCTCGCGGTCGCGATCGGCACCTCGCACGGCGCCTACAAATTCGACCACGAACCCGGCCCAGACGTGCTCCGGCTGGACCTGATCGACGACATCCACCGCCGGGTGCCCAGCGTGCACCTGGTCATGCACGGGTCATCCAGCCTCCCCCGGGACCTGGTCGCCGAGGTAAACGCATATGGCGGCATGCTGCCCGACTCCTGGGGCGTACCAATGGCCGACAAGGTCCGCGCGGTGGCCGCTGGCATCAGGAAGATCAACCAGGGCATTGACTCACACCTGGCGTTCACCGCCGCGGTCCGCAAGTCGCTGGCAGCCGACGCTGAAGCGGTGGACCCGGCCACCTACCTGCGCGCCGGGCGGCTAGCCATGCGAGACCTGATCACGGAGCGGATGACGGCCTTCGGCTCAGCCGGCCAGGCCTGACAAACAGGGAGGACACGATGGCCCGCATCGGCCTGCTCAGCATCTCGGACGGACGCCCGTACGTGCACGATGACACTACCGCGTTCGTCCGCGCTGCCGAGGACCGCCTATCCACCGCCCTGGAGGTAGCCGGCCACGACGTGGTCCGGGCTGCCGGCCCGGTCACCTCCAACGTCCTGGCTACCCGGCTGGCCAGGGAGGTAGCCGCCAGCGGGGTGGACCTGACCATCTTCCACTACGCGGTGTGGGCCTTCCCGCACTTCACCATGCTCGCCGCGGACGCCACCAGATCGCCGCTGCTGCTCATCTCCAACATCGACCCGGTCCAGCCGGGAATGGTGGGCATGCTGGCGGCTGGCGGCGCGCTCGACCAGATCGCGCGGTCCCACGACCGGATGTGGGGCGAGCCTGACCCGGCCATGATCGGCCAGGTCAGCATGCTGGCCGAGGCAGCCAGGACGGTCGCCGCGCTGCGCGGGGCCACGTTCGGCCGGATCGGCGGCCGCCCAATGGGGATGAACACCGCAGTGGCCGCCACCGAGACCTGGATCCGCAAGTTCGGCATCGACGTCGAGGAGATCGACCAGTGGGAACTGGTCTTGCGCGCGGAGAAGATACCCGCCTCCCAGGCAGCCGCCGCCCGCGGCTGGCTGGAGAAAAACGCCGCCACGGTGCACTACGACGGTGACCGGCTCACCCCGGAGCTGCTGGAACGGCAGATCCGCAGTTACTACGCCATGCGCGAGCTGATCGACGAGCGAAATCTGGACTTCACCGGAATCAAGGGACAGCCAGAGCTCACTGAGCATTTCGCCACGATGGACATCACCGAGGCGTTCCTGAACGACCCATACGACTGGGACGGCCCGAAGCCAACCCACGTATGCGCCACCGAATCCGACATGGACGGCGCGCTGACCATGCAGATCCTCAAGCTCCTCACCGGTTCCCCGGTCCTGTTCGCCGACGTCAGGCACTACCACGCCGACCGCGACGTCTGGGACCTGTGCAACTCAGGCCAGCACGCCACCTGGTTCGCCGCGCGCAGCGCGGACCCAGCCGAGAACCTGGCCCGGGTGCACCTGTACCCCGAGGTCTTCTTCTTCCCGGCCGGCGGAGCCTCCGTGCACCATCTGGCCGCCCCCGGGCAGATGACGCTGGCCCGGTTGTCCCGCCTCGATGGCCGGTACCGGCTGCAGCTGATGCTGGGCGAGCTCGAAAGCTACGACGATGAGACGAACGATCGGATGATGCGGGCCTCCACCTTCGAGTGGCCGCACGCGTTCGCTCGGCTCGACGCCGAAGCCGGCGACTTCCTGCAGCGTTTCGGCGCAAACCACATCCACGCCGTACCCGGGGACGTCCGCGCCCAGCTACGTGCGGTATGCCAGTTGGCTGACATCGAACTCGACGAGTTCAGCCGAAAGCCAGCCTGACCCGTGCTGCCGGACCGTGCCGACCCAGGTTGAACACTGCCGTCTTGGCTCATAACCCAGAGGTCGCAGGTTCAAATCCTGCCCCCGCTACCAAGTAGTTGCAGGTCAGGGGCCTGATCGCCGGAAGGCGGTCAGGTCTTTTGATCATCCGTTGCCGGCCCGTTGGCGGGATCAGTCCCGGAAGCCCGGAAGCCCGGCACGGCCTGCTCCAGATCGGCAGTAATCGACATCACTGGCCGGTCTGCGAGATTGGGCCGCATACACCGGGCGTGATCGGGCGGGACTGGCAGAGAACAACATCACCGACCGCCTGGGGTGCTCGCCGAAGCTAAGCTTTGGATCCCTTGCCGGGTTCGCTGTACCAACCACCCAGGCTCCACCCACCAAGAGGCCTAGCGTCACCGCCCGGAACGCGGCTATGACAGGACGTTCGTTGGATAAGCTGCCATGAATACTTATGCGAACTTCCTCGGCCGCCGCCGACCAATCGACGTAACCGCGAAGCCCCGATCTGCTCTCGACTCGATATGGGTGACTTTCGTCGTGCCCAGCGTTGACCATCTCGGGTGCCAGAAAAGTCATTCTGAGGCGACTAAATTTAGCCAGCCTCGCCTCTGGGATAGGTCACTACGGGTGTCTATTTGGCCATGCCGCCCCGTCGGGGCTGGGCATCACGCCGGTCTGCGTCGCACACTCACGGAAACAGACCCCGGGAGATGAAGTCGGCCATGCACAGTGCCACGAACGCGTCCCTGGCACTCATTTCCTCGGAACCATGCGCCAACGGGTTGCGGACCAGCGAGAAGCAGGCGCGGATGAACTGGGACCAGTGACTCAGGTCGCGACGGTTCTCGAGCTGGGGGGCTTTGTCATTGCGCGAGTTGAGCCAGAACCCGACCAGGTCTCCTATACGCTCGTAGTCCCTGCTTTCTCCAATATCACCGGCAGCCTGGCGGATCCGTTCCTCGAGTGCCACATACGCCTGCATTGTGGCGGCTACGTAGTGACCGTCCAGGAATCCTGGCTCTGCGGCCTTGGCGACCAGTGGATGCAGATCACCGACCATGAGGGACCAGAGGTTTGCGTGCCCCTGTACGGTTTCTCGCATGCAGCGCAGAGCCTCTTCGACGTGGCCCTGCGCCTGATGGGAGGCAGCCAACCGCTGATGGGTGGTGGTGAGATTCGGACGGTCAGAAAGGTCGTCGAACGATTTCTGCGCCAGGTGGTAGTGATGAATGGCTGCGGCGTGGTCATTCACTGCCGCCTTAAGCGTGCCGAATTCGAGCCAGTAGAAAGCCTGCTCCCTGGGATCCTGGACATTTTGGCCATACTCCTGAGCCTGTTCCATCGCCTCCTCAGCCCGTATCCACTCCCGCCGCAGCCGATAAGCCCGTCCAAGTTTGCGGTAGCATCGGGCAAGCCCTTCCTCATTGCCCATACGCATGTCGGCCCGGCGGGCAGCCTTATATTCGGTTATGGCGGCCAGATGTTCATCTTCCTCCAGCAGGCAGTCACCGAGTGTCAGCCGACACCTGGCTACACCGACCTCGTCTTTTGCCTCCGTATAGTTATCCAGCGCACTGGCGGCGTGCTTCCTGGCCAGCGGGATATCCTGCCGGGCCAGCGCTATCTCCGCCAACAGCAGTAGGCTACGCCCCTTGCCTCGGCGCCAGCCCATGTCCCGGTCAATCTCCAAGCTCTTCCTGATTGCTGCTTCGGCGTCGTTCAGGCGGCTCTGCCGGAACCGGAGCTCTCCGAGATCGTCGTACAGTTCGCTGAGCTCAGGCAGGGCAGAGCTGCGACTGAATTCTTCGCGAGCGCGGTCGAGAAGCGTTTCGGCCTGGTCAAAGCGGCCGCGGGAGAATGCCACCGACGCCAGAAGCCGATGGCACTTCGCGGACTGCACCCTGCTGTCGAGCGAGTCGAACATCCGCGCGGCCGCGCGCAGGCTCTCCTCGGCGTCGTCGTAGAGTCCGCGCGCCTGTGCGATCCGGCCCGCTTCCATCTCTAGCAGGGCATGTTCTGGGACGTCGTCGATGTGCTGGAGTTCGCGTCTCGCCTCGGCAAGAAACTCGGCGCCGCGGCGGCTGTCGCCCTTGCGCCGATAGATCGAGGCGAGCGCACGAGCGGTCCTGCCGAGACCGAGCCGGTCATCGTGGCGGTTGTCAATCGCCTGGCCGGCACGGAAATGCTCCAGCGCGCGATCGAGCTGACCTTCTGCTTCGTACCATTCGCCCAGCCGGAATCGCGCATTAGACTCGCCCACCTCGTCCCCGACCTGACGGTAGATGTCGAGTGCCGCGTGGAGCGATCTTCCCGCCTTCTCCCGTTCTCCGGCCCGGTGGAACGCCTGACCACGCAGCAGCAGCGTCGTCCCCTGACTTGCCACCGCTCCTATCTGCTGGTCGAGCTGATAGCTCTCATCGAGCATTTGCAGTGCCTCGTCGTATCGATCTTGTTCGAGCAGGACGGCGCCTAGGTCGTCGAGAAGATCGTCAAGCTCACGGAGGTCGCCTCGGTCGCGCAGCACGGGCATGGCCTCTCGCAGCAGCGATTCCGCGCGCGGCAGGTCACCTTTCTCCTGCAGGGCACGGGCGAGGTGGCGCGCGGCAATGGCCGTCCTGCGGTCGTCACCATCCTCTTCGATCAGCTGCTTGGCCTGACGGTACTTATCCTCGGCAATCGCGTAGTCACCCTGGTCGAGAGCCAGGTTGCCCTCCTCGGTGAGCAGCTCTGCTCTCTCCACGTCGTTGTCCCGGCACAGTGGCCGTGCATCCTCCAGATTGTCCTGCGCCCGGCGGAGATCCCCTCGCTTGCGGAAAGTGCGGGCCAGCCTGATGTAGGCGCGGGCCTGGCCAAGGAGATCCTGTGCGGACAGGTCCAGGTTGAGCCCCTGCTGGTACCAGCGCACCGCGTTGACATAGTCATCGCTTTCCTCGTAGAGCTGGCCGAGCAATGAGAACGTGTCGGACAAGGTGGCCATGTCATCGACGGCCTCGACGTCGTCCCTGACCTCTTCGATGAGCCGCCGGGCACGGTCACGATCACCACGCCCGAGGTACGCCTGGGCCAGCAGCAGCCTCGTGTCGACGGCGCCGTATTCGGTCAACTGTGCCTCATCCAGCTCGAGAGCCTGGCTGAGCGTTTCCTCTGCGGACCGATAGTCGCCACGGGCAAGCTGCACGGCGCCCAGCGCGCCGAGATAGTCCGCCTGATGCTCGCCGGTCAGCTCGCTGAGATCTATCTGCTGCAGCAACTCCTCGGCCCTGCGCAGCTCGCCCAGTGACCGTTCGAGCGCGGCACTGGCCAGGATCGCCGGGAAACGCTCGGTCTTAAAGTTCTCGAGGAGGGTCAGCGCCCTGGCGTACTTGCGCCGCGCGCCGCGGTTGTCACCCTGGTATTCGCTCAGGCGTCCTTCCTCCAGCCGTATGAGCCCACACACTCGCGGCTCGGCACGTTCTTCGACCAACTCCTTGGCCTGTCCGATCCGTTCATCTGCCTCGTCGTAGCAATCGTCCTCGCGCAGGCACCGGGTCAGGTTCACTAGAAGAAGCGCGCGGTCGGCTGGGCTCTGCTGCCCGGCCAACTCCTTTTCGTACAGATCGGCCGCCTGATCCCATCTGCCTACGGCCTCAAGCTGCGCCGCCTCTCCCAACGCGACTGTGGTGGTCATGGTCCCCCCTGGCATGTTATGGAGTACTTCCATCACGGCGGCGCTTGCGCCGACCGCCATTGAGAATCAGTAGTGCCGCCCCGATGGCAAGCAGCAGCACGATGCCCGCGGTGACAGCGGACCACCCTGGTGACAGCATTCGGATGCCCGGCAATTCAGCGAGCTTGGCCGAGAAGAGAGACTCGATGACCTGAAGGGGCAGTAGTACGCAGGTGATCACCATGAGCGCTGCTCCGACGCGGAGCGAGGTCCGCTCCTGCTCGACGCCGACGCGCGACGCGGCGTGCGCCCGCAGCGCGTGTATTTCCTCGGTGACCTCCCGGTACCGCCCTTCGATCTCGTTCACCTCTCGCAGGTGGGTGTAGTAGCCGTGGTGGTGGGCCGTCTGGCTCACCTGCACGAAGTAGCAGCGACTGGTGAAGTCGAGCAGACGGCTGTCGAGATCGGTTATCCGCATCAGTTCCCCGCGGGCGTGACCACGCTCAGACCCGGCGAGCACCCGGCCCGTGGATAGGGCGACCGCTTCGGAGAGCTGGTCAAGTGCGAAGCGCTGAAGCAGGGCCAGCAGGAACAGCGTGAAGTAGGTGGTGCGGAGGTGGGAGGGCAGCGTATTCAAGTCGAACTGGGTTTGCCCGGCATCGAAGGCCACGAAGGCGGAGCCTTCAATCGAGTTCAAGAACTGCTGTCCCCCTTGGTAGGGCAGGCACCAGAAGTCGTCGTCATCGCCTTCTGCCGGGGTCGCCTGGCTGGCGGAGCGGTACCTGTTGACCACGGTGTAAAGGAAATGGCGCTGGCTGTCTTCCGGTACCCCGTCGGCGAACAACGTCACGTAGGTGAGAAGTTCGCCGCGCGTGTAGAGTTCCTTGATGGACAGGCCCTGCGGTCGCCCGGTACCGTCATACTTGCCGACGAATGGGGATCTCTCGCCGTCGAGGGCTACTGCGGCCAGCACTGGTCCCAGGAAGTCCTCGATTCTCAGCGAGGCGACGTCGCCTTCGGATCCACTGCCTCGCAGCGCCGTTCCCCGGCCGCGGTAGAAGCGAAGGTAATGGAGCGCGTCGAGCCAGTCGGGCAGGGCACTTGATCTCGGCTTGATCTCCAGCGAGACGAAGCCGACGCCAAGGCGGAAGATTCCTACCTGGACGCCAGTGATGTCAGCCTGGACATTCGGCCTCTTCGGTACCCGGAAGGAGAAGCCTGGCCCGGGAAGAGACAGCTCGCTCAGTCCAGCGTCGGTGAAGATATAGCCGAATGCCAGAGCCGGGTCGATTGCCGGCTCACCAAGTCCGTCACGGCGGTCCGAGACATGAGAAGAATGATGCCTGACGCTATTGAAATGGGTACGGACATGAGACAGTAAGCCGTGCTTCTCGCCCCCGAGAAGCTGCCAGTGTCCGCTCGAAGCAAGCTGTTCCACTCGTTGCTCGAAGCGATAGCTGTGCCCCTGCTCAGGAAAGGCGATAGGCATGATCAATCGTAAAGAGGACTGATCCCGCCGGACCTCGACCCTACTTTTCTCCCATACCTGGACCGGCACGTGACGAATACCAACGACAGGCTTCACGCCTACCCCCCAAGCACGCTCAGCGTTACGGTACAGAAGACGCCTACCCTGATCGGGAGGTTTACCAAGATTTTATGCGTAGTACTCCGAGGTGCATCCAGAGATCAGGAGGTGATCGTCCGGCGGTCATGACCTGATCGGAAGCTCGTCGTCGCCTGGCGGTGAGAGTCCGGTCCGGGTAGTTGCCAGAAGCGCAGTAGCAGGTTGGCGTTCCGGCCCTAGGAACGGCCTGGGACCGGAGCGCAGCCTCGGTAGCGACGATGGTGGAAGCACCCGAGCTGTCCGTAGGGTGCAGCAGCGAAGGCTGCTACCTCGTTAGACAGAACCAGGACCGCCATGATCACGAAGCCGCGCATGGGTATGCGCAGCCAAGCATGGTGATCCGTTAAAGCTACGCACTACTTTCGGCATGACAGGTCGTCCGCGCCTGGTCTTTTTCCAGACCAGCGGGCGATGGGGCTGCTTATTGGCGGGGCAGGAACGTAACCTGGCCAGGCTGCAGCGGGGCGGACTGGTCGAGTAGGGCGGACAGTGCGCTGGTGATGGCGGCGCTGTAACTGCGACTCTGCGGGAAGGTCTTGGCTGAGACGAGGATCAGCCCGGCGTGAGCCTGGCTGGCTGCCCGGTAGCGGGCGTCCAGGGGAACGAAGTCCTTGATGTTGGCGGTCACTAAAGCGCGCCCGGCGCTGGCGGCGCAGGCGAGGACCTGCTCATCGGGCAGCGCGACCAGGGCCGGGTCGGCCACGACGGCGAGAACGTCATGGCCTTTGGCCCGGAGTTGCTCGGCGATGGCGCCGGAGAACATCTCATCCAGGAGCAGCGGGTAGCTCATGGTCCTACCCGGCGAGCAGGCGGCGTTCCCGCCGCCACGCGTCCTCGGCGGACTCCTCAGCCGCCTCAGCGGCGGCTATCTCAGCATCAATCTCCTCGGTGTAGGAGGCCCAGTACCGGACGGCGGCGCGGATGAGGCGCACCGGGATGCCCGTGTTCTCAGCCACCAACACAAGCAGGTCATCCTCAGCCATGCCGGGTTCTGCGGTACGGGCGGATTTCACCGCGCGGACCACTTCCCATACGTCGGGCCCGCCGACCAGCCCAGCGCGCCGCCCGGTAGGGCCGGGCCGGAACACGAGGCCGGGATGCTCGTTCATCCTGAGGGCTTCATCGACCAGCCGGTTCGCCGCGGACGACAAGGACATGCCGGGGTTGGCGACGACGAACGCCGAAAGTCGCTCGGCTACGGCCATGTCGAACCGGACCGGTGTCGCTGCACGCTTCGCCATGACTACATGGTAGTCGCTTCGAGTGATGATAACGAATGCCGATGACTGCCGTACGGTGCTGAACATTGACGTCTTGGCTCATAACCCAGAGGTCGCAGGTTCAAATCCTGCCCCCGCTACCAGGTAGTTGCAGGTCATCCCTGAAGAAGGGGGGCCGGTCAAGAGGGTCGGTGTGCCCTTTTTCTGGTGGTTTCCGGCCGGGTTGGGGCATGCTGGAAGCAGGGCCGGGGTCAAGGTGGAGCGCCCGGCTGGACGAACGACCTTGAGGCCGGTCCTGCTTGCGGCGGATACTTGCGCGCGCCGGGAACAGGTATGTGGTTGTGGAGCGCGCCCCAGGTGCAGTCTCGTTGGCTGGCAGGCCTCCGGCTGCGGTCATCCCTTCGGGGTTCCCGCGGTGTCTGGCCGCGGGGGCATGGGGCATTCCGCGTCGGGCAGCGGGATCAATCAGAGGCGCGGCCGCGCCGCCTGGTGGCGGGGGCCAGACCTGCTCGCGATCACGCGCTGCCCGTGTCCGGGCCTGCTCACGCGGCGTCCCTGGCGGCGGTGCGCCTGGCCAGTGACCTGGCCTGCCCGTCACGCATGGCGTAGAAGACGCAGGTGAGCAAGTGGCGGGCCGCGGCAGTCTTGGCGATGTTGCGCGCCTCCTTGCCGCGGCGGGCGATGATGCGGTCCCTGACATCCCGGATCGGCCCGTCGGGCTGGCGCTGGATCGCCTCCACGACTGCCCAGCGCAGCAGCGGGGAACCTTGCTTGGTGATGTGACCGCGGGCCACCTTCAGGTCCGATTCGCGGTGGCGGGGAGTCAGGCCGGCCCAGCAGCACAGCCGGCCGGGGCAGGAGAACCGGCGGACGTCGCCGATCTCCGCGACGATCACCGCGGCCAGGACCGGGCCGATGCCCGGCAGGGCCTGGAGGGCGCGGTACCCGTCGTGACCCTCCAGCAGGTCAGCCAGGACGATGTCCAGCAGCGTGATCTCGCCAGTCAGCTCACCGGCGAGCTTGCGCAGCGACGCGACCTTGCCGGCATAAGGCTGGCCTGGCGGCACGCCATCCAGCCAGCTGCTACCCCAGACACCGAAGATGTCGGAGCAGGTCACCAGGACGCCGAGCTTGGCCAGCACCGCATGCACCTGGTCCTTGACACTGGTGCGGGCCCGGGCCAGCTTTTGCCGGTAACGGGTGAGTTCCCGCAGCTCACGGATCTCAGGCGGCGCGACCCACGCCTCGGCCAGCCGGCCCATCCGCAGCAGGTCAGCCAGGTCAGCCGCGTCTTTCTCGTCGTTCTTGACCCGGCGGTAGGAGAAGGCTTTCACCCCGAGCGGATGCGCCAGGTGCACCTCCGCACCAGCGTCCGCCAGCGTGTCCGCCGCCCAGTACCAGCCGTACGTGGCTTCCAGCACCACCTTCGGGTGCTCCCCCGCCCGGGCGATCTCCCGCCGCAACTCCTCCGGGCTGTTAATGATCTGGGCCTTGTCCAGCCGCCTGCCGTCCGGCGTCATCCGGACCAGCACGCTGCGCCGCCGGTGCAGGTCCATGCCCACGATCTGCGGGCCGTCATACGCTTCTGCAGTGGGCCTCCCATCGTCGTAGATGGCGTAGACAACCCGAGCATGAACCTCGGGTCACCTACGGAGAGCGGGAGGCCCCGCTCCTTCATCGCATCAGGGGCCTGATCGCCAGAACGGCGGTCGGGCCTCTTGATCGTTTGTTGGCGGCTCGTTGGCGGAATGCGACGGCAGTAGCCGTGAGCGTGTGACACTGCCCGGGCTGAAACGGGCTTTCTGGCACTCGGTCGGGAGCTGACGTTGCCAGTCTGGAGAGGCATGGCAGGCACTCA
This sequence comes from uncultured Actinomycetes bacterium, assembly GCA_963770545.1. GTDB lineage: Bacteria > Actinomycetota > Actinomycetes > Streptosporangiales > Streptosporangiaceae > RYN-230. The sequence continues at coordinate 311,164 of CAVYQF010000031.1, read as the reverse complement.
CCTAACCGCGGCCGCGCGGCGCGGCGATTCGCAACCCACCGTGAAGACCAAACAATCATCGAACGCCACCCCCTGGTTCGATATGTGAAGCGTGACTGCTGAGCTGCGTCGCGTCAAGTGGTATGCGAGCGTCCTGCTCGTTGGCTGTTTGGGTCTACGCGGCCTGCAGCTCCCATCAGGACCTGCAGGTACAGCTTGTACTCCGAGGGCCCGGGCTTTATTACGCCCTTCAAGAAGCCCTGAGACAGGAAGCTACTGGAGTTGGCAGAGAGAATTCAACGCTGAGGTGAACTGGGCGAATTCAACCGGTCGTCGCAACACCTTCAGGTGGAGGTGGGCGAATGGGACGGCCACAGGGGTGGGCGGCTGGCCGGGCGGGGAGGCCGGCGATGCGTTCGCCGGGGCGGCCTCCGGTGGCCAGGCGGGAACACCGGCAGCGGTTCTGGGTGGCGATCTCCAGGGGAATGCCGAGTGAGGACGCGGGCATTGTGGCTGGTGTGTCCCCGGCAGTTGGTACGCGATGGTTCCGTGACAGCGGCGGGATCCGGCCGGTCAGCCTGGCGCGGCTGTCGGGGCGGTACTTGTCGTTCGCGGAGCGGGAGGAGATCGCGATCTTGCGTGTGCGGGGGTGCGGTGTCCGTGAGATCGCGAGGCGCGCGGGCCGGTCGCCGTTGACGATCTCGCGGGATTTGCGCCGGAACGCGGCGACCCGGGGCGGCGGGCTGGAGTACCGGGCCATGGCCGCTCAGTGGCACGCAGATCTGCGGGCACGCCGTCCGAAGATCGCGAAACTGGCTGCGAACCAGGTCCTGCGGGAGTACGTGCAGGACCGGCTCGCCGGCACGGTCACCAGGCCGGGTGGCGGGCCGGTGCCGGGCCCGGAGGTGCGGTGGATCGGGCGCCGGCACGGCCGGCGGGCGGACCGGCGCTGGGCGGTGGCGTGGAGCCCGGAGCAGATCGCGGGCCGGCTGCGGGCCGATTTCCCTGATGATGAGTCCATGCGGGTCTCGCACGAGGCGATCTACCAGGCCCTGTATGTCCAGGGCCGCGGCGCGCTGCGGCGTGAGCTGACCGCGTACCTGCGCACCGGCCGGGCGCTGCGCGTCCCCCGGGCGCGCGCCCGCGGCCGCGGCCGGAAGTTCGTGACCCCTGAGGTCCTGATCAGCCAGCGGCCTGCTGAGGCTGCGGACCGGGCGGTGCCCGGGCACTGGGAGGGGGACCTGATCGTGGGGCTGAACAGCTCGGCGATCGGCACCCTGGCCGAGCGCTCGACCCGGTTCACGATGCTGCTGCACCTGCCGCCGATGAAAGGCCACGGCACAAGCCCGCGGGCCAAGAACGGCCCCGCGCTGGCCGGGCATGGCGCCGAGGCGGTCCGGGACGCGATCGCCTCGGCGATCATCACCTTGCCTGCTCAGCTGCGCCGGTCGCTGACCTGGGACCAGGGCGCGGAGATGGCCGGCCACGCCCGGCTGCGCGTCGATACCGGCATCGAGGTCTATTTCTGCGACCCGCACAGCCCCTGGCAGCGGGGCACCAACGAGAACACCAACGGCCTGCTGCGCCAGTACTTCCCCAAGGGCACCGACCTGAGCCGCCACAGCCCCGGCGGCCTGGCCGCTGTCGCCGCCGCCCTCAACGGCCGCCCCCGCAAGACGCTTGGCTGGAAGACCCCGGCCGAGGCGCTGGATGAGTTCCTGGCCGCCTGCGCAGCCTGAAAAGACGAAGAAGGAGGCGGCTGGCGCCGCCGCTGGCTTTCCCGGAGCCGGGTGCCGCAGCCTACGGGGCCGCCCCTCCGGCCTCAAGGCTGCTGCGCATCGGCAAGCCGACGGGCCCTGCGGGCCCGGCCTTGACCCCGGAGACCACTGCGGCCCCTGACGGCAGACCCAAGGGGCAGGCAGCAGCCCGCCCCGGCGGCACACAGCACCCGGCACAAGGCCGCTCACCGCGTAAGGCTGAACGCGAAAGGGTCATTTACCGGCACTGTTGCGACGACCCCTTGAACCCGTCCTGTACGCTACCCTCCATGTCGGTGCGCTCCGCCCCAACCAACCAACATCGAAGAGTTGGCCCTGGTGGTGAATCCTCCGAGTCGGGGGTGGCTAGGGTCGTACTTGTCGCGCTATTCTCCGAACGGTATCCCGCAATCGGCGAAAGCCACGGACTCTCAGTGATCGCCGGCATGACGCAGAATCGGTTGGCCGGTTGACTTGAGAGTTTGACAATCGTAGACAAGGCCATGACAGGCATCGAGGATTGCTCCGATGTTGTTGACGCGATACGCACATCCAAGGCGAACGTTGTCGGGATTGCGGTGCAGTACGGAACCTTCTCCGTGCTTCAACGAGAGTTTCCCCGGATACGAGAAGCCATAACAGCATCGAGATCTCTGATCGTCTTCGGCGGACCCCTGGCATCTTATCTCGGCGACGAGCTTATCGCCGTGATTGAGCCTCATGCGGTGGTGGTCGAAGGAGAGGGCGATTCCGCATTCCCGAAACTCATTGAGACCTGGCTGGACGGCGCCGAGCTAGGGGAAATTGAGAATGTACGATACGCGAGGCCCGATGGAGTAACGCGGGTACCGAGGCGCGTCCTCGGCAACCTCCAAACAATTGCAACTCCTTTCCGCGGTCATGTTCGACAGATTGCCCAGAGCGGAGGACAAGTCTACGTCGAGTCTAGCCGAGGATGTTCTTGGGCTGCGTGTACATTCTGTCTTCGCGGACTCACGGATGTAAAGGGCAGGCCGAGTGAGTACAGGCGCTTTCCGACACAGAGGCTTCTCTCGGACATCGCGAATCTCTACGACTTAGGCGTATCCACCGTGACGTTTGCTGACGAAGACTTCCTAGGTGGCTCCCTTGGGAACGTCGCGCCGTTCGTCATCGGCCTGACGTCGTATATCCGCGACATCATGCCTACTTTTAGTTTTGACGTGAGCATGACCATCAGCTCAGTCCTCGGCCCGCGAGATAGTCCAGATGAGGCTGCCCTCAGGCAGGACCTCCTCGACCGCCTTCGCGCGACCGGAATGCGGAAGGTCTTCCTTGGCATTGAATCAGGCAGCACCTCACAGTTGCGTCGGTATGCGAAAGGGCACCGGCCGCAAGACTGCGCTGCAGCGATCCGACGCCTCCGCGAAAAAGGGGTAGTCGTCGAGGTTGGTTTCATAATGTTCGACCCGTTGTGCACTCTGACTGAGATAGAGGAGAACCTTGCTTTCTTGAGGGACGAGGACCTCGTCGCGAGCGTATCAGCGCTAACGAATGAAATGCGGCTACAGTACAACTCTACATACGTCCGACTGCTTGAACGTGAGGAATCAAAGTTGGGCCGCGAGTTGTTCGATCGACAGGTTGACCGGGATACCCTTTCATACGCGTATCGCTATGTGGACGGCAACGTGGCGGTACTGACACGCTCGCTGCGAGAGTCACAGGCCGCAACAAGAGACCTCGTGTACTCCCTTAAGGCGCTGACAAGATACGGGGAGCAGGGTGCCCTGGCTAGTTCGATCGAAGACGTGCGGTCGATTCTTGCCGATGTCCGGCAGGCGCAGTTCGCCGGCATGGTGGCGTCTGTCGAGAGCCTCTTTGCGGGTGACCGAAGCGAGAACGTCCATGCGCAGCACCTTGTGCCCGCCCTAGAGAAAGCTGCCGCCAGCCTGCTTGAAAGCTTCTCGCGGCGCGACCAGACATCGGCCGAGCACTCGGTCGTGGGCCGAGTGCTCGCGGCAGCCAGCCGAGTCGCCGCTGGATCACTGCGCTCACCAATCCCGCATCGACATAACGACGACTCCCGCATGACCGAAGCTGATGTCTGCGATTCCTAGGCAACTTTACTACCACGCCGGTCCGCCCGTTAAGGACGCGCTCAATGGATGAGTATGAGTTCGACGTCTTCCTCAGCTACAACAGAACGGACGAGGCTTGGGTCCGTTCAGTCTACGAGAGGCTCACGGCCCACCCAATTCCCGACAGGCCCCTGCGGGTATTCTTTGGCCCAGGGTCCCTTCAGCCTGGCGCACTCATAGTGCGAGATCTGAGCGCGGCGCTCAGGGCGAGTCGGCGTGTCGTGGTCGTTCTAACACCAGAATGGGTTGCCTCAGATTGGACGAATTTCGAAGCCAGCCTTGAGGTCTACCGCGACCCAGCGGCCAAGCATATGCGTCTCATTCCGCTAATGCTGCGAACGTGTGACGTACCAGAGGAGTTGAGCCGACTTAGGCATATCGACTTTCGTTCAGAGGCTGAATTCGAGCGTTCGTTCACGGAACTCATATCTGCAATCGAAGCGGACCGGCGTTCGGCATCCGCAGTCGCAGTCGCTAGAGAGGAACGCGACCGCGTCTTGAATGCGTCTGTCCTGCCATGGAGTCCACAGGGAAGCCCGAGCTTCCGATTCCTCTGGCCTGAGCGATTCATAGATCCAATGGTACAGCCGCAGAAATCGCTCGGCCCAGTCGTTCGTTTCGCGGCCTGGGATTCTGCCCATCGCAATATTGGTGCAGTCGTGTTGATTGGTGCGCCCGGCGGCGGCAAGACGACTCTTCTGCGATCCTTGTTTCTTCGCGACGATTCAATATACTCGCCGCAATACAAGATCTCGCTCACTACCGCGGCGGCAGTTGTGGCGGAGAGCAAAAAGACTAGTCACTATGACGACAAGCGAGACATTAGTCTGATGCTTCTCGACGGCGTCGATGAGGTCGGGTCAGCCAGCCTTGAGACCGTAATGGGTTACGTGGCGGAGGTTAGGAGCCGTGGCGTACAAGTCCGTATGACATGCCGTACAGATTTCTACTTCCGGCACATCGCAATGCGGGAAAACTGGAGCAGCCTCTTCGACGAGGTCGTAGAGCTTCAGGACTGGAACCGCGCAGACGTGGAAGTATTCGCTCAGCGCTACGCTGACCAGGCGGGCGATGCGTCGCTCTATCAAAGAGCAATCGACCTACTTGACCACATTCCGAGCCAGTCACCGCTATGGCGGAACCCGCTGCAACTCACGCTTCTCCTGTATTTGCTCCACTCCCGCGTCAATTTTTCACAGGAGGAGTTGAGCTATCCCTATGCACTCTACGGTGTTGTATACCGTCACTGGCAGCATAGGGAACGGCATCGAGGTACCGGCCAAGTGTCGGCCGTCGCTGTTGAGAGCGCGCACGTGGCAGTTGCCAAGGCGCTTGACGCAACACGTGGCGATTCTCCTCCTCGTCTACGCGACGTGATCGCAAGTGTGGTTGGCGACTCGCTCGATGCAATGCTTGAAGACACCGCATTCCGAGGTCTCATCGAGACGCGCCTCGATGATGAACGTGCCGAGGTGATCATTGGTTTTCGACACGAAACCTTCGCGGAGTTCGTCATCTCTAGATCCGTGATCAACGTCTTCGAGCAGGGTGGATATGCAATCGACCGCGAACTGGCCGCTACGTATGGCAGCCACATCAACCGGTTCATTCGTAGCGGGCTTGAATTCCGCGCGACCGTACGCGCTTCGCACATCCTAGACAATCTTTCTCGCCGTTATGAAGAACTCCTTGAAAGGCATCTTTCTCATGCCGACACGCAGGAGTCAGATGCGGAGAATGACGCCATACGCGAGCAGCTTATTTACTATATCGGCCGCATTCCAGCAAACGGCAGCCTCAGCTTTCTACGGCGGGTGTATAGGGTCGAGACGGCGCCAATCATCCGCCGCAGCGCCGCACTTGGGGCAATATGTCAAGGCGATGAAGAGATCGAGCACGAGTATCTCACAAGACTACGGGATGACCCAGCAGAGGCTCTACTTAACCGCTCGGTTCAGATTGTCTACTTCATCGATGACAAAGGAGACTTCCACAGCTACAGAGATAACGCGGTCGTTTCGTGGCGCCGCACTAGGGATCACATCTTCGAACGATTGGTGACGGACGGTGTCCGCGAGATAAGGCTGCGATGGTGGGACATGGAGACGCTATTGTCGTTCTTCAGGACCAGGCCTACCGACAAGCTGTCCGCGAGCGAAATCGACGTACTGAAGTGTATGGCGTGCGGCGACATCTCAACCGAGCGAGCTCGACTCGTCGCGACAACACGCGATCTTCTCCTTGCGGAGGCGGCGCCGCAGGGTGGTCCCTGGGAGGAAGCTTAGAAGGGATTGGCTTTACATGACACCAGGACACAACCTAGCGATAGGTCATGATTGATGGATAACAGCCACTTTCGTTTTATTATTTCGGTTATCGGATACGTCGTCGATGATTACGAAAAGGTACTGCTTGCCAGACATCCGAAACGGGGATGGGAGGTGCCTGGAGGAGCAGTCGAACGCGGCGAGGATGGAGTCGGTGCACTTGTGCGTGAGGTCCAGGAAGAGACAGGATACACCGTCACCGTCAACGGATTCGTCGGGATGTACTTTGATCTTGATGATGAGACTGTCGTCCTTCAGTTCCAATGCCAGCCGACCGAATATCGTCCGCATAAGCTGGTTGGCTCAGAGGAAGCTCGTTGGTTCTCCCCTGAAGAGGCGTGGCAATTGGTTAACAGAGAGCCGGCCCGTAGTCGTCTACGTGACGCATTCGCTGGCGATGGCCGGGTCGCGTTTCGGGGGTTCAAGTCGAATCCCTACAAGGTCCTACGAGACGAGGTGTGGGGGCCCTTGCAAAAATCTCATACGACTGGGGAGAGTTAGCCTGACTCGCGGGCCCAGATGAATGTCGACACTACGCCTGCCTGTTCACAGCACTGATTCCGAGCCTCTGTCTACAGGATCATCCAGTAAAGTCACGCATCAACCCTTCGTCCGCGTCATCCGCATCGACGGCAAGGTATGCAATCCTACCGATCATTCCGTCGGCAACCTGCTCCTCGAAATTGAAAAGCCTCTCCTCGTCCGAGATATATGGTGCCATCTCGTACTTTCCCCGATCGTAGAGACCAAACAGGACCTGTGAATGCCCCAGGGATCGGTTTAGCTCTCGGAAGAGCAAAGATATCTTGTGAGTCGGCTCACCATCGCCTGTCAAGTTGAGCCCTCTGACATTTGCCACTGACTCGGCAACGGCAATAACTTGAGCCGTCGACTTCAATTCTGAGACGGGATTGTAGTAATCACCGCCGACATAGACACGATTTTCCGCGCTGAGCATTATCTCGTAGTCGGACCTCAAGCCAGAGTCGTCCACCGTTGGCGCGATGCGATCATCCCACAACTTTCGAAGGGATTCCTCGCTGGCGCGTATTTCGTCGTTGACGAGAATCTCATCGAATACGTGCATGGGACCATCTGGCGTAGGTACGACGGGATTTTGAAGAAGGTAGTCGATAGCGGCGGCTTGGTAGCGAAGTCGCTCGACGACGACTTCCGGCTGATCTCGCCCCCGCGTCTGGAGGCGATGTCGCAGTACACTCAGCTGGTGATCCCGGTCACCGCTCGAGGGGAGGACTCCCAATGAGAATAGACGATTACCATATGCGCGTCGAAGGCTGCCGGCACCTTCGTCTGAAGGGTACACGCTGTGGATATTAACCTGCCCGCGGGCTGCCATTTCGTCGATTTCGTCGAGACTGGTGCCGTACAACACTCTACCGTTCAGTTGGCGCGTGATTATCCAATGACCGGAACTTGTGATTTCCTCGAATTCGTGCTCGGTGACGCTGCGATACGAAGGGTCGGCATCCGGAGTTGACGGTCGTGTCGTGACAGTCGAAACCCGATGAACCCTTGTCGCGTGTGAGCGTAGGACAGAGTTCAGGATCGTGTCCTTGCCCACGCCGTATGGACCGCTTATGTTAAGCAAGACGTACGGGCGGGTCATGCTTGCTCCTTGATCGAAAATCGTGATGCTCTGCCAGTAAGCGTACCGTCTCGACCCACCCCGTTGCAGCGGTTGTTAAGCCACGGGATCGCTTCCAACTCCTCGAAACGGATCGGCTGACCCAGGACACCTTGCGCTATCACCAGTTAGAGTGACCCAGATCACCTCCCCGCGGTCGGAGTCCATCGCCAAGACCTCCACCACCCACTCGGGCAGCTCGCACGCGGGCGTAATGGACTGGGCTTTGTGCAGCAAGAGCGGTCCTGGCATCTGTCACACTATGAGAATTGTGAGTCTGACACACACGAACTGCATATGTTAGCGATCAATGTAAGCGGTCCGAACTGTGGCACCACTGTGATAACATCGTAATCGCGCTGGTGCGCACTACAAAAGTCACAGGTAGGTCTTTCACTGGCTGACGGTTCAAGTCGTGTGGCGGAAACGAAACAGGTATCGCAATCCACTCGATTCCTGTACAACACCGCAATTGCCGGCGTAGGGAAATGCAGCGAAATGTGCAGGCAATGGGCGATGGAATTGTCCGCGAGACCAAAGACAATACGCAGGTACTGCCCGCGTAGCAGGTCCACGAGAGCCGGAGAAGGCGGGAGCGTCTTAAGGGTCAGCCCCGCCAAATCCGAGGCACGCCGGGCATGCGCATCGTTCGCAGCGGCCTTCAGTTGGTCCTTGAGTGTAGCTTCAACCGAGCTAGCAGGTGCCCAGAGCGCAGCGTCTGGACCCCCCATGCTCTCCCGAACTGCTTTAGCGATTGCTGCCCAATCCGCAGCACTCCAGACCCCGGGTTGATCGCTCATCGGCTACCTTCTTCTCGTCAGCGCCAGTCACTCGATCGCACAGACCCCCTCATCGACAAGGCTGCTTGTGAGACAGCCTATGGTCAGCTACTGAGGCACACGGACCTGGTCGTGGACGGCCTTGAGTGGGAGAGCCACCAGGTGGTGGCTGACTACCTGTCGCTTCATCTCCGGCTCAGGGCGAGGGCTGCGAACATCGGCTTCGATCTGAGCCCACGAACGCTCGGCCACTAGGCTCGGGACCTGTCCATCAAACATGCTCACGGCGGAGGTAGCAGCCCCCTGGAGGAAGGTGAAAGCCGACCTTCGCCGACTCAAGGCTCGCCGGATGTCGTGGAGCCATGCCGCCGCCACGAGATCGTCTGGCAGCGCGGGCATCTTACCGACGCATCTAGCCCGCAGAACGACCGACCGGACATGCCGCCACCGACGAGGCGACAAAACAGCCAACTTGGCCTCGACAAGGTCCTGAGCGTTACCGACATTGATCACGGCCTCGACTTTACCTACGGGCTAGATGAGCATGATCCATGACCTCGATCGACAAGCGTTGTACGCGATGTACCCTCCCGTGTATCAGCGCTCCCAGACCGTTCAGGTCGTCCGACGCGAGATTCCGTGACACTTGTCGCAGGTCAACTAGCGGAGAACCGAAGCGGTTGCTCATGACTGTAGTGACTGACCGAGTGCCTCCTTGATCGCCGGACAGGCAGTGATCTCCCGGGAATCATGCTCCGGACGGCCGGTCATACGAGACCATGGTGGATGGTCCCAAGGAGGCGCCGTGACCGACTCTATCCGTGGCAGGCTCTGGAACGCTGACGTTGACGTCCAGAGCTACGTCGAGCCAGCCGACAAGTACCAGGCAGCGCTGCTGGAGCAATATAAGATCTATGTGGAGATGGCTGATCGGGTCAGCGGTCGGCGGGGGTTGACTAATACCTTTTTTCTCACTCTTAACACGGCCGTTTTCACGGTGATTGGAGTGTTCCTACAACATAAGTCGCATACCGCCTCATGGCTGCTGATCTTTCCCCTCATCGCCCTCATCGGAGAATGTGGAGCTTGGTTCTATCTGGTGCGGTCCTATCGTCAGTTGAACACGGCGAAGTATGAAGTAATCGGGGCACTGGAAGAGAAGCTGCCGGCTTCGCCCTATTGGCGCGCAGAATGGTTGGCCCTGGGAGAAGGTAGAGATCGTTCTAAGTATTGGCCGCTGACGCATCTTGAACAGTGGGTCCCTATCCTTTTTGGGGCCACATACCTTATCGGATTCTTCGTCGCAGCGACGATACAGTAATCTTGACCCGAGGGAGGGGACAAGTTCTGCTGGCGCCTCGCTTGCCGTGCGGTCTGCCGAGTTTATGAGGTATCCGGATGGTAGCGAGCTTAGGGCAGAAGAATGGGCCCGACTGTCGCAGGTCATCCCTGAAGAAGGGGGGCCGGTCAAGAGGGTCGGTGTGCCCTTTTTCTGGTGGTTTCCGGCCGGGTTGGGGCATGCTGGAAGCAGGGCCGGGGTCAAGGTGGAGCGCCCGGCTGGACGAACGACCTTGAGGCCGGTCCTGCTTGCGGCGGATACTTGCGCGCGCCGGGAACAGGTATGTGGTTGTGGAGCGCGCCCCAGGTGCAGTCTCGTTGGCTGGCAGGCCTCCGGCTGCGGTCATCCCTTCGGGGTTCCCGCGGTGTCTGGCCGCGGGGGCATGGGGCATTCCGCGTCGGGCAGCGGGATCAATCAGAGGCGCGGCCGCGCCGCCTGGTGGCGGGGGCCAGACCTGCTCGCGATCACGCGCTGCCCGTGTCCGGGCCTGCTCACGCGGCGTCCCTGGCGGCGGTGCGCCTGGCCAGTGACCTGGCCTGCCCGTCACGCATGGCGTAGAAGACGCAGGTGAGCAAGTGGCGGGCCGCGGCAGTCTTGGCGATGTTGCGCGCCTCCTTGCCGCGGCGGGCGATGATGCGGTCCCTGACATCCCGGATCGGCCCGTCGGGCTGGCGCTGGATCGCCTCCACGACTGCCCAGCGCAGCAGCGGGGAACCTTGCTTGGTGATGTGACCGCGGGCCACCTTCAGGTCCGATTCGCGGTGGCGGGGAGTCAGGCCGGCCCAGCAGCACAGCCGCCCGGGCAGGAGAACCGGCGGACGTCGCCGATCTCCGCGACGATCACCGCGGCCAGGACCGGGCCGATGCCCGGCAGGGCCTGGAGGGCGCGGTACCCGTCGTGACCCTCCAGCAGGTCAGCCAGGACCATGTCCAGCAGCGTGATCTCGCCAGTCAGCTCACCGGCGAGCTTGCGCAGCGACGCGACCTTGCCGGCATAAGGCTGGCCTGGCGGCACGCCATCCAGCCAGCTGCTACCCCAGACACCGAAGATGTCGGAGCAGGTCACCAGGACGCCGAGCTTGGCCAGCACCGCATGCACCTGGTCCTTGACACTGGTGCGGGCCCGGGCCAGCTTTTGCCGGTAACGGGTGAGTTCCCGCAGCTCACGGATCTCAGGCGGCGCGACCCACGCCTCGGCCAGCCGGCCCATCCGCAGCAGGTCAGCCAGGTCAGCCGCGTCTTTCTCGTCGTTCTTGACCCGGCGGTAGGAGAAGGCTTTCACCCCGAGCGGATGCGCCAGGTGCACCTCCGCACCAGCGTCCGCCAGCGTGTCCGCCGCCCAGTACCAGCCGTACGTGGCTTCCAGCACCACCTTCGGGTGCTCCCCCGCCCGGGCGATCTCCCGCCGCAACTCCTCCGGGCTGTTAATGATCTGGGCCTTGTCCAGCCGCCTGCCGTCCGGCGTCATCCGGACCAGCACGCTGCGCCGCCGGTGCAGGTCCATGCCCACGATCTGCGGGCCGTCATACGCTTCTGCAGTGGGCCTCCCATCGTCGTAGATGGCGTAGACAACCCGAGCATGAACCTCGGGTCACCTACGGAGAGCGGGAGGCCCCGCTCCTTCATCGCATCAGGGGCCTGATCGCCAGAACGGCGGTCGGGCCCTTTTGATCTTCATGGCAGCGTGGCGGCAGCAGGATCGGGCCGCATCGGGTGGCAATGGCTGGTTGCGATCGTCAGTCATCGTCATCGTCATCGTCATCGTTAGCGCGCGTGTCGCCGACGGTTGCAGCGCGGAGGCGTGAGACCCCTGGCCGGCTGGGGCACTCAAGGCGGTAGCGCCGGTTCAAATCTGGGCAGGGCTACCCCAAGCCTGACCACAAGGCACCGCTGACCCGCCACGGGTTCAAGGACGCCTCGGCCGACCCGGCGCGCATTCGGGCACGGTGGCCCGCTGCCAACGTGGCCATCGCCACCGGGGCACCCGGGTCCGACGTGCTCGACGTTAACGTACACAAGAGCGGCAGCGGGTGGCCAGCCTTCAACCGGGCCAAGCGCGCGGGGCTGCTCGCCGGGGCCATATCCTGTGCGGTGCCAGAACTGTGTCACTGGTCTTTACCTGGGCATCTACGCGGCCCGCTCGCATTCGTAGATGAGGCCGCCGGGGACGGGCCGGCGCTTGATCCGCTTCTGGAAAGGTCGGCGACGGGGAGGTCGGGCCGGGGTGGGCGGAGTTCGCGGCTGCGGTGGGGTCGTTGTCCGTTGTAGTGCCGGGGCGTACCCGGCGAGGACCGTCCGCAGGTGCTTTCCACCGAAGATCAGCATCCGGTCTGTCATCCCGGTCCGGGTGGTGTGCCGCTCACGACACAGCGGCAGCCTGCGGAGTGCCGCTTCCGGGTTGCCCCCGGAACGTTACCCGGACGGACTTAAGCGTGCTTACGTAGCGCGATCAGGACGGTGCGCAGATCGGCAGTGAACGCGGGCAGCTGCTCGGTGGCGGTGGTATGGAGGACTCCCAGATCGATGGACCAGTAGCCGTGGACTATCCGGTTCCTCAGCCGCGCCGGCTGTTACCAGGCGATGTCCGGGAACTGGTCTTTGACCTCGTCGGAGAGCTGTCCTGCGGCTTCGCCAAGGACGGTGAAATTCCACAGCAGGGCGTCCCGGCGCTGGCGGTCGGCCTCAAGCTCACTGACCGTGACGCCTGCCGCAAGCTGGTGTGCTTGCTCCGCGGCGTCGATCATCTCGGTGAGCAGGAGGATGTCACGCTGCATATACAGGTCGGGCTTCGGCCAGGACGGATGGCTGCAGTAGCGGGTGCAGGGATCGGAGCGACACCAGGTCGACCCTGTGGCCGAACTTGAAGCATGCGCGGCCATGCTCAGCCGATCGTCAGGAGACAAAGCCGTCATCGATGCTGTTAGCACCGGACCTCGTACCTGCTGCACCGCATCGGGTTCACCCCTTAGGTGCCGGTGCACCGGGCGGTGGAGCGCGACGAGGACGCGATCACCGCGTGGCGGGCGGTGACCTGGGCGAAGGTGCGAGGCTAGCGGCGGCGAGCGGGGCGTGGATCGAGCATCTCCAGCGCGTGAGTGTCACGGCGAGTGTCGCCGCCGACACCAGGCAACTGGCAAGCAACTCTGCTGGTCAGAGCAGTGGACGGGATTTTCGGCACGGACAGACTTGACGGTACGGTCGCGGATGAAGAAAGAGAACGAGGAGATCCGGTCGCCGAAGTCCACGAGGTTGCGGGCCTGCTGGGCAGTCCACGCGCCGTCCGGGCCCAATGCCACTTAGCTTGTTCTTTAACCTCCACGGCTTTGACCTGGGCGTTTCGTGTGGCTTCTGCCAGGTGGTTCCGGCGTGTCGTGGTGCGTGAGGACGGCCTCCGCATGATCATGTGTTCTCGCTGAAGACCGCATGATCACTACGAAGGCCGTGATGGACAGATTGCCAGAGAACACTGGTACCGGGCCACTCGCACTCGCCGCGCTGTCGCGGTTCCGGCGGGAGTTCCGTGCCTGCCTGACCGCCCGCGCTGATGAGCTGTGCGAGCTGGCGGACGCGGTGCTGTGCGCGGGCAGCCCGGTGCGCAGCCTGGCTGGCTTGTCGCTGGCGCCGGGGCATCGCCGTGGCCATGGCGCCTTGTATGACGCGGTGAACTGCGGGCGGATCGAGATCGCCCGGCTGCGCCGGTGCCTGGCCGGGCTGCCGTTACCGCGGGCGTCGGACGGGCGGCTGATGCTGGCCGTGGACGTGAGTAACTGGCTGCGGCCGGGTGCGGCGACCAGCCCGGACCGGCTGTTCTGCCACGTCTACGGGCGGGGGAAGGGGCAGGCGCAGATGATCCCGGGCTGGCCGTACTCGGTGGTGGCGGCGCTGGAGCCGGGCCGGGCCTCCTGGACCGCGGTCCTGGACGCGGTGCGCCTGGGTCCTGAGGACGATGAGGCAGAGGTGACCGCCGCGCAGGTCCGGGAGGTGATCACCCGGCTGGTCACCGCCGGGCAGTGGCGCGACGGGGACCTGCCGGTCCTGGTGATCTTCGACGCGGGGTATGACCCGATGCGGCTGGCTCACCAGCTCGCGGACCTGCCGGTCGAGGTGCTGGGGCGGCTGCGCAGCGACCGGGTGCTGCACTTCCCGGTCCCGCCGCGCCGCGCCGGCGCCAATGGCCGGCCGCCGCGGCACGGCCGGGAGCTCGCCCTCGCCGACCCGGCCACCTGGCCGGGCCCGGCCGTGACCACCACCACGGCGACCACCCGGTACGGCACCGCCGTGGCCCTGGCGTGGGACCGGCTGCACCCCCGGCTCACTCACCGCTCCGCCTGGCTGGACCACGACGGCCCGCTGCCCGTGATCGAGGGCACCCTGATCCGCCTGCAGGTGGACCGCCTGCCCGGTGACCGGCACCCCAAGCCGGTGTGGCTATGGTGCTCAGTCACCGGCGCCCCGCCCGCTGACGTGGACCGTCTATGGCAGGCGTTCCTCCGCCGTTTCGATCTTGAACACACTTTCAGGCTGTTCAAGCAGGTCCTCGGGTGGACCACCCCGAAACTCCGCGACCCGGCCGCCGCGGACCGCTGGACCTGGCTGATCATCGCCTGCCACGCCCAGCTGTGGCTCGCCCGCCCCCTCGCGGCAGACCTGCGCCTGCCCTGGGAACGTCCCGCGGCGCCGGGCCGGCTGACCCCGGCCCGGGTCCGCCGCGGGTTCCGGAACATCCACGCGACCCTGCCCTGCCTGGCCGGAGCACCGAAACCCGGCAAACCCGGCCCCGGCCGGCCACCCGGATCAAAGAACCACCGCCCAGCACCCCGCCACGACGTGGGAAAAACCACCAGGAGGGAACGCACGCTCAAGGCCAAGCGAGAACGCGCAGGTTAAACGACAAGCTTAGAGGTTGTCTCAAAATAAAGCGTTGCTATTGATCTTGCCCTAGTTTCTTGTGCTATGGGCATAGCGGCAGAGGTGCAGGAGTCGCTGGCGGCGAAGTTCCAGGTGCTGTTCCCGCATCTGGATGAGCGGCAGCGGCGGCTGGTGGCGGGGGCGGAGGCCCGGGCGCTGGGGCATGGCGGTATCCGGGTGGTGGCCCGGGCGGCCGGGATGCGGGAAGGCACGGTGTCCCGCGGGGTCGCGGAGCTGGAAGCCGGGGAGGAACCGCTGGGCCGGGTGCGCCGGCCGGGCGGCGGGCGCAAGCGGGCGGCTGACCTGGATCCTGGTCTGCGGCCGGCGCTTTTGGCGCTGGTGGAGCCGGATGTGCGGGGTGATCCCATGTCGCCGTTGCGGTGGACGACCAAGTCGCTGCGGGTGCTGGCAGCCGAGCTGGCCCGCCAAGGGCACCGGGTGTCGGCGGATACGGTCGCTGACTTGCTGCATGAGGAGGGCTTCAGCCTGCAGGGCAACGCCAAGGCCCTTGAAGGCAGCCAGCACCCGGACCGGGATGCGCAGTTCCGGTACATCAACGAGCAGGTCAAAGCCCATCTGGGCACCGGTGACCCGGTGGTCAGCGTGGACACCAAGAAGAAAGAGCTGGTCGGGGCATACAAGAACGGCGGCCGCGAGTGGCACCCGGAGGGCGAGCCGGTCAAGGTCCGCACCCACGACTTCCCCGACCTGGACCTGGGCAAGGCAATCCCTTACGGGATCTATGACGTGGCGGCGAATGCGGGCTGGGTGAATGTCGGCACCGATCATGACACCGCCGCGTTCGCGGTGGAGTCGCTGCGCCGCTGGTGGCACGCCCAGGGCGCGGCCGCCTACCCGCGGGCGCGGCGGCTGCTGGTCACCGCGGACGCGGGCGGCTCCAACGGCTACCGCACCCGCGCGTGGAAAAGCGAGCTGGCCACGCTGGCCGTCCAGGCCGGGCTGGAGATCACCTGCTGCCATTTCCCGCCCGGCACCTCCAAATGGAACGCCATCGAGCACCGGCTGTTCTCCCATATCTCGATGAACTGGCGCGGCCGGCCGCTGACCAGCCACGAAGTGATCATTAACACGATCGCGGCGACCACCACCCGCACCGGCTTACGGGTACGGGCCGAACTCGATCCCGGCAGCTACCCGGCCGGCATCAAGGTCAGCGACGAGCAGATGGCCTGCCTCCCCCTGGACCGCCACGACTGGCACGGCGACTGGAACTACACCCTGCGCGCCGAGTCGCCAGCCCCGGCGCTCGCGCCAGCACCCCGGCCCGGCCGCGGCGAGCGCCCCGGCTGGCTGCACCCTGCCCTGACCGGGATGACAGCAGCCGGCTGGGACCAGCTCACCGCCGCGCTAGCCATCCCCTACCAGGCCCAGCGCGAGGCCGGCCTGCACATCGCCCGCGGCGGCCCGGCCTCCCGCCGGCCCGCAGGCGGCCACCCGGCAGCGCTGACCCTCGCCGAGAAAACCCTGGTCACCATCATGCGCCAGCGCCTGGGAGTACCCCAGCCCGTTCTAGCAGAACTGTCCGGCGTCGCCAAAGGAACCATCGCCACAGCCGAACGGCAGATCAAGCCACTGCTCAAACGAGCCGGCCACACCATCGAGCCCGCCACGACCCCGCTCACCACCCTGGCTGACCTCACCTCATACGCAACATCTCAGGGCATCACGCTCACGCCCAAGACCAAACCAGCGCGTTAATAATCGACGATCCCTAAGTGGCATTGCGTCCGGGCCGGGCGGTCACCCTTGAGGATGTGCAAGCACCAGGTCACGACCTCCATGACAACAAATAGCACGTACAGGCGCATGAGCGAAGATCGTGTCCACGTGAAAATCCACCGCAAGGGGTCATACTAAGGAGTGCGTAAGTAATCCGACCGTTTCCGGGTTATGCGGTGATGTAGCGCAGGTGCGGGTCGGCGAAAAATGCCCGGACCAGCCCGGGGCGTTTCTGGAGCCGCCGCAGAGCGCCGACGGCCTTGGATTTCAGGTCTTGCTTGCTGGTGACGCCGGTTTTGCCGATGCGGTCGTGCTTGACGTTCTTCCAGACCCATTCGTCCGGATTCAGCTCGGGTGAGTAGCCGGGCAGGCGGAACAGCTTCAGGCGCCCTTCGGTGGAGGCCACGTACTGCTTCACGGCGGTTGCCCGGTGCGCGGGATGCCCGTCCACGATGAGATAGACCGGGCCGGCTGCGTCGTGCAGCAGCCGCTTGCAGAAGTCGATGAACGTCGCGGCGTTCGTATTTCCCTCGTAGACGGCGAACCGCAGTGCGCCTTTCGCGGACACCGCGGAGATCATGTTCACCGAGAACCGGGCCCCGGTGTTGCGCACCTCCGGGGTCTGGCCCACCGGCGACCAGGTGGTGCCCGCGTGGTAGTCCGACCGGATCCCGGCCTCATCAGCGAACCAGACTGTGGCTCCCTCCGCCTCAGCCTGCGCCTGGATAGCGGGATACTCCTCGCGCTTCCACCGCTCGACCGCCTCGGGGTTCTGCTGGTAAGCGCGGTGCAGGGGCCGCTGCGGCGACATCCCCAGCTTGCGCAACAGCCGGCCCACACTGACCACCGACAAGGCGACACCGAATTCGCGGCGGATCACCTCACCGACCATCTCCCGCGTCCACAACGCGAACTGAAATTGCATCTGCCGCGGATCCCGCCCGGCAATCAGCGCATACAGCCGGGACAACTGCGGCCCGCCCAGCTTCGGCGGCCGCCCCGGCACCGGCTGCGCCTTCAGCGCGTCCTTGCCGCCCTCACGGTATTTCGCCAGCCACGCATAGACCGTCTTGCGGTGCAGCCCCAGCGCGGCGGCCACATCCTCCGGATGCGCGCCTTCCCCGACCTGATCCACCGCCCGGATCCGCAGCGCCTCAAGCGTCTTATGATCCAGCTTCCGGCCGTCGTTATCCCGCACACGGCAATCCTGCCAGATCACAAGATCAAAGTCAGGCTACTTTCGAACTCCTTAGTATTCCCGGGCGGCGCTGGGATGGTGTCGAGGATTCGATGGGACGTTCGCCTCTGTTTGAGGAACTGGTGGGCGGTGTTCAGTCAGTTACAGGTACTTGCGCCAATAGTCCGGTCCCGTACCGGCGGCTTGCCTTCCTGGTCGTCATTAGTTCTCTGAAGGAGCGACGACATGAAATACGTCCCGCCAGGCCTGCCTGGCAGCATTGTCTCCGTCGAGCCAAGGTATGAGAATTTCATCGGCGGCAAGTGGCAGGCGCCGACGCACGGTAAGTACCGCGTGAACCTGGCCCCCGCGACCGCCGGTCCGATCACCGAAGTGGCCGACTCCACGCCCGAGGACGTCGAGCTCGCGCTGGACGCTGCGCACGCGGCGAAGGACGCCTGGGGCGAGGCGTCAGCCACGGAGCGGGCGGAGGTACTCAACGCGATCGCCGATGCGGTCGAGAAGAACAAGGACATGCTCGCGGTCGCGGAGAGCTGGGAGAACGGCAAGCCGGTCCGCGAGACGCTGGCTGCCGACATTCCCCTGGTAGTCGATCACTTCCGATACTTCGCCGCCGCGGCACGCGCCGAGGAGGGACGCTCGACCGAAATCGAGAAGGACCTGATCGCCTACCACTTCCGCGAGCCCCTGGGTGTAGTGGGTCAGATCATCCCCTTCAACTTCCCGATGCTGATGGCGGCGTGGAAGCTCGCGCCGGCGCTCGCGGCAGGTAACTGCTCGGTGATCAAGCCCGCCTCGCCGACGCCGTGGTCGATTCTCAAGCTGATGGAGACCATCGAAGACGTCCTGCCGCAGGGTGTGATCAACGTCGTGACCGGTCCCGGTGCCGAGATCGGCAAGGCGCTGGCCGCGAATCCGCGTATCGCCAAGGTGTCCTTTACCGGTGAGACCGTCACCGGCCGGCTGATCATGCAGTACGCCGCGCAGAACCTGATTCCTTCTACCGTGGAATTGGGCGGCAAGTCGCCGAACATCTTCTTCAACGATGTGATGGCTCATGACGACGACTTCCTCGACAAGGCGGTCGAGGGCCTGGTGCTGTACGCGTTCAACAAGGGCGAAGTATGCACCTGCCCGTCGCGGGCTCTGATACAGGCCGACATCTACGACGAGTTCATGGCCCGCTGCCTGGAGCGCATCGACGCCATCAGGCAGGGCAATCCGCTGGACACTGATACCCAGCTTGGGCCGCAGGTCTCAGCGCAGCAGATCGAGAAGATTTCCTCCTACGTTGATATCGGCCGCAACGAGGGCGCGCAGGTGCTCATCGGCGGCGAGCGGGCCCGCGTGGACGGGGCGGAGTTCGCGGACGGCTATTACTTCCAGCCGACGGTGCTGAAAGGCGACAACAAGATGCGGGTGTTCCAGGAAGAGATCTTCGGCCCCGTGCTTGCGGTCACCACGTTCACCGATGACGCGGACGCGCTGGCGATCGCGAATGACAGCCTCTACGGGCTGGGTGCCGGTGTCTGGACCCGAGACGGCAGCCGGGCGTACAAGATGGGCCGCGGCATCAAGGCCGGTCGCGTCTGGACGAACTGCTACCACCAGTACCCGGCAGGTGCCGCGTTTGGTGGCTACAAGATCTCCGGCATCGGGCGGGAGAACCACCGCATGATGCTGGATCACTACAGCCAGACGAAGAACCTCCTCGTCAGCTACAGCAGCAAACCCCTCGGGCTGTTCTAAGGAGCCGGTGATGTCGGAGCCGATTGCCCTGGCCCGCATCACCGCCACCCCGGCCGCGCGCGAGGCGATCCGTCGCCTCCGCGCGGTCCGGGGCGGCCCGGTGATGTTCATCCAATCTGGCGGCTGCTGCGCCGGCAGCACACCGATGTGCTATCCCGTCGGGGAATTCCTCATCGGCGACATCGACGTCCTGCTCGGCGACATCGACGGATGCCCGTTCTACATCGACAAGCGCCTGGATCAAGCCTGGCACCAGGAACAGTTCCTGCTCGATGTCGCCCACGGCGAACCCGAAGACTTCTCACTAGCAGCCGGGGACAACCTTCACTTCGTCACCCGCTCCCCCGCCTGCGTCTCGCCGGGCGCACCCGGCCCGCCGAGCGCACCGCGCGACAATGCCTTTCCCTCCGCCCCTGAAGAGAGCACACCATGAGAGCAGCAGTTGTCACGGATTTCCACTCCCCCTTGCAGGTGCAGGATCTTCCGGTCCCCGAACCCGGCGCGGGTGAGGTACTAGTCCGGATCGAGACGAGCGGGCTGTGCCACACCGACATCCACGCCGCGCACGGCGACTGGCCGGTCAAGCCGACACCGCCGTTCATTCCCGGGCATGAGGGCGTCGGTTATGTCGAGAAGCTCGGCACCGGCGTGAGGACCCGCGCGATCGGCGACCGGGTCGCGATCGCGTGGCTCGGTTACGCGTGCGGTGAGTGCCGCTACTGCAACAGCGGCTGGGAGACGCTGTGTGAGAAGCAGCAGAACTCGGGCTACTCCGTCAACGGCACATTCGCTGAGTACGCCGTCGTCCCCGCGGCGTTCGCCTCGCCGGTACCAGACGGGATCTCCTCCCTTGACGCCGCGCCGTTGACGTGTGCGGGTGTGACGACCTATAAGGCGATCAAGGTCGCCCGGGTTGCCCCCGCCGAGACGGTCGCGATCTTCGGCGTCGGCGGGCTGGGACACCTCGCACTGCAGTACGCCCGCATCGCCGGCGGGTTCGTCATCGCAGTAGATATCGAAGACCACAAGCTCACGATGGCTACCGAACTCGGCGCCGACCATGTCGTCAACGCACTGACTACTGATCCTGTCGAGGCCATCCAGGCACTCGGCGGCGCCGACGTGGCCGTCGCGCTCGCAGCGTCGCCCAGGGCGTTCGACCAAGCCTACCGGTCGCTGCGCCGCGGCGGGCGCCTGGTGTGCGTCGCACTGCCCGCTGACGACGCGACGCTGAGTCTGCCGATCTTCGACACGGTCATCAGTGGCAAGACTGTCATCGGCTCGATCGTCGGCACCCGCAACGACCTCGCCGACGTCTTCGCCCTGCACGCCGCCGGCCGCACCAAGGTGATCGCCGTCGACCGCAAGATCGACGAGGTCAACCAATCCATCGACGACGTCCTCGCCGGTACTGTCCCGGCCCGCGTGGTCTTCCAGTTCTAGATCGCGCGGGTGATCCCCTCCGTCGCCTACACCGATCCCGAGGGTGCCTGGGCCGGGATGACCGAGAACGAGGCGAAGGACGCCGGCGTCAAGTACGGCAAGGGAGTCTTTCCTTGGGCGGCTACCGGCCGCTCGCTCTCGCTCTGCCGTGACGAGGGCATGACGAAGCTGCTATTTGACGAGACCAACGGACGCGTCATCGGCTGCCGTATCGTCGGGCCTTCCGCCGGCGACCTGATCGCCGAGGCGGCGCTGGCGATCGAGATGGGCGCTGACGCGACCGACATCGGCTTGACCATCCACCCGCACCGACGCTGTCAGAGACCGTCGGGATGGCCGCGGAGGCATTCCAGGGCACGATCACCGCGTGTACCTGCCGAAGAGGGGATAGCCGCCGACGCGGCCTGGTGCCAGATGAAGATGGCGGCTGCCGCTGGCCCTGGGTGCTCCGCCCCGCCGGGCGGCATACATGCAGGCAGCTGGCAGGCTTAAAACAAAAGTCGCACCACTTTGCTGGACGGCCGCAGGCGATGATGACGCCAGGAGCTGAGTTATGCGAGTACTGATGATCGCGCCCCCGGGCGCAGGCAAGGGAACTCAGGGCGCACTGATCGCCGCGCATTTCGACATCCCCCACATTGCGACTGGTGAATTGCTCCGCGATCACGTAGCGCGGCGAACCGCTCTGGGCCTAGCCGTTCAGGAATATCTCGACCGCGGCGAACTCGTGCCCGACCAGATCGTCCTTGACATGGTGCGGGAGGAGGTGGTCGCCGCCAAGGCGGCAGGATGGGGGTTTGTCCTGGACGGAATCCCGCGGAACATGCACCAGGCCCGCGCACTCTATCTGATCGGCCGCGAACTGGCGATGATCGCGGATGTCGCGCTCCACCTGCAGGCCGACGATGAGGAACTCATGCGCCGGCTGCTTGCGCGAGCTGCGCTCGAGCATCGCTCCGACGACACCACCGAGATCATTACCGAGCGCCTTGCCGTCTACGATGCGGTGACATCCCCCATTCTCGCGTGGTACCGCGACCGCGGAATCCTGGTCTCCGTGGATGCGATGCGGTCCGCGCATCAGGTCGGGCGCGAAATCCTCACCGCCCTCGAAGCGATGCGCCCGTTCCTGGACAATGTGCCCGGGCAGGTCGGGCACTCGGTTGACCTCACCAGCCTGGGGGACGCGTTCGGCGTCTCTCAGCCCAGCTAGGCCGTTGACTGGCCGGCAATGCCGGACATAGGTGCGCAGTGCGGGCCTGTGTTGAACGCTGCCTCGGTCCTTGTAACCCAGAGGTCGCAGGTTCATGTAAGGAACTCCGGTGCTTGATCAGCGCAGGGGTTCCAGGGTTGCATGAGCATCCCCGGCTAGTCCGGTAGGTGGCGACGACGAAGGTTCTGAGGCCGACCCTGTGCCGGGCCTCGCGGATTTGATTGCCACTGCTGGCCTGGCCACGGATGACCCGCATGAGGAAGTGGCCCAGCCCGCAAGGGCCTGGGCCGGTTGCAGCACATGAATGGGAGCCGTTGCCGGGCTCACCAACCCTGGGACCGTGGCGCGTTGGTTGCTGCCTGCTGTGCCGCCGGAGGCATGGAGTCCGACGACGTGAAGGGAAGGTAGCCGGTGGAGCAGCAGGACGGGCAGCCGGGCAGAAGGCGCCTGGTCGGGATTGATCTGGGGATCGCCTCGCGGCATTCGGTGCGGGTGCTGGAGGCGGACGGGCAGCTGGTCTGCCGGTCCTCGTGTGTCCCGACGGTGAAGTCGCTGGCTTTAGTGGAACAAGCCGCGCTGGACGGGGCGGCGGAGGGAACGCGGCTGGCGGTGGTGTTCGAGCCGACCGGCCCGGCGTGGATGCCGATCGCGGTGTTCTTCGCCCGCCGCGGCCACGACGTCTACCGGGTGTCCTCGGCGAAGGCCGCGGACCTGCGCAGGTTCCTGCGCCGGCACGCCAAATCGAACGGGATCGACGCGGAGACGCTGGCCCGGATCCCGCTGGCCGACCCCGGCGGGCTGCAGCGCCTCGAGCTGCCCGGCGCGGACGCCGCCGCGCTGGACCGCCGGGTCCGGGCCTGTGACCGGCGACCCGGGCCGCCAGCGAGCACAAGGTGCGGATCAAGGACCTGGTCCGCCAGCTGATGCCGATGACCCCGCTGACCGGCGACCTCGGCAAGGCCGACCTGGCCGTGCTGGAACACTTCGCTGACCCGCGGGCCCTGCTGGCTGCGGGCGCTGCGGAACTCACCGTCCTGATCACCAGCGCCTCAGGCCACCAGCAGGGCGAGGAACGCGCCGCCCAGTGGCGTGCTGCCGTGACCGCTGCCCTTGACCTGTATGGCGATCACACCGCGGTGGCGTTTGAGGCCCTGGCCAGCGAGGTCGCGACCGAGGTCCGGCTGCTGCGCGCGATCCAGGCCGAACTGGCGACCCACGCCGCCGCCCGCGAGCAGCACTACCGCCAGGCCGACCCCGGGCAGCTGGCCCGGTCCCTGCCCGGTTTCGCCGAGATCAGCGCCCCGGTCCTGGTCGCGGTCATGGGCCGCCCAGGCCGCTTCCGCGACGGGACCCGGTTCAAGTCCTATGCCGGGCTCGCCCCGCGGGCCAGCGAGACCGGGGAGACCGACCGCAAAGACCAGCCGATGAGCAAAGCCGGGCCCTCCCTGCTGCGCTCCACCCTGTTCCGCGCCGCCGACACCGCCCGCCGGCAAGACCCGCAGCTCGCCCGGATCTACTACCAGCAGATGACCGAGCGCGGCGCCACCCACCTCAAGGCCTGCTGCGTCGTCGCCGGGCACCTCGCCGAACGGGCCTGGGCCGTCATGAACCGCGGCGCCCCCTACGTGATCTGCGACAACAACGGCGCGCCCGTCACCCCAGCAGACGCCAGGCAGATCATCGCGGAGAAATGGACCGTCCCGGGGGAGGTCCGCAAACGGCGGCGCAGCCGCAAGATAACGGGGAGAGCCCCTCAGGCGGCCACAACCGGGCCGCACCGCGAGGCGACCCTCCCCGCCCCCGATCCTCACGGCCCCGGGGAAAGGCAGTCAACCCCGCCACCTAACCAGCCCTCCAGCCAGCACCAGCCCGCCGGGCATCCGCCAGCGGGCCTGCTGGCACGCCCGGAAACAGCACACCCAGGCGACCACGGAAATCTGGCTCACGCGGCTTGACAAGCAAGCTTCCATAGGGAATCAAATCCTGCCCCCGCTACCAGGCCAGAGGCCGGTTCTCGAACAGAGGGCCGGCTTTCTGCTTGTAGTTTGTAAGCGGATTTGCGTGTGAGGAACTTGCCGAGGCGCTGAGGCGGCGCCAGGCGCAGCGAGCGGTGAACTCGAAGAAGAACCCTATGAGCTGCGGACGACTTCCACCGTCCGCCGCGTGCTGAGCGAGACGCTTCCGGAGGCCGTTGCGGCAGCTGCCTATGAGTTCATCACGGGGCCTTTGCTTGCCGATCCTCACCGGATCGGCAAGAGGCTGCTCCCGCCAATGGATGACAGGTTCAGTGCCCGCCGGGGTACTTATCGCGTGATCTACCGGATTGATGACAAAGACCGCATAGTGACGGTCGTAGACGTGCCCCCTCGTCGAGATGCCTACCGCACCTGAGCAGTCGCGAGCCCGCCTTGCCGACCAGCCCTTAGGACTTCTATCAAGGCGCGCGCCCACCGAGGCGAGCATTCCCGCTGAGCCGTCCTGATCGTACTCGTCGGTGGCCTGCTCGGCCTGGCCATGCCTGGCCGGTCCCGGTGGCCTCACTGAGCTAGTAGACATTTACCTACCCCCAATGTGTGGAGGCTGGTCCATGGCGGTCTCTAGGCAGGTGGACCAGCATGGACGGCATGAGCACTCTCGTAGAGGCCCTGCCGCCGCGTCTGCGTGCCACGCGCTGGGCCGCTCCGTTTCCTGTTGTCATGCTGGTGAGCACCCTGTACTGGGGCGTGCGGCCGTGGACGCTGGCCGGTGTTGCCGCAGCTTTTGCCCTCACGCTTCTGGTTCCGCTTCTGGCCGCGGACCTGCTGGCAGTGGCGCTGATCGGGTTCGCATGTTGTGCTTTCGCCCTGGCCCTACGCGGCAACATCACAGCCCCGGGCTCGGCCACGACGGCTGGCTACCCGTTCCACGATCTGCTGTTCACTCGCAGGATGCCGAACATGTTCGACCTGGCGGCGGGGCTGGTCATGCTGTCCTTCGGGGTGTGGCTGGTGCCGCGCACGATCGGCCCGCGTTCCGGGCTGGCCAGGCGCAACACGGAACTGGTCAGCCGGGTGCGGCGGCTGACCGCGACCCGGGTGGACGCCGTGGGCACTGCCGCCGCTGAACTGCGGCGAGTGGAACGGGACCTACACGACGGCGCCCAGGCTCGGCTGATCGCGCTGGGCATCTCGCTGCGAGCCACCGAGGGACTGATCAAGACCGACCCGGACGCCGCGATGGCCCTGGTCGCCGCGGCGCGGGAGAACTCCGCCCGGGCGCTGGCCGAGCTGCGCGGCCTGGTGGCGGGGATCAACCCGCCGGTGCTGGCCGAGCGTGGCCTCGGCGACGCGATACGAGCGCTCGCGCTCGATACCCCGGTGGCCACCACGGCAGACATCGACCTGCCGGGCCGCCTCCCGGCGCCAGTAGAGGCGGCAGCGTACTTCGCGGTGGCTGAGGCGATTGCCAACGCCGCCAAGCACTCCGGTGCGCGCAGCGTGCACATCCGGGCAGCGTGTGCAGCCGGAGTACTCCGGATCGAAGTCAGCGACGACGGCGGCGGCGGCGCCGACCCGGCGCGAGGCACCGGGCTACGCGGCGTCGAGCGCAGGCTCGGCACGTTTGACGGCGTGCTGGCGATCAGCAGCCCGCTGGGCGGCCCGACGATCGTGGCCATCGAGGTGCCGTGCGCGTCGTCATAGCCGAAGACCTCTTCCTGCTGCGCGAAGGCCTGGCCAGCCTGCTCAAGGAGCACGGCTTCGACGTCGCCGAGGCCGTCAGCGATGGGCCGTCCTTGATACGGGCCCTGGTCAACCAACGGCCCGACGTCGCGATCGTGGACGTCCGGCTCCCTCCCGCTTACACCGACGAGGGCCTACGAGCCGCGCTGGAAGCCCGCCGCCAGGTACCAGGGCTGCCGATCCTCATCCTGTCCACCCACGTCGAGCGGCTGTACGCCCGTGAGCTGCTGGCCGACCAGGCGGGCGGGGTCGGCTACCTGCTCAAGGACCGGGTGTTCACCGACGAGCAGTTCACCGACGCGCTGCGCACGGTGGCCCGCGGCGGCACGGTGATGGACCCCGAGGTCGTCGCCAAGCTGCTGGCCAGGCACGCCAGCCAGCAGCCGATCGCCCGGCTCACCAGCCGAGAGCGTGAGGTACTCGGGCTGATGGCCGAAGGCCGGTCCAACAGCGCCATCGCTCAGCGCCTGGTCGTCTCCGAGAAGGCAGTCAGCAAGCACTGCACGTCCATCTTCGCCAAACTCGACCTCCCGCCATCCGACGACGACAACCGCCGTGTCCTGGCCGTCCTTGCCTACCTGGACTCCTGACCCCTTCTGCACGAGGAGGACACCGCAGGTCAGCGTCTGTCGCAGGCAACGACATCAGAGGCAGATTTGCACACCGCGTCGTAGACCCGTACCAAGGGAGCTGAGTTCAGGCCTGGCCTTCTGATCGTCCGCTGACGCTCGGTCACTCAAGACGGTAGATCCTCGTTCAGCTGTCCTTGCTGAGCGTGGCGAGGACCCGGCGCAGGTCGCCTGTGAATGCGGGCAACTGGTCGGTGGCGGTGGTGTGGAGGACTTCGAGGTCGATGGACCAGTAGCCGTGGACGATCCTGTTTCTCAGCCTGCTTGGCTGCTGCCAGGCTACGTCCGGGAACTGCTCTTTGAGGTCGGCAGAAAGCTGCGCTGCGGCTTCGCCAAGCACGGTGAAGTTCCACAGCAGGGCGTCCCGGCGCTGGCGGTCGGCCTCAAGCTCACTGACCGTGACGCTTGCCGCAAGCTGGTGTGCTTGCTCCGCGGCGTCGATCATCTCGGTGAGCAGGAGGATGTCACGCTGCATATACAGGTCGGGCTTCGGCCAGGACGGATGGCTGCAGTAGCGGGTGCAGGGATCGGAGCGACACCAGGTCAACCCTGCGGCCGAACAATTCGGCGAGCTCGTCAGCGAGCTGCTCGATCTCCCAGCCCAGCCGGCGTCCAGGGCGGAGTGTGTAAAGAATGTCGATGTCGCTGTCAGGGCTGGCAGTTCCGCGGGCCTGCGAGCCGAAGATCTGGAGTTCGGCGATCCCGTACCGGTCACAGATGTCAGCCAGACGCGCCTCATCGACCTCGACGCCCGCGATGATCAGCATGGGTTCAGGCTAACCCCGAACGGGCCATCGATGCCTGCGCGGGCAGCGACACACCGCTCAGAAGCGGGGGCATGCGCGGCCATTGCTCCACCCGATCGTCAGGAGACAGAGCCCTCATCGATGCTGTTAGTACCGGACGATGGCGCGCGGGGCTGAACAGTGACGTCTTGGCTCAAAACCCAGAGGTCGCAGTTCAAATCCTGCCCCGTTACCAAGTAGTCGCAGGTCAGGGGCCTGATCGTCGGGAGGCGGTCAGTTCTTTTTGATCTTCATGGCAGCGCCGGTGTGTCGGTGTCGGTGACATGTCGGCATGGCGCGGTCGTGAACGACATATAGCCCTATCTCACGATCACCGACCCGTACTGCCGAAGAGGGGGTAGCGGCCGGCGCGGCCGGGGCTGCCAGCTGAAGATGGCGGCGGCTGCCCTGGGGCTGGATGCTCCGCCCCGCCGGGCAAGCAGGCAGGCAGGCAGCTCGTTGGCATAAACAACCGTCGCACACTGAGCCTTTTTCATCCTGATCTTGGAGTGGGCCCGCATATGAGCTGATCAGGGGCGGCGTGTCGGCTTGGGACGCAGCGAAGCCCCTGGTAGATGAAACGATCACCACAATCACCTTCATCTGCCCAGGGGCTTCCATGCTTTTCTACCGTGCCGCGCTGCCGTTGTCGTCCCAGACCCTGGACTACACCGCCGGGGTCATCCGCCGTCACCGCAGGCAGATCGGCTCGCCCTGGCGCAAGCTCAGTCCGGGCCGGCAAGCGCTGCTGGTGCTGGCCTGCCTGCGTAAAGGCGAGACGTTCGCCGAGCTGGCTGCCGGGTTCGGCGTCGGTACCGCCACCGCCTGGCGCTATGTGAGCGAGACGGTGGCGTTGCTGGCCGCCCGCTCCCCGAAGCTGCGGCGGGCGCTCGCGGATGCGAAGAAGGCCGGGCACGCCTATGTGGTGATTGACGGCACGTTAATCCCGGTCGACCGCGTCGCGGCCGACCGGCCGTTCTATTCCGGCAAGCACCGCCGCCATGGCATGAACCTGCAGGTCATCTCCGCCCCCGACGGCGAGATCCTCTGGGTCTCGGGCCCGCTGCCCGGCGCGGTGCACGACCTCACCGCCGCCCGGATCCAGGGCATCTTGCGCGAGCTCGCCGCCCCCGGGCTGATTGTGCTGGCGGACAAAGGCTACGCCGGCGCCGGGCAGCACGTCCGCATCCCCTACCGGGGACGGGGCAAGCCTGCCTCGCAGAAGGACGCCAACCGCGCCCATGCCCAGCTACGCAGCCCGGGTGAACGCGCCAACGCGCAGCTCAAGACCTGGCACATCCTGCGCAAACTCCGCTGCTGCCCCTGGAAAGCCGGGCAGCTGGCCAAAGCCATCCACGTCCTTCAAGCCCGCGAGATCGCAGGATGAAAAAGGCACACTTTCCTGGGCGAGCGGTGGGCAGGAGGATGACATGAGGAGCTGAGCCATGCGAGTACTGATGATCGCGCCCCCGGGCGCGGGCAAGGGAACTCAGGGCGCACTGATCGCCGCGCATTTTGGCATCCCTCACATAGCGACCGGTGAACTGCTGCGCGATCATGTAGCGCGCCGAACCGCTCTCGGCCAGGCTGTCCAGACGTATCTTGACCGCGGCGAACTCGTACCTGACGAGGTCGTACTCGACATGCTGCGAGAGGCCATGGTCGCTGCTAAGGAAGGAGGAGGAGGGTTCGTCCTAGACGGGATCCCGCGGAACATGCACCAAGCCCGCGCGGCCTACGTGATCGGCCGCGAACTTGAGATGACCGCGGATGTGGCCCTGCACCTGCAGGCCGACGATGAGGAACTGATCCGCCGGCTGCTTGCGCGAGCTGCACTCGAGCATCGCTCCGACGACACCACCGAGATCATTACCCAGCGCCTCGCCATCTACGATGCAGTGACATCCCCCATCGTCGCGTGGTACCGCAACCGCGGAATCCTGGTTTCCGTGGATGCGATGCGGTCCGCACAGCAGGTCGGGCGCGAAATCCTCACCGCCCTCGAAGCGATGCGCCCGTTCCTGGAACATGTGCCCGGGCAGGTCCGGCACTCAGTTGACCTCACCGGCCTGGGGGACGCGTTCGGCGTCTCTCATTCCGGCTAGGCCATTGGCTGGCCGACAATGCTGGACATGCGTGCGCAATGCTGGCCTGTGTTGAACGCTGCCTCTCTGTCCTTGTAACCCGGAGGTCGCAGGTTCAAATCCTGCCCCCGCTACCAGGTAGTTGCAGGTCATCCCTGAAGAAGGGGGGCCGGTCAAGAGGGTCGGTGTGCCCTTTTTCTGGTGGTTTCCGGCCGGGTTGGGGCATGCTGGAAGCAGGGCCGGGGTCAAGGTGGAGCGCCCGGCTGGACGAACGACCTTGAGGCCGGTCCTGCTTGCGGCGGATACTTGCGCGCGCCGGGAACAGGTATGTGGTTGTGGAGCGCGCCCCAGGTGCAGTCTCGTTGGCTGGCAGGCCTCCGGCTGCGGTCATCCCTTCGGGGTTCCCGCGGTGTCTGGCCGCGGGGGCATGGGGCATTCCGCGTCGGGCAGCGGGATCAATCAGAGGCGCGGCCGCGCCGCCTGGTGGCGGGGGCCAGACCTGCTCGCGATCACGCGCTGCCCGTGTCCGGGCCTGCTCACGCGGCGTCCCTGGCGGCGGTGCGCCTGGCCAGTGACCTGGCCTGCCCGTCACGCATGGCGTAGAAGACGCAGGTGAGCAAGTGGCGGGCCGCGGCAGTCTTGGCGATGTTGCGCGCCTCCTTGCCGCGGCGGGCGATGATGCGGTCCCTGACATCCCGGATCGGCCCGTCGGGCTGGCGCTGGATCGCCTCCACGACTGCCCAGCGCAGCAGCGGGGAACCTTGCTTGGTGATGTGACCGCGGGCCACCTTCAGGTCCGATTCGCGGTGGCGGGGAGTCAGGCCGGCCCAGCAGCACAGCCGCCCGGGGCAGGAGAACCGGCGGACGTCGCCGATCTCCGCGACGATCACCGCGGCCAGGACCGGGCCGATGCCGGGCAGGGCCTGGAGGGCGCGGTACCCGTCGTGACCCTCCAGCAGGTCAGCCAGGACCATGTCCAGCAGCGTGATCTCGCCAGTCAGCTCACCGGCGAGCTTGCGCAGCGACGCGACCTTGCCGGCATAAGGCTGGCCTGGCGGCACGCCATCCAGCCAGCTGCTACCCCAGACACCGAAGATGTCGGAGCAGGTCACCAGGACGCCGAGCTTGGCCAGCACCGCATGCACCTGGTCTTTGACACTGGTGCGGGCCCGGACCAGCTTTTGCCGGTAACGGGTGAGTTCCCGCAGCTCACGGATCTCAGGCGGCGCGACCCACGCCTCGGCCAGCCGGCCCATCCGCAGCAGGTCAGCCAGGTCAGCGGCGTCTTTCTCGTCGTTCTTGACCCGGCGGTAGGAGAAGGCTTTCACCCCCATGAAGGGAACGCAAACGGTCTTCAGTTGACACTGGCGGCGCGCCGCCGCTGGCTGGTCCCGGCCCGCGTTGGGGTGTCCGGCGGTGGGTGTGATCACCGTGTGGCGGGTCGTCGAGCGGGATGCGCAGCCGGATTTTCACGTGCCAGCCGGTGACCTGGACGTCCTCGATGAGCAGCCGCATTAATTTCTGCCGCTGGGCGGGGTCGAGCTGGTCGATGACGGCACGGACGCGGGCGGCGAAGTGCTCGACGCCGTGGCGGAGCCGGTTGCCGTGGGCGAGGTCGGCGCGCTCGGCGGCGAGGCTGGCGCGCTTTTGGCCGGTGTCGCGCTGGCGTGCGGTGATCGCGGCGGCGCGGCGTTGCAGTTCGGGCATGTCGATCAGACCGGCCTGGTAGAGGTTGACGAGCCGGTTGTGCTCGGTTCGGGCTGCTTCGAGCCTGCGGTCCAGGCGGGCCAGTTCGGCGGCGAGCAGCTGGTCGTCGGGGACGGGGGCGTGCACCGCGATGGCTTGCTCGCCGGCGAGCAGCAGGGCGGGGTCGAGCAGGGCGGCGCGGATCTGGGTGAAGACGAACTCGTCGAGGCCGTCAGCGCGGATGTTGCGCTCGGGGCAGCGCCGGTCCTGGCCGCCGGCACGTAGCGGGTCGTGGTTGTGGCAGTAGTAGTACCGGTGCCAGGTGCCGTTGCGGCCTCGCATCTTGTGGCAGCTGGTACCCACGCCGCAGGGCCCGCATTTGACCAGGCCGCGCAGCAGCCAGGCGCCGGGCTCGGCGCGGCGCGGGCTCCACTTGGTGTTGTCGTGGCTGACCTTGCTGGCGGCCTCGAAGGTCTCCTCGCTGATGAGGGGCGGGCAGGGGATCGCGATCCAGTCGGCGCGGGGCCGGAGTATCTGGCGGGAGTGCTGGCCGGGGCGGCGGGCCGGGACCGTCTCGGTGCGGTTGAAGTAGACCCGGCCGATATAGGCCTCGCTGCGCAGTATCCGGGCCAGCGTGGAGGTGCCCCACACCGCGCGGCTGCTGGTCGGGGTGGGCACGGCGTCGGCGTTGAGCTGGCGGCAGATCTGGCGGATGGTGGTGCCGCTGGCCCGCTCGGCGAAGATGCGCTGCACGATCGCGGCTTCGGGCTCGTAGATCTCCAGGCGGGCCGGGCCGTCTGGGCCGCGGGGGATGCGCCGGTAGCCGTAGGGGGCCTTGCGGGAGATCACTTCGCCGGCCCGGGACCGGAACAGCTTGCCCCGCCGGTACCGTTCGCCGATCTTGGCCCGCTCGTACTCGGCGATCACACCCTGCACCTGGGTGAGCAGCCTGGCCTGCGGGTCGTCCTGGTCCAGGGCGGGGGCGTCGGTGAAGGCCACGCTCACGCCGAGGCGCGCCAGTTCGTCCAGGATGAGCACCTGGTAGGCGTAGGAGCGGGCCAGCCGGTCCGGGGACAGGCAGCAGACCACCTCGAACAGCCCGGCCTCGGCCGCGTCGCGCAGCGCGTCCAGGCCGGGCCGGTCCAGCCGGGCACCGGAGTGCCCGTCGTCGCGGTACTCGCCGGCCAGCTCGTGGCCGGCCGCGGCCACGTGCGCGCGCAGCGCCTCCAGCTGGGAGCCGATCGTGCCGCGCTCAGCCTGGCGCTCGGTGGAGACCCGGGCGTAGATCGCTGCTTTCATGACTATCCCTCCCTGACCTGGCTGCCGGGCGCGGCCAGCGCGCTAGCCGCCTCCAGCAGGAACTGGTAAGCCGCCGCCAGCGCCTGCTCGCGGGGGTCGGCGTGCGGGGTCCACGGCGGGCGGGCCGCGCCGACGGGCTCGGCGCGGAAGTCCGGCTCGGCCGCGGGCCAGGCGATCAGCCCGGCCAGCCCGCGGCGGGCGAACCGGGCGGCGGCCAGCCCGGCCGGCGGGCTGCCGGCTTCCAGCAGGCAGGCCCGCAGCATCTCGTAATCGGCCTGCGCCGCCTCGGCCGGCGGCCAGAACACCCGGGCGCTCACCGCCCGCGCGCCCGCTCGATGGTGCGCCGGTGCAGCACCACCCCGAACCGGTCCGCGACCTGCGCGGCCAGCGCCGCCCCCGAGGCATCCGGTGTTGACCGGATGAACTCGGCGATCTCGCCGCGCAGCTTGACCGGGCCGCGCCGGCCACGGCGCTCGTCCAGCAGCCCAGCCATCCCCGCCTCGGCGAAGGCGGCGGCCACCAGGTAGAACGCGGCCCGCGAGTACCCGTGCGCGCCGGCCGACTGGGTCACCGGGTCGCCGTCGGCGAAGTGGGCGCGCAGCATCTCGTACTTGACCTGCACCTTGTCCGCGGCCAGGAAGAACCCGCCGGAGCTGAACAGCGGCGCGCTCACCGCCTCCGCCCTCGGATGCACCAGCCCGGCCCGCTCCAGGGC
Organism: uncultured Actinomycetes bacterium; assembly: GCA_963770545.1. GTDB lineage: Bacteria > Actinomycetota > Actinomycetes > Streptosporangiales > Streptosporangiaceae > RYN-230. The sequence goes on along the minus strand of CAVYQF010000031.1, from coordinate 278,050 downwards.
GGCCCGCCTGCCTGCCTCGCTCACCGTGACCACCTCCGCCACCAGACGGTAGGGCGGTCGCGGCATAGTGTCCAGTATTTTCCGCCGCGTGTCGGTCCTGCGCTGCCCTGGATCGGCCCAGAACCCATGCTGGCTGGTCAAGCCTCTGAAGCTGCGGCGGCAAAGCGTGGACACTGCGGTTTTCATTACTAGACACTTAGGTCACTCCGTACCGGGGCACGGCGCAGCCTGCGGCGGTGGTCAGGATGCAGATACAGTCCCGGGACTTCGTCTCCCGGCGCCAGCACGGCGCTCAGTTGCAGCTTTGCGTTCCGCAGGTGCCCAGCGGATGCGCCAGGTGCACCTCCGCACCAGCGTCCGCCAGCGTGTCCGCCGCCCAGTACCAGCCGTACGTGGCTTCCAGCACCACCTTCGGGTGCTCCCCCGCCCGGGCGATCTCCCGCCGCAACTCCTCCGGGCTGTTAATGATCTGGGCCTTGTCCAGCCGCCTGCCGTCCGGCGTCATCCGGACCAGCACGCTGCGCCGCCGGTGCAGGTCCATGCCCACAATCTGCGGGCCGTCATACGCTTCTGCAGTGGGCCTCCCATCGTCGTAGATGGCGTAGACAACCCGAGCATGAACCTCGGGTCACCTACGGAGAGCGGGAGGCCCCGCTCCTTCATCGCATCAGAAGCCTCTTCCGACATGGAAGGGGCCTTCTGCATGTTGTTGCTAACGGTGGGCGGTCGCACTGACCGGACGGCCCAGGGCCGAAAGGGCTCTCTTGGTCAGCTGCTGCCCCGCAGGACGGGTCGCAGCGCGTCGAGGGTGGCAGGGTCGTCGATGGTGGAGGGCACGAGTTCGTCGTGGTTGCCGTCGGCGATGCCGCGCATGGTCTTGCGCAGGATCTTGCCCGAACGAGTCTTCGGCAGTCCCGCCACAACGTCGACCCTGCGCAGCGCCGCGACCGCGCCGATCCGAGCGCGGACTAGGTCGACCAGCTCGGCGCTCAGCACGTCGGGGTCGGTCTCGATGCCCGATTTGAGTACTACGAATCCGCGCGGGATCTGGCCTTTGAGAGGGTCATTGACGCCAATGACCGCGCATTCGGCGACGGCGGGATGACTGGCGAGTATCTCCTCCATTTCCCCGGTGGAGAGCCGGTGCCCGGCAACATTGATGACGTCGTCGGTACGGCCCATCACGTAGACATATCCATCCCTGTCGCGGAATCCGCCGTCCCCCGTGTTGTAGGCACCGGGGTACTGCAGCAGGTAGGACTCGATGAACCGCTGGTCGTCACCCCACAGGGTGGTCAGACATCCCGGTGGCAGCGGCAGCCTCAGCACGATCTCCCCGGTGCTGCCTGGCGGGACGTCGTCGCCACCGAGCGGGTCGACAACGTGCAAGTCGTAGCCGGGTACCGGCACGCTCGGCGAGCCCGGCTTGGTGGGCAGCGGGTCAAGTCCCATCAGGTCGGCCGCGATGGGCCAGCCCGTCTCAGTCTGCCACCAGTGGTCGATCACCGGGATGCCGAGCAGCTCGCCTGCCCACCGGTAGGTTTCCGGATCGAGCCGCTCGCCCGCCAGGAACAGGTACCGGAGGCCAGACAGATCGTACTTTCTGGCAAAATCACCAGCCGGGTCTTCCTTCTTGATCGCACGGAAGGCGGTGGGCGCGGTGAACATCGCCTTTACCCCGTGCTCGGCGATCACCCGCCAGAACGCCCCGGCGTCCGGGGTGCCGACCGGCTTGCCCTCATACAGCACAGTGGTGCAGCCCGCCAGCAGCGGAGCGTAGACGATGTAGGAATGCCCGACAACCCAGCCGATGTCGGACGCGGCCCAGAAGACCTCGCCGGGCTTGGTGTCGTAGATGTTGTCCATACTCCAGCGCAGCACCACGGCGTGGCCCCCGTTGTCGCGGACAACGCCCTTCGGCTTCGCGGTAGTGCCAGACGTGTACAGAATATAAAGCGGGTCAGTGGCCGCGACCGGGACGCAGTCGGCGGGCTCGGCGGCTGCCATCGCGTCCTGCCAGTCCAGGTCACGGCCCTCGGTCATCGCCGCCGCTGCCTGCGGCCGCTGCAGGATGACGCACCGGCCCGGCTTCCTGGACGATAGCTCGATCGCCTTGTCCAGGATTGGCTTGTACTCCAGCACCCGACTGACCTCGATGCCGCAAGAAGCCGACACGACGACCTTGGGCGCCGCATCGTCGATGCGGGCGGCCAGTTCGGGCGCGGCGAAGCCGCCGAACACGACCGAGTGCACGGCGCCGAGACGCGCGCAGGCGAGCATCGCGACCACTGTCTCGGGAATCATCGGCATGTATATGACCACGCGGTCGCCAGCGCCCGTGCCGAGCGTGCGCAGCACACCTGCGAACCGCGCGACCTCATCGAGGAGCTGCCGGTAGGTCAGCTTCCGGCTGGTACCGGTGACGGGGCTGTCGTAGATCAGGGCGGCCTGGTCGCCGCGGCCGTCGTTCACATGCCGGTCCAGGGCGTTGAAACAGGTGTTCAGCGTGCCATCGGCGAACCAGCGGTAAAAGGGGGGGTTGGACTCGTCCAGCACGACCGTCGGCTGGCGGTACCAGTCGATCCCGCTCGCTGCCGCGCCCCAGAAACGCTCCGGGTCGGTGAGGCTCTGCTGGAACGCTTCAGCGTAACGGCCCATGGTTGTTGTCCTCCTTGACTCGGAATGGGCTCTGTTGGTCAGGCGTCCGGTGCTTACTTATTGGTGAGCGAGCTAAGCGGCATCCTGGTCGCTACAAGCCATGTGCTCTTTCTCCACAAATACGAACCGGATGCGGCGAGCATGCGCTTCCGGAGCGCTCGCATGGAATAGCCATAAGTCCTGAACAGGCCGGGCCAGAAGTAAGTCGTGCTCATCCCGGGCCCGAGCGGATGGTGGAGTGACCGCCGCGCCCCGAGGGAAGCCCTACGAACAAGGACGGAGGAGGACCGGGATGACGCAGGTCGGGCGCTGTTCCGTGAACGGATTTGCTAACGAGACCGAGCGGGTCAGGGGAGACACGACGGAGAACGAGACAGGGCCACCGGGTTTCGTCTTGGTCAGTGAGACGGGCGGTCAACCCTGAGACGTGGAAGACGCGATGATCAGCTCGGCCAGCGTGTTCGCGACCTGGCGGTCGGCCTCCAGGCCGGTCTGCACATACTGCTTCATGGTGAAGGCCACGTCCGCGTGGCCGATGCGCTGGCTGAGTGCCTTCCAGTCGATCTTCGCGTCCCGCCAGCGGTCGCGCTGACCTGACCGGCTCACTTCTCGTATACATTGCTGCGCCACGTGACCGTCTGCACGGCTTACCACTGGCCCGGCGAATACTCGGTCAGGTGCGGCTGTTCGCGGGCCGGGAGTTTAGAGTCGCTGTTGGCTGGACTGGTTAAGGTCCAAGGAAGCGAGGAGGGTGGCTGTGGCGCGGAGGATGCCGTTCAGGATCGGGGCCGACGTCAGTTGCAGCGACGGAGCCTGCGGTCATGTGAGCCGCATAGTCGTCAGCCCGGTCGCCCGGGAGGTCACTCATCTCGTAGTTGACCAGAAGCACCGGAATGTCCCAGGGCGGCTTGTTCCTGTTGACCTTGTGGACGCTACGACGGGTCAGATCCGGCTTCGCTGCACCCTGGCCGAGTTCCAGGCGCTCCGACCCGCCCAGGAGACCGAGGTTGTGCCGGACCTCGACCCCAGCGGGCCCCAAGAGTCCCACTCCCCCCCTAGCGTGAACTTTCTTCCTCTGTCCGGCGGAGTTTTCGGGATTCCCGGTGCGCCGGGGTCCGGCCCGACCGCGGCCCTGGCCGACCGGAAGCGCCGCAGGAAGTCACCGTTGACTCCGTCCCATCCGGCGAGGTAGACATACGCCGCGGACTGACCGTCTGTGCGACCGACGGCGAAATAGGGCAGGTCCAGGGACTGGTCGTGGAACCTGGCGGCCGCTATGTAACCCACGTGCTCCTCCAGGAGGGGCGCACGTGGGGCCGCAAGGAAGTGGCTGTCCCGATCGGGGCTGTGACTAAGATCGGGACTCTTCTTATCCATCTCAGCCTCACCAAACACCAGGTGAAAGACCTGCCGTCTGTGGACATTGATCACCCAGGGGCATAGACCCTGGTAGCGGCCGTTTCGACGGTGTCCTGCCGACCGGGCGGTCGGCTCGACACTGGTCGTCTCGGTTGTGACGACGCACGTCGCTGGGCGTACGCTCTAGATTTCCTGTTACGGCCCGATCGTGACGGCAGAATGGCTCGAAGCGCTTCGGATCCGGCTGGCCCGGCGGAGTCAGTGAGCGCGGTGCTCACTGGCCGTGCGTCATGCCCGGGTCGATGATAGGGGCGGGAGTTGTGATGGAGCCTCTGGCAGCGGATGACCCGCAGCAGGTTGGTGGGTATCGGCTGCACGCCCGGCTCGGGGCGGGCGGGATGGGCCAGGTCTTCCTGGGATTCTCCCCGGCGGGCCGGGCGGTGGCGGTGAAGGTCGTCCATCGGCAGTTCGCCCGCGACCCGGATTTCGTGCGGCGGTTCGGGCGCGAGGTAGAGGCAGCCAGGGCAGTCAGCGGCGCGTACACCGCACCCGTCGTGGCGGCAGGTCCCAGCGATGATCCCCCCTGGCTGGCCACCGTCTTCGTGCCCGGGCCGTCTCTGGCCGAAGTGATCGCCCACGCGGGACCCCTGCCAGAGCCGGCGGTGTGGAAACTGGCCGGAGGCCTGATCGAAGCGCTGCAGGCGGTCCACGCCAGCGGTTTGGTGCACCGGGACCTGAAGCCAGCCAACGTGCTCCTGGCTGTCGATGGGCCGCGGCTGATCGACTTCGGGATCTCCCGGGCGCTAGAAGGCGCCGCAATGAGCGTGACCAGCTTAATAGTGGGCACCCCGGCCTTCATGTCGCCGGAGCAGGCGGCCGGGTTCCAAGTCGGGCCGGCCAGCGATGTGTTCGCCCTCGGCAGCGTGATCGCGTTCGCCGCGACGGGGGCCGCACCGTTCGGGGCCGGGCCGAGCAGCCCCGTCGTCGTGGCCTACCGGGTCGTCCACTCCCAGCCTGACCTCAGCCACGTCCCGGCCTCGCTGACGAAGCTGGTAGCCGACTGCCTGGCCAAGGCCCCCGCCGACCGCCCGCAGCTGGCCCAGCTGATGGATGCCGTCAAAGACGGATCGGCGCCTGACCAGGCCGACTGGCCGGGGGGTTACTGGCCAGAACCGGTAGCCGAGATGGTCAGCTCCCGTCAGGACAGCTTCCGCCCGCCATCCCGGGGCAAGATGCTGCTCACGGCCGTGCAGCAGTGGGTGCAGCGGCGCCTGCACCTTCGCTGGCCCGCCCAGGCCCGATGGCGGGTGCTCGCCCTGGCCGTCGTGGCCGCGGTGCTGTTCGGCACGGGCGCGATCAGCATTGTGCTGATCCGCAGCAGCCCAGACCCGGCCCCGGCCAGAGCCAGCCCGGCGCCCCCTCCGGCCGCGATCCGGGCGGCCGCGGCGGCCCACACGGCCGCGGCCCGCTGGATCGCCGCGCAGGCGTCCACGGATGCGATCGTGTCCTGCGACTCGCAGATGTGCGCAGTGCTTCAGGCCCACGGGATCCCGCCGGGCCGCCTGCTTCCGCTGGACGCAAGCAACACCGCCCCGCTGGGCAGTGACCTGATCGTGTCTACCGCGGCCGTGCGCGGCGAGTTCGGTGCCCGGCTGAGCAGCGTGTACGCGCCGGTGGTGGTGGCCAGCTTCGGGAAGGGCAGCGCGCAGACCACGATCCGGGTGGTGGCGGCCTACGGGGCCGCCGCCTACATGCGCAACCTGCGGGCCGACGCGGCGGCGCGGGTCAGCGTGGGCCGCCAACTGCTGCAGAACACCCAGTTCCACGCGTCCGGCCCGGCCCGCCGCGCGCTGGCCGCCGGCCAGGTCGATTCCCGCCTGCTCACGACGTTCGCCGCGCTGGCCCACATGTTCCGGGTGCAGGTGGTCGATTTCGGTTCACCTGCTCCCGGGGGGAGCGCGAGCATGCCGCTCCGGGTCGCGGACATCGCACCGGCCGGCCCGGGGATCCGGCACCGGCCGCACACCCTGGCCTTGCTGGTCCGTTTCCTGCAGAACCAGTGGGGCCCGTACCAGCCCTCGAGCATTACCATCATCCGGCTGGCCAGCGGCCGGGCGGCCCTGCGCGTCGAGTACGGCGCGCCCAGCCCCCTCGGACTGCTCACGAAGGGCTGACCGAGGGCACAGGCATCACCGCGGCTCCCGGGCGGGCCCTGGCTGGCGGGGTCAGCCAGGTGGCCGGGTGGCGGCGACCACGGGGAGGTGATGGCCCGGTAGCCGATACCAGGTCCGCCAGTCCAGCTGCCGCAACGGGGTGATCAACGGGCGGCCCGGAATTGACTAAGCGCGCCTGACTGGACCCAGTCGTTTCATCCCGGGCCTGTGGGCCTGGCCGCTACTATCTGTTGCGTCACGAGTGCCAGCGTTAAGCCCCGGCTTGCTGGCCGGCAACCCTCCCCCCGCGATTGGGTGCCCCGGGTGAAGACAGGGCCGTGCCAGGCGTGCGCGGCAAGCGCGGGCCCGGGCTCCGGGTCCCTGAGTTATCCGGAGAAGCGCAGCATGATCACTCATCCCGTCGCGGGTCATACCCACCACCCGCAGCCGTCCAGTGCGCCGGCCCGCGAGACGCGCCCGATCCGGCCGCTCGCGGCCCTGGTCGGCGCATCCCAGCAGGTTCCCGTGGTCCAGGGCGGCCAGGTACGGTACGCCAACCTCGACTACGCGGCCAGCGCGCCCGCCCTGGAGAGCGTGGCGGCCCGGGTCAACGAGATTCTGCCCCTGTACGCCAGCGTGCACCGGGGGGCCGGGTATGCCTCCCTCGTCTGTACCGCGGCCTACGAGTCCGCCCGGGCTGAGATCGCCTCCTTCATCGGAGCTGGCCCCAGTGACGTCGTGATCTTCACCCGCAACACGACGGACGCGCTGAATCTGCTGGCGGCCGCGGCGCCAGGCCCGGTCGTCCACCTTGACGTCGAGCACCACGCCAACCTCCTGCCGTGGCAGGGCCGGGGGGGCCGGGTCGTGACCGCCCAGCCGACCCTCGCCGCGACCCTGAGCGCCATCGGCCACGAACTCGCCCGGCAGCCGGCCGCCCTGCTCGCCGTGACGGGAGCTTCCAACGTCACCGGCGAATGCCTGCCGCTGCCGGACCTCGCGGCCCTGGCGCACCGGCACGGCGCCAGGCTGGCCGTGGACGGAGCACAACTGGCCCCGCACCGCGCGGTCGACATGAGCTCCACCGGGGTTGACTACCTCGCCATCTCCGGCCACAAGATCTACGCGCCTTTCGGCGCCGGGGTCCTGGCCGGCCCCTGTGACTGGCTGGACGCCGCACCCCCGCATCTGGCCGGCGGCGGGGCGGTCCGCGAGGTCACCCCGACCACGGTCACCTGGGCTGACTCACCGGCCCGGCACGAAGGCGGCACCCCCAACCTGCTGGGTGCGGTCGCCCTGGCCGAGGCCTGCCGGGTGCTGTCATCGCTGGCCCCGGGGGCCGCCGCCGCCCACGAGGAGGCACTGACCAGCCGGATGCGCGGCGGGCTCACCGCGCTCGGCGCTACCGTGCACACCATCTGGCCCGATGCTGCCGACTCGGTCGGCATCGTGAGCTTCTCGCTGCCGGGCGCAGACGCCGCGCTGCTCGCCACATACCTGTCCGCCGAGCACGGCATCGGCGTCCGCGACGGCCGGTTCTGCGCCCACCCTCTCTTCGCCAGGCTCGGGATCGACCGTGCCGTACGGGCCAGCCTTGGCCTCGGCAGCAGCAGCGAGGACGTCGACCGGCTGGTCAGCGCGGTGGAGGCCTTCGTGGACCGGGGCCCGTCGTGGAGCTATGAGCTGTCCGGTGGTAGCTGGCGGCCGGTTCCGGACCGCAGGCCCATGCCCGAGGCCCGGCTGGGATCACCATGCTCCGAAGCCTGACGGGAAGGTCCCGGAATTGGCTACTTCTTGATCGTCTTCGGCTCCGGGCCGGTGACCTGGGTGCGGCCCGCCCGGGTATAGCCCGCCGGGATGACCGGGCGCAGTTTCGCCAGGTTCCGGGCCGCCGGCGGGAGGAACGTGTAGCCGGTGACGTTCTGCTCTCCATTGGACATGCGCACGAACTGCTGCATGGGCAGGTAGGTCGTAGCGTCCACCCACAGGCGCGCCGTGGTCACATGAGGCGAGGCTTCATTGCTGGGCGGCACGTTGATCTTCAGCTCGACAGCCCTCTGTCCGTGCACTTCAGTCGGCCCGACCACCTTGAACTGGCCGTTAGCGATCTCGGCGCGGATACCGGCCGCGTCGAGAGTGAATCCGAGGACGAGCCGCGAATGCCACACACCCCACAGGTGCCTGGAGTGATTCACATCCATGACCGTGCCGGAAAGCTGCAGCCCGCCCTGGTCGAGATTGGAGGTGTAGCTGTGGGCGCCATCGTTCCCGGAGGGCATCGTGAAGGAGTACTCCCCGTCCTTAAACACCGTCCCGCCCGAGCCGAGGCCGAGGATGCGGACATGTACCTTCTGGCCAGGCCGGGGATACGCGGGGGACTGCCACGTCCCGCCGCCCGGCGCCGGCCCGCCGTGCGCGTACAGGACGTCGCCGCTGGCGGTGTCGATCGCCGCGAGCAGGCGGGTCCGCAGGGCGGGCGCCGCCAGGGGCGTGGCGTTGGTAGCAGGCCCATGGCCTACCGCCGCGATCACCGCGGCGAGACCCACGACCAGGGCCGCGCTGGTCGTGATGCCTGCAGCTAGCCGCCGGTTCCCCCGCCGAGGGTGGTAATCGCGCTGAAGCAGGCGCTGGCGCGCCTGGTCCGGATTCCCGAAATCGGCGGCAGCCCTGGCGAGCGTACTGCGCAGCTGACTCTCGAGTTCGTCGGTGGGCATCAGATATATCCCTTCATGATGGCCGGGTGGCGGGTCCGGAGGAAGGCAGCCCGCTGTGAGTTAGCGCCTGGGCCAGCCGGGCTGCTGCGCGGGATGCGGTGCTGGTGACCGTCGCGGCCGAGCAGCCGAGGACATCGGCGACCTCAGCGACGGGCAGGTCCTCCCAGTAGCGCAGCACCAGCACGGCACGCTGCCGTGCAGGCAGCTGAGCCAGCGCCCAGCGGAACTCCGCGAGGTCATCAACCTCCCGCAGGGCCCGCGTAGCGCTCTCATCGGCGGTCTCGGCGCCGGCGTCCTGCGGCCCAGTTCCGCCTGCTGCCGGGACCGGCGGACAGCATCATCCAGCACAAGATTGATCAGGATGCGGCGGGCGTAGGCCGCCGGATGATCCATCGACCGCACCCGGTTCCACCGCCGGGCCACCCGCAGGAACGTCTCCTGAACCAGGTCCTCGGCGTCCCTCTCGTCTCCCGTCATCAGGTAGCCGGTGCGCAGCAGGAGTCTGACGCCCCGGCGGCGAAGCCCTCGAACTGGCGCTTCGATGCCGCGTCGCTGACCCAGTCCATGCGGACCTCCTAGAGCCCGACTCTCGCGCTCATCTGTATAAACCCGCCAGCGCGGCCCGAGACTGAGGGCCGCCCGCGGGTATTTTTCGTTCTCGCTGAAGACCCGTCGCTTGCGGCCGCAGCCAAGGCAGACCGAACCAATTTCTCTAACGCGGGTCTGACCGTGCCCTGCCTGATCGAAGGGGTCAATGGGGGTGCGGTAACCCACCGGTCACGGGATGGTAAGTACCGGGTAGGGCGATTCGTGCAGCAGCTGGACCGGGACCGAGCCGATGATGTGGTGTGCGGCATGATGCGAGCGGCCGGTCACGATGACCGGGGTGCTGGCCGGCCCGGCGTCGTCCTGGATGCTGGCCGCCGACAGGATCGCGTCGGCTGGTGATCCCGGGCGGCGTTCGAACGTGTACGGCACGCCTGCCGCGGCGGCGATCTGCGCGGCGGCCTCAGCCACGCCGGCGGCCTTCTCGTCGCGGGTGTCTTCCATCTCGCTCTGGGCGAATCCGGACAGGTCGCTGTCGATGAGCACATGCTCGGCATAGACGACGCGCAGAGTGCCGGGGCGGGCTCTGAGGAGGCTGGCGCCCCAGACGAGCGCCCGCCGGGCGGGCTTGGAATTGTCGAAGCCGACCACCAGGGTGACGGGCGGGGCAGGCTGGGCGGGCAGGCCGGTGCCGGGATCCGGGGAGCCCGGGACGGGAGCCCGGTCAGGCAGCGCGGGTCCAGGACCGGCCGCGACAATGGGCGGCACACCGGGCTCGGTCAGTGCCGGGGCGGGGCGCCGTAGCGCCGTGACCCCGATCAGGCCGGCCACGCCCGCCAGCGCCCAGGCGGTCAGGACCCACAACTGCATGGCGGTGGCATGCCCGCCGAAGTAGACCACGTTGCGGATGACGCTGGCGGCGACCCCCAGTGGCAGGACAGGGTCGAGAACACGCAAGAACCTCGGGCCGAAGCTGGCCAGGTTGGCTGGCCCGCCGCTGACCGGGATCCCGAACACGATGAACGCCAGCACGGCCACCGTGACCAGCGGCGGCCAGATCCGGGCCAGCAGCGCGGTGGGGGCGGCCACGGCCAGGGAGAACAGCGCGACGACGCCGGCGATCGCGGCAAAGTTGCCCAGCCCGGCGATGCCGTCCGCCACCGCCGCGGACACCACCCCGATGACGATGGCCACGGCCACCGGCACGGCGACAGCCAACGCGGGCCGGGCCTGGCGGAAGGCCAGCGCCGATCCTGAGCCCGCGGCCAGGCTCGGGATCAGCACGCCCAGGACGACGAAGAACGACGACAGAGCCTCAGTGTCACCGGGCAGCGGCGGCACCACATCGGCTACCGCCAGCTGAAGTCCGGACCGGGCCGCCACGGCCCCGAAGGCCCGGGTCAGGACCTGGGCCGGACCGCTGCCTCCACCCTGGGCGATAAGCAGCCGCAGGTTACGGCCGGACGCGACCAGCGCGCCGTTGACCTCACGCTGCGCGATCCCGGTCCGCGCGCCGGTCTGGCTGGGGTAGCTGCGCCAGGCGAAAGCCCCGGGGGCGGCGCTGTCCAGGGCCTGCTCGACCTGGCTGGTTACCGCGGCTGGGCCCACGATGCCGACCGGAAGGTCATGCGGTCTCGGCGCGTGAAAGGCGCTGAGGGTCAGCGCGACGAAGATCGCGGCGAAGGCCGCGCTGACCATGATGAAACCCGCAAGCGCCCGGCACCGCGACAGGGAGCTGGGGGGTTGACCTGGGCGCCTGGCCGCCACCTGCGTCCTCCCCTGAAATGCCAACGAGTGTTGGCACAACATTATGCGCAGTTCTGGTCACTGTCAACATGGGTTTGCCAACGTACGTTGGCGAGAAATAAGCTGGGCACCATGACGGACAGCAGCGGCGCGGCGGTTACGGCCGCGAGTCAGGCCGTCCCGGCGCTCGGGACCGGCGGGCCGCGATCTGAGGGGACCCGCCGGGCCATCCTCGCTGCGGCCCGGGCGACGTTCGCCGCCCGCGGATACGAACAGACCACCATCCGCGCCGTCGCCGCACAGGCCGGTGTTGACCCTTCGATGGTCATGCGCTACTTCGGGTCCAAGGCGGGGTTGTTCACCGCGGCCGTCACCATGGACCTGCAGGTCCCCGACCTTGGCTCGGTGACCGCCAGCCGCCGGGGTGAGTTGCTGGTGCGCCACTTCATCAGCCGCTGGGAGGACCCCCTCCACGACGACGAGCTGATCGCGCTGCTGCGGACCGGAGTCACCAGCGAGACCGTCGCCGAACGACTTCAGGCCGTACTCGGCCAGCTGATCACTGAGCCGATCGCCGCCCTGACCAATGACCGGCCGGCCGAGCGCGGCACGCTCATCGCCGCCCAACTGCTCGGCCTGGCCCTGTGCCGGTACATCCTGCGCTTCGAGCCACTGGCCTCGCTGCCTGCTGATGAGGTAGTGGCGGCCGTCGCCCCGTCGGTCCAGCGCTACCTGACCCGGCCCGTCACATCGCCGCCCAGGCGACGCTGACTGCCCAGCCGCCGTCATTGGCCGCCCAGAGACCTACAGACGAATCAGGGGCAGTCTCCGTAGTGCACGCAGGCGTAAGTGGAGGGCGACTTGCCGCGAAGAGAACGTAACGGTGGTGTCCGGACAGTACATAAATGTGGAGGCAAGCTTGCGTGGCCGTGTCCGCGCCGGTGACTCAGAGGCGTTCGCCGCGTTGTTCGACGAGCACGCGCAGGCGGTGTACCGGTACGCCCTAGGGCTGAGCGGCAACTGGTCAGCGGCCGAGGAAGTGGTCTCACTGACGTTCTTGGAGGCGTGGCGGCTTCGGGAGGCGGTCAGACCAGACGGCGGGTCGCTGCGGCCGTGGCTGCTGGGCATCGCGGTCAACGTCACCCGTAACCAGGCCCGTGCAGCCCGCCGGCACCAGGCGGCGCTGAGCCGCCTGTCACCCCCGCCGCCCCGGCCCGACTTCGCCGACGAGCTCACCGCCCGCCTGGATGACAGGGACCGGCTCGCGGCGGTGCGGGCCGCCGTCCGCGGCCTGCCGGCTCGCGAGCGTGACGTGCTGATCTGCGTCTGGTCCGGGCTGGATTGCGCTGAGGCCGCCCAGGCCCTGGGCGTGCCCGAAGGGACCGTGCGGACCCGGCTGTGGCGGGCGCGCCGCCGCCTGCGGGGGCTCGCCGACGACGCACGGCCACCGGCCACGCGGAGCCAGGACCTCGGCGGCGGCCCAGAAGATATCGAGCAGCCGGGGCCGGTCCGCCCGTCGCAGGAGCGAACGCCATGAGAACCCGCCCTGACCAGACCCGGCAGGACCTGGCCGCGCTGACCAGGCTGCTAGAAGACCTGACCGGGGACATGGCGCCTGGGCACGGCCAGCGGCTGAAGGATCACCTGGTCACGGAATTCCGGCGGGGCGAGCCCATCCAGTCCCCCGCGCCCGGCGGGCCGCGCGCCGCCAGCCCAAACGCCCGGCTGCGCCGCCCGCGCGGTCTCACCCTGGGCGCCAGTGCGGCGGTGATGGGCCTGGCCGCCGCCGCGATCGCGATCAGCATCGCATCCCGGGGCGGCCTGCCACCCGCGAGCCCCGGCGCCGTCCAGCTCCTGGCCAAAGTGGCCGACGCCGCCGCCCGCCAGCCCACCTCTCACGTCCGGGACAGCCAGTACATGTATGCGGAGACCAAGGACGCGACGCTGTTCTCGCCGCGCCAGCTGCAAACGATGCAGCCCATCAAGCGCGGCTCGTTCCCCCGTCATCCTCACCTGAAGAAGCCAATCACGACACAGATCTGGATGCCGGTGGCCGACGTGTGCCGCATGGGACTCGAGCGCGCCATCCCGCCCCGGGGCCCAGCGATCACGTCCCGGTTCACCGGGCAGGGACCGGGCGTGAAGTGCCCGAGCATCGGCAGCCTGAACGATGCGACCTATCGGCTGCTGCAAACGCTGCCCGGCGACCCGCATGCCCTGCTCGCGATGATCTACCGGGTTGAGCGCGGGCACGGGCCCGACCCTGACCAGGAGGCCTTCGTCACCATCGGCGACCTGCTCCGCGACCAGATCGCCCCGCCGAAAGTCACCGCCGCCTTGTACCGGGCCGCGGCCCTGATCCCGGGCGTGACGCTGGTGCCCGAGGCCACCGACGCGATCGGCCGCCACGGCGTGGCGGTCGCGCAGGCCGCCGGCGGCATCCGCGCGGAGCTGATCTTCAGCCAGACCACCCTGCAGCTCATCGGCGAGCGCACCATCATGACCAGCACTGGCGACTCCACCAGCGCCACCGCCATCATCAGCCAGGCCTTCGTTGACCACCTCGGCCAAGTCCCGCCCGGCACTCACGGAGTATTCGCAGGCGCGGAGCCGGATCCGCCGTGAGTGCCGGCGGCACGGTGGGGCGACTCAGGATGAGCCTCCGGCTGGCGATCTCTCAGCGCTTGCCGGGCTGGTTACGTTCCGCCGACTTGACTGGCTCGCCGGGCGTCCACGGATGGAGCCGGGGGATCCAGGCCCGCACGGCGCGCCGGTAATGCTGGTACTCCGCCCCGAATTTGCGGACCAGGGTGGGTTCCTCATAGAAGCGCACCGCGGCTGCGCCGACACACCAGGCCACGAGCGTGTACTCCACCAGGCCCAGCGACCCGAACAGCAGGACCTCGCCGATCAGGACGGCCATAAAGCCGACGTATATGGGGTTGCGCACGTATCGGTAGAACCCGCTCACCACCAGGCGCGGCGGCGATGCCACCGGCACGGGGGTGCCGCCAGCCTTGGTGAAGTCGATAAACGAAGCCACTATCGGGACGAGGCCCGTGCAGATGAGCAGCCCCCCGGCCACCTGCGCGAGTGCCCAGTAAGGCAGTGGCCGGTGGAAGTGCCAGTCGTTCAGGAGGTACGGAAGCAGGCCGCCGAAGGTCACCCCGAGAGCCACGCCCCACGCCACGGTGACTGCCACCGCAATTGACCTGCGCATTACCATCCCGGGATCACCCGGCGGCCTTGGTGCTGACCTGCTGGGGACGAGTCAGGCTCGAGCCGGTGAGCGAGCCGACCCTGTTATGCGCAGGCCGGGCATCGTTCCCGCCGGCCGGGTTCTGGGTGGTCATCATTGGCATGCCTCTCATGTGGAGGACTCTCATATCGAGAGTAGCACTCTCAATTTGAGAGCGGTACTATCACTTTCATGGCTACCGATGTCAAGGGACGATCCGCCGACGGCCAGGGCGGCCAGGGCGGCCAGGCCCGGACGCGCCTGGCGCGCGCCGCGGTCGTCCAGGCCGCCCGGACCCTATTCCTGGACCGCGGCTACGCTGCAACGACCATCGAGGCCCTTAGCGACCTGGCGGATGTCCCACCCGCGACGGTGTACCGGCTGTTCTCCTCGAAACTCGGCATCCTCAAGGCCCTGCTCGACGTCTCAATCGCCGGTGACGACGAGGCGGTACCCCTGCAGGGCCGCGCCAGCGCCCGTGCGCTCTTTGCCGACGCGGATCCCGAGAGGCAGCTGTCGGGGTTCGCCACCATCTGCTGCGAGATCAATTCACGGTCGGCAACCGTCTACCGGATCCTGGTGAGCGCCGCTGGCGCCGACCCCGAAGCGGCGGCGTTGCTCGACGAATACTCGCAAAAGCGGCAAGAGGGCCAAGGGCAGATCGCCCGGTCCCTGGCCCGCGCAGGCCAGCTACGGCCGAACCTGAACGAGCGCGACGCTGCGGACATCATCCACGCGCTTATGTCCCCCGAGGTCTACCGGCTGCTCGTCTGCGACCGGGGCTGGCCCCCTGGCCGGTACGGACAATGGCTGAAGGACATCCTCGTCAGCCAGCTGCTCCCCCGTAGCCGGTAGTGAAGATCAACGTGCTGGCGCGCTGGCTCACATCGGTAGCTGTATGCGCGCATGGAAGGCGCATAGATCATCCGGTTTAGTGCATGAAGGGTGTTAGGGCCGGAAACGCTCATCACTGAGCGGCGTTCCAGCAGACGTGGCCGCCCGCAGGGAGCAGCCCTTAAGAAAAAGAGCAGGGAAATGTCTGGAATCGTGGTAAGCCTTGATCGCTCAGCTGACTCGGAGCACGCTCTCGAATGGGCAGTGGCGCACGCGACGCTTGAGCACACTCCGCTGACGGTGCTGGCCGTCCACCAGGTCGCCGCGAGCCCCTGGACTGGCAGTCCGATCATCTATCCCGCGGACCGGCCCGAGGCAGAAAAGACTGTGAACGCCGTCAAGGCGGCAGTAAGCAAGACGATGAGCAAGCTCGGCGATGACCGGCCCACCTCGGTCACGGTGCGCGGCTTCATCGGCCAGCCGGCCGACGCGCTCATCGAGGCCTCGCATGACGCGGACATGGTCGTTGTCGAAGAGCGCAGCGGCATCGCCCGGATGCTGGCCCGCTCCGTGAGCTCTCAGGTCACGCACCACGCGGCCTGCCCGGTGGTCGTCATCTCCGGCCAGCGGTAGAACCTGGATGGCCGGCACCGGGCTGGGAGCGTGACCCGGTTAGCGCAGCGCCAGGGTTATCTCCCGGGGGACCGGCAGCGTCCCCGCCTGCCAGTCCAGGTCACCCGCCAGCCGCGCCCGGGGGAACGCCCCGAAGAACACCTCGAGCGCGGCACAGAGCCACACGCGGGTGAGCGCCGCCCCAGGGCAAAAGTGCGGGCCGGCCCCGAACGGGATGCTGGGTGAGGGCGGGCCATCGTGCGCGGCGGCGATGAGGGACGGCAGCACCGTGGTGCCCTGGATGATGAGCCGTCCGCCGAGCCACGTGTCGGCCAGGGCGATGCGCGGGAGGGCGACGGGGAACATGGCGCGGGTACTCAGCAGCTCATCCGCGACAGATGCCCAGGTGCGCTCCCCCCGGGTGCACGAGGTGACGACGTGCGGCTGCTGGGCGAGCTCGGCGATAGCGACGGCGAGGACGGGAAGCATCGCGCCGAACCCGTTGGAGACGGTGCCGGTGACGTGCGCGATCTGGCCCGCCGTGTGCCCATCCAGCGCTCTGGCCAGCTGGGTCGTTAATCCCCCGCTGGGCCCGGCCGCGGCCTGGGTGTAGTAGCTGTACAGATCGGCCCAGGCCGCGGCCACGTCATTGACGGCGTGCGGGCCGGGGACGACGGCGAACGCGATCCGGGAGGCGTCGAGGATCCGGTCCCAGTCGGCCAGCGGTGTCCCCATGGCCGCGCTGACCGCAGTGGTGGTGAACGGCTCGGCGAACCCCGTGAGAGCGTCCGCGGTGGCGCGGCTGTGCAGCGCGTCGGCGAGGTTGCGGGCGATGGCCTGGGCCAGCGGGCGGGTCGCTTCCGCAGCCCGGCGGGTGAACAGCCCGGCAATCCGCTGCCGGTACGAGCGAAGCCGCGGCGGGTTCATGTTCAGCAGGCCACCGTCCGGCGATTGCATTTCCGCACCGGTGAGCGGGCAGCCGAGCAGCCCGCCCGTCCCGGTGACGGCGGCCATGCCGAAATTCCGGGTACTGGTGAGGGCGCGGAGTACGTCAGTACGCCGCCGCAGGATCAGCATCGGGGGGCCGCCGGCGGGACGGAGGGCAAAGTCATGGCCCCCGGCGCGAAGGGTGGGCGGCGGCCCCCCGTCGGGCTGGGAATCGAAACGCAAGACTGGCGGGTGGCCGGTGGCGGTGGCGGTCACGACGACTCCTTCGGGCTCCCGGGCTGGGGCAGTCCCCGCCCGCCTCCAGCTTCGGAGGCCGGCCCGGACGGTTTTATTGCATTTCGCTTGCACGCCACGTAGCACGCCGTATGGCCAGCAGGGCGGCCTCGGGAACTGGCGCCGAATGCGGACTGATCAGCCTGATCATCACGCGGGCGGGCGTGGGATGCTCAGGCTGTGCGAGGCCCCCACCGGACGCTGGCCCAGGAGCCGATCATCGTTGCCGCATTCCTGTGCGTCGTCGCAGTGCTGACGGGGTGCTCGGCGACATCGCCGGCTGCCGGGTCTTCCCCCGCTGCCGGGTCTCCCCCCGCTGCCGGGTCTCCCCCGGCCACCGCGGCTCCCTCCTCCGATGCCCCGCGTGGGTTCAGCGTCACGGGGGTCCACCCCCTGCCGCCCAACGGAAGCCAGGACACGCATGCGCAAACGCCGAAGGCCGAGTGCGACGGCGCGACGTTCGGGGCCGACGAGGCTCTGGGCGTCAGGGTGGCTCGCGGGTTCGATCTGGCCGGCTTCCCCGCGTCGGCTCATCTCCTGGCGCACTTCCTGACCGGGAAGGGCACGAAGGTCGATTACCGGGCCGGGTCGCCGATCTCTAGGCAGGTACGGGCGAGCAGCGCCTTCCGGATGGTGAATAGCCAGGTCCAGGAAGCGGTCCTCAGCCAGCTGAAGGCGGGCCGGACCCGCCTTCGGCTCTCCGCCGCGAAGCTGCCGACGGTGGCCTTCGAGTCCAAGACCAGCGACTTGTACTGGGGATTTCGCGGCACTCAGGGCCTGACCGTGACCGGGAACGGCCGCCGCGAGAACGGGCGATACGTCGGGACGCTCTCCTACGTCATCCAGGACAGCTACGGGTTTCCGGCCGGTGACACGCTGGTCGGCTTCGGGCCGCCCATGAGGTACCTGCAGACCGTATGCGGGGCGCCGCAGCATGCGGGGGGAGCCCACTGGTTCCCCGACACCATCACGGTCACCGTGCCCTTCAACCGTCCGGCCTGACCGCCGACTGCGGAAGGCAGCGAGGATTCGCCCTCCCCCTGACCGCGGAGGGCGAAAAGCGCAGGCCCGGCTGGCTGACATGGCCGTCCGGCTGCCCGGGCGGAGGATCGGGCAGCCGGACGATATCGCCAACGCCGTCAGCTATCCCGGCGCCCTCGCCGGGCTCAGCGCGGCTGGGGCACGATGCGGATATAAGGCCGGGGCGCCTTCCATCCCTCCGGGTAGATCGTCTTCGCCTCGTCATCGGACACCGAGCCGGCGATGATCACGTCCTCGCCCGACTTCCAGTTGACCGGCGTGGCGACCCGGTGCTTGGCCGTCAGCTGCAGCGAGTCAATCACCCGGAGGACCTCGTCGAAGTTGCGGCCGGTCGTCATCGGGTAGATGAGGATCAGCTTCACCTTCTTGTCCGGGCCGACAACGAACACGTTGCGAACCGTCTGGTTATCGGCTGGCGTGCGGCTCGCCGGGTCGCCCGAAGTGCTGGCGGGCAGCATCCCGTACAGCTTCGAGACGTTGAAGTCGCCGTCGCCGATGATCGGATAGTTGGGCGCGGTCCCCTGTGTCTCCTGGATATCGTTCGCCCACTGCTCGTGCTTCCCGGTCGGGTTGACCGACAGCCCGATGATCTTCACGTTCCGCTTGTCGAACTCAGGCTTGATCTTGGCCATATAGCCGAGCTCGGTCGTGCAGACGGGCGTGAAGTCCTTCGGGTGCGAGAACAGGACCGCCCACGAGTCACCGATCCACTCGTGGAAGTTGATCGGCCCCTCAGTCGTGTCGGCGGTGAAGTCTGGGGCGGTGTCCCCAATCGCGAGAGCCATGTTTCTCCTTCGGGTTCGTTCTGTGGATTCCGCTACTGTCAGCCACTTTTGCCTGTTCCGAGGCTGGGTTAGCACATATGAAGCACACTTCGCTCCGGTTCCGGTAGGCACAACCGGGTCCGGCGCACCTTCGGCTGGACCCGGGCGGGTACCGATCCGGGCAGGTTCCTGCGGCCTCCCCCGAACTCTGTCGCCCTAACGGTGGCGCCAGGCCCGTTCATCATGGTCCCAGCTCCTCCGCGACCGCAATCCGGCGCGGGCCCGAGTCCTGCCGGATCCGCTCCAGGAACAGCACGACGACGGCCGCCACCGTCCGGTGGGTCTGGTCGTTGAGCACGTCGTGCCGGCCGGCGGTAATGCTGACCAGTTCAGCCGAGGGAGCCGCGGCATACCGGTCGCGGGCCTGCTCTAGCGGGCTGATCGGGTCGTCACTGCCGTGGAGGCCGAGAATGGGTATACGCAACCCCTCCAGATCGGCACGCTCCAGCCAGTCGGCCGGAATGGGCTCGTAGAGCGCGCCCGGGCGCACGGCCGAGGCAGCTAGCCGCCCGCGGTGTGTCGGGCAGAAAGTCCTGGCGTCTAGCTCCTCTTCCCAGGAGGCCGCCGGACCAGCCTGCGGTGCGGCGGGCAGGCCGGCCAGGAGCAGCGCGTCCACGTCAGCGCCCACACCCGATCTGGCCAGCATGATCGCGAAAAGAGCGCCCGTCTGATCCGGCCAGCACCCGCGGCGCAGGCCCGCTGGAGTCGGCCAGGAGGCCGGAAATCTGCGCCCGGGCCAGTTCGGCGTCCACTACCGGATCAGCCACCACCCGGACCCGGTAGGCGTCACTGCCCAGCCGCCGCCCGAAGCGCTCGTAGACGGCGGGCAGCTCTCCCCGGCCGGGAATCACGACCACGGTGCCGCGCGGGATCAGGCCGTCGGGCTCATTCCAGGCGGCTACTGGAACATCCTGGTCGGCCAGGGTCATCGGGGACTCCTTGACGTAGCTTCAGGTAGCCAACACGCCGACGGGCGAGTGGCTCAGTGGGTCATCGGCTGGCCAAGGCCGGATTCGCCGGGCCGCCGCGGGGTGTATTCCTTTTTTGATGATCCAATTGGTAGGTATTTAGGGAAGTGTCCAATCCGGATCCGCGCCCTCTGCCAGCGCAGGGTGCGCCCCGCCCGGCAGGGCGAGGCATGCGGCAGTATCAGCTCCATGACCGAACTCACCGATGTTTCTGGCGCATTCGGGTACGGCGACTCGATCCTGGTCGGGGAGCGGGTGCGGCTGCGCGGCGTGCGGGACGACGACCTGCCGGTGCTCGCGAAGTGGGAGATGGATCCGGGGCGCATGGCCACGCTGTCGAACTGGGTGGTCCCGCCGTCGGAAGCGGCAGCGAGGGAGCGCATCGCGAAGTGGAGCGCGAATGACAAAGACAACCTCGGCTTCGCCATCGAGACGCTGGATGATCCGCCGGTGCTGGTCGGCAACATCGGGATGTGGGGTGCGCGGCCCAAGGACCGGTGTGCGACGCTCGGGATCGCCCTCGGCCGTGAGTACATCGGCCATGGCTACGGCACGGATGCGATGCGCGTCATCGTCAGTTACGGGTTCCGCGAGATGGGCCTGCACCGCATCCAGCTCGGCGTGGCCCCGTTCAATCCCGCCGGGATCCGTGCCTATGAGAAGGCCGGGTTCGTCGAGGAGGGCCGCCTCCGCGAGTCGGTGCTGCACGACGGGCGCTGGTATGACGAGGTGCTGATGTCCATCCTCGACCACGAGTGGGCCGCTGGCCGGCCGGAGCGCGCTCAGTGACCCGCGCCCTCAGGGGGCCAGCACCGGTTCCAGGACGCCGAAGCCCACGGGCGCCAGGCCGCCCGCGCCACCCACCCGCCGGGGTACGTCATCGTGCGCGATTCGGCGTAATCAGGAGCCTGTGCGCCGGGCCCGGCGCCACCTCCGGCGGATGACGTCGAGGATCACCACGGCCGCGCCCGCCCCCGCCTCGATGACCACGGTGTGCCGCAGGTAAGGCAGGTTCACAGGGTCGAACATCGAGGTGAGCCCGAGATCCATCGGCCGGAGGTCGATGTTCACCGGTCCGTGCCCCCGGCCGAGGTGGGTTCCGGGGGGAGCACGAGCCGGCCCGCATGCGAGACGGCCACCGGCACCCGGACACCGGGACCAGGGTGCCCACCGGCCGCAGGGCCGCCCGCGACGTGGTTCCAGGACGACCGCGGCCACGATCAGCAGTACCGCCCCCAGATGCCGCAGGAATCTCGCTCCGGCCCCCGGGCCGGCCGCCAGGTCGCCATCCTGCGCCCGACCCTGAGGATCCACCTCCAGCGCAGGGCCACGTGCACCGGCACCAGGAAGAGGGTGACATCCGCCGTCTTGAAGTGGAACTCGGTCCAGAACGGCCCAGTCAGCGGGTAGAGCCCGAGGGGGGCAGGGCCACCCGGGAAATGAGGATGCCAGAGGCCACGCAGAACGTCATGGCCAGCAGCAGCGCCAGGTTGACCAGCCAGATGAGCTTGTCCGGCCCGCGCGGGCTGACCAGCTTCCTGGTCGTACGGATGACCCAGTCCCAGTGCAGCGTCAGGTGGAGCAGCAGGGCGGCGCCCAGCGCGATGCCGAGCCATTCGTGGATCGCGATCCCGGTGAAGCCGCAGCTGTAGGCCAGCGTGAACCCGAGAAGCAGGGCCACGTCGAACCAGAAGTCCAGCCGGGTCCGCGCCGCGATCCTTCGCCTGCGGCCGGCCGCCAGGCTGCGACGGTAGGAGCGGCCGCGGGTGGCCGGGGCCTCACGATCCGGGGAGGTCACCGGACGACCGTTCATGATAGGCAGCCTGCTCTGCGCGCGGATGTCGCGCTATGGACCAGGACCCACACTCGTGGTGGGCCTGCACCCACTCAGCCTTGCGGGCCACGGGCCCGGCCCGGGCCGAACCGGGCGACATGACGTCCTCGTCCTACTGCTATAGGTGCTATAGTTTTGCCTAGTCTGTCTAGACATATGGGGAGGGGTTCATGGCGTGGCAGGTTCAGGACGCCAAGCAGCGCTTTAGCGAACTCCTCCGTTCCGCGCACGCCGAGGGGCCGCAGATCATCACTCGTCATGGCCAGGAGGTGGCCGTGGTTATTGATATCGCCGACTACTGGCATCTCAAGGGTGACGTCACGGATTTCAAGGATTATCTGCGAGCAGGTCCCGGCTTTGCCGAACTTGAGCTAGACCGGACAGCCGAGGGCCCGCGGGACACCGACTGGACAAACGACGCATGATGTATCTGCTCGACACCAATGTGGTCTCCGAACTCCGCAAACCGGACGCTGATCCCCACGTTCTGG
This sequence comes from uncultured Actinomycetes bacterium, assembly GCA_963770545.1. Classification (GTDB taxonomy): domain Bacteria; phylum Actinomycetota; class Actinomycetes; order Streptosporangiales; family Streptosporangiaceae; genus RYN-230. The sequence continues at coordinate 255,811 of CAVYQF010000031.1, read as the reverse complement.
CCTGGTACAGCACAGTCACCTCGGCCGAGATCTTCATCAGCGCGCTCACCATTGGCGAGATCCGGCTCGGCATCGAACGGCTGCTCCCCGAGGACGCCGACCTGGCCGGCCTCCTGGAGCAGTGGCTCCGCGGCCTGCACGCCGGTTACGGGGATCACATCATCGATGTGGACTCAGCGGCCGCCGAGGAATGGGCCGGCTCAGCGTGCCCGACCCGCTGCCAGTCATTGACGGGCTGCTCGCCGCCTCGGCCAAGATCCGCGGGTGGACCCTGGTCACCCGGAACACCGCGGACGTGGCCCGCAGCGGTGTCGCGCTGCTCAACCCCTTCGAACCATCCGCCCGCTGAGCCACCCGGGATCAGTCAGAGAACAGGTGACGGAAGTAGGAGTCCGGCTCGGTCAGGAAGCGGCGCCAGGCGCTGACGATGTACAGGTCTTCCCACCGGGAACTGCGGATGCCCCAGTCCCCGAGTTCCAGGATGGCCGCGCCGGGGACGGCGGCGATGATGGGCGAGTGAGTTGCCACGATGGCCTGGGATCCTTCCTGGGCCAGATCGTGCAGGAGAGCGGCCAGCCCGAGGGACGCCGTGAAGGACAGCGGCGCATCAGGCTCGTCCATCAGGTAGAAACCGGGCTGGTTCACCCTGGTGCGCAGAATCTCCAGGAAACCCTCGCCGTGGCTGAGCTGATGGAATCGCTCCGGGCGCCGCGGGTTGGGGTGATCTTCAAGGTAGGTGTAGAGGCTGTGCGTGGTGTCGGCGCGCAGGAAGTAGGACCATCGGGGCCGGGCGGGGCCGCGCTCGACGATCAGGGACGGCCCTGACCCCGGGGGCGGGGTGTCCCTGGTCCGGAACAGCCCGGCCTGGGCTGAACCGCCCGCGGGGTTGAGCCCGTACGCCCCCGCTAGCATCTCCACAATGGTGGACTTCCCGGAGCCGTTCTCGCCGACCAGCACGGTCAGGCCCGCAGCGAACTCCAGCCCCTCGCAGAGCAAGTGCTCCACGGCCGGCACCGTCGCGGGCCACTTCGTGACGTCCACGCTCTGGCCCGGATCGTGGCGGACCAGACGGACCGCGCGGCCATCCCCTGCCCACCCCTGGTCACGGCCGCCGCCCACCCGACCATCATGCCGCGTCGCTCAGACAACCCGTCGCGGGCGATGACTTCGGGGCCGGATAGCCGTCTGCACGTCGATCGGGGCACCCCCGCTCGTCAGCGCCCAGGCCGTGCACGCGCGGCGGGAGATCAACCGCCGCCTCGAGGATTTCATCGAGCGCGGCCGGGCAGACGGCAGCGTCTGCGCGCCGGTCAACGCCACCGACGTCATCGTGTTCAGCGCGCTCACCACCCAGCCGTTGCCGCACGGACCCAGCTGGCCGCTGATCGCCCGGCGCCAGCTCACGATCTTCGTGAACGGGCTGGCCGGGAGCGGCCCGGCCGGGATGACGGACCCCGCGGTGACCCGCCACGACATCGAGACAGCCTTCGCGCTCCGCGCCTCCGGGACATGACGTGCCCTCTCATCGGCGAACGGGCGCCGTAGCGGTCCCAGGACGGGCTGGTACCAGAGGTCGCCGATAATCGCAGTCATGACGCCTCTCGACGTGACCAAGCCGAACGCCGCGCGGATGTACGACTATTGGCTCGGCGGCAAGGACAACTTCGAGGCCGACCGGGAAGCGGCCGAGGCGATCCGGCAACAGCGGCCCAACATCGCCGAGCAGGCGCTGGACAACAAGAGGTTCCAGACCCGGGCCATCACCTACGTGGCCGGGCAGGGTGTGCGGCAGTTCCTGGACATCGGCTCGGGATTGCCGACCTCCCCGGTCCGGGCGGGAGGCGCGGCGCCCCTGTGGCTGGCCACGCACGAGGCGGCCCGGGCCGTCATCCCGGACGCGATGGTGGGTTACGTCGATTGCGACCCGGTGGCGGTGGCCCATTCGCAGGCGCTGCTGGCCTCGGGCAGCCGCCAGGTGGTGGCGGTCGGCGGGGACATGGGCGACCCGGACGCGATACTCGCCCACCCGGGCATCCTCGAGGCCGGATTGAGGCTGGACGTCCCCGCGTGCGTCATCCTGTGCTGCGTGCTGCACTTCATGGACGCCGGGACGGCCCGGGACGTGGTGGCCAGGTTCACCCGGGCCCTGGCCCCCGGCTCCTACCTGATCATCTCCATCGGGTGGGCTCAAGGGCAGGATGGCCACGACTTCGCCAGGACCTATAACGCCCAGGACGGGTCCCGGATCTACGCCCATTCCCGGGACGACATCACGGCCATGTTCGAGGGCCTGGACCTGGTGCCCCCGGGGATCGTGGACTGCGCCACCTGGCGGGCGGACCCGGCACCCGCCGAGCGGGCCGACCAGACCTCGATGATCCTGGGCGCCGTCGCTCGCCGCCCCTGAAACCGCTTATCTGGCGCCCGCGCTGCCGTCTTAGTCATGAGACTCCGACCTGAGGGTGTCTTGATCAGCAGACTCCAACCTGGGAAGAGGTAGCGCGATGACGACGCCAGTGACCACCCTGGACCAGCGATTTAGCGATCCCACCGCGACCGCGATCAGCTGGGATGAGACCAGCCAGGCCCTCGAGAGCGCCGGGCTGTTCTGGATCTCCACGGTCCGGGCCGACGGCCGCCCGCACGTCACCCCGCTGGTGGCCGTCTGGGTAGGCAGCGTCCTGTACTTCTGCACTGGCGAGGCCGAGCAGAAGGCCATCAACCTGAGTGCTAACCCGCACGTGGTCCTGACCACCGGATGCAACGGGTGGGAGGCAGGGCTCGACGTCATGGTCGAGGGAGAGGCCGTCCGGGTCACCGATGACGCCACGCTCAGCCGCCTGGCCCAGGCCTGGACGACCAAGTGGGACGGCCAGTGGGACTTCGAGGTCCGGGATGGCTCCTTCCGCAACCCGGGCAGCGAGTCGCCGGTCCTGGTGTTCGGGGTCGCGCCGGCCAAGGTGCTGGCCTTCACCAAGGGCACGTTCAGCCACACGCGGCATCGGTTCTAGGACCCGGTTCTGGGACCGGGCTCAGTCAGGCCGGGTGCTCAGATTCCCGGCCGGCCTGACACCTTCCCCTTGGGTACACCCTCTGTTAAGGAGGATGCTGTTGGTACGCCGGATGTGGAGGGAGTACCGGAGATGATCCGTTACCGTGGCGCGGTCGCCGGAGCGGCGAGCCTGGCCCTGATCCTGGGGGCCGTGACGGCCGCCGACGCCGCTCCCACCTTCGCGGCTACCCGCGCCGGCGGCGGCTGCACCGCTGGCGCCCATACCCTGTCCCCGCCCGGCTCCCGGCTGTACCCGGAGACCGGCAACGGCGGCTACACCAGCCTGCACACCTCGGTAAGCCTGGTCTACGACGCGGTCCGCAACCGCTTCCTGCCCGGCAACCACGTCACGCTGACCGACCGGGCCACCCAGTGCCTGACCAGCTTCAGCCTGGACTTCGAGCGCCGGTCGGTGAACAAGACGGCCGGCCCGGACATGACCGTCACCTCGGTCCGGGTCAACGGCCGGCCCGCATCGTTCACGTTCGTCCAGCCGACGTACCCCGGCGACCCGCACGGGCAGAACGACCCCGACCCGCGCGCCCATCAGGCCTCCGAAGTCAACCCGGTCGGCGGGCCGGCCCACAACCCGCTCCCTCCCGCCTGCACCCCGGAGCTGACCTCCACCAACCCGGCCACGAAGGAATCCGGGAACGGCACCCCGTGCCCGGCCAACAAGCTGGTCATCACCCCGTCCGCGCCGCTCAGCGACGGCGCCGCGTTCCGGGTGACCGTGGCCTACACCGGGCGGCCCGGCGTGCACAACGACGGGGACGGCACCACCGAGGGATGGTTCCGGTCTAACCAGCCCCAGGGCGACGGCGGCTTCGTGACCACCGAGCCGGTCGGCACCGAGGACTGGATGCCGCTCAACGACTACCCGGCCGCCAAGCCCACCTACGACTTCTACGACACCGTCGCCACGGGCAAGACCGTGCTCGCCAACGGCATCCTGGAGGGAACCCGCCGGCACCCCGCGAACGCCCAGTTCCCCCGCGGCTCGGTGACCTGGCACTGGCACTCGGCCGCCCCCGTGGCCAGCTACCTGGTCGAGGACAGCATCGGCAGCTTCGACCTGACCAAGCGCACCATCCGCGGAATGACGTTCTACCAGGCCCAGGCCAGCTCGCTGAGCGCGGCCCGGAAGGCGAAGAACCGCGTGATCATGGATAAGCAGCCGGACATCACCCGGTTCGAGAGCATGTTCAGCGGGCCGTTCCCGTTCACCTCGGACGGGGTGGTCGTGGGCCGGCCGTCCGCCTCCTTCGAGGAGGAGATGCAGACGATGATCACCTTCGCGGGCGGGAAGATCGACACCGACACCCTCTACCACGAGAACATGCACCAGTGGTGGGGAGACCACGTCAGCGAGCACGGCTACACCATGACGTTCTACAAGGAGGGAATGGCCACCCTGGCCGAGTTCCTGTTCGCGGCGCGCAAGGCGCAGGGCAAGGCGGGCGGGCCGGGCACCGCGGCCGGCCGGCGCGCCTTCCAGCGCAGCCTGGACGCCACCTTCGCCAGCATCTACGCGAGCAAGGACGGCTTCTGGACGGTGGCGCCATCCAACCCGACCGCGTGGGGACTGTTCAGCGGCTCGTCCACCTATGATCGCCCGGGCATCGCCTACATCGCGCTGCGGCAGGTTCTCGGGCACGCGAACTTCACCCGGGCGCTGGAGCAGATCCAGCGTGAGTACGGCGGGGCCTCGATCACCGAGGCCCAGCTGGAGACGGCCTTCGGCCGGTGGCTCCCCAGCCGGAGCGCCGCCTGCCGCCAGCGGCTGGGCCGGTTCTTCACCGAGTGGTTCGACACCGCCTACCCTCGCGGCGGCGGGGCCGCCCGGCCGCACATCACCGGCCCCGGGCTGGCCGGCCCTGGCTTCTACACCAGCGGTTGCACGCGCTCGTAAGCACCTTCGGGCAGTCTGCGTCGATTCATCTCGGAACGGTCTTGGATACCCCTTGACCTACCCTTTTCCTGAAGTTACGTTACGGGATGAATTAAGGCTTGTATCAAGCCCTGACAACGGTCGGTGCTGAGTCCGTGTCATTCGGCGGGCTTTTCAGCAACGGCTGCTCAGCGGGGCCCCGCAATGGCTCTTTACAGGCAGGAGTAGCCCATGAGCCCCACGAACATGCTCCGGTGGTCGGCATGGCGGCGGATGATGATCCTCGGGACGGTGGTGACGCTGGCCGCCGCCTTAGCGCTCGCCGCCGGGCCGCCGGGCCGGGCGGCCGCCGCGTCGACCCTGCTCTCCCAGGGTCAGCCCGCCACCGCCTCGTCCACGGAGAGCGCCGCCTACCCGGCGGCCGACGCTGTGGACGGCAACACCGGCACCCGCTGGTCCAGCGCCTTCTCCGACCCGCAGTGGCTGGAGGTCGATCTGGGCGCGACCGCCTCAATCACCTCGGTCACCCTGCAGTGGGAAGCGGCGTACGCCACGGCGTTCCAGATCCAGACCTCGCCGGATGGCACGAACTGGACCACGATCTACTCCACGACCACCGGCACCGGTGGCACGCAGACCCTCAGCGTGACCGGCACCGGCCGCTACGTCCGCATGTACGGCACGGCGCGCGCCACCCAGTACGGCTACTCGCTGTGGGAGTTCCAGGTCTACGGCAGCCTGAGCAGCGGAAGCACCTGCGGCACCACGGACGCCGCCCTCCACCAGCCCGCCACCGCCTCCTCGACCGAGAACGCCGGCACGCCCGCAGCAGACGCAGTCGACGGCAACACCGGCACCCGCTGGTCCAGCGCCTTCTCCGACCCGCAGTGGCTGCGGGTGGACCTCGGCTCCAGCAAGACGATCTGCGGGGTCACGCTGAACTGGGAGACCGCCTACGGGAAGGCGTTCTCGATCCAGACGTCGCCCGACGGCACGAACTGGACCACGATCTACTCCACGACCACCGGCACCGGCGGCGTCCAGGCCCTCACGGTCTCGGGCACCGGCCGCTACATCCGCATGTACGGCACGGCCCGCGGCACGCAGTACGGCTACTCGCTGTGGGAATTTGACGTGTACACCACGAGCAGCGGTGGCGGCGGCACCGGGAACACCGTGACGGTGACCAACCCCGGCAGCCAGAGTTCCACCGTCGGCACCGCGGTCAGCCTGCAGGTCCACGCGACCGACTCCGCGTCCGGCCAGACGCTGACCTACAGCGCCAGCGGGCTTCCCGCCGCGCTGTCCATCAGCTCCTCCTCCGGCCTCATCTCGGGCACGCCGACGACGGCGGCCACCACCAGCACCACCGTGACCGTCACCGACTCCACAGGGGCGGCCGGGACCGCCACCTTCAGCTGGACCGTGGCCACCGGCGGCAGCGGCGTATGCCCGGCCCAGTCCAACACCCCGAACTTCGGGGCCAACGTGGACATCTTCGATCCGGGCATGTCCAGCGCGTCCATCCAGTCCACGCTGGACTCGGTGTTCAACACCCAGAAGCTGAACCAGTTCGGGACCCAGCGCTACGCCCTGCTGTTCAAGCCGGGTACCTACAGCGCCGAGGCCAACATCGGCTACTACACGTCGATCCAGGGCCTCGGCCAGAACCCCGACGACGTCACCATCAACGGCGACGTCACGGTGGACTCGTTCGACGGCACCGGGAACGCCACGCAGAACTTCTGGCGCTCGGCGGAGAACATGGCCATCAACCCGTCCGCCGGGTCGGACCGCTGGGCCGTGGCCCAGGCGGGCCCCTTCCGCCGGATGGACGTCCACGGCGGCCTGGAGCTCTACCCAGCCAGTTACGGCTACGCCAGCGGCGGCTACATCGCCGACACCAAGGTTTCCGGCCAGGTCTCCTCGGTGTCCCAGCAGCAGTGGTACTCCCGGGACAGCAACTTCGGCAGCTGGTCCGGCTCGGTCTGGAACATGGTGTTCTCGGGCGTGAACGGCGCCCCCGCGCAGAGCTTCCCGACCCCGCCGATGACCACCCTGGGCACCACCCCGGTCTCCCGGGACGTGCCGTACCTGTACATCGACTCGAGCGGTAACTACCACGTGTTCGAGCCGTCGCTGCGGACCAACGCGTCTGGTCCCAGCTGGGCCAGCGGCCCGACGCCGGGCACCTCCGTGCCGATGAGCCAGTTCTTCGTCGCCGATCCGTCGATGAGCGCGGCCACCATCAACACGGCGCTGTCGCAGGGGTGCAACCTGCTCTTCACCCCGGGCGTCTACAACCTGAACCAGACGCTCAACGTCACCCACGCCAACACGACGATTCTCGGCCTCGGCTTCCCCACGCTGATCCCGCAGAACGGCGTGAACACCATGCAGGTCGCGGACGTCGACGGCGTCCGGATCGATGGCCTGCTGTTCGACGCGGGCACGACCCACTCGGCGGCGCTGCTGACCGTCGGCACGGCCGGCTCGACGGCAAGCCACGCCAGCAACCCCATCTCCGTCCAGGATACGTTCTTCCGGATCGGCGGGGACATCGCGGGCCAGGCCACAGCCAGCCTGGTCGTGAACGCCAACGACACCATCGTCGATGACATCTGGGCCTGGCGCGCTGACCACGGCAACTCGGGCACGGTCGGCTGGACGACCAATACCGCGGCCAACGGAATGGTCGTCAACGGCAACAACGTGGAGGCGACCGGCCTGTTCGTCGAGCACTACCAGAAGACCGAGGTGGCCTGGAATGGCCAGAACGGAAAGGTGATCTTCTTCCAGAATGAGATGCCGTACGACCCGCCGAACCAGGCGGCCTGGATGAACGGCAGCTCGAACGGTTATCCCGCGATCGCCGTGGCCAGCAACGTCACCTCGTTCGGTGCCTGGGGTCTGGGGAGCTACTGCTACTTCAACGTCAACCCCGCCGTCAACTCGGCCATGGCCTTCCAGTCGCCTACCGGCTCCGGGATCGCCTGGCATGACCTGCTTACGGTCTCCCTCGGCAACGTGGGCACGATCAGCCACGTGATCAATACAACCGGGGCGGTGACGCCGACGAACACCACGCCGAGCACCGTGACCAGCTTCCCCTAACCATCCCTCCCCCGCGCGCCGCCGGCCTCGTCCCCTCCCGGGGCCGGCCGGCGGCCGCCATTTCCGCTCTTGACGCTTATCCACGCCAGGACTACTCTCCCGAATCAAATAGGAAACTTTCCTATTTGTATTCGTGGGTTGTGTGGTCCGCCGCGCCCGGCGCGGCACGAGGCAGAAGGATCCGCGCATGAGACGACGCTCCCCCCTCCGGGTGGTCCTGACCGCCGCCACGGCCCTGGTCACGGCGGCCACCCTGGGCACCACGGCCGCGGCGGCCAGTGCCAGCTCAGCCAGTGCCACCTCAGCCAGCGCGGGCACCGGGCCGGCCAGCCGTCCGCTGCCCGCGCACGTGTTTTCCCCCTACTTCGAGACCTACGACACCACCGACGGCGGCCTGGCCGCCCTGTCCCAGGCGTCCGGGGCCCGGTACCTGACCCTGGCCTTCCTCCAGACCGAGTCACCCGGCTCGTGCACCGCGTACTGGAACGGCGACACTACCCAGCCCATCTCCGCCTCGTCCTTCGGCGCGGACATCGCCGCGATCCAGGCCCGGGGCGGCAACGTCATCCCGTCCTTCGGCGGCTATTCGGCGGACACCACCGGCACGGAACTGGCCGACAGCTGTACCAGCGTCCCCGCGATTGCCCGGGTCTTCGAGCAGCTGATCACCACGTACCACGTGCCCCGGATCGACCTGGACGTGGAGGCGGACTCACTCACCAACACCGCCGGCATCAACCGCCGCAACGAGGCGATCGCGCAGACCGAGGCCTGGGCCCGGGCGCACCACCGGAGCATCCAGTTCTCCTACACGCTGCCCACGTTCGCGACCGGGCTGACCCCCGCGGGACTGGCCGTCCTGCAGAACGCGGTCGCCGACGGCGCCCGGGTCAGCGTGGTCAACATCATGACCTTCGACTACTACTACGGCACCGCCCAGGAGATGGCCACCGACACCGAGACCGCCGGAGCGGGCCTGGTCAGCCAGCTCCAGACGCTGTACCCAGGCTCCAGCCCGGCCCGGCTGTGGCACATGGTCGGCGTCACCGAGATGCCGGGCATCGACGACTTCGGCCCGGACGAGACGTTCACCCAGGCCGACGCGCTCACCGTGGAGCACTGGGCGCGCAGCCACGGGCTCGCCGAGCTGTCCTTCTGGGCACTGCAGCGCGACAACGGCGGCTGCCCGGGCGCCAAGGGCGCGGGCAACTGCTCCGGCCTGACCCAGCCCGCCTGGTACTTCAGCCACACCTTCGAGCCCTTCACGCGCTGGTAGCCGGGCCTCCGCCGCCCGTCCCCCGTGCGGCAGCGTGGTGGCAGCATGGGGACCAGCCCCGCTGACTCACGGCGGGACGGGCGGACGGAGGACCTGGGTGCCAGCGGACTACGCGAAGATCCGCGACGAGAACATCGCCCGCTACGGCTGGGACACCGCCGTGCTGGATCTCCTCGGGCACCTGTACAGCGAGCGGACCCACTTCATCTTCGAGCTGATCCAGAACGCCGAGGACGCGGGCGCGACCGCGCTGGCCTTCGAGTTGTTCGGCGACCGGCTGGAGGTCCGGCACGACGGCCGGCCGTTCACCGAGGCCGACGTGCGGGGCGTCTGCGGCGTCGCCCAGAGCGGCAAGTCCGGGGACCTCACGAAGATCGGCCAGTTCGGCATCGGCTTCAAGTCGGTGTACGCGTACACCTCGGCCCCGCGCATCCACAGTGGCGCCGAGCACTTCCAGATCGATCACTACGTGCGGCCGTCCCCGGCGGAGCCGACCGAGAACTCAGCGGACCCGGCAGAGAACCCGGCCCAGGATCCCCCGGACACCCTGTTCATCTTCCCGTTCGACCACGACAGCGTGCCCGCGGCCACCGCCGTCGGGGAAATCTCGGCCGCACTGAACCGGATCGAGCCTTCGACCCTGCTGTTCCTGCGGAACATCACCCGCCTGCGAGCCCACGGCGCCCAGATCACCGACACGGTCATCGAGCGGCACACACAGCCGCTCATTCCGGCTCCTGAAACCTTGACGGGCCGGCACATCAAGCTCACCCGCCGCCGCGGCCCGGGCCGGGACCAGCGGGCCAGCCACGCCGAGGACTGGTTCGTCTGGGACCGCCCGCTGGATGACCTCGGGCACGCCGGCCAGCGGGTCGAACTCGCGTTCCGGGCCGACACCGCGCACGGCGCCCCCCGGCTCATCTCCCGGGACGGCTCCCCGCTGGTCGTGTTCTTCCCGACGCAGAAGGAGACCTTCCTCGGCTTCCTGATCCAGGGGCCATACCGGACCACCCCGGCCCGCGACAACGTCCCCGGCGACGACCCCGCCAACCAGGCCCTGGTGGGCGCGACCGCCGCCCTGCTCGTATGCGTGCTCCGGGAACTTCGCACCAGCGGGCTGCTCAGCGGTGAGGTCCTGGCGGCGCTGCCCCTGGACCCGGCGCGGTTCGCGTCGGGCTCGATGCTGCGCCCGCTCTTCGTCGCGGTGCGCACGGCCCTGACCGAGGAAGACCTCATCCCCGCCGTGGGCGGCGGCTACGCCGCGGCGCGGAACCTGAAGCTGGCCAGCCCAGCGGATCTGGGCGGACTGCTCAGCCCCCGTCAGCTCGGGGCGCTGTTCCAGACGGATCATCCGCTCGCCTTCGCCCAGATCCTCCGCAACGAGGACCATTCCCCCGTACTGACCCGCTACCTGCGGGAGGAGATCGGCGTGGGGGAAGTCACCCCCGCCGACCTGCTCGCCCGGGCCACGAGCGGGTTCCTCGAGGCCCAGCCCGACGAGTGGATCACGCGCCTCTACGGGTTCCTGTATTCCGAGCCCGACCTGTGGCGGGACCCGAGGGTCCCCGGGGAGCCGGCCGGCCCGGCCCGGACCCGGCCGATCATCCGGCTCGAGGACGGCCGGCAGGTCGAGCCCTTCGACTCCGACGGCCGCCCCGCGGCCTACCTGCCCGCCGGCTATGAGCCGGGACCGGCCGGGACGGGCTTCCCCACGGTGCGGCGCGCGGTCGCAGACGCCCCGGTGGCCCGGGCGTTCCTGGAGGCGCTGAAGTTCACCGAGCCGGACATCGTGGCCGAGGTGCTGGAGATCATCCTGCCCCGGTACGCCCGGGCTGGAGGGGACGGCGGGGTGGACGGGGACGGCCCGCTGGCCGTGGCGGCCCTCGACCCGGCCCAGCACGCCGCGGACCTCGAATGCATCATGCGGGCCCTGGATGAGGCGGACGCGACCCGGCGCCACCGGCTCCTGGAGCAGCTGCAGCAGACCCCGTTCCTCATCGCGGAGAACGCCGCCACCGGCGAGCAGCGGCTGCTGCCGCCCCCGGCCTTGTACCAGCGCAGCCGGGACCTGGAGATCTACCTCAACGGGAACCCCGGCGCCTGGTTCGCCGGGGATGCGTACGGGCCGTGGCTGGCCCAGCTCCGCGGCATGGGGGTCCGCGACCAGGTCGAGGTGGTGGCGCGGGCGCCCGGGTCGCTCGGGCACGTCCTCCTCGTCGCCGGGTTCGCCCATCACGAGCGGGGCCTGGACGGCTTCGATCCGGAGGCCCGGATCGACGGGCTGGAGTTCGCGCTCCAGCACTCCGGGCACGCCCGCGCCGAGTACGTGTGGAACGTCCTGCTGGTGCCGAACCGCCGGCTGGTCGGCGGGGTGGTCGAGAAGTCCGTACGTGAGCAGTTCGCCGACTCCCGCACGGAGAACGTCCGGTCGTCGATCGGCCTGGCCGCGGCGGGTGAAGCCTGGCTACCCGGTCCGGACGGGAACTTTCACCAGCCCGCCGACCTGTCCCTCGACGACCTGCCGCCGACCTTCGCCCGGGATGAGGGGCTGGCCCAGGCGCTGGGGATGAGCCAGCCGGTGGTGTCGCAGGCCAGCCGCAGGCTCGGCATCCCAGTCGAGGTCCTGTGGGGCCTGAGCGCGCACCCGGACCTGGTCGCGGGGATCGAGCGTGAGCTGAAACTCCGCTCCGCCGGGCGCAATCCGCGCGGCGGCGGCCCTCCTGCGGACCAGGACTAAAGACCGCTCCGCGGTCCGCGGCCCGGCGGCCTCAGCGCAGCACTTCGACCAGCAGCACCCAGGCGTTGATGGCGGCGATGACGATCGCGAGCACAAACGCGACGGGCAGCCAGTACAGGCCGCCGCCGTGGCCAGTGGCCAGGGTCACCCCGGCCAGCAGCAGGGTCACGGTCAGGCCGGCCGCGGTGACCAGCCGCAGCACCAGGGGCAGGTCGATGGCCGCCTGCTGGCGGCTGGCCAGCAGCGCCCGGATCGGCGAGGTGGCGCTGCCCAGCCCGCACACCGCGATGAACGTGACCAGCGCCCAGCGCGGGATGCCCGGGGTCAGCGCGACCAGGCTGATGACCAGCACGATCAGCAAGGCGGCCAGCGCCTCGAGGGCCCGGCCGGTCAGGAAGTTCTGGCCTTCGCGCTTCTCGGTGTCCAGCACGGTCCTGATGTTGACGCTGAGCCCGACGAAGATCAGCCCGCTGAGCGCCGCGGTGGCCCCGGCCGCGGCGAGGAAGAGATCACCCCATCCTTCGGGGCTGTAGCCGGCGATCATGGGCTCAGGGTATTGCGTGCGGTCACGCGCTAGGTGAAATTGGTTCCCATGCCAAGACATGCTGAGAGATTCCTGGTCACCGGCGCCGCAGGCTGCATCGGCGCGTGGGCAGTGCGGCTGCTGCTCGACGAGGACGTGCCGGTCGTCGCCACCGACCTGAGCCCGGATCTGCGCCGGTTCCGGCTCATCTCCTCCGGACAGAGCGACGACGGGCTTGAATTCGCCGAACTCGACGTGACCAGCGTCCGCGACGTGACCGCCCTGGTGGCCGAGCGCGGCATCACCCACGTGGTCCACCTGGCCGGCCTGCAGCTTCCGTTCTGCGCCGCGGACCCGTCCCTCGGAGCCATGGTCAATGTGGTCGGCACGGTCAACGTGTTCGAGGCGATCCGGGCCGCGGGGGGGCAGATCGGCCTGGCCCTGGCGAGCTCCGCCGCGGTGTTCGGGAGGCCCTCGGCGCACGCCGCCGGGGTCGTGGCGGACAGCTCGCCACTGCTCCCGGAGTCCTTTTACGGCGTGTACAAGGCCGCCAACGAGGGGACGGCGCAGGTCTACGCGACCGACCACGGGATCGGGTCAATCGCGCTCCGCCCGTTCATTGTCTATGGTCTCGGCCGGGACCAGGGCATGACCTCCGATCCGACCAAGGCCATGCTCGCGGCGGCCGCGGGCGTCCCGTTCCGGATCAAGTTCAGCGGCAGCATGCTGCTCACCTACGCGCCCGACTGTGCCCAGGCCTTCATCGCGTCGGCCCGCGCGGCCGCAGGCTCGGGTGAAGCGGTCAGCCTCAACGTGCCAGGCCGCCGGATCGGCGTCCCCGCGCTGGTCGACCTCATCGACGACGTCATCCCGGGCGCCGGGGAGCTGATCACCTGGGACCATACCCTTCTCCCGGTGCCCTCGCTGCTGGCCGGGACTGCGCTGCGCGACGCGGTCGGCGACGTCCCCAACATCCCGCTGGCCGACGGGGTACGCGAGACGATCAAGGGCTTCTCCGGCGCGCTGGCCGCCGGCGTCCTCTCCCCAGACCAGGCGTGATCAAGCCCGTGTCGTATTCTGCGGAAGGCTATGAGGACGGCCGGTTGTCGGTCATGGGGCCGGGCGGCTGTGAGGCCGGGCGGCGAGCAAGGGAGACCAGCGGGTGAAATTGGCGGCACTGTACACCGAAGACGCCGGCGTTCCTTCGCTCCACGTCGCGCTGGGGGACGGGTTCGCGGCGGTGGACGAACTCGCCGCCGCGGGCGGCGCGCCTGAGCTCGGCGGCCTGCACGACGTAGGTGAGCTCTACGCCCGGGGACCGGCCGCGGTCGGCCGGCTGCGCGAGCTGGCCTCCGGCGCGCAGCCCCGCGTTGACGCCGGTAGCGCCCGCTACGCGCCGCCGGTGCTGCGCCCTGGCAAGATCGTCTGCGTCGGCCTCAACTACGCCGACCACATCGCGGAGAGCCACGCCAAGCCTCCGGAGCGGATCGTCTTGTTCGCCAAGTTCTCCTCCTGCCTGATCGCGCACGGCGAGCCGATCATCCGCCCGGCCATCACCTCGGAACTCGATTACGAGGGAGAGCTGGCCGTCATCATCGGCCGGCGGGCCACGGACGTCGCCGTGGGGGACGCCCCCGGCTACGTCGGCGGCTACACCATCATCAACGACGTCTCCGCGCGGGATCTGCAGGCCGCTGAACCGCAGTGGATCCGGGGCAAGACGCTGGACACCTTCGCCCCGCTGGGGCCGGTCGTCCTCGACGCGGCCGCCGCGCCGCCCGTCGGCGAGATGACCCTGCGCACCCTGGTCAACGGTGAGGTGCGGCAGGACGCCAGCTGTTCCCAGATGATCACCGGCGTGCCCGAGCTGATCGCCTACATCTCCCGGGGCATCACCCTGGAGCCCGGCGACATCATCGCGACCGGCACCCCGTCCGGGGTGGCGCTGGGCATGAAGCCTCCGGTCTACCTGGAGCCGGGCGACAAGGTGAACATCGAGATCTCCGGGATCGGCGAACTGGCCAACCCGGTCGCCGGGCCGCGGTAACCAGTGGCACTCCGGGGTGACCAGCTGGACTGTTGACTGGCTGCGCCCTGGGTGACCGTCTGCGTCCCGGGGGTTCGCACCGCTGGGCGACCAGCCGCACCCGCAAGCGCCGCTAGCCCCTGAGCTCGAAGAGGTGCGGTGGCGGGACGGGCGGGGGTGCGGCCTGCGCGTCGAAGACCGGCTTGGCCCCGGCCGCGAAGCGGTCGAGGTCCGCGCCGTTGACGACCCGGCCGGGGAACGGGTCACCGGCCGTCCGCCGGCGCAGGCCGGCCACGGGCAGCTCCGCACCCGAAGCGGCCAGCACCAGGTTGCCGAACCGGCGGCCTCGCAGCACCGCCGGGTCCGCGATCAGGCACGCGTACGGGAAAACCGCCCGCACGGTCGCGACCCGGGCCCGGGCGTGGGTGAGGGGCGGACCGTCGCCCAGGTTCGCGGCGAAGATCCCCGCCGGGCTGAGCGCGGCGGCTGCCGCCGCCGCGAACTCGACCGTGGTCACCTGGGCTGGAGTGCGGGCCCCGGCGAACAGGTCGGCGATCACCACGTCAAACGACGCGGCCCGGACGTCCTCCAGGACCGCGCGGGCGTCGCCGACCCGGACCCGGATCCGGGCCGCACTGGCCCGCCCAGCTCTGGCCTGCCCAGCTCTGGCCTGCCCAGCTCTGGCCTGCCCAGCTCTGGCCTGCCCGGTACCGGCCCGGCCGGCCGCTGTCCGGCGCCCCGGCTGGTCCAGGGGCAGCAGCCGCCGGACCAGATCAACCAGCTCGGCGTCGAAGTCCACGGCCAGCTGCGGGGATCCGGGACGGGTCGCCGCCACGTACCGGGCCAGGGTGAGTCCCCCGCCGCCCAGGTGCAGGACTCGCAGCGGCTCCCCGGCGGGCGCAGCCAGATCGGCCAGGTGCCCCAGCCGCCGCATGTACTCGAACTCCAGGTACTCCGGGTCGTCCAGGTCTACGTGGGACTGCGGAATGCCATCCACCCGCAGGGTCCAGGCCCGCGGCCGGTCAGCGTCGGCCACGAGCTCGGCCACGCCCGACCCGACATCTGCCTGGACGGCCTGCCCGGTCCTGGCCTGCTGCCGGTGGGACATATCCCCAGTATCGCCCCACCGGATCGCAAACCGTGCTAGCCCGGGCATCGCCAACCGTGCTGCCCGCCAGACGGCCTTATCTCGGAACGGCCCGCCCCAGACTGGCGACGGCGGGCCGCGCGGGGCACAGAATGGTGCTATGCGGATTGGCTGGCGGCCCCGGAGTTCGACCGAACCTGAGTGGACTGCGACTGCACCTGGCGCGTGGCCCGGTCCGCCACCCGGAGGGGGATTTCCGCGTTCAGCATGGCGCCACGGGGCGGCCGCGGCTCCGGCGGGCGCGGCCGCGGCGGGTGGTCCGACTCAGGACGCCCAGCAACCCCTTCGGCGGTGACCCGCGAAAACCCTGTGTGACTCCACCCGTATCGTGGGCACTGTCACGTGCCTGATGTTGCCGCCAAGCCACGGGGAGCGTTCGTGACCGAAGCCCACGCTGATCTGTCCGGCCAGGACCAGAGCCAGCGCCGCCAGGCGGACCCCGGCCGGGATGAGCCGGACCAGCGCGGCAACAAGTGGTGGACCCTGGTCGCAGTGTGCCTCGGCACCTTCATGCTGCTGCTGGACATCACGATCGTGAACGTCGCACTGCCGGACATCCAGCGGGCCCTGCACTCAAGCTTCGCCGACCTGCAGTGGGTGGTGGACGCCTACGCCCTGACCCTGGCCGCGTTTCTGCTTACCGCGGGCAGCCTGGCCGACATGTTCGGCCGCCGCCTGATGTACCTGATCGGCCTGACGATCTTCACTGTCGCCTCGGTCCTGTGCGGGTTCGCGACCAGCACGCTGATGCTCCAGCTCTCCCGCGGGTTGCAGGGGGTCGGCGGGGCGATCATGTTCGCGGTCTCGCTGGCCCTGCTCGCGGACGCGTTCCGCGGCCGGGACCGCGGCACGGCCTTCGGAGTCTGGGGCGCGGTGACCGGCCTGGCCGTCGCGATCGGCCCGCTGCTCGGCGGCCTGCTGACCTCCGGCTTGTCCTGGCGGTGGATTTTCTTCGTGAACGCGCCGATCGGCGTGATCGCCGTCGTTATCTCGGTGCTGAAGGTCTCGGAGTCCCGCTCCCCGCACGCCACCCGGCCGGACTGGGCGGGTTTCGTGGTGTTCACGGCCGCGCTGGCGTTGCTGGTCTACGGGCTGATCGAGTCCAACCAGCGGTCGTTCACCGACGGCCTGGTGCTGGGCTGCCTGGTGGCCGCCGCCGTGCTGCTGGTGGCCTTCGTCTTCGTCGAGCGGCACATCGCGCACCCCATGTTCGACCTGAGCCTGTTCCGGCTGCCGACGTTCACCGGCGGCAGCGTGGCGGCGTTCGGCCTGAGCGCCTCGATCTTCGCGATGTTGCTCTACATCGTGCTCTACCTGCAGGACATCCTGGGGTACTCGCCGCTGGCCACCGGGGTGCGGGTCATGTTCCTGTCCGGGGCCATCCTGGTCAGCGCCACGGTGGCCTGGCTGACATCCAAGGTGCCGATCCGGCTGCTCATCGGGCCAGGGCTGATCCTGGTCGGGGTGGGCCTGCTGCTGATGCGCGGGCTCAACGCGCAGTCGGGCTGGACCCACCTGATCCCCGGGATGATCGTGGGCGGGCTCGGCGTCGGCCTGGTCAACCCGCCGCTGGCCTCCACCGCGGTGGGCGTGGTCCCGCCGGACCAGGCGGGCATGGCCTCCGGCATCAACTCCACGTTCCGCCAGGTCGGGATAGCCACCGGCATCGCGCTGCTGGGCACCCTGTTCTCCAACAAGGTGGCCACCGAGGTCCGGGCGGCCATCGCCGCGGTGCCGGGCCTGTCCCACCAGGGCCCGAAGATTGCTACTGCCGTGCAGTCCGGCGAAATCGGCCACGTGATCGCGAAACTGCCCGCGCCGCTGCGGCCGAAGGTGGGCGAGATCACCAGGGCCGCCTTCACCACGGGCCTGAACCACATCCTGCTGGTCGCGGCGATCATCGCGCTGGTGTCGGCGGTGGTCTCGCTGGTGGCCATCCGGACCAAGGACTTCGCCCAGCAGCGCTAGCGGCCGGTTCCCTGGCCGCGCTGGGTCCCCGGCTAGCTCCCGGCCTCCCCCACCAGATGGAACGCCACCCGGTACAGGAGCGTCTCGTCGGTGACCACTCCCGCGTGCGCCGCGCGCCTGCGCAGCGACTCCAAGTCCGGCTCCCCAGAGCGGCGCAGGTCGGCCGGGGTAATGGAGGCAAACGGCATCAGCTCCACCGAGTCGACCTCGATCCGGGCCGAGCCGACCGGGTACCGGCCGGCGGCTTTCACCTTCGGCCGGCGCCACAGGCGGAAGGACACGGTGATGTCGCCCGTAAGCACATCATCGCGCAGGTCCCGGCTGAACTGCATGGGCCGAGAGTACGACGCGCCGGGCCGCCCGCCTGCCTGCGGCTCCTTCGCCGGGACTGACCCAGGCAGGGCCGGCCCCTATCCTGGGCTCAGGGTTGGTGGATCACGGGGCGGAGGAGGCCATGGACGATCGTCTGGACATGCGGGCTTCGGACGCCGAACGCCAGGACGTCGTGGAGCGGCTGCGCGCCGCACTGGACGATGGCCGGCTGAAGATGGACGAGTACGTCGAGCGGATGGGACGTGCGTACGACGCGGTGACCCACGGCGACCTGGTGCCGCTGTGCCGGGACCTGCCCGAGACCACCACCCCGGCTCCGGCCCGCCCGGCCACGCCGGCTCCGCCCCGGTCCCGCCCCGGGTCCCGGTCCCGGTCCCGGATCATCGCGGGCTGTTCGCCCGCCAGCCGGGCGCGCTCAAGGTGCTGTGGACGATCTGGCTGGTGGCGGTGTCGGTCAACGTGGTGGTCTGGGTCCTGGTCAGTGGCACCACCGGCCACCTGCAGTATCCCTGGCCACTATGGGTGGCTGGCCCCTACGGCGCGGCGCTGCTCGCCATCTCCGTCGCCGTCGCCCAGTTCCGGCAGGGCCGCGGGCCAGACGGTCCCCCGCCCCTGCCCCCCGGCCAGTCCTGACCCCGTCCCTGCCCGTCCAGTCCTGACCCACCCCGCCCGTCGCGGGCGCGGCATTCCCATGATCGTGGTGCGTTGTGCCCCGCCCGCGGGGCACAACGCACCACGTTAAGGTCGGCGGGGCACAACGCACCCCGTTAACGTCGGCGGGTGGGGAGTTGCTCGGGCAGGCCGAACGTCGCGAACAGCCGCGGCTCGATGAAGGAGACGATCCGCGCGATACCCGTCCCGGTGCAGGTGAGCACCTGGATCGCGTGGGCCCGGTACCCGCCGTCATCACCGCGCTGGTAGACCGCGAGAGCCGGCTGGCCGTTGGCGGCGGCCGGGACCGTCTGGAAGTCGCCGGGCTCGCGGAAAACATTTGCCGCGAGGAAGCGGCGGATCTGCGCATGGCCGGCGAACCAGGTGGGCACCGGCGGCATCTCCACCACGGCATCGGCGCGCAACAGCCGCATGAGAGCGGTCAGGTCGGCGTTCTCGAGCGCCGTCGCGTACTGGTCGAGCAGCGCACGCTGGCCAGCGTCGGCAGGCTCGCGGATCTCCTCCGGCACGGGGGCAGCGTGCCGCAGACTCGCCCGGGCGCGCTGCAGCACGCTGTTCACCGCGGGAGTCGAGAGCCCGAATAGCTCGGCAACCTCGGCCGCCCGCCACATCAGGACGTCACGCAGGATCAGTACCGCACGCTGGCGGCCAGGCAGGTACTGCAGGGCGGCGATGAGGGCCAGCCGCATGCTGTGACGTGCCGTCACGATCGCGGCCGGATCCGCGGACTCCGCCCCGATTGAGGAGGCACCGAGCAACGCGTCAGGGAACGGCTCGAGCCACGGAACCTCAGGCCGGGCGGCCCCCAGCGGCCCGTCCGGGTCGCTGGATGGTCCGCCGAGGCCGGGCAATGGCCGGCGGCGGCGGTTCTCCAGCGCTCGCAGGCAGGTGTTCGTAGCGATCCGGTACAGCCAGGTCCGCAGGGATGAGCGGCCCTCGAACTCGCCGTACGACCGCCAGGCCCGGACCAGGGTCTCCTGCACCTGATCCTCGGCATCGTGCACCGATCCGAGCATCCGGTAGCAGTAGGCCAGCAGCTCAGGGCGCAACGGATCGGTGAGACGGGCGAAGTCGTCCTCGCCCGGCATGCCACCGGCCGCCGCCGCGGCCCGGCCAGGGCTACCGTTGCCCAGCATGCCACCGGCCGGCATGCCACCGGCCGGCATGCCACCGGCCGGCATGCCACCGGCCGCCCCTGCGTCCCGGCCAGGGCTACCGCCGCCTGGCACGAGTTCTCCCGGCTCTGCCGTGGCCGTTGATCGCATCACTGCTCCCCTGTGCTCGTCCCGGGCAGGCTGCTCTGATCCGTGCCGGGACCTCTACCGACACCGGTATAGATCCCGCCGGGCCGCGAAAGTCATCGGCCGGCGGCGTGCGCCCCGAAGCCCGGGCGCCAGCAGTGAGTTTCACCGGCGGCCCGGATCTGCAGCAGTAAACGGGCCCGGCCTGATGGCCCCGCCCTCGGCAAAGGAGATCGTCATCATGGTGAGCATCGCAGACAAGGCAGTCCTGGTGACCGGGGGCAACCGCGGCATCGGGCGGGCGCTGGTCGAGGAGGCCCTGAGCAGAGGCGCGCGGCGCGTGTACGCAGGCACCCGCCAGCCCTTCACCCACCCGGATGGGCGGGTCACGCCGCTGACCCTGGACGTGACCAGCGAGGCGCAGATCCGGGCCGCCGCTGACCGGGCCGGATCTCTCGATGTCCTGGTCAACAACGCCGGCATCGCGCTCTACGACGACCTGAGCGATCCGTCCCCGCTCGAGCAGCAACTCGCCGTCAACCTCCTCGGTCCCTACGCCGTGACCCGGGCCTTCCTGCCGGCCCTGATCCGTTCCCGCGGCGCCATCGTCAACAACGTGTCCACGATGGCCCTCGCCCCGCTGCCGCTTACCCCGGCCTACTCAGTCTCGAAGGCGGCCGCGTTCTCCCTGACCCAGTCGCTGCGCGCCCTGCTGGCCGGGCGCGGCGTCAGCGTGCACGCCGTCCTGACCGGCCCGACCGACACCGACATGACCCGGGGCTTTGACATACCCAAGGCCTCCCCGGAGTCCGTCGCGCGGGCCATCTTCGACGGGGTCGAGAACGGCGAGGAGGACATCTTCCCCGACCCCATGTCGCAGTCCATCGCCGAAGGCTGGCGCAGCGGTATCGACAAGGCCCTCGAGCGCCAGTACGCGGCCATCGCGGAACAGTCCGCCACCGCCGCGTGAGCATGCGCGTGCGGGGCCGCGCCCGCAAGGGCCCGGCCCCGCATGGCGGCCGGAGGTCAGGACTTGGGCATGAGCACGGAACTGATGATGTAGACGGTGGCGTTGGCCGTGGTCACGTCACCGCAGACCACCTTGGCCCCGTTCACGGTGTAGGTGGAGCCCATCTTGCCCAGGGTCACCTTGGCGCCCTCCAGGGTCTTCTCCTTGCTGCCCATGGAGAAGTCGCCGGCGCTGACCTTCCCGCCCACCACGTGATAGGTGAGGATCTTGGTCAGCTCAGGCTTGTTCGCGAGCACCTTGGTCAGCGTGGCCGACGGGATCGCAGCGAACGCGCTGTTCTCCGGGGCGAACACGGTGATGCCCTTCGCGGAGTTGAGCGTGTCCACGAGGTCCGCCTTCTTGACCGCGGTGACCAGGGTGGACAGCACCGGGTTGTTCGACGCGGCGGTGGCCACCGGGGCGGTGGACATGCCCGTGAAGCTGCCCGACCCGGAGGACGGGACCGCCGAGCAGGCCGGACCGAACGGTTTCGACGCGGTCTGCGCGGACTGGGTGGGCATGGCGGACGCGGAGGACGAGGACGGAGTGCTCGATCCTGAGCTGGCCGAGGTGCCGCTGGAACCACACGCGGCGGCACCGAACGCGAGGCCAGCGGACAGGACAGCGATGGCCGGGACTTTGTACTTCATGATGATGGACTCCCTTTTCATTTGCGTTGATCGGACATCTGGGCTGGTGGACATCTGGACTGGCGGACATCTGGGTTGTGGCCAGGACCGGGTTCAGGTGACGGTGACCGTGACCGTGTCCCAGCCCGTGGCCCCGTTGGGGAAGATGGGCACGCGGCGCGATGGCTGCGTGGCGTGGGTGCCATCAGTGGCCCGGACCTGCAGCGTGTGCAGCCCGCGCGGGGCGTCCCACTCCCACGCCCACTGCCGCCACGTGTCGATGCCAGGCACGGGGGCGAGCCGGGCCTGGTTCCACGGCCCGTCGTCCGCCCGGACCTGCACCGCATCGATCCCGCGGTGCGGTGCCCAGGCCACTCCGGCCACCGCGGTCCGGCCCGCCTTGACCTGGGCCAGCGGCCGGGGCACGTCGATCCGGGACTCGGTCTTGATCGGGCCGCGGGTTGAGTAGCCCCGCTGCACCCAGTAGGACTTCGCGGCCGCGAACGTGGTGATCTCCAGGTCCACCACCCACTTGGTGGCGGACACGTAGCCGTACAGGCCGGGGACCACCATCCGGGCCGGGAAACCGTGCGCGACCGGGAGGGGCTGCCCGTTCATGGCCACCGCGAGCAGCGCGTTCCGGCCGTCCATGATCGCCTGGATCGGGGTGCCACAGGTCCAGCCGTCGGCCGAGGTACTGAGGATCTGGTCGGCGCCGCGCTTGACCCGGGCCTCCCGCAGCAGGGCCGCGAGGCTGGCGCCCAGCCACCGGGCGTTGCCCACGTACGGCCCCCCGACCTGGTTGGACACGCAGGCCAGGGTGATGTCCGCCTCAGTGAGCGGCCGGCGCAGCAGCTGATCGAAGGTGATGTCCAGCTCCCGCTCGACCAGGCCGTGGACCCGCAGGTGCCACTGCTCCGGCGGGACCTGAGGCAGGCTCAGCGCCGTGTCCACCCGGTAGAAGCTCCCGTCGGGCGTGGTGAAGGGGCTGATCCCCGGGACGGCGAGCTGCGCGCCGCCCGGCGGCCGCGGCCCGGTGACCGCCGGGGCGGGAAGTGTGATGCCGGAACGCGCGGCGGACACGTTGAACCGGGAGAGCAGGGCCTGGCCTGCCCCGGCCCCACCCACCGCGAGGGCGGCTGCCCCGGCGGCGGTAAGCAGGAATCTCCGGCGGTCCGGGGCCCGGCCCAGGAACACCGGCGCCGGGGTCACCGCGTCCAGGCGCCCCACTGCCCCTGCCATCGCTGGGCGTGCCGCCGGGCTGCGCGGCAGGGCCGGGCTGCGCGGCAGGGCCGGGCTGCGCGGCAGGGCCGGGCTGCGCGGCAGGGCCGGACTGCATGATGGCTCCGGACGGGACCACGGCTGGTCCCGGGGCGGGAATGACGTTCGCGCGCTGGCCGGCCGGCGCCGGTGCGGCGCGAGCCAGCGCGACCATGACCAGCGCGCCGAGGGCTACGCCCGCGACCGTGGGCAGCGCGTCGGCCAGGCTGGAGACCGGGCGGGTCAAGACGGCGGCGACGCCGAGCGCCGCGAAAACGCCCAGCCCGGCCAGCCCGTAGCCGATCCGGCGCCGGGCCAGGATCCCGGTCACCACGGCGAAGAGGGCGAGCACGACGTAGATCCCGGTGAGCAGCACGGTCTTGTCGTGGCTGCCGAAATGCTGGATCGCGAAATCCTTGACCGGAATGGGGGTCAGATCGATGGCCGCGCCGCCGACCGCGATCACGGGTTCTCCCGCGATCCCGGTCACGCCGGCCACCAGCTCGGCCACGCCGAGTGCGGCCGCCGCGGCCAGCAGGCCGATAAGGCCGCCCACCGCGGTGGCGCTGAGGGCAGCCCGCGAACGCTGCGCGAATGTTTTCATCATCACGAGGCCATTCGGCCCCGGCGCGTCCCCAGATTGGGCGAGGTGAATAAATCATGGCCTTGAGCAGTGTTATCAGCGTCACACCAATCCGGGCTGCGGAGTGCTCCGAATTACCAGGCCGATCTGGTTAAGCTATTTGCGTGAAAGCGCCTGATCCGCAGTATTGCCGGACCACCTGATGGACGATCCTTACGGCCTGGAGCGGTTCGTGGCGGCCCAGGATGATGGCGGGACCTTCGACCAGGCGGTGGCTGAACTGCGCGCGGGCCGCAAGGTAAGCCACTGGATGTGGTTCGTGTTCCCGCAGATCACAGGGCTCGGCCGGAGCGCCATGGCCCAGCAGTTCGCGATCTCTTCACTCGACGAGGCCCGGGCCTACCTCCGGCATCCGGTGCTGGGCCCGCGGCTCACCGACTCGGCCCAGGTGCTCACCGGCGTAGCTGGGCGCAGCGCGGAGCAGATCTTCGGCGGGCTGGACGCCCAGAAACTGCGCTCCTCCATGACCCTGTTCCATCGCGCCGATCCGGCCGAGCCGGTATTCGCGCAGGTCCTCAGCCAGTATTTCGACGGCCAGCCTGACCCCGCGACCGACCGGTTGCTGCAGTAACCGAAAATGAGAACGCGTCTGCGCCCGGCGGGTGCATGAGACAGATATGAACCGGTGCATGAGACGGATGTGAAACAGCGGGAACGGCCGGTTACGCCTTCCGGGCCACGCCTACCCAGCCGGGCAGCGGCCTGGGCGTGACCCCGGGGCCCGGACGCCACTGCGGGGTGGAGACCAGACCTGGCTCAACCAGGTTCAGGCCGGCGAAATACGCGGCGACCTGCGCCCGGGTGCGGAAGGTGATCGCCCCGGCCAGGGCCTGATTCATCATCGCGGCCCCCGCGGCCATCTCGTCCGCGTGGATGTCGGCGGCCGGGTGGGACAGCGCCAGATAACTCCCCGGCGCCACCGCGTCCATCAGCGTGGCCACCAGCTGGCCCGGGTAATCCTCATCCGGGATGCAGTGCAGCACGCCGATCAGCATGACCGCGACAGGCTGGCTGAAGTCCAGGGTGCGGGCCGCCGCGGCCAGGATCGTCCCGATGTCGCGCAGGTCGGCGTCGATGTAGTCGGTCGCGCCCGCCGGATGGCTGGCCAGCAGCGCCCGGGCGTGGAGGAGCACGATCGGGTCGTTGTTGACGTAGACCACGCGGGCGGACGGGTCAGCGCGCTGCGCTACCTCGTGGGTGTTGTTCGCGGTCGGGATGCCCGTGCCGATGTCCAGGAACTGCCGGAGGCCGGCCTCGGTGACCAGATAGTGCACGGCCCGGCCGAGGAACGCGCGGTTGCTGCGGACCCCGGCCGTCACCGACGGGTCGGCGGCCATGAACTTCTCCGCCAGGTCCCGGTCCGCGGCGAAGTTGTCCTTGCCGCCCAGCCAGTAGTCGTAGACCCGCGCGATGTGCGGCACGTTGGTATCGAGCGGAAGGCCAGTAGCCAGCGGCTCATCTGCGTCTAGCGGCATGCCCACACCTTGCCACTCCGGCCGGGCCGTGCGCACCCTGCTGATCTGCGTCCCCCGTTGACCAGGCATCATGGTCCCCGTGCCGAACCGGATCTTCATCGATCTCGGTCCGTTGCGTGAATCGCGTGGCTTCCGCCTGCTGTTCGCGGGCGAGTTCGTGGAGGTGTTCGGCAGCCAGCTCACCGCGGTCGCGATCCCGTTCCAGGTCTACGCGCTGACCCGGTCTTCGCTCCAGGTGGGGCTGGTCAGCCTGGCCCAGCTGCTGCCGCTGATCGCCGGAGCGCTCATCGGCGGCTCGCTCGGCGACGCGTTCGACCGGCGGCGGATCCTCCTGGTCGCGTCGGTACTGCTCGCGCTGACCAGCTGCGGCCTGGCCGTCAACGCAGCTGCCCCGCACCCGTCCCTGCTCGCGCTGTACCTGGTCAGCGCGCTCGCGGCCGGCCTGGCCGGGGCGTCCTCCACGGCCAGCAACGCCTCGGTCCCCGCGCTCGTGGCGCCCACGCACCTGGTCCCGGCCTACGCCTCCACCCAGGCGGTGAGCCAGGTGGGCTCGGTGGTGGGGCCAGCCCTGGCCGGGCTGGCCATCGAGGCCGTGCACCTGCAGTGGGTGTACGCCATAGCCGCCGTCATCTACCTGCTCACCGCGCTGGCCGCGGCGCGCATGCCGGCCATCCCGCCCGCCCCGGAAGCGGGCCGCCCCGGGCTTCGCGCCATCGTCGAAGGGCTGCGCTACCTGCGCGGGCGACAGGCGATGGAGGGCGCCTACCTCATCGACGTCAACGCCATGGTGTTCGGCATGCCCCGGGCGCTGTTCCCGGCGCTGTCCGTCTCGGTGTTCCACGGCGGGGCCCGCACGCTCGGCTACCTGTACGCTGCCCCGGCCGCGGGCGCCCTGGTCGGCGCGCTGACCACCGGCTGGCTGGAGCGAATCCACCGCCAGGCCTGGGCCGTGATCGTGGCCGTCTGCGTGTGGGGCGCCGCCATCGTCGCGTTCGGGCTGGTCCACGTGCTGTGGATCGCGCTGGCGCTGCTCGCGCTGGCCGGCTGGGCCGACGTGCTCTCGGCCGTGCTCCGCTCGACGATCCTGCAGACCACCACCTCCGAGGAGTACCGGAGCCGGGTCTCCGCGGTGCAGATCGCCGTGGTCACCGGCGGTCCCCGGCTCGGCGACCTGGAGGCCGGGGCCGTGGCCACCCTGGTGTCAACCCAGTTCTCGATCGTGTCCGGCGGCGCGGCGTGCATCGCCGGGGCCGCCCTGCTCGCCACCCTGCTGCCGGGTTTCCGCCGCTACGACCGGCGCCATCCGGTTTCCCAGGACGAACCTGAACATCAGGGCTAGCATGAAACGCCATGCGCCCCACGGGTAGTTTTGCCGGGTTCCTGATCGCTGTTTCGGCGGGAGCCGCGCTGACCATCACCGGACTGACGGTCACCGGACTGGCCGCGGCCACCGCCTCCGCGAGCACCACCGCAGGGAGCGCGGTCGGCACCCCCGGGCGGGCTCAAGCACAGGCTCAGGCCGCGGCTCACCGCCTGCCGGACTTCGGCAACCCCGAGGGTCACGCCAGCGTCCCGCAGGTCGGCGCCGCGGTGAACACGAGTCATCCGAACCACGTCATTGGCACCGGCACGCCCGCGGGCTGCACTTCCGCGGCGGTCGTCAAGGCCGTGGCCAGCGGCGGCATCATCACCTTCAACTGCGGCCCGAACCCGGTGACGATCACCATGACCGCCACGGCCAAGGTCGTGAACACCAGCCACCAGATCGTGCTGGATGGCGGCGGGCTGGTCACCCTCAGCGGCGCCGGCAAGCGGCAGATCCTGTACATGAACACCTGCGACAAGAAGCAGAAGTGGACCACGTCCGACTGCTACAACCAGCAGTGGCCGCAGCTGACCGTGCAGAACATCACACTCAAGAACGGCAATTCCCAGGTCCGGCAGACCCCCAGTGGCCAGTTCGGCGGCGGGGGCGGCGGCGCCCTGTTCGCTCTGGGCGGGCAGCTCAAGGTGGTTAATTCCCGCTTCCTCAACAACCGTTGCTACAAGTCCGGCCCCGACCTCGGCGGCGCAGCGATCCGCGCGCTGGCCCAGTACCGCAACCGCCCGGTGTACATCACCCGCGACACGTTCTCGGGCGGGCGCTGCTCCAACGGCGGCGCGCTCAGCAGCATCGGCGTGTCGTGGGTGGTGACCAACAGCGTGATGACGAACAACCGGGCCATCGGCTTCGGGGCGAACCCGGTTGCTTCCGGCACCGCGGGCGGCGGCAGCGGTGGCGCCATTTACACCGACGGGGACAAGTACAAGCTCAAGGTCGTGGGCACGGTCATCCGCAACAACCGCGCCCGCGAGGGCGGCGGCGCCATCTTCTACGTCAGCAACAACAACACAGGCTGGCTGACCATCAAGAACTCGACCTTGCATGACAACCCCAGCGCGGTCTTCTGGACCCGGCCGTATCCCGGCATCTTCTTCCACAGCGCCTACCACCCCCGGGTCATCAACTCGACCATCAACTAAGCCCCGCGGCGCCTGGCCGCACGCCAGTCTTCGGCCGGGCCAGTCTTCGGCCGGGCCAGCCTTCGGCCGGGCCAGCGTCGGCCGGTTCCGCGTCAGGTCAGTCGCTGGTCACCACGTAGATGCCGTAGATCACGCCGGGGATGTGCCCGGTGACACCCGCGCCATCGGCCTGCCGGGCTGGCGGGCAGGTCGGCGGCGGATCGTAATCGGGGAGGATTGGGCCTGTCGCTGGGCATCCGGCCGGCCAGTACCGGATGCCCTACCGGGTATTCAGTGGCAGGCGGTGGCCAGCCGGCAGTAGCACGAGGCGGTGATCGGCACGTCGGCGCGCGCGGCGGCGACCGTGAGCTGCTGCCCGATGATCCCGGCCTGTTCCTGCTTGCCCAGCCGGATCAGGCATTCGTGGTAGCCATGCAGACTCCACACGTTGCCGGGATGCTGGCAGGCCCGGGCCAGGGTGGCGTCCAGGCCCAGATCGGCGCGGTAGACGGCCTCGGCCTCTTCCACCCGGTCCTGCTCGAGCAGCAGGGCCCCGTAGGCGTGCCGGGCCGGCTGCATCCATCCCCACGGCTCGTCGTAGGG
Source organism: uncultured Actinomycetes bacterium (assembly GCA_963770545.1). Lineage (GTDB taxonomy): Bacteria > Actinomycetota > Actinomycetes > Streptosporangiales > Streptosporangiaceae > RYN-230. The sequence continues at coordinate 227,710 of CAVYQF010000031.1, read as the reverse complement.
CAGCCCGTCATCCAGTTCGACGCTGCGCCGCAGCGCGGCGAAGGCCGCGTCATAGTGCCCGCGGCGGTATTCCAGCTCGCCGTCCAGCATCGCCCCGGCGACCTGGAGGATGTCCTGGCAGGTGTTGTTGAACACCATGCGTTCGGCGGGTACCCGGGCGACTGCGGCGGTGAACCTGCTGCGCTCCTCGACGGCCTCGTCCACCCGGCCCGTCGCGGCCAGCGCCACCCCCTTCGCGTAGTGCATCATCGCCGTGGTCACGCAGTACAGGTCCCGGTCGGCCGGCAGCGGCGCGGCGATGATGTCCGCCCAGCGCCCGAACCGGATCAGCACGTGCATTCTCATCGGCACGAACCCTTCGAGCCAGTCCGCCATCGGCGGGACCTGGACCCGCAGCAGGTCCTCGGGGATGGCCGCGGCCAGCTGGTCCGCGGTGTCCAGTGCGACCTGCGCCTGGCCCAGGAACATCGCGCCGTAGATCTTGAAGTGATAGTCGTGAGCCCGGTACAGCGTGTAGAAGTTCATCCCGCCCCGGCGGGCCCGGAACTTCTCGTCGACCGCGATCGCAGCGGTGTTGGACGACACCACGCGCGCGTAGTCGCCGCACAGCACGTCGAGATGGGTTGGCATGTGCCGGAGGTGGCCCGCGTCCGGCACCAGGTCGCGGAGCAGGTCCCCGGCCTGGAGGCCGGCTTCGGGTGTAGGAGACATCTCCATCAGGTGGATGTACATGTGCAGGATCCCGGGATGGGTCCGGCCTCCGGGCCGGCCCAGGGCCCGCTCCAGGACGGCCCGGGCCTCTTCCGTGGCCGCCCCGGCCGCCGGCTGCCCGGTGGCCTGGTCCCACAGGGCCCACGGCGTCAGGTTCATCAGCGCATCGGCCAGCAGCGCGGCCACGTCCAGGTCATCGGGGTGGGATCGGTACACCTCGCGCATGGCGCCGGCATACCCGGCGTTCCAGGGGTTGCAGTCCGCAGCGGGGGCCGCCGAGGGGTACCGGGCGGCCAGGGCGCCTGCCAGTGCGCGCTCGGCGGGCGACGCGTTCTGGGCCTGGGCGGCCGCCTGGGCGGCGGCGTAGGCCCGTGACACCGACGACGCCAGCTCGGCCTGGCCGAACGCTTCCCAGGGTTTGTTGTAGTTGGGTCCCAGCGCGTACGCCAGTCCCCAGTACCCGAGCGCGCACTGCGGGTCGGCCTCAATCACCCGCTCGAAGCAGGCCACGGCCTCGTCGTGGTTGAACGCGTACGCCCACACCAGGCCGCGGTCGAACCAGAGTTGGGCATCAGGCGAGGAGGTCGTCACCGGCCGGGTGTAGTCGCCGAGATCGAAGTACTCACCCATCAGCAGCTCCCCCTGGCCCGCCTGACTGGCCGGTACGTGCTGCCGAGTATGCCAGCCCGGCCCGGGCCGGGCCCCTGGTGGCTTCCGCGCTAGCCGGGCAACCTGAGGGCCGGGATCCCCGGGACCTTGATCAGCGCGGGTCCGGCCATCACCCACGGAGTCGGGGTAGCCGGGGCGGCCGTGGGGGCGGGGGCGCTGGGCCCGGCCCGCCGCTTCGGGATCGGCGTGCCGGGCGCCTGACCCCGGATGTAGATGGGCGTGCCGCGATCCGGGCTGACGCTGATCTGCTTGTACAGCATGTTCGCCACGTCAACCGGGATCCGCACGCAGCCGTGGGAGGCCGGCCGGAGCGGGATGGGAACGTCGCCATGGATGGCGAAGTTCGTGCCGATGAAGAACACGGAGTTGTACATCCGGCCCAGCGGGACGTGCAGCCAGCCCCCGGCGAACCAGTGCGCCCGGTAGTTCCCGTCCGGGGTGAGCGCCGGGCCGCAGGTCCCGCCGCCGGGGCAGCGGTAGTAGTACCCCCGCCGGCGGAGATATGGCTGATCAGCGTCACCTGGTGGCGCTGATAGAGGACCAGCACTTCGCGGGCCAGGTTGACCTCGATGCGCAGGCCACCCCCCTGGGGGACGAGCACGGGTGGCAGCTGAGGGCGGGCCAGCGCCCGCTGCATGGCCGGGTCGACGTCGTCGGCGCCGGCCGCCGTCGGCAGGTCCTGCGCTTCCTTGAACGCCCAGACGGCTTCGAGGGTGTTGGTACCGAACCGCCCGTTCACGGCGCCCGGATAGTAGTGCAACTGGGCCAGCCGCTGCTGCAGCCGGCGGACCGCCGCCCCCTGCATCCCGGGGCGCAGCGTCCCGCTGGCCGGCGCGGGGATCCAGGCCACCTCCCGTACCTGGACGCCGTGGCCGGATGGCCACGGGCTGGCGGCCTGGGCCACGCCGGGTTGGCTGATCACGCAGGCTGCGAACGTGAGCAGCGTAGCGAGCGCGGCGGCGGCCATCCTCATAGCCCAGCCCCCCGGGTGATCTAACGGGATGGCCCGGCTGGGGCGCCCCGGGTGACGTGACGGGAGGGGCCGGCCGGGGCACGGCGGGTGACGTGACGGGATGGCCCGGCTGGGGCGCCCTGGGTGACGTGACGGGACGGCCCGGCCGGGGCACGGCGGCAGGCTCATGCGCGGTGTCCTCCCTGGTTTGCTGGGCCCGCATCAGCCCGCAATGGCCGCACGCCAGGACATCATCGTCATGCAGGGGATCGGCCGTTGATCGCGGGGGGGCGGGGACGGCAGGCAACTCCGTGACCGAAAGTATCACTCTGATTACGATGCGTGGACGGAGTCCGCGGATCTGGCCGCGCGCTGCGGTCCGCTCCCATGATCACGGTCAATTTCTGACGCCGCGCACCCCTTTTTGACCGTAGTAATGGATCCTGGCCCGGGCCGGTGGGGGGAGCATGGCTGGATGAGCGGCGGACGGGTACTGGGCGTCGATGCCTGCCGGGCCGGCTGGGCCGGGATCGCCCTCTCTGCCGGGGAGGCCCGGGCTTATTTCGCGCCGGGGATGCGGGAACTGGCCGACCGGGCCGCGGCGGACGGCCCACTGCGGGTCATCGCCATCGACATTCCCATCGGCCTGGCGGATGCCGGGCGGCGCGGCGCGGACGTGCTGGCCCGGAAAGAACTCAGGGAGCGCTGGCCCTCCCTGTTCATCACGCCCGTCCGCACCGCCGTGCAGGCGGGCGATTATAAGGACGCCGCAGCCGAGAACCGGCGGCTGGCCGGGGAAGGGCTCTCACGCCAGGCGTTCGCTCTGCGAGCCAAGATCCTCGACGTCGACCACTGGCTCCAGGCAGGGAGCCGGGCGCCGACCCGGGTCATCGAAGCCCACCCCGGGCCGGGCCTGGCCGTCGAGATGGGGAGCCGGGTGCCCGTCCGGGTCGTGGAGGTCCATCCCGAGCTGAGTTTTGCGGCCATGGCGGGTACTCCGCTCCGGTCACGCAAGAACACCTGGGCCGGTGCGGTCCAACGCCGGACCCTGCTCGCCCAGGCGGGCATTGTCCTGGACGGCGACCTCGGCGTGGCCGGGGAGCGGGCCGGCGTCGATGACGTGCTCGACGCGGCCGCGGCGGCCTGGACCGCCCGGCGGGTCAGCCACGGCTGCGCGCGGTGCCTGCCCCCGACGCCGGAGGTCTTCAGCGACGGGATCCCCGCCGCTATCTGGACGTGAGCGCCCCCTGACCTGAGTACCGGTCAGGAATGCTCCGGGGCGGTCAGGAATCTCCAGGGTGGTCAGGAAGGCTCCAGGGTGGTCAAGGGCGCTCCAGGGTGCGGCGGCGCAGATGCTGCCACAGCCGGGGCAGCAGTTCGCCCTGGACGGCGCGCCACGCCGCGACCTCCTGGGCGGACAGTCCAGTCACCGGGCCGTCGGCCCGGGCCGTGGCGAGGAATGCATCACAGGCCGCAGAGAGCAGCCACATGCGGGCGACCGCGATGCCCGGCGTGGCCCCCAGTGTGAGCGCGCCGTTCCCGCGCAGCAGCAACGCCTCACCCTCGGGCAGGCGGCGGGCCGCGGCCCGCGCCAGCTCGGCCGACCGCAGCAGCAGCGCGCTGTCGTGCACAGGAACGGACGCGCCGAGCCACGCCGCCTGGCCGTGCAGTGGACGCAGCGCTGTGGTCATGGCGGTTGCGGCGAACGCGGCCAGGGGCTGGGCTCGGGCGATCGCGGCGGCGTCGCTCCTGGCCTGGTAGAGGGCCAGATGCGCCCACGCCTCGGCGGGAGCGCCCGGTGGCAGCGCCGCCGCCGTGAGCGGGATCTCAGCGAGGGCGGACCCGGTGACGGTGGCCAGGTCCGCAGCCGGCGTGATCAGCATGGCCGGCCCGGTGCGGGCGGACACATGCCCATAGGCGGTGACCAGCCCCAGGGCGGACAGCACGCGCGCCGCCTCGGCGACGTCATCCCGGTCCCCTGGCGCTGGAATCACGGCGTGAACTCCTTTCCCGGGGCTGGCTAGTCGTCATGGTGCCGCCCTTCATGGTGCCGCCCTTCATGGTGCCGGCCTTCACAGGGGCTCACATCTCTGCAAAACTGTATGCAGTTTAACGAGGAAGGGGAAGCGCCGTGATTTCAGGGCTGCATCACTACGCGCTGGAAGTGCCGGATCTCGAGGTGGCCGAAGGGTTCCTGCAAGACTTCGGGCTGGAGACCGGGGAGAAGGACGGGTCGCTGGTCGCCCAGTGTCCCGGCCGCACCCAGGAACAGGTCCGCCTCGTCCAGGCGCCGGCCAAGCGGCTGCACCACGTCTCGTTCACGCTGAGCCCGGGGTCACTCGACTCGGTTCGCGAGGCCCTGGACCGGGCGGGTACACCGATCATCGAGCCGCCGCCCGGCGCGACCGAGGACGGATTGTGGATCCGTGACCCGGACGGCACCGCCGTGCAACTACTCGACGAGGCCCCGGCACCGGCCCGGCCCGTCAACGAGGTGCTGTTCAACGTGGGCGGCAGCCGGCAGCGGATCGGCGTAGCCCAGTGGCGGCAGGCCACCGAGGACGTGCTGCCCCGCCGGCTCGGCCACACCCTGTTGTTCACCGCACAGCCTCAGCAGATGACCGACTTCTACACCCAGGTGCTCGGCCTGCGGCTGAGTGACCGGATCCGCGGCCTGGTCACCTTCCTGAACGCCGGGCCCGGCGATCATCACATCTTCGGGTTCATCGCCAGCTCGCACCGCGGCTTCCATCACGCCAGCTTCGAGGTGCCGTCGATCGACGCGATCGCGATCGGCGCCGACCGGATGCGGGCCCGGGGCCGCGAGCCCGGCTGGGGCCTGGGCCGTCACACCATCGGCTCGAACTTCTTCCACTACAACCCGGACCCGTGGGGCTCCTGGATCGAGTGGTTCTCTGATATCGACCAGATCGACGACTGCTGGGTGGCCAGCGACTGGGAGGTCCCGCCGCACCTGTGGGGCACGCCGCCGCCGGAGACCTTCCTGGCCAACAAGGAGCCTGAGGCCTGAGCCCCAGCGCCATTGCAGAATCTCGGCGAACTGCATACAGTTTTAACTGCATACACTTTCGGTCGGACGGCATCCCGCCAGCCTTCGCGGAGGCCCCGGGATCCGCCCGCCGGTCCTGCCCCGCCGGCCTCCAACGAGGGAGAGCATCATGAGCCGAGACGTAGCCCAGACCTTCGCCGACATCGACGCGTTCGACCCCGACAAGTTCGTCGCCCATCTCACCCCCGATGTGACCTTCCGGTTCGGGAACGCTGACCCCGTCACCGGGCGCGCCGCAGTCCGGGAGGCGGTGGCGGGCTTCTTCTCCACCATTGACGGCCTGACCCACCACATCAGGAAGGTGTTCGAGTCCGGCGATACGGTCATCGCGCAGATCGACGTGGAGTACCGGCGCCAGGACGGCAAGACGGTCACCGTGCCCAACGCGGACATCCTCGTCTACGACGGAGACCTGGTCCGCGACTGGCAGATCTACATCGACGTCACGCCGGTCTACGCCTGAGCTGCCCATGATCACGCTCACCGACATCGCCTACGTCCGGTCCGGCGTCGCCGACCTCGAGACGGCCGTCCGGTTCGCGACCGACATCGTCGGCCTGGAACTGGCCGCGCCCGCCGGACCCGGGATGGCCGAGGCCGCGGTGGCCGAGGCCGGGGTGGCGCACCTGCGCGCCGATCACCGGCACCACTGCCTGGCCCTGGTCGAGGGACCCTCCGGGGTCATCTCCTCCGGCTTCGCGGTAAGCGACACCGACGCGCTCGCCGCGGCCGAGACGGAACTGGAGCGCAGCGGGTTCCGGGTGCGCCGCGGCGATCCGGCCGAGGCGCGTTCCCGGCGGGTCCGGGAGTTCATCGCGTTCGATGACCCGTTCGGCAACCGGCTGGAACTCGTGAGCCAGCAGGAGACGATCACCCGGCCGGTCGCGTTCGCCCGGCCCGCCGGGATCACCGAGTTCGGGCACCTGTGCCTGGACGCGCCGGACGTGCACGAGGCCTACCGGTTCTGGAGCACCCGGTTCAACGCGCGGGTCTCGGACTGGATCGGCGACGCCGCCTGCCTCATCCGGATCGACCCGGTGCATCACAAGCTGGCCGTGTTCCGTGGTGAGCGGCCCGGGCTCTGCCACATGAACTTCCAGGTGGCCACCATCGACGACGTGTTCCGGAACTGGCATTTCCTGGTCTCCCATGGCGTCGAGATCGAGATGGGCCCCGGGCGCCATCCCCAGTCCACCGCGATCTTCCTGTACTTCCTGGGCCCGGAGGGGTTGACCTACGAGTACTCCTTCGGAGTGCGCCGGATCGAGGACGACGCGGCCTGGGTGCCGCGCACCTTCGACCCGGACGAGGTCGGGTCGATCGACATGTGGCTCGGACCCGTGCGCCGCCCCTCGTCCCAGTACCAGCTCCGGCCCGCAGGCAGCGAACCTGTTATCAGGGAAGCGGTCCCTATGGGCGCCGCCAGCAGGGAACCGGCCGGGACGGAAACCGCCAGCACGGAAGCCGCCAGCAGGGAAGCCGCCAGCAGGGAAGCCGCCAGCACGGGAAGGGCCTCATGACCGCAACCACCCTGACGGTGGGCCAGATCGAGGTCGCAGGCGTGCCCACCGCGGTCATCGACACCGGCGCCCCGGGCCGCGCAGCGGGCGGCCAGCAGGCGCCGCCGGTGCTGCTGCTGCACGGGTCGGGCCCGGGAGTGACCGCCACCGCGAACTGGCGCCCGGTGATTCCCGCGCTGAGCCAGGACCGCCGGGTGATCGCCCCCGACCAGCTCGGCTTCGGTGGCACCGCCGCCGGCGAGCAGCGCACCTATGGCCGTGCGGCCTGGACGGAGCACGCCCTGGCGCTGCTCGACACACTGGGTACCGGTCCGGTGGACATCATCGGCAACTCGATGGGCGGGGCGGTCGCCCTGTCCCTGGCCGCCGCGCGTCCGGCCGCGGTGCGGCGCATCGTGCTGATGGGCTCGATGGGCGTGGCGATGGCCCTGCCGCCCGGGCTGAACACGGTGTGGGGCTACTCCCCCGGGGTGGCCCAGATGCGCGAGGTGATCGGCCTGTTCGCGCACGACCGCAGGCTAATCACCGAAGAGCTGATCGAGCTGCGCTACCAGGCCAGCCTCAGCCCGCCGGTGCGTGACTCCTGGGCGGCCATGTTTCCTGAGCCTCGGCAACGCTGGGTAGACGACCTGGCTCTGACCGGGGCCGAACTGGCGGCTATCAGCGCCCCGGTCCTGCTGGTGCACGGACGAGACGACCGCGTGGTGCCGTGGCGGGTGTCCTCGGCCCAACTGGTTGACCTGCTGCCCGATTCACGGCTGCACGTGCTGTCGGGCTGCGGCCACTGGACGATGATCGAGAAGACCGCCGACTTCCTGGCCGTCGTTCAGCCGTTCCTAGGTGCCTAGAGATCTTTAAGGCGGGGTTTACGCCTCTGGTGGACGAGCCGTGCGCTACGCCTGGGTCGTAAACCCCGCGATTAGGTCGCTCAGGCCGTGTTCCTGCTTTTATCCGTCCACGCTGTGGCGAATTACTTGTCTTAATTTTGCGATCCGGTGACTGGAGCATGTAATTCTAAGTGCCGCCCCCTGGCCATGCATTACGGTGATGACCTCCGTGCCCGACAGGCCCGGTACGAAAGTGCATACGGGGTAATCCGGGCGGCTGTCATCCAGCTTCGCCCAATTCCCTTCAATCGGCGGCCATCCGGATAGGAGGGCAGTTATTTCCGACTGCTCACGCGCCGCCGTTCTCATGACACCAAGGCCTTTACCCGGCAAGGCCGGGGCCGCCAGGCCAGTGCGCCTGGCGCAGTTTACGAGAAAGGTGGTTTTGAATGCCATCTCACACGCATAAGCATCCACTGTCCGCCGTGGTCCGCTGGACAGTGCCGGCGGCGCTGTGCTCGGTCGGCATGATGGGAGCCTGGCTCGCCCCAGGGGCGTCCGCCATGGCCAGCACGCCTGCCGCCAGCAAGCCTGCCGCCAGCAAGCCCGCCGCTCACCTGGCCGTGGTCGTCCACTCGGCCGTTAAGGCTCCGAGCGCGAAAGCCGTGCTGGCCTACTGGACGCCGGCCCGGCTCCGGGCGGCCAAGCCGGCCGGCGTGATTGTGGCCGGGACAAAGCCAAAGGCAATCCCGGCCACGGGCACGCACCCGGGCCAGCCCGGCCAGGTGGCGGGCGGCCTGCCGAACGGGCATCCGGCGGTTGCCCGGCCCACCAAGACCATCACGCCGGAGGCGTTCCCCTATCCGTACCCCTATGACAGTTTCACCCCGTCCTGGGCCCTGTGGCGGACTTATCCTTACGAGGTGAACGGTAAGCTCTTCTTCACCAATAACGGCGGCTCATTCGTCTGCTCCGCCACCGCGGTCGCCTCGGCGAGCGGCACCAAGAACGAGAACGAGATCTGGACCGCCGGTCACTGCCTCGTGAACACCGAGGCGAACAACCAGGTCTACGACAGCTCCGCCGTCTTCATACCGGCCTACAACGGAAACCTGACGAATTTCGACCCGTTCGGTGAATTCGTCTGGAACGGTGGCGCGGCTACAAACACCGCCTGGCTCAACAACCGAGATCTCACCGAGGACGAAGCCGCCATGACGGTGGGAACGTCCAGCACGACCGGGCGGACCCTTGGGCAGGCTGTGGGCTGGGACGGATTCGCCTGGAACCAGCAGCCCGGCGAGCAGTTCGTCGCCTTCGGGTACCCGGCCGCGTCCCCGTACAACGGCAACAACCTGATCGAGGACATCGCCGCGACCGGAGCACAAGACGGCGGTATCAGCGGCGCGAACGCCACCAAGCCCATCGCCATCGGCAATCCGATGACCGGAGGGTCAAGCGGCGGGGCCTGGAATATCCGCTGGGGGACGAGTGGTGGTCCGGGCATGATCAACGGCCACAACGACTACAAGTACAACTCCCAGCCCCTGGCGATGTACTCGCCCTATCAGGACACTCTTTCCAACGATGTCCGCTGCTTCGGCGCGACGAGCTGCTGACGCACGGTATCTAGCCGGTGGCGCGCCCGGGATCCGCTGGGGCGGATCCCGGGCCGTCATGCCCGGCGGGCTACTGCGAAACCGCTGGGGCGCGGTGTGCGTCTCATAGCAGGTAAACGTCGGATCCCCCGGCAGGGAGGCCTCATGGGATGGCGCCGGTCTGGCCGCCACGTGGCGATGACGCTGGCTGCCCTGGCCAGCGTGGCACTGCTGGCAGCTGGCTGCGGGCAGTCACGGCCATCCGCCGGCCGCGGGGCGCAGCTGCTGGTGGGCCAGGTGGAACGGCTTTCCCCCAGCAGCATGTCCCCGGCCCAGGTCACAGCCGCGGAGGACGCGTTCAGCCTGGCGTTGTTCGACCGCGTCTGTCCCGCGAAGCCCGGCCCCAACCTGCTGCTGTCGCCGGAATCTGCCGCCCAGGCGCTGGGCATGCTGTACGCGGGAGCCAAAGGACCGACCGCGGCGTCCGTCGGGCGGCTGCTCCGCCTGCCCGCATGGAACCCGGGGCTGGTCGCGGCGCTGCACCGGCACACCGCCACGCTGGCCGGGCTGCCCCAGCTCGCGGTCAGCAACCATCTCTTCGAGCAATCCGGGAACCGGCCCGCCCAGCAGGTGCTGGACGACCTGCGCACCGCCTTCCACACCGGCCTGGGGATCGTCAACTTCGGGGACGAGCCCGCGACCACGAACCAGATCAACGCGCTCATCGCCCGGGAGACCCACGGCCTGATCCCTGCCCTCTTCCAGGCTCCGCTGCCCCTGGCCACCCGGACCGTGCTCACGAACGCCCTCTACCTGAAGGCGCGCTGGCGGAACCCGTTCCCGGCGACCAGCCCGGCACCGTTCCATACCGGCGACGGCCAGGTTGTTCAGGTGCCGCTGATGCGAAGCGCCGCCCCGGTCGCCAGCTACCGTCAGGCCGGCGGCTGGCAAGCGGCCACGCTGCCCTACTCCACCGGCCGGCTGGCCGCGGTGGCCCTGCTCCCGCCGGCCCACGCGACCAGGTGCGCCGCTCCCACGCTCCCCCAGTGGACGGCGCTGACCGCCGGGCGCTCCACGCAGTCCGCCGAGGTCCAGTTGCCCCGGCTGCACCTGAGCCAGACCTGGGACAATATGCAAGCTCCGCTGGCCGCCATGGGCCTGCCTCTCAATGGCGATTACACCGGCCTCGGCGCCGCGGACACCCAGATCTCCCAAGTCGTCCAGCACGACACCATGGACGTCACTCCCGCCGGGACCACCGCTGCCGCCGCGACCGGCGTGGCGATCGGCACGGCCGAGAGTGCCGCCCCCCCGCTGACCCTGACCTTCAACCGGCCGTTCCTGCTGCTGCTCGAGGACACTGCCACGCACACCCCGCTGTTCCTGGCCCAGGTCACCAACCCGGTCCAGCCGTGACCGGGTCACCCTCAACCGGTCAGCCCGGTCCTGTCAGCCGATCCCGTCAGCCTGACCCGGTCAGTCGCAGGGTGGCCGGCGGCTCGCGGTCGATCAGCGCCACGGCGTGCGGCACCGCGACCGGCACGAACTCGGGCGCGCAGTCGGTCAGCACCCGCAACGCGGTGCGCTCCAGGTGGTGGGCCATCCCGGTGAGCGCGCCCTGCTCGTCGCCGGCGATCAGGGTCTCCAGGATCTGCGCGTGCTCCACGTCGCCCGGCACCTGCCAGCTGCCCGGATCGGACAGCTGATAGATCCGGATGTACCGTGTGGTGCGATCGGCGAACGCCTGCAACTGCCGCTGCAGCGCCTCCCCGGCGCCCGCGGTGACCAGGCGGTGGTAGTCGGCGTGCGCGGCGAACCAGGCGCCGAAGTCCCCGGTCCGGCCCGCCCGCCGCATCGCCGTCAGCAGCCGCTTGGCCTCCTTGCGCGACGCCGCGCCGAAGTGGCCGATAGTCATGGACAGGGCCAGCGTCTCCAGCAGGATCCGGCTCGCGTAGACGTCGTCGAGTTCCTGGGGGTCCAGGCCGGCCACCCGGGTGCGCTGGTTCGGCTCGATCTCGACCAGGCCCTCCTCCTGCAGCATCCGGAGCACCTCGCGGAGTGGGGTGCGGCTGATGCCGAGCTGGCGGGCCAGGCTGACCTGGGACAGCTTCGTGCCCGGGATCAGCGTGCCGTCGAGGATGCACTCCCGCAGGTAGGCGTGGACGTGCGGGATGGCCTGGCGGGCTTCGGGGAGGTCCACCTTGCGGATTTCGGGTACCTGGGCGGCACGGGGCATGACGCTATTCTCCCTGATCCGCTTGGAGCTGCATACACTTCCCTGTCCCGAGTCTTGATGACTCACCTATAACTGCATACAGTTTAGCCGAATGACAGCAGTCGGGCCCACTGAGGGGACAGGCGATCATGACAGTTCCGGGAAGCTCGTCCACCCCCACGCCAACGACCGAGGATATGGTGCGCGAACTTTGGGACCGGCAGCAGATCAGCGACGTCATGCTGCGCTTCGGCCGGGGCCTGGACACCCACGACTGGGAGCTGTACGCCGGCACGCTGACCGACCCGTTTGAGGCGGATTTTGGTGACCTGACCGGCCGTCCGCCCGCGATCACGACGCCGGAGGTCTGGGCACGGTTCGCCAGTGCGTGCCTGGAACGGCTGGTGGTGATGCACCAGTACTCCAACTTCCACATCACGGTCCGCGGTGACGAGGCGGACGGCGTCTTCTACCACGTCTCGCGGCACCGCCTGCCCAACCGCTACGGCGACGACCAGTACACCCAGTACGGCTGGTACGAGAACTCGTTCCGCCGGACCCCCGAGGGCTGGAAGATCAGCAAGCTCAAGCACACCTTCCAGTGGTGTGACGGCAATCCCACCCTCATCGACGTGACCGACCCAGGGTGGCAGGAAGCCGCGGCCGCCGTATTCGGGCCCTGATCGGCCAGACCTCTGACCTCCCGACCTACCCTGTCCCGGAAGGACACCGCCATGACATCGACGCATGCCCTGGAACACCACACCGCCCAGGTCAACGGGACCCGGCTGCACTATGTGCGGGCGGGCCAGGGCCGGCCGGTCATGCTGCTGCACGGCTGGCCCCAGACCTGGTACGAGTGGCGCCACGTGGCGGACCTGCTGGCCGGAGACTTCACTGTCATCGCGCCAGACCTGCGCGGCTTCGGCTACTCGGCCAAGCCGGCGGCGGGCTACGACGCCGAGACCATGGCGGCCGACCTCGCCGCGCTCGGCGCCCATCTGGGCCTGAGTGACGTGACCGTCATCGGCCATGACTGGGGGGCGGTCTTCGGCTATGTCTACGCGGCGGCCTCGCCGGAGCAGGTCTCGGCGCTCGGCATCGTCGAGATGGCGCTGCCCGGCGTCGGGGTCATGGAGCAGGCCATGGCCCCCCAGCCCGGCGGGAACTACCTGTGGCACATGGGCTTCCAGTCCGTCCCGGACCTGCCCGAGCTGCTGATCCAGGGCAAGGAACGCCCCTTCCTGCGCTGGTTCTTCGAGCATTTCGCTTACGATCCGTCGGCCATCAGCTCCGCCGACCTGGACGAGTACGTCGAGGCCATCACCCAGGTGGGCGCCCTGCGCGCCGGCCTGGCCGTCTATCAGGATTTCTTCACCAGCGCCGGGCAGGTCGCGGCGCGGGCCAAGACGCCGCTGACCATCCCGGTGCGCGCCTACGGTGGCGAAGCCTGCCTCGGCGGCGCAACCCTGGCGTCGGTGCAGGCCATCGCGCCCGCCGCCGAGGGCGGCGTGATCGAGCGCTGCGGGCACTGGGCCGCCGAGGAACGGCCCGACTTCGTCGCCCGCCTGGCCGCCGACCTGGCCGACGCCAGCTGACCGGCCGAGCCCAACCCGGTCATCCGTCCGGTCCCGCAGCCAATCTGCCTAGTGCCGGGGTCTGGCCTCTCCACGTGGCCTCGAGTTCGGAGTTGCCCAGGGTCGATACCGGCGGGGCCCCTCGAAAACGAGAGGCACCCCACGTTGCCAGGGGGTGCCCTCGCTGCGTTTGCATCTATCGATCCCGAGGCTGTGAGCCCGAAGCTCTGGCCGCGGTGCACAGCTGTGAGCCCGAAGCTCTGGCTGCTTTTCTACAAGTATCTCCGAAGTCAGCCGACTCTCAAAGTCCAATGTGCATACAGTTTGGGTCCAAGGCCTTGAATGCTCCCCGGAAACTGCATACAGTTTAAGCGTGAGTGACGAGCGACCAGCCACGACGACGCGGCCGGAGGTATCCGGCCTGCTCGGCCGTGACTACTGGCTGATCCTGTCCACGCCGGTGGCCGGTACCGGCCAGGCGGACATCGAGGCCTGCGCTCCCGAGCACATCGCCTGGCTGCTGGACCTGGAACGGAACGGCGTGCTGTTCCTGTCCGGGCCACTGCTGTCCGGCCCGGGCACCGGGCCGGGCTCGGGGGTGACGGTGCTGCGCGCCGCGGACGAGAACGAGGCGGCATCGATCGCGGCGGATGATCCGTTTGTGGTCAAGGGTCTCCGGACGTTCGCCGTGCACCGGTGGCGGCTCAATGAGGGCAGCATCAGCGTCCGCCTCTCGCTGGGCACCGGCCGCTACGACTGGCGATGACCACAGCTGGCGATAACCGCAGCGACCCCGAGGAGGCGGCGATGCACCGAGTGGGACTGATCGGGCTGGGCAAGATGGGCCTGCCGATGGCCCGCAACCTCATGGAACGCGGGTTCGTGGTCACCGGCTACTGCCGGAGCGGCTCTCCCGAGCTGGCCGACGCGGGCGGCACCGTGGCTGGGTCTCCTGCGGAGGTAGCTTCCGCCGCTGACGTGCTCCTGTCCATCGTGCCGGGCGCCGGCGCCGTTGAGGAGATCATCTCCGGGCCGTCGGGCACGCTCACCGCGCTGCGGCCCGGCACCGTCCACATCGAGATGAGCACCATCGACATCGGGCACAAGACGCGGTTGCGCGACGCGGTCCGGGCCCGCGGCGGTGACCTGCTGGACTGCCCGGTCAGCGGCAGCCCCGGGATGGTCGCGCCCCGCCGGGCCACCACGTTCGCGTCCGGCGACCGGGCCAGCGTCGACCAGGTCGCCCCGGTCCTGGACGCCGTGTCCGGCCCGTGGGTCTACACCGGGGAGTTCGGTACCGGCGCGCGGATGAAGTACATCGCGAACCTGCTCCTGGCCGTGCACACGGTCGCGGCCGCCGAGGCGCTGGTGCTGGCCCGCCGCAGCGGCCTCGACCTCGATCTCGTGCAGCGCACCCTGGACGGCTCGATCGCCGAGTCAGCCATCTTCAAGCAGCGCGGCCCGCTGATGCGCGACCGGGCCTGGACACCCGCGCCCGGGCCGGTCGCCACGCTGCATCCCATCCTCGAGCAGATCGAGGACTGCGCGGCGGCGGCCGGCCTGTCCGCCCCCGTGTTCAGTGCGGCCAAGGACGTCTTCGACAAGGCGCTCGCCGACGGCTGGGGCGACCTCGACATCGCGTGTGTGCACGATCAGATCTCCGGCGCGTCCGCCCCGAGTCAGGAAGAACCTTCATGACCTGGTCCCTGGTTACTTTCCTCCGCAACGGAACCGATGGCGTGGCCATCCTCCGTGACGACGGGACATTCGCGGCGCCCACCGAGCTGAAGCGCTGGACCACCGTGCTGGAGCTGCTCGAAGACTGGGGGCAGGCCGAGGGCGTGCTGCGCAGCATGGACACCGACGGCGCGCCGGCGGTCGAGTTCGACGCCCTGCTGCCGCCGCTGCGCTGGCCCCGCAAGGTGATCTGCGCGGGTGTCAACTACCGCCGCCACATGCAGGAGATGGGCGGTGAGATCCCGGCCGAGGGCTGGCGCCCGTACTTCTTCCTTAAGGCCCCGACCACGACCATCGTCGGCCCGCACGACCCCATCATCGTCCGCGCTCCGGACGAGGCCCGCTACGACTGGGAGGCCGAGCTCGCGGTGGTCATCGGCATCGGCGGCCGGGAAATCCCCGCGGCCGACGCGCTGGCCCACGTGGCCGGCTACTGCGTGGCCAACGACGTGACCGCCCGCGGGCGCCACCGGCGGTCGGCCGTCCCCGCGGAGGCGTTCACCTACGACTGGTTCGCGGCCAAGTCCATGGACAGCTCACTGCCGCTGGGGCCGGGCATCACCCCGGCTTTCCAGGTACCCGACCCGCAGGATCTGCGGCTGCGGCTGTGGGTGAACGACGAACTGCAGCAAGACGAGTCCACCTCGGACATGGTCTGCCCGGTCGCCGGCCTGATCTCGGCGGCCAGCGAGGTGGTCACGCTCGAGCCGGGCGACGTCATCGCGACCGGGACCCCGTCGGGAGTCGGCGCGGGCCGCGGCCTGTACCTACGGGGCGGCGATGTCGTCCGGGTGGCCATCGACGGCCTCGGCATCTTGGAAAACACCGTGATCGATCCCGCGGGAGGAACATCGTGATCTTCGTAACCCACCAGCTGCCGGTCAACGAGCCAGGCGAGCCGCACCTCGACCGCGCCGCGGTCTGGGACGGCCTCGTGCTCAAGGCCAACAACGCCCTGCCGTTCGTGCCGAGCATGACCTTCTGCGAGGTCACGCAGCGGTACGGGGACACCGTGTTCGACCGGGACATCGACTTCCGCGGTGACCGCTTCACCGAGCGGATCACGCTGGAGGCCCCGCACCGGGTGGTGTTCACCCGGATCGCGGGCCCGGTGCTCGGCACCATCGCCAACGAGATCGAGGGCGCCGGGGATGACCTGCAGCTGAGGTTCAGCTTCGCGCTGGTCGTGGCGGGAGTGGAGGGCGGCTCGGACGCCGAGCAGGAGTACGCAGACTCGATGACCGGGGACTACCTGAAGGCCGTGGCCGCCACGCTGAACGCTATGCGGCGGCTGGCCGAGAACGCTTCATCGGCCAGCACTGGGGCTTCGGCCAGCACTGGGGCGGTGTCGGCATGAGCGCCGGGCTGGTGGACGCCGGGCTGCGGCAGCGCATCGCCGGCGATCTGGCCGGGCAGTTCAAGGGCGAGATCATCGGCCCGGATCACGGCGAGTACGAAGACGCCCGCCTGGTCTGGAACTCCATGATCGACCGGCGGCCGGGCCTGATCCTGCGCTGCACCAGCACCGCGGACGTGGTGGCCGCGGTCAACGTGGCCCGCGAGCACGGCCTGCCGCCCTCGGTCCGCTGCGGCGGGCACAACGTGGCGGGCAAGGGCATGTCCGAGGGCGGGCTGACCATCGACCTGAGCGGGCTGCGGGAGGTCACCGTGGACCCGGAGCGCAAGCTGGTCCACGCGGGCGGCGGCTGCCTGCTGGGCACCGTGGACGCGGCCACCGCGCCGCATGCGCTGATCGTCCCGGCCGGCATCATGTCCGAGACCGGGGTGGCTGGTCTGGCCCTGGGCGGCGGGATCGGCTGGTTCTCCCGTAAGCACGGCCTGACCTGCGACCAGTTCGTGGCCCTGGAGCTCGTGCTGGCCAGCGGCGAAGTGATCGGGGTCTCCGCGGACTCCCATCCCGACCTGTTCTGGGCGCTGCGCGGCGGTGGTGGCAACTTCGGCATCGTCACCCGGTTCACGTTCGCCGCGCACGACTTCGGCCCGATGATGCGGATCGGGGTCTCCCTCTACGACGAAGAGCACGCGGCCGCGGCGCTGCGCGAGTACGCGGCCCTCGTGCCCACGTTGCCGCGCACGGTTGGCTGGCATGCGGCGCTCAAGCACGACATGCCCCCGCAGCCCTTCGTCCCGCCGGAACTGGTCGGCAGGCGGGTGGTGATGCTCTTCTCGATGTGGCTGGATGACGCCGAGGACCCGGCGGGCGCCGAGATGATCGAGCGCCTGTGCGAGGTGGGCGAGCCCCTCATGAAGGCCTCGACCGTGGCGCCGTTCGCGGGCGTGGTGCAGCACCTGATCGATAAGGAATTCGAGGACGGCCACCGCTACTACACCAAGGAGGCGCATGTCGCGGAGCTGGCCGATGAGGCGATCGACAAGCTCGTGGACTTCTGGAAAGACATGCCGATGGAGGGCGAGGTCGAGATCATCGGCCTGGGCGGGGCCATCGGCGACGTGGCCGAGGACGCCACCGCCTTTTCCAACCGCGGCTACCTGCTGTGGCTGAACTTCGCGATGCGCTGGGACGACCCGGCCCGCGACGGCGAGTACATCGAGATGACCAGGAATGCCGTGACCGACCTCAAGCCGTGGACCGGCCGCGGCGTCTACGTCAACATGCTCAACTTCGACGAGATGGACCGGGTGGTCGAGGCGTTCGGCGCGGAGAAGTACGCCCGGCTGGGCCGGATCAAGGCCCAGTACGACCCGGAGAACCTGTTCAGCGTCAACGCCAACATCGTCCCCGCGGGTCTCTCGCCAGCAACACCGGCCCCATCAGCTCCCTGAGTCGGCCGCCCTGGTTCGTGATCAACCGATTGGTGCTGCTGGAGCAGCACCAATCGGTTGATCACGTGGACCAACCCAGGCCCCGGGTGGCTGGCGGGACTGGTGGGGCTCAGGGGAGGAAGATCGAGCCCAGGTGGGTGAAGTGGACGGCGACCGAGGTGCCCTCGGGCACCGGGACCGCGTCGGTCATGCCGCCGGTGAGCACGATCCAGCCGGGCTCGATGGCCAGCCCCCGGCGGCCCAGGTCGTTAGCGGCCAGGGCCAGCGCCTCGGCGGGATGTCCCTGCACGGCTGCTCCCGCGGCCGAGTCCACCACCTGCCCGTTCACTTCGAGGAGGCAGGCTTCCAGGGCCAGGTCCAGGCCTGCGGGCGGCACGCCGACCGGCCCGGTCACGAAGCACCCGGCCGAGGCGTTGTCGGCCACCACGTCGGGCAGCGTGAACCGGAAGTCGCGGTACCGGCTGTCGATGATCTCCACGCCACCGTGCACCGAGCCCACCGCGGCCAGCGCCGTGGCCGCGATGACACCGGGCCCGGCCAGCCGGTCCCGCATCACGAACACGATCTCCGGCTCGGCCCTCGGGTGGATCAGCCGGTCCCGGGGCACGGCCGCCCCGGCGGGCAGCACCATGGCGTCGGTCAGCCACGCGGTCAGCGGCGTGGCGATGCCCATCCGCTGCTGCTTGGCCCGGCTGGTCAGCCCCAGCTTGAGGCCGGCCAGCCGCTCGCCCCGGCCCAGCCTGCGGCGCAGCGTCTCGTCCTGCACCGCGTACCCGGTGGCCAGGTCCAGGCCGGGCCAGTCGTCGGTGAACGGCTCCCGGTCCGCCCGGCCGTCCTCGGCGTCCAGCAGCGCCGTGGCCGCCGAGTCCACCGTCCAGTCCGTCATCCTGCCGCTCCTGCTGTCTCGCGCTCCTGCTGGAGCTGGAGTGCCACGTCAATGATCATGTCTTCCTGGCCGCCCACGTACCCGGCCTCACCGACCCGCTGCAGGATCACGTGCGCGGGCACGCCATACCGCTGCGCGGCGCGCTGGGCGTGCAGCAGGAACGAGGAGTAGACCCCGGCGTAGCCCTGCACCACCGAGGAACGGTCCATCCACGGCAGCCGGGGGATGATCGGCCGGACGACTTCCTCAGCGGCGGCCAGCACGCCCGGCACGTCCACCCCGGTGCGGATGCCCAGCCGGTCGAACGTGGCCGCCAGCACCTCGGTCGGCGAGTTGCCGGCCCCGGCACCGAGGGCACACAGCGCGCCGTCGATCTGGGTTGCGCCCTCCTGGTAGGCGAGCACGGAGTTGGCCACCCCGAGGGACAGGTTCTGGTGCCCGTGGAAGCCCACCTGCGCATCGGCGCCGAGTTCCCCGATCAGGGCCCGCACCCGCTCCTGCGCGTCGCCCAGCACCATCGCCCCGGCGGAATCGACGACGTACACGCATTCCGCGCCGGCGTCGGCCATGATCCGGGCCTGCGCGGCCAGCGCGGCGGGATCCAGCCGGTGGGCGAGCATGAGGAAGCCCACGGTCTCCATGCCCAGGTCCCGCGCGGCCGCGAAGTGCTGGACCGACACGTCGGCCTCGGTGCAGTGGGTCGCGATCCGGGCCACCGACGCCCCGGCCTCGCGGGCACCCTTCAGGTCCTCCACCGTGCCCAGGCCGGGCAGCAGCAGGACCGCGATCTCCGCCGCGACCGCTTCCTGCGCGGCGGCGCGGACCAGCCGGATATCATCCACCGCCGAGAAGCCGTAGTTGAACGACGAGCCGCCCAGCCCGTCGCCGTGCGAGACCTCGATGACCTCCACCCCGGCCGCGTCCAGCGCCGCGACCACCTGGCGGACCTGGGCCTCGGTGAACCGGTGGGCCATCGCGTGCGAGCCGTCCCGCAGCGTGGAGTCGGTGATGCGCAGGTCGCGGGCGATGTCGTCACCCCCGTACAGGTCGCGGGTCATGCCGTCACCCCCGGGCGGGACGCGGCGGCGAGCAGGTCCCCGACCCGCGCGGCGGCGGCGGTCATGATGTCCAGGTTGCCGGCCCACGGGGGCAGGTAATCGCCGTGGCCGCGGACCTCCAGGAACACCGCGACCCGCGCCTGCCCGCCCCACTCCGGGGCGGGGGGGTCGAATTGCGGGTCGGCGCGCAGCCTGTAGCCCGGCACGTACCGGGCCACCTCGGCCACCATGGCCAGCACCGAGTCCGAGATCGCCTCGAGGTCGGCGTCCGGGCTGATGGCGCAGAAGACGGTGTCCCGCATGATCATCGGCGGGTCGACCGGGTTCAGGATGATGACCGCCTTGCCGCGCTCCGCGCCACCGATCGACTCGATGGCCCGCGCCGTGGTCACGGTGAACTCATCGATGTTGGCCCGCGTTCCCGGCCCGGCGGAGCGCGACGCGATAGAGGCCACGATCTCCGCATACGGCACCGGCGTCACGGCCGCTACCGCGCGGACGACGGGAATGGTGGCCTGCCCGCCACAGGTGATCATGTTAACGTTGGGCGCGGCCCGATGCTCGCTCAGGTTGACCGGCGGGCACACCATCGGCCCGACCGCGGCCGGGGTCAGGTCCACCACCTGGATGCCCGCCTCGGCGTACCGTGGCGCGTTGGCCAGGTGGGCCCGGGCCGAGGTTGCCTCGAACACCAGGTCCGGCCGCTCAGGCTGGCCCAGCAGCCAGTCCACGCCGCCCGCGGACGCCTCGACCCCCGCCCGCCGCGCCCGCTCCAGGCCCTCGGAGGCCGGGTCCACCCCGACCATGCAGGTCACCTCGACATGCTCGCTGCGCTGCAGCTTGGCCAGCAGGTCCGTGCCGATGTTGCCCGGTCCCACGATCGCGGCCGTCGCCTTGGTCATCATTGCTCCGCCTCCTCGCCGGGACTGAACCGTGCCGTCACGCTGCCCAGGCCCGCGAACGTCGCGGTCACGGTGTCATGCGCACCGACCGGGATTGCGGCGGTCACCGACCCCGGGAGGATTACCTGGCCGGCCTCCAGGATCACGCCCCGGGCCCCGACCGTGTTCGCCAGCCACACCAGGGAGGTGAGCGGCGAGCCGAGCACCGCGCCGCCCGCACCGGTCCCGGCCAGTTCCCCGTTCTTGTGCAGGGTGCAGCCCGCCAGCCTCAGGTCGACGGCGGCGAGCGGAACCGGGCGGCTGCCCAGCACGACCCCCCCAGACGAGGCGTTGTCGGCGATGGTGTCGGCCAGCCCGATCTTCCAGTCCCGGATCCGCGAGTCGATCAGTTCCAGGGCCGGCAGCACGAAGTCCACCGCGGCGATCGCCTCGGCCACCGTGACCCCGGGGCCGCGCAGTGGGCGGGCCAGGACGAACGCCATCTCCGGCTCGACCCGGGGCTGCACGAAGCGGGAGATGGGGATCGGCTCATACTCCAGCCAGAACATGCGGTCCAGCAGATGGCCGTAGTCTGGCTGGTCCACGCCCAGCTGGCGCTGCATCGCGGCCGAGGTCAGGCCGACCTTGTGCCCCTTCATCCGCGCTCCCCCGTCGAGCCAGCGGCGAACCTGGATCAACTGGATCTCGTAGGCGTCGGCGACGGTGAGACCGGCGAACTTCGCGGTCAGCGGCTCGACCGGCTCGTGGCTCGCATACACCCCCAGCAACAGCTCGGCGATCTCCTCGTGCTCCTGCTGATTCACGGCCGTCTGCCTCCCGGTGGGCGATCCTCTTCGACAAACTGTATGCAGTTTAGCGGCAGAGTGGAAGCCTGGCCGCACCGCGCTGGCCGCACGGGAGAAGAGTGCGTCATGATCGCGGCCAGCGCGGCCGCCTTTACCTAGCCCGGCCGGGCTGCCAGCCTGGTCAGGTGATGCCGACGATCAGGTACACCACTACCGCCGCGGGCCGCATCGCCTACTCGACGTCGGGTTCCGGCCCGGCCCTGCTGTGCGATTCAGGCTGGGTGACCCACCTCCGCAGGCAGCTGGAGCTCTTCTCCTTCGGTTCCTTCCTGGCCGGCCTGGCCGACCGGTTCACCGTGATCCGCTACGACAAGCCCGGCTGCGGGCTGTCCGACCGGGACGGGATCAATCTGTCCTTCGACGCCCAGGTGACGGCGGCCATGGCCGTGGCCGACTCAGCCGGTGCCGGCCGGTTCAGCCTGTTCGGCGCGTCCCAGGGCGGCCAGCTGGCCGCCGCGATCGCCGCGCGCTACCCGGAGCGGGTCGACGCGCTGGTGGTGTTCGGCATGTGCGCCGACGGCCGGGACCTGGCGCCCCCTGAGGTCAGGGACTCGATCGTGGCCCTGATAAGAGCCCACTGGGGCCTGGGATCAAAGGTGCTCACCGGCATCTTCATCCCGGACCCGGACCCGGCGGAGATCGAGGCCCTGGCCCGGCTGTCCCGGGCCAGCGCCTCGGCGGCGGTGGCCAGCCGGCTCCTGGAGATCTACTACGGCACCGACGTCACGACGTTGCTGCCGGATATCCGGGCGCGCACCGCGGTGCTGCACCGTGAAGCGGACCCAGCCGCCCGCTTCGAGCTCGGCCGGGAGATCGCCACGCTCATCCCGGACGCGGCACTGATCCCGCTGCCCGGGTCGAGTCACCTCTACTACCACGGCGAGTGGGCTGCGGCGCTGGATGCGGTGCTCGGTTTCCTGGGAGAGCCGGCCGCCGCCGGGCCCCCGCTGACCGCCCGCGAGATCGAGGTGGCCACACTGGTCGCCGAAGGGCTGACCAACACGTCCATCGCCACCCGCCTGTCGATCGCGCCGCGCACCGCCGAGACCCACGTCGAGAACATCCGGCGCAAGCTGGAGGTGCGCTCCCGGGCCCAGATCGCGGCCTGGGTGACCGAGCACCGGCTCCGCCTGTAGGTAGTTTGCCCGATGCCCGGCCGGGGCCAGCCTCTCCGGCCCGGACGGACCCGCGGATCACGGTAGTTCACCCGATAGCCGCCCGGCGCCCGGCCGGCCTAGCGTCGAGGCATGTCAGAGGCTACGAAGACGATCCGTCCCCCGGCCGCCATCCCGCGGCCGCCCGCCGCGCGCGCCAGGGCGCTGCTCATCCTGGGCTACGCCGCTGCGGTGTACGGGCTGTTCCTCGCCGTGCTGGTGTACGCGGTGGGATTCTTCGCCGGTTTCGCCGTACCCAAGGACATCGACGACGGGCTGCGCTCCGGCTGGCCGCTCGCGGTGGCCGTCGACCTGGGATTGCTGGCGCTGTTCGCGGCGCAGCACACCGTCATGGCCCGTTCGTGGTTCAAGCGCTGGCTGACGCGCGTGGTGCCCGGGCCGGCTGAGCGGGCCACATTCGTGCTGGGCGCGACGCTGGCCCTGGCCCTGCTGTTCTGGGCCTGGCAGCCGTTCGGCGGGGTGGCCTGGGCGCTGTCCGGGGCGGCCTTTGCCGTGGTCCTCGCGGTGCAACTGGCCGGCTGGGCGGTGGCCCTCAGCTCCACGTTCATGATCAGCCACTTTGATCTGTTCGGGCTGCGGCAGGCCTGCCTGCACCTGCGCGGGACCGGCTACACGGCACCGGCGTTCACTGAGCGCGGCCTGTACCGTCGGCTCCGTCATCCGCTGATGGCCGGATTCCTGATCGTCTTCTGGGCCGCCCCGGTCATGACCGCAGGGCACCTGCTGTTCGCCGCGGCGGCCAGCGGCTACATCCTGGCCGGGATCTGGTTCGAGGAACGCGACCTGGTGCGGTCTCTCGGCCCGGCGTACGCCTCCTACCGGGCCAGCGTGCCCGCGCTCATCCCCGGCCCCCGGCGGCACCGGTCATGAACGCCGTCTCGCCGCGGGTCGGCTTGTTCCCGCCTCCCGGCCTGCTGGACTGGGATCCCGCCACGGCCCGGGCGTTCCTGGACGGCATCGCCGCGGCCGGCATCGATCACGTCTGCTGCGCCGACCACGTGAGCTTCATCGCCGGCCTGGGCTTCGACGGGCTCCTGCAGGCCGCGGCGCTGGCCATGCTGCACCCCTCGTTGCGGATCTCCTGCGGCCTGTACCTGCTGCCGCTGCGCCATCCGGTCCTGGTGGCCCGGCAGCTCGCGGACATCGAGCGGCTCGCGCCCGGGCGGCTGACCTTCGGGGTGGGCATCGGCGGCGAGGACCGTCACGAGGTCGCGATCTGCGGAGTGGACCCGGCCACCCGGGGCGCACGGATGGACGAAAGCCTGACCGTGCTGCGCTCGCTCCTATCCGGTCAGGCGGTCACCTTCCACGGGCAGTTCTTCGACCTGGACAACGCGCTCATCGCTCCCCCGGCGCCGGGGATCCTGCTCATCGTTGGCGGCCGCTCCGACGCCGCCATCAGGCGCGCGGGCCGGTACAGCGACGGCTGGCTGGGCATCTGGAATTCACCCCGGCGCTTCGCGGCCGCCGTCGAGATGACTGCTGAGGAGGCCGCCCGCGCCGGGCGGCCCAGGGCGCCGGGGCGGCACGCGATGCAGGTCTGGTGCGGGCTCGCGGACTCCGCGAAGGCCACCCGCGCCTGCCTGGCCCCGGCCATGGAAGCCTTCTACCAGCTCCCCTTCGATCAGGCGTGGCCGGGGTGGCCGCCGTGCGGACCCTGCTGGCCGCGACCCGCGTTCCTAGCGCGTAGCCGTCCCGGATTTTGCCGCACTAATCAGGTCGGCCACCCGGATGGTCTCCAGCTGGCTGCTGGTGAAGTTCGTGGCGTAGAGCGTCTGGCCGTCTGGGGACAACGCGAACTGCCTCGGGAAGCTCCCGGCGCGGATCTGTCCCACCAGGGCCGGGCGACCGCGTAGCGCATCCTTGATGCTGACCACGCTCAGCCACTGCGGGCCACGGCCCGCGAAGCGGTTGGAGTCGGCCACCACCGCCAGCCGGCCGCCATCGACCAGGACCACGCCGACTGGCGCCGAGCCCACCGGAACGTCGGCGACCAGCGCTGGCCTGGCTGAGATGAGCCGGGCCGTGGCGAAGCCGAGCAGTGCGTCGCTGCCCCGGGCCGTAACCCAGGCCACCGCCGCGCCCGGGGAGAGCACCACCCGGACCGGGCTGGCACCCGCGCCGATGGTGGCCCGCACCGCAGCAGCCGGATCCTGTTCCGCCTTAGCGGTATCGATGAGCCGGACGACTCCGGGCAGCGAATCTGGGTCCCCCGGGCAGCGCTGGTTGGTCGCGGGGCCGCGGAGGCCGCCGGCTGAGCCCCTGACTTCGCTGGTCACGTACAGCCAGCGACCGTCCGCCGAGATCGCCTCACCCACCGGCGCGAATGCGGCCGGGACCCGCCCGACGGCCACTCCCCGGGCCTGGAAACCCGCTGACAGGGCCCGGGCCAGGTCCGAGACCTGAATGGCGCCGGTACCTTCCAGCGAGGTGAACACGAAGTGCCCGTCGGCTGAGGTGGCCACCTCGATCGCCCCGCCGGGTGCCGACAGGCTCCCCACGACCGGCTGGGCCGAGCCGGACTCGAGGCGGGCCACGCTGAGCACGGCAGTTTCACTTGTCGCCGCCACCAGCAGGTACCGCCCGTCGGGGGTCAGCGCCTCACCCAGGCCCTGCTGGCCGCCGGGCAGCGAGACGGATTTCACCGTCGCCAGCGCGGCCGCGCCCGCCCGGAGCACGGTCACCCCGCGGCTGTCGCTGACGAAGACCCACCGCCCGTCCGGCGACGTGATCACCCCGAACGGCGCCGGCGGCACGGACGTCATCACCGGCCTGACCCCGGTGAGCGTCCGGGCCGGGGCCACGGCGCCGCTGCACCCGGGCACCTTCAGCGATCTGGCCGGGACGGTAAGGGGAAAGGGTGACGCGGCAGCGGGCGGCGGACTGGGCGGCGCGACAGCGGCCGACGGACCGGGCGGCCGGGCGGGGCGAAGCGCCGGGGTGCACGAGGCCAGTAACGCCAGGGCGCCAGACGCAGCCCCCACGGCCAGCGTGCGGGCGACCGCCGTCTTCATAGCCTCAGCCTAACCAGCAAGCACGCCCCAGGAGCGGCGCTGGCCGGGCCCTAGTCCGGGCGTGCCGGACGGCTCCTCTTGACCCTGGACCCGGTACCGACCCTACGGTGGTGAGAGCCGCCGCCCCGCTACATCCCCCGGGAGCTATCGTGGACTCACCTGAGGATCCCCCGCCGCCGCCCGTGGCGTGCACGCTGACCGCTACCCCCGGTGCCTTCGCGGAGCGGATGGCTGAATACCAGCGTCTGTTCCGCCAGCACCTGACCGGACGCACCCGGACCGCCCGCGGCATCCGGTTCCGGTTCCGGCCCGGCCCAGGCGTGGACGACTGGGTCCGTGACCTGGCCCGCCGGGAGCAGGCGTGCTGCGCGTTCTTCGACTTCGCCGTGACTACCGACGGCCAGCAGGTCTGCTGGGACGCATCCGTCGGGGACGACAAGGCGGCCCGGCAGGCCCTGGCCGATTTCTACCGCCTGCCGGACTCCCTGGGAGCCAGCGATCAGGCGTCCTCAGACGCGTACGAGCCGTACCGGGCTGGCCCATCAGGCTCGTAAGTCGCGATGACGACGCCGGTAGTCGTGCTCGAGGTGCCGGTGAGCCGCAGGGCGGCCGCGCGGGCGCCGTCGCGGAACAGCTTCTTCCCGGAGCCGAGATGGACGGGAAAGTACAGCAGGCGGTACTCGTCCACAAGGTCGTGCTCGATGAGGGTCTGGGCCAGTTGGCCGCTGCCGTGGACCTGCAGTTCCCTGCCGGGCCTTTCTTGAGCTTGGCCACCTCCGCGGCCGCGTCCCCGCCGAGGAGCGACGAGTTGTGCCAGCCGGTGTCCTCGAGTGTCGTCGAGGCCACATACTTCGGCAGCGAGTTGAGCTTGCTCGCGATGGGGTCAGCGGGGTCGGTGACCTTCGGCCAGTAGCTCGCGAAGATCTGGTAGGTCCTGCGGCCCAGCAGGAACGCGTCGGCCTGATCGAACCAGCCGCTCACGGCTACACCGAAGTCGTCGTCGCCGTACGGGAACGACCAGCCACCGTGCTCGAACCCGCCGTCCCGGTCCTCGTCCGGGCCTCCAGGGGCCTGCATCACGCCGTCGAGGGTCAGGAAGGTGTGCAAGGTCAGTCGCATCGTCAGCTCCTCCGGTTGGCCGCACCCGCGGGTCGCGGAGTCGTGCCCTCGTAGACGGCGGCCCGGCCCGCAACTCATCGGCAGGCGCTGCGCGCGCCTGATGATCTCCGCACGGCAATCCCCCAAGCCAGCGGTTGCGCGACTGCCCGGTCAGTGATCCCGTGGAGTCCTAGGCGAAGGGGATCGTGGATGACCGGGGAGAGCGGGACGCGGCCGCGCCGCTGTGCGGTGATCGGCGCTGGGGTGGTCGGCGTATGCCTGGCCGTCCGGCTGGCCGAAGCGGGGGCCGAAGTGACGCTGCTGGAGCGGGACGAGCCCGGCCAGGCCGCGACCAGGTCCAGTTTCGCCTGGCTGAACTCCAACGACAAAGCGCCCCGTGTTTATCACGACCTCAATGAGGCCGGCCTGCGAGCCTGGGGCCGGCTGGCCGCCCGGCTCGACGGCGCCGCGTGGTACCGGCCTGCCGGGAACCTGGAGTGGGCCGTCAGCCCGGCGCACCGCGCGGAACTCACCGCCCGGGTAGGCAGGCTCACCGACTGGGGGTACCCGGCGCGCCTGATCGGCCCGGCCGAGGCGCTCGCGCTCGAGCCGTCGCTCCGGCTGCCTGGCCCGGCGCCCGCCATCGCGTGGTTTCCCGGTGAGGGATATCTGCTCACCGCGGCGATGATCAGCCACCTGGTGGAGCGCGCCGTTGAGCAGGGAGTCAAGGTCATGACCGGCGAGCCGGGCCGGGTGGCCGGCTTCGGGACCGCCACGGAGGCCGGCCACCGTGTCCGGCTGGTACGGACCGCCGCCTACCAGGAGATCTGCGCGGACGTGGTGGTGTGCTGCGCGGGCACACAGGTTCCCCAGCTGGCCGCGCTGGCCGGGGCGGCCTCCGCGGTCCCGCTGATCCCATGGGCGGAACCGGGCGCCAGGGCACCAGGTCTGGTGGTCCAGGCGGGCCCGGTGGCCTCGCCGGGCCCGATCCGGATGATGCACACGCCGCAGGTGCACCTGCGGCCGCACGCCGGGGGGCTGGTGCACCTGGAAGCGCCGGATGCGGCCGTCGACCTGCACACGTCCGAGCCGGATCTGCGGCGCTGGGCCGGGGAGTTGCTGAGCCGGGCCCGGGGCGTGGTGAACGGGCTCGATGACGCGTCTGTCACCGGGTACCGGGTGTGCGTGCGTCCGATGCCCGCGGACGGCCGGTCCATCGTGGGGTGGCTGCCCGGTGCGAGCGGGGTGTATGCGGCCGTGACCCATAGCGGCGTCACGCTCGGCGCGCACCTGGCCGAGCTCATCACCACCGAGGTCCTGGGCGACGTGGTCCACTCCGAACTCACGCCGTTCCGGCCGGACCGCTTCCTGGCCGGGTAGCGTCCGGCCGGTGAGTTCCCGCGGCCCCGCTCGTCCTACCTTCAGACACGAGGAGCGCAACCGCCGGGGAACCCACCCGCCGAGAGCAAGGAGCCACTGGTGAGCACGTTCGTGCTGATCCCCGG
The DNA here is from genome assembly GCA_963770545.1 of uncultured Actinomycetes bacterium. GTDB lineage: Bacteria > Actinomycetota > Actinomycetes > Streptosporangiales > Streptosporangiaceae > RYN-230. Next base: position 199,546 of record CAVYQF010000031.1, on the reverse strand, counting down.
GGCCGGAGGGGCCGCGTCGTTCTGGTACCGGGTGACCCCCCTGCTGGAAGTCGGCGGCCATGAGGCGATCGCCGTCGACTTGCCGGGCGCCGACGAGTCCGCCGGGCTGCCGGAATACACCGACCTTGTCCTCGCGGCCATGGGGGACCGGGAGGACGTCGTGCTGGTGGCCCAGTCGATGGGCGGGTTCACCGCGCCGATGGTGTGCGCTCGCCGGCCCGTGCGCCTGATGATCCTGGTCAACGGGATGATCCCGCGGCCCGGCGAGACGCCCGGTGAATGGGGGGACAACACCGGCTCGGAAGAGGCGCGGATCGCCGCCGCCCGGGACGGCGGCTACCCCGCCGAGCTCGATCTGGAGACCTGCTTCCTGCACGACGTGCCCGCCGAGGTGCTGGCCTCAGGCGAGATCTCGGGCGGCCCTGAGGCCGACATCGCGTTCAGCCAGCCCTGCGCCATCGACCGGTGGCCGGACGTCCCCACCCGGGTGATCTCCGGTCGCGACGACCGCCTCTTCCCGCTGGAGTTCCAGCGCCGCGTGGCCAAGGACCGCCTCGGGCTCGAGGTCGAGGTGGTCCCCGGCGGCCACCTGGCCGCCCTGTCCTACCCGGCCGCACTGTCCGACCAGCTCCTGCGGAGTTCTACCCGAACGGCTAGCTGACTCCCCAGGCCCGGACCCGCTACGGTTCACCACCTGCGCCACCCGCGATCTCATCCTGGAGTTAGCGCACGGCGCGATGTCCACGCACATCCTGGGCGCGCTGGCCCGGCTGGACATCGCCGGGCACCTCGCTCAGGATGCTCGGCCCGGCCGCGCTGACGCCCCCTGGCGCCGCCTGGCATCGCTTTGCGGATGCGAGCTGGCGGTGGCCACCTGGACACGGGGGGCCCGGCGCTGTTCAGCAGGGCAGCAGGCCGAACCTTTGCTTGGCCGCGAGCACGTGCCCGGCCGCCGCGTCGACTTCGTCGCGGAAGGACTGCGAGGCCCGGGCCCGGGCCAGCACGGCCTGGGCCATGACCTCCGCCGGGGCCACGTACTTGGCGGTCACCAGGTCACCGCCGGCCGCGATGAACTGGACCGCCCGGGCGCCCGGCGGCACGCTGGCCACCGCCTGGGCCGCTCCCAGGTCATCGGAGATGATTACGCCGCCGAAGTGCATCCGGTCGCGCAGCATCGTCCGCATCACGACTGGGGAGAAGACGGCCAGATGATGCGGGTCAATCCGGGTGTAGGTGGCCAGCGCCACCATCACCAGCGGTACACCCGCGCCGATGGCCGCCTGGAAGGTGCGCAGGTAGGGGTCGTCCGGGGTAGTGACCGTGTTGACGACGTCGGCGCTGAAGTCGGTGTTCCCGCGTACCCGGCCGAGCCCGGGGAAGTGCTTGGCGGTGGTCGCTTCGCCCGCCTGGGTCATGCCGCGGAGGAACGCGACGCCGTGGCTGGCCACTACGGCCGGGGTGTGGCCGAACTCCCGCATCAGCTGCCCGATGGGCGCGTTCTGGGTGGCGTCCGCGACCGGCACCACGTCCATGACCGGGGCGAAGTTGAGGTTGACCCCCGCGGCCCGGAGCTCCTGACCCCAGGTCCGCGCCAGGCGCTGCAGCTGGGCGGGGGCCAGCATGCCCTGGGCGACGGCACTCGGCATGGTGGCGAACCCCGCGCCCTGCAGCGCCTGAATCTCGCCTCCCTCCTGGTTGGCGGCCACGAAGAACCGCACTCCGGCCGTCACCTGGGGTGAGGACAGCGACTGCACAGCCCGGCTGACGGCAGCGATGCCCGCGACTCCGGCGGTGTCCGTGGTGATGAAACTGACCGAGCCGAAGTGGTACGCCCGGATCGCGCTCGCCGTAGCGGAATCCAGCACGCTCCCGGCCAGCCCCACGACGAACAGCTGCCCGACCCGCTGGGGCAGGGTCATACGGGCCAGGATCTGAGCCGCGCACGACCGGGACGGGACCGGGACGGAACCGGCCTCCGGGGAACGGGCGCCCGTGGTGTGACTGCCCGGGGTGGCCGGGCCGGGCGAGGAAGGGGCCCCGGCGGTGCCCGCGCACCCCGCCACCGCGGCGAGCAGCAGGCCGGCCAGCACGGGGAGCACCCAGGCCCGCCCGGCCGGGTGAGCCTCGTCCCGGGTCAGCATCCGCCCAGCCTAAGAGCAGATCAGCCAGGGCGAGGCCGTAAGGCCGGGCCCTGCGAAGAGGTCTGGCCATGTCCGCGTCCGGCTTGCAGTGCAGCCGATAGCGGCGTCCGGAATGCCCGACCTTTAACTAATCTTTACTGCGGGCGCCGAGAGTGGGAGCCTTTCCCCCATGAGGGGGGACGTGGCCGGCTTTCCCATGAGCGGGGACGTGGTCGGCCGTGATGAAGAGCTCCGGACGATCATGACTGTCCTTGACTCTCCCGCCGATCAGCCGGCCGCCATTCTGCTCCAGGGTGAACCGGGAATCGGCAAGACGACCCTGTGGGCCGCGGCCATCGCGCGGGCGCGGCAGCGTGGCTTCCGGGTCCTGTCGTGCCGCCCGTCCGCAGCCGAAGCCCAGCTGTCCTACGCGTCGCTGGCCGATCTGCTGGTGGACATCGATGATGACCTGCTGGACCTCCTGCCGGACCCGCAACGGCGCGCGATCGACTTCGTCATGCTCCGGGGGCCGGCCGGGCCTGCGGTCACGGACTACCGGGCCACCGGCGCGGCGCTGCTGTCGGTCCTGGACCGGCTCGCGGACGACACGCCGGTCCTGCTCGCGATCGACGATCTGCAGTGGATGGATAGCTCAACCGCCCAGGTCGTCGACTTCGCGTTCCGGCGGCTGAGCTCGCCGGCGGTCGTCCTGGCGGCGATGCGGACTCCCGGCGCCGGCGGCCAGGGGCCGCCGCTCCTGCGATCAGACCCGGCCCGCATCCATCGGGTGCAGGTGGGGCCGCTGAGCCTGGGGGCCCTGCACCAGATGCTCCGCAGCCGGACCGGCTCGTCGTTCCCCCGGCCCGCGCTGGGGCGGATTGAGCAGATCTCCGGCGGCAACCCGTTCTACGCGCTCGAACTCGCCAGGGACACGCGGCGGGAAGGAATGGCCGATCCGGCGTCCCCGTTGCCGCAGACGCTGGCGCAGCTGGTCCGCACCCGGGTCAACGGAATCCGCCCGGATGTCCAGCCGGCGCTGCTCGCGGTGGCTGCACTGGGCGAGCCCACCGTCGGACTGGTCCGGCTCGCCCTGGATACCGGGGCGCCCGAGGCCGAGCGCCTGCTCGAGGCGGCCGAGGACTATGGCGTGATCGCGCTAGACGGCCACCAGATCCGGTTCACTCATCCGCTGCTGGCCACCGGGGTGTACACGGCCGCGTCACCGGCTCGCCGTCGCGCCATGCACCGCAGGCTCGCCGGGCTGACCACCGACCCCGAGGAGCGGGCGCGGCATATCGCTCAGGCCGCGACCAGTCTCGATGCGGCATCCGCGGCTGCCCTGGACCAGGGCGCGATCCACGCCCGAGCGCGAGGTGCGCCCGCGGCCGCCGCGGAACTCCTCGAGCTGGCGATCAAGCTGGGCGGGAACACCGCTGAGCGCCGGATAGCGCTGGCCCAGCACCACTTCGACGCCGGTGATCCGGCGCGAGCCCGCGCGCTGCTGGAGGAAACAGTGGCCGGGCTCCCGGCGGGCCCAAGGCGGGCCGGGGCAGTGCACCTGCTGGCCGTGGTGCGCCTGCATGATGACAGCTACCGAGAGTCGGCAGGCTACCTGGAGGAAGCCCTCGCCGAGGCCGGTCCGGGCCTGAGACTACGCGTGCAGATCCTGAACCAGCTGATGTTCGTGCTGGTCAACCTGGGCCGCATCCCGGACGCCTTGCGATTGACCGGCGAGACTATGGCTGGCGCGGAGCGGCTCGGTGATCCCGACCTGCTGGCCAAGGCGCTCGCCGCTTCGGTCATGATCCGCTTTCTCAGCGGTCAGGGACTCGACCAGACCCGGCTGGAGCGTGCGCTCGACCTCGAAGATCCGGACGTTCCTACCCCGGTCATGCTCCGCCCGACCTTGATCAGCAGCCTGCTGCTGGCCTGGACGGGACGGCTCGACCAGGCGAGGGAAGGACTGCAGTCCATTCGCCGACGCTGCCTGGAGCGGGGCGAGGGAAAGCGACCTGATGTTCGCCGCCTTCCACGCCGTGACTGTCGAATGCTGGCGCGGAAACCTGGCCGAGGCTCACCTGATCGCCGAGGACACGCTGGAACGGGCCCTGCAGCTGGGTACGGACTTTCCGCTGGCCATCGCGCTGGCCACGCAGGCCAATGTGTCCGCCTACGCAGGCCAGCCGGACCAGACGCGCCGCGCTGCCCTTGAGGCCCTGGCCATCTTCCAGCGGGGAAGCTGCCTGGCCGTCACCGTCTGGCCCGCCGTGACGCTGGGTTTCCTGGAAGTGTCCCTGGCTGACTATCCGGCGGCGGCCCCGACGCCGGGCCCGCTCGCTTTGGCCGCGGCGGCTATGGGATACGGCGAGCCCACGGCCGCGCCGTTTGCTCCCGACGCCGTGGAAGCGCTGATCGGGGTGGGCCGGCTGGACGAGGCGGCCGTCTTGCTGGATCAGCTGGAGAGCAACGGCCGGCGCCTGGACCGGCCCTGGGCGCTGGCGCTGGGCGCGCGCTGCCGGAGCCTCCTGCTCGCCGCGGCCGGCGACCTGGATGCGGCCGCCGAGGCCGCCGGGCGAGCCCTCGATGAGCACCGCCGGCTGCCCATGCCGTTCGAGCGGGCGCGCACCATGCTTGTCCTCGGCCAGATCCAACGCCGCCGGCGTCAGAAACGAGCGGCCGCGGTGGCGCTGGAGGAGGCGGCCCGGGTCTTTGGCGAACTGGGCACGCCGCTGTGGGCCGACCGGGCCCGGGCCGAACTGGAACGGGTCAGCGGCAGCAGTCCGGCCGGGCAGAGCCGGCTGACGCCCTCGGAACAGCGGGTCGCCGAGCTGGCCGCCACCGGCCTGACCAATCGCGAGGTCGCGGGGGCCTTGTTCATCAGCCCGAAGACCGTCGAGGCCAACCTGGCCCGCGTCTACCACAAGCTGGGCATCCATTCCCGGGCCGAACTCGGCCAGCAGATGGCTCAACGGGGCCCGTAGGGAAACACCCGATTCCCTGGCTGGGGCCGCGGATCTACCGTCGGCCCAGGCCAGAAGGCTCCTCACCCAGCCCGTTCCGGTACCTCGTCGAGTGGTACCAGCCGGCCCTCAGTACGCCTCTGCTCGAGGAAACCGAGCGTCAGCTCGGGCGCTCCGCAGCCGAGGTGTCGGAGGAAGGCACCGCCGTGAGCCTCCTCCTGACCCTCTTCATCCCCGACGACGAAGTCGCATTCTGCCTGTTCGCCGCCGGATCGCCAGCCTCGGTGGAGCAAACCTGCCGCCGTGCGGCCCTTCCGTTCGAGCGCATCAGCAAGGCCATCACCGGTGCCGATGCCAGCGGGCCTGGCCCGGCCCCGAGGAGATCGTCAGCGGATGTCCCGCCCACGGGTCCGGACCAGCTGAGGTGGCCTGAACGCCCGTGACCAGCACCGTTCCTGATCGCACCGCTCCTGAAATTGCACTGTTCTGGGGGATCCCATGGCCTCATCCGTCGAGACCGCGAGCACATCATCCGACACCCGCCTGCGGCGTGCGGCCCAGACGGGATACCGCTGGCTGCTGCTGGCCTTCCTGGCGCTCGGTGCGGTCCAGATCTTCCTGGCCGGCCTGGGCGCCTTCCGCATCGACAATCTGGGGGTCTCGGGCGATACGGCGTTCGCCCCGCATCGCGCCGTGGGATTCGCGATGGGCGGGGTGGCGCTCCTCATCCTGGTCCTCGCGCTGATCCCGCGGCCGGGCGTGCGCGCGGTCATCGGGTCGGTGCTGCTGTTCCTGCTGGCTGTCCTGGTCCAGAGCCTGCTGGCCAGCCTGGCCGACAACACGGTGTGGTTCGGCGGCCTGCACGCCTTGGACGGGCTGGCCATCCTGGGCATCGCCGCGTACCTGTATCTAGCGGCCCGCCGTCAGCACTCATGAGGGGAGGAACTCATGACGGCGAGCACGGATAGCCAGGCGGCGGGCACGCGAAGGCCGGAGCTGGCCAGCGTGCCCGGCCGGTCAGGCACGCGCCTCATCGACGTCTTGTGGACGGGGTCGGTCATGATCGCCGTCGCGAGCGCCGTCCTGACGGCACTGACCTGGAGTGATTACAAAGCGAACGACGCCATCTCCCAGGTGGGATCCTCGGTCTCGACGGTGGCGTACGCCACTCTCGGGGCGCTGATCGTCCGCCGGGTCCGCAACCCAATTGGCTGGCTGTGGCTGACCGCGGGAGTCTGCAACGGGCTGATGGGCCTTTTCCCCGCCTACGCCCTGCTGGGGATCACCACGCATCCCGGCGCGGTGCCCGCACCCGAACAGGTCGGGTGGGGTGGCCGAATGGCTCTTCTTCCCGGTCGTGGCCGTACTGGCCGGTGCCCTCCTCCTCTTCCCGACCGGGACCTTGCGGTCGCCGCGCTGGCGCCCGGTCGCGGTGCTGAACTTCCTGGCTACCGGTCTGCTGATGGTTGGCTTCATCCTGGTGCCCAGGCGGGTAGCGCTCCCGGCACCCGGGCGTGACACGCTCTCGTACCAGAATCCGTTCGGCATCCCGGCCATCGGCCGGGCTCTTTCCGCGGTGCCCATTAACAACCTGAACTCCCTCACTTTGCTGTCCTTGCCGTTCCTAGGGGCGGGAGCGGTGTCGCTGGTGCTGCGCTACCGGGCGGGCGGCGGGGAGCTGCGGCGCCAGATCAACTGGGTGGCGTTGGCCGGCGCCGCCTTTGCCCTGGTCCAGCTGGTGGCGATCGTGGGCATCGTGGCCGACCACGGCAAGCAGCCGCCCGTCACCGGCGCCGCCTATGCCGCGTCCGCCTTCAGCGGCCTGCTCGGCTTCCCGGCCGCGATCACGGTCGGGATCCTGAAGTACCGGCTGTACGAGATCGACGTCATCATCAACCGGGCCGTCGTCTACGGACTGGTCTCGGCCGGGCTGACCGCCGTGTACGCCGGGATCGTGCTCGTTATCGGGGCGCTCGCTGGGCAGCAGGGCAGTCCGCTCCTGACGGTCACCGCGGCCGTCGCGGTCGCCCTGCTCTTCCAGCCCGCCCGGCAATGGGGCCGCCGGGCCGCCAACCGGCTGGTGTACGGGGAGCGGGCCACGCCCTACCAGGTGCTGTCCGGCTTCGCCGATGACATGGCCGACCAGCTGGATTACGACAAGGCCGTGGCCAAGATGGTGACCGTGCTGGCCAGCGCCACCGGAGCCATCCGGGCCGAAGCCTGGATCCGGGTCGGGCCAGAGCTCCGGCCGGTGACGATCTGGCCCGATGGATCCGCTGCCGGGGCCGCTCTCCCGCTGGCCAAAGACGGGCAGCTGCCCGCCTTCGAGACCGCGTCCCGAGCGGTAGCGGTCCGGCACGGGGATGAACTGCTGGGCGCTGGCCTTGCTCAAGCCGAGGAACGAGCGGCTGACCCTGGCCGAGGACAAGCTGCTGCAGCACCTGGCGTCCCAGGCGGGACTGGTGTTCCGCAACGGCCGGCTCACCGCCGAGCTGCAGGCCACCATCCAGGAGCTGAGGGCCTCGCGCAGGCGGCTGGTCGAGGCGCAGGATGAAGAACGGCGCAAGATCGAGCGCAACCTGCACGATGGGGCGCAGCAGCAAGTGGTCGCGCTCTCCATCCAGCTGGGCCTGCTGGAAGGGTCGGCCAGCGACGCCGCCTCGGTCCGGCAGCTCACGCCCGAGCTGCGGAAATCAGCCCGGGCCGCGCTCGATGACCTGAGGGCTCTGGCCCGGGGCATCTACCCGCCGCTGCTCGCCGACCAGGGGCTCGTGCCCGCCCTGCAGGCCCAGGCGGGTAAGACCGCGGCGCCGGTCACGATTGAGGCGGACGGCATCCGGCGCTACCCGCAGGACGTGGAGGCGACCGTGTACTTCTGCGCACTCGAGGCCCTGCAGAACATCGCCAAGTACTCCGGCGCCTCCCAGCCGGGCGTCTGCCTCTCCTGCACCGGGGAAAGCCTGCAATTCACCGTCACCGACGACGGAACCGGGTTCGATACCGCGGCCACGCGGGACGGCACCGGCCTGCAAGGCATGGCCGACCGGCTAGCCGCCCTCGGCGGCACCCTGCACATCCGTTCCCAGCCCGGCACGGCACGACGGTCTCCGGCCGGCTACCCGTGCCGGAGCCGGCCGTCAGGGAACCGGCCGTCAGGGAACCGGCCGTCAGGGAACCGGGCGTCAGGGAACCGGCCGTCAGGGAACCGGGCGTCAGGGAACCGGGCTGAGCCCCGCGGCGGTGAGCAGGTAGGCGCCGTCAGCCTTGACCCGGCCTGCGGCGAGGTCGGCCACCGCCTGGCCCACCTGCTCTGTGCTGAGGGCCGGCCCGGCGCGGTCCAGGAACGCGCTCACCCCGATCCCGTCCCGGGCCGCGTACCCCGCCACGGCGGCGGCCCCCAGCCCGGTGACCGGGGTCAGCTGCGGCAGCAGCGACACGAACCCGATGCCGAGACCATCGCGCTCGGATTCGGCCGCGGCGTAGCTGGTGATGAACCGGATCGTGGCCTTGGCCCCGGCGTACCCGCCGCTCAGCGGCGATCCGCGCACCGCCGCCCCGCTGGACAGCGCGATTACGAGGCTGCCCGGTTCCAGGGGGGCGAGCAGCGCCTCACGGGTCCATCCGAAAACGTGCCGGACGTCGATGTCCCAGTTCCGGCTGAACGTCTCCCACGTGTGCCGCTGGATCGGCCGGGCCAGCGGGGCGGCGCCCGCATTCAGGACCAGCAGGCCGGGCCGGTAGGCGTCGATGAGCTGCCCGGCCACGACCGGGTCGGCGGCGTCCGCGGGCACCGCGGTGAACGAGCCGCCCAGCACGGCCCGCAGGTCCTCGAGCGGGGCCGGGTCCCGGGCCACGCCGACGACGCGTGCGCCCGCCGCAGTCAGCGTGCTGGCGATGGCCCGGCCGAAGCCGCGGCTGGCCCCGGTGACGAGCGCGGTCCGGCCCGTGATGTCGATAGTCATGAGCACCCCTCCGTAATCGGTGGCCGCCGTCGGGGGCGGCTATACAGACAGACCAGCGGAAGGCACCGGATTCGCCGCCAGGGACTCGCGGATCCTGGGCCGCCGCCCGTCAGCAGCCGCCAGCGGGGCCCGGGACGCCCGGCCCGGTCGCGGGCGCATCCACGACTCCCCCGGCACCGGCCCGCAGGACCGCACCGAAGTGCACCAGGTACCACCGGCCGCGCCAGGAGATGAGGGACGCGATCCCGATCGAGCGCTGCTGGCCGCCGTGCCGGTACACGAGCCGCGCGCCGCCCACGTGCCAGTAGCCCACGGCGTTGTAGCAGACCCCGGGATTGATCCAGGCCGCCTCGGCCTCGGGCACGATGACCCGGATCAGTGTGTCGTGCCCGGCGCCGCGGCCGAGGAAGTGGTGCGCGGCGGCCACGTCGAGCCGGAAGTCCCCGAAGAGCCGCGAGTGCCAGTCCGCCGACGGGTCGGCGATGGCCTTGACCTGCGTGTAGGCCGCCAGCGGGAAGAACGACTGCGCGGCCAGGCGGGCGCGGCCGGTGACCACGGCCGCCCACAGATCCGCCATCTCCGCGCGGAATACCCGGGTGTGGGCGCTGGGCAGGGCGCGGGTCTGCCCGAGCTGGCCAGGCGGGGGCGGTACCGGGATCATGGTCGGCCGCCGGGTGGCCGGCCTGGCGCTCGGCGGGCCGCCGGGCGCGGGCGTCGCCGTGACCGCCGCGCGGGGTGCGGTCGCCGCAGCCGAAGCAGCCGGGCGCCGCTGGCCCGCGGCGGCGTGGCTGCTCCCCGGGCTCCCGCATCCCCCCGCGAGCAACCCGGTCCCGCTGGCCAGTATCCCGGCCAGCGCCGCTCCCCACCGGGCCCGACGCATCCCCGGGGAGCTGTCCTCCAGGCCTTTCATCCGGCCAGAGTACCGGCGAGGCAGTCGGCGACCCGTGACCATCGATGCTCAGTGCGTCACGGGTCATTCGCCATCCACCCTGAGCCGGGCCCGCCACCACGCCGCGAGCCCAGTCACCGGTGAGGAGTACCTACGCAGTGCAGTAACTACTGGCCTGCCGAGGCGGGCGCCGTGCGGGCCGGCGCCGCCGGCGCGGGCGCGGCCGCCCATCGCAGCGTGAACTGGTCCAGCGTGTAGCCCAGGGCGTTGAGGGTCGGCTGGATGAAGCTGCCCCGGATGGTCTGGGTGGCCTCGTTCTCGGCGCTGCCGACCAGCGGGCCGGTCACCTGCGGCGCACGGGTGGCCTTGTAGAAGGCGATCTGCTGGGCCTGCGAGTACAGCACGGACGGTGCGAACTGGGGCCGCACCACCACGCCGCAGCCAAACCCCGGGTAGGTCCAGCTGTGCTGGGTGTCAATGGGGCGCGACGGAAGGTTGTCGATCGTGATGTCGTGGACCGTCTGGGGCAGGCGGGGCCGGGGCAGGACCATCAGGACCGTCACGTGGCCGGGGTTGCCTCCCGACGGACGGCTCAGCACCCGCAGCCGGTAGTGTCTCGCCGCGGGTGCCCACCACGCGGGACCGGGGTTCAGGTTCACGGTGGCGGACGCGTGCCCGACGGCGTAGAACGTGCTGGCGTACCAGCAGGGCCAGGGACCGATGTTCTTGGACACCTTGCGGGTGAAGTAGAAGTCAAAGTTCGCCTGGCCGAGGGCGGGCTGGGAAATGCCTTCGATCTTCTGCAGCACCCAGGGCCCGAGATCGGTATTGGCCGTCGTCCCCGCGGTGATGACCTGCCAGGGCCAGGCGAACCGCACGCTCGGCAGGTGCACGTTGAGGCCCACCAGGTGAAAGGCGGCCGAGAGCGCGGCCAGCACCACGGACGCGATCGCCTTGCGGAAGATGAGCCCGGCCAGCACGAGAAGCGTGACCCAGATGACCCGGGTGCGCAGCCGCCGCCGGCCGGGGCCGGGAGCAGGGTCAGATGGCCAGCCAGGAGGACCGTTCGGCGCCCCCCGCGGCGCGCCCGCCGCCGGGCAGGCCGGCGGGATGGTCGGAGCCTCCGGGCCGCCCGGGCCGACCAGCACGGCGGTCGCGTGCGCTGGGCCGAAATCTCCAGCCCGGTGCGGGCCAGCAGCGCCGGGCCAGCCTGAGGCCATGCGCGCCTGGCCGGCCTGGGCTGGCCTGTGCGTGGTGAGCAGGCTCAGCAGGGCCAGCACGATGCGAACCACGAGGTCCACCATCCTTCCGAGGGTGCGATGAGTCTGGGCACAAGGGCAGCCGATCGCTTACACGGTTGCCGGGTAGTCGAGGCCGAGCACGATGGGCACGGCCCCGAACGGCCGTCGGTACCGGCTGCCCGGGCGGTCGCCGGTGCCTGGAGCGGCGATCCTGGGCCAGCGCATGCCGAGGTGATGGTCGGTAAGGCCCGCGACCGAGTACGGGAACTCCATGGCCGAGCAGTCATGGGCCTTGAGCAGGGCACCCCACCGGAAGGCCGCGAAAGCGTTGGCCAGATCACGCACCGAGAGGTCACGGCGGCTGGTCAGGTCGATCCCGTACACGGTGCGGGCCAGCCGGATGAGGTCGTCCGCACACCGGGCCAGGGCCGCGGACCTGGAGGTGTACACGGTGCCGTCCGCGTTGAGGCTGCCGAGCCTTTCGCCGTAGACCGGGGAGCGGCGGGGGCGGGCGTCACACTGCATCCAGTCGCACGCCGCCAGCAGTTGCCAGCTGATCCCGCGGAAGCTGGCCACGTCGCGGTAGAGGGTCTCCTCGCTGAGCAGCGGCCCCTTGGCCGTTTGCACGAAGGAGTTGAGCACGGACCGGGGCATGTGGGGCTGGTAGCGCCGCGTGCTGACCAGGGTGGCGCGAACCGGGCCAGCCGCACTGCGCGCGCCCGCCCGCTTGGCGGCCGCGGCCGGCCGGGCCCGGGCCGAAGCGGACCGGTTGACGGGCACGAAGCGAGCCGCCGGCCCGAAGGCGACCGCGGAGGTCGTCGCGCGCTCGGATTCAGGCTGCACGCTCAGCCCGGGGATGTCCGCTTGGGAGGACGGGGGGGCCGGTCGGCGTGATGGTCGTGAACCCGGAGTCTGCGACGCCGGCCGCCCCAGCGGCGCGGCGGTTGTTCGCCGAGGCGCCCTGAGGGGTCCGCGTGACCGCGGCGCGCGGGCGGGACGGCGTTTGCGCGGTGGACGTGCCCGCGGGCTTCCGGCTGCCTGTCGCGGCGCGCGGTGGAGTAGGCGTCCGGGCGGGTGCGGAGCTGGCCGTTCCGCTCGCCCCCCGGGTGTCGCTCTGGGTCAGCTGCGGGCTGCCCGTCTGGGTGGGCTGCGGGCTGCCCCTCCGGGTCGGCTGCGGGGTGCCCGCCTGGGTGGGCTGAGGAGTCGCGGTCTGGGTCGGCCGGGGAACATCCGTCGGCGTTGGCTGCGGGCGGCCCGTCTGGGTCGGCTGCGGGCTGCCCGTCTGCGTCGGCGGCGAAGTCGCCGTCTGGGTCGGCTCGGGACTGGCGGTCCGCGTCGGCTCCGGGGTCGCGGCCGGCGGACTCGCGGATCCGCTGGGCTGGGCCGGTGGCGGAGCACCTCCGGGCACCCCGGGGATAGCGGCGCCGCCCGGCTGCACCGCAGCGGGGCCGCCCGGCTGAACCGCACCCGCCCGCCGGTCCGGCTGTCCAGCGCCGGGGGTGCCGTACCGGTAGAGGTCGTAGCGCCGCATGAGGCTGATCAGATTCGCCCCGTAGTTGGGGTCGGTGGCGTAAACGCCGGTCAGCGCGGCCGCGAACCGGTCCGGATTCTGCTGTTCCGCCATGGCCTGGTGGTAGTAACCGCTGTGGGCCAGCAGCCGGCCGTGGTCCTCAATGCTCTCCGCCGCGTCGTGATAGACGCGGAAGGATGCAGAGGTACTGACCGGCTGCCCGTTCACGTACTCCTCGGTGGGCAGCGGCACGCTGCCTGCTGGGCCTGTGCCCTTGATGCCGAACAGATTGTGGTCCCGCGCGGCCAGCTGGCTCTGCCCCCACCCCGACTCGTCAATGGCCTGGGCGATGGTGACGGCGGCGGGAACTCCGTAGCGGTGCTGGGCGGCTATTGCGCCGGGGGCGACCTCGCTGATGAACGCCTGCTGGATCTGGGTCTCGGACACCGGCTTCCGCGCGGGTGAAGGATGGTGCCTGCGGTACGCGACGCCGTGGTGGCCAGGCGTCGGATCGGCCGCCGCGCGCAGCCCGGGGATGGCCGCATCACCCCGAACGGCCTGTGCTGCCTGCGGCGCGGACGTGTCCTGCGCCGTCTGCCGGCCTTGCGCCCTGTGGGCCGCTTTGTCAGTCCGGGCCTGGTGGGTCGACGCCTTCCCTGCCGCTGCGCCGGACCTCGGCGCGGGCACGGCCAGGCCAGGGATGGAGGCGTCGCCGGGCGTCCGGCGGGCTGACCGCACGTTCGCCCGCCCCCGGCTGCCCGCCTCCCGGCGTCCAGCCTGACGGTTGCCCGCCGCCCCGGCCTGCACATTCTGCGCCGCCAATGCGCTCGTCCCAGGGATTGCGGCGAGTCCGCCCGCGTCCGCGCCTGCCGCAGCCGCCGCGGGCCCGGTGTCTCCGGAAGACGTCGTGCCCTGGCCGACGGAAGAGGACTCGCCCTGGCCTCCCGACGAGTTCCCGTCCTGGCCTGGCGAGGACGACCCGGCCAGAGTCCCCGAAGACGATGAGCCCTGCTGCCGGCCGCCTGACCCCGCGGGCAGCGACCCGTTGTTGACGAACCCGACTACTCCCGCCGACGACAGGGGCGCGCGGTATTCGTGCGCGTTGACCGAGAAATTGGGCAGTGAGTCACCCCCCACGGTGCGCAGCACCCCGCCGCTGTCCCCGGTAATCACTTCGACGTGACCGTCGAACAGCACCCAGTCCCCCGGGAGCGGCCGGTAGCCGTCCCCGAGCGGATGCCAGCGATGCTGGGTCTCAGCGTCCTGCTGGATCGAGATGATGCCCAGCGACGCCGGGTTGGGCTCGACCCGCACGTCGGCCCAGGAATGAAGGGGCCACGGATAGGAGCTCCCGCCGGAGGCCCAGCTCTGCTGACCGACCACCTGGCCGGCCAGTTCGAGCGTAAGGCTGGCGAAGGCCGCGCACGACTGGCCGTGGTCAGCTCCGTCGAGGCTGTCGTGCTGCCAGATGATCGCCTCCATCTCGGCAGGGGTCTTGCTCTGGGCCATCCGCAGGTAGTAATCGGCGACGTTGACGATGGCCGTGCGGAGTATCGAGTCGCTCCCCGGTGCCGTCCGCGCCGAGTGAGCCGAGTGGGCCGACTGCTGGAGGGCCACGAGGTTCAGCGGCATGCTGGTCGGCGAGCTGATATCGGCGGCGGCCTTGGGCACAAAGGAGAACCCGGTGATGGCCCCGCCCGCGCTGAGACTCACCAGCGCCGTCATCTGCTGCCACCGCGGTCGGCCAGCCGAAGGCAACGAGTTCACCTCTTCCCTGCGAATAGTTGGTCCCCGCAGAACGGGCGGGTGGTGCTGGTAAAAGGACCCCGGATCCAACCGCAGTTAATGGGGACGGCACCACAAGCAACGCACCCATATCAGGCGGCCAGCGTCTCATGGTCTAGCTGCTTAAGAATGGCCTGCACCTGGGGATCACCGGGATTCCCTGAGTTGGCGAACAGTACAGCTGCGTCATGTGCGGCCCCTGTGGACGCGCCCACGATCCATTTCCGGTATACGTCGGCCACCAGGGCAGCCTGGCCCGCCGTGCTGGTTATCCGGTGCGTGCACAAGTCCGGGAATCCTTCGCGGGACGTAACCAGTCCGGAGCCGGTGTAGCGCAGGCAGTTCCTGGAATGGCCTTCCAGGCCCGACTGGACCACCGGATTGCCGTCGGTTCCGGTCAGGGTCGCCCCGCCGATGATGTCGTTGATGGCGCGGGCCGCCACCGCGATGCTGTCGATGGGATTGGCGGGGTCGTAAGGATGGTGCAGGTTCAGCGAGGCTGCGACCTCGCCGCCCTGGCCGGGCGTAATGGGCTCCAGACCCTGCCGGCCGGTCTTGGTGTCCTCAAACCGTGCATTGTTGCCGCTGGTCAGCAACGCGAAGACCCAGAGCACTTGGCGGGTGGCCTTCGCGCAGGCGAAGTTGACCTGTCCGGGCTCCGAGACCACGTCGGGGTTCTGGCAGGCCTTGGCTATCTCCGCCTGCACGGTGGCCACACTGGAAGGCCATGAGGCTCCGCCACTGCTGATGATGACGGCCAGCACGGTGGCCAACGCGATCCCGGCCCCCGCGATCGCAATCATGCTGCGCCGGGACAGCCCGCGCCGGTATGCGCTCTGGCGCCCATGATTGACGATCCCCACGGTCGGGTCCGGGACATCGGCTGAGTCCGCCTGTTCCCCGGTGTCATAAGGCGGCCCTTCTCCCACGAAAGGCGGTTCATCAGCCGAGTAGTAGACCTGGGTGTCTGCCCCGTAATGCCCTGTCATGGGGTCAGAATCGGGTCCTGTAAGCGAATCCTCGGGAGGTCCCAGGTAGAGATCGGGTAGCTGGTCCTGCATGAGACCCTGGCCCTGAGGAGACCGGCTCATCTGACGTTCCAGCGATACCCGGGCTTCGGAGAGTTCCCGTTGCAGGCCCTCAGTGGTTTTCTTCAGGTCGGCAAGCCGCTGGCTATTTTGGCGGATTATGTCTTCGAAGTGTGTCGTCACTGTTTCACCTCTAGCGTGCGGCCGTACCGGGCCAATCCCGGGTGCTCATGGCCAGCCCGGATCCGCCCATCAGGTCAGTGATCGTCGGGTAGCTGAGAGCGACGGCACGGCCGTGGCCGCTGGCAGCGGACACAACTGCGCCGGACTCTCAGCTGCCCCCGTGGCAGCCTTAGCCCGGTCTGGCTGAGGCCTGGCGGCCATTAGAACACATGTGCGATGCTGATGTGAAGTCGCATTCGATTCGAACATGCGTTCGGTCAGGAGGTGGGGCCAGCATGCCCGGAGTGCCTACGGAGTCCGGGATGAGCCGGACGGCGGGCCGCCTACGCGCCCGGTATCGACGTGCTCTGAGCCGACATCCACAACTGGTAGGTGATCGGCCACGGGGCCGTTGGTGGCTGGGTCAGGTCGTGCGCGTCCTGCGTGGTGACCAGGTGCACCGCCCGGCGCGGGGTCGCCCCGTACGGGGTGAGTTCGGACACCCGGGTGGCCACCAGGACAGCCTCCCGGCCGGCGCCCGCGATGCCCCGGATCACCGCCTGGACCTGCGCTGGCGGGGCCCCGGCCATCACCCCGGCCGGGACGCCACACATCCCGCGGATGACCTGGGCGAACTCGCCCGCGGCCACCCGGTCGAGGATCACCACGGACATCCGCGCGCTCATCGCGCCGCACAGTTCCTGGACGGCGGCCGTCTGACCCGCGCCGGTCCGGGTCACGCCCAGCCCGGTGGCCTGCGGCCCTGAATGCCCCGACGGGCTCTGGCCGAGCGTGATACCCAGCGTGGTCAGAGCGGTCGGCACCAGCATGGCCAGAACGAAGAACGCCGCCGCCAGGGACACCGCCGTCAGCCCGGCGCCGCGCTCCCTCGCCCGGCGATCCAGCCATGCCGCGACCCAGACCGCGCACAGGATGAGACCGGGCAGCACCAGTGGCACCAGGACCCGGCTCGCCCACGGCTGGTCGGGGGTGGTGTGCGGATCCCAGAGCACGATCAGCGTGGTCCAGGCGAAGATCACCAGCGGCAGGCCCCAGGCCCGGGCCGCACCATCGGCGTCGGCCCACCGAAGCAGGGCGCGCACGCAGCGGCGCACGAGCAAGGCCATTCCGAACCCCGCCAGAAGCAGCGCGGGGATCCCCAGGTACCAGATGACCCAGTACAGGCTGTCCTCCGCGTACGAGCGCGTGGGCTGGGCCGGGAGGCCCAGCAATTTCTGGAGCGCGCCGACGTACCCGGTGGTGCCCGCGCCGGGGTCCCAGTGCGCAGTCTGCACCGACGGCCGGATCAGGAAGGCGATCAATGCCGCCACCACCAGCCCTGCGGCCACCTCCGGCAGCCGCCAGCGCAGCAAGCGGGGAACCAGCCGGCCAGCCCGGGTCCGGGTGGGCGGCCAGGCCGCGACCGCCATCGCGGCCACGGTCACCACCGCGACCACCGTCGCGATCAGGCTGGCCTGCCGGACGGGGAAGCCGGGGGCGGCCAGCGCGGGCGGCGCCGTGATCCAGGTGGCCGCGACAGCGTACCCGGCTCCGGTGAGCACGGCCAGCCCCAGCGGCAGCGCCTGGGGACGCTGAGCCGCGGCCAGCAGGCCGACCAAGGGGATGACGGGAATCAGGTCGGGAAGCACGCTGGGGGCGGCCAGGGCGGCCAGCCCCAGGGCCAGCCCCCCGAGCGCCGCCGCAGCCCTGCTCGGCGACAGCCATCCGGGCCAGCGCAGCCATCCCTGGTAGTTGCCGACCCAGGTCCGGCCGGAGCGGATCGTGAGCGAGTCGGCCACCAGGCACAGCGCGCCGAGCAGCAGCAGTTGCGCGAGGGGCTCGGCGAAGGCCGACCGGCTCGTGTACTGCTGGGGCAGGGTGACGGCCAGGACCACGGCGGCGGGCGGGGCCCACTGCGGGCCGGCCAGCCGTCCGGCGAGGCCACCGAAGGTGAGCACCGCCAGGGCTCCGAGCACCGGGCTGACCAGCGCGGCCGTGGTCATGCCATGGATCCACCAGCCACCGGCTGTGACGATCGCCAGCCCCGGCGCGAACTGCGGGGCCAGGCCGCCGTGGGTGGCGGCCAGGCCGGTGCTGGCGAAGGTGAGCCCCGGATGCGCCCCGCCGAAGTCTCGCAGGGATTCCCCGATCGGCAGCGAGCCGTGCCCCGCGATCCAGTACGCCACCTGGAACAGCGCTCCCGGCTGGCGGGTCACGATGATCTGTGGCGAATTGAGCCGGATCTGCCAGGCCCCGAAGCCGGCCGCCACCACGATCGTGCCCGCCAGGCCCAGCCAGCCTGTCCAGGCGGCCGCGGCCCGGCCGCGCTGGCCGCCGCCGGGCGCCGTGATCAGCCGCTGTCCAGGCACCCGGCGGCCTACGGCGGCGATCAGGATGACGGCCAGCGGCGCCGAGATCAGTACCAGCGGGGCAGGCCGCAGCCTGCCCGCCATCAGCAGGGCCGTGCCGGGGATCAGCCAGGCCATGGCCAGCAGCACCGGCAGCACTGTGACCTGGTTGAACCACCACCAGGCCCAGGGCACCCGGCGTCCCAGCCTTACCGTGGCGGCAGGCTCGCCGCTCTCAGCCGCTGGGCCGGCCTGGCGGGCTCCCGGATGCACGGGTTCCACTCTAGGCGGGGACACCGACATTGCCGAGGAAGCCACGGTGACCGATTCATCCCATTGACGCCACATGCGGTAGCGGTTCGGTGAACAATGGACGCCATACCCCCCGCACCCCGCGCGAGCCGCGGCCCCACGCCACGAGGAGCGATGACCCGCTACAACGACATGGACGAGCCCGGGGGCGGTATCTCAGTGTCCGGGCCTGCGCCCGGTCCGCCGCGGGCGACAGGCCTGGGCTCCGGCGGGGACACGGACTGGGAGCTAGCCCTGTACGCCCCTGAGCCCGACGAGGATCCAGATCCAGGGGCGGGCCGCGCTGGCGGCGGCGCAGCGGCCGGAGGCGGGCCGCGCTGGCGGCGGCCCAGCCGGCACGCGCTGCTGGGCGGGGCGGCCATCGTCGTAATGTTCGCGGTGGTGGCCACCTCATTGGCGGTGTACGCAAAGTACCGCGGGGTGCTCGGCAGCATCCACCGGGAGAACGTCACCGCCGCAATGCTGGGCAAGCGGCCGCCGTACACCGCGGGCCTGAACATCCTCATCATCGGCTCAGACTCGCGTCAGGGCCTCGGGCGCAAGTTCGGGTCCGACGTCCTGGGCGCGCGCTCGGACACCTCGATGTTGCTGCACATCGCTCCCGGGCATACCCGTGCTGACATCATCAGCTTCCCGCGTGACTCGATGGTCCCCGTCCTAGCCTGCTCGAACGACCAGCAGGGACATCCTGGCCAGAGCGCGCAGCCCGGGGAGGTCGAGCGGCTCAACGCCACCTTCTCCGCCGGCGGTGCGCCGTGCCTGTGGAAGACGCTGGAGCAGGAGACCGGCATCCGCATCCAGCACTTCGTGGAAGTGAACTTCGCCGGCTTCCAGTCGATCGTCAACGACGTCGGCGGAGTGCCGGTCTGCCTGCCGTTCGCCATCAACAACCCCCAGGCCCGGTTGCGCCTCGCGGCAGGAAAGCGGGTGGTCAACGGGGCGCAGGCGCTCGCCTTCGTCCGGCTGCGGGAGAACATCGGCGAGGGCTCGGACACCCAGCGCATCCAGCGCCAGCAGTATTTCCTGGCCGCGGTCATGCAGAAGCTGAAGGCGACCAACCTGCTCAGGCAGCCCAGCCGGATCTTCAACGTGGTCCGCGATGTGGCGAAGTCCCTGACCACCGACAGCGGCCTGGACCTGTCCACCATGCTGCGCATCGCAAACAGCATGAAGAGCCTGAGCTCGAGTTCGGTGCAGTTGGTCACCGTGCCGGTGGTGCCGTACGTCGGGGATCCCACCGCCGAACTGTCCTGGGAGCAGCCGCAATCGGACCAGATGTTCCGCGCCATCGAGGCCGACCGCGAGCTGCCCACCTCGGCCAAGGGCAACGGCAAGGCCAAGGCGGCGGCGACCGCAACCTCGAAGCCCACGGTCAGCCCGGCCAAGGTCAGCGTCCAGGTGCTGAACGGGTCAGGGGTGAATGGGGCGGCGGGCTCGGCTGCCACCGCGCTGGCCGCCAAGGGCTTCATCGTGACCGGTACCGGCCCGGCGGCCAATTACAGCTACACGAGCACGACGATCCAGTACTCCTCCGCGGCCCAGCTTCCCGAGGTCAACACGCTCAAGGCCGCGCTTGGCTCGGCCGTTACGCAGAAAGACACCGCGCTGGGCGCCGGGTCTGTCACCCTCATCCTCGGATCGAACTATCACGGCCTGAGCACTGGCAGGAGGACGGGCACGGGGTCCGCCAAGACGCTCAGCAACCTGGCTAAGAGCTACGGCGGTATCACGGCCAACGCCAACATCTGCAAGGACTCGGCGGCGTTCGCCGGCCCGGACAACGCGCTGCCGGGGGGCTGAGCCCAGCGGCGTGGCCCGGAAGCAGGGCGCGGGCCGCTGGACCCGGACGGGGTGCCTTAGCGGGACGGAGCCGAACGGGTGACCTCGCGAAACGGGTGCTCCAGGAGCGGCGCTAAGCGGTGCTGGGCTGGGCCACCCCGCCCGACGGAGGTCGCCCCCCGGGGGTCTCGTCATCCGGACGACCCGAGGGCAGCAGGCGCCGGACCCCGAGCTGAGACACGATCAGCCAGGCCCACAGGCCCAGGGGGTACATGAAATAACCGAACCTGGTCGCCGGCGCCAGTACGAACATGAGGACCAGGCCGATGATGAGCCGCCAGGTTGCCGAGGGAACGTTCCGCGGCGGGCGGACCACCAGTGAGACCAGCACACCCAGGCCAGCCAGGCAGAGCAGGCCCACCGCGATCGTGTGGCCGACCGGGCCGGTGTCCGCCAGCAGGTGGCCGGGCAACGGGCTGACCGCTCGCGACTTGACCTTGGCCAGCCCGAGCGGGAAAAGGATCGTGTTCTCCACCAGGGAGTGGGGCCAGACCGCTGCGACCGGCGCGATGATGACGGCCGCGGCTGCGATCGAGGCCAGCAGGAACCGGCTGGCCGCGCGCCTGCCGTCCCGCACCGTGAGCATGGTCGCGGCGACGATCAGCGCGGGCCACGCGGTCGCCTTCGTGGCCGCGGCCACGCCCAGCACCAGCCCGGCCAGCACCGGCTGCGGACGGCGCCACAACAGCGCCAGGCCGAGGCAGAGCAGGGCCAGCACCGGGACGTCGGTCCCGCCTACAGTCAGCGAGAACGCGATGACCGGGGTCGCGGTGACGAGGATGGTCCAGCGCAGCACGTCCCGGGCTCCCGCCGCCGCCAGCGCGGCCGCGAACACCGCCACGAAGCCGATCGTGAACCAGATCCGCGGATCGGTGATGATTCCCGGGCCAAACAGCGCGCGAGGCAGGCCGAAGATCGCCATCACGGGCAGGTACGGATTGTAGATGTTGGGATCGTGCGAGGCCGTGATCACAGCCTGGCTCTCGTAGGGGGAGCCGTGCTGGAGCAGCAGCCGGGCCCCCCGGGCGATCACGGCCACCTCGGGCTGCCACCGGCCCTCGTCGGCCAGCAGGGCGAGCGGCGCGATCAGCGCGCCGCCAATCCCCAGGACCAGGGCCAGATCCACCGACCGCGACGATTTCCAGGCCAGCACCACCCCGGCGGCCAGCACATAAGCAACCGCAGCGAACAGCCCCCACAGCCGATGCAGTGAATCCGAGCTGAAGACGCCCATTCCCGCAGCAAACAGCGCGCAGGCAGCGAAGATCGCGGCCAGCCACAGGCGAGGGATGGTTACCGGTGACCGCCATCCCTGGCCAGGCCCGCCGCTGAGCAGCGGCGCTTGTCTGAGCTGGAGCATTGAGACACACCCTCCACCGGGTGATCCTAGCCTTCCGCGCCTTCGGCCCTGCGGCGGCACCCCGGAGCCCTGCTGCCCACGCTGGACCGCCGGACACCTGGCCGGCCACCCCACGCCGCCAGCCAGCTGGCCAGGCTGCCCGAGGACAGGAGCCAGATCAGGTACACCACCAGGGCGAGGTAACAGAAGGTGGCCACCCCGAGCATGGCGCCCACGCCGGCCACCAGCATCCGGCCCTCCCAGCCGATCCCGCCGCGCACATCGCCCGCGGGCATCGGATACCGGGCCCGGTAGGCGACGTCCAGCTGGCGCAGGGCCACGAGTGCGGTCAGCGCGAAGATCAGCGGACCGGGAACGCCTTTGGCGAAACCCAGCGCGGCCAGGTAGACGTACTGGCCGGCCTGGATGACCAGGGGGGTGAGCCAGTCGAGCGGGCCGTCATGCGGATGCGCAGAGCCCGGAGCGGCGAGCAGCATCGCCGCCACGGGGGTCAGCAGGACCAGGCCGGCCAGGTCTCGCAGGCCCAGCGTGGCGAGCAGGACGGTCGCGATCAGGCCCGCTACCGCCGGGGGCAGCGGCACCAGCTGGCCACGTACTAGGGCGCCCGCGAACCGGGCCAGCGGGCCGTCGTCGCGCGCGGCCGCGATGTCGGTCGGGCGGACTGGGCCCGAGGCGCCGCGCGCCGCGGTCCCCGGCCCCGGAGCGGTACCGGGCTGGGCCGCGGTACCGGGCTGGGCCACGGTTCCCGGCCGCGGTGCGGCTCCCGGCCGCGGGCCCGCGACCGCCCAGGCCAGCGCCACCGCCCCCCAGCAGGTGAGGACGAGCAGGGACATCCGGGTCCCGTAGAGGGCCGCAGTCACGGTGATCACCACGGCCCGCTCCCCCGCGGGCAGCCCCAGCAGGCGGCCGGCCAGGACGGCCAGGGTGCGGACCGTGCCCTGGCCCGCCAGCGCGTCATAGTCCGCCGGCAGCGGCGGCCCGGCCGGAGTGCGGGCCGGACGGCACAACCGGGCCACCTTGCGCATCCCGAGCAGCAACGCGGCCGCGGTGGCCAGGGCCCAGACCCGGGCCTGCCCCCCCGGGGCTGCGCCCGCCGCCAGCCCCGCGTATACCGCCAGCTCGCCCGTCAGGGCACAAGCCCGAGCCAGCCAGCCGTCGAATGCCCCCACGGTGAGCTGGCCACCCACCCGCCGGGCGAGGTACCCGCCGCCCAGCGCCGCGCCTCCGGCCAGCGCAGTGAGCGGGGTGCCGCCGCTGAACCAGACGGCCGCGCACAGGGCACAGGCCAGCTCGATGCCGGTCAGGGAGTTGCGGGCCAGGGCCCGGCCACTCGCCCAGACGGCCACACGCCGGGGCAGCACCACCACGGCCGTGGTTACCGTCATGTCCCTCTCCCGTGCACGCGCGTCTCAGGAGTAGCTGACCAGCCACTGGTCGGGTTTCACTGCGTAATCCCTGCCTGTCCTACCCGGAGATGGCCGGGCATACCATTCCCGGCCGCCCCCGGGGCTCAGCCCGCCCGGGGCCCAGCCCGCCCGGGGACCCAGCTCGCCCCCCCGGGTCCAGGTAGAGTCCGCTCATGCGAACGGTGGCTGTGGTGCTGGCGGCCGGCTCGGGGGTGCGTTTCGGCGCCGCGCTCCCCAAACAGCTGCTCCCGCTGGCCGGGCGGGCCCTGCTGGAGCACTCGGTGGCCGCGTTCGAGCGGGCTCCCGGGGTGGACGCCATCCTGGTGGTGATGGCCCCCGGGCATGCCGGCCACGCCCGCGAGCTGCTGGCCCTGGGCGGGTACCGCAAGGTGACGGGGATCATCGAGGGGGGAAAGACACGGCCGGAGTCGACCCGGCGGGCGATCGCGGCGCTAGGTCCGGCCGAGGGCAACGTGCTGTTCCACGACGCCGCCCGGCCGCTGCTCGACCAGGCCACCATCGCTGGCTGCGTACGCGCCCTGGACACGTACCAGGCGGTGGGGGTGGCGGTGCCCACCTCCGACACGATCGTGGTGGTCGAAGACGGCCTGATGACCGGGATGCCGCACCGCGACACGCTGCGGCGCTGCCAGACCCCGCAGGGCTTCCGGCTGTCGGTGATCCGCCAGGCACACGAGCTGGCGGTGGCCGACCCCGCGTTCGCGGACCTCGCCGCCACCGACGACTGCGGAGTGGTCATGCGGTATCTGCCGGACGTGCCGGTGGCCGTGGTCCCCGGCACTGAACGCAACATCAAGATCACCTATCCGGTGGATCTCAGCATCGCCCAGGCCCTGCTCAGCGACAGCGAGGTTATCGAGAGCGAAGTCGGCGACAACGAAGGCAGCGACAACGAAGTCAGTGACAACGAGTTCACTGACGACGTGCGCTGACCGCCTGCTTGACGAGGGTCTGACCGAAGTCCCAGATCAGCCCGCTGCCCCGGCTGGCGTCGTCCATGACATCCACGAACGCGTCCCGGAACAGGTCGACCTCGGCCTCCCCGATCATCAGTGGCGGCAGCAGCTTGATCACCTCGGTGAAGTCCGCCGCCACCTGGGTCAGGATGCGGTGCCGCTGGAACAGCGCGACGACTACGGTCTGCGCGAACAGGCCGTGCCGGGCGGCCTGGAGCACGTTCCACGCCGCCCGGGGGCGCATGGCCTTCGGCCGGCCGAACTCCAGGCCGATCATCAGCCCGCGCCCGCGGACCTCGGCAAGCAGTTCGTACTTGTCCACCAGGAGCTGGAGCGCCTCCCGGAGCAGCGCGCCGGTCTGCTCGGCGTTTTCCACCAGGTGCTCATCGTCGATGACCGCGAGAGAGGCCAGGCCGGCCGTCATCGCGGCCGCGTTGGAGCCGAACGTGGAGTCGTGTACCAGGACCCGGTCGATCGAGGAGTAGACCTTGTCGAAGATCCACTCCTTGGCCAGCGTCGCCCCGACCGGGACGAACCCGCCGGACAGCGCCTTGGCCACGGCCACGATGTCCGGCTCGACGTCGTCGTGCTGGTAGGCGAAGAACCGGCCCGTCCGTCCGACCCCGGACTGGACCTCATCACAGATCAGCAGGGCCCCGTGCTGGTGCAGCAGGGCCTGGGCCGCGGCCAGGAAGCCGGGCGGTACCACCGCGACGCCCTTACCCTGCACGGGCTCGATGATGAGCCCGGCCACGTCGCCGCGGCGCAACTCGGCTTCCAGGGCCTCCAGGTCGCCGAACGGGATCATCGTGTCCGGCAGCAGCGGGCCGAAGCCCTTGCGGAACTCGCCTGACCCGTTGGCGGACAGCGAACCGACCGTCAGCCCGTGGTAAGCGTGGTCGCAGTAGATGATCCGCCGCCGCCCGGTTGCGTACCGGGCGAACTTCAGCGCCGCTTCCACCGCCTCCGTGCCGCTGTTACAGAAGTACACCCGGTCCAGGCCCGGGGCCTTCGCCAGCAACCGCTCCCCGAGCAGGCCGGGCAGTAGCGGGGTATCGAACTGGACCAGATCCGCGAGCTGCGCGTCCAGCATGTCGTGCAGCGCTTTGCGGACCACGGGGTGGTTGTGGCCCACGCCGAACACCCCGAAGCCCGCCAGGAAGTCGGCGTAACGCTGGCCATCGGAGTCGTAGAGGTAGGCACCTTCCGCGCGCTCGTACACACGGTTGAAGCCGATGGCGTGCAGCATCCGGGGGAGTTGGGGGTTCAGGTGCTGGCTGGTGAGGGCGTAACCCTCCCCATGCCGGGCAGCGAGAAGCTCCGACAAGTCGAAAACCATGTGGAGTAGTCTGCCGACTTGCCGGGGCCTCCCGCTACCCGGGGCCTGCTACAAACCTGAGTCCTCCAGCATCTCGGTGACGAGTGCGGCGATCGGGGAGCGTTCCGACCTGACCAGGGTGACGTGCGCGAACAGCGGATGCCCCTTCAGCTTCTCGATGACCGCGACGACGCCGTCGTGCCGTCCCACCCGCAGGTTGTCGCGCTGGGCAATGTCGTGGGTCAGCACGACCCGGGACCCGGAACCGATCCGGGAGAGCACGGTCAGCAGGACGCTCTGCTCGAGGGACTGGGCCTCATCGACGATGACGAACGAGTCGTGCAGCGAGCGGCCCCGGATATGGGTGAGCGGCAGCACCTCGAACATGTCGCGGGCCAGGACTTCGTCGATCACATCCTGCGAGGTCACCGCGGACAGCGTGTCGTACACCGCCTGGGCCCACGGGTTCATCTTGTCGGCTTCGGAGCCCGGCAGGTAGCCGAGCTCCTGTCCACCTACCGCGTACAGCGGCCGGAACACCACCACCTTCCGGTGCTGGCGCCGCTCCATCGCGGCTTCCAGGCCCGCGCAGAGGGCGAGCGCGGACTTGCCGGTACCGGCCCGCCCGCCGAGCGAGACAATCCCGACGTCCGGGTCCAGCAGCAGATCCAGGGCGACCCGCTGCTCAGCGCTGCGGCCGTGCAGGCCGAACGCCTCCCGGTCGCCGCGCACGAGCCGGACCGACTTGTCCGGCAAGACCCGGCCGAGCGCGCTGCACCCGGCCGCGACCAGTACCAGCCCCGTGTGGCACGGGAGGTCACGGGCCTGCTCGCAGTCCAGCTTGCCCGTGTCGTAGAGCTCCTGGATGTCGTCCGCGCTCACGCCGAGCTCGGTCATGCCGGTCCACCCCGAGTCGGCTGGCAGTTCGGCCCGGTACTCCTGGGCGGTCAGCCCGATCGACGCCGCCTTGACCCGCAGCGGCAGATCCTTGCTGACCAGGACCACGTCTTCGCCCTCGGCCGCCAGACTGCGCCCGACTGACAGGATCCGCGTGTCATTGTCGCCGAGCCGGAACCCCGGGGGAAGCACCGTGGGATCCGAATGGTTCAGCTCGACCCGGACCGTTCCGCCTTCGTCACCGATCGGCAGGTCGGCATCCAGCCGGCCGAACTCGATCCGCAGGTCATCCAGATGCCGGAGGGCCTGACGGGCGAAATAGCCCAGTTCGGGATGATGACGCTTGGCCTCCAGCTCGGTGATGACGACGATAGGGATGATCACGCGGTGCTCGGCGAACCGGCTGATCGCAGCCGGGTCGGCGAGCAGGACGCTGGTGTCCAGCACGTAGCTGAACCGGCGGCTTCCGGGCAAACCCGGGGCCCCACCGTCCGTGTCAGTACGGGCATTGCTGGGCCGCGGCTCGCGGCGGGCAGAAGAACTAGCCACTCGTTCTCCCCTGGGCGCCTGAAGTGGCGCCGCGCTCGGACACAGATGTGTCTCCAGGACCGGGACAGCCCTTCAAAGGGCCAGATCCCGGCCCTTCGCTCGTCTCGCCTGCGTGCCAGGACACGAAGCTCGAGGATGTCGAGGGCCTTCCCGGGGGGACGGCTAGGCACCGTCCACCTGATTGAAAGGTACCTGGGCTGTGCCATCCCCGGGAAGACCCAGACGAGGTGTCGCACACCACGCCAGAGGAGGTTTAGATCTGGTTTAAGATCCGAACCTGCGCTGGCGGGCCGAATAGGAGCGCAGCGCGCGGAGGAAGTTGACCCGCCGGAAATCCGGCCAGTAGGCGTCGCAGAAATAGAACTCTGAGTGCGCGCTCTGCCAGAGGAGGAATCCGCTCAGCCGCTGCTCTCCAGAGGTCCTGATGACCAGGTCGGGATCGGGCTGCCCCGCGGTGTAAAGGTGCTCGGCGATGTGCTCCATATCGAGGACCTCGGCCAGTTCCTCGATCGTGGTGCCCTTGGTCGCGTGGTCTTGCAGCAGGGAGCGAACCGCGTCGGCGATCTCCCGGCGCCCGCCGTACCCGATGGCCACGTTGACCAGCAGCCCGGGACGGCCTGCGGTGGTCTCCCCCGCGTCCTTGAGCACCTGGGCCGTCTCGGCGGGCAGCAGGTCGAGCGCGCCGACCGGCTTCACATGCCAGCCCGCGTCGGCCAGCGCGCGGACCGTGCTCTCGATGATCTTCAGCAGCGGGTCCAGCTCGGCCGCGGGCCGGGACAGGTTATCCGTGGCCAGCAGCCAGAGGGTGACCACCTCGACCCGGGCCTGACTACACCAGCCGAGAAACTCGAAGATATGGTCGGCGCCCTTCTGGTGGCCGTTGCTGACGTCGGTGAAGCCCGCCAGCCGCGCCCAGCGCCGGTTGCCATCCAGAATCACGCCTACGTGGCGGGGCACGGGATGCCCGGCCAGGGACGCTTCCAGCCTGCGCTCGTAGGCGCGGTACGCGAGATCGCGGAGCCCTATACGAACCTCGCGCAGCCCCATGCGAACCTACTCCCGCCGCTAGCCACCGGCTAATGGGCATGGCCTGCCCGTACCAAGGATGTCACCACCCAGACGGCCTCGTGACACGATCAGGCCCCCCGCGGACCCATCTGGCCCTGGAGCTATCTAAACAGAAAGTAGCGATATTACGACAACTCGTTACGCTTTGTTCACCAAAGCAAGCCTGCCTCTTGGCTCACAGGCCGCTGCCACCGGCCCCTCGCGGGGGCGGTCAGGTGGAGGCGGTCAGGTGGCGAGGCGGGTCAGGTGAAGGTGGTCAGCAGGCGAGGCGGGTCAGGTGAGGGTGGTCAGCAGGCGAGGCGGGTCAGGTGAGGGTGGTCAGCAGGCGAGGCGGGTCAGGTGAGGGGTGCTCAGGTCTGGGGTCCCTCGGCCCGGACGGCCTCGACCCGGCGCAGTGCCTCGCGCAACTGCCCGAGCCAGGACTCCTCGTGCTCACCGACCAGGCGCACGCACCAGGCCAGCGCGTCGCTGCGACTGCGGGCCACCCCGGCGTCCACCAGTGTGTCGAGCACCCGGCGCTCGGACTGGCGCAGGCGCGTCATCACCGGGACCGTCAGTGTGGTGAACATCACCTTCCGGCCCCCGCAGATGACGCCCCAGGACACCTTGCGGCTGAACTTCACCTCGGCCTCACGGGCGATCTCGATCCGGTTATCGCGGGTTTCCTCGCGGAAGCGGCGGGCCCGCCCGTCCGCCGCGGCCGCCTGCGCGGCCGGTGAGGCATTTGCGGCCATGTCCAGGTCGCCGAGAGGGCCGACCACGGTGATCTCTTCCCGGTCCACCAGGACCTCGGGCGGCGCGGTGAACCAGCCCGCAGGCAGGCGGCCCTCGAACCAGCCTCGGACCTCCTCGCCCGGCACGGCATCGTCGCCGCCCTTCCCAGTACTCATGTAATGATGTAATCACGCAGGCGGGACGTGGGCAAGCACCGGACGCAGGCCAGAACCGGCGCAGGCAGTACCAAGCGGGTACGGCCTGCTCACCCAGGCGTCCCGGCCAGATTCACCCGGGCGCTCAGCCGGGCGTCCCGGCCAGATTCGGCCGGGCGCTCAGCCCAGAGGGGCGGCGGCCACCTGGGCGGCGATAGCGGGGGAAACTCGCACGACGCCAGCGAACTCGCTGCCCAGCGCCACCGGGACGATCTGCACGTCCTCCCCCGGCTCGGGCGCCTGGATCATCAGGCCCTTGCCCAGGTAGATGGCCACGTGGGAGATGTAGTCCGGTGCGGTGGGATCGGTGTGGTAGAAGAGCAGGTCACCCGCCTGGGCCTGGCTGAACGGAATCGCGGGCCCGGTCCGGGCCTGGTCCGCGGCCACCCGTGGCATGAGCACCCCGGCCTGGGCGAGGGACCATTGCACCAGCCCGGAGCAGTCGAACGTGGCCGGCCCGGAGCCGCCCCACACGTACGGGTAGCCCACCCGGCTGGCGGCAGCCTTGAGCATCGCGACGAGCTCGGCCCTGCTGAGCGCGGTCCGCCCGTTGGCCGCCGCGCTGCCCGAGGCTGCGGTGCCGAGCGACGAGCCCGCCACCCCGGCTGCGGCGGGGGTCCCTCGGGCCGACGTCGTGACCAGCGGCTCGACCACGGCTCCACGGGGCATCCGGGTCTTGATCTGCCGGACCAGCGCGGCGACCCGGTCGTGCGGGGCACTCACCACGATCGCGTTGCCGGCCGGGAAACCGAGCTCGCGGGCCTCGGCGTCGGAGATCACCGCGTCCACCCCGCCGATCCCGACCGTGCCGAACCCCGCGACGCGCAGCGATCGCGTCGTCCGCCCGGCCACCCGGACCGTCCCGCCCTTCGGCAGCCGGTCCTGCTGGCCCATGGTGTAGGAGACTGCGATCGCACCGTCCGCCACGTTCCGCCACAGCGGGCTGGCCGCGGCGGTCGGTCCCGCGGCGAACGCGCGGAACGTGTCCGGGTCCACCCCCAGGACCGCCGCGAACGTCCCGTTCACCCGGACCCGCGCCGCGTCGACCGCCCGGGCCGCCTGGACGCCGCGGAGCCGACCCACCCGGGCCACGTCCTGGGCGGGCAGCGCCTTCTGGGCCACCACCATCACGTCGGCGCGCAGCAGCTTGCGGTGTGAGGTGTGAGCGGCCACCGTGGCCGCCGACCCCCCCGCGCTTGCCGTCGGCTGAGGTCCGCCCACGGGCGCGGGCACTCGCGCCGCCGCGGTACCCGCCAGAGCCACCCCCGCCAGCAGCACCGCGCCGTAGCGACCGCCATGGCCGGCCACGACGCCGACGCGCCGGGCGCCACGACGCACGACGCCGGAGCGGCGTCCGCCGAGACGGGGCAGCACAACACCGCGCCGCGGCGCACCACGTCGTGCCATCGACCGAGCCGGATCCACGAGGTCCGGTATACCCCGGCGTCGGCCCGGATACCAGGCCGCCGCCCGCCGGCTTGCTCCGCCCGGCCGGGCGGGACCGAGCGGACGCCCAGGCCAGCAGACGGGTGGCTGGGATCACGATCTGGAAAAATTGCGGTGCCATTTACACAACGCTCATGCAGGGGGCTTGGAGGCCTCGCCCAGCGAGCGCCAAGCCTCACCACCCAGCGCGCGGTAAGCCTCACCACCCAGCGAGCGTTGAGCCGCAACGAGTGCCAAGCCTCAGCCCGCGGGCGCCAAGCCCAGCCGAGCCTCCGCCCGGGGCGCCCAGCTCCGCCAGGACTCAGCCCGCGGGCGCCACCTCAGACAGCGCGTCCCGCAGCGCCTCCGGGTCGGTGACCGGGGCGAGGCAGGCGAAACCGCGGCACACGTAGGCGGCCGGCGCCCCGCCGACCAGGCCGCGCCCGGTGAGCAGCGGTAGCTCACGGTCCGCGCCACCGTCCAGCCGGCCGTCCCCCAAGGCGATAACCGCACCCGGCGGGGCGGCCTGCAGCGCCGTCACGTGCAGCCCGGCCGTGCGCGGGTCGTCCGCCGGACCGACCACCGCGATCTCGGCCGGCCCGGAGATCAGCGCCTCGGCGACCGCCAGGCCCGACCCGGCGGCCCGCGGGAACCGCGCCGCGATCGGCCGGAGCAGGCCCAGCCCGGCCGCCGCGGCCTCCCGGTGGCGCATCGACCCGGTGAGCGCGGAGTAACTGAGCAGAGCCCCGGCCACGGCGAAGGCCCCCGACGGGGTGGGGCCGTCCGCGGGATCCGCGGGCCGGTAGACGAGCGCCTCCCCGTCGTCGGGGGTGTCGTAGAAGCCACCGTTACCGTCGCCGAACCGCTCCAGCGCGGTGTCCAGCAACTCCCCCGCCAGGGACAGCCAGCGCGCCTCGCCAGTCACCCCGGACAGGGTCAGCAGCCCCTCGGCCACGCACGCGTAGTCCTCGAGCACCCCGGCGCTGCCAGACGCCACGCCGTCCCGTGACGTCCGGGCCAGCCGCCCGGCCGAGAAGTGCACCCGGGCCAGCAAATCCGCCGCGCGGCGGGCCCCGTCGATGAAGGCGGGCTCGCCGAGGAGCAGCCCGGTCTCGGCCAGCGCCGCGATAGCCAGCCCGTTCCACGCCGCGACCACCTTGTCGTCGCGGCCGGGCCGGACGCGCTGGCCGAGCGCGGCCAGCAGGGCGACCCGGATCCGCTCGAACCGGGCCGGGTCGGCGGGATCGGCGCGCCGTTGCAGCACCGACCGGCCGTGCTCGAACGTCCCGGCCGCCGTCACCCCGAACTGCGCCGCGGCGTACTCCGCGTCCGCCGCCCCGAGCGCCCCGGCCAGCTCCGCCGGCGTCCACGTATAGAAGAGGCCTTCCGCGCCGTCGCTGTCCGCGTCCAGGGCCGAGGCCAGGCCGCCATCGGAGGTCCCGAGCTCGGCGAGCATCCAGGCGCAGGTCTCCCGGGCCACCCGGCGGCCCAGTTCCGACCCGGTGCGTCGCCACAGGTGCGCGTACACCCGCGCCAGCAGCGCGTTGTCGTAGAGCATCTTCTCGAAGTGGGGTATCACCCAGCCGGCATCCACGGAATACCGGGCGAATCCCCCCGCGAGCTGGTCATACATGCCCCCGCGGGCCATCCCCTCCACGGTCCCGGTTACCATCCCCAACGCCATCGCGGCGGGCTCGCCGTTGCGCTGTCGCGCGCTCTCGGAGTTCCGGAGCAGGAATTCGAGCACCATCGACGGCGGGAACTTGGGCGCGCCGCCGAATCCCCCGGCGGCCGCGTCGTAGTCCTCGGCCAGGGTGAGGACCGCCTGGTCGCATGATTGCGCCAGGGCGGCCTCAGCCCCGCCCGGAAGGTCGCTGGCCAGGTCCAGAACCTGCGCCCCGGGCGGCGCAGCCCGCTCGGCCAGCGCGGCGGAGATCTCCCGGGCCTGGCTGGTCACGGTGTCCCGGTCCTCCCGCCACGCCTTGGCCACCCCGAGCACTAGGCGCTGGAAGTGCTCCCGGGGGAAATAGGTCCCGCAGAAGAAGGGGTCCCGTTCCGGGGTCATGAACACGGTCATCGGCCAGCCGCCTTGGCCGGTCAGGGCCTGGGTGGCGGTCATGTACACCGAGTCCACGTCCGGACGTTCCTCCCGGTCGACCTTGATCGCGACCAGGTTCTCGTTCATCAGCGCGGCGGTCTGCGGATCCTCGAACGACTCGTGCGCCATCACGTGGCACCAGTGGCACGCCGAGTACCCCACCGACAGCAGGACGGGCACGTCGCGGGACCGGGCCGCGGCGAAGGCCTCGTCGGACCAGGGCCACCAGTCGACCGGGTTGTCCGCGTGCTGCAGCAGGTACGGGCTGGTGGCGTTCTTAAGTCGGGTGGCCATGTCCCCATCCTGGGCCATGTTCGTTCGCGTTGCGACCGGTACTCATAACGGTTATCATTTTCAACATGCCTCCGCTCAAGACCATCGCGATCGCGGCGCTCGCCGTCACCACGGCCGGGCTGGCGGCCGCGTGCTCGTCCGGTTCGGCCTCAGCACCGGCAGCCAATTCAAGCGCCACCATCGTCGCGGTGGGAGCCGAGAACGAGTACGCGAACGTCATCGGCCAGGTCGGCGGCAAGTACGTCCACGCCAGCGCCATCGAGAGCAACCCGAACACCGACCCGCACACGTTCGAGGCCAGCGCAAGCGTGGCCCAGTTGGTCAGCAGCGCGGGCCTGGTCGTGCAGAACGGCCTGGGCTACGACAGCTACATGAACAAGATCGAGGCCGCGGCCCCCAGCAGCGGCCGCAAGGTCATCGACGTGCAGCATCTGCTCGGCCTGCCGGACAGCACGCCCAACCCGCACCTGTGGTACAAGCCGTCCACCATGCCGGCCGTGGCCAAGGCCGTGGCCGCCGACCTCTCAGCCCTCCAGCCGGCCCACAAGGCGTACTTCGCGGCGAAGGCGGCCGTCTTCGACCGTTCCCTGCGGCCCTGGTACCAGGCCATCGCGCAGTTCAAGGCGCGCTATCCGGGGACGCCGGTGGCCACCACCGAGCCGGTCGGCGACTACCTGCTGCAGGCCGCGGGCACCCGGAACCTCACCCCGTTCGCCTTCCAGGCCGACATCATGAACGGCGTGGACCCGGCCCCGCAGTACGTGTCCCTCCAGGACGGCCTGTTCGCGGGGCACAAGGTCAAGGTGTTCCTGTACAACCAGCAGGTGACCGACTCGCTGACCGCCTCGTTCCTGGCCACGGCGCACCGCGACGGGATCCCGGTGGTCGGCGTGTACGAGACGATGCCGCAACCGGGCTATGACTACCAGTCCTGGATGCTGGCCGAGACGACCGCGCTCGAGCGGGCCGTAGCGCACCAGACCTCGACCGAGAGGCTGAAGTGATGGCGCGCCCGGCGGGAGAACGCCCGGTAGACGAACGCCCGGTAGACGAACGCCCGGTGGGTGAACGCCCGGTGGGTGAACGCCCAGCGGATGAACGCCCGGCGGAGGTGCCCCGCGACGCCGGCGGGAACCCCGGCGACCTGCTCGACGTGCAGGGCGTCAGCCTGTGGCTCTCGGGCCGGAAGATCCTCGACGACGTCAGCTTCGCCCTCCGGCCGGGCGAGTTCACCGCCCTCATCGGTTCGAACGGCGCGGGCAAGACCACCCTGCTGCGGGTCATTCTCGGCCTGCAGGCCCCGTCGGCCGGGACGGTGCGGGTGGCGGGCCAGCCGCGCACCCGGCGCGGCTCGCTGATCGGGTACGTCCCGCAGAAGATCCTGCTCGACCCGGACATGCCGCTGCGCGCCCGCGACCTGGTCGGCCTGGGACTGGACGGGCAGCGGCTGGGCCTCCCGCTGCCGTCGGCCCGGCGCCGGCGGCAGGTCGACGAGATGCTGCAGGCCGTGGGCGCGGACCGGTTCGCCGACACCCGGGTGGGCCTGCTGTCCGGCGGCGAGCAGCAGCGGGTGCTGATCGCGCACGCGCTGATCAGCCGCCCCCGGCTGCTGCTGCTCGATGAACCGCTGGCCAACCTGGACATCGCCAGCGAGCAGGATGTGGTCGAACTGCTCGGCCGGGTCGCCCGCGAGCAGCAGATCGCGGTACTCATCTCGGCCCACGACATGAACCCGCTGCTGCCGGTGATGGACCGGCTGGTGTACATGGCGGCGGGCCGGGCCGCCAGCGGGACCACCGCCGAGGTGGTACGCCCCGAGGTCCTCAGCGAGCTGTATGGCCAGCACGTGGACGTCATCAGGGTGCATGGCCGGATCCTGGTGGTCGCGGCCGCGCACGGGGTAGGGCTCGATGTGCCGGTTCCCGTTGCGGTGCCGGAACCGAAGCAGGAGCCGGAACCGGTTATTCACGAGGGCGCGTGATCCGCCCGTGCCCACCCTGCTGCACATGATTTTTGAACCGGGTTTCTTCTCCAGCGCGCCGGTGCACGTGGCCCTGGCCGCGGGCGGGGTCGTCGCGCTGGTGTCCGGGATCGTGGGCTCGTTTGCGGTGATCCGCGGCCAGTCCTACGCGGGGCACGCCCTGGCCGACATAAGCGTCACCGGTGGCTCCGCGTCCTTCCTGGTCGGGGTCAGCCCGCTGTGGGGCTTCGTCGGGGTGGGAGTGCTGGCCGCCGGGGTGATGGACATGATCGGCGTCCAGCGGCCCCGTGGCCGGGACCTGGCCACCGGGATCGTCCGGGGGGCGGGCCTCGGCCTGGCCGCGCTGTTCCTCTACTGGGACACCACGCACAGCAACGTCTCCGGGGCCACGATCACGATTCTGTTCGGCTCCATGTTCACCATCAGCAGTTCCCTGCTGCCGGTGATCACGCTGCTCAGCGTGGCGGCCGTGGGCATTGTGGCCGTCTTGTACCGGCCGTTGCTGCTCAGCTCGGTCGCCGCGGACCTGGCCGCCGTCCGCGGGATCAGCGTCCGGCTGGTCGGCCTCCTGGTCCTGGTCGCGATCGCCATCGCCGTCGCCCTGTCCGCTATGACGATCGGCACCATCCTGTCCACGGCACTGCTGATCGGGCCCGCCGCGATCGGGCTCCGGCTGACCAGCCGCCCCGGGCTGGCCATGGCCTGGGGCGCGCTGGCCGGCCTGGCCGCCACCTGGCTGGGAGTGCTGCTGGCCTACGACAGCTTCTACTGGCCGCCGGCCCGGCACGGCTGGCCGGTCAGCTTCTTCGTGGTCACGCTGATCTTCCTCGGCTACGTGGCGGTGCAGGGGATCACCAGCCGGGTCAGCACCAGCCGGGTCAGGCGGGCCTGAGCCGATGTTCTCCGGATTCATGATCAACGCCTGGCTGGTGGGCACCATCGTCGCGCTGGTGGCGGGCACCGTCGGGTTCTTCATCGTGCTGCGCGGCGCGGCGTTCGTGGCGGACGCGGTGCCGCAGGGGGCGTTCGCGGGCGCGGCCGGGGCCAGCCTGCTCGGGATCAGCACACTCGTCGGGCTGGCCGTGGCGGCCCTGGTCGGCGCGCTGGGGATCGGCTGGCTCAGCCGGCACGGGCGGCGGGACGTGGCCACGGCCCTGGCCCTGGTGGTCCTGCTCGGCCTGGGTGCGCTGTTCCTGAGCTTCAGCACGGAGTACGCGCCAGAGATCTACGCCCTGCTGTTCGGCGAGGTGCTCGGGGTGAGTAGCACCGAGGTCCTCCCGATCGCGATCCTGGCCGCAGTCTGTATCGCGGCCATCATCGCGCTGTACCGGCCGCTGCTGCTCTCCTCGGTGATGCCGGAGCTGGCCGAGGCGCGGGGCATCCGGCCTGCCCGGGTGGAGACGCTGTTCCTCGTGGTGGTGGCGCTGGCCACGAGCATGACCCTGCCGGTCGTGGGGGCGCTGCTGATCTTCAGCCTGATGATCGGGCCGCCCGCGGCGGCCCGCTCGGTGACCAGCAAGCCGCTGCCTGCCCTGGCCCTGTCCGCCGTCATCGCGGTCGTGGTGCTCTGGATCTCGATCGCCGCCGCCTACCAGACGAACTGGCCCGTCGGCTTCTTCGTGGGTGCGCTCGGGGCGGTCTGCTACGCCGCCGGGCGGGGCTGGGCCGCGCTGCGCGGACGGCACCCGGCCGGGCCCCGGACCTGGCGCGGAGCTGAGGAGCAGGGAGTCACGACTGCTAGTGTGCGGGTGTGATGACGCCGGTGCCTGCTAAGCGTCCGTCCGGGGGCACCCGGGTGCGCGGGACCCGGCAGGCTGAGGCACTGTCGGCGGTGCTCGGCGGGCTGCCCGGGTTCTGCAGCGCCCAGCAGATCCACGCGGAACTGCGCCAGCGCGGCGAGCACATCGGCCTGACCACCGTCTACCGGCACCTGCAGGTGCTGAGCGAGGACGGCCAGGTCGACACGATCCGCGACGCGAACGGCGAGACGCTGTACCGCCGGTGCGAGAGCAACGCCCACCACCATCACCTCATCTGCCGTATCTGCGGGACCAGCGTCGAGGTGGAGGGCCGGGCCGTGGAGCGCTGGGCCGAGCAGGTCGCGGCCGAGGCGGGCTTCACGGCAGTGGACCACACCATCGAGCTTTTCGGCCTGTGTCCCCAGTGCAGCAAAGACCAGCTCAGCAGGGATCACCGCAGCCAGGACCTGCGCTCCGAGGATGAGCGGGCCGGGGAGTCCCTCGGGACATGAGCAAGTCCGGGCGGGCCGCGGCCCGGGAGCGGATCCGGCTGGAGCGCGAGCGCGGGGCCCGCCGCCGCCAGCGCAACCGGGTACTCCTCGTGGTGGGCAGCGCGCTGGGTGCGATCGTGATCGCGGTCATCGTCATCGTGGTGACCCACCCCGGTCAGAACACAGGCACGAGCACCGCCGCGGTGCACGACGCCTACTACAACGGCCCGTTCGCGCCGGTCACGAAGAACCCAGATCACAGCGTGACCAACGCCCAGCCCGGGGTGAAGACGCCCGTGCTGGACGTCTACGAGGACTTCCAGTGCCCGGTCTGCGACGAGTTCGAGAAAACCAACGGCGCGTCGGTGCAGAAGCTGGCCCGCGAAGGCCAGGTGCGGGTCATCTACCACCCGTTCACGATCTTCCTGGGCGAGCAGCCGGCCCAGGACAACTCGGTGCGGGCCTGGGCCGCGGCGCAGTGCGTGCCTGCCGGGTCGTGGATGAGGTACCACAATCTGCTCTACTCCAACCAGCCCGGCGAACGGACCAAGAATGGATTCCCGATCAGCCTGCTCCTCGCGCTGGGCGCCAAAATAGGGCTGACCAGCGCGTCGTTCACGCACTGTGTCTCGTCCCAGACCTATGCCCCGCAGGCCGTCCCGTTCAGCGAGCAGGTCATCAAGAGCGGCGTTGACGCCACCCCGACGGTGAAGCTGAACGGCCGGGCGGTCGGCCTCGCGACCCTTCTGCAGCCCGGGACCGCCCTGCAGAAGCTGATCCTGGCCGCCCGCTAACGCCGGGTGCGGTCCAGCATCTCCAGCGCGCAGCGGACCAGTTCGGCGTTCCCGCTGGCTGGGCGGCCGTCTGGGCCGGCCAGGGTGTCCTCCAGTCCGATCCGGGTGGGCAGTCCTTCCCGGGCCGCCTGCGCCACCAGGGGCCAGCAGCTGTCTCCCTCGCCATGCAGCAGGCGCGGGAGCCCGCGCACCGCGGAGGCGTCGAGGGCGCGCAGGATAGCCTCGGCAGCCCGTGGGGCCGCGGGAGCCGGCTCGCCCATGATCTCGATCAGGATCCGCAACGGCGGCTGGGGTAGCCCGCCCGCGGCCAGGACCGGCACGTCCGCGGCCGACCAAACTCCGGCCTCCACGGCGATCGAGGCCGCGCCGAGCACGCGGGCCACGCCGGCCCAGCCTGCTTCGCTGACGTTCACGGAGGCGAAGTCGGGCCGCGCGGCGGCGTCCAGGCCCGACCAGGCCGCGACGGCGGCATGCCGGGCCGCCGCGTCCCCGTCCGTGATCCACAGCCCGGTGGACACCCCCACCGCAGTACCCGGGCAGGCCGCGCGCACCGCGGCCACCGCCGCGCCGACATCGGCGGCCCGCACCGATTCGGCGCCGTCGGGGCCGCGCGCGTGAAGGTGGATGGCCTCGGCCCCGGCGGCGACCGCGGCCGCGGCGTCCCGGGCCAGCTCCGCCGGGGTGACCGGCACCGCAGGATTCTCGGCCTGGCTGCGCTTTCCGTTGAGGCAGGCCTTCAGCCGCCTGATGACGCCGTCCAGCCCGGGCGTGTTACTGCCGTCCATCCGGCCATGTTCTCAGGGCCGCCCGCCGCCGGGAAGCGGCGGGCCGGACCCGGGCCCGGCCGGGGGCCGGGTCCGGTTCCCGGTCAGCCGTCCAGACTGCGGTACCGCAAGACGTACGTGCCGCCCGCGCCGGTGGATTCGTCCCTGACGGTCACCGTGGCCTGGCCGCGCTGCAGCTGGATGCGCACGTAGACCGTGTCACCCGCCGCGGTGTCCAGGCTGATCCGCTGCTCGTTCGGGCGTTGCGGGGCCACCCGCCACCACAGGTAGGGACCGAAGTAGCCACCCACGGACGATCCCGCCTGGACGAGCGGATTCCCGGCCCGCCCGAGGCCGAGGCCCGCCCACGAGGACCTGGCGGCGGTCGGGTCATCCTTCGGACGGGCAACCCGCCAGGTGCCGTAGACCACGGTCCTGGTAGCAGCGGTGGCCTGGTTGCCCCCCGGGGTGGGCCGCGGCGCGGTGGCCGGCGGCGTCAGGGTGCTGAGGGTGGGGCTGGCGCCCCGTGCGGCCCCGCTCGGCTGAGCGTCCCCGACCAGCGACGCGGGCTTCGCGTCCCCGACCAGCGACGCGGGCTTCGCGTCCCCGACCAGCGACGCGGGCTTCGCGTCCCCGACCAGCGACGCGGGCTTCGCGTCCCCGACCAGCGACCCGGGCTTCGCGTCCCCGACCAGCGACCCGGGCTTCGCGTCCCCGACCAGCGACCCGGGCTTCGCGTCCCCGACCAGCGACCCGGGCTTCGCGTCGCCCACCAGCGACCGCGGGGCACTGGGCGAGGTCACCGCAGCGAAGACACAGGTGCTGCGGGCCGCCCGCACGCCCCCGGTGACAAATCTCCGCCACGCGGCCAGCTGGACCCGGCCGGCGGGCCGGAGCGGCAGATCGTTCGCGGCCAACTGGGCCGGAGTCGCGGTCAGCGGGTTGAAGCCGGCCGGCAGCCGGACGTTGACCGCGGAGACGCCGGCCCCGCAGGAGGTCACCGCCCGGGCACCGGCCCGCGCGTCCATGCTCCCCGCGGTTCCCGCCAGGGCGGGGGTCGTCAGGAAGACAGGGGCGGCCGCCACCCCAGCGATCGCCAAGGCTCCGAGAGCCCGCGGGCGCATAGCTAGTGGCCCCACGGCCAGTGACCACAGTGGCCTGCGCGCAACGGCGCGCATTAACCCGGCAGCGATCATCAGCGACCTCCTCGGGCCACAGGAACTATGCCTTTGGCGCACGCCACCGGGGCGGGCGCTCGACTGCAGGGCGGGGTGCTGCCGTCAGGTCCGGTACGTGCAGCATAGCGAAGTAAAGTGCCGCGTGGCCTGCTAGAGGAGGACTGCGGTGTGATCGTCTGCCAGCCGGGGCACCCGGCCCTCATTCTGGTCGGCGGCCGCGCCGCCGCTGATCCACGGCGACTGCCGGTGCCACGGGCCAACGTCTCACTAGAGATCAGATGACTGCCGTCAGCAATCGGACGTGAATCCTTCCTTGGCCAGGTCCCCGCATTCTCTGATTCTCTTGGAGAGCGGTTGACTGGCTCGATACATCCGATCTATTTTCCGCCCCCGCGACCACGGTGCTTCCACGCTGCTTCTCGCCGCCGGCGCGGCAGGGCGGGCCGCAGGCCCGGGGGAAGCAGGAGGGGAAGTAGAGGACACGATGGCGATGATCATCGACGCGCATCATCACCTCTAGGACCCGGCGGGCTTGTTACGGCACGGACGGTGAGAGGACGGGCCTGGTTGGGGCACGGGCGGTCAGAGCACCGACGCGAGCCACTGCTGGACGCTGGCGATGTGCACGGTGGACCAGGACCGGGCCACCTCTGGATCGCGGGACTCCAGGGCGTCCAGGATGGCCCGGTGCTCGGCGAGGGTCCGCTGGGTGGCTCCCGCCTGGGTCAGGGCCCGCCAGACCCGCGCCCGCGACGTCGGCCCGGACAGCGACTCCAGCAGCGAGCACAGCACGCTGTTGCCTGAGGACGCCGAGATCCGGCGGTGGAACTCCAGGTCGTTGGCGACCAGGTCCTCGACCTCGGGATCCGGCCCCAGGCTGTCCAGCAGCTCACGGAGCCCGGCGACCTCAGCCGGCGAGATCCGCTCGGCCGCCATCGCCGCGGCCTCCGGCTCCAGGATCCGGCGGATCTCGAGAAATTCGAGGACGCTCCCATCGCGATGGAAGTCCACGATGAAGCTGAGCGCCTCGAGCAGCAGCGGAGGCTGCAGGCTGGTCACATACGTGCCGTCACCCCGCCGCACGTCCAGGATGTTCACCAGCGACAGGGCCTTGACCGCCTCACGCAGCGAGCTTCGCGACAGGCCGAGCTCGGCGGCCAGATCGGCTTCCCGGGGAAGCCGGTCCCCGGCTCGCAGGATCCCGGAGACGATCATGGCCTTGATCTTCTCGATGGCCTCGTCCGTCAGCGCCACAGCCGTCCTCCGAACCCGCCTGACCCTGCGCCGCTGCCCGGGTCCCGCTCAGCACACCCTGCCCGAGCCGACATCCCGCACCTGCGATGTGGCCGATTATCCCACATAGTGGACGATGCAGCCGGGGAGTACCTGGCCCGCCTGCACGTGACCACACGAAATGGCAGACGCCTGGGCCGCAGCTGTCGGCCCGTCCTGATACCAAGGACCCATGACGTCCGAGGCCGGCCAGGGTGGGGAAGCGCTGCGCGACGAGGCGGAGCACGCTCTCCGCGAGGAGGCGGAGCGCTGCCTGCGGGCCCTCGCCGGCCCATCCGCGCGGCTCCGCGAGGATCAGTGGACCGCGATCCAGGCCCTCGCCCGCGACCGGCGCCGGGCCCTGGTGGTGCAGCGCACCGGCTGGGGCAAGTCGGCCGTGTACTTCGTCACGACCTCGCTGCTCCGGGCCCGGGACATGGGGCCGACCATCATCATCTCCCCGCTGCTCGCCCTGATGCGCAACCAGATCGAGGCGGCGGCCCGGGCCGGGCTGCAGGCCCGCACCGTGAACTCGGCCAACATGGCGGACTGGGACGAGATCTACGCGGAGATCGCTGCCGGTTCCGTCAACCTGCTGCTGGTCAGCCCGGAGCGGCTGAACAACCCCGGCTTCCGCGACCTGGTCCTGCCCAAGCTCGCCGCCACTGCGGGCATGCTGGTCGTGGACGAGGCGCACTGCATTTCCGACTGGGGGCATGACTTCCGGCCCGACTACCGGCGGCTCCGCACCGTGCTGGAGAATCTGCCCCCTGGTGTGCCGGTGCTCGCCACCACGGCGACGGCCAACGCGCGGGTCACCCGGGACGTGGCCGAGCAGCTGGCCAGCGAGGCCGACGGGGAGGCGCTGGTGCTGCGCGGGCCGCTGGACCGGGAAAGCCTGTGCCTGGGCGTGGTTCAGCTGCCCGCAGCCCAGCAGCGGCTCGGCTGGCTGGCCGAGCACCTCGACGAGCTGCCGGGGTCCGGTATCATCTACACCCTCACCGTGGCCGCCGCCCACGAGACCGCGGCCTTCCTGCGCGACCGGGGCCACAATGTCATGCCTTATACCGGACGCGACGAGCAGGAGCAGCGGCTGGCTGCCGAGCGCGCCCTGCTCGACGGTGAGCTCAAGGCGCTCGTGGCTACCAGCGCCCTGGGCATGGGTTTCGACAAGCCCGACCTGGGCTTCGTGGTGCACCTGGGCGCCCCGCAGTCGCCGGTCGCCTACTACCAGCAGATTGGCCGCGCCGGGCGCGCTGTGCCGCGGGCCGAGGTGGTCCTGCTGCCCGGACCGGAGGACCGGGACATCTGGGCCTACTTCGCCTCGCTGGCGTTCCCGCCTGAGCCGCTGGTCAGGATGACGCTCGGCGCGCTGGACGCGGCGGCCGGACCGCTGTCGTCCGGCGCGCTGGAGACCCAGGTCGACCTGAGCCGGGCCCGGCTGGAGATGATGCTCAAGGTCCTGGACGTCGACGGCGCGGTGCGCAAGATCAGCGGGGGCTGGGCCGCCACCGGGCAGCCGTGGCGCTATGACGCCGAGCGCTACGCCACGGTGGCGGCGGAGCGGCACCGGGAGCAGCAGGCCATGCTCAGCTACCTGCGCATCCCGGGGTGCCGGATGGAGTACCTGCGCCATCAGCTCGATGACCCCGAAGCCGAGCCGTGCGGCCGGTGTGACAACTGCACCGGGCGCCCGTGGGCCGCGGAGGTGTCGGCGGAGGGGGCCGAGCTGGCCCGGGCCCGGCTGCTTCGTCCCGGTATCGACGTCAGCCCGCGCCGCATGTGGCCGCCGGGCATGAAACGGCTCGGCGTGGACGTGGCGGGCAAGATCCCGGCGGGATTGTCGGCGGACACCGGCCGGGCGCTGGGCCGGCTCACCGGCCTCGGGTGGGGCCCCCGGCTGAGCACCCTCCTCGACCGGGAGAACGACGGGCCGGTCCCCGCCGACCTGGTCGGCGCGCTGGTTCAGGTGCTGGCCGCGTGGGACTGGGAGCAGCGCCCGGCCGGCGTGGTCACGCTGCCCAGCAACTCCCGGCCCCGGCTCATCACCAGCCTGGGCGAGCGGATCGCGGAGATCGGCCGGCTGCCCCTGCTGGGCTCCCTGAGTTACGCCGGCTCCGGGCCCCGGGTGGGTGCCTCCGGCGCCCAGCAGTTCAACAGCCCGCAGCGGCTCCAGGCGGTCTGGCGTGAGCTGCGCGTGCCTGGCCCGCTGGCTGAGGCGGTCGCCTCGCTCGGTGGCCCGGTGCTGGTCATCGACGACCGCATCGAGAGCGGCTGGACGATGACGGTCGCGGCCCGGCTGCTCCGCGAGGCCGGGGCGCCCCGGGTATTGCCTCTGGTCCTCGCGGTCAATGCCGGCTGACCAGCACTCCTGCCGACGGCACACCCGGCCGGCCCCGGTTGTGTACCGCCGTGTTCAGCGACCAGGGCACGGGCGCCTGAGCGCCTGACGCTCCGGGCAGTTGTCAGTGCGTGAGGCTGTCGATCGCCTGGCGGATTACGTCGGTGACGGCCTGCGGCTGGGAAATCATGATCACGTGGGATCCCCCGACCTCGGTGATTGCCGCTCCCGCGCGCTGGGCCATGGACCGGACGACGTCGCTGCCAGCGGCCTTGTCGCCAGTGGCGACGACCGCCCACGATGGCAGGTTCTTCCAGCCTGGCGCTCCGTTGGGTTCGGTGAATGCGGCGGCGGCCACGGGGCGCTGGGTGGCGGCCATGATGGCGGCTTGTTCCTCGGGTAGATCGGCGGCGAAGGCGGCGTGGAACTTCGCGGGATCGATGGCGAATTCCACCGCGGTCTCGGTGCCGGGACCGGTCGGGTACTGCAGCTGGAGCAGGGCCGAATTCAGGACGCTGTCCTTGGAATCAGCTTCGATGTCCCCGAGGGCCTCACCTTCATCGGGCGCGAAGGCCGCGATGTAGACCAGGCCGACGACGTTGGCGGCGTGGGGGGCGGCATTGGTGATGGTTGCGCCGCCGTAGGAGTGTCCGACGGCGAGCACCGGCCCGGGAATCTGCTGGATGGCGCTGGCCACGTAGTCGGCGTCGGCGGAGATTCCGCGTAGCGGGTTCGAGATGGCCTGGACCGCGAGTCCGGCGGCTCGCAGCTGTCCCACCACGCCGTTCCAGCTCGA
Source organism: uncultured Actinomycetes bacterium (assembly GCA_963770545.1). GTDB lineage: Bacteria > Actinomycetota > Actinomycetes > Streptosporangiales > Streptosporangiaceae > RYN-230. The sequence continues at coordinate 155,713 of CAVYQF010000031.1, read as the reverse complement.
GCTGTCGGCGAACGCGCCGTGCACGAGGGCGACGGTGGGGCGGGAGTGGGCAGCGGCGGTGGTGTCCGTCACGAGGATCTCCTTGAGGGATGGTGACCGGATGACTGATGATCAGAAGGCGGGCGGCCCCACCACCAGGCACCATGACAGGCTTCTCACCCAAAGCCTTCCCGGGTGACATCAGGTGCGCATCGCCCCCGGAGGATGAGGGCCGGACCGTGTCACGGGATGGCACGGGATGGAACGCCCTTCTGGATGGAAGGCACGATCACCACGTTTGACACCGGCACCGCCGGCACAGCGATCGTCTACGTGGACTCCTACCTGCTGGGCTCGCTCACCGACACCTACTTCGACCTGACCGCGACGAACCGGGCGTTCCTGCTGGTGTACGCGCGGAACCACAACATCCTCGGCCGGTCCGGGCTGACGACCGCGAGCGCCAAGGCGTCGAGGCCGAAGGCGAAGACCTACTACCCCAGTCCTCAGTACGACAGCCGCTCGGGCGCCCGGGTGCGGGTGCTGTGGCTGCTCAGCTGAGGCACTCCTGGGCTGAGGCACGGGCGCGAGTCATCGGGGGTGGTGACGCGCCGCCCGGTATGCGACGCTGAGCTTACCCACTTCAGGCCACCCGGGGACGAGCCTGATGTCTGAGCAACCCGAGCTCGACGCGCACGGCGCCCACGCCGCCCCGCCGCTGCCGCACGAGGCTCCCGGAGGATCGTCATGAGCGCACACTGGCGTACGCCCGCCGGACTGCACACGGCCTCGGTCCGGCTGCCCGTTGAGGGAGAAATTCCCGGGTTCGACGGCGCGACCGGGTGGCTCAATTCACCGGCGCTGACACCAGCAGACCTGGGCGGGAACGTGGTCCTGGTTGGCTTCTGGACCTATACCTGCATCAACTGGCTACGCCAGCTTCCTTATGTCCGCGCCTGGGCCGCGAAATACGCCGGCCACGGGCTGGTCGTGATCGGCGTGCACACGCCCGAGTTCTCTTTCGAGCACGACCCCGATAACGTCAGCCAGGCCGTGAAGGACATGGGAATCGCCTACCCGGTCGCGCTCGATAGCGACTATGCGATATGGCGGGCCTTCGACAACCACTACTGGCCCGCCCTCTACTTCGTAGACGCCGGAGGACATATCCGCCATCACCACTTCGGCGAAGGCGAATACCAGCAGTCAGAAATGATCATCCAGCAGCTGCTGGCCGAGGCCGGAACCGCCGACGTCGGGCCGGAACTGGTATCGGTCGAGGCCGGCGGCATCGAAGCGCCTGCCGACTGGGCCAGCCTGAGATCACCGGAGAACTACACCGGCTACGACCGCACCGAGAACTTCGCCTCCCCCGGCGGCGTCGTGGCCGGGCAACGTCACAGCTACGCCACCCCCACGCGGCTGGGCCTCAACGGCTGGGCCCTGTCCGGGGACTGGACGATGGGAGAAGAGGCCACCACGCTGCACCCGCCTGGCGGGCGGATCATCTGCCGTTTCCATGCCCGCGATCTTCACCTGGTCATGGGACCGGGCGGGCCAGGAACTTCCGTGCCGTTCCGCGTGTTCATCGACGGGCAGCCACCCGGCGCGGACCACGGAACCGACGTTGACGATGAGGGCCACGGGATGGTCGTGCAGCAGCGGCTCTACCAGCTCATCCGCCAGCGCGGTCAGATCGCTGACCGCACCGTCGAGATCGTCTTTCCCCGCCCTGGAGTCCAGGCGTACGTGTTCACCTTCGGCTGATCCGCCCGAAGAGGTCAGCCGTGGCCGAGGGTGGGATGCGGCAGGTACGGCTCTTCCAGCCGGGCCATCTCCTCGGGCGTAAGGTCGAGCTGCTCGGCGGCCAGCGCGTCCTCCAGATGGCTGACCTTGGTGGCTCCCACGATGGGCGCGGTCACCCCCGGGCGGTGCAGCAGCCAGGCCAGCGCCACCTGGGCCGCGGGCACACCCCGGGCCGCGGCCACCTCGTTCACCCGGTCGGCCACGTCGAAGTCGGCCGGCTGGGCGTACAGGGTGTCGCCGAACGCGTCGGAGTTGGCCCGGACGGTGTGCTTGGCGCCGTCCCGGGTCCGGGTTCCGGTCAGGAACCCGCGGGCCAGCGGGCTCCACGGGATGACCCCGACGCCCTGGTCGATGCACTGCGGGATCATCTCCCGCTCCTCTTCCCGGTAGACCAGGTTGTAGTGGTTCTGCATGGACACGAACCGGGTCCACCCGTGCTGGGACGCGGTGTACTGCGCCTTGGCGAACTGCCAGGCGAACATGCTGCTCGCGCCGATGTAGCGGGCCTTGCCCGCCCGGACCACATCGTGCAGCGCCTCCATGGTCTCCTCGATCGGCGCGGCGTAGTCCCAGCGGTGGATCTGGTACAGGTCCACGTAGTCCATGTCCAGACGCTCGAGCGATGCGTCGATGGAGGCCATGATGTGCTTGCGGGACAGCCCACGGCCGTTCGGGCCGGGCATCGTGTCGCCGTGGACCTTGGTGGCGACCACGACCTCCTCACGGGTGAACAACTTGCCCAGGAGGCGGCCGGTAGCCGTCTCACTGGCCCCCGCAGAGTAGACATCCGCGGTGTCGTAGAAGTTGATTCCGCCGTCCGCCGCGGCCCGCACGATCGGTTCCGCGGCGTCCTCGTCCAGCACCCATTCGCGCTCGGAGTTGTTGCCGTAGCTCATCATGCCGAGGCAGATGCGGGACACCTGCAGACCCGTCGCGCCGAGGTTGACGTAGTCCATGAATCCTCTCCGGAAAGTAGGAAGTCGGACCCGGGAAGACTGCGCATCCCGGGACGCTTCCACCCTACAAAGGCCCGGGAGTCCCCCGGCGCCCCCCCGTCATGCTCCCAGCAGCCACCGGCCCAGCAGCACCTCCGGCCCAGCAGCCTCCCGCACCAGCCCTACCGCTTCAGCAGCCTCCGGCTGACCAGGGCGACGACCGCCACCAGCAGCACCGCGAAGCCCAGGACCGCCACCCGCCCGGACAGCAACTGGGTGGCCACGCCGAGCCCGACGACCGGCACGGCCAGGCCGACGTAGGCGGCCAGGAACAACCCCGCCAGCGCCTCGCCGCGAGCATGCGGCCGGGCGATGCTCAGCACCGTGGTCACGCTGCCCTTGAACGCGGCGCCCGCACCGGCGCCCGCCAGCACCCCGCCGGCCAGCAGCAGCGCCAGGCTCGCCAGCCAGAAGGCCGCGGTGACCAGAGCCAGGCCCGCGGCGAGGGCCGCCAGGCCCAGGGCCAGCTGGCGGCGCAGCGGAGCGCGGCTCACTACGGTCTGGGCCAGGGCCGCCGCGCCGAACACCGCGAACGTGGCCGCGCCGGCCAGCGCGTGTGACGTGTCGTGCAGCGTGCCGCCGATGAAGCCGGGCGCCAGCGACGTGAACAAGCCGAACAGCGCGAACTCAGCCGCGGCCGCCGCACTCGCCGCGTAGAACGCCGGGCGGTGCTGCGCGGGCACCGAGATACGCTGCGGCCGGTACCGGGGGCGGGTCTGCGGGCGGGTCACGGTCTCGGGCACGAGTGCCAGCCCGAGCAGGCCGGCCAGCATGAGCGCCTCGACCACCAGGTACGGCACCACCAGCGGGTCTGCTGCGTACTGGGCCAGGAATCCGGCCATCAGCGGGCCGAGGCCGATCCCGCCCAGGTTCGCGGCGGTCGCGATGATCTCCGCACGGCGCCGGGACAGGCCGCCACGGCCGGATGCGTCCAGCTCGCTCAGGTAGGCGGTCGCCGTGGCGGTCAGCATCCCCACACTGACCCCGGACACGACGCGCGCGATGAGCAGCCCCGCCACCGTGGGCCAGAGCAGGAAGATCACCCCGGACGCCACGTTGATCATCACGGCGATCACGGCCATCCGCCGGCGCCCCACCCAGTCGGACAAGTGCCCGGCCAGGAACAGGCTGGCGATCACGCCCACCGCGTAGGCCGCGAAGATGACCGTGATCATCAGCGGGCCGAAGTGGTCTCGCGCCGCATACAGCACGTAGAGCGGGGCGGGCACGGCCGAGAAGGCCATGGTCACCAGGAACACGAAACCGACCAGCCAGAACCCGCGCCGGTACGGCCGGCCAGCCTCCCGGGAAACGGCACCGGGCATCGCGGCGGAGATCTCCCGGCGCCGGCTGGCGAGGGGCGTGGACGCTGGCATCTGTGACTCCTTCGAAGAAGTAACGTCGCCCGGGATAACACCGGCCGCGGCCCGGATCATTGATCTACCGCGATGACAAGTCTTGCTAAGCAAAATCTCCCCGGGAGATGATGCACGGATGAGGCACGGATGACGTCAGCGCGGCCCGGATCCCGGGAAGACCCAGGCCAGCTGCCGTCGCTGGAAAGCCTGAGAAAATTCGTGGTGGTCGCCGAGGAACTGTCCTTCACCCGCGCTTCGCGGCGGCTGCATGTGGTCCAATCCGGCGTGTCCAGCGCTATCGCCAGCCTGGAGCGGGAACTCGGGGCCACGCTGTTCGACCGGGACCGGCACCGGGTGGCGCTGACCGACGCGGGCCTGGCCCTGCTCCCCGAAGCCCGGGCCACCCTGGCCGCGGCCCAGGCCGCCCGGGACGCGGTGGCGCAGGCCCGGGCCGGGCTGCGCGGCACGCTCACGGTGGGCACGATGCTGTCCACCGGCTCGTTCGACCTCGCGGCGTTGCTGGGGCGGTTCCACGCCAGTCACCCGGGGGTGTCGGTCCACCTCCGGCAGGCTCCCGCGGGGTCGGCCGGGCTGGCCGCACTCGTAATCAGTGGCGAACTTGATTTGGCTCTCGTCGCCCTGCCCGGTCAGGCGCCGGCCGGCCTGCGGCTGCAGCCGCTGAGCGAGGAGGCTCTGGTCCTGATCGCCGCGGCGCGCCACCCGCTGGCCGGGCAGCGCGGGGTCACTCTCGCCCAGCTGGCTGAGGAGGACTTCGTGGACTTCCCGCCCGGATGGGGGAACCGGACGCTGGCCGATCGGGCCTTCGCCGGGGCGGGCCTGGACCGGCGGGTGCCCTTCGAGGTGGCCGAATTCACTTCGGCCGCAGCCCTGGTCCGCAACGGCCTGGGCATCGCCTTCGTCCCGGAGTCGGCGGCCGATCTCACCGGGCTGGCGTTGATCGGCCTGGATGGCCCGGACCTGGTCTGGCGGGTCTCGGTGGCCACCCCGACCGCCCGGCGGCCGTCCGCGGCGGCCCGGGCGTTCGTGGCCGAACTCATCCCTGATCGCTCCGGGTGATCACCAGGGTGACCGATTTTTATCACCAGCACGGCATGTCCTGGGGGGTGCGGGCAGTTGCGGTAAACGGAAACCGGACAGCACACACACTGGAGCATTGATGCGCAGCAGGTCCATTGGCGGTCTTGAGGTCAGCGCGATCGGGCTGGGCGGCATGCCCATGTCGATCGAGGACCGGCCCGAGGAGCAGCGCTCCATCGCCACCATCCACGCGGCCCTGGACGCGGGGGTCACGCTGATCGACACGGCCGACGCCTACCACCTCCTGCCCGGCGAGGCCGGTCACAACGAACGGCTTATCGCCCGGGCCCTGGCCACCTACGGCGGCGACACCAGCGGCGTGCTCGTCGCGACCAAGGGCGGCCACGTCCGGCCCGGCGACGGCTCATGGACCGTGGACGGATCCCCGGCGCACCTGCGCGAGGCCGCGGAGGCGTCGCTGAAGGCCCTCGGCGTGGACGTCATCGGCCTCTACCAGTTCCACCGCCCCGACCCCGCGGTCCCGTACGAGGAGTCGATCGGGGCCCTCAAGGACCTGCTCGACGCGGGCAAGATCCGGCTGGCCGGCATCTCCAACGCCACGGTCGCGCAGATCGACACCGCCCGGCGGATTCTCGGCCAGGGCAGCCTGGCCAGCGTCCAGAACGAGTTCTCGCCGGCCTTCCGGTCCAGCGAAGACGAACTGCGGCACTGCGCCCGCCTCGGCATCGCGTTCCTGCCCTGGAGCCCGCTCGGCGGCAGCGACCGGGCCGGTGACCTCGGCGCCCGGCACACGGCGTTCCAGGAGGTCGCCGACGCTCATGGCGTCTCGCCGCAGCGGGTCACCCTGGCCTGGATGCTGGCCCTCGCACCGGTGGTGATCCCGATCCCGGGCGCCCGCCGGCCGGAATCCATCACCGACTCGGCCCAGGCGGCCGACCTGGTGCTCACCGACGCGGAAGTGCAGCGGCTCAGCGCCGCCTGACCTCTGCTGCCCTGACCCCGGCAGCCGGTGCCGGGGGGCGGCGCTGGCCGTCCCCCGGCGCTCAGGCCACGTAGGGCGTGGTTCCCGATTCGTTCGTCATCGGGCGCCCCGCGGCGGCCCAGCCGTTCATCCCGTCACTCACGTTCACCACGTCCCAGCCCGCTCCGGCCAGCGCCTGAGCGGCCCGGTTGGAGCGGCTGCCGGCCCGGCAGATCACGTACACCAGGCCGTCCTGCGGGATCTCCGTATAACGGGTCCCGAGCTGGCCGAGCGGGATGTGCACCGCCCCGGGCGCGTGCCCCGCGGTCCACTCGTCCGGCTCCCGGACGTCCACCAGCAGGGCGTCGGCGGGCACTTCCGCCGCCGGAACCTGCTCCGGCCGTGCCTCGTCCGTCATGCCGCTCGTCCGGGCATGATCGGGTTCCGGTCCATCTGGCACCCTCCCCGCAAACGCTTGCCGATCAACCCATTGTGGCGCGCCGGACACATTCGTGTACACGAATCTCCCGGCCTAACCGGGACCCGGGACGTCCTGCCCCTCGCCCGGCAGCTCCTCCGGCCCGGCCAGCCGCAGGTACGCGGGGGTGAGCAGGGCGGTCAGATCCTGCCCGCGGACCTGCACCCCGGGCGGCTCGAACGAGCGGAGCACCAGGTCCGGGGCGGTAGCCGGCACGGCCTGGGCGCCGCGCAACCGGGCCCGGGACAAACCCGGCGACCAGAACCGGTCCAGGGACTCAGCCAGCGGTGGCGCATTTACTTTCTCCAACGAAAACCCGGCCGGGCCCGTCATCCCGCCGGGATCGGGGCCCGGCGCGGCCGACTGGCGCCGCAGCGCGCCGAGCAGCTCCTCCCGGCCGCGGCCGCGCCAGGCCAGCATCGCGAACGGGTCGTCGTCGAACTTCTCGGCCAGCACGTAGCAGACCGCGGCCAGATGCTTGCAGGGCACGCCCCAGTCCGGGCAGGAACAGGACATCTCCAGGTCGCGGGCGGACCGCGGGAAGAGCGGGGTGCCGCACGCCGCGAACACCTCTTCGATCTCGTGCGGCATCTCCCCGGCCAGCAGCTTGGCCCGGAACAGCGCCTGGGCGCCGAGCGCTGCGGTCACCGAGCGCCACTGCGCGGTGGTCAGCGGCAGGACCCCGATCCGGACCTGGTAGGGCGCGGGCCGGGAACCCTGCACCCGGGCCCGGACCTTGCCGGTGGTCAGCTCGAACTCCATGACCTGGCCGCGCCGGGCATAGTTGCGGCCACGGGCCAGCCGGCCACTCATCCCCAGCGACTCCAGCACCGACACGAACCGGCGGGACCACCACTGCTCGCCGATCGCGCCTCGCTTGCTGCGGGCCTTGATGCCGTTCTCGACCCGGCGCGGCGCGGACGCCTCGTGCCACCAGCTGGTGTCCCGGCTCATTCGGCTACCGCCGCTCTGCTTCTCATTCGGCGACCGCCTCAGGGGACAGGGCGAGGACCTGGCCCAGATCTGCGGTGGACAGCTCGGTGAGCCAGCCCTCCCCGGTGCCGACGATCCGCTCCGCGAGCGCCTTCTTCTCCTCGATTATGGCGTCGATCCGCTCTTCCAGCGTGCCTACGCACACGAACTTGCGGACCTGCACATCCTTGCGCTGCCCGATGCGGAAGGCGCGGTCGGTGGCCTGGTCTTCGACCGCCGGGTTCCACCAGCGGTCGAAATGGATGACGTGGCTGGCCGCGGTGAGGTTGAGCCCGATCCCCCCGGCCTTCAGCGAGAGCAGGAAGACGGCCGGCTCCCCGGCGTTCTGGAACTCGGCGACCAGGGCGTCCCTCGCGCTCTTGGCCGTCCCGCCGTGCAGGTAGAGCACCGGGCAGCCGAGCCGGGCGGCCAGGTACGGCTGCAGCACCCGGCCGAACTCGGCGTACTGGGTGAAGCAGAGGGCCTTGTCCCCGGCCTCAACGATCTCCTCGCAGATCTCTTCCAGCCGGGCCAGCTTGCCGGACCGGCCGGGCAGCCGGGAGCCGTCACCGAGCAGGTGCGCCGGATGGTTGCAGACCTGCTTGAGCTTGGCCATGGTGGCCAGCACCAGGCCGCGGCGCTCGATGTCCGCCTCGGCGGCGTCGATCCGGGCCAGCATGTCAGTCACCGTGGCCTGGTAGAGCGAGGCCTGCTCCGGGGTGAGCGTGCACCAGATCTTCATCTCGATCTTGTCGGGCAGGTCGGAGATGATGGACCGGTCGGTCTTGAGCCGGCGCAGGATGAACGGGCCGGTCAGCCGCTTCAGCCGGGCCGCGGCCTCCTCGTCGCCGTGCCGCTGCACCGGGACCGCGAAATTCTCGCGGAACTTCTCGGCCGGGCCGAGCAGCCCGGGGCTGGTGAACTCCATGATCGACCACAGCTCGCCCAGGTGGTTCTCGACCGGGGTGCCGGTCAGCGCGAGCCGGGACCGGGCGGGCAGGCCGCGCACCGCGCGGGCCTGCCGGGTACCGGCGTTCTTGATGTTCTGCGCTTCGTCGCAGACCACCCGCTGCCAGGGCGCCGCGGCCAGCGCCTCGCGGTCCCGGGCGGCCAGCGCGTAGGTGGTGATGACCAGGTCCGCCCCGGTCAGCGCGTCATGCAGGTCGGCCCCAGACAGCCGGTCCGAGCCATGGTGCACGTGCACGGCCAGGTCGGGGGTGAACCGCTCCGCTTCCCGCTGCCAGTTCCCCACCAGCGACATGGGGCAGACCAGCAGCGTCGGGCCAGTGCGGGGTGGCGCCCCGGGGAGAGCCTGCGCCGCCCGCTCGTGATCCAGCAACGCCAGCGTCTGCACGCTCTTGCCCAGCCCCATGTCGTCGGCCAGGATGCCGCCCAGGCCCAGGTCGCTGAGGAAAGACAGCCAGGCCAGGCCGCGCTCCTGGTACGGGCGCAGTTCACCGTGGAACGAGGAGGGTGCGGTCACCGGGGTCAGCGAGCGGTCGCCCGCCCCGGAGAGCAGGTCGCCCAGCCACCCGTCCGCCGCGACGGCGGTGACCTCGAGATCTTCCTCCGGGCCGCGCAGCCCGGCCACCAGGACGTCACCGGCTCGCATCACGCCCTCGCGGCCGCGCTCCATGAACTTCAGCGCGGCGCGGAGGTTGCCTTCGTCCAGCTCCACCCACTGACCCCGGACCCGGACCAGGGGGATCTTCAGCTGGGCCAGCTCGGCTAGCTCATCGGCGTCGAGCGTGGTGTCCCCGACGGCCAGGTCGTAGCGGAACTCGACCAGGTCACCCAGGCCGAAGCCGCTCCCGTTCGGTGCGCTGGCCGAGGCAGACGTGGTGGTCCCCTGGGACCGGGAGGTGAGCTTGAGGCCCAGCCGGGCTTTGCGGGCCCAGTCCGGCAGCAGCACGCCGAACCCCGCACCGGCCAGCAGCGGGCCGGTCTCCTTCAGGAAACGGAACGCCCCCGCGGTGTCCAGTGCGATCCCGGCGGGCGCCGGGTCCCGTAGCGCGTCCTCCAGTTCCCCGAACAGCCGCGCCGCCGAGCCCAGCCCGAGCAGCAGTTCCTCGTCCGGGCGGGCGATTCCGCCGGGAGCCCAGCCGCCGGTGCCGGCCCACACGTCCGCCGCGGCCAGCATCAGGCTCGGATCCTCGGCCGACTGGAGGGTGAACTCGACGTGCCAGGTGTCGTCGGGGGGGTCGGAGGGCTGGTCCTCCTCGGACGGCACTGGGCTTTGCGACGCCGGGTTTTGCGGGACGTCGTCCTGCGGGACGGCGGCCTGCGAGTCGGCGTCCTGCGAGTCGGCGTCCTGCAGGACGGCGTCCTGCAGGACGGCGTCCTCCGGGTCGGCGTCCTGGGGCACGGCGTCCAGCGGCACGGGCTCCACGAGCCGGAAGCAGGTGCGCACCGGCCCTGCGGGGGCCTGGGCGGCTGCCCGCCAGGCATCCAGGGCGGCGGCCAGTTCAGCCACTTCCGCCTCGTCCTCCGCGGTGGCCACCTCGACCTCGGCATCTGGGCCGGTCAGCGCCGCTGCCCAGCGCTCGGCGACCGGGACTCGGGCAGGCCGGCGCCCGCGGCGCGGCGGGAGCAGGCCCCAGGACTGCTGAGCCGCCCCGGCCTGACCAGGCGAGCCCGCAGGTCCTGCCGCGGACGCATCCAGCCGGGCCCGCGCGGCCGCGTCGGCCAGCGCGTCCAGCGCTCCGGTTAGCACGGGCCCGGGCGGCTGGCCGCCGGGCTCGCCCGCGCGGCAGACCGGCGGCATCGCCCCGGCCAGCTCGGCGGCTCGCGGGGCATCCGGGCCAGTCAGTACCGGGCGCCAGGCCGCGGCCCAGCGCGGACCAGCCGGGCTGCCGCCCGCAGACCCCGGGCCGCCCGCAGACCCCGGGCCGCCCGCAGACCCCGGGCCGCCCGCAGACCCCGGGCCAGGCGAAGACCCCGGGCCAGGCGAAGACCCCAGACCGGCCGCCCCGTCGCCTGCCCGTCCGAGCCCGGGCAGGACCCGGCCGCGGGCACACAGGTCGGCCGCGAAGCGGGCCACGGCCGCCCAGTAGACGGTCGAGCCCCCGGCGATCAGGTCGGGGTGAGCGGCCGCGGCGGACGGGCTATCCACCGGATCCAGGGCAGCCAGCAGGCTGAGCGCGGCGGCGGGGCCGAACACCAGCGCGGGAACCCGCCAGCAGCCGAGCGCGGCCCGGCGCCCGCAGGCCGCGCCGCGCTTGTCCCCGCGCCCGTCCCCCTCCAGATCGGCCGGCCGGATCAGCTCCGGGGCACACCCGGGACCTGGGCCCGCCGACGGCAGCCAGAGGGACAATTCGTCCGCGGCCGCCTTGCTGGCCAGGTCCCGGGGACCTTCGCCGAGCAGGCCGAGCGCGTCGCCCAGGACGCCCGGATCGGCCGCGAACGGGTGCGGCCGGGGGGCCCTCGAGGACCGGCCGGCGGCCGGGGCTTCCAGGCTGGCCGACAGCGCGGAGTCCTCCGCCCACAGGCAGAGCGCCTCCCGCGCCCAGATGCCGTGGATGACCAGCATGCCCGCCACTCCTCGCCGGCCCGACCAGGCCACGCCTTACTCCCGACCGACGGTAGCAACCACCAGGGACAGCCGTGGCACGCTGGCGTCATGCCAAGCACCGGAACCGCGTACTGGGTCGACCGGGCCCGCGAGCTGGCCACCCGGGTGCTCGCCCCGGCCGCGATGCGCGTGGAGGCCAGCCAGCGGATCCCGCCGGAGCACCTGGACCTGCTGGCCGCGGAGGGCTTCTACGGGCTGGCCGGGCCGCGTGAGGCCGGCGGCCAGGACGTGGGGTTCCCGGCGGTCGGCCAGATCATCGAGATCCTGGCCGGCGCGTGCCTGTCCACCACGTTCGTGTGGCTGCAGCATCACGGCGTGGTGCGCGCGGCGGCCGGGACCGCCAATACCGGCCTCCGGCAGGAGATGCTCGGGCCGCTGTGCCGGGGCGAGCGGCGGGCCGGCGTGGCCCTGGCTGGCCTGCTGCCGGGGCCGCCCCAGCTGCGCGCCCGGGCGGCCGGGGGCGGGTACTTGCTCGACGGGACCGCGCCGTGGGTCACTGGGTGGGGCCACATCGACACCCTGCTCGTGGCCGCCCGCCAGGAGGACGACACCATCGTGTGGGCGCTGCTCGACGCCGGGACGTCATCCTCGCCGGGCACTCTCGCCGCCGAGCCGCTGCCCATGGTGGCGGTGATGGCCAGTTCCACCGTGGCGCTCCGCTTCGCCGGCCATCCCGTCCCAGCCGGGCGGGTGACCGCCACGCTGCCGCTGGCCCACTGGGCCAACCGGGACGCGGCCGGGCTGCGCTCGAACGGCTCGCTGGCCCTCGGCCTAGCCGCGCGGTGCTGCGGGCTGATCGGCCCGGGCCCGCTGGACGAGCAGCTGGCCCAGTGCCGGGTGGCGCTGGACACCGCCGGTCCGGACGCCATGCCCGCGGCCCGCGCGGCCGCCTGCGAGCTGGCCCTGCGGGCCACCGCGGCGCTGCTGGTCAGCCAGGGCTCGACGGCGATCCTGGCCGACCAGGACGCGCAGCGGCTGGCCCGGGAGGCCCTGTTCCTGCTGGTGTTCGGGTCCCGGCCGCCGATCAAGCAGGCCCTGGCCGGGCTGCTCACCCGGCCTCTGGTGTAGCTACCGCGGTTCGGGTACCGCGGCCTAGGTAGAGTGCTCCGGTGGCCGAGACGCACCGCACGGGGACATGGAGCACGGAGCCGGCGCCGCGGCCCGGCCCGGCCGCTCCCGCACTGATCGTCCGCGACGCCCGGCCCGCCGAACTGGCCGAGATCGGCGATCTGCGGGTCGCGGCCTACGAGACGGGCGGATTCCTCTCCGACGCCTCGCACTACGGCGAGACGCTCCGGACCCTGGGCCACGATGGCAGCGGCCAGATCCTGGCCGCAGTCGACGAAGCCACGGGCCAGATCCTGGGCACGGTCATGCTCCAGTTGTGGCCAGACGCCGGGCATGTGGTGCGGGGCTCGGATGAGGCCGAAATCAGAGCCCTGGCGGTGGCGCCGGAGGCGCGCGGCCGTGGCGTGGGCCGGGTGCTACTGCAGGCGGTCATCGACCGGGCCCGGGCCGGCGGCGTGCGGCACCTGGTGCTGTGCACCCAGACCACCATGCTCGCCGCGCAGCACTTGTACGCCGAGGCCGGATTCCGCCGCCTGCCGGAGCGGGACTTCTCCCCCGTGCCAGGATTTACCCTGCCGGCCTACGGGCTGGTGCTCCGAACCTGAGGCACCGGCCTACGGGCTGGTGCTCCGAACCTGAGACACCGGTACGGGCCGGTGCTGGAGCTAACGCTCCCCCTACGTGGCGGAGCTGTCCGGCTGATTATCGGGACCAGAACCGCTGGCGGCACGGGCCCGGTCAGCCTGCATGGCGCGATGGGCCGCGAGGCCGGGTCGCGGCGGCCGGGCCGGGCCGGGCGGCGCACTGGATGGCTGGCCCGGGGCGATCTTGTGCAGTTGCTTGTTCAGCGACCGGAACAAGAAGAACAGGGCCAGGCCCATGCCCGCGACCACGAGGAACCCGATCAGCCCGGGGTAGATCTGGCTGGCCGTGCTCGACGAGGCCAGGACGCTCACTGGCTCACCCTCTCCCGCACCCCCGCGAACAGGTCGTCCTCGGGGAATTCCGTGTCCACGATCGACCTGGCTAGATGGTAGTCCTCGGTCGGCCAGGCCGCGCGCTGCACCTCCACCGGGCAGGCGAACCACGAGCTCTCGGGGTCGATCTGGGTGGCGTGGGCCAGCAGCGCCTGATCCCGGATGGGGAAGTAGTCGGCGCACTGGACCCGGGTGGTGATCTCCACCGGCTTGCGGTCCGCCGCCCGCTCCTCCCAGTGCTCGAACCACTCGGTGTATGGCGACTCCAGCTCCCGCCGCAGCAACTCCTCGTGCAGCGCGGTGATCCGGTCCTTGTGGAACGTGGCGAAGTAATACAGCTTGAGCGGCTGCCACGGGTCGCCGGTCCCCGGGTAGCGGTCCGGGTCCGCGGCGGCCTCGAACGCCTCCACCGAGACCTCGTGGGTCTTGATGTGATCCGGGTGCGGATACCCGCCCTCTTCGTCGTAGGTCAGGATCACGTGCGGCCGGAATTCGCGGACCGCGCGCACCAGCGGCTCGGCGGCCACCTCCAGGGACTGCAGCGCGAAGCAGCCTTCCGGCAGCGGTGGCAGCGGGTCGCCCTCGGGCAGCCCGGAATCGACGAAGCCGAGGAATTCCTGGCTCACCCCGAGGATCTCGCGAGCCCGGGCCATCTCCTCACGCCGGATACGGGGCAGGTTCTCCCGCACATCCGGCCGCTCCATGGCCTTGTTGAGGATGTCCCCGCGCTCACCGCCGGTCAGCGTGGCCACCATGACCTCCGCGCCTTCCCGGACGTAGCGGGCCATCGTGGCCGCACCCTTGCTCGATTCGTCATCCGGGTGCGCGTGCACGGCCATCAGCCGCAAGGGCGTGGACGGCGGAACCACCGGATCATTCGTGGCGGCAGACAAGCGAATCGAATTCCCCTCGCACAGGAAGAGTCAATAGGAAACCGGCGCTCTGCGTACCCGGCTGGGCACCCCGGCAGGTGCACCCGGGCAGTACCCCGCCGGCGGATCGCAGACAGAACATTGTGCAGGACAACGCGCTTGGCCCGCGACGACATTCCCGTATAGTGGCGGGCTCTGATGACGCAGCGGCGTCAAGGCTGGCGTGCCGGGAACGGATTGGGGCGCGACGTACTTGTCCGGCCTTGTTAGCCTCAAAGGATTACCCCCGAGGAGCCGCGCATGGCTCAAGCGGATCCAAGTGTCCGCACTGCAGGCAAGGAGTACCCGTGACCGAGACGAACAGCGACAGCCTCACCTGGCTCACCCAGGAGGCGTACGACCGGCTTAAGTCGGAGCACGACTACCTCTCGGGGCCCGGGCGGGTCGATATTGCCAAGAAGATCGAGGCCGCGCGGGACGAGGGCGACCTGCGCGAGAACGGCGGCTACCACGCCGCCAAGGAGGAGCAGGGCAAGATCGAGGGCCGGATCATCCAGCTCGCGCACATCCTGCAGCATGCCCAGGTGGGTGAGCCGCCGCGGACAGACGGGGTGGTCGGGCCGGGGATGACGGTGACCATCCGGTTCGAGGGCGACGACGATGAGGTGACCTTCCTGCTGGCCTCCCGGGAGGAGAGCGGCGCGCCGATCGACGTCTACTCGCCGCGCTCGCCGCTGGGCAGTGCGATCAACGGCAAGAAGATCGGTGACTCCGCCACCTACCAGCTGCCGAACGGCCGGGCGGCCAAGGTCGAGATCCTCGAGGCGGTCCCCTACATCGGGAGCTGACCCCCGAGAGCATCAACGTGGTGGCTTTTGCCCCTTATAAGGGGCAAAAGCCACCACGTTGACGTTGGGAGGGGTGTGGACGTTGGGCAGGGGTCAGGCGACCAGTTCGGGGGCGGGGGCCTCGGCGTCGCCGGGGGCGGTGCGGCCGCGCAGCGGCACCTCTTTGATGAACCAGGCCAGGACGAAGGCCAGCGCGGCCGCGGGGATGGCCCACAGGAACACCCCGTGGATCGCGTAGGAGACCGCGTAGTACACGTCGTGCTGGATGGCCGCGGGCAGCGACTTGACCGTGGCCGGGTCGAACTGGCCGCCGCTGGTGGACATGTGCACGCCGGGTGACACGGCCGTTAGCGCGTCGGCCAGCCGCCGGGCGAAGATGGCGCCGAACGCCGACACCCCGATCGACCCGCCGATCTGCTGGAAGAACAGCCGCGAGCTGCTGGCCACGCCGATGTCGCGGAGCTGCACACTGTTCTGCGCGATCAGCGTGGTCATCTGCATGAGGAAGCCCATGCCGAGGCCCAGCACCACCATGTACAGGCTGGAGGTCACCCGGCTGGTGTTCACCCCCAGCAGGGACAGCAGCCACATCCCAATGGTCATCCCCGCCGCGCCGAGAATCGGCAGGGCCTTGTACCGGCCCGTCCGGGTGGTGATCTGGCCGGCGATGAGCGAGGTGATCATCACCCCGACCATCATGGGCGTGAGCAGCAGGCCGCTGACCGTCGGCGAGGCGCCCTGCACGGTCTGCTGGTACAGCGGCAGGAACGTGATCGCGCCGAACATGGCCAGCCCGGCCAGGAAGCTGAGCCCGGTGACCACCGAGAAGTTCCGGTTGCGGAAGACGTGCAGAGGAAGGATCGGCTCGGCCACCCGCGCCTCGATCATGATGAACAAGGCCACGGCCACCACGGCCACCACGCAGAGCCCGAGGATCTGGGGCGATGCCCAGGCGTACCGGCTGCCACCCCAGGTGGAGACGAGCACGATCGCGGTGGTGGCCACGGCCAGGACCAGCGCGCCCAGGTAATCCACCCGGTGCTCGACCCGGCGCCGGGGCAGGTGCAGGGTCGCGGCCAGGTAGGCCAGGGCCACACCGCCGATCGGCAGGTTGATGTAGAAGATCCAGCGCCACGAGAAGCTGTCGGTGATGAATCCGCCGAGCAGCGGGCCGCCGATGGTGGCGATCATCATCACGGCCATGATGTAGCCCATGTACTGGCCCCGCTCGCGGGGCGAGACCAGGTCACCGATGATCGCGATGGCGCTGACCATCAGGCCGCCCGCGCCGAGCCCTTGGATGGCCCGGAACGTGATGAGCTCGGCCATCGACTGGGACAGCCCGGCGGCCGCGGAACCGGCCAGGAAAATCACGATGGCCGTCATGAACAGCCGCTTGCGGCCGTACATGTCGCCGAGCTTCCCGTACAGCGGGGTGGTGATGGTCGAGGCCAGCACATAGGCGGTGACCACCCAGGACAGGTGCGCGACGCCGCCCAGGCTGCCCACGATGCGGGGCAGCGCGGTGCCCACGATGAGCTGGTCCAGCATGGCCAGCATGATGGCCAGGAGCAGCCCCGGCAGCACCACGAGTACCTCGCGCCGCATCTTGGTACCGGGCTCAGGACTGGCGCCCGGTGCCGTCGCGGCCTGCGTGTCTGTCATGCCGACCCCAGGGATGAAATGGCTACTTACTTGCCGACCGGCTAGTATGAGGCCCCAGACTAGGGCGCTTACTAACCGGGCGTCAAGTAAGTTTAGAGCCAGGCGGACCGGCTCGTGGTGAGACGGTCCGGACAGCCCGGCAAAGGCGGATGAACGATGGACGACAAGACTGACCAGCCGCCGCGGCGGGCCCGGGGTGACACCCGGGAGCGGATCCAGGCCGTGGCCCTCGAGCTGTTCGCGGAGCACGGGTACGAGAAGACCTCGCTGCGCGAGATCGCCGAGCGGCTCGGCGTCACCAAGGCCGCCCTGTATTACCACTTCAAGTCCAAAGAGGACATCGTCCGCAGCTTCACCGAGGACTACGTGACCGACCTGGACGCGCTCATCGCCTGGGGCGCCGCGCAGCCGCGCACCGACGAGACCCGGGGCCTCCTGCTCGACCGCTACAGCGTGATCGTCGGCCATCGCCTGCCCGTGATGAGGTTCCTGGAGCAGAACCAGGCCGCCGTGCACCAGCTGATGAGCGAGGGCCGCCGAGACCGCCAGAAGCTGTTCCGGACGCAGTTCGAGCGCCTGCGCGATCTGCTGGCGGGCCCGGACGCCCCGCTGCGGGACCGGGTCCGGGCGTCGGTGGCCGTGGTCTCGGTCGGGATCTCATGCATGCTGTTCGACGAGGACGCTGGCGCCCCGGGCGAGCTGCACGACATCGCGCTGGAGACCGCGTGTGAGCTGGCGGGAGTTAAGCAGCCGGTGAGTTAGGCCAAGCCGGTGGGCCCGGCCTGATCGGTGGGCCCGGCCTGATCTGTGGGCCCGGCCTGATCGATGGGCCTGGCCTGATCGGTGGACTGAGCCAAGTCAGCAGGGCTGGTACCTCGCGCTACGGACTGGACGAGGGGCAGCACCCGGTACGGCAGGGGCGTGGCCAGCGCGATCACCGTGGAAGCCCGCTCCACCCCGGACACGTCCACGATCGCGTCGATGACCCGCTGCAGGTCGGCGTTGGTGCGGGCCACCACCCGGCAGAGCATGTCGGCCGGCCCGGTGATCGTGTGCGCCTCCAGCACTTCCGGGATCGCGGCCAGCCGCCCGGCCACCGGGTCGTGCCCGCCCGGCTGGCGGATCTCCAGCGTGACGAAGGCCGTCACGCCGTGCGCCAGGGCTACCGGGTCCACCTCCGGCCCGTACCCGGTGATCACCCCGCGGGCGTGCAGCCGGTCCAGGCGGGCCTGGACCGTGCCGCGGGCCACGCCGAGCCGGCGCGAGGCCTCCAGCACCCCGACCCGGGGCTCAGCGGCCAGCAGTCCGATGAGCCGGGCATCCAGGCCATCGATCACCGGGGATCACCTCCATGGGACCGGCGCCCAGGTACATGGGCGCATGCTGTACAGCTTTGGCATCGATTTTCGTTAGAGAATAGACAAGTTGACCAGCAAATCAAGCCACTGTTGCACACACTGCCATGCGAGGCTGATGCTGCTCCCAGGACCACGACGAGCCTGAGGGAGCATGCCATGAGTGCTGCAGACGACTTCCCGGTCACCGGCATGGACGCGGTGGTCTTCGCGGTGGGCAACGCGCGGCAGGCCGCGCACTATTACTCCTCCGCGTTCGGGATGCGCTGCGTGGCCTACCGCGGCCCGGAGACCGGGTGCCGCGACGAGGTCGCGTACGTGCTCGAGTCCGGCACGGCGCGGTTCGTGCTGCGCGGCCCGGTGCGGCCCGGCACGGCCCTGGCCCGGCACGTCGAGGCGCACGGCGACGGGGTGATCGACCTGGCCCTGGGGGTGCAGTCCGCGGAGGCCGCCTACAAGTACGCGACCAGCCATGGGGCGCGCAGCCTGGCCGAGCCGCAGATCGTGGAGGACGAGCAGGGCAAGGTGGTGCTAGCCAGCATCGCGGCCTACGGGGATACCCAGCACACGCTGGTGGAGCGGTCCTCCTACAGCGGTCCGTACCTGCCTGGGTACGTCGCGGCCCCGCCCATGCTGACCCCGCCCGCCCAGCCGCTGTTCACCGCCATCGACCACTGCGTGGGCAACGTGGAACTGGGCCGGATGGACGAGTGGGTGGGCTTCTACCAGCGGGTGATGGGCTTCACGAACATGAAGGAGTTCGTCGGTGACGACATCGCCACCGAGTACTCCGCGCTGATGAGCAAGGTGGTCGCGGACGGCTCCCGGACGGTCAAGTTCCCCATCAACGAGCCCGCGGCGGGCAAGAAGAAGTCCCAGATCGATGAGTACCTGGAGTTCTACGGCGGCCCCGGGGTCCAGCACCTCGCGCTGACTTGTGATGACATCGTGGCCACCGTTCGGGCCATGAAGGCCGCGGGGGTGGAGTTCCTGGACACGCCGGATAGTTATTACGACACCCTCGGCGAGTGGGCCGGGAGCACCCGGGTGGCCATAGAGACCATGCGTGAGCTGCGCATCCTGGCCGACCGGGACGAAGACGGCTACCTGCTGCAGATCTTCACCAAGCCGGTGCAGGACCGGCCCACGGTGTTCTTCGAGCTGATCGAGCGGCACGGCTCGGACGGCTTCGGCAAGGGCAACTTCAAGGCGCTGTTCGAGGCGATCGAGCGGGAGCAGGCCCGGCGCGGGAACCTGTAGGGGCGGCCGCCCGGGCGACTCACCCGGCCAGGAGGCCGCTCACCGGAACATCAGGTGGTAGCCATCCTGGCGGAGCTGGCTGATCACGTCGTCGCAGTGCGCCGGGCCGCGCGTCTCGACCTGCAGCAGCACCTCGACCTCGTCTACCCGCAGCCGCGGCGTGATCCGCTCGTGCATCACGTCGAGCACGTTCGCGCCCAGGCCGGCCACCGCGGCCAGCAGGCTGGCCAGCGCGCCGGGACGGTCCGGGATCCGGCACCGGAAGGTCAGGTAGCGGCCGGCCGCAGCCAGGCCGTGCCGCAGCACCTTGGCCAGCAGCAGCGGGTCGATGTTGCCGCCGGACAGCACGGCCACCACCGGCGGCTCGAACATGCCGGCGTTCTCCATCAGCCCGGCCACGGCGGCCGCCCCGGCCGGCTCGACCACCTGCTTGGCGCGCTCCAGGCACAGCAGCAGGGCCCGGGACAGGCTCTCCTCAGACACGGTCAGCACGTGCACACCGAACCCGGAGATGATCCCGAACGGGATCTCCCCGGGCAGGCAGACCGCGATGCCGTCGGCCATGGTCGCGGCGTGCTGCACCCGGACCGGGTGGCCGGCCGCCAGCGAGGCCGGGTAGGCCGCGACCGACTCGGCCTGCACGCCGACCACGGCGATCGACGGGTCCGCGGACTTGATCGCGACCGTGACCCCGGCGGCCACGCCGCCCCCGCCGACCGGGATCGCGACGGTGCGGACCTGCGGGCACTGCTCCAGGATCTCCAGTCCGAGGGTGCCCTGGCCCGCGACGATGTCCGGATGATCGAATGGGTGGATGAGCACCGCGCCGGTTTCGGCCGAGTATTCGCGCGCGTACTCCACCGCGTCGTCCACGGTCGAGCCGCGCATGACGATGTCCGCGCCGTAGCCCCGGGTCGCCTCGATCTTGGGCAGCTGGGCGCCCTCCGGCATGATCACGGTGGCCTTCACGCCGAGCAGCGCGGCGGCGAACGCCACCCCCTGGGCGTGGTTGCCGGCGCTGGCCGCCACCACGCCGCGGGCCCGTTCCTCCTCGCTGAGCCGGGAGATCCGCAGGTAACCCCCGCGGGCCTTGAACGAGCCGGTGCGCTGCAGGTTCTCGCACTTGAGGAACACAGGACCGCCGAGCCGCTCAGACAGCACCCTGGAGTGCAGCATCGGCGTCGGCGGCAGGATGTCGCGCAGTACCTTGCGAGCGGCGGCCACGTCGTCGGCGCTCACGGTGGGGGAGGTCATCGCCATCCCTGCAGTGTCGCATTCCGCCGGCCGTGACCCGGCCGCCCGGTGCGGGCCTGTCGTCGCTCGAGATGCAGAGCGCGCCGACATGGACGTAGTGTCGAAAGAGTGCAGCCAGACAACGAGACACATGCAGCCGACGGAACCCTGCCCCGCCCCGCCGCCACCACCCTGGGCGAGCTGCGCGCCAGCGGGCACGAATTCGAGACCGTTAAAGAGGAGATCCGGCGCAACCTGCTGGCCAGGATGCGCGCCGGAGAGGAAAGGTTTCCCGGCATCGTCGGATTCGACCAGACGGTGCTCCCCCACGTGGAGCGGGCCCTGCTGGCCGGCCACGACACGATCCTGCTGGGCGAGCGCGGCCAGGGCAAGACGCGCCTGATCCGGACCCTGTCCGTCCTGCTCGACGAGTGGACGCCCGCGGTCGCGGGCTGTGAGATCAACGACCATCCCTACCAGCCGGTCTGCGCGCGATGCCAGCGCCTGGCCGCGGAGCAGGGCGACGACCTGCCGATCACCTGGCGGCACCGCAGCGAGCGCTACGGCGAGAAGCTGGCCACCCCTGACACCAGTGTGGGTGACCTGATCGGCGACATCGACCCGGTCAAGGTGGCCGAGGGCCGGACCCTGGGTGACCCCGAGACGATCCACTTCGGGCTGGTCCCGCGGACCAACCGGGGCGTTTTCTGCCTCAACGAACTTCCCGACCTGGCCGAGCGCATCCAGGTCGCCCTGCTCAACGTGCTGGAGGAACGGGACATCGGCGTGCGTGGCTACTCGCTGCGGCTGCCGCTCGACCTGATCCTGGTAGCCAGCGCCAACCCCGAGGACTACACCAACCGCGGCCGGATCATCACCCCGCTGAAGGACCGCTTCGGCGCGGAGATCCGCACCCACTACCCGCTCACGCTGGACGAGGAACTCGCGCTGACCCAGCAGGAGGCGCTGGTCGCCTGGGACGGCCCCGACCCCGGGGCGGACCTGCCTGAGCACCTGGTGGAGGTCATCGCGCGGTTCACCCGGCTGGTCCGGTCCTCGCCCGCGGTGGACTCGCGGTCCGGCGTCTCGGCCCGGTTCGCGATCGCCGCGGCCGAGTCCGTGGCCGCCTCCGCCGTGCGGCGGGCCGCGCTGACCGGGGAGGCGCAGCCGGTCGCGCGGATCTGTGACCTGCCCCCCGTGGTCAGCAGCCTGCGCGGCAAGGTGGAGTTCGAGGTCAGCGAGGAGGGCCGGGAAACCGAGGTCCTCGAGCACCTGCTCCGGCGGGCCGTCGCGGACACGTTCCGGTCCCGGCTCGGCAGCGCCGACCTGAGCGGGCTGCTGGCCACCTTCGAGGAAGGCGGCTCGGTGGAGACCGGCGACCTGGTGCCCGCGGCCACGCTGCTGAACCGGATCGGCGAGGTCCCCGGCCTGGCCCGGATCATGGACCGGCTCGGCATGGACGGCGGCGAGTCGTTCGGCGAGGCCGCCGCGGCGCTGGAGTTTGCGCTGGAGGGGCTCTACCTGATGCGGCGGCTGTCCAAGGACGTCATCGATGGCAGTACGGTCTACCGCACCTGAACCGGGGGCCGCGGCGACGCACCCGGGTCGACCCAGTGAAAGGCGGGTAGCGCGGTGAGTGGCTACCGGTATGGCGAGTATCACGACGGGCCGGACCCCCTGGCGGCGCCGTTTGACGCCCGCGGCGCCCTGGACGAGCTGGGCGACGCGGTGCTGGACGGCGCGGACCCGTCCAGCGCCCTGCGCGACCTGCTGCGCCGCGGCGTGAATGGCCGCCGCGGCCTGGACGACCTGCTGCGCCGGGTGCGCGACCGCCAGCGCGAGATCCGAGATCGCGGCCGGCTGGACGGCATCCTGGAGGAAGCACGGGCGCTGCTGGACACCGCGGTCGGCCAGGAGCGGGCCGAGCTGTTCCCCGACCCCAGCGACGAGGCCCGGCTCCGCGAGGACGAGCTGGACGGGCTGCCCTCCGACACCTCGCAGGCCATCCGCAGGCTGGCCGACTACAACTGGCGCAGCCAGACCGCCCGGGAGACTTTCGAGCGGCTCAAGGACCTGCTCCGCAGCGAGGTCCTGGACAGCCAGTTCCGCGGCATGAAGGAAGTCCTGCAGCAGCCGGACCCCGAAGCCATGCAGCGGGTCAAGGACATGATGGCCGACCTCAACCAGATGCTGGAGGCCGACGCCCGGGGCGAGCACTCTCAAGCCGACTTCGACAGCTTCATGGACCGCTACGGCGAGATGTTCCCGGAGAACCCGCGCGACCTCGAGGAGCTCGTCGACTCGCTGGTCCGCCGGGCCACCGCCGCGCAGCGGCTGCTCGGCTCGCTCACCGACGGGCAGCGTGACGAGCTGGCCGCGCTCATGGAGCAGACGCTGCAGGACGCCGGGCTGGCCGCGGAGATGTCCCGGCTGTCCGACGCGCTGCGGGCCCGGCGGCCGGAGATGGACCAGGCGGCCTGGTCGGATGACCCGATGACCGGTAACCAGCCGCTCGGCCTGAGCGACGCCACCAGTGCCCTGGCCGACCTCGCTGACCTGGCCGACCTGGAGTCCGAGCTGCGCCAGGACTACCCCGGAGCCCGCCTCGACGACATCGACGAGGCCGCGGTCCGGCGCGCCCTGGGCCGCCAGGCCGTGGACGACATGGAGGCGCTCCGGCAGACCGAGCGTGAGCTGGAGCGGCAGGGCTACCTGCAGCGCAACGCGGGCCAGCTGGAGCTGACCCCCAAGGCGGTGCGGCGGCTGGGCGAGACCGCGCTGCGCCGGGTCTTCGCGGACCTGCCCGAGGGCGGCTACGGGGATCACGAGCAGCGGGACGCCGGGCAGGCCGGGGAGTACACCGGCGCCACCCGCCGCTGGCAGTTCGGGGATGAGCAGGCGATCGACGCGCCGGCCACGGTGCGCAACGCGCTGCTGCGCGAGGCCGGGACGCCGCGCACCGACGGGTCGCACGGGGTCCGGCTGTCCGGCCGCGACTTCGAGGTCGGCGAGACCCAGCGGCGGGCGTCGGCGGCCGTGTGCCTGCTGGTCGACCTGTCCTACTCGATGGCGCTGCGCGGCACCTGGGGCGCGGCCAAGCAGACCGCGCTGGCCCTGCACGCGCTGGTGCGCAGCCGGTTCCCGCAGGACTCCATCCAGGTCATCGGGTTCTCGAACTACGCCAGGGAGCTGCGCGAGGACGAGCTGGCCGGGCTGGGCTGGGACATGGTGCAGGGCACCAACCTGCACCACGCGCTGGTGCTGGCCGGACGCTACCTGGACCGGCGTCCCGAGCACGACCCGGTGGTGCTCATCGTGACCGACGGCGAGCCGACCGCGCACCTGCGACGGGACGGGCGATCCTGGTTCGACTGGCCGCCGGCGCCGGAGACGATCCAGCTCACCCTGGCCGAAGTGGACAAGATGACCCGCCGGCACGCGTCGCTGAACGTGTTCATGCTGGCCGAGGACGAGCGGCTGACCGACTTCGTGAACGAGGTGGCCCGGCGCAACGGCGGGCGGGTCCTGAACGCGGTGCCGGAGCGGCTCGGCGAGTTCGTGGTCCGTGACTTCCTGCGGACGCGCCGGGAGACGCGCCGCTAGCCACGCCCGGTTAGCGCCCGCCGTTAGCTTCACGGCGTGAGCGGCGCGCCGTTGCCGGTAGGCCGTTAGGCGCACGCTGTTGGCCGCCGGCGGTTAGCTGCACGGGCACCAGGAAAAACGAGGGATAGATTTTGCTTCAGGGCTTTTCGGACCTGACGCAGCGGCCGGGATCTCGTAGTAGCGTTCGGCCGTTAAAGCTATGGCGGGCCGAAGGGGTGGCAGCTGGCCAGGCCTGCATATCTCTGAGGAGGATCTCGTGAGTACCGTTACCCAATCAGGCACGCGCTCGTCGGGCAAGCGGATCGGCGCCCTGATTCTGGCCATCGTAGGCATTCTGTTCCTCATCCTGGCCCTGATCTACGTGGTCACTGCGGCTGGTTCACTGCCGAGCTTCATCCCCGGCCACATCAACGGCTCGACCGGCCACCATCCGCTGCGGGCGGGCATCGCCCTGGTTGTGGGCCTGGTCCTGCTGGGCGGGGCCTGGTGGCTTGGCTTCGGCGGCCGGAAGTCCACCGGCGCCAGCTAAGGTTCCACCGGCGCCAGCTCAGGTCCACCGGCGCCAGCTCAGGTCCACCGGCGCCAGCTCAGGTCCACCGGCGCAACACGCGACCCACTGGGCCGCCCCCGGCTCAAACGGGGGCGGCCTCGCCCCTAGGATCGGGGGCATGTCTTTTACCGACCGGTTGCTTCTGTGGTTTCATATCGGCTTTGTCATTTTCGCCATTGGCCCGGTCACGATCGCGACCATGTCCACGCCGCGTTATATCCGGGCGCGCAACGTGGCCGTGCTCCGCTACCTGTCGCGGATGACCCGGATCTTCGGGGCGGCCTCGCTCGGCGTGCTGCTGTTCGGCATTATCGCGGGCCAGTCCCTGCACGACATGACCAAGACCTGGGTGACCGCGTCACTCACCCTGTTCGTGGTGGCCCTGGTCCTGCTGGTGCTCATCATGCGCGACCAGCACAAGGCGATCGCCGCCGTCGAAGGCAGCGTCGCCGTCGCCCCCGGGATGGACACCGGGGAAGCGGCCGGGGTGGCTCCGGGCGCTTCCGCGACGCCCGGCCGGCCGGAGCCCACCGCGGCCGACGTTGAGCCCGCGCCCGCCGAGGAGCCCGTCGGCGGGACCGCCGTCGCGGGTAGCGCCGCCACGGGAACCGCTACCGCGACGCGCGCCCACGTGGCCACGGTGGAGCGCGGCCGGATCGCCTCGCTGGCCGGCGTGGTCAGCCTCATCTGGCTGGTCATCCTGGTGCTGATGGTCTGGCAACCCTGAGTGCTACAGGCCGGCCAGCGCCTGGCGGAGATCTTCCAGCAGGTCCGCACCGGTCTCGATGCCGACCGACAGCCTGATCAGGTCGTCCGGCACCTCCAGCGGTGAGCCGGCCGCCGAGGCGTGCGTCATCCGGGCTGGGTGCTCGACGAGCGACTCCACCCCGCCGAGAGACTCCCCCAGCGTGAACAGCCGGGTCCGGCCGCAGGCCGCGACGGCGGCCGTCACGCCGCCCCGGACCCGGAACGACACCATCCCGCCGAAGTCACGCATCTGCTTGGCCGCCACCTCGTGGCCCGGATGCCCGGGCAGTCCCGGGTAGTACACCTGCGTGACTGCCGGATGACTGGCCAGCATGTCCGCTACCCGGGCCGCGTTCCGCGAGTGCTGGTCCATCCGGACGGCCAGGGTCTTCACGCCTCGCAGCGTCAGCCAGGCGTCGAACGGGCCGGCCACCCCGCCCGTCGTGTTCTGCAGGAAGGCCAGGCGCTCGCCGAGCGCCGGGTCGGTCACCACCACCGCCCCGCCGACCACGTCCGAGTGGCCGCCGAGGTACTTCGTGGTGGAGTGGACCACCGCGTCCGCGCCCAGCGCGAGCGGCTGCTGGAGGTACGGGGAGGCGAACGTGTTGTCCACTACCAGCAGCGCGCCCGCCTGGTGCGCGACGTCCGCCAGCGCGCTGATGTCCGCGATGGACAGCAGCGGGTTGGTCGGGGTCTCGGCCCACAGCACACGAGCCGGGCGCTCGGCGAGCGCGTCCGCGACCGCAGCGATGTCGCTGATCGGCACGGGCCGGTAGCTCACGCCCCACTCGGCCAGGACCCGGGCCATGAGCCGGAAGGTTCCGCCGTACGCGTCGTCGGGGATGAGCACGTGATCCCCGGGGCGGCATACCGCCCGCAGCAGGCAGTCCTCGGCCGCCATCCCGGACGCGAACGCCAGGCCGCGGCGGCCGCCCTCCAGCGCGGTCAGGCAGTCCTCCAAGGCGTGGCGGGTGGGGTTCGCGGTCCGGGAGTACTCATAGCCGTCGCGGAGCCCGCCGACGCCGTCCTGCTTGTAGGTGGATACCTGGTAGATGGGCGGGACCACGGCACCGGTCTGCGGGTCAGGCTCCTGGCCCGCGTGAATGGCTAGCGTCTCGAACCCGTCTGGGGGGCTGGCTGAGTCTTCGCCCGGGCCTCCGTCTGGGTTCCCGCCGGTGTTTGCGGTTGAGTTGATCGTCACGCATCACACTCTGCCATGGCCCGGCCCCTGATATCCCGAGGTCAGCTGCCCGCGGCCAGGAAGGTCAGCACGTCCTGCCGGGTGATCAGGCCGGCCGGGCGGCCGTCCACCAGGACCACCGCGGCGCCCGCCTTCTCCAGCGCGCCCACCGCCCGGCTCACCGGCTCACCGGAGCCCACCGTGGGCAGCGGCGGCGACATGTGCCCCTCGATCGGGTCGTGCGGCCGGGCCCGGCCGGAGACCAGCGCGTCCAGCAGGTCGCTTTCCACGACGGAGCCGACCACTTCCGCGGCCATGACCGGCGGCTCCTCCTTCATGACCGGCAACTGGGAGACGTTGTACTCGCGCAGCAGCCCGATCGCGGCCGAGACGGTTTCCTCCGGGTGGGCGTGCACGAACTCAGGCAGCCCGGGCAGCTTCCGGTTCAGCACGTCAGCGACCCGGGGCTCCTTGGTCTCGGAGGTGAGGAATCCGTAGTCGGCCATCCACTCGTCGTTGAAGATCTTCGCCAGGTAACCGCGCCCGGTGTCGGGGAGCAGAACCACGATCACGTCGTCCGGCGCCGCGGTCGCGGCCGCCCGCAGCGCGGCCACCACGGCCAGGCCGCACGATCCCCCGGTGAGCAGCGCCTCCTCCCGGGCCAGCCTGCGGGTCATCAAGAACGACTCGGCGTCGCTGACCGCCATCACCTCGTCGCACACGGCGGGATCGTAGTTGGCGGGCCACATGTCCTCGCCGACCCCCTCGACCAGGTAGGGCCGCCCGGTGCCGCCGGAATACACGGAGCCCTCCGGGTCGGCCCCGATCACCCGGACCCGGCCACCGGACACCTCCTTGAGGTACCGGCCGGTCCCGGTGATAGTGCCGCCGGTGCCGATGCCCGCCACGAAGTGGGTGACCCGGCCGTCCGTCTGGTCCCAGATCTCCGGGCCGGTGGAGTGGTAATGCGAGGCCGGGTTCTCGGGGTTGGCGTACTGGTCGGGCTTCCAGCCGCCCGGGGTCTCCCGGGCCAGCCGGCTGGACACCGAGTAGTAGGAATCAGGGTGCTCGGGAGACACGGTCCCCGGGCAGACCACGACCTCGGCGCCGTAGGCCCGCAGCACGCTGATCTTGTCCTGGCCGACCTTGTCCGGGCAGACGAACACGCACCGGTAGCCCTTCTGGGCCGCCACGATGGCCAGGCCGACCCCGGTGTTGCCGGAGGTGGGCTCCACGATGGTGCCCCCCGGGCGGAGCGCACCGGAGGCCTCAGCCGCCTCCACCATCCGCAGCGCGATCCGGTCCTTCACCGAACCGCCCGGGTTGAAGTACTCGACCTTGGCCAGCACGGCCGGGGCCCGCCCCGCGCCCACGGCCTTCGTCACGGACTGCAGCCGGACGAGCGGGGTGTTCCCGACCAGTTCGATCAGGGACTCATGGACCTGCATCGCTACCACCTTGATCGGGACTACGGGCTCGGTCGTGGATGCCCAGGGGGGCCGGCGGCCCGCCCCGGCGTACTCAGAAGCAGACGCTATCCCAGCTGACCAGCATGGCTGTCCCTGCCTGGCCCACCCGGGGATGATAGTCAGGCTCGCAGTGGTTTAAGCTACTGATCAGTAACGTGCCGGCCGCGTGCGCACACCCGTGATCCGCACACGTCCGCACACGTCCGCAGCGGCAGCAAGGGAGCCCGCCATGCCCGAGGCAGTCATCGTCGCCACCGCACGCTCGCCTATCGGCCGGGCTTTCAAGGGATCGCTGACCTCGATCCGCCCCGACGATCTCACCGTGCAGCTGGTGTCAGCGGCCCTGGCCAAGATCCCGCAGCTCAGCCCGGACGACATCGACGACCTCATGCTCGGCTGCGGGCTGCCCGGCGGCGAGCAGGGCTTCAACATGGCGCGCGTGGTCGCTGTGCTACTCGGTTACGACAACCTGCCCGGCACCACGGTGACCAGGTACTGCTCCTCCTCGCTGCAGACCACCCGGATGGCCTACCACGCCATCAAGGCCGGCGAGGGCGACGTGTTCATCTCAGCCGGCGTGGAGTGCGTCAGCCGGTTCGCGGCCGGCAGCAGCGACAGCTGGCCAGACACGCACAACTCCCTCTTCGCGGACGCGGAGGCCAGGTCCGGGGCGCTTGCGGCGGGGGGCGCCCCGGTCTGGCACGATCCGCGCGAGGACTCCGCGATCCCGGACATCTATATCGCGATGGGCCAGACGGCGGAGAACGTCGCCGCGCTGCGCGGGATCTCGCGGGCGGCGCAGGATGAGTTCGGCGTCCGGTCGCAGAACCTGGCCGAGAAGGCACTCGCCAACGGGTTCTGGCAGCGGGACATCACCCCGGTCACCCTCCCGGACGGAACCGTGGTGAGCGCCGACGATGGCCCGCGGCCCGGGACCACGCTGGAGAAGGTGGCCACCCTGAAGCCGGTGTTCCGCCCGGACGGGACCGTCACCGCGGGAAACTGCTGCGCGCTCAACGACGGCGCGGCCGCGGTGGTGGTGATGAGCGACGTGAAGGCGGCCCAGCTCGGCATTACCCCGCTGGCCAGGATCGTCTCGACCGGCGTGACGGGGCTGTCCCCGGAGATCATGGGGCTCGGACCGGTACAGGCCTCCCGGCAGGCGCTGACCCGGGCCGGGATGACCATCGACGACATCGACCTGGTGGAGATCAACGAGGCGTTCGCGGCACAGGTCATCCCCTCCGCCGCCGACCTCGGCATCGATCCTGACAAGCTCAATGTGAACGGCGGGGCCATCTCGGTCGGCCACCCGTTCGGCATGACGGGGGCCCGCATCACCTCCACCCTGCTGAACAGCCTCCAGTTCCACGACAAGACGTTCGGCCTGGAGACCATGTGCGTGGGCGGCGGGCAGGGCATGGCCATGATCGTGGAGCGGCTCTCCTGAGAGACGCCCAGGTGAAGCCGGACTATCCGGGGTATTGCGGAAGCCTTAAGCCAGGGGGTTGTCAGGGGCCCATCGGTGGTGCAGGCTCGACAGGGAGAACAGCCTGCCCCTGGAGGTGGCCATGTCGCTGAATCACTCTCCGGAGATGCACAAGAACATCCTGGCCCGGATCCCCTCAGTAACCGGGCGCGAGCTCCGCGAGTGGTTCATCCGGCTGGAATCCGGGCCCCCGTTCTCCCGCTGTGAAGAACGGGCTCATTGGCTGTCCGACGAGCATGGACTATCGCACGGGTACGCGTCGGCGATCGTGCACGAGTATGAGTTCCGCCGCCGTCTCCGGCTGAACAGCGCCTGAGCCGGGCTAGCCAGACAGTGCGCGCCGGATCAATGCCGCCAGGCCAGCGCGGCTAGACGAATGCGGCTAGACCAGTGCAGCTAGACCAGGCCCGGGAGTTCCTGCGCGCCAACCACCGGGCCGTGCTGGCCACGACCCGGGCCGATGGGCGGCCGCAGTTGTCCCCGGTGACCTGCGGCGTGGACTCCGCCGGGCGGGTCATCATCTCCACCCGCGAGACCGCGGTGAAGACCAGGAACCTGCGGCGTAACCCGCTGGCCTCACTCTGCGTCTTTACCGACACCTTCTTCGGCGAGTGGGTTCAGGTCGAGGGCAAGGCGGAGGTCGTTTCGCTGCCCGAGGCCATGGAGTTGCTGATTGAGTACTACCGGCTGGTCTCAGGCGAGCACCCGGACTGGGATGACTACCGCGCGGCCATGCGGCGCGACCGCAGGTGCGTGATCCGGATCGAGATCGACAGGGCCGGGCCAGATATCAGCGGCTAGTCCCGGACGGCCGCCGCCCACCGCCGTCCCGCGCCACCTTCCGGCCGCCCAGGCCGCTGCGTGCTGGCCCAGGACCGTCTCAGGGGGCTGGCGCCTCGCGCACCGTCCGTACCGCCGTGATGCCGCTCAGGCTTACCACGTGCCGCGCCCGGCCCTGCAAGGTCACGCCCGATGCTGCAATGCCGTGCACACTCGGTCAGCGTAACGGCCCGTGACTACGAGTCAGGTCACCGAGCCGAATGGGGCAACTGTGGCCAAACACGATTCGCCTCGGGTTGCTCTCGACGCGACCGGAGTTCCCGTGCAACAACCATGCTGCTCATGGCAGGTATGGCCAGATTTGCTGACTGAAATTTTAGATCTCGAATCTGATCGGTAACAGCGTGAATGGCGCGCCTTTATAGCACTGAGTGCCGTGATACCCCGTCGCGTGCGACAAGCGAACGCCACCTATGCCGTGGCCAGCAGGCTTTCCCGGCCAGATCAGGGCAGCTCGGGGACCATCTACACACGAGTGCCCCCGGTCGGAGTCGAACCGACACTGGGGACCCTTTTAGGGGGCCGGCCTCTTCCCTTGGGCTACGGGGGCTGGGTAATAATACCCCGGAGCGTCTGAGCGACTCTCGGGCAGCCGAATTGATACAGAATGTTTCGCCCGGGGGGAGTTATCTATTTTTACTTGGACGCCGAATGCAAAGCGTAACCATTTCGATTAAGTTCGACGGCGTTTGCTTACGGAGCGTTACCGACCCACCTCAATGCGCCGAGACCGCACCCAGGCCAGCCTTCAGGCGAGCTCGCCTGAACACCGTATCCAGCATGCCAGGGGTGACCCGGCCAGTGAACGTATTCTGCTGACTCGGGTGATAACAGCCGATCAGGACGAGGTCACGGCCGGATCCGGGGCCGGGCAGCGTGACCTCCACACCGTGCCCGAAGGCTGGCCGGGGCCGCGGCGGCGGGTAACCGGAATCGCGCAGCACCGGCCACAGGGCCTGCCAGGCGTACCCGCCCAGGCAGACGACGACGCGAAGCGATCCGCTCAGGAAGCCGATCTCCGCGGTCAGCCAGGGTACGCACGTATCGCGCTCAGTCACGGTGGGCTTATTGGCCGGCGGGGCGCACCGGACCGCGGCCCCGACCCAGGTGTCCAGGAGCTGCTGCCCGTCCCCCGCTCTGACGCTGGTGGCCTGGGCGGCCAGTCCGCAGCGATGCAGCGAGGCGAACAGCACGTCCCCGCTCCGGTCCCCGGTGAAAATACGCCCGGTCCGGTTCCCGCCGTGCGCGGCGGGCGCCAAGCCCACGATCAGGATGCGCGAGTGCTCATCGCCCCAGCCGGGGACCGGGCGCCCCCAGTACGGTTCGTCGCTGTGGGCCCGGCGCTTGACCCGGGCCACCTGCTCCCGCCACTCGACCAGCCGGGGGCAGGCCCGGCACACGGATTCCCTGGCCACCAGCTCGGCCAGAGTGCCGGCTTCGCCCGCCAGCAGGCGCACCTCAGCGGGGTCGCGGGCCACCGGGGTATCCGGGGTCGCGGGGTCATCCGGCCAGCCAGATCCGGGGCGGGCCGGGCCCGGGAGATTCACCGGCGCACTCCGGCCGCCAGCGACCAGGCGATCCCGTCCAGGATGTCGTGCTCGCTGGCCAGCACTTCCCCGAACCCGAACCGCCGCATGATCTGGTCCAGCACCATGGCCCCGCCCGCGATCACATCGACCCGGCCCGGGTGCATTACCCCCAGCGCCGCCCGCTCCTCCCGGGTCTGGCCGAGCAGCCTGCGGGTCTGCGCGGCGACTTGCTCCCGGGATACGCGGGCGTGGTGGATCCGGGCCGAGTCGTACTCCGCGAGCCCCAGGGCCAGGCCAGCCACCGTGGTCACCGAGCCGGCCAGGCCGACCAGGGTCCGGGCGGCCGTGACCGGCAGGGCCCCGGCCACCGCGTCCAGGGCCGCGTCGATGTCGGCGGCCGCCGCGCTGATCTCGGCCGGCCGGGGCGGGTCGGAGTGCAGGTGACGCTCGGTCAGCCGGACACAGCCGATGTCCACCGACACCGCGCTGACCCCGGCGGGCGGCGGCGCCCCCGCGATCAGGTCAGCCGGGGCCCGCTCAGCTGAGGCCTCGGCCGCCGGGGCCTGCCTGTCGCCCACCACGAACTCCGTGGAGCCTCCGCCGATGTCCACCACCAGGTAAGGCCCGTCACCCGGCCCGGCCGATCCGCCGCCGAACTCGGCCGTGGCGCCCAGGAACGACAGGTACGCCTCTTCCTCCCCGCTGAGTACCTCCGGCTTCAGACCGAGCACGCCACTCACCCCGTGGACGAAGTCGGCGGCGTTGGCCGCGTCCCGGGTGGCACTGGTGGCGACCATCCGCACCGCCGCCGCGGACTGGTCCTTGATGATACGGGCGTATCCGCGCAGCGCCCCCAGGGTGCGCTCCAGCGCCTCGGGAGCCAGCTGCCCGGTGGAATCGACACCCTGTCCCAGCCGGACGATCTCCATCCGACGGTCCACGTCGGTGAGCCGCCCTGCTTCCGGATCGACCTCCGCCACCAGCAGCCGCAGCGAATTGGTACCGCAGTCGATCGCCGCGACCCTCACGGGACGCACGGGCCGTGCGCCCACCATTCGCCCGCCGCGTCGGCCGCTTCCCGGCCCAGCGGATTGGCGCCCGGCACGGCGAGCTCGTGCGCGACCAGGGCGTGCAGGCATTTCACCCGGTCCGGCAGGCCGCCCGCGCTCTGCATGCCGGGCGGGAGTGGCTCCACCCCGGCCGCCGCCGCGGCGGCCGAGCGCCGCTGCACGTAGTCACGGTGCGCGGCCCGCTGCGCGGCGTGCAGCTTCGGCTCGGTGGCCAGCCGCTGCTGCATATCGCGCATCAGGCCACCGGATTCCAGCCTGCTCACCGCGGCGGCCGCCCGCGGGCAGGTGAGGTAGAACAACGTCGGGAAGGGGGTGCCGTCGTCCAGCCGGGGCGCCGTCTCCACCACGTCTGGCCGCCCGCAGGGGCAGCGGTGCGCCACCCCCCGCAGTCCGCGGGGTGGCCGGCCGAGCTGCTCCCCGACCACCGCCGCGTCCCGGTCCACTAGCGCATCCGCCGCCACCCCGAGGTCATCGGGCATGCGACACGCCCTGACCGGTACGGCCCTGACCGGTACTGCCTTCACTGGTACTGCCTTCACTGGCGCTGCCTTCACTGGCGCTGCCCTGATCGGCCTGGCGGACCGAATGCCATAGCCGCTCGTACCAGGGGGTACTCGCGGCCGCGGCCACAGCTGAGCTAACGCCAGCCGGCCTGCCGCCAATGATCACGTAGCAGCTGGCCCGGGGCAGGCACATGTGCAGCCGGTCCTGCGCCTGCTGCTCGATGTATGCGGGCTCGTTGAGCCGCTGTGCCTCGGCCCGCAGCCGCGCGAGCTCAGCCGTGGTCGCCTGGCTCTGCGCCTGGAGCTGGTCGATCTGGCGGCGCTGGGCAATGTACTCCCGCACCGGGTAGGCGAGGCTCAGCGCGATGGCACAGAGGACCACCGCCAGCACGGCGGCCCGGCTGGTGAACCGGGGCCGTTCTG
This sequence comes from uncultured Actinomycetes bacterium, assembly GCA_963770545.1. Taxonomy (GTDB): domain Bacteria; phylum Actinomycetota; class Actinomycetes; order Streptosporangiales; family Streptosporangiaceae; genus RYN-230. Next base: position 121,853 of record CAVYQF010000031.1, on the reverse strand, counting down.
GCGGCGGCGGCCGCCTGGGCTGCGCGCCGGGCATCACTCAGCCGCGGTCCAGCGGGGGAACGCGGCCGCGCCCGCGTAGCTGGCCGCCTCGTCGAGAAGTTCCTCGATGCGCATCAGCTGGTTGTACTTGGCGACCCGCTCGCCGCGGGCCGGCGCTCCCGACTTGATCTGGCCCACGTTGGTCGCCACGGCCAGGTCGGCGATGGTCACGTCGTCCGTCTCCCCCGAGCGATGCGAGATCATGCAGCTGAACCCGCTGCGCTGGGCGAGGGACACCGCGTCCAGCGTCTCGGTCACCGAACCGATCTGGTTCACCTTGACCAGCAGCGAGTTCGCGCTGCGGTCGGTGACCCCCCGGCGGATCCGTTCCGGGTTGGTGACGAACAGGTCGTCCCCGACGATCTGCACCCGGTCCCCGAGCGCCGCGGTCAGCGCGTGCCATCCGGCCCAGTCCTCCTCGGACAGCGGGTCCTCGAGCGACACTATCGGATAGGCGTCCAGCCACTCGGTGTAGATACGGGTCATCTCGGCCGCGTCCCGGGCTGCGCCTTCGAACTGGTAGGCGCCGTCGGAGTGGAACTCGGTGGCCGCGGCGTCGATGGCGAGCGCGACATCGAGGCCGGGAGTGAAACCGGCCTTGCTGATCGCCTCGACGATCAGGTCCAGCGCGGCCCGGTTGTTCTCCAGGTCCGGGGCGAAGCCTCCCTCGTCCCCGACTCCGGTGGACAGCCCGTGCTGCTTCAGCACCGACTTCAGCGCGTGATAGGTCTCCGCGCCCCACTGCACCGCCTCGGTGAACGTGGCCGCACCGATCGGCGCGATCATGAACTCCTGGATGTCCACGCTGTTGTCCGCGTGCGCCCCGCCGTTGAGGATGTTCATCATGGGCACGGGCAGCAGGTACGCGTTGGGACCGCCCAGGTAGCGGAACAACGGCAGGCCGGCGGACTGCGCAGCGGCCTTGGCCACGGCCATGCTCACGCCAGTGATCGCGTTCGCCCCCAGCCGGGACTTGTCCGGAGTCCGGTCCAGGTCGATCATGGCCTGGTCGATCATGCGCTGGTCGTCGGCGTCGTAGCCGAGCAATTCCGGCTGGATCTCGTCGATGATGCCCTGGACGGCCTTGGCGACCCCCTTACCGCCGTACTCGTCCCCGCCGTCCCGCAGTTCCACCGCCTCGAAGGCACCGGTGGACGCCCCGCTCGGGGCGGCGGCGCGGCCCAGCGAGCCGTCGTCGAGGGCAACCTCAACTTCAAGAGTGGGGTTTCCTCGGGAATCCAGAATCTGCCTGGCGTGCACCGCCTCGATTGAGGCCACAACGACTCCTGAAGCTCGGATTACTTTTGTCAGTAATGGAGCCTAGTGGAGTCCCGGCGGGCCCCGGCACCGGCCACGCCGGGCCACAGCGCCTCACCCGCCAGCCTGGTCCGCTTCCGCCCGGTTCCGCTCCCAGCGGCGGACTTGGTCGGCGTAGCGGCGGGCCGCCGCGCGCAGCTCGAGCTCAGGGTCGAGGCCGGCCGCCTGCGCCTGGGCCACCAATTCGAACAGCTCCGACCCGAGGCGGCTGCCGTCCCTGGGACCCCCGGCGACGGTCAGGTCCGGGGGGAGGCCCGCCCGCGCCGCGCGACGCTGCAACTGCGCGGCCAAGGCCAGCGCGGGCTGGCCGAATGGCACCCCGTCCAAGGCCGAGGCGGGCTCATGGCCGTCAGCCCGCTCGGCTCGCTCGGCGGCCTTGATCGCGTCCCAGTTGCGGGTCACGTCGTCCGCACCGGATACGGTCACGTCCCCGAACACGTGCGGGTGCCGCCGGACCAGCTTGGTCACGATGGCGTCGGCCACGTCATCCACGGTGAACCCGGTGCCGTCGACGCGCTCGGCGGCGACCCGCGCATGGAACATCACCTGGAGCAGGACATCGCCGAGTTCGTCGCGCAGCGCCGACCGGTCGCCGCTTTCCAGCGCGTCCAGCGCCTCGTAGGACTCCTCGATCAGGTAGGGCGCCAGCGACTCGTGGGTCTGCCTGGCATCCCACGGGCACCGCCGGCGCAGGGTGTCCATCACCGACACCAGGGTCAGCAGCTCCCCGCCGGGCAGCGCCGAGGAGCCGTAGAGCACCTCGACCACGGGGCCAGGCGGCCCCTCCGGCCCACCTAGCTCGTCGGCCAGGGCCAGCGGTCCCGGGGTCGCCTCCGCGGGCTGGCCGGGCGGGTCAGGAGAGCACAGCCACACCACGGTGCCCGCCGTCCCGGCGACCGCCCGGGTGATCAGCCGGGCCTCGGCCACAGGACCGGCCGGACCGTCACCGGCATCCCCCGGCAGCAGCTCCCAGCCGATCCCGGCCTCGTCCAGTGCGGGCAGCAGCGGGTGATCAGTCCCGGGGGCCAGCACCCGCGAGGCCCCGGCCAGGGTCTGCCAGGCCGGCCAGCTGAGCAGCCCGGCCCGGACCGTGGGCGCGGTGACCAGGAGCACCAGCCGCGCGCCTGTCCCGGTCGGCCCGGCCACGTCGTGTCCTAGCAAGCTGGCGTCAGCTGCGGGGACGCGGACGGAGACGCACTGGGGCTAGGCGAGGCGGTACCAGGAGCGGCCGCCAGCTTGGCCGGCGCCGGGACCACGGAGACCTGGCTGTAGTCGAGCTCCCCGAACTGCGGGTTGACCGAGATGCCCATGCTCTTGGCCGCCCGGCACTGGTACTGGTTGAACGTAGTGCCCAGCATCTGCAGCGCACTGGAGGCGGTCGGCAGTTTCCCGCCGTCCAGCCGCCCCAGCAGCTGGTTCTGGATCGCCACGTAGCGGCCGAGCTCGGGCAGCTGGTCCGGCGGCACCCCGTTAGCGATGGCCAGCTCGGTGAGGGTGACCCCGCTCTGCTTGGCCTGCGCGGACGCGGAGGCCAGGGCCGTCTGGACCTGGCTGCGGGTGATGGTCAGGTGGTTGCGCTCCGCCATCCGCTCCCGGACCCGGAACCGGAGCAGCCAGCTGAGCACCTGCTGCGGCATCTGGGACGCCGGGAACTGCAGCTGGACCTTGGCCTTGTGCGCCTTGTAGGCGGCGTCCAGGTTGTTCACCTCGGCCGACACGGTGGCTGTGGGGATCCGCGACGTGTTCGTGATGGCTGCCGCGCCCAGCCGGACGGTCCCGCAGGCAGACAGCGCGACCACCGCAGCCAGCGCGGCGGCGGTCAGGGTGATGGGGGTGCGGAGCACGACGGCGTCCCTTCCTAGCCCTTCGGTGTCACCGGTGCGTCAGGCTCGAAAACAGCCTCGATGAGCTGGCCGCACCAGGTCAGGAGTTCAGTGTCCCGGAGCAGCGGGGCACCCGGCGGAGCGGGCTGTCCCGGGCGCCGGCCCGATCCCGCCCGGGGCACCGGTACGAGCATGTTACGCATCGCCGGCTTGAGCACTGTCTTTGGGTACAGCCGCTGGACCCGGACCTGCCTCGAGTCGGGCAGCTCGACCGGGGAGAAGCGGATGAAGGTGCCCTGCTGGACGATGTCAGTCAGCCCGGCCCGCCGGGCCCGGGCCCGCAGCCGGGCCACGTCGAGCAGGTTGGCCACCGGCTCCGGCGGCGGCCCGTAGCGGTCCTCGAGCTCGTCCCGCACCTCTGCGGCATCCTCGGCCGAGTCGATAGCGGCGATCCGGGTGTAGGCCTCCAGCCGCAGCCGCTCGCCGGGTACGTAGTCGTGCGGGATGTGCGCGTTGACCGGCAGTTCGACGCGGACCTCGGGCCGCTCGGCCGGCCCGTCGCCCTTCAGCTCGGTGACCGCCTCGCCGATCATCCGCACGTACAGGTCGAACCCGACCCCGGCGATGTGCCCGGACTGCTCGCCGCCCAGCAAGTTGCCCGCCCCGCGGATCTCCAGGTCCTTCAGGGCCACGTACATGCCCGCCCCCGCCTCGGTGTGCTGGGCGATGGTGGCCAGCCGTTCGTGCGCGGTCTCGGTGAGCGGGACCTCGGGTGGATACAGGAAGTAGGCGTACCCGCGCTCGGTGCCGCGCCCGACCCGGCCGCGCAACTGGTGCAGCTGGGGCAGCCCGTAGACGTCGGCCCGGTCCACGATCAGGGTGTTGGCGTTGGGGATGTCCAGCCCGGATTCGATGATCGTGGTGGACACCAGCACGTCGAACTTCCGGTCCAGGAAGTTGCCCATGATCTGCTCGAGCGTGTGCTCGTTCATCTGGCCGTGCGCGATCGCCACGCGGGCTTCGGGGACCAGTTCGCTGAGCCGGGCGGCCACCCGGTTGATCGAGCTCACCCGATTGTGCACGAAGAAGACCTGGCCGTCGCGGAGCAGCTCACGCCGGATGGCCGCGCCGATCTGCTTCTCGTCGTACGGCCCGACCAGGGTGAGCACCGGATGGCGCTCCTCGGGCGGGGTGAGGATGGTGGACATCTCCCGGATGCCGGCGATGCCCATCTCCAGCGTGCGCGGGATCGGGGTGGCTGACATGGCCAGCACGTCGACCTCGGTGCGCATCCGCTTGAGGTACTCCTTGTGCTCCACCCCGAACCGCTGCTCCTCGTCGAGGATGACCAGCCCGAGCCGGGAGAACCTGGTGTCCGGGGACAGCAGCCGGTGCGTGCCGACCACCACGTCCACCTTGCCTTCGGCCATGGCTTCTCGGACCCGGGCCGCCTCGGCGTCGCTGGAGAACCGGGACAGCATCGCGACCGTGACCGGGAACGGTGCGAACCGCTCGCTGAAGGTCGCATAGTGCTGCTGCGCCAGCAGTGTGGTCGGCACCAGCACCGCGACCTGGCTGCCATCCTGGACCGCCTTGAACGCGGCCCGCACCGCGATCTCCGTCTTACCGTAACCGACGTCGCCGCAGATCAGCCGGTCCATCGGAGCCGACCGCTCCATGTCCCGCTTGACCTCATCGATGGCGGCGAGCTGGTCGGGGGTCTCCACATACGGGAACGCGTCCTCGAGCTCACGCTGCCACGGGGTGTCCGGGCCGAACGCATGCCCGGGCGAGGCCATCCGGGCCGAGTACAGCCGGATCAGCTCGGCCGCGATCTGCCGGACCGCTTTGCGTGCCCGGCCCTTGGTCTTGGCCCAGTCCGCTCCGCCCAGCCGGTGCAGGCTGGGCGCCTCGCCGCCGACGTACCGGGTGACCTGGTCGAGCTGGTCGGTGGGGACGTAGAGCCGGTCCGGCGGCTGGCCTCGCTTGCTAGGCGCGTACTCGATGACGAGGTACTCCCGCGTCGCACCCTGGACGTTGCGGCTGGTCATCTCCACGTAGCGGCCCACGCCGTGTTGCTCGTGCACGACGTAATCGCCCGGCGTGAGCTGAAGCGGGTCGATCCCGCCGCGGCGCCGGGTCGGCATCCGCATGTCCTTGCTGGCGGTCCGCTGCCCGGCCAGGTCCTCCTCGGTCAGCACGGCCAGCCGGACCGACGGCCAGGTGAACCCCTGCCCGATCAGGCCGGTACTGACGTAGGGCACGGACACCTCGGGCGGCTGGTCCAGGTCGCCGAGCCGGGCCCCGATTTCCTCTCCGCGCAGGGTCTCGGCCAGCCGCTGGGCCGGCCCATGCCCCTCCGTGACCAGCACGACGCGCCAGCCGTCGGCCAGCCACTGGCGCACGTCCGCGAGGGCGCGCGCGGTATCACCCCGGTAGCCAGGCACGGGTGCGGCTTCCATCAGCAACGAAACGCGTCCCTCATCCTCGGGATCCGCCTCGCCTGTGCCGCTGGGGAGGGTGCCGCTGGTACCCGCGCCGCCCCTGGGGGTCCTGACGTCGGCCCTGCTGACGTCGGCCCTGCTGACATCGGCCCTGCTGACATCGGCACTGCTCACATCGGCCCCGCTGATGTCGGTACTGCGGAACGGGGTCACCGTCCACCAGCCGACACCGAGATGCCGGGCGGCCGCCCGGACCTCGGGCAGCGGCTGGAAAGCGGCCGCGCCGAGGTCGATGGGGGCCTGGCCGCCGCCGGCAGCGTTCACCCAGGAGGCGTCGAGGAACTCCTGGCTGGTCCGGACCAGGTCATCGGCCCGGGCCCGGATCCGCTCGGGATCGCAGGCGAGGACCAGGCCACCCGGGGGGACGTGGTCGAGCAGTAGTTCCATCCGGTCGGCCAGCACTGGCGCGAACGCTTCCATGCCCTCGACCGTGATGCCGTCCGCCAGTTTGCCGAGGATTTCGGCCAGCCCTGGATATTCCCCCGCGAGTCGCCGGGCCCGCTGGCGCACCTCCGGCGTGAGCAGCAGTTCCCGGCAGGGCGGTGCCCACAGCCCCTCCGCGGCAGCGTGCAGACTGCGCTGGTCCGCAGCCCGGAAATAGCGGATCTCCTCGACCGTGTCACCCCAGAACTCCACCCGGAGCGGATGCTCCTCGGTGGGCGGGAACACATCCAGGATGCCGCCGCGGACCGCGATCTCGCCACGGTGCTCGACGAGATCGGTGCGCGCGTACCCGATGTCCACCAGGTGCGCGATAACCTCCTCGAAGTCAGCCGCCTGGCCGCTCCGCAGGGCCACTGGGTCCAGGTCACCCAGGCCGCTCACCATCGGCTGCAGCAGGCTCCGCACGGGGGTGACCAGCACGCTGAGGGCTCCGGACCGGGCGCTGCCGGCGTCGGGGTGGGCGAGCCGGCGCAGGACAGCCAGCCGCCGCCCTGACGTGTCCGAGCGCGGCGACAGCCGTTCGTGCGGGAGGGTCTCCCACGCCGGGAAGCAGGCCACCGTCCCCTCGGGCAGCAGCGACTCCAGCCCGCTGGTGAGGACCTCGGCCTCGCGGGCGGTCGCCGTCACGGCCAGGACAAAGCGGGGCTGGTCCGCCGAGGGATAGCCCGCGATCGAGGCCGCCAGGAAAGGGCGGAGCGCGGGGGGGGCGACCAGGTCAGTATCGGCATCGCCCTGGCTCAGGGCGCGCTGCAGCTGAGGGTCCGCGGCGATAACGCTGAGCAATCCAGCGAGGCTCATGGTGTCCTTGGGGTCAGGCTTTGGAGATCGGGCAGCACGAAACGCCCGCGCTGGCGGGCAGGCAGGCATCCAGACCCTCACGCGGGATACCCCCAGTTTACGTTCCGGGCGACGCGCCCCGGACATCGGCGCGTAGATTCCCCGGGCTCACCCACGGGCTCGGCCGCCCAGTTCCGGGCTCACCCACGGGCTCGGCCGCCCAGTTCCGGGCTCACCCACGGGCTCGCCCGTGGGTCCACGGGGCGGATGGCGACTATCCGCACACGAAGGACTACGCTATGGGTTTGTGACATCGGTGAGCGGTGTTCCCGGGGGCGGTACTACCGGCCCCGATGTTGCCCGCGGCCAGGGCCGCCACGCCCAGGCCAGGCAAGCACGGGTGCGTCAGCCCCGGGTGAAACAGGCAGAGTTGAACCAGCCGGGCACCCGTCAGGCGAAGGCGGCACCCTCGGCCGAAGCCGCCGAAACGGCCCTGTTCAACCACTGGGCGGCGGGCTATGCCAGCGAGCGCTTCGGGCAGCCGATCGCCGTGTTGCTGGCGGGCGCCGTGACCGCGGCCGGCGACCTGGGCGCGGCCGCCCTGCGGGCGGCCGGCGCGGATCTCAGCGTCGGCCTGGTCGACGACGACCAGCCAGTCACCCGGGCCGCGGTGGGCAGCCATCCGGGGCTGGACCGCTGCACCCTGGGAGACCTGCGGACGGTGCCGCTGCCCCAGCGATCCTTCGACATCGTGCAGGCCACGCTGCTGCTCGAACGGATCGAGCACGCCGAACTGGTGCTCGACCGGCTGGTCGGCGCGCTCAAGCCGGGCGGCCTCCTGTGCCTGCAGGTCCGTGACCGGGACTGTGCAGCCGGCTTCCTTGACCGGGTGCTGCCCAGCGGGCTCCGTCGGATGATCTGGCGCAAGCACCGTCCCGGCCGGCCGGGACCACATCCCGCCGTGTACGAGCGGGTCACCTCGGTGCGCGGCATCCAGTCCTATGCGCTGATGCGCGGCCTGGTCATCGCCGAGCACCAGCCCCTGGGCGGCTTGGCCGACGGCCTGCTCCCGGCACCCCGCGGCTACCTGGCCGCCCAGAAACTGGTCGCCGCGGCGTCCCGGGGCCGGCTGACCGCAGCGCATGAGGAACTCCTGTACGTCATGCGCAAGCCGGAGAACCGCTTCGCCCGTATCCTCTGAACGGGATCCGCGGAACAGGATCCGCTGACCCGGTCCTGTTCATCTGGATGCGCCGAGCGCAGTTCGCCCCGCTCTCTGACCGGGGCACTCGGTGAAACGCGCCTGGCCCGGAGCCGGCCGCGCGTGTAGCCTCTGGGTGCCTAGGGGATACCCGCGGCCTTGAATCAGACCGCCCCCGGACCGGGCGCGGCGCCGGACGGAGGTGAACGTGACCGCTGAGGCGTCCGCCGGGCTGTCCGCGGACATAACGGGCCTGCCCGCCTGGACCCTGGACGAGGGCCAGCTGGGAGATCTAGAGCTGCTGCTGTCGGGTGCCCTGGCGCCGCTGCACGGGTTCATGTCGCCCGCCGAGGTGGACTCGGTCACGGCAGAAGGACGACTGCCGGACGGAACCGCCTGGCCCGTCCCCGTGACCTTCGAGGTCCCGGCCAGCGCCATCAAGCCGGATGCGACCCGGCTGCTGCTGCAGGACCCGGAGGGCACCCCCCTCGCGGTGCTTGAGATCACCGACCGCCTGCCCGCCCTGCCAGACCTGATCCGGCTGGGCGGCCCGGTGACCGCGTACCGGCCGGCTGAGCATGGCCCCTTCCGCCACCTGCGGCGCACGCCTGCCGAGGTCCGGGAGGAATTCGCCGGCGCCCCCGTCCTTGCCTACGTCACTAACGCGCCGCTGCACTGCCACCAGATCGGCCAGCTCCGGCACGCAGCCAGTCAGCTGAAGGCCCGGCTACTGCTGCTGCCCATGCTGGCCGGCCCCGCGGAGATCGTGATCCGCCCCGACGCCTTGGTCCGCACCGTGCAGGCCGCGGCCCGCAACCTGCCGCCCGGCACCCAGGTCATCCCGGTCCCGCTCCGGCCTTATCACGCCCCGGTCCAAGATGAGCTGGCCCTGCGGGCCATTGTGGCGGCCGCGTACGGGGCGACGCATCTGCTGGCCGACAAGCCCATAGAGCGCACCCAGCTGGGCGAGGACGAGGGTCGGCCGGGGCCGGTCATCCCGGTACTCTCCCCCGGCGACTGGGCCTACGACCCGGCCGCCGAGGTCTGGCGCCCGCTGTCCCTCATCGAGGCGGGTAGCGAGCGCACCGACCTGGCGTCCGGTGAGCTCGAGGACATGCTGGACCGCGGGGTGGAGGTGCCCGCGTGGTTCACCCCGCCCGCGGTTGCCCAGGAACTGCGCCGGGCGAGGCCGCCGCGCAGCCAGCGGGGTCTCGTTATCTTCCTGACTGGTCTTTCCGGGTCCGGCAAATCCACGCTGGCCAGAGCCCTGCGCGACGCGCTCAGCGAGCGAGGCGAGCGGACCGTGTCGCTACTCGACGGCGATCTGGTCCGGTCGCTGCTGTCCGCCGGGCTGACCTTCTCCCGGGCCGACCGGGACCTGAACATCGCCCGGATCGGGTTCGTGGCCACCGAGATCGCGCGGCACGGCGGGATCGCGATCTGCGCACCGATCGCCCCGTACGCCCAGGCCCGGCGGGAGGTCCGGCGGGCGGTTGAGGAAGTCGGCGACTTCCTGCTGATCCACGTGGCCACGCCGGCCGAGGTATGTGAGGCACGCGACCGCAAGGGCCTGTACGCCAAGGCACGCGCGGGCCTGATCGACCACTTCACCGGGGTGTCGGATCCCTATGAGGAGCCGGACGACGCGGACCTCGTCATCGACACCTCGGTGGTGACCCGCCAGGAGGCACTGGACGCCGTGCTGCACCTGCTGACCGGCGGCGGCTGGCTGCCCGGGAAGACCGAGCGGCGCTAGTCGTCGTCCTCGGCGCGGCTGCCCGCGTCGAGGCGCCCGCGGAAACCGTGCAGGCGTGACGTGATAGCACTAGACATCGCGTCCCGCTGCCGGGAGAGCACCACGTAGCTGAAGATACCGCTGACCAGCAGCGCGGCCCCGAGAAGCAGCACGCTCCGCAGGCCGGCCAGGTAGAGCAGGGCGGTGGCGGCGACGAACAGCAAGATTCGGGCCGTGGTGTAGGCGAGGGCGGAACGCATGGCGGCTCCAGCCTACTCGCCGCTCTCCGGCCCGGCGGACGGGTCATCGGCCAGGATGTCCAGCAGCATCCCGGGGTCGATGTTGCCGCCCGACAGCACGGCCACGGTCGCTGCGGCCGAGGGCAGTTCCTTGCGGCGGAACAGGCACGCGGCCACGGCCACCGCACCGCCGGGTTCCGCGATCAGCCGGGCGTCCAGGGCCAGCCGCCGGACCGCCGCCCGGATCTCGTCCTCGGTGACGGTGATGATGTCCTGCACATACTCCAGCATGTGCTGCAGCGGCAGGGCACCGACCTGATCGACACGCAGCGCATCAGCGATGGTCTGCTGGGTGAACTCGGGGGGCCAGGCCACCTGCTGGCCCTCGTGCAGCGAGTCGCGTGCGTCCGCGGCGAGTTCGGGCTCCACGCCGATCACGGCGGCGCCCGGGCAGAGGGAGCGGACCGCGGTGGCCACGCCGGCGATCAGCCCGCCGCCGCCCACCGGGACCACGACCAAGTCCGCCCCCGGGCAGTCGGCCGCGATCTCCAGGCCGACCGTGCCCTGGCCCGCGATCACCCGCCGGTCGTCGAACGGCGGGATCGACACCGCCCCGCGCTGGGTGGCGATCTCCCGGGTGGCCGCCAGCCGGGCGGCCAGGCCGGGCGTCGAGACGACGATCTCCGCACCCAGCCGGCGGATGGCCGCGACCTTGACGGCGGGGGCGTTATCCGGGACCACCACCACCGCGGGCATGCCGAGCAGCGCAGCGGCGTAAGCGACGGCCTGACCGTGGTTGCCGCTGGAGTGGGTCACCACCCCGATCTCCCGGGCCGCGGCAGGCAGCGCGCTCATCGCGGCGTAGGCGCCACGCAGTTTGAACGCCCCCACGGGCTGCAACGATTCGGGCTTAACCAGCAAGGCGGGCTCGGCCCGCGGGAACGGGACCAGGGGGGTACGGACGGACACCCCGGTCAGAGCCGTCGCGGCGGTCCGGATCTCGTCGATCGACACGAGCGGCTGCACGCGATCACCCTAGATGAGGGCCACGGTTTTAAGGAAACTAGGGAGAAAACCGTCGTTAGTCGCCACACTTGGGGCAGGCCCGATCATGAGCCCGCAACGGCAGGTCAGGAGGGGACGTGCGTGGACGGCAGCAATGAGCGCCTCCTGACCCCGGGGGAGGTCGCTGCCCTGTTCCGGGTCGACCCGAAGACCGTCACCCGGTGGGCGGCGTCCGGCCGCATCAGCAGCATCCGCACGCCCGGCGGGCATCGCCGGTTCCGCGAGTCCGAAGTCCGCGCGCTGCTCCGTGGCGACGCCGGGACCAGCCAGGACGAGGATCAGGGTAGTTAGCCTGGCTCGCCGGCCGCTCAGCCCACGCCGGACAAGTCGGCGTCGGAGTCACTCCGCGTCGGGCCGCTTGGCCGGGCCGGGCGCTACGCCCAGGCTCGCCCGGTACTCGGCGAACTGCCGCTGCAGCTCCGCGTCGCCCTCACGCCACCGGCGCCGCTGGGCCTCCAGCTCGTCCTCGGTTATCGCGTGCGCGGCCAGGCGATCGTAGTCCGCGTCGGCCGGACCGATTTCCACGTACGCATCACCGATCAGCTGCCCCTCGTCAGCCAGCACTGACTCGGGAACCAGGAGGTTCCCGTTCGGCAGCTGGATAACATGCATCACCCAACACTCTAAAGCCCATAGCGGAGATTGAAGTAGAGCATCACATCAAGAGCGGTCCGGATGTTGCCGCCGAGCATGTCCACCAGCGCCGGGCGCTGGCGCGAGGCAATGGCGGCGAACGCGTCGGCGAAGAACTCCCGGCGGCCCAGATCCCCAGGCTGCTTGTGGAAGTCGCTCACCAGTGACCCTTCGCAACGCTGGTACAACTGGCGGAACTCGTCCGAGTCGGACTGCCAGCGGCCCTGCTCCCGGTCGATGTCGTCGAGGGCGTGCCCGACCTCGTGGCACATGACGTCGGGTGCCGACGAGGGCCGCGATCCTACGATGATCTTCCTCTCGCCGTACGCGCCCGCGCAGGCGTCCCAGGTCGCGCGGCCAGACGGCAACGGGACGCCGCGCAGCCGCGCCATGTCGTCCAGTTCCGGGACGCCCCCCTCCCCCACGTGGATCGCGTCCACGCCCGCGGCGAGGATTTCCTTGATCATCAGGGGCAGTTCGGCGAGGCGGTTGACCGCGCGCACCACCGGGGACGAGGGCACTTTGCTGGGCGGCCATTCACGGCGCAGGACCCGTTCCAGCGGCCCGCAGTTCTGATAGCCCTCCGCGGCCCGCCGCGCGTGTGCGACCTCGTACCAGGGCAGCCTGGCCGCGTCCGCCTCGGCCGGGCGGGCGGGCTCCCCGGCCACGCCGCGGGCCGCGTCCGCGACCGGTCCCGATCGCCCGCGCGCGTCCTTGCCGGGCACGGCGCCTTTCGCCCGCCCGCCCGTTCGCCGGGGCAGGGCGTGCCCGGGGGCGGGGCGGATCGCGGCGCGATCCTGTCCGGCCGGCCGCCCGGCGGCCCGCGTGGCCCCGGTGCCCGGGCCGCCGCTGCCAGCGGACCCGGGGCCGCTCCCCGCGGGCCTGCTCGTTCTGGGCGCGGGAGTCCCCGTCCAGGCCGATCCGGGCGCTGGGGATTCCGCCCGCGCGGTCCCGGCCTGGTCAGTCCCGGCCTGGTCAGTCCCGGCCTGGTCAGTCCCGGTCCGGTCAGTCCCGGTCCGGTCAGATCGGGTCCGGTCAGATCGGGTCCGGGCCGCCCTGGAGCGGCCGGTTCGCGTCTGGTCGTCCGCGCCCTGATCTGGCCCGGTTCCGCGCGTGCCTGGCGCCGTTCCTGCTGTCCCAGGCCCGGGCGGCCCGGCTTCTGGGGCCGCCGGCCCGGTCCCGGCGGCGCCCACGGCGGGTGGCCTGATCCGCGGTGTCCACGGTCCGCCTGGCCTGGTCCCGGCGGTGCCTGCACCGCCGGTCCCGGGGCCTGATGTCGGTGGCGCTGATCCCGCGGCGTTTGGGGGCCACGGCGGGGCTGTCCCGGTGGTGCCCGCTCCGGCTGGCCCTGGCCCTGATGACCCTGGCCCTGATGACTCTGGTCCTGGCCCGGCCCGGCCCGGCCCGGCCCGGCGCACCCGGCGCGGCAGCCCTACCTGCGGGGCCGGCTCCACGGGTCCGCCGCCATCCAGGGTCCCGGCCCCGCCTGTCATCCCGGCGCTCACGGATGAGCTGGCGGATTCCTGGCCTGGTGCGGGGATGTGGTCGCGACGATGCCGGCCGGCTGGCGGCATGACGACAGAGCCGCCCACTGCCGGGGGCCCCGGCCTGGTGCTACCGCGTGATCGCGATCCCCCCGGGCCCGGCCGGATGTACCGGCGAACGCGATCGAAAAGCCGCAGCCGCATAAGTCGCACTCCCAGCGATCGCGTGCCAGGCTGCCAGCGTATGACGAAACTGCGCGAACGTCATCTGTCGTTACCCGCTGTTACCGGTTATGGATCTCGTACCGTTACCGAGTGACTCTTCTCATTTACTGACGAAGGGGTCCCGGCTTGGCTAAGCTGCGCGCATGTGGCTAGTCGGTGCCCTATCTGCGCTGCTCACCCTCGCTTTCTGGGCCTGCTGGTCCCGGTGGCCACGGCGGCTGGCCCGGCCAGAGGGATCAGCGGCGGAGGCAGCCTTCCGCCGGCACCCGGCAGGTCGTGGACGGTACGCGTCGGCCGATGACCGTGTGTCACTAGCTGGGACGGCGGTGTCCGAAGACTGGGCCATGCCCCGCGGGCCCGACGACGATGCCGACTTCCTCGGGGAACTCGACCGGCTCATCCGGGGCGACGGCGAACCCGGCACCGAAGACTGACCAATTTCCCCCGGGACCGGCTGCTTGCCCGGGACCGGCTGCTTGCCCGGGACCGGCCGCTTGCCCGGGCCCGGCTGCCTCCGGTGCGCCGCACCGGCCCTTGACCTTCCGCCCGGGCTCAGCTCAGGCCGGCGTAGGAATGCAGGCCGGTGATGAACAGGCTGACGCCCAGCAGGTTGAACAGCAGGCAGCCGAACCCGACCAACTGGATGATGGCGGCCCGGCGGCCGCGCCAGCCTGCCGTGACCCGGGCGTGCAGGAAGCACGCGTACACCACCCAGGTGATGAACGCCCAGGTCTCGGTGGGGTCCCAGCCCCAGTACCGGCCCCACGCCTCGTCCGCCCAGATGGCTCCGGCCATGATGCCGAAGGTCCAGATCGGGAACGCGAAGACCACGGTCCGGTAGGCGATCTGATCGAGCCGCTCCGCGCTGGGGAGCAGCCGGAACACCTCGCCGTAGCGGCTGGCCAGCCCGGCCGCCACCCGCCGGGTGTGCCGTTCGGCGAACAGGTACACGATGGCGAGCACCGCGGCCACCATGAACGTCCCGCTGGCCAGGGTCATCGCGGTCACGTGAATGGCGAGCCAATAGGAGTTCAGCGCGGGCACCAGCGGCCCGGCCGGAGTGTAGATGACGGTCTGGGCCAGCCCCATGATGATCACGATCGGGGCCAAGAAGAACAGCCCGAGGTAATAGGGCCGGTACTTGATCATCAGGCCGAGGAAGAACAGGACGGCGACACACGAGACCGAGATTACGAACTCGTACATGTCACCCCACGGGACCCGGTGCACGGCCAGGCCCCGGGTCACCACCCCGGTGAGGTGCAGGGCCAGGCCTGCCGTGGTGAGAATGAGGGCGATCCGGACCAGGCGTCCCGGTGGCGCGTCGGAGCGGCCCCGCTGGCGGCGGGCGACGCCACTGCTGCCCGCCGCACCGCCGTTCGCCACGGGGCTGTCCGCTGCGCCCCGGTCTACGGCACCACTGGCCGGCCCGCCGCCGCCCGACGCACTGGCGCCCACCGCAGCGTCATCCACTGCAGTACTGTCCACGGCACTGGCGTCCGCGGCACTGGTGTGCGCGGCACCGGCGTCCACGGCACTAGCGCCCGCCCCGACCGTCGCGGGTACCCGGTGGCGCACGCCGGTCCCGGCCCGGGACACGACAGGGCTGCGCCGCCCGAAGGCGAAGTCAGCCGCGAACGCGATCACCGCCAGCGAGTACAGCACGACGGCGACGATCAGGAAGTGATCGCTGAGATGGGACAGGCCCTGGTTGTCGGGCATCAGTCTGACTTCCCCTCGGTGGTCGCGGTGAGGGACGGAGTCCCGGAGGTAGCGGCCTCAGGATCAGGGCTGGCTTCGGTGCTGCCGCCGTAGGACTGGCCCAGGGCACGGGCCAGTCCGGTGAATTCCTCATCGAAGCCGCCCGCCGGGTCAGAGCGGGCCAGGCCGCCCACGTCCACGATGGTCTGCCCGTCCGGGCCCGGGTAGGCCCGGACGAACACCCGGCGGCGGCGGACGAAGAAGGACAGGAGCAGGCCAGCCAGCGCCGCCAGCCCCGCGATCAGCGCGGGCAGTTGTCCCGGATCGTAGGTGATGGCCAGGCTGATCCACTGCCGGTACCCGGCGAAGGTGAGCGTGCCCGCACCGCCCGGGAGCTTGATGGACTGCCCGATCGCGAGCGGGCGGGGCGCGACCGGCAGCTGGGTCAGGCCGGCCGTGTTGAGCTGGTACACCGATTGCGACGGGCCGCTGTCCATGCCCAGGTTGCCCTGGTAGGAGACCAGGCTGACCCGGGGGGCGAGCGGGGCCGGGAAGACGGATTCCAGCTGCCCGCCCGCGTCGACCGCGGTGGGCAGGAACACGCCGGCGAACCCGAGCTGGTGGGGCTGCGCGTCCGGGACCTTGACCACGCCTTCGGAGGTCAGGCCGGTGGTGCCCACCGCGATGAACGGGACCGGCTGGTCGAAAACCACCTTCCCGGTGCCGTCGGTGACCTTGAAAACCGGCGCGTATCCGTGGCCGATGATGAAGACGCGCACGCCGTCCACGTTGATCGGGTGGTTGACCCGCAGGTTGTCGTGGTGGACCGCGCCACCCGGCTGCGCGGAGTAGCTCATGTACGCGTTGAAGGACAGCGGCTGGCCACGCGACTGGCCGGAGGTGACGTAGGAGGCCGTGAAGCGGTTCAGCGTCATCGTGAACGGCTGGAGGTCCGACGGCGACACCAGCCGGCCGGGGCGGAATTCGTCCAGCGCGGTCACTGTGTTGGCGAACGAGGTCCCGCTGACCAGCAGCCGGTTGGCCTTGTACCCGTACAGGCCGCCGAGGGCCACCGCGCCCAGGAGAGCCAGCAGAGCCAGGTGGAACACAAGATTGCCTAGTTCGCGGCGGTATCCCTTCTCGGCCGACACCCACCCGTCACCAGTACGGAGCCGGAACTTGCGGCGGCGCAACACAGCCGTGGCGGCGTCGAGGGCGGCTGCCGGGTCGAGGGCGGCATCGTGCCGGACGGACTGGGGCAGCCGGGCCAGGTTGCGCGGGGCGGGCGGTGGCAGCGCCCGGGCGGAGCGGACCAGCCGGACGCTGCGCGGTACCACGCAGCCGGCCAGGGAGGCGAACAGCAGCAGGTAGATTGCGGCGAACCAGGGCGCCGCGAACACGTTAAACAGGGACAGGCGGCCTAGCCAGGGCGCCAGCGCCGGATGCGAGACGTAGTACTGCTGGACCGCGGCCGGATCGATGCCCTGCTGCGGCAGCAGGGAGCCGGGGACGCTGGCCACGGCCAGCAGGAACAGCAGCACCAGCGCAGTGCGCATCGAGGTCAGCTGACGCCAGACCCAGCGTGCCCAGCCAACCAGGCCGAACGAGCTGGGGTTCCCGGCGGGCGGGGTGGGCGCGCCCGCCGTGGCACCCTCATCCGGCCGGGCGCCGCTGGCTGGCCCGGGTGGGACGCGCAGTCCGGTCATCGGGTCACCACCCGAGGTCGAGGTGCGTGGAGGGGCACGGTCATCCGGGCTCCGCCGCTGCCCGCTGGATCAGGGTCTTCAGCCCGTTGTACGTGGTCCCGCCGATCACCCGCGCGGTGATCCGGCCGCTGCGTGAAATCACCAGTGTGGTCGGGATTCCGGAGGGCGGCACCGTATCGCGGAAATCGAGGGCGAGGTTGTCGCTGGGGTCGTTCAGGCTCGGATAGCTGATCCGGAAGTCACTCATGAAGGCCTCGGCACTGGGCGGGCTATCCCGGATATCGATGCCGAGGAAACGGACCCCGGACGCCTTGAAGTGCGTGGCCAGTGCGGCCAGGCCCGGGGCTTCTTCCCGGCACGGCGTGCACCATGAGCCCCAGAAGTTCAATACCACGACGTGACCGCGGTAGGTGGTCAGCGCGAGTTTCCCCCCGCCGACCACCGGGCCGCTGACCGATGGGGCCACCGGCCCCGACCCGCTCTTGAATACCGTGGTCCCCGGGTCTCCGGCCACGAAACTCTGCCCGTTGCTGGCCGGCGTGCTCGCGGCGATGCTGCCTGTGGTGCAGCCCCCCACCGCCAGCGCCGCGGTGACCGCGAGGGCGGCTGCCGCAACGCCGCGTCCCGCCCCGGCGGGGCGGCGGGTCCGGCGGGCGAGGGGGGACACGGGAAGAGATTCTCCTACAGGCAGTAGTACCAGGCCCCATTGTGCCTGACTGACGCCAGCCGGCTCACGGCGGGGCGGCCCGGGCGGCCTCCGCGGCCAGGCTGATCACCGGTTCCGG
Source organism: uncultured Actinomycetes bacterium (assembly GCA_963770545.1). Classification (GTDB taxonomy): domain Bacteria; phylum Actinomycetota; class Actinomycetes; order Streptosporangiales; family Streptosporangiaceae; genus RYN-230. Next base: position 104,175 of record CAVYQF010000031.1, on the reverse strand, counting down.
CCGATCAGCACCGCTCCTTCAAGCCCCGGGCGTCTGCGGCGGCCCGGACCCCGCCGGCTCACAATAGGTCACGCTGGTGATCGTGTCCCCCGTGTACCGGAAGGTGGTCACGCTGGCCAGTGCGCATTGCCGGTGGCGGGGGTCGTGCCAGAGGTGCTGCCCCTCGATGGCCCGGCGGGCGGTCCAGATAGGCAGCTGGTGGCTGATGCAGACCACCTCGTGGCCTCGTGCGGCCCGCGCCGCGTCCGCCATGGCTGCCAGCATCCGGGCGGCGATGGCCTGGTAGGGCTCGCCCCAGGATGGCCGGAACGGGTTCCAGAGGTAACGCCAGTCCGCGGGGTGGCGCAGCGCGCCGGAGCCCACGCCGAACGTGGTGCCCTCGTAACGGTTCGTCGGCTCGATCAGCCGCTCGTCGATGTCCACCTCGAGACCGAACTGCGCGGCGAGTGGCGCCGCGGTCTCCCGGGCCCGGTCCAGCGGCGACGAGCGCAGCGCCACCACGTCCCGTCCGGCCAGGAACCCGGTGGCGGCCTTAGCCATCAGCCGGCCCTCTTCGGAAAGGTGGAAACCGGGCAGCCGGCCGTACAGGATCCTGCCCGGGTTGTAGACCTCTCCGTGGCGCAGCAGGTGCACCACGGTGCTGGCGGACGGACCGGATGATGCTCCGCCGTCCCCCGCATTCACCCCGCTCGTCTCAGTCATGGCGGCCACAGCCTACCGGGACATCTGCGCTGATCCCGGCGCGGGCACCGGGGCAGGTGAACAGCGGGTAAACTCCCGCTAGCTCGTGGCTGCGCCTAGGGTTCCGCGCTTCGTCCGCGCCGGTGAGGACACACCGGCCCCCCACAATCAGGACGAGGCGGGCTGGACCGAGCGGCGCCAGGTGCCTCCGGCACCCACACCTGACGGGAAAGAAACCTCGAGGGCTCTCAGTAGCCATGCCCGGGGAACCGTCAGCCGGTTCCCAGGGCCCGGACCTGGAGTTGATCCAGTGAGCGCCACCGCCCTCCTCCTCATCCTCGTCGCCGCCGTCGCCCACGCCACCTGGAACCTGTTCAGCAAGCAAGCCTCGGCAGGGGGCGCCTCCTCTTTCGTCTGGCTTATGTCGCTGACCGCGACGGGGCTGTACGCCCCGGTGGTCGCGGTGAGCGTGCTGCTCAGCCCACCGCACCTCACCCCCCTGGACTGGGTGTTCATGACCGGCACCGGGTTGCTCCAGGTGGGTTACTTCCTGTTCTTGCAGGCTGGTTACCGGCTCGGCGACCTGTCCCTGGTCTACCCGCTGGGCCGTGGGAGCGGCGCACTCCTGGCCGCCCTGGCCGGGATCGCCTTGCTCGGCGAACGGCCGGGCCCGGCCGGGGTCGCCGGGATCGTCCTGGTCGTGCTCGGCGTGCTGGTGCTGGGCGCACCAGGCCGCGGCGACTCCCCCGCTCCGGCGCGGCCGGAAGCCCCGGCGAGCCCGCGGTTCTCCCGGGCGATCGTCTTCGCACTGGTGACCGGCACGTTCATCGCGTCCTACACGCTCTGGGACAAGTACGCGGTGAGCACGCTCAAGGTGCCGCCGCTCGTCCAGGGCTACGCCTCGCTCCCGGTGATGGCCCTGGTCCTGGCCCCCTCCGCGCTGCGCCAGCGGGACCGGACCACGCGGATCTGGCGCGGCTACCGCCGCCAGGTGGCCGGCGCGGCGGCGCTGTCGCCGCTGGCCTACATCCTGGTGCTGATCGCGATGAGTTTCACCGCGGTCAGCGCGGTCGCCCCGGCCCGCGAGGTGAGCGTGCTGGTCGGGGTGCTGCTCGGCCGCAGGCTGCTCGGCGAGGGCAGCCTGGGCCGCCGCCTCACCGCGGCGGCCGCGATCGCCGCCGGCATCATCTGCATCGCCGCCGGCTGAGCCCGGGACCGCCCGTGGACCCGGGACCGCCCCTGGACCCGGGACCCCCCCCTGGACCCGGGACCGCCCCTGGACCCGGGACCGCCCGTGGCCCCGGGCGTCTTTTCCTACGCATGGTGCGCCCAAACCGGACGAATCACCCGCCATAACGCACGGTCCGTAGGAAGAGTCGCCGAACCAATGATCAATGTGAGTGGTGATGCCGGTGGGGTGGGGTGCGGGCGCGCCGGGTCAGCTCAAGGTCACGGCGGCCGCGCGGGCCGCCGCGGGCAGGGCGGCAGCAATCCGCTCCACGGCCTCGCCGTCGTGCGCGGCGGACACGAACCACGCCTCGAACGGCGACGGCGGCAGGTAGACGCCCCCTTCCAGCATCGCGTGGAAGAAGGCGGCGTAGGCGGGCACGGACTGGCTCCGGGCCTCGGTGAAGTCGCGGATCGGCTGCTCGGCGCCGACGAACACGGAGAACAGGCTGCCCGCATGCTGCAGCCGGAACGGGACCCCCGCGGCCGACAGTGTGTCGCTGGCCAGCTTGGCGATGACGGCGGCGGTCTCGTCCACCCGCGCGTACACCTCGGGCGTGCAGGCCCGCAGGGTGGCCAGCCCGGCCGCCGTGGCCAGCGGGTTACCGGACAAGGTGCCGGCCTGGTAGACCGGGCCGGCCGGGGCCAGCCGGTCCATGATCTCGGCCCGGCCGCCGAACGCGGCGGCCGGCAATCCGCCGCCCATCACCTTGCCGAATGTGGTCAGGTCCCCGGCCACGCCCTCCAGCCCGAACCAGCCGGAGGCGGTGACCCGGAAGCCGGTGAGCACCTCGTCCATGATGAGCAGCGCGCCGTTATCCCGGCACAACCCGGCCAGCAGCTCGTTGAACCCGCCGACCGGCGGTACCACGCCCATGTTGGCCGGGCAGGCCTCGGTAATCACGCAGGCGATCCGCGGCCCGTGGTCCACGAAAGCCTGCCGGACCGCGAGCGCGTCGTTATAGGGCAGGACCAGGGTGTCACCGGCGGCCGCGCCGGTCACGCCGGGCGAGTCGGGCAGCCCGAACGTGGCCACCCCCGAGCCCGCGGCGGCGAGCAGTGAGTCCACATGCCCGTGGTAACAGCCGGCGAACTTCACCACGACCCGGCGCCCGGTGAAGGCCCGGGCCAGCCGGACCGCGCTCATGGTGGCCTCGGTACCCGAGTTCACCAGCCGGACCTTTTCCACCGGCGCGCGGGCCACGATCTCCTCGGCCAGCACCACCTCACCCGCGGTGGCGGTACCGAACGAGGTGCCCTTGGCCGCTGCGGCCGTCACCGCCTCGGTCACCGCGGGGTAGGCGTGCCCGAGGATCATCGGCCCCCAGGAGCAGACCAGGTCCACATAGCTCCGGCCATCGGCGTCGGTAAGGTACGGACCGCGGCCGGAGTCCATGAACACCGGCACCCCGCCGACCGCCCCGAACGCCCGGACCGGCGAGTTCACCCCGCCCGGGATAACCGCGCTGGCGCGGCTGAACAGCTCACCGGATCGGCCGGGTCCACTCACCTAATCTCCTCATCGCACGCGTCCGCCAGGATCTCGAGCAGCCGCACGGCATCGGGCAGCGGCTGGCCGCCCTGCTCATCGGGCGTCCGTAGCCAGCGCCCGGCCGGGCCGACGCCGTCTCGGGACGGCGGGGCCAGCACGTAACTGTTCCGGCAGTGCCAGCGCAGGCTGACCACCTCCTGCACGTCCTCAGGAGCGCAATCCAGGTGACAGGACCACCACTCGTCCTCGTCGTCGGGCGCGCCGCGGGTCGCCACGAAGAACTGGGTGCGGCCGCTGCCCACCGCGACCGGCCCGGTCTCCACCCCGGCCTCCTGCATCATGGCCAGGGCAGCCAGGCCTGCGGCGGCCGGCACGTCGAGCACGTCGAAGACCCGCCCGGTGGGCAGGATCACGTTCGCCTCGGGTTGGTGCGCCCACCGTTCCCGGGCCTGGCCCGGATCGCTGGTGGCCTGGATCTGCCAGGCCGGCGACATGGGATGCGCCGCCGGGGCCGGGCAGCCGACCCGGTCGCAGGAGCAGGCCCGGCCCGCGCTGCGCGCGTTGCCCCGCGGGTACGCACCCAGGGCTACCGGCCAGCCCAGCGCTGCGTAGGCGACGGCCGCGGCGGCCAGCCGCCCGCTCTCCCGGCGCCGGCTCCGGCGTAGCACGGGTGCGACCATTCAGTGCTCCAACTCCACAGCGTTGCCCTCAGGCCGAGGCATGCTCTCCTTACAGATGATGACGGGTCGAGTGCTCTGCGCGCAGGATACCGGTCGGTCAGATGCCGACATGTTGCCGGACGCACTTCCCTTCCCTAACGAAAACCCCCCGGTGCTCATCCGGCTCAGGACACTCAGGTCCTCAGGCCAGCCTCCGGGCGAGTTCGGCGGCCCAGTAGGTCAGGATGATGCTCGCCCCCGCCCGGCGGATCGCGGTCACCGTCTCGTCGATGACCCGGTCGCGGTCCAGCCAGCCCCGGGCCGCGGCCGCCTCGACCATCGCGTACTCCCCGCTGACCTGGTAAGCCGCCACCGGCACCGGAGAGACCGCGGCCACCTGGCTGATGACATCCAGGTAGGCCAGGGCCGGCTTGACCATCACGATGTCGGCGCCCTCGGCCAGGTCGAGGGCCACCTCGCGGAGCGCGTCGCCGGACCGCGCGTCCTGCTGGTAGGAGGCCCGGTCACCGAACTGCGGGGCGCACTCGGCGGCGTCCCGGAACGGCCCGTAGAAAGCCGAGGCGAACTTGGCCGAGTACGCGCAGATCGCCACGTCCGGGTACCCGCCAGCGTCAAGGGCCGCCCGGATCGCGCCGACCTGGCCGTCCATCATCCCGCTCGGCGCTACCACGTGCGCGCCCGCCGCCGCCTGAGCGACCGCGATGGAGCCGTACCGCTCGAGCGTCGCATCGTTGTCCACGTCACCGGAGCCGGTCAGCATCCCGCAGTGGCCATGATCGGTGTACTCGTCCAGGCACAGGTCCGCCACGAGTACGGTGGCGTCGCCCACCTCGGCGGCCAGATCACCAAGCGCGACCGCGAGGATCCCATCCGGGTCGTCGGCCGCCGAGCCCCGGGCATCCTTCACCGCCGGCACTCCGAACAGGACCAGCCCGCCCACGCCGGCGTCCACTGCCTCGGCCGCGGCCTTGCGCAGGCTGTCCCGGGTGTGCTGGACCACGCCGGGCATGGAGACCACCGGCTGGGGCTCGCTGATCCCCTCCTTGATGAACATCGGCAGCAGCAGGTCCGCGGGCCGGACGCTGGTCTCTGCGACCAGCCTGCGCAGCGCCGCGGTCCGGCGCAGCCGGCGTGGCCGGGCCTGAGGGAACTGCGCGGTGAGGAACTGCGCGGGGGGGAATTCAGCCGTCACCGGTTCTCCTGTCTCGTCCTAGCGGAGGCGCCGCCGCGCACCCCGGCGGCGCTCACTGGGCTTGCGTACCGGTTCCCCGGCCGCGATGGCCGCCTCCCGAACCCCGGCGGCGTACTCGGCCAGGGCGTCGACCAGGCCGGTAGCCGAGGGCTTGGGCGCCTTCACGTCGACCCGGAGGCCGAACTCCGCGGCGGTCTTGGCGGTCTGCGGGCCGATCACCGCGATCACGGTCACCGCGTGCGGCTTGCCGGCGATGCCGATCAGGTTCCGCACGGTCGAGGACGAGGTGAACAGCACGGCGTCGAACCCGCCCCCCTTGATCGCCTCGCGGATCGGCGCGGGCGGCGGCGCCGCGCGCACCGTCCGGTACGCGGTGACGTCCTCTGTCTCCCAGCCCAGCTCGTTAAGCCGGGCGACCAGCGACTCGGTGGCGATATCGGCCCGCGGCAGCAGGACCCGGTTGATGGGGTCGAGCACGCTGTCGTAGGGCTGCCAGGCCGCGGCGAGACCCTCACCCGACTGCTCACCCTCGGGCACCAGGTCGGGCTTGATGCCGAAGTCGAGCAGCGCCCGCCCGGTCTGCTCGCCGACCGCGGCGACTTTCACCCCCGCGAAGGCTCGCGCGTCCAGCCCGTATTCCTCCAGTTTCTCGCGGACCGCACGGACCGCGTTGACCGAGGTAAAGGCGACCCACTGGTACCGCCCGGTGACCAGGCCCTTGACCGCGCGCTCCATCTGCTGCGGGGTGCGGGGCGGCTCGACCGCGATGGTCGGCACCTCCTCCGGCACCGCGCCGTAGGCGCGCAGGCGTTCGGAGACCGAGCCGGCCTGGTCCTTAGTCCGGGGGACCAGGACCCGCCAGCCGAACAGCGGCTTGGTCTCGAACCAGGACAGTTCCGGCTGCGTGCCCGCCGCCTCGCCCACCACGCCGACCGCGGGCCCGGTCTCGGTGAGCAGGCTGACCCCGGCCGCCTTGAGGTCCGCGGACACCGACCCCAGCGCGCAGCGGATGGTCAGCTGCTCGGTCGTGGTCCCGTTCCAGGTGATGGTGAACGGGGTGCGCTCTGGCCAGCCCGCAGCCACGAGCATCTTGGCCAGATCCGCCGGCCCGCCCTCCACGCCCAGGATGACCAGGCTGCGGGGCGGCTGGGGCTCCGCGGACAGGCGGCTGACCTCGGCGGCATGAACGATGCGGATATCCCCGCCCGACTCAGACGTCAGCGGGATGCCCGCATAGGCGGGCACCGCGGTGGCGGCGGGCATGCCCGGCACGATCTCGAACCGGACCCGGGCCTTGGCACACGCGGCGGCACCTCCGGCGGCCGACCCGAACAAGAGCGGATCGCCGTCGTAGGCCGCCACCGCCAGCTGGCCGGCCTTCACCGCCTTGACCAGCAGCCGCGGATCGGCGTCCAGCTGGGACTGGTCGCGGACCTGCACCCCGGCGGGTAGCAGATGCCGCACCCGGTCTGCCACCTCAGCGGTGGCGAACACCAGATCGGCGCGGCTCAGCAGGCCGGCAGCGCGCACCGTGAGCAGCTCCGCGCTGCCCGGCCCAGTGCCCACGAAAGCCGCCAGGCCAGGCTGGGCCGCCCGCTTCGCCGCTGCGGCACCGTCCTGGTCGGACTGGCCGGGCGCGTCCTTCTTCGTCGTGGAAGTCACACTCACAATGCATCGTCCCCGTTGCTGATGTATTCCGAAGACCCTGCCGCATATACCGCCGCACCGAGGCGCAGCAACTCGGCGGCGACGTCACGGCCGAGGCGTCCAGCCTCGGCCGCGGGGGCGGTCGCGCTGGCCCGCAACGCCGTCCCCCCGTCCAGCGCCGCGACAATCGCTCTCAGCTGCAGTATCTCCGTTCCCGCAGCATACGCACCCACCGGCGCGCTGCAGCCGGCGGCCAATCCGGCCAGCACGGCCCGTTCCGCGGTCACCGCAGCCCGGCTGAGCCGGTCGTCTACCTGGGCCAGCAGGGTGGCCAGGTCAGTGTCGCCGGCCCGGCATTCCACCGCCAGCGCGCCCTGTCCGGGCGCGGGCAGCATCTCTTCCGGCTCGAAGATCTGGGTCACCGCGTCCAGCCGGCCGATCCGGGCCAGCCCGGCGCTGGCCAGCAGCACCGCGTCCAGCTCACCCGTTTCGACCTTGCCCAGCCGGGTGCCCGCGTTGCCGCGGACCGCCACCGGCCGGATATCGGGGCGCAGGAGCCGTAGCTGGGCCGCCCGGCGCGGCGAGCCGGTACCGACGGTGGCCCCCGGGGGCAGGTCGGCGAACTTGGCGCCGTCCCGGGCGGCCAGCGCGTCCCGCGGGTCTTCCCGGGCCGGGACCGCGGCCAGCACCAGCCCTGGGGCGGGGGCCACCGGGAGATCCTTGAGTGAGTGCACCGCCAGGTCAACCTGGCCGGCCAGCAGGGTTTCCCGCAGCGCGCTGGCGAACACGCCGGTGCCGCCGATCTGGGCCAGGTCGGCCCGGGTCACGTCGCCGAACGTGGTCACACCGACCAGTTCCACGCTGACCCCGGTGCGCTCGGTGATGAGCCGGGCCACCTGGCCGGACTGGGCCATGGCCATCGGGCTCTTGCGGGTGCCGAGCCGCAGCGGCGGCCTGCTCACGTGTCCTCCTGAGGACGTGCGCTGCCAGACGCACTGTCTGGCTTGGTGCTGGCGGCACCGGGATCGGTGTCGGCCAGCGTGACCGCGGCGACGACGGCGGGGTCGAGATCGAACAGCACCCGCAGCGCGTCCTCGTAAGCGTCGCCGCCCGGGGATCCGGCCAGCTCCTTGACCCGCACCGTCGGGGCGTGCAGCAATTTCTCCACCACCCGGCGCATGGCCCGTTCCACCTCGTCCAGCGTGCGGTGGTCGGCGGGCAGCCAGGCCAGCCGGGCCAGCTCGGCGTCCACCACCTTGGCCGCCTTGGTCCGCAGCGCGACCACGGTGGGCGCGACCCGGGCCGCGTGCACGGCCGACACGCGGGCCGCGAACTCCTCGGCCACGATCGCCCGGACCTGGTCGACATCCGCGTCACGGGTGGCCAGGCCGGCCAGTTCCGGCTCGCCGGCAGGCCCGGCGGGCCGGTCCCCCAGCGTATCCAGGCCGACCAGCTGGGCCCCGGGCAGTCCGGCCACGCCCGGATCGACGTCGCGCGGCAAGGCCAGGTCCAGCAGGATCAGGGGACGGCCGGGCTGGTCCCGGCGGGCCAGGGCCTGGGTCACCAGGTCCACGCCGATCACCACGCCCGTAGCACCGGTACAGGAGATGACCAGGTCGGCCTGGGCCACCGGTCCGGCCAGGTCGGCGAGGTCGGCCACGGTGCCGCCGACCGACGCGGCGAGCCGTCCGGCCCGGTCGGCGGTGCGATTGGCCACCACGATGTGCGCCGCGCCCATCCGGGCCGCAGTGGTGGCAGCCAGTGAGCTCATCGAGCCGGCCCCGACGACCAGCACGCGCAGCCCGGCCAGCGGCCGGGACAGATCGGCGGCGGGGACCTGGCCGGCCTCCGCCTGCGCTGTGGGGAACCCCGCGGTCAGCCTGCCGTGCGCGACCGCGATCCCGATGCTGACCAGGTTTGCCCCCGCCTGGTCGATCCGGGTCTCGGCGTGTGCGCGCCGCGCGGTCCGCAGCGCGAGCGTGCCCAGTTCACCGAGGCCACGGCTGAGCGTGCCGTACTCGCGGGCCACGGACAGGGCCTGCCGGACCTGGCCGAGGATCTGGCTCTCGCCCACCACCATGGATTCCAGCCCGCAGGCCACGGCGAGCAGGTGCTGCACGGCCCGGTCCTCGTAATGCACGTACAGGTTCGGGGTCAGCTCGCCGAGCGGGATGGCGGAGTGCCGGGCCAGCAGGTCGCAGATGGACGACACGCCGCCGTGGAACTTATCCACCTCGGCGTAGACCTCCACCCGGTTGCAGGTCGACACCACGAACGTGCCGCCCACGTTCGGGGCCTGCGATACGTCGCGGATCAGCTTGCTGAGCGTGTCACCGCTGACGACCGCCCGCTCCAGGACCGGGAGCGCGGCACTCTTGTGGCTCAGGCCGACCACGAGAACGCTCATCGGCCGACCGCCTGGGCATCCTGCGGGACGCGCACCACCGACCTCCGCTGCGCGTGGAAAGCGAGAATCTGCAACTCGATGGACAGGTCGACCTTACGCACGTCTACGCCATTGGGCACATTGAGGACCACGGGCGCGAAGTTGAGGATGCTGGTCACACCGGTGGCGACCAGGCGGTCGCAGACGGCCTGCGCGGTGCCCGCGGGAGTGGCGATAACCCCGATGGATACCCGGTGCCGGGCCACGACCTGTTCCATCTGCTCCACATCCAGCACGCCGTGCCCGGAGATCTGGGTCCCGACCACCTCTGGATCGCTGTCCAGCACGGCCGCGATGCGGAACCCGCGCGAGGCGAACCCGCCGTAATTGGCGAGCGCGCGGCCCAGGTTCCCGGCGCCGACGATGACTACCGGCCAGTCCTGGGTGAGCCCCAGTTCCCGGGATACCTGATAGACGAGGTACTCCACGTCGTATCCCACGCCCCGCGTGCCGTAGGACCCCAGGTGCGACAGGTCTTTGCGGAGCTTGGCCGAGTTAACTCCGGCGGCGGCCGCGAGTTCCTCGCTCGACACGGTCGGGATGTCCTGCTCCGCGAAGGCGTACAGGACACGCAGGTACACGGGGAGGCGGGCGATGGTGGCCTCCGGGATGCCCTGGCCGCCGTTCGCTGCCCTGCCGTTCGCGGATACTGCACGCCGTGACATGCGCCGACGCTCCTGAGGGATCGACCTGCACTAGTCAACCTGCACTGGGGGCGGCCCAGACGCCCGCCGAAGGGTTGCGGTTTTTAACGGTACGCCCTTGTGAACGTTTGCACAAAGTCAGCCGGTTCCGAGGCCAATGCTGCGGCCCGGCGCAGGGGCGGCCCAGCACCGTGACCCGGTGCCGCGAGCCAGCGCTGTGACCTGGTGCTGTGACCTGGTGCAGTGACCTGGTGCAGTGACCTGGTGCTGCGCCCGGCGCCGCGGCGCAGCGCACGCGGGCCCGCATCACCGGGCCAGCGCCGCCCGCAGGCGTTCCTCGCTGACCCGCCAGAAGTCGTGCTGGACCCCGTCGATCAGGGTGACCGGGATCTTGTCCCAGTACTCCTGCATATCCGCAGCCGAGCTGGTGATGTCGCGTTCCTCCCAGGGCACGCCGAGGTCCCCGGCGACCCTCGCGATCACCTCGCGCGCCCTGTCACACAGGTGACAGCCGGGCCTGGACAGCAGGGTGATCGCGTGCGCGCCGGGCATCCCGGTGACCGGTATCACGGTGACACCCCCGTCACGGGACCCGTCGCGGCGTCACCGCCGCGACCTTGGCCTGCCGGACGCCCAGCTCGATCACGTTAGTGGCCAGCACCAGCGGTCGCCGGCGGGCCTCGAAATCAGCCACGTAGGGCCGTTCCTGATGCCAGTCGTACGCGGCCCGGTCGGCATAGAGCTGGTAAAGAATTCTCTGCAACGGCGCGGACGGCACGCCGTGCACCACGTAGGCGAGCGTGCCCGGCTCACCGGCCCGTACCTGCTCAACCACCTGCTCGGCCAGCCGGTCGAACTCCTCCGCGCCCGCGTCCAGCAGGGTGTAAATGGCGATCCGGCCGTAGAGGCGGTCGGTGTCCACCGCGCCCGCGCTGGCCACGGCGGCCTCGATCACGTCGTTGATGGCGGGTAGTTGCATACCCGTGGCGAACTCGATGTCGTCCCCGGGCGTCAGGGCCGCAGACGCCCGGTTCAGGGTCGCGTCGCCGCCGGGGCGCCCGCCGGCCTGGCCCGGGGCCGGGGGTGCGCCCGGCCGGAACAGCGGGTCGAAGGCCCCGGTGACCGGCTCGACCGGGTCGGCGTGGAAGCCGCCTGTATCCGCGTGTGGCCCGGACGCGCCCCGTGCACCGGAATGGGCCCATGCTTCCGGATGAGCGTCTGCATCCGGACGAGCCCCTGCGTCCGGACGGGCCCCTGCGTCCGGACGGGCAGGTGCGTCCGGACGAGGCTGTCCTCCCGGGCTCCCGTACCCGGCACCCTGGGACCCGCTCGGGGAACGGTAGCCTCCGCTGTCGTACCCGCTGTTGACGTAAGCGGCGAAGGCGGCGCTGTCGTCGAAGTGGCGGTAGCCGTCGCGGTACAGATCCAGCGAGTCGTCCCCGCCGTAGCCGGGGTCCCCGGCCGCGCCCGGGCCGGCCGGGTGGCTGGCCCCACCCCGGATCTGGCCCAGGCTGATCCCGGCGGCGCGGCTGGCGGCCAGCCAGGCCGCCACGGCCGCGATCAGGGTCAGCACCGGGAACGCGACGTTGGCGGGCAGCTTGACCTGGAGTCCCTGGGTCGCCAGCGCGGCCAGGCTGGCCAGCGCGACCGCGGCGAGAGGCCCGCGCCAGGCGGGATCGTGGCGGCTGCGCAGCCCGGTGGTGATCAGCGCCATGATCACCGTCAGGACCACGACGACGGCGACCAGGGCGAGCAGGCCCAGCGGGAGGAACTCGAAATGGTCCCGCGCGGCGGGCCATTCCCGGGTGAACGGCTGTGAACTCAGCACGTCAGTGGCCAGGATCACCGCCGCCACGACGAACAGCCCGGCCAGGCAGAGCCGCCCGGCGAAGCGCGCGACCAGGCCCTTCGCGGCCAGCTCGGCCAGGCCCCAGGCCAGCGCCACAGGCGCGACCAGGGCCGCGCCGAGCTGGACGGCGCGGAACGTGGTGGGCACGAAACCGCGCCGGTAGCCCGCGGCCTGCGCGGCCAGCCCCACGGTCAGGCCAGCGAGGGCGATGACCCAGGCCACCATGTCGGCCCTGGGTTTTCGCAGGCAGAGCCGGATGGCCAGGCCGGTGCCGACCGCGGCGAGCACGGTCCCGGCCAGGGCAGCGGCGAACGAAATAGACATTGCAGCCTATGGTGCACGACGGGCGGCGGTGATGGAGACCAGATCGGCGACCAGGCCCCCGGGGCGAGATCGGCGGCCCGGCCTCCCGGGACCAGATCGGCGACCAGCCTCACGGATCAGATCGGGGACCGGCCCCACGGGACAACGACCGGTTTGTAGACTCGCCGCATGAGGCAGCTGCGGGACCAGCTTCCCGGCGGCGCCAGGCCCCTCGGGCTCCGCAGGTCCGCCCGGCTGCGCCGGGAACAGGCGGAACTGGCCGGGGCCGCTTCCGCCGCGCTCGCCACGGTGGTCCAGCTGCCACCTCGCGAGGACCCCACGGCGGGCGCGTTCTTCGATGTGGACAATACGCTGATCCGTGGCGCTTCCATCTATTACTTCGCCCGCGGGCTCGCCGCGCGCGACATGTTCGGCCCGCGCGACCTGGCCCGGGTGGCCTGGGGCCAGGTGTACTTCCGGCTGCGCGGGGCGGAGAACTCCGAGCACATCAACGCCCTGCGCCAGGCCGCGCTCACCTTCGTGGCCGGGCACAAGGTGAGCGACATCATCAGCCTGAGCGGGGAGATCTTCGACGAGACCATGGCCGACCGGGTGTGGGAGGGCACCCGCGAGCTGGCCCAGGGCCACCTGCGGGCGGGCCAGCGGGTGTGGCTGGTCACCGCGACGCCGGTGGAGCTGGCCACGGTCATCTCGCAGCGGCTCGGGCTGACCGGCGCGCTGGGCACCGTCGCGGAGTCCGCGGACGGCATCTACACCGGACGCCTGGTCGGCGGCCTGCTGCACGGCGAGGCCAAGGCCGCGGCCGTGGCCTCACTCGCCGAACGGGAAGGGCTCGACCTGACCCGTTGCTCGGCCTACAGCGATTCCAGCAACGACCTGCCCATGCTCCAGCTGGTCGGCCACCCGAACGCGGTCAACCCGGACGCCGAGCTGCGCGCCCAGGCTCGCCGCGAAGGCTGGCCGGTGCATGACTTTCGGTCCGGCCGGAAGGCCACCCTGGTGGCTCTGCCGACCGCGGCGGGCCTCGGCGCGGTGGCCGGCGGCATCGCGGCGGGACTGGCCCTGCACCGCCGGCACCAGCGCAACAGCCAGGGCTGAGCCCCGGCGAGGCTCATCCAAACGCGGGGCCGCGCTCCACGATCAGGTCGTCCAGTGTCGCCTGGATGGTGCCGCTGACCGCGGCGGTCAGCTCCGCGACCACCGCCGGATCCCGCCACGCGCCCTCCGGATACCCGGAAGTCTCCACCGGCGGGTCGAAGTCGATGATCCACTTGGACGGCAGCGGGACCGCGCCCAGCGGGCCGAACCAGGGGAACAAGGGCGTGATCGGGAAATAGGGCAGCCGGAGCAGCCGGGCGAGCGGCCTGGCGTTGCCGACCATCGGGTAGATCTCCTCGGCGCCGACGATCGCGCAGGGCACGATCGGCACCCGGGCCCGCAGAGCGGTGACCGCGAACCCGCCCCGGCCGAAACGGCGCAGCTGGTAACGGTCGCTGAAGGGTTTCCCGATGCCCCGAAACCCCTCGGGGAACACGCCGACCAGCTCACCATCACGGAGCAGCCGGTCGGCGTTCGCGGGACAGGCCCGGGTGTGGCCGGCCCGCCGGGCCAGGGACGCCAGCCCGGGAAGTTCGTAGACCAGGTCCGCGCCCAGCAGGCGGATGTTCCGGTGCTGGGGGTGCTCGTCGTGCAGCCCGGTCTGCAGCATGATCGCGTCGAAGGGCAGCACCCCGGAGTGGTTGGCGACGAGCAGCGCACCCCCGGTGGACGGCACGTGCTCGAGCCCGCGCATCTCGACCCGGAACCACTGCTGGTAGAGCACCCGGGCCAGCGGGATCAGCAGCCGGGTGTTGAATTCCGGGTCGAACCCGAACTCGTCGACCTCGCCCTCGCCGGTGACCTGGCGCCGGGCGAACCGCAGCGTCTCGCTCAGCCGGCCGCGCCAGTCATCGCCAGCTTCCCCGACGGGGGCGCCGTTGACCTGGGCACCGCCGCCGTGGACGGAGCCATTCGGAGTCACGCCGGGAAGCTCTCCGGCGCTCCGCTCCCAGCCCACCGTCTTCCTTTCCGCCGCGCCTTCCCGCAGCGCCCCGGGCCGGCCGCCAGCGGACCTGCCGCCAGCATCCCGACCGCGGGGGGCACCGCGGTGCTACTTCTTGTTCCGCCGCTGCACGCGGGTCTTCCGCAGCAGCTTGCGGTGCTTCTTCTTGGCCATTCGCTTGCGGCGCTTCTTGATGACGGAGCCCACGACACCACCCTCACTTGGGATTCAGGCACACTGGCTTTGCGACGTATTCGCCCGATGCCAGCCGGCTGGGCCCACGCCAACGCCCCAGGGTACCTGCCCCGCGCACACCCCGGCGATGCCCCCTCAGGGAAACGGCATCAGCTGGCGGCGACGAATGACCCTTTCAGGTACCGATTGACCGCCTGCTCAGGAACGCGGAATGATCGGCCCACCCGGATCGCCTCCAACTCCCCCGAGTGCACCAGCCGGTAGACGGTCATCTTGGATACGCGCATGATCGAGGCCACTTCGGCCACGGTCAGGAACCTGACGTCGCTGAGCGGGGTTTCGCCTGCAGCCATCTGCTTTTACCTCTTCCGCACGGAGCCGAGTGCGCCTGGCCGGATTCAGCGCATCAGTCACCTCCGTCCCCAGCGTAAGTCTTGTGCGGAAAAGGGCAACCCCGGCGCGGGACGCTCTCCGGGTCACAAGCCCGGGAACAGGCCGTGAACGGGGAAGACCGCGCTGCGGGTGGCCATGATGGTCCGGTCGATCGGATCACCCGGGTCGTATCCGGACTCGAACGGGATGAAAGCGGCCGTCGCGCCGTCGGTCATCTGGGCCGGGGCGGGCACCCCGGTGCGGGCCAGCGTGTACTCCTGCCAGTCCGCCGGGGTGGCCAGGCCCGGGTCCAGCGGCTGGCCGGCCGCCACCGCGAGCAGGTGCGTCCAGGTTCGCGGCACGACCTCGACCAGCTGGTATCCGCCGCCGCCGGTGAGCAGCCAGCGGCCGCCGGCGACCTCGTGCGCCAGCTCGTGCAGGGCCTGGTGCGCGGCGCGCTGGGCGTCGATGGTCAGCTCCAGGTGCGCGAGCGGGTCGAGCCGGTGGGTGTCGCAGCCGTGCTGGCTGACCAGGATCTCGGGGCGGAACGCGCGCAGCAGCGGCGGTACGACGGCGTCGAACGCGCGCAGCCAGCCAGCGTCGCCGGTCCCAGCGGGCAGCGCCACGTTGACCGCCATCCCGTCGGCCTCCGGACCACCCGTGTCACCGGGCAGGCCGGTGCCGGGGAACAGGGTCATCGGGTGCTCGTGCAGGCTGATGGTCAGCACCCGCGGATCGTTATAGAACGCGTCCTGCACACCGTCGCCGTGATGCACGTCGATATCCACATACGCGATCCGCTGGGCCCCCTGCTCCAGCAGCCAGCGGATGGCGATGGCCGGGTCGTTGTAGACGCAGAAGCCGCTGGCGGAGCGGCGCATGGCGTGGTGCAGGCCGCCGGCCACGTTGACGCCGTGCGCCGCCTGCCCGGTCCACATGGCGGCCGCGGCGGCCAGCGTGGCCCCCGCGACCAGCGCCGAGGCCTCGTGCATGCCGGGGAAGACCGGGTCGTCCGGGGTGCCCAGGCCAAACGACGGGTTGGCCGCCGCGCGGCGCACCGCGTCGATGTACTCGGGGTCATGCACCAGCTCGAGCTGTTCCTGGGTCGCGGGCTCAGGCACCGCCAGGCTCACCCCGGCGGCGTCGAGGACTCCCATCGACCGGGCCAGGGCCATGGTGAGTTCCACCCGGACGGGCGCGAGCGGGTGCCCCGGGCCGAAGTCGTAGCTGGTCAGCCGGTCGTCCCAGGCCACGTGCAGCGTGCAGGTCATGCGCTCCCCAGTTCGCGGCCCCGGTCCCGGGCCGCCTCGATCGCGGCCAGGATCGCGGCCCGGACCCCGTGCCGCTCCAGCTCCCGGATGGCGGCGATGGTGGTCCCGCCCGGAGAGGTCACCGCCTCGCGCAGGATCACCGGATGCTCCCCGGTCTCCCGGAGCATGGTGGCCGCACCGAACACGGCCTGGGTGACCATCTCCATGGCCGTGCCGCGCGGCATGCCGAGCAGGATGCCCGCGTCCACCATCGCCTCGACCAGGAAGTAGACGTAGGCCGGGCCGCTGCCGGACAGGGCCGTGGCCGCGTCCTGCTGGGATTCCGGGATGCGCAGCACCTTGCCGACCGGGCGCAGTAGTTCCTCGGCCCGGGCCAGATGCTCGGGCCGGGCGAACGCCCCCGGCGAGATGACACTCATCGCCTCATCCACCAGGACCGGCGTATTGGACATGACCCGGACCACCGGCACGTCCACGCCGAGGCGGCGCTCGATCACCGCGGTGGTGATGCCGGCCGCCACCGAGATGACCAGCTTGTCCGCGGGCACGTACGGTGCGATCTCGTCCAGCATCGCCAGCATGTCCTGCGGCTTGACCGTGATGATCAGCGTGTCGGCGTTCTTGGCCGCCTCGGCCGCGCTCGCGATGGCGATCCCGTACCCGGCGAGGAGCTGCTCGGCGCGCTCCGGGCGCCGCACCACCGCCACCACCCCGGACGGCGCCCGGCCGGCCCGGAGCAGCCCGGAGATGAGCGCCTCGCCCATCTTCCCGGCCCCGAAGATCCCGATCATGGTGCCTGCTCAGAGTTCACGGGTGGAGCCTACGCTGCCGCTGCTCACGGCCACCGGGACGACGCCCTTCCTCACCGGGATGACACCAGGGAGCGGGCGAAGAACGCGACGTTCGCGGGGCGCTCGGCCATCCGGCGGACCAGGTAGCTGTACCAGTCCTGGCCGTAGGGCAGGTACACGCGGAGCCTGGCCCCGGTGGCGGCCAGCCGCCGCTGCTCGGCCGGGCGGACCCCGTGGAGCATCTGGTACTCGTAGCTGTCCGGGTTGCGGGCCCCGAGCGCCGCCTGGGCGGCCGCGATCCGGAGCAGCCGCGGGTCGTGCGTGGCGATCATCGGGTAGCCCGGGCCGTCCATCAGGACCCGCAGGCCGCGAGCGTAACTGCGGTCCACGTCGTGGCGGGCCGGGTAAGCCACCTCCTCCGGGGCGTTGTAGGCCCCCTTGCACAACCGGACCCGCGAGCCGGCCTGCGCGAGCGCGGCACAGTCCGCCACCGACCGGCGCAGTGACGACTGGATGACCACGCCGAGGTCCGGGTGGTCCGGCCGGACCTCCCGGATGATCCGCAACGTCTGATCCACCCGGCTGTGGTCTTCCATGTCCAGGGTGACCGTGGTGCCGGCCGCCCGGGCCGCGGCGCAGATCCGGGCCACGTTCTCCGTGGCGGTCTTCTCCCCGTGCTCAGCCAGGCCCAGGCCGACCGCGGTGGGCTTGACCGAGACCTCCGCCCGGCCCCCCTGGGCCAGCCCGGCCGCGGCCAGCTGGGCCAGCAGCCCGGAGTACTCGGCCGTCACCGCGGCCGCCTGCTCCGGGTCGGTGGTGTCCTCACCCAGATAGTCCAGGCTGACCAGCAGGCCGCGCTGCAGCAGTTCCCGGGTGACAGCCACCGCTTCCGCGGTGGTGTCCCCGGCCACATAACGGTTCACGACGCCCCGGGTGAGGGGAGCCGAGCTGATCAGCCGCCGCGCTCGGTCACTACCCGAGGCGGCCAGCAACGTGCGCCGTAGCACCGTTGACGACCTCCAGTTCTCACGCGGCGGGCCCCGGCTAACGCACCAGCCCGGGCCGCCGCTTCAGCGTCACCTTGACGTTGGCGCCGGCGTCCGGCGGCACCACGACCTCCTGCGCCGCCGGCAGGCCGGCGGCCTGCAGGGTCGCGTCCACCGGCGTGGTCCGCTTGATCAGCGCGAGCCCGATCGGCCCCAGCTCGTAATGCCGCGCGGCCGAGCCCACAAACCCGACGGTCGCCTCCTCCAGCTGGACCGGGTCGCCGTGCTGCGGCAGCCGGTCTTCGCTGCCGTCCAGGTGCAGGAAGACCAGCCGCCGGGGCGGATGGCCGAGGTTATGCACCCGGGCGACCGTCTCCTGGCCCCGGTAGCAGCCCTTGTTCAGAGCCACCGCGGACTCGATCCAGCCGACCTCATGCGGGATGGTCCGGTGGTCGGTGTCCAGGCCGAAGCGCGGGCGCCGGGCAGCGATCCGCAGCGCCTCGTACGCCTGCATCCCGGCCAGGGTGAGGCCGCCGTGAGCGAATTTCGTTGCGGCGCGGTCGAGGTCGCTGCGCACAACCAGCAGATCGGTGCCGACCGCGCCCCGCACGGCCGCGACCGGGCCTGGCGGCGCAGTACCTTCCGGGGCGCCGTCCCCGGGGAGGCCACCGGTCACCGTGAGTACCGCGTACTCGTCCGTCACGTCGGCCGGCTCGACCCTGAGCATGAAGCGCATCGATTCCAGGAAGGCCAGCAGCGCCCCGGCCGTGCCCGGCTCGACGTGCGCCCACAGCGCGTCCCCGTCGTCGGTGAGGGTCAGGTGATGCTCGATGTGCCCCTGCGGGCTGAGGATCAGCGTCTCGGCGGACTGGCCAGGCTCGAGGTGCTCCAGATCCTGGGTGCTCAGGCTGTGCAGCCAGGACAGCCGGTCTGGGCCGGTGATCCGGACGACGCCGCGGTGCGAGCGGTCCACCATCCCGGTGCCCGCGGCCAGGGCCCGCTGTTCCGCGTAGGGGTTGCCGTAGTGCGCGGCGACCCCGGCGTCAGGGGCCTCGCCGGGCACGGCGCCGGGGGTGTTCAGCAACGGACTGTCCATGCCGTCAATCTATGCCGTGTGGTGCGGGGTTCTGGCGCTGTGCCCCCCGGGGCCGGCCTCCCGGCAGTCGGCGCAGCGGCCGAACACGGTCAGGTGCCCGACGTCAGTCTCGAAGCCGTGGTGGTCGGCCAGTGCGGTCACCAGCGCCTGCACCGCGTCCGGCCCGACCTGGGTGACCCGGCCGCACTCGGAGCAGACCAGGTGCACGTGCTCAGCCTCGGCGGCCAGGTGGTAGCGCGGCGCACCGTGGCCGAGATGGGTATGGGTGACCAGGCCCAGCTGTTCGAGGAGCTCCAGGCTCCGGTAGATGGTGGAGATGTTGACCCCGCGCGCGGTCTGCTGCACCGAGGCACAGATCTCCTCCGGGGTGGCGTGCTCCAGCTTGGTGACCGCCTCCAGCACCAGCTGGCGTTGCGGGGTGACCCGATAGCCGCGGGCCCGCAGCTCCTCGTCCCACGCCTGCCCCATGGGCCGAGACTAACGCCACCCTGGCAGGACCGCGAAACAAACCTATTTGCCTGCCCCCGGGCCGCTGGCATAGCCTCATCCCAACGCGGGAAAGGAGGTGGTCCAACAGCATGCATAGCAGTAGGACTCGCGAGGTGGCTGTCCGCTAGCCGCCGTCCCGCCGACGCACTGGCGGACCCGGCCTGTTGTGGCCCGGCCCACCGTGCGATCACCGGCCCGAGCGTGAGGCTCCATCCATCGCGGCTCATGCCGTGAGGTGCACAGCCCCGCGTGCCGCGCGAAGGCGGCGGCCGGCGAATACTCGGCAGACACCGGACCCCCGGGCTGACTGGTCTGTCCAACCAGTCCCCTGGTGGCTCAGCCCGAGCCATCAGGGAGCGGCCCGGGGGTTTTAATTTTCCCTTTTCGAGGGTTCCGCACCAGACGGGCCATTCGGAATTATTTAGCCTGCAGGCACCCTCTATAATGGTGCACCTCTCGCTTTGGTACTGCATACCGTCGACATAGATTAATTCATCAGGTGCACGCGATGGATTATTCATAGAAATGGGCGCCACTTACCGCTGCATTTACTTCCTGCGCAGCCCGGCTCCGCGTAATGTCGGGGGGTCCCGCCCAGGAAAGGACGATAGATGCGGAAGCTCCATCGCGCCGGCGCCGCCGTCGCGGTCCTGTCCCTCGTGCTCACGGTCAGCGCGTTCACCCGGGAAGGGACGCGGAGCACCGTCACGGTGTCGCCTGGCGGCCCGGTGATCATCTCCGGGCGGCCCGGCCCAGACGGCGCCGCCCGGCCGGGGCACGCGGTTATCCACTCGCTCAACTGGGCTGGCTACGCCGGCAACCGGGCGGGGACCACGTTCCGCCACGTGAGCGCCGCGTTCCAGGTGCCGTATGTGGACTGCAGGGCCGCCACCAAGTCCTATTCCTCGCACTGGGTGGGCCTGGACGGGCTGGGCTCGGCCACCGTGGAGCAGGTGGGCATCGAGGCCGACTGCGCCGGACCGACGCCACGGTACTACGCGTGGTACGAGATGTACCCCAAGCCCGTATCCTCCGCTTTCACGGTGCACGCGGGTGATGCGGTCCAGGCCAGCGTTACCTATAAGAAGTCAGCCAGGAAATTCGTCCTGACGCTGCGCGATATCAGCAGCAGAAGGCATTTCGCCCGGACCCTGAAATGCGCCGTTAAAACGTGCCTGCGCTCCTCGGCGGAGGTGATCAGCGAGGCTCCGTCGAGCAACTCGGGGGGAATCCTGCCGCTGGCGGATTATCGGGCGGCGAGTTACTCCAGCATCACGCTGACCACCTCGGGGGGACACCGCAGCGGCCTGACTTCGCGGTACTGGAAGACCTTCCGGATCGTCGGGGTAGGCGAATCCAGCCGCCAACTGGCTGCCCAGCCCACCTCGCTGTTCCGGGGGCAGGCGTTCAGCGTCTACTGGTTCCGGGCCAGCTGACCTTGGTGGTTCCGGGCCAGCTGACCGTGGCTGCCGGCGGCTTGAGCTGCCGGCCCGTTAGCTGCCGGCGCGCTTGAGCTGCGCGGACAGGTGCGGCTGCAGCGGCTGGCCCACGGCCGCCATGTCGTAAGCCCAGCCGAGGTCCAGGTCGGGCCCGACCAGCCCGTAGAGCCGGTGGCCGGCCGTCACCTCCTTGGCCGACGTGGTCCGGGCCACCACGTCGGTGCGCAGCTCAATCTTGGTGCCGGTCACCTCGCCGACGTAGATCTCGGCGATCCCGGTCGGGTGGGCCAGGATCAGTTCGAGCTGGCCGCCAGGCTGCGGTCGCCAGTAGCCAGTCTCGGTCGCCAGCGGGCGCACCAGATTCCCGTCCTCGTCGAGCAGCCAGCTCCGGCTGGCGTAGATGAGGAACGGCTTGCCGTTGTGGCTGAACGAGATCTCCTGGCCGAACCGGAAACTTTCGATGGTCGGGTAGCCGCCGACCCCGGCGCCTTCCCACCGGCCGAGCAGGAAGCTCAGCGGCGCCAGGTCAGGGTGCAGCTCCGGGGGGTACCAGTTGGGCCCGGCCCCGCGGGGCCTGATCCCACCGGGCTCGTCACCGCCCGCCTGTATCTCACCGGGATCCCTCTCACGAGACTCTTCCGCACGAGACTCTTCCGCACGAGGCTCTTCCGCACGGGGATCTACTCCGTTAGGCATGGGGCTTCTCCCCGGGAGCGGCCTCGCGGGTGGCCCGCAGCAACCGCACCGACAGCACCGCGGTCGCCCCCATCACGGCCGCGAACGCGGCGACGAGGAGGATCCCGCTGACGATTCCCTGCATGACCGGCCTCCCAACCTGAGCAGTGTACGGACCACGCCGGAATGGCAGGCGTCCGCCATGCCGGCCGGGCACGTCACGTTAAGGTGCGTCCATGACCGCGCGGAACCTCGTCATCAAGATCACTGCGGGCAAAGACGACCCGGAGCGCTGCAACCAGGCCTTCAACGTGGCCGCGGCCGCGGTGGTCAGCGGCGTGCCCACGTCGTTGTGGCTGACCGGGGAGGCGTCCTGGTTCGCGCTGCCAGGCCGGTCCGACGACTTCACCCTGCCGCATGCTCCCCCCCTCGCCGATCTGCTGGCCAGCGTCCTTTTGGGCGGCACTGTCTCGCTGTGCACGCAGTGCGCGGCCCGGCGCGACATCGCCCCGGAGGACGTGATCCAGGGGGTGCGCATCGCGGGCGCGTCCACCTTCGTCGCGGAGGTCATGGCCGACGGAGCCCAGGCCTTGGTCTATTAGGCCTACCCCACGAGCACGCTCTACCCCGAACGGGACGAATTACCGCCCGAAAAGGAACGGATTACCGAAAGGGTACCGATCACCCTACGGGCACGGCGGCCAGCCGCTGGTCGCGGAACCGGGCGGTCCACGCCTCGTACTCCGGGTCCAGCGGTGGCAGCGTCCCTACCGCCCAGCTGAGCAGCAGGTCGGCCAGGCCGGGGTTACGGACCAGGGCCGGGCCGTGCAGGTAGGTGCCCAGCACCCGGCCCGCGTAGGCACCCTCAGTCCCGTCCCCGTTGCCCACCCCGGTGAGCACCCGGGACAGCGGCCGGGCCCCGGAGCCGATCCGGGTCACGCCCTGATGGTTCTCGAACCCGGACAGCCGGGGTACGCCCAGCGCCGGATCGACGTCGGCCAGGATCTCCCCGACGCCCCGGCGCTCGCCGCGGCCGCTGCGGATGTCCAGGATCTCCAGGCCCGCCACGGGCTGGCCCTCTTCCCCCCGAATTCCGCGCCGACCAGCTGGTAGCCGGCACAGACCGCGAACACCACCGAGCCCTGGCCAGCCGCGGCGGCCAGACCCCCGTCCGCGCGCAGCCGGCGGGCGGCCAGCACCTGAGGGAGGTCCTCACCGCCGCCTAGCAGGTAGATGTCGCCGTTCCGGGGCACCGGCTGGTCTGAGTTCACACTGATCGCCTCGACCCCGATGCCGCGCAGCCGGGCCCGCCGCTCCAGGACCAGCAGGTTGCCGCGGTCCCCGTAGGTGCTGAGCAGATCCGGGTAGACCCAGACCAGGCCCAGGTTGGCGGGCCCGCGGGCGTGGGCGCCACGGCGCCCGCCTGCTGGTGCCGGATGTGCCATTCCCCTCTCCCTTCCCGGGTCAACGCCACTCGCTTCCCGGGGTCACGCCGCCGCTTCCCGGGGTCACGCCGCCCGGCCGACGGCCGTGCGGATCTGCTGGAACGCGGTGTAGTTGGCGATCACGTCCAGGGTCCCGCCCGGGCTCACCCGGCTCACCGCGTCGTCGATCCCGCCGACCAGCTCGAATCCGACCCCGTCGGCTTCCAGCCGGACGGCCAGGTCGAGCCCGCGCTCCCCGGACACCAGCACCGGCCGGTCGCGGACCACCCGGTAATCCACATCCCACAGCCACGAGGTGTCCCGGCCGTCCGGCACCTGCGCATTGACGGACAGCAGCACCGGCACCGGCGCCGGATCCAGCACGTCGAACGCTTCGAGCCAGCCCGCAGGGTTCTTGGCCAGCAGCAGCCGGACGTTCCGGCCGTCCCGCTCCACCTGGGTATACCGTCCGGCCACCGATGTCACCGAGCGCATCTTCTGCAGGGCCGCCGCCGGGCTGACCCCGAACTCCTCCGCGACCGCGAGCGCCATCACGGCGTTGGACCGGTTGGCCCGTCCCGGCAGGGCCAGCGACAGCTCGGTGACCTGGCCCGAGGAGTCGATCACCGAGGATCCATCCAGCACCCAGCGCGCCGACGGCCGGCTGAACTCGCACTCCCGGCATCGCCAGCCCAGATCGTCACGCCGCAGGTGGGATCCGCACCGGGGGCAGCACCAGGAATCCTCGTGCCAGCGCTGGCCCGCTGCAACCCAGGTGACGTGGTGGGCACCACTAGCCGCCCAGGCGATCAGCGGGTCATCGGCGTTAGCCACCACCCGGCAGTCGGGCGCCGCCTCGAACGCCTCCCGCCAGCGGCGCGCGACCAGCCAGATCTCCGCGGCCCGGTCCATCTGGTCCCGGCTGAGGTTGAGCAGCGTCACCACCCGCGCGTTGGTGGCCCGGAGCACGGCCGGGATGTACTTCTCGTCCACCTCCAGCACCGCGTACGGCGCCTCGGGCGCCTGCCCGAGCGCGGCGACCAGCCCGGCCTCCATGTTCGCGCCGAACGCGTTCGAGGCCACCTCCTGCCCGGTGGCGCTGAGCGCCGAGGTGATGAGCCGCGTCGTGGTCGTCTTGCCGTTCGTCCCGGTGACCAGGACGACCTGCCGGTCGGCCGCGAGCAGGGACAGCAGGCCCGGTTCTACCCGCAGGCCGATGACC
Source organism: uncultured Actinomycetes bacterium (assembly GCA_963770545.1). Taxonomy (GTDB): domain Bacteria; phylum Actinomycetota; class Actinomycetes; order Streptosporangiales; family Streptosporangiaceae; genus RYN-230. The sequence goes on along the minus strand of CAVYQF010000031.1, from coordinate 79,992 downwards.
CCGCCGATCACGGATCCGTCGCCCCGGCCCGCGAGCCGCGACATCCGGCCCGCGGCTCCGCCCAGCGTGGTCGCGGCGCGCGCCCGGATCGGAAGCTTGCCCATGGCCGACGATGCTATCCGGCCAGTGCCCCCCGGCGGCACCGGTCCCGGTGCACCGCAGGCTCAGCAGAAGCTCAGCAGGCACGCGGCCGGGAGTCGCTCAGGGCTCGCGACGCCAGTCGAGTGGCTCAGGCGGCGGACCCAGATTGGGCGGCGGCCCGTCATCCCGCCAGCTGAGCGGCGCCTCGGCCGGATCGCGGACCGGCGGCGGGACCGGCCCGGCCCAGGGCGCCGCGGCCGGGCGGGCCGGATGAGCCGGATCGTCGGTCCAGGCTGGTGGGGCTGGATGCGCCGGTGGGGCTGGACGCGCCGGATGGGCTGGGTGGGCTGTACGGGACGGCCGGCCCAGATCAGCCGGCCGTCGTGAAAGCCGCGACCGCGGATCCGCCACGGGAGACCGGCCGGCCGGCATCCCCGCGCCCGGCTCCTCCGTTGGCCAGCCCGAAGCCGGCCAGCCCGGGGCCGGCCAGCCCGGGGCCGGCCGGTCCGGGGCCGGCCGGTCCGGGGCCGGCCGATCCGGGGCCGGCCAGCCTGCCGCCGGCCAGCCCGCGGCCGGTACCCCGGACCGGGCCTCGTCCAGGCCGGCCAGCGTGGCGGTGGGCAGGGTCAAGATGCCGGGATTAGCGTCGGCGAAAACGACCCGGCGCCCGGCGCCCGACGCATAGCTGACGATCATCGCGCTGGACGGGAGTTGCTGCAGTTCGTGCTGCTCGACGAGGAACTCCCGGGACCGCTGGCTGGTCCGGGCGGCAGACGTGCTGGCCGCCACGGCCCGAGCGGTCTGCACTCCCCAGGCCGTGCTGGCATTGCTGCTCCCGGTCCAGGACAGGGACTCGCTGATCCCCTCCGACCAGTTGCTTTCCCGGTGCCCGGATGCGGTCCGCGGCGCGAACGCCCCGAGCCCGGACCAGCTCCGCCCGCCCCCGCGGCCCTGGCCGCGGCCCCGGCTGGCCGACGCGGACACGGCCACGGAATCGGCCGTGCCCACGGTGCTCGTGTAGGAGTAGCTGCCCGTGTCGCTGACCGAGTCACCCACGGTGTCGGTGAGCTGGGAGACCACGAAACGGTGCTCGGTGCCGATCTGCTCACTGGCCGCCCGGGCATCGTCGGCGTTGCCCAGCCGCATGAACGCGACCGCGGCGTTGCCCCGGCCCAGCCGCTCCCGGACGTGGGCCGGGAGCGAGCGGTAGGCCAGCACCAGCCCGGTGGCGCTGGCCTCACAGGCGTCCGACAGCCGGTCCAGCAGGTCGCCGCGGAGCTTCTCGCTCCCCGCGACCAGCAGCGTGTGCTGCCAGGCGGGACCGCGTGGCTGGCGGCGCAGCAGGTGGGTGAGGGCCGCGGTGACGTACGCGGCGAGGACCTGGGTATGGGTCACGTCCGCCGCGCGGTCCAGCGCCACCACGCGCAGGCGGCTCGGCGGCAACGTGACCGGCGCCGACCCCAGCCTCTCCAGCGTGCGCAGCCTGGCCTCCAGGCCGAGCGCGCGCTCGGTGATGACCTGATCACTGGCCGCCCGGCCGTACAGCCCGGCGATCGCCTCGGCCTGCGCCGGGCTGATCTGGCCGCGCCGGATATCGTCGCGCGGATCACCGATCTGGGCCAGGCTCCGGAGTCCGGCGGTCAGCTGCCCGATGGTGGGCTGATCGCCGAGGACCCCCGCGACGCGCTCCAGGATGGCGCGGTCCGGTACCGGGTCAGGCGGGCTGGCCGGGTCTGCGGCGGTGGCGGCGGCCACGGCCAGCACGTCGGCCAGCGCCTCACCCGGCAACCCGGTCCCGAGGTCCAGCCGCGGCAGGTCTCCCGGCAGGACCCAGACCAGCGGATCCACCCCGGCGTCGCCGGCCATGGCCAGGAGGTCCTGCGCCACCGCCCCCTCAGACAGGTCGAGCACGGTGACCTGGCCGCCCGCGGCCAGTCTCAGGCCGGCCAGCATGGCCATCAGCGCCGACCAGCCGGACAGCGTGCCGCCGGCGACGTTGACCCGGTCGATCCCGGTGGGCAGGGCCACCCCGTACCACTGCCGCTGGGACTCGAAGGCCCGGCCGCGTGCCTCCCAGTCACGCCACCGCTGGGCGTGCTCCTCCTGCCAGCTGGCCAGCCGGCTTTCCTGCGCGGCCCGGGCCCGGGCCACCCGCTGCTCCTCGCCCGCCACCCGGCCGCGAAGTTCCCGGGCGCCCCGCCAGACGCCGCGTGCGCACCACATCGTCACGGCCAGGAAGGCGATCACCCCGGTCCAGGCCAGCGCCGGGGCCAGGACGCCGGCCGCGCCCAGGGCCCCGGTCAGCGCGGCCAGCACGGCGCTGGCCGCCGCTCCGGCCTTCAGCGGCAGGCTGAGCCGGCGTTCCTCCCGCTGCTGGGCCAGCACCCAGCCGGGATCCAGCCGCTCCGGGCCGGGTGGTACCGGCCGCCGGGGCGGCGGTCCCGGGTGGGGGTGCAGCACCGCGTACTCCCAGCCGAGATACACCCGGTCCGCCCGCTGGGGGGTCACCGCATCCTGCCCGGTACGAAGCGCCCCCGCGCCACCTGCTGTCGCGGGCTCCTGATAACGAGGGTGAACTGGTCCCCCGCCAAGACGGTGCCGTCCAGGGGCGTGCCCGCCAGGACGGTGGCTGCCGGGTCGCCGCCCGCCAGCGTGGTGTCGGCCGGACCCCGGATCACCAGGACGTTCGCGAGCGCTGCGAGCTGTCCGGCCGCCGGGGCCGACACGGTGCTGAGCACGGTGGCCAGCCCGGCCTGCGCGCCGGTGCTGATCAGCGGGGCCAGGGCCGGCCCGGCGATCGCGCCGGCGTCGCCGAACCAGGCCAGCCCGTCGCCCGCCACGCCCAGGCGCCGCGATTCGGCGAACACCGCCGCCGTGTCGAGGGCCACCAGATTCGCGATCATCCGCGCGGACCGGCCGTGCCGCGACTGGTCCAGCGGGAAGAACGCCACCGCCCGCTCGCGGATCACGGCGCTCAAGCTGATCTGAGCGGGACCGGAACCGGTACCGGAACCACGGGCCTCCGCACCAGGGGCACCGCTACCACGGGCATCCGCACCACGGGCCCCGGCGGGGCGCAGCCAGCGACCCAGGGCCGAGGACCGCAACCCGGTCAGCTCCCCGGCCAGGAAGGAGGCCGTGGCGGGATCGGTCTCCAGCAGGGCCGCCGCGACCCTGACCCGCTCACCCAGCGGAACGCGCCGGGGGTGGTAGGGAGGCACCTGCCTCATCCGGGCCCGCAACGCGGCCGGGCTGAGCAGCGCAGCCACGTCGTCGAGCACCGGCACACGGGGATCACCCGGGGCCGCGGCCGCCACCGCGAACAGATCGTTCAAGTACGCGCCGCAGGTCCGCCGGGCGTGATCAGGCACCGGGCCCCAGTCGATCATCCCCATCACCAGCGCGGCCTTGCGGGCCGGGTCGCCGCCGCGCAGGGGCTCGTAGCACCCCTGGCCGGCCGGCCCGAAAACATGCAGCGGGGCGCCGGCGTCCGCGCAGATGGAGGCGAGCGCCCCGGCCAGCCCCGCCGCCCCGGCCACGCCATCCCGGCCGCCCGGCGCGTCCGGGCCGTCCGGCGCGTCCGGGCCGCCGAGGTCCACGACCAGGACCGGCTTGCGGCGCCGGATGGCCGCGTGGACCAGCTGGAAGCTGGCCGCGGACACCCCGGCGACCGCGGCGCCGGTGACCAGCACCCCGCCCTCCGCGGCGCGCCAGCTGATCCCGGCCGGCCGCCCGGTCCGCAAATCCGCGCCCAGGCAGGCCCCGGTCCGGGTGACCACCCCGCCGGAACGGACCCAGGCCCCGGTGCCCAGCCGCCGGACCGCCACGATCAGGCCGGGGCGCGGCGGCGGTAAGCCCCGTTCGCCCGCCCGCCGGGCGCGCAGCCAGACCCCGACCGCCACCTCCGCCGGCGCCAGGATCAGCGCGAGCGGCGCCTGGCGGGGCAGCCAGCGCCCGATCCCCGCGACGGCCCGGGCCGGCTGCAGGACGCGGGCCGGCTGCCCGGCCGCCGCGGCCAGGTAGCCCAGCACCTGGTGCGGGCCGGCGGTGAAGCCAGCCAGGGCGCGCCCCGGGCCGATGGCCAGGATCCAGAGGAATCCGGCCGCCGCCGGGCCAGCCAGCCACAGCGGACGCCACCGGGCCACCCGGCCGGTCAGGTCGAGCGCGACGGCCGCCAGCAAGGTCAGCGGGGCCAGCAATAAGTGCGCGAGGAGCCCGGCCGCCGCGACCGCGCCGGCCAGCTCACCGCGGTGGGGGGTATCCCCCGGGCTCAGGGAGCGGGCCCGCCGCGGGTCGCGGTCCGCCGTAGTCGTCGCAGAGGCAGGCATCTCGGGTCAAGGTTCCCAGTCCCCGGCGTCTTGTGTCCAGGCACCCGGAAAAATGCCCGAACACGCCGCGGAGCAGATACCCGGAAACATCTGCTACCCGGAACAGAAAAGGGATCTGCCGGGAGAGGGTACTCAGACGCCGGTTCGTTTGCGCAGGCCAGGTCAGGCGTCCTGGCGGCCCGGGTCCTTCGGCCCTGTCTTCCTGACTGGCGACCGGCCTACGCTATTATTTAGGAGATTAGAGCCGAGAATCCGGGAGCAGAAATGCCTGGAATTATTGTCGGGGTGGATGGCTCGGACCATTCACGTAATGCTTTCCGCTGGGCCATGCACGAGGCCGCGCTGCGCCAGGTGCCGCTGACCGTCATGACCGTTCGCCCGGCCCCGGCCCGTCCGGCCACCATGAGCTTCTGGGGTTTGCACACCATCCCGGAGGAGACTCCGATCGGGAGCAGGCGCGGCGGTCGGTCCAGGAGTTCGTGGACAAGGCGGCGATCGGGGCCGCGAGCCGGCGCCTCAGGTCACCGTGAATGTGACCACCGGGGAACCGGCGGAGGAACTCATCGGAGCCTCCCGTGATGCGGACATGCTCGTCCTAGGGTCCCGCGGCAGTGGCGGGTTCACCAGGCTCTTGCTGGGTTCAGTGAGCAGCCAGGTCGTCCACCACGCGGCCTGCCCGGTTGTGGTCATCCCCCCGGCTGCCTAACCTGCTGGACCGAGACGAGGCGCCAGCTCGGCTGGCCCAGGTCAGCCCCGAATAGGGCTACTCAGCCCATCCGGCCGGTGACGTAGGCCTGGGTGCGGTTGTCGTTCGGGTCCTGGAAGATTTGGCGGTCCGGCCGTACTCGACGAGCACGCCAGTCCGGGTATCGCTCTCCTCGTTGAGGAGCACGGAGAAGAAGGCGGTGCGATCGCTGACCCGGGTGGCCTGCTGCATGTTGTGCGTCACGATGACGATGGTGTACTTGGACTTGATCTCCTGCATCAAGTCCTCGATGGCGCCCGGTCGCTATCGGGTCCAGCGCCGAGCAAGGCTCGTCCATGAGGACGACGTCCGGCTCGACTGCGAGGGTACGGGCGATACACAGCCGCTGCGCCTGCCCACCGGACAAGCCCAGGCCCGAGGCGCTCAGACGGTCTTTCACTTCGTCCCACAGCGCGGCCTGGCGCAGCGATTGCTCGACGATCTCGTTCAATTTGGCCTTGTTGCGCTCTCCGTTGATACGCGGCCCGTAGGCGACGTTGTCGAAGATCGACTTCGGGAACGGGTTCGGCTTCTGGAAGACCATGCCGATGCGCCGGCGTACGGCTATCGGGGAGACACTCCTTGTCGTACAGCGGCTCCCCGCGATAGTTCACCTGACCCTCGACCTGGGCGCCGACTACCAGGTCGTTCATCCGGTTCAGGGTCCGCAGCACGGTCGTCTTGCCGCATCCGGACGGGCCGATGAACGCTGTGATCTCGTTCTCGTAGATGTCCAGCGAGACGTCCGTGACGGCCCGGAACTAGCCGTAGTAGCATCGAGACGCCCTGCGCCTGGAAGATCGGATCGCGCCCGCCGGGGAGTATGCGCCGCCTCCTGACGATCCACCTGCTCGCCTTGCGGGAGCAGTTCGGTCGTGACGTGCAGCTCGGTGGCGATGTTCTGCTCTGGAGTTTCCATGATCTCCCTAGCGCTGGAACTTTCGGGCGAATCGTGCAGTGATGAACCGGGCCACCACCATCAGGATAAAGGCAAGCACGATGAGCGTCAGCGCCGCGCCCCAGCCGCGGGCCTGGGCGCCGACATACGGCGATGATGCGTTCGCAAAGATCTGCGAGGGCAGTGAGGTGTTGGTGCCGCTGAACACATTCCAGTTCACTGTGGTCGCCACCAGGATGGTGAACAGCAGCGGCGCTGTCTCCCCCGCGGCCCGGGCCACCGCCAGCAGGGCGCCGCTGACGATCCCGCCGACCGCCGCCGGCAGCACCACCGTGACGGTGACGCGGGCCTTGGTGGCGCCGAGGGCGTAGCTCGCCTTCGCGCAGGGAGTCCGGCACCAGCTTCAGCATCTCATCGGTGGAGCGGATCACGATCGGCAGCATCAGGCAGCCGAGGGCGAACGCGCCGGCCAGGCCAGAGTAGCCGAAGTGCAGCACCCAGATCGCGAAGATGAACAGCCCCATGATGATCGAGGGCACGCCCGTCATCACGTCGGCGAAGAAACCGATGAGCCGCGCCAGCACCCGGTTGCCGCCGTACTCGTTCAGGTAGACCGCACCCAGCATGCCGAGCGGCACGGCCATGACCGTGGCCAGGCCGGTGATCTCGAGCGTGCCGACGATCGCCGGTCCCATGCCGCCCACGTTCGCGGGCGCCACGTTCAGCGGGATTCGGCGGTCAGGAACTGACCAGCTGATGATCGAGATGCCCTTGGCGACCACCGTGAACAGGACGAACCCCAGCGGGATGATCGCCAGCACGAACGAGAGCACCATCAGCACGGTCGCGATGCGGTTCTTGGTGCGCCGCCAGGACCGCGGCTCGCGCAGGTCGACCGGCTGCCGGCGTCGGCGCTGATAGCCATCAGGCCCCCCTCTGCCGCCGGGCGGAACGCTCCACGATCGCGCGGGCCACAACGTTGATGATGATCGTGAAGGCGAATAGAAGCACGCCCAGCCCGAACAGCGCGGACCGGAACAGGCCGGTGGCCTCACCGAACTCGTTGGCGATGACCGCGGGCATGTTGTAGCCCGGGGCGAACAGGTGTGAGGTGATGGTGGCCGACGAGCCGATCACGAGCGCGGCGGCGATCGTCTCGCCCATCGCCCGGCCCAGCCCGAGCAGCACCGCCCCGACCACGCCGCCCTGGCTGTGCGGCCAGACGGCACCGCGGATCATCTCGAGGCGGGTGGCGCCCAGCGCGTAGGCCCCCTCCTTGTCGATCGCGGGCACCGTCGCGATGACCTCCCGCGACAGCGAGGTCACGATCGGCGTGATCATGAAGGCCAGGATGATGCCGGCGGTGAAAAACGAGGCCCCGCTCACGGGCTGGCCGAACAGGGGGCCCAGCACCGGGACGCCGTCGACGCCCCCGGCTATCGAGGTGTAGATGTGCTGGAGCCAGGGGGCGAAGACCAGGATCCCCCACAGGCCCCAGACCACCGAGGGGACCACGGCGAGCAGGTCGATGACGTACACGATGGGGCGTGACCACCGGTACGGCACGACCTCGGTCAGCAGCAGGGCGATGCCCACGCTGACCGGTACGGCCATCACCAGCGCGATGATCGCCGTGATGGCCGTACCGTAGATGAAGGGCAGCGCGCCGAACTTGTTGGCCTGGGGATTCCAGGTCTTCGAGAAGATCTTGAGGCCCTCGGAGGAGAACCACGACGAGGCCTGCTGGCTGGTCGAGACGGCGATCAGGACCAGGATCACCAGCACCAGCAGGCCGGCCGCGAGCGTGATGACCTGGAAGCTGCGGTCGCCGAGCGGTCTCCGCTCCGACAAGGTAGCGGGCGGATCCGGCCGGGCTGGCCGGATCCGCCTTCGTCACAGTGCTCACGGAGGCGAGCCAATCTGGTGAGGACTCATTACGATGCTCACGAAGTGATCTTGCTCAGCTGCGCCTTGGCCTGCGAGTCGATGTTGGCGGGAAGCGGCGCGTAGCTCAGGCTGGGCAGCGTCTTCTGGCCGGGTCCGAGCAGGTAGCCGAGATACGCCTTGAGCAGCTTTGCCGTGTTCGCGCTCGACTGCTTCTGGAAGACCAGGTCCCACGACTGGTAGGTGATGGGGTAGGAAGTGGCGCCCGGCTGCCAGACCGCGCGAAGGTCAGATTGGACGCCACGGTGGCGTGGCTGGCGGCGGCGGAGGCCGACGTCGGCGAGGGAGCGACGTAGTCGCCGTCCTTGTTCTGGACCGACGCGTAGATCAGCCCGGATGCCTTGGCGTCGGAGTAGTCCACGTACCCGATGGCCCCGGCGGTGGACTTGACGATCTGCGCCACCCCGCCGTTGCCGTTGCCGCCCCGGCTGTTAGAGGGCCAGTTGATGGTCGAACTGGTGCCGAGCTTCCACACGCTGGGCACGGCGTCCTGCAGGAACAAGGAGAAGTTCGCGGTGGTGCCCGAGGAGTCCGAGCGGCGGGCGATAGTGATCGCCGTGCTGGGCAGCTTGACCCCGGAGTTGACCTTCGCGATCGCCGGGTCGTTCCACTTCGTGATCTTGGCCTGGAAGATGTTCGCGATGAGCGTCGGGGTCAGCTTCAGGTTGCTCACGCCGGACAGGTTGTACGACATCGTGATCGGGCCGATGATGACGGGGAAGTAGAGCACCGGGGGCTTGCCCTTGAAACTCGAAGCCTCGTCGGACGGGATCGGCGAGTCCGAGCCCGCGTACTGGACGGTTCCCGCGGCCAGGTCCGTGCGCCCCTTGCCCGAGCCGCCGCCGCCGTAGTTGACCGTCATGTTGGGCTCGGACGACTTGAAGGCTCTGGGCGGCCGCCTGCTGGAAGGTGAGCTGGAACGTCGATCCGCTCCCGTTGAGCGTGCCCGAAAGGGCCGCGCTGCTCGACGAGGATGAGCCGCTCGAGGAATCCGCCACCGCCCGAGGACGAGCAAGCGGCTACAAACGAAGCCATCGCGACCGTGGCGAACCCCACAGTCGTTACGCGCTGGATGCGCCGACGTTGCATGTTCAAAAACCCCATTCTCCGGTATTCCCCGGTCGATTGCTCGGGCGCGAGGAGCGCCGGGCCCCCCACGGCCAGCCAAGCCAGCCCGATCAGACGTGATAACCCCGCGAGTCTGACGTGCCGGCCGTACCCGCGAGTTAAGGAAGTGAGGCCAAAAGGTGAATAGTGAGGGGACGCACGGTGAAAGCGGACGGCCCAGCCGGGCGCAGACCGGGTGCCGCGCGCAGATTCGCGCGGCCGGCGGCGGGTCATGAGGGCCCGCATCAGGTCAGCGGCGGGCACCGTGCTGTTTCCCCCCGGCGCCCTGGGCAGGACCAGCCTGGCCGCTGCCCCTGACGGGGTGATACCGGCTCGGCTCGGCAAGTGACGCCAATCCAGGTCCGCCGCGGGCCGTGGCCGGGCGCGGATCCGGACGCTAATGCGGTGGCTGGGATCCCGCGAGGAAGATGACCCGGCGGGCGATGTTCACGGCGTGGGCGGCAAGCCGCTCGTAGGAGCGGGCCACCAGCGTCATCTCCATCGTCACCGGCAGGGCCATCTGCCCGGAGGCAAGTTCGCCAATCAAGCTGGCGTGCAGGTCGTCCATCTCGTCGTCACGTTCCGGCTAGCGCGCACCGCAGCGGTACGGTCGCGCTGATACCAGGAGTCCGCAGCCTGGCGCCACATGCTGGATACGAGGTTCCCCATCGCTCGACCAGCCCCCGGCTCCGCGCCGAGAGGTCCCCGCTGAGAATGTGGCTGGCCCGATGGGCGATGTCGATGACGAGGTCGTGGGAGCGCTCGAGCTCGGGCACGATCCGCAGCACGGAGAGCAGGAAGCGCAGATCTGACGCGACCGGAGCCTGGAGCACGAGCTCCCGGTTGACCAATTCCTCGATCTCTGGGTAAAGCGCATCGATTACCTTCTCGCGTTCGGTCAGCGCCTGGACCACCTCGGTGTTGCCAGTCAGGAGAGCATCTGTCGCCCCGGGCAGGTCCTCAGCGACCATGGCGAACAATTCGATGACCTTAACTTCGATGGCTTGCAACTCACGCTGGAATTCCTGCCGATGTTCAACCATGAGCAAAGCCTTCCGTCGCAGAGATAGGGATTTGCGGTCAAGCTTCCTCGCCGTCCAGGGCATGTGTCCAGCCACCGCCCGGCGGACCCTCCGGGCCGACGGCGGGCTGGGAATCCCCGGGGACTCCACCACGATGCGGAACAGGTCGGGCCTCAGGACGGCTACGGTCAGGGCGAGCACGCCCGGCTGGGCAGCGTCCTCGGTCCGGATGGTGACCGTGGCGGCCGGCTCACCGGCGGACAGCCGCAGGCTGCGGGCTACCGCGGGGGCGGGCGGCTGGAAGTCCACCTGGAAGGCGCGGGGGCGGGTGTGCCGCGGCGTGGGCCCGGTCGGCGATGGCGCGCCGGCCAATTCCCCGGCCAGCCCTTCCATCTGCGGGGGCAGGTAGCTGGTCGAGTATGCGGCGGGCTCGCCGCCTACCGTCCACAGGCAGCGGATGGTGAGCACTTCGTGGCCGGGCGGCAGGCCGAGCGCCCGGGCGACATCTTCCGCGGGGCGCCGCCTGGACACGGTGCGGCTCTTGCAGACCATCTGGCCACCCATCGGGTCGACCTGCGTGGCGAAACCGGGCAGTCCCTCCAGCACGAGCCGGTACTCGGCCGGGCTGGCCCGGAATACCTGGCCGTCAGGCAGCCGGGTAAGCAGGTGCCGCGCCGCGAGCAGTTCGATCGCCGCGTCGATCTCGGCCGTGGTCACGTTGTAGCGGCGGGCCAGCGCGGTGTGCCGGGGCAGCCGCCAGCCTGGCTCGTGGTGCAGCAAGGCGGCCGCCATCCGCTCCGCGAGCACGCTGGCGGCCGTGGCCCGGCCTGACGCTGCCGCCTGGACGTGCCTGTCCCCGCGGATGTCGGTCATACCGCATTTCGCAGAGACACGAGTGAGGGCCGCCTCGTCGCCGGGATGGTCGCGGGCCAGGCTGGTACCACCCCTGGCCACCTCCCTTGATAGGGATCGAAGATGACACTCAGGTGAACGGCCGGGCAAGACGAACCTGACAAGCAGATGAACAGGCGGGGACCTCGGAGGACTATCCCGGCTGGCCGACACAGCTGAGGGGCGGGTGACCAGCGTCACCCGCCCCGCGCTACCCATGACCAGCCTGCGCTTTAGACGCTGACCTCCACCGCGGCCACCCGGCCGGTTTCCGCGGTTACCGGCCGGTCGGTGTTCACCCCGCCCGGCGCGAGAACCCGCACCGTCCAGCGGCCCGGGGCCGCGAAGAAACGGAACCCGCCGTCGGTGCCCAGCGGCACCTCCGCGACGAACTCGCCGCCCTCATTGAGCAGCCTGGCGTAGCCGACCGGCACCGCCTCGCCGTCGCGGGTCACGCGCCCCTGTACCACGGCCTCGTTGCCCACGTCGGCCGGGAGGGCCGCGCCACCTGCGGGTGCCCCGCACCCGTCCGCACTCACCGCTGCATTCACCTCTGCGCCGCTCACCGGCCATCACCCAGCTCGATCGGCACGCCCACCAGGGAGCCGTACTCGGTCCAGGAGCCGTCGTAGTTCTTTACAGAAGGCTGGTCGAGCAGCTCGTGCAGGACGAACCAAGTGTGCGCGGAGCGCTCGCCGATCCGGCAGTAGGCGATGGTGTCCTTGGCGAAGTCCAGCCCGGCCTCGTCCCCGTAGAGGGTCCGCAGCTCGTCGTCGGTCCTGAACGTGCCGTTGTCATTGGCCGCCTTGGACCAGGGCACGTTCTTCGCGGTGGGGATGTGCCCGCCGCGCTGGGCCTGCTCCTGCGGCAGGTGAGCGGGGGCCAGCAGGCGGCCGGAGAACTCGTCGGGCGAGCGCACATCGACCAGGTTGCGCTTGCCGATGGCCGCCAGCACCTCGTCGCGCAGGGCCCGGATCGCCGTGTCCTGCTCCTGGGCGGTGTAGGACGTCTTGGGCCGGTCCGGGAGGTCCTTGACCAGCTCGCGGGAGTCCAGCTCCCACTTCTTGCGCCCGCCGTCCAGCAGCTTCACGTTCTGGTGCCCGTAGAGCTTGAAGTACCAGTAGGCGTACGCGGCGAACCAGTTGTTGTTCCCGCCGTACAGGATCACGGTGTCGTCGTTGGAGATCCCGCGCTCAGACAGCAGGGCCTCGAAACCGGCCTTGTCCACGAAGTCCCGGCGCACCGGGTCCTGCAGGTCCTGCTTCCAGTCGATCTTGATGGCGTTCGGGATATGCCCGGTGTCGTACGCGCTGGTGTCCTCGTCTACCTCGACGATGGCCACCCCCGGGTCATCCTTGTGCTCCTCCACCCAGTCTGCGTCCACCAGGACGTCTGGACGGCTCATACAGCAACCTCCTTGTCGGACTCCGGGGCAGCCATCCCCTGGCGGCCGCGCCGGAGTCGTTTGATAAGCAGATACATCTCGCAGCCCAGGCAGAACCCGAAGGCTGCGTTGAGAAACGCCGCGGCGAGTGCCGCCGCCGCGGCGGCCATGCCCAGAGGTACCACCCCGGCCGCGTACCCGATCACCCCGATGATGGCGAATACCAGCCCCACGCCCTGGGCGAACCGTGGCGGCGCCTCGGCCTCCATCTCGGCCGGCGGCCCCAGGCGGGGCCGGACCGCGAATCGGTAGATGAAGCCGTACGGCGCGTACCGGAGCCCGAACACCGCTCCGATACCGAAGACCACGGCCTGGAACCCCAGCAGCCATCCGCTGCCGGTGATCAGGACTATGACCAGGACAATGGCGGTCAGTGTGGCGTTGAAACGCTGACCCCTGGGATCGACGCTCATCAGTGATATCTCCCTTGTGCGGGATCGGCAGGATCAGGCCAGAACACGGCGGACCGCCTGCGGGCCGCGCTCATCAGGTGGGCTGGCCGGGGGCTGGCCGGCCCGCCTGGGGCTCAGGAACGGCCCTGCAGGCCGGGCAGGCCCGGACACAGCGCGGCAGCGACGTGACAGTAGTCCACGACACGCCGCCTGGTCAGCAGCAGCCGAGACCGGCCGCCGAGCAGCATGTCATCCGGGGTGGCCAGGGAAATCACGTCCCTGATGGTATGCGCCATCGGCCCCGGTGTCACTCCCCACCCTTTCGGTAGGTTATCAGCCCGCACGGACTTCGCCCAGAGCCTGTAGTACGTCGGCCTTGTTCATCAGGCCGCTGCCCCGCCGGGCGACCCTGCCGTCGGGCCCCAGCACGAACACGGTGGGGGTGCGCCGCACGTCCAGCAGGCGGACCAGGTCCATCCGCTCGCCCGCGTCCACCTCCACGTGCCGCACCCCCTCGGTGCCGCTGGCCACGTCGGCCAGGATCTGCCGGGTGGCCCGGCACGGCGTGCAGAACTCCGAGGAAAACTGCAGCAGCGTAGCCCGGGGGCCGAGGGGCTGGCCCAGCTCGGCGGCACCGAGCTGGGGGGCGCCGCCGCGCGCCGACCCGGGGGCCGCCGGCCCGGGTGCGGTCAGCCTGCCGTTCCGGCGGCGCCAGGCCACCCCGAACGCCGTGGCCCCGGCCAGGACGACCACGCACGCGATGAGTCCGCCTATCACGCGGACTACAGCGTGCCCGCGACCCATCCCATTCCCGGCCGGTACGCCGTTAATGCGCCGGGACCTTCACCAGGACCTTGCCCTGGGACGTGATCTCGAAGCTGCGCACGCTGTCCAGCGTGACCCCCGACGAGCCGGGGTACCAGACCGCGCTCTCGTCATACCTAGTCGTCCAGCTGCCCACGACCGTGGTGTGGCCGCTGGAGTCGGTGACCAGGAGCTGGCACCGGTCCCCGGCCGGAACGTTATCCACCCGCGTATCCAGCACGGTGCCCCAGTCCTGGGCCGCGTACCGGACGGTCGCGCCCACGTGGGTGACCGGGTCAGTCGCGGACACCGAGGTGAAGCCGGCGGGCACACTTGAGTTACTGTCGCCTGCGTCACTGCCGCTTCCCGCGGCGTGGTGTACGGCGCTCCACCCGGCTGCCCCGCCAATCCCGGCCACGAGGACCACCGCCGCCGCGGCGGCCAGGCCGCGCCACCGGCGGGCCTGGCGAACCTGGGCCGTGCGGCCGAGCAGCGAATTCAGCATCTCCCCGGAGGGGACCTCGGGCCCAGGCAGGCCGTCGCCGGCCAGTTCGTCCAGGTCATCGTCGGCCAGCTGCTGGGCTTCACCGACCGGGATACGCCGCAGCAAGGCCGGCAGGCCGGCCAGCCCGGCCAGCTCCTCGCGGCACTCCGGGCACGTGCTCAGGTGGGCGTCTACCATCGAGCGCTCGGCGGGATCTATGGCCCCGAGCACGTAGACACCGAGCGCATGCCGGATGTCACGGCACTCCGCTGAGCCGGTCATGGCGCGAGCCCCCGTTCCTCAAGCGCCAGTTTGAGCGCCTTGAGCGCGTAAAACGTCCGAGATTTCACTGTCCCGCCCGGGATGCCGAGCTCCGAAGCGGCCTCGGCCACCGACCGGCCGAGGTAATAGGTCTGCACGAGCACCTGCCGGTGTTCTGGCCGCAGGTCACCCAGGGCGTCGGCCACCGCCCACGATTCGAGCACGCGATCCGCCTCATCGGCCACGGGTACCAGTTCCAGCGCGGCCTCGCCGACCTCCCGGGGCCGCGCGTTGCGGGCCCGATGCGAGTCCACCGCGAGGTTCCTCGCTACGGCGAACAGCCAAGGGCGGGCCGGGCGCTCCGCGATTGCCTCGGGGTGGAGCCAGGCCCGGAGCAACGTCTCCTGCACAATATCCTCTGCCCGCTGCCGGTCGCCGCTCGTCAGCCGGAGGGCATATCGCAGCAGGGGCGCCGCGTGCTCCGCGTAGAGCGCACGGACCAGCGCCTCGTCACAGGCGCGCTCAGTAGGCCGACCGCCCTGAGTCCCGCGGTGATGTGCCACGACTCAGGTAACGGCCCATGTGGCGGCCCGGTTCACGATGGGACAGGTTTTACCGATTGACCAGCCCGCAGCGGATCCGGCAGCACTCATCCCCCCGCGAACGGGGGAAGCACTTCCACTACCGCCGCCTCTCGCAGGGCCACCGTCTCGGGCGCCCGCCTACCGACCGGGGTGCCGTCGACCAGGAACGAGGACCGGGCGAGCACGGCCCGCAGGTCAGTGCCGGTTCCGGCGGCGGCCTGGCGCTCACGGGAGGACAGCGCCACCTCGAGCGCGGCGGCGAGCGTTTCGGCGCTGATCGTCTCCTCCGCGACCCCCGCAGCCTGCTTCGCCGCCGCCCAGTAGCGCAACGTCACTGTGTTCATGTCCGCTATCCTCGCTCACATCGGATCCGGGCAATGCCGCCGACGGGTCCTTGTGTGCATTGATGGGTAGTTTCTCCCGCAAGAGACTCACAGGGCGGAGGTGGCAGCACCATGAGTGACCTGTTGCTGCTCACCGGGGCCCTCGAGCCGGCTCCTGAAATCCTTCCTTCCCTGGGGTTGCTGCTGCACACGGTACGTGTCGCGCCCCCTGAGGTGCCCGCGCTGGCGGACGCACCGCCCACGGACGCCATCCTGGTCGATGCCCGCCGTGACCTGGCCCAGGCCAGGAGCCTGTGCCTGCTGCTGCGCACGGCGAGCCTGGACGCCCCGCTCCTGGCCGTGGTCACTGAGGGCGGGCTGGCCGCGGTGACCGCTGAATGGGGCGCCGACGATGTGATCCTGCACACGGCCGGCCCAGCCGAGGTGGAGGCCAGGCTCCGGCTGGCCATCGGCCGTAAGGCCAGCCTGGCCCCGGCCACCCCGGACGAGATCCGGTCCGGCGACCTGGCCATCGACGAGGCTACCTACACCGCCCGGCTGCGCGCCCGCGCCCTGGACCTGACGTTCAAGGAGTTCGAGCTGCTGAAGTTCCTCGCCCAGCATCCAGGGCGGGTGTTCACCCGGGCCCATCTGCTCCAGGAAGTCTGGGGTTACGACTACTTCGGCGGTACCCGCACGGTGGACGTGCACGTGCGGCGCCTGCGGGCCAAGCTCGGCGCCGAGCACGAGGCCCTGATCGGGACCGTCCGCAACGTGGGCTACCGGTTCGTCCCGGCCAAGGGGGGTGACGAGGGGCGGGTTCCCCGGTCTTCCCGCCCGGAGGATCTGGACCCGGGCGTGACCGAAGCGGACGGCCTGACCCCGGATGAGCAAGCCCGCACCCAGGCGGGCCGGCCACAGCCAGGCCGAGCTCAGGCGGGCGGAGCACAGGCGGGCGGAGCACAGGCGGGCGGAGCACAGGCCACGGCGCGGGCCGGCCACAGGCGGGCGGAGCACCGAAAGCCCGGGCGCCACAGGAGACCCAGCCGAAGGAAGCCAGTGCCGCACCCGCCGACCAGCGATAACGCCCCGGCCACCGGGAACGAGGTTTCCGTGGTCGCAGTGACCGGGCCGCTGACCGAGGCGCAAGCGGCCCGCGTGCTGGCGCTGGCCGAAGCAGCCACCGAGCGTGACTCGGTTGGCCCGCTCTCTGAGCACGCGTTGCTGCACCTGCGCTACGGCGGAGACGCGCAGGCCCGCAACCTGCTGCTGACCGACGGCCCCGCAGTGGCTGGCTACGCTCACCTGGATCCGGGTGATCCAGACGAGGGCCCGGCCGCCGAACTCGTCATCCACCCGGACTACCGCGGCCGCGGGCTCGGGCTCACCCTGGCCCGCGCCCTGCTGGCCGAGGCGGCCCCGCAGCCGCTGCGGGTCTGGGCCCACGGCGACCTGCCCGCGGCCATGGCCCTGGCGGACCGGGCCGGGTTCACGCGGATCCGGTCACTGTGGACGATGCAACGCCCGCTGGCGGACCCGCTCCCGGCCCCGGTCTTTCCGGCCGGGGTTACCCTGCGCACCTTTTCTGTCGGCGCCGACGAGCCGGCCTGGCTGGACCTCAACCGGAAAGCGTTCGCCAGCCACCCGGAGCAGGGCGCCTGGACCGCGGAGGACCTGTCCCTGCGGGAACGCGAATCCTGGTTCGACCCGGCCGGGTTCTTCCTGGCTGAGCGGTCCGGGAAACTGGCCGGATTCCACTGGACCAAGGTCCATACCAGGTCAGATAACGACAACCCGGCCGGGCTCGGTCACGAATCCGCAGGCGGGGAGAGCATCGGCGAGGTGTACGTCGTCGGCGTGGATCCCGCCGAGCAGGGCAGTGGGCTGGGCCGCGCGCTGACCCTGGCCGGGCTGGGTTACCTGCGCTCCCGCGGCCTGCCCTCGGTGATGCTTTACGTTGACGAGGACAACACACCGGCCATCCGGCTGTATAAGTCACTGGGCTTCGCCCACCAGGGCACCGACGTGATGTTCCAGCATCCAGCCGGGGAATTATCCCTGCTTAGTCGACCGTGACCACGGAGTCGATGCCCAGCACCGCATCCAGTTCCGCGTCGGTCAGGGGACGGTCGCAGATCGCCACGGCGCTGAGAACCTCGGCGTACAGCTCGATCTCATCGAGCGCAACGCGATCGGGGACGCGAAGATCGAGTTGCTCGCGCACCGCGCCCACCTCCATCGCTAAGCGGATTCGCGGAAGCTACACCACAAGGCTACGACGCGGCCCTATGCCCCCGCATGACCCATCAGGGTCATTTCTGGACCACCCTCACGTGGGATTTTACCCAGAACCCCAGTAACGATTCCAAGAAGCCAGAGGCGACGAGTCTTGCGGTGCGGTAAAGGGCGCCTGGAACTCACAGTGGTTTGAGTGACTGGTGAAGTGGCCCTCTCGGCAGTTATCCGGGATTGGCGGGGAGATCGCTCCAGCGGGCGCTCCGGTGCACCGCGGCGCGGGCCTGGTAGTGAGCGGCGGTGCCGGAGAACGTGGCCCGGTCGGCGTCGGTCAGTTCCCGGACGATCCGGCCCGGGACCCCCGCCACCAGCACCCCGGCCGGGACCTGCTGCCCCGGCCGGATCACCGTGCCCGCCGCGACCAGGGAGCCCGCGCCGATCCGGGCCCGGCCGAGCACGATGGCGCCGATGCCGATCAGTGCCCCGTCCCCGACCAGGGCCCCATGCACCGTGGCCCGGTGCCCCAGGCTGACCTGTTCGCCCAGCACGACGGGCTCACCCGCGTCCACATGCAGGCAGCACTGGTCCTGGATATTGCACTCCGCGCCCACGATGATGTCGTCGTCATCGGCGCGCAGGACCGACCCGTACCAGACACTCGCCCCGCGGTCGATGGTGACCCGGCCGACCAGAATGGCTCCGGGGGCGATCCAGGCCTCGGGATGCACATCCGGGGTGTTACCGTCGATCGAGCCGAACGGGCTCATCGCGCCTCCTCTGCTCCTGCTCACCGGTCCTGAGACCGAATTATTTCGGGGCAAACCGGGATACTCGTTCGTTTCGGTTGCGCGCGAAGGGCTTACGGACAAGAGTCTTGCCTGCTGTTCTAGATCTTCCCCTGCGACGAACCCGCTCCCATCTCAGGTGAACCCGACCGAGCCTCGTGCCGGGCCGGGTTGTAACCTGGCCTGACCCACCTGACGGGTGACACCATGACTGAGCAAAGCGACCTTATCCCTGACCTCGACTCTGAAGACGCGTTCGAAGTACAGATGCGCGGCTACAGTCGCCGTCAGGTCAACGAATTCGTAGCGCGTTCCCGCAGCCAGACCCGCGATCTGGAGGAGCGGCTGTCCCGCTCGATTGACGAGGTCGAGCGGCTCCGGGCCGAGGTGACCGCGTCCCGCCAGCGGGAGATGGAAGACAAGCCAGCCCATCAAGAGCTCAGTGAGCGGATGGCCCAGATCCTCAAGCTGGCCGACGACGAGGCCAAGGCGCAGAAGGCGCACGCCCTCGACGACATCACCAAGCAGCGCAACGACGCCAAGCAGGAGATCGACCGGCTCAAGGCCGAGGCCCGGGAGCAGACCGAGCGGATGCTGGCCGCTGCGCAGGAGCAGGCGGAGAACACCATTGCAACCGCACGGGCCGAGGCGGAGAAGGCCCGCAGCTCAGCCCGCAACGAGGCGGAGCGCACCGTCGGTGACGCCCAGAAGAAGTCAGAGAACGCGGTAGCGGCCGCTCAGGCCCAGGCCAAGCAGATGCTGGACGAGGCGACCGCGCGGGCGACGGCCATCCACGATGGCGCGGAGCGCCGCCTGAACCTGCTGGTGGCCCGGCACACCGAGACGGTGCGCAGGCTCACCGAGGTCCGCGACGTCGTGACCAACCTGGTGGCCGGTGAAGCGGCCCGCGGGTCGCTGGAGGAAGAGGTAGCCCGGTCCGTGGCCAGCGCCGTGTCCGGCAATGGCGGCGGCAACGGCGCCACGGCCGGGGCCCGGCCCGGCGCGCCCGCGGGGGAAGGCCGGCACGCCCCCGGGGCGGCCCCCGCAGCGGGCTCACGTCCCGCGGACGGCCCGGCCAATGGGGCGGCGGACGCCGCCTCCCGCAGCCACCGGGGCAGCCCGGTACCCGGCGAGCGGGTCCCGGCCGAGCGGTCCGCGCCCGCCCCGGCCAGTACCCCAGCACCGGGCGGCGGATCGGCCACGGGCAGCTCAGCACCGGGCAGCACCGCACCGGGCAGCACCGCACCAGGCAGCACCGCACCAGGCAGCACCGCGCAGCGGTCTGTGCCAGCCGAGCGCCCCGCTCCGGCGGGTGCCGACCGCACGTCCGACCGCACCTCCGGCCGTGAACCCGCCGCCAAGCCCGTCCGTCCCACCGCAGGCCGCGGCACGCCGGGCAGCCTCGGCGACCGCACCGACACCGCCCCGCCGCCGGAGGGCGGCCTCCCCGAGTAACCAGAAAGCACGCGCGCAACCAGAATGCACACCCGGAACGGCCTGCCCGCATTTACGCCCGGGCAGGCCGTTTTGGCGTGCCGCGTCAGGTCCGCCCGCGCCGCCTACTAGCTCTCTGCCTCGCTCAGCGTCCCGGCAGGCCGGTAGTGAGCGCGTCAAGCCGGCGCAGGATCACGCCTTCGCGCAGCGCCCACGGGCAGATGAACAGCTCGCCCAGATCGAACAAGTCCATGGCCGCGTCGGCCACGATGGCGCCCGCGACGAGCTGGCCGGCCCGGCCCCGGGACACCCCGGGCATCTGGGCCCGGTCTGCGGCCGACATGCTGGCCAGCTTGTCGGACAGTTTGGTCAGGTCGCCGTGGCTGAGCCGGCGCCGGATGTAGGGACCCTCGCTGGAGGGCGCGGCGCCGGCGGTGCGGGCCAGCTGCCGGAACGTCTTGGACGTGGCTACCGTGCGGTCTGGCTGACCGTCCCGCATCACCTGGCCCGCCTGCCGGCCGATCTCGGCCCGCACGTGGCGGCGCAGCCGGCGCACCTCGTCCGCGGCGGGCGGGTCGCTGGTGAGCCAGTCCCGGGTCAGCCTGCTCGCGCCGAGCGGCAGCGAGATGGCCACATCCGGCTCCTCGTCCACTCCCTCGGCGATTTCCAGCGAGCCGCCCCCGATGTCCAGGACCAGCAGCTTCCCCGAGGACCAGCCGAACCAGCGCCGGGCGGCGAGGAAGGTCAGCCGCGCCTCGTCCTGGCCGGACAGGACCTGGATGTGCGCGTCGCTTTCCTCCCGGATCTGGGCCAGCACCTCGTCGGCGTTGGCGGCGTCGCGGACCGCGGAGGTGGCGAAGGCGAGCAGCTCCTCGACCCCCTTGTCCTCGGCGATCTGGAGCGCCTCCCGGACGAAGGCACGCAGCTGCTGAGCGCCCTCCTCGGACAGGAGCGTGCCGCCTTCGAGGTGGTCACCCAGCCGCAATTCGGCCTTGTGCGAGTAGACCGGGGTAGGCCGCGCGCCGCGATAGGCGTCGACCACCAGGAAGTGCACCGTGTTGGAGCCGACGTCCAGGACACCGAGTCGCATACATTGACGCTACTGGGCGATAAGCGATGTCACAGCCACGACCCAGGGATGGGAGGCGACCTATGACCGGGATCACGGGGGCCAAGACTGCTGGCCGGGTCCGTACCGAGACCGGCCGCAAGCGGGTCCGCGCCTACCTCGGAGGCCAGCTCGTCGCGGACACCAGGGCACCGGTACTGGTCTGGGAATGGCCCTATTTCCCGGTGTACTACTTCCCGGCCGCGGACGTCCAGGCCGAGCTGGTCGAGGCCGGGGAGACCGAGCACTCGCCGAGCCGGGGTGATGCGCAGCTCTACCACGTGCGGGTGCCCGGGACCACCGCGAAGCGCGCCGCCCTGCGTTACCCCGACTCTCCCCTCGAGGACCTGCGCGGCCTGGTCAGGCTGGACTGGGACGCGATGACCGAGTGGTTCGAGGAAGACGAGCCGGTCTACACCCACCCGCGCGACCCCTACTCCAGAGTGGACATCCTGGCCAGCTCCCGGCACGTCCGGGTCGAGGTGGACGGGGTGACCGTGGCCGACTCCCGGCAGCCGCGCATCCTGTTCGAGACCCACCTGCCGCCGCGCTATTACGTGCCCCTGACCGACGTGCGGATGGACCTGTTGCTGCCCTCGGCCACCCAGACGCACTGCCCGTACAAGGGGACGGCCAGCTACTGGTCGGTGCAGGCCGGTGAACAGGTGCACACCGACATCGTGTGGATCTACCGCACCCCGCTGCCGGAGAGCCAGAAGGTCGCCGGCCTGGCCTGCTTCTACGACGAGAAGGTGGACGTATACCTGGACGGCGAGCTCCAGCCCCGGCCTAAGACCCACTTCAGCTGATCGTCGTGTCACCCGCAATCGTGGCCACCGGAGTGCCGATCGACTGCATCAACGCGGTTGAGCCCAGCAGCGAGCCATTCGGCACCGAGCTGTCCCCCGCTGCCCTGCGGGACGCGGGGCTCCCCGACGCGATCGGCGCGGGGGACGGCGGTGACCTGGCTGTCCGGCTGGTCGGCCGGGACCGGGATCCGGAAACCGGGGTCCTGGGCTGGCCGTCGGTGCTGGCTACTACCCAGGCGGTGCGGTCGCTGGCCCGCGAGCAGATCGCGGGCGGGCGGGTGCCCTTCCTGGTCGGCGGCTGCTGCACACTGCTGCCCGGCGCCCTGAGCGGGGCCAGGGACACGCTGGGCGCCGTGGGGCTGGCCTACCTCGACGGCCACCTGGACCTCTACGACGGGCAGACCTCCACCACCGGCGAGCCCGCCGACATGCCAATCTCCGTGATCACCGGGAACGGCCCGGCGGCCTGGTCAGCAGACATCGGGGCCCCGCTGGTCGGCCCGGGTCAGCTCGCCCTGCTCGGCCAGCGGGACCGGGATGAGGCCGTGGAGTACGGCTCCCTACTGCCGGAAGACGCCGGGCTGGACCCGGAGCTGAGCCCGGCTGGCCTGCGCGAGCAGGGCGTGTCCGTGGCGGGCGCCGCCGTCCGCGATCAGCTGATCGGGTCCGCCGGGCGGTACTGGGTGCATCTCGACGTGGACGTGCTGGACGAACTGGCCTTCCCGGCCACCGACTACCTGATGCCCGGCGGACTGTCCCGCGACGAGGTCGCCGACCTGCTGTGTCCCCTCCTGGCCAGCCCCGCCCTGGCCGGGATCTCGCTGGCCTGTTACAACCCGGCTAAGGACGCCGATGGGGACGGCGCCCGCTATCTGGTCGGCATGTTCCGCGAGCTGCTCTGATCCTGGTCTGAACTTCCGGATGCGCAGCTGCCCCGACTCGTATCAGCGTCACGGAGTTTCGCGGGCCGTAGCTTCCTGACCTGCGGGCTTGCTCTGGCGGGCCGCTGGATCTGCGCACTAGCTGTCCGCTGCCACCGAATCGGAGCTATGGCCAGCGTGTCTGGGCTAACTGCGGGCTTCTGCCATCTGAGTTGAGCCATTGGGAGCAACCACGTGGCTGCACTGGCTCGCCGGGTGCCCAGCGTGAGGTCCCGGTCTAAATGGGACGGCAGCCACGCCTGAGCGTGCGATGCCAGCGGGTCGCGCTGTGGCCAGCCTTGCCAAAGCGGCGTTCAGCTGGCTGCCCGGGCCACCGCGCTGACGTTGACGACCGCCGGGACATAGGCCCGGGCGGGGCTGTAGCTGGTCACGGTGTCCGGCACCACGAACTCCGGGCGACGGTAAGCCGACCGGAGGCCGGCCAGCGGCGGGCTGGGCTGCCCGGTGAGGGTGGCCAGCTCATCCAGGACCGGCAGCTCGCCGGGCCCCGGTGCCGTGCGCGGGTCCGGCGCGCCCCAGTCCTCCCAGAGCAGCATCTCGGTCTTGTTCAGGGCGGCGAGGTCGTGGACCAGGTTGTGCCGGAGCTGGGGCCAGCCTCGGGTGGCGGGGATCTCCAGGTCAGGGTCGGTAACGAACCGTTCCGGGTCGACCGCGCCAGAGCGGGCCAGCTGCCAGGCGCGCGGGGCGGTCAGGAAGCGGTCGGGGGGCACGTCAAGAGCGTCGAAGCTGGCCCCGCCGGCCGGGTCGGTGTGGTCGTCGTCGATCTCTGGCTCGACCAGCCGCCAGCGCTCAGCCGATCCGTCCCACACCTCAGCGATCTCGTGGTCGATCAGCCAGCCGTCCAGCAAGTACCTGGCGAAGCCGACCCGGGCCCGCGATGGGATCCCCTTGTGCCGAGCCATGGCGACGAACAGCACGGTGAAATCCCGGCAGCAACCGACCAGCCGCTGCCTGGGCTCACGGGCAGCGGACAGCGGGAGGTCCGCGAGTTCACCAAGCCGGGCGAACATCGCTGCCGCATACCGGGTGTTGACCTCGCTGATCCGCTCCGGCGCGATGCCATTCGCCGCCCAATCGCCATCGGCCCAGTGGTGGAACACCAGCTGCCGGCTCGCCGCGCGGAGCGCGCCGAGGCCGGACGGGAGCCGGTCGATCGCGGCCGCGGCGGGCCCCGGTTCTGTGACCAGGCTCTGCACCGCCCAGAATCGGTGGTCGCTCACCCTGGCAGGATAGTGGCCGGGCATACGACTGTCTCCGCCACCGGCGACCACGTCATCACCGCCGCCGACCCCTCCCCGACGACATCCGCATAGCCCTAAACAAGATCAGCAGCGCCCGACTGGGTGCGCACTAGCCTGATAAAAGTCGGGTCACAACCCGGCTAAGGACGCCGATGGGGACAGGGCCCGCTATCTGGTCGGCATGTTCCGCGAGCTGCGGCCTGTGTGATTCGCGAGCTGCGGCCTGTGTGATTCGCGAGGCCCCTGAGTCCGCTGGGCCGGTACTCCTCTTCGTGATCAACTGATTGGTGACGCTGCAGCGTCACCAATCGGTTGATCACGAACTTGCGTTAGCTGCCGGGGCTCTGTTGCCCGCTTAGGGGCCGTCCAGGTCCTCGATCCGGGCGGTGGACGGCGCCCGCTGCGCGGAGAGCTCCCGGGCGGCCCCCTCGGCCTCGCGCATGACCCGCAAGACGTTGCCGCCGGCCAGCTTCGCGCAGTCCTCCCGAGTCCAGCCGCGGCGCATCAGCTCGGCGAGCAGCGCCGGGTAACAGGAGACGTCTTCCAGCCCGTCGGGTAGCTGGTCGGTGCCGTCGAAATCGCCGCCCAGGCCCACGCGGTTGACGCCGGCTACCTCCCGTACGTGGTCGATATGGTCGGCGACGTGGGCGAGTGCGGCCCGGGGCAGCGGGCTGGCCACCGCGAGTTCGCGGCGGACCCGGTCCCGCACGGTCAGCTCCCAGGGGTCGGCACCCCGCCGCTCCAGCTCCGCGGTGAGCTCGCTCTCCCAGGCCCAGCACTCGGGCGAGACGAACGAGCTCACGAAAGTGACCATGCACACCCCCCGGTTCCCGGGCAACCGGGCCAGGATGTCATCCGGGACGTTGCGGGGATGGTCGCACAGGGCGCGGGCACTGGAATGAGAGAAGATGACCGGCGCCTCCGCGATGTCGAGCGCATCGCTCATGGTGGCGGGCGAGACGTGCGACAAGTCGGCGAGCATGCCGAGCCGCTGCATCTCGCGGACTACCGCCCGCCCGAACTCGGTCAGTCCGCCGGCCTGCGGCTCGTCGGTCGCCGAGTCGGCCCACGCCACGTTGGCGTTATGAGTGAGGGTGAGGTAGCGGACGCCCAGCGCGTAGATCGCGCGGAGCACTCCCATCGAGGAGGCGATGCAATGACCGCCCTCCGCGCCGAGCAGCGAGGCGACCCGGCCGGCCGCGAAGATGCGCTGCACGTCTTCCGCGGTCAGCGCCAGCTCGAGCTGGTCAGGGTAGCGCCGGATCATCCGCCGGACCAGGTCGATCTGCTCCAGGGTGGCGGCCACGGCCGCGTCACCGGCCAGCGTCGCGGGCACGAACACCGACCAGAACTGGCCGCCGACCCCGCCCGCGGCCAGCCGCGGCAGGTCGGTGTGGGTGAAGCTGACCGGCTGTTCCAGGTCCGTGCCGTCCAGGCCGCCGCACCCGGCGTCGCGCAGCGCCCAGGGCAGGTCATTGTGCCCGTCCAGCAGCGGAACCTCGCTGAGCAGCTGCGCCGCCCGCTGCTCCGCGGATGCCTCGCTCATGTTCTGTCCGTCCTCGGCCCGCCGCCCGCTTCGCCCATCCGCTGCCCGCCGCTCCTGCAGCCGCCGCCCACGTCGCTCATCCTTGGCCCTCCGCGCCCTTCCCTAGCGACCCTTTGTCGCTAGGCCATGGACAGGACAGCGGCGCCGTGGACCCGTTCCGCGGCCAGGTCGGCCAGGGCCTGGTCGGCCTGGTCGAACCGGTACGGGGTGGTGGTGACCTTGATCCGGAGCCGCTCGGCCAGGGTCAGGAACTCGGTCGCGTCGGCGCGGGTGTTGGACGTGACGCTGCGCACCTGGCGTTCCTGGAACAAGTGCCGCTCGTAGTTCAGCTCCGGGATGTCGGTCAGGTAGATCCCGGCGATCGCGAGCGTCCCGCCCCGGTCCAGGGCACTGAGCGCAGGCGGCACCAGGGTGCCGACCGGGGCGAACAGGATCGCGGAGTCCAGCGGCACCGGCGGCGGGTCGAAGGAGTCCTGCGCCGACGCGACGCCGAGCGAGCGGGCCAGCTCCCGGGCCGACTCGCCCCGGGTGAAGACGTGCACCGCGGCCCCCTGGGCCATGGCGACCTGGGCCGCGAGGTGCGCGGAGCCACCGAACCCCCAGATCCCCAGGGTGCCGCCCGGTGGCACCTCGGCCCGGCGCAGCGCCCGGTAGCCGATGATGCCTGCGCACAGCAGCGGGGCCAGCTCCGCGTCGCTGAAACCGTGCGGCAGCGGGTGGGCAAAGGCCTCCGCAACCACCATGTACTCGGCGTAGCCGCCGTGGAAGTCCCAGCCGGTATAGACCGAGGCCGGGCAGAGGTTCTCCTGGCCCCGGCGGCAGAACACGCAGGACCCGTCGGTCCCGCCTAGCCAGGCCGCCCCGACCCGGTCGCCGGTGGTGAACCGGCGGGTGCCAGGCCCGGTCGCCACCACCTCGGCCACGACCTCATGCCCGGGTGTGGTATCTGGCCGCTTGGGCGGCAGATCTCCCTCGGCCAGGTGCAGGTCGGTCCGGCACACGCCGCAGCAGCGGATCCGTAGCAGCAGCTGGCCCGGACCAGGCTCGGGGACCGGGCGCTCAACCAACCGCAGTGGGCCGGAGGTGACCGGCCCGGGCTGATGCACTACCCATGCACGCACAGTCCTACCGTACGGGGTTGACGGGCCGGGGTCAGGATCGGGTGAAACGCGCCACCACGTCCACGGTGGACGGGCCTCTCAGCATGCCCAGCTGATTCCAGGTGCTGCCGAAATCGGCCCGGTCCACCACCACACCGTCAGCCTGCACCGTGAACGCCGCCGGGCTGACGTCCACCAGCGTGCCGGTGAAGCTGAGCGGCCGGGTCACCCCCGCGACCGTCAGCGTGCCCTGGACGGCCACTCGGTCACCGGTCCGGGTCGCGCTGGCCAGGTCGGCCACGATCGACGGATGGTCGGCGGCGTTGAAGAAGCCGCCGACGCTAGGTGCTTGTCCCGCTTGGCGTTCTTCGTGTTCAGTGAGGCCGCGCCGATCTCCAGGCGGCCGCGGGCCGCGCCGCCGGGCAGGATCTCGGCGCTCCCGGCCAGTTCGCCGAACGCGCCACGCACCGTGACCAGCCCCCACATCGTCTTCGAGTGCAGCGAGACCGATGAGTGGGCCTGGTCCAGGTTCCAGGTACTCGGGCCGGCCAGCACGCTGTCCGGCGTCTCACCCGCCGGTACCCCCGTGGCTTGCGGTTGCCCGTCAGCTGTGGTCATGAGTCAGCGCTCCTGGAGTCGTGTTCTGCAAGGTCGGTTGAATCAGACTGTAAAAATCACTGCTTACATATTACCGTTGGTAATAATAGTGTCAATGAAGCACCTCAGGTAGGCTGGGGAACTGGGGGGTGGATATGGGGGTGGATCAGGTACCTGGGCCGGGCGTGGTTGAGGGCTGCGCCGGCGTTCCCCTGGCCAGCGTTTCTCCGGCTGGCGTTTCTCCGGCTGGCGTGCCCCTGGCCGGCCTGCCCGAGGCCGAACGCCGCCGCCGGCTGGTCGCCGAGACCGCCCGCTTCACGTCCGCGTTCGTGCGCTGGATGGAGGGCCGGGCCTGCGGCGGTCTCAGCTACGCCCGGCTCCGGCTGCTCCAGGCGCTGCACTGCGGCGGCCCGGCGATCATGCGGGATCTCGGTGTCCAGCTTGGGGTCAGCCCGCGGAACATGACCGCGATGGTGGATGCGCTGGAGGACGCGCAGCTCGTAATGCGCCGCCCGCATCCCACCGACCGGCGGGCCACGCTGGTCGAGCTGTCCCCGGCCGGGGTCCGCGAAGCGGAGCACGCCCTGGAACCCCGGCTGGACGCCATGGCCGAGCTATTCGGGGACTTCTCGGCCGCGGAGCAGCAGGCGTTCGCCGACGCGCTGGTCCGGCTGGGCCGGGCCATCCAGGCCCGCCAGGATGCCTGCTGACGGACAGCGTGGCAGGCGGACTCTGCGGGACGCGCTGAAGACGGCACCGCCGGGCCGCTAACGGCTCACCCGCCCAGCTAGCCATCAAGCATCCCAGCCGCCGCACGTACCAGAGGCCGGCTCTTACGAGGTTCTTACCGTCCCGTACCAAACGGCCCTCACCTGCACTGATGTGCATAACGTGAGATCATGGCTGGGGCCGGAACCAGGGGACCGAGGCAGCGTGCTGCCCGGATCCGGCGCGCCGCCCAACTGCGCCGTGACGCCCGCAGACGCTGGGCCGCGCGAGGCCGCCACGCCCTGGCGGCCTCGGCGGCCGCGGAGTTCAACCGGGCGGCGCTCATGGTCCGCCGGACCGCGGACGCGGCCCGGCATCCGGCCGAGCACCCGCCGCCCGGCCCGTTCCGCCCGGGGGTCTGGCGCAGCCCGCTGCGCGGACTGTGGCTCACCTCAGTCCTGGGCGTGGTGCTGCTGGCCGGGCTGACCATCCTCGCGCTGACCGGCCTGCTGTCCTACGCGGCCTACGACCCGCTGCTGCCCGGGAACGACCAGACGCCCGGGGCGGGGCTGCTGCGGTTCTACATGTTCTCCTGGCCGACGCACCCGTCCTGGCTGTACCGGATGGACCAGGGGGTGCACATCACGCTGGGGCTCGCGCTGCTGCCGGTGGTGCTGGCCAAGCTCTGGTCGGTGCTGCCCCGCCTGTTCGCCTGGCCCCCGGTGCGCTCACTGGCCCAGATCCTGGAGCGGGTCAGCCTCATCATGCTGGTGGGTGGTGTGCTCTTCGAGTTCGCCACCGGCATCCTCAACATCCAGAACTACTATGTCTTCCCGTTTTCCTTCTACACCGCGCACCTCTACGGCGCGTGGGTGTTCATCGCCGGCTTCGTGATCCACGTGGCCCTGAAGTTCCCCCGGATGGTCACCGGCCTGCGCTCCCGCAGCCTGGGCCGGGAACTGCGCACCTCGCTGTCGGAGACCACGCCAGAAGAGCCGGACCCGGCAGAACCGGACAGCGCGGGCCTGCGCGCCGCCCATCCGCGCGCCCCCACTATCTCCCGCCGGGGCCTGCTGGCTGCCGTCGGCGGCGCCTCGCTGACCCTGGCCGGGCTGGTGGTCGGGCAGTCCATCGGCGGGTTGACCCGGCGCACGTCCCTGTTCGGGCCGCGCGGGCTGTCCGCGACCGCCCAGCACTACCTGCCGGTCAACCGGACCGCGGCGTCGATCGGCCTGACCGCCGCGGACGTGGGCCCCGGATACCGGCTCACGCTGATCGGCGCCCGCACCGTCACACTGACCCGGGCCCAGCTCCTTGGCCTGCCGCAGCACGCCGTGGAACTGCCGATCGCCTGCGTGGAGGGTTGGTCGGTGGCCGCCCGCTGGACCGGCGTCCGGCTGGCCGATCTGGCCCGGCTGGCCGGGATGCCGGTGCCGGCCGGGGCGCGGGTCGACTCGATCCAGCAGGTCGGCCCGTTCAAGTCGGCGGTACTGTCCGCGGGCCAGGTGGCCGATCCGCAGTCCCTGCTGGCCGTCACGGTCAACGGCCACATACTGCCCTGGGATCACGGCTACCCGGCCCGGACGATCATCCCGAACGCGCCCGGCGTGCATAACACCAAATGGGTCAGCAAGATCACTTTCCTGAAGCAGGTGTGACGGGCGTGGCTGCTCGCGGCAGGACCCTGGCCCGCCGGATCCGGCACTGGTACGGCGCCAGCCCGCTGCACCTGCTGTCCCTGCTCGCCGCGTTCGCGCTGGCCGGTTACGCGGTCCGGGCGGTGATCGCGGCCGGCCAGTTCCGCGGCTTCGCGATCTGGTTCGCCGTCGCGATCATCGGCCACGACCTGCTGCTGTTCCCGCTCTACTCGCTAGCCGACCTCTCGGTGCAGCGCCTGCTGCCCTGGGGAGCGGCCCGCAGGCGCGCCCGCCGCCAGACGGACACTGCCGCTGGCGCGGCCCTCGCCCCGGGCCGGGCCACCACTCCCGGTGCGGCCACCACCCCCGAGGGGGTTCTGGGCCCCCCGGCGATCAACTACGTGCGCATCCCGGCGGCGTTCTCGCTGCTGTTGCTGCTGGTCTTCTTCCCGCTGATCCTGGGCTTGTCCGAGCCCGAGTACCACCGCGCCAGCGGCTTGACCACGCAGCCGTATCTATGGCGCTGGCTGGCGGTGACCGGCGTCCTGTTCGCCGGGTCCGCAGTCCTCTACGCCCTGCGCTGCCGCCGGGCCTCATCCCAGGCCCGCAAGCAGGCCGCCCGAGCTGGTAAGCAGCCGACCCGGACCCGTGAACAGGCGGCCCGGACCCGCGAACAGGCGCCTAGGACCCGCGAGCAAGCGGCGCCCCCCACCACCCCGGACGTCGTCCCGTCACCGGCCGCTCCCAGTTCCGGCTTCGACGTCTGGCATCCGGCCCGCCCGGCCCCTGACTCCCCCGACCCCGGGGTCATCCATGATCACGGTCAATAACTGACCCGGCACACCCCCTTTTGACCGTAGTAATCATGGAAGAGACGCGTGACACCAAAGGTCACCACAGCATCGCCTCGGGGGGCAGGTCGCGGATGGTTATCCGGGCCTGCAGGGGTGCGGGC
Organism: uncultured Actinomycetes bacterium; assembly: GCA_963770545.1. GTDB lineage: Bacteria > Actinomycetota > Actinomycetes > Streptosporangiales > Streptosporangiaceae > RYN-230. The sequence continues at coordinate 49,588 of CAVYQF010000031.1, read as the reverse complement.
AACGTGGCCGCGACGCCAGCGACGATACTGCGCGCTGCGGGGCTGACCAGGTAGACGGCCCGGTCATAGCGGGGCCGATCGCAGGGTTTCGCGCCGGGGCTGTAGCCGGTGCGGCGATACAACAGCCCGCCCATGATGGTCGCGGTCCGGGCGAGCGGCTTGGGGGTCAGTTCGACCTCGATGGCCCACCGTTCACCCGGATAGCAGCTGCCGGGAATCTCGGCCCAGCAGGCTTCGGCGTCAGGGATATGCCCGCCCCCAACGTGCCCGCCGGCCGCGGCGCGGATACGGCGTTCGGAGCGCCACCAGGGCTGGCCGGCTTGGCCGGCCGGGCTGGATTCCAGCGCCAGGCGGGCGGCCAGGACGGCGCGCAGGTGCGCCGCCCGTCCCAGCGACGGCCGGCCAGCGGCGAACCGCAGACCCAGGGCGGCCAGGCCGGGGCGGGTCAGCCAGCACCACGCCGGCCCCGGGCCGAGCCACCCGGTCTCGGCGTATCCGGCGGCGCGCCACCGGGCCACGATGCCCCGCAGCCGGTCCGGCTGCACGTTCAGGCCGACCGCGAGCAGGTCATACGGGGCGCCGTACATCTCCCCGCACAGCATCAGCCCGTCGATGTCCCGGCCGCTGACCCGGACTGTCCCGGCGTCGAACCGCCGGGGAAGGGGCGCCGCTGCGGTGGCTGAGGTGGCTGAGGTGATGGGCTGGTGCATGACTGATCCGCCTCTCTCCCCCTGGGCGGCCAGTGTGCGGGGCCATTCGTGACGGCCTTCTTGACGGAATCCTTGACTGCCTGGTCACGAGGGACGTGCCCAGGACGCGCCGGGGGGCTCAGGGCAACGCGGGCGTGAGGCGGGGTGGCCCGGAGGGGTCAAAAGGAGGGGGTGCGGGAGGAAATCTCAGCGTTGGTGGGGCGGGCTTGCTGGCGGGCGGCAGGTGGGCGGTGAGCGTGGGCTACTGGGGTGGGCTTCCCCATGTGGTCAGGTGACGCCGGTGCTGTCGGCGGGAGGCTGGTTCTGCAACATGCGGTCCAGGGCGCCGGTTTCGATCTCTTCCTTGAGTTCGATTTTTTCGAGGCCCGGGTCGTAGCCGGAGAAGCGGTGGCCGAAGCGTGTGCCTGGGAAGTCCCGGTGGGAGAACAACACCGCGACTTGTTGCTGCGGGCCGGCCCCGGTGATGACGACTTCGGCCTCGATGACGTCGTCGATGTAGGGGTGCGCCTGCAGCGGTGGCAGCGGATCTCCTGGCTGGGCACCGTCGCGGACGGCGTCGATGGTCGCCTGGTCCAATCCGGTCCAGCCACCCCGGCCCAGGATCACCTGGGCTGCTGCGTAGTCACGTTCGGTGAGGACACGGGGCTCGCCGGCGCCCAGCGGTCTCCATCCATCGCGGAATGCCGCTTCGATTATGCCGCGCTGTCGTTCAAGTTCCGGATCGTTGTCCGGCTGTGTTGTCATCGCCAAAGGGTAGGGCAGCGGGCTGGCCCGAGCATGATCGGGCCGGGCGGTCCGCGGTGCCATTGGCCAATGGTGGCCGTGGCCGCCGGTGCCGTGGCAGCACCACACGGCCGTTTGTGATCACGGAAGGAGGGCGGCCTCCGGGACCGCGGCCGGGACCGCGGCCGGGAGGGCGGGAGCGGGGGTTGGGGCGGGCTGGGGCAGGGTCCGGGATCGGCGCCACCGGATCAGCGCCACGACCACGACCACGGCCAGCGCCAGGCCGTACGCCGCACGCAGGGCGTCCAGGACCGGAATCCGGACCCCGGGCAGGGGTGCGCTGTTCGCCAGGTAGCGGACCATCGCGAAGCCGAGCCACTCCACCCGGCCGTCGAAGGCGACCAGCATGACCAGCAGCATGGCGTACCAGGGGAACGGGGGCGTCGCGACGGCGAGGGCCAGGCCGGTCATCACGACAGCGCTGCGCCAGGGCCGGTCCGGATCACCGTGCCGCAGCACGAGCAGGGCGACCGTGGCCAGGATCGCGAACGCCGCGAGGAAGCCCCACTTCCCCGGCACCAGCATGCCGACCAGCAGGAACCGGGAGCCGTTCGCGTACCCCTCCTGCTGTAGGTAGCCGGGCAGGAACCCGATCACCCCGCTGCCTACGGCCAGCACATGCGGCAGGTACACGATTACCGTGGCGGTGATGCCCGCGCTGATCAGCGCGACCGGACGGCGGCGCAGCACGGCGGGAACGATCAGCACTGGGGTGACCTTCGTCCAGATGGCCAGGGCCAGCAGGGCGCCCCCAGCCAGGGTGCGGCGCAAGGGCCCGGCGGCGAAGCCCGCCCCCGCGGACCGGCTGAGCGCCCCGGGCCGGGCCAGCAGGATCAGCGCGGCCGCGGTGAGGCCCGCGGCGAGCACGTCCACGTGCCCGTTGTTGCCCGCCTCCAGGGGCACCGTGGGGCACCACGCCCACAGCACCGCCAGCCTGCGGTCCCGGCCCACCTTCGGCAGGCCGTACAGGAGCAGCAGGGTGAGCAGGACGGCGCAGACCGCCGCGCCCGCCTGGATCGGGATGGTCCCGCGGCCGGCCGGCGACAGGTAGTGCACGCCCACGAAGTAGGCCTCGGCTACCGGCGGGTAGATGGTGTGCACGATGGGACGGTTGATCCTGGTGCATCCGGGGTCCGCGAGCTGGGTGGAGCCGTCCAGCCGCTGGCCAGCGGCGACGCAGTGCGGGGCGTGCGCTGGCCAGAGGAGGGGGTCGCGGAGCGAGGCGAGCTGCGGCGCGGCCGGCGCGTACTGATACGGGTCGATGCCCGCCGCCTGGACCCGGCCGTCCCAGATGTAGCGGTACAGATCATCGCTGCCCTGGGGTCCGGCGGACAGCGCCGCCAGCTGCATGGCGATGCCCCCGACGACGATCAGGGCCACCGCCCAGCGGCCGGGCAGCCGCAGCACCAGCCAGGCGCCGGCGGCGAAGAGGGCCCAGAGGCCGAGCGCCACCGGGAGCGTGCCGATCCGCGCGAACAGTACCGAATGCACGGTGAGGACGATCAGCGTGGTGAGGGCGGTCGCGGCCAGCACCGCGGCCGCGATCCTGAGCTTCGCGGTCACGAATCAATCCCCCGGGACAGGGCGGCGAACCAGCGGCCAGCGTCGGTCCAGACCTCGGTCACGGCCAGGCCGGCCCGCAGGCCCAGCTCGCTGATCTGGTCGGCTCCGATCGACGCCCACGGGAACCAGGAGCTGCACTGGCCCGCGTGACTCAGCCGGACCATGTCCTTGGCCAGCGGCGCGCCGGGCGGCTCGACCTCGACCAGGGCCTGGCCGAGCGGCTTCAGCAGCTCCGCGACCCTGGTGAGCAGGGCATCAGGGTCACCGCCGATGCCGATGTTGCCGTCGGCGAGCAGGACGCGCGCCCACCGCCCGGTGCCCGGGACCGTGGCGAACACGTCCCGGTGCAGTGCGAGTGCACCGGACGACCGGGCCAGCTGCACGGCCGTGGGCGTGATGTCGATGCCGAGGACCGGCACGCCGCGCTCGGCGAGCGCCACGGAGAGCCGCCCGGGGCCGGACCCGACGTCCAGCGTGTGTCCCTGGCAGCGATCCAGGATCGAGCTGTCACCTGGGATGGCGTGCAGCCAGTCATCGATCCGCAGCGGGGTCCTCCGGCCGTCCTCGTACTCGATTTCCGGCCGCGTGAGGCCAGCAAGAGCGTCTTCATACAGCTCACCGAGCACGCGGTTCGCCTCCTTCCGGGCGTGGCTTCCGGGGTCTGGCCGGGACAGCAGCAGGGTCCGGGTGCCAGCGGCGTCGAGCCTAACGTCGGCGATAGCGGAATGACCCTTACGGACCGATGACGGATCTCTCCCGGTCAGGGGCATAAACGCCCGGCCCCATCTACGGTGTAAGAGTGAATACCAACCCCGACCGGCCGGGACGCATCATTGTGGTCGACGATGACGCGACCCTGGCTGATGTCGTCGGGCGTTACCTGACGCGCGATGGGCACCATGTGGAATGCGTGGGCGACGGCTACGAGGCTCTGCGCCGGGTCGCCGCGCAGCCGCCGGACCTGGTCGTCCTGGACCTGATGCTGCCCGGCATCGACGGCCTGGAAGTGTGCCGGAGATTGCGCGCGCAATGGCCCATCCCGGTCGTGATGCTGACCGCGCTGGGTGAGGAGACCGACCGCGTGGTCGGTTTCGAGACCGGTGCCGACGACTACGTGACCAAGCCATTCAGCCCTCGCGAGCTGGCCTTGCGGGTCCGGTCGGTGCTGCGCCGCGCCCGGGGCGGCGGCCTGCCTGACCCACCGGCACTGGGCGTCATCAAGGACGGCAACCTCGTCGTGGACCTGGGCGCGCACTCGGTCATGCTGGGCGAGAGCACACTGGCCCTGACCTCCCGGGAGTATGACCTCCTGGTGTTCCTCATGCGCCAACCCCGCCAGGCGTTCAGCCGTGAGCAGCTGCTCGCGCACGTGTGGGGCTGGACCTTCGGCGACACCTCGACCGTGACCGTGCACATCCGGCGGCTGCGGGAGAAGATCGAGCCGGACCCCACCGCGCCCCGGCGGATCGTCACCGTCTGGGGCGTTGGCTACCGCTACGAACCGGGAGAAGCATGACAGGCATCGACGCGCCCACGCTCTGGCAGGTGACGTACACCGTCGTCGGGGTGGCCGTCGCCGCCGCGGCGGCCGGGCTGCTCAGCGTCCGGCTGCTCGCCCGGCGGTCGCTGGCCACACTCCTGTTCGTGGTGGCCGCCGTGGTGATCGTCAGCTCGATGGCCGGGGTCGGGGTCATCGCCTACAAGATGATGATCTCCGTGGACGACCGGAACGTGGTGCTGGCCGTGGTGGTCATCGCGGGCCTGGCCGGTTTCGCGGTCGCGCTGCTGGTCGGCCATCGGGTCACCGCGGCGAGCCGGGTGCTGCTGGAGGCGGTGCGCAACGTCGGCAGTGTCGGCTACTACGAGCCGCCCCAGGCCCGCCTGCCCGCCGAGTTCGCCACCTTGTCCGACGAACTGGCCACGGCGCACGAGAAGCTCGCCGAGGCCCAGACCCGGGAGCGGGCGCTGGAGGCCAGCCGCCGGGAACTGGTCGCCTGGGTCAGCCACGATCTGCGTACCCCGCTGGCCGGACTGCGCGCGATGGCGGAGGCACTCGAAGACGGCGTGGTGGTCAACTTCGAGACGGTGACCACCTATCACACGCAGATCCGCCGGGAGGCGGACCGGCTGTCGGCCATGATCGACGACCTGTTCGAACTAGCCCGCATCCACGCGGGCGCGCTCCGGCTGTCCCGCCGCCTGGTCGGGCTGGACGACCTGGTGGCGGAGGCCCTGGCCAGCACCGAGCCGCTGGCCCGGGCCAAGGGGGTCCGGCTGCGCGGCTCCTCGGTGCGCGGGCTGCCGGTGCTGGTCGACGCGGACGAGTTCGGCCGCGCGCTGCGCAACCTGGTGACCAACGCGATCCGGCACACCCCCTCGGAGGGGATGGTCGACGTCCAGGGTGACCTGCACCGCGGCATGGCCTGCGTCAGCGTGGTCGACGCCTGCGGCGGGATCCCGCCCGAGGCGCTGCCCCGGGTCTTCGACGTGGCGTTCCGCGCGGAAACCGCCCGCACCCCCGGTCCGGACAACAATGCCGGCCTCGGGCTCAGCATCGCCCGCGGCATCGTGGAGGCGCACTCGGGCCAGATCGCCGTGCAGAACATCGCCCGCGGCTGCCAGTTCGTGATCCGCCTCCCGCTGGCCCAGGCGGGAGCCCGGCAGCAGACGGCCCCGATTGTCGTGGACCCGGACTACGCCCGGCAGGCCGGCTGAGGGACTTCCTGGCTGGGCCGCCCGGCGGCCTGGCCAGGCCGCTCCGCAGTCACGGGGCGGCGCAGCGGCGCGTGGGCGAACTCGGCCATCCCGTCGCCGAACCGGGTCTCGGCCTGGAACCCGAGCTCCTGGGCGGCCGCCTCGGGCGAGGCCACGATGTGCCGGACGTCGCCTAGCCGGTAGCGGCCGGTCACCGTGGGAGCGGGACCGCCGAACGCACCGGCCAGCGCCTCCGCCATCTCGCCGACCGTGTGCGGCTCCCCACTGGCGATGTTGAAGGCCCGTAGCGAGCCTGGCACGCCCGCCCGCAGCGCAGCCAGGTTAGCCCGGGCCACGTCGCGGCAGTGCACGAAGTCGCGCCGCTGCTGGCCGTCCTCGTACACCTGCGGGGACCGGCCTGCTTCCAGCGCGGACCGGAAGATCGCCGCCACCCCCGAATACGGCGTGTCGCGCGGCATCCGCGGCCCGTACACGTTGTGGTAGCGCAGCGCGACCGCGGACCCGCCTGTCATCCTGGCCCAGGTGGCGGCCAGATGCTCCTGGGCGAGCTTGCTGGCCGCGTAGGCGTTGCGGGGATCCAGCGGGGCGTCCTCGGTCACCGTGGCCACGGTGAGCGGGGCTGAGCACTGCGGGCACCGGGGCTCGAAGCGGGCGCCCTCCAGATCGCTCACCTCCCTGGGGGCAGGGCGGACCCGGCCGTGCCCGGCACAGTCGTAGGCGCCTTCCCCGTAGACCACCATGGACGAGGCCAGGACCAGGCGCGGCACGCCGCTGTGGCCCATGGCCTCGAGCAGCACCGCGGTGCCGGTCACGTTGACGTCGGAGTAGGCGGGCAGATCGGCCAGGTCGACCCCGAGGCCGACCAGCGCGGCCTGGTGGCAGACGACGTCCGCGCCCGCCACTGCCCGGCGGACCGCGTCGGGATCACGGACGTCCCCCACGGCCAGGTCGAAGTTGTCCGGGAGGTAATCGGGCCGCCCGGTGTGCACGGCCGGGGTCAGCGAGTCCAGGCCCTGGACCTCGTGGCCGGCCGCCCGCATGAGATCGACTACGTGGGAGCCGATGAATCCTGCGGCCCCGGTCACCAGAATTCGCATACCAGCAGCGAATCACGCGGCCAACCTGGGCTCATACCGTGCCCGACGATACGTCACAGCTCCGTAAGGGTCACCCGCGGTGCTACCGGGTTACGGTCGGGCCATGCGGATCGATGTCATCCTGCCCTGCCTGAACGAGGCCGAGGCGCTCCCCTGGGTCCTGTCCCGGATGCCGGCCGGGTTTCATCCCATCGTGGCCGACAACGGCTCCACCGACGCGTCCGCCAGCATCGCGGTGGAGCACGGCGCCACAGTCGTCCGGGTGCCGCAGCGCGGCTTCGGCGCCGCCTGCCACGCGGGCCTGGTCGCGGCGACCAGCGACATCATCTGCTTCATGGATGCGGACGCCTCGCTCAACCCGCGCGACCTCCCCCAGGTGGCCGACCCGGTCCGGCTGGGTTCCGCGGACCTGGTGCTGGGCCGCCGGATGACCCGCAGCCTGGGGAGCTGGCCGGTGCACGCCCGGGTGGCGAACAAGGTCCTCGCCGTGGAACTGCGCCGGCGCACCGGGGTACGCCTGCGCGACCTCGGGCCGATGCGCTGCGCCCGCCGCGCGCAACTGCTCGGGCTGGGCCTGTCCGACCGCCGCTTCGGCTACCCGCTGGAGATGGTGATGGCCGCGGCCAACGCCGATTGGAGGATCGACGAGGTGGATATCCCCTACCTGCCCCGGTCTGGGCGGTCCAAGGTCACCGGCACGGTGAGCGGGACGGTGCGGACCGTCCGCGACATGCGGCGGGTGCTCGCCTCATGACGTCTGCCGAAGACACGGGCTCGTCAACCACCGGCTCGTCAACCACCGGCTCGTCAACCACCGGCTCGTCAACGACCAGCTCCGCCAGCACGCTCGCGGCCCAGCTCATCGTCCTGGCCAAGGCTCCGGTCCCGGGCCGGGTCAAGACCCGGCTCACCCCGCCGTTCACCCCGCAGGAGGCCGCGATGCTGGCCGAGGCGGCGCTGGTCGACACGCTGGAGGCCGGGGCCAGCGCCTCGTTCGCCCGGCACACACTGTCCCTGGATGACCAGCGGGCCGCACCGGGCACCCTGCGCGCCGAGCTGCCGGCCCGGTTCGAGGTATCACCGCAGCGCGGCCGGGGGCTGGACGAGCGGATCGCGGCCGCGTTCGACGACGCCTACACGCAGCTCGCCGTCCCTCTCGTGCTCATCGGCATGGACACTCCCCAGGTGACCCCGGGGTTGCTGGAGACGGTGGCGCAGCCGCTGGCCGCCGGGGAGGCGGACGCCGTGTTCGGGCCGGCCGAGGACGGCGGCTTCTGGCTGCTCGGCCTGCGCCAGCCGGATCCGCAGCTGATCCTGGGCGTGCCGATGTCGGCGGATCACACCGGCCGGGTCCAGCTGGAGCGGCTGCGTGACGCGGGTTTGCGGGTCCGCCAGGTCCCGGAGCTGCTGGACGTGGACACCGCCGAGGACGCGGAACGCGTCGCGCGCCAGGCCCCTGGTAGCCGGTTCGCGGCCACGCTGGCCGCGTTGGTCCCGGGCGGCCAGGCCCAGCCGGCCCTCACCGGACGCCATCACCAGGCGCGGGCGGCCGCGGCGGGCGCGCTCGGGTAAGCCCACCGGCTGGGCCGCGGAGCGCGCCGCGGCCTGCTCGGCGGCGATCAGCCGGAAGCACACTTCCACCAGCAGCAGGCCGACCACCGCTTCGACGACGCCTTCGCCGATGGACCGCACGACCAGGGTGGTCACCACGCCGGTGTGGCCGGACGGATCCGGCAGGATGCCTACCACCCCGTTGGCCAGCAGCAGCGGCACGGTCGCATACGCCGCGACCCGCCAGAAGTGCGGCCGGACCAGACGCGCCGAACGGCGCAGGCCGGCCACGGCGTGCTGGCGCTCCAGCTCGATGACCGGGCCGACCACGGACAGCAGGGTGATGGCGATCAGCCCGGGAATGATGAGGACCACGAGCCCGATCACGACGATCAGGGCGGTCAGCAGGTCGGCCAGGATCAGCGAGCCCCAGGGCAGCGACCGGAGCACGTCACGGATCCGGGTGCCGTCCGCCCCCGCCGCCGGCCCCGCCTTCCCGGGCGCAGCTTTCCCGGGCGCAGCTTTCCCGTGCGCAGCTTTCCCGTGCTCGGTCGTACTGACCAGCCGGCACAGGAACCCGGACAGAAACACCGCGCCGAGCAGGCTCACGGTCGAGGTGGACAGGGCGGCGACCACCGCCGAGGTCACGTCGGCCCGGTCCAGCAGGTGGTCGGCGACCAGCTCCACCGCCACGGTCAGGGCGGACACCACAATCGAGACGGCCAGGATCCGCCACGCGTGCCGCCGGGCGGTATGTACCACGGCCATGGCGATCGGCCGGAATTGCAGCGTCGGGTCGCGGGGCGCCATGACACGTCACGGTACGTGAGGGCCATCCCGGCCGCCTCCTCCGGGGCGCCTAGCGCCACAACGCCCTCGCGGCGGCAGCCGGGGATCCGGTGCCACCGCGAGGGCGTTAGAGAAAATCAGGGCCGTGCGGCCGGTTACTCCTGGCCGGGAACTTCCGTCATGAGGTCCTCGGAGGTCTCCATGCCGGCCTTCCAGACCGAGCGAGCGATGATCTTGGAGGGGTCGGCCCGGTGCGCATAGTGCTTGGCGATGTCAGTGCCCTCGCCGAGCAGCCCCTCGGACAGGGTGGTCGGCTTCAGGCCCAGCGCCAGGAACTGGTCGTTCCGCACGACAAGGTCGTTCTCCTCCGCCTCGACCCGCGGGTTGGGCAGATAGGCGATCTCCACGCCCATCACGTCGGCCACCATCTTGGCCAGGTCCAGGACGCGGTGGGTCTCGGTGATCTGGTTGAGCACCTGGGGCCGCTCCCCCGCCACGGGCGGGTTGCTGATGGCCAGCTCGATGCACCGCACGGTGTCGCGGATGTGGATGAACGCGCGGGTCTGCCCGCCGGTGCCGTGCACCGTCAGCGGGTGCCCGATCGCCGCCTGCATCAGGAACCGGTTGAGCACCGTGCCGTAGTCGCCGTCGTAGTCGAACCGGTTGATCAGCCGCTCGTCCCGGCTGGTCTGCGGGGTCTGCGTGCCCCAGACGATGCCCTGGTGCAGGTCGGTAATCCGGACCCCGTCGTTCTTGGCGTAGAACGCGAACATCAGCTGGTCGAGCGTCTTGGTCATGTGGTAGACCGACCCGGGGTTGGCCGGGTGCAGGATCTCCCGCTCCAGCTCACCGTCGGGGGTGGGCACCTTGACCGTCAGGTAGCCCTCGGGAATCGGCGCACTGCCCGACCATCCGTACCCGTAGACGCCCATCGTGCCCAGGTGCGCCAGGGCAGCGTCGATCCTGGTCTCGACCAGCGCGGCGAGCAGGTTGTGCGTGGCCCGCACGTTGTTGTCCACCGTGTAGCGCTTGGTCGCCGTGGTCCGCATCGAGTACGGCGCCGCCCGCTGCTCGGCGAAGTGCACGATCGCGTCCGGCCGCAGCTCAGACAGGACCGCGACGAGCTTGTCGTACTCGGTGGCCAGGTCCAGGCTGATGAAGCCGACCTCCTTGCCGGAGATCTCTTCCCAGACCCGGATCCGCTCGCCGATCGGCCTGATCGGCGTCAGCGACTCGACCTCCAGGTCGATGTCGATCTTGCGGCGACTCAGATTGTCGATGACGGTCACATCGTGGCCACGGTCCGACAAGTAAAGCGAGGTCGGCCAGCCACAGAAACCATCGCCGCCCAGAACCAGAACGCGCATTCCGACTCCCATCACGTTCCGCCGTTTGCAGGGATGCCCTTCGGCCGCTGCCGTTGGGGCCGGGAACTCAAGGCGGAGAGGCAAGCTACCCAGGCCGTGGCGTCCCGTGACCGGCCAGTCTACCCGGACGGGCTCAACGAGCCCGCTGGCAGATCGGCACATATGCCGCGAATCACCATGGCCCCCGCCCGACCAGCCTTGGCATAGTAGCCAGGCCGGGGGCCCGGCACCCAGCGAACAGAAGAGGCCACTGTCAGCAGCCTGTCGATTACCTACCCCGGATCCTCCCGCTTCATCAGTGCTGATCCTGGTTTCCCGGGCCGACGCTGGGGTTTCGGGTGAGATGAGTCACAGTGCCGCGGCGCTCGGGACTGGCTGGACCTGACGTAACGGGGCAGAAACATCCACCGTGGACGATAGGGACATGAGACGCCGGCGGGTTCAGGTGGGATGCGACTTCACCTACCTATCCGCCATCGACACCCCGGTCGTCTTCCAGGTCCAGCCGCGCGGGTCCGCGCTCGTGGTCCCAGGCAAGCCCGTCGTCCCGGGGGAAGATGTTGTCGTGGACCACGAGCGGTGGTCGGTGCAGCCGCAGATCGAACTGCGGAGCTATACCGACCTGTACGGCAACCCGTGCGCCCGGGCCGTGCTCCCCGCCGGCCGGTGCAGCGTCGGTTATCACGCGATCGCCGACGTGCCGGACGCCACCGAGGACGCGGACTGCGACGCCCCGCAGGCCTCACCCGACGCGCTGCCCGACGACACGCTGATCTACACCCTGCCCAGCCGGTACTGCCTGCCTGACGTGCTGGGCGACGAGGCGTGGTCCCGGTTCGGCGCGCTGGCCCCGGGCTACCGCCGGGTCCAGGCCATCTGCGACCACGTGCATGGCCATCTGGAGTTCAGGTACGGCAGCAGCACGGCGCTGTCCACCGCCGCGGACGTGAACGCCGCCCGCCGGGGGGTATGCCGCGATTTCACCCACCTGGCCATCTCGTTCTGCCGGGCGCTGAACATCCCGGCCCGCTACGTCTTCGGGTACCTGCCCGACATGGATGTGCCCCCGGACCCGGCGCCGATGGACTTCGCCGCCTGGATGGAGGTCTGGCTGGGCCAGCGTTGGTGGACCTTTGATCCCCGCAACAACATGCGGCGCAAGGGCCGGGTGGTGATCGGCCGGGGACGCGACGCCTCGGACGTGGCCATGGCGACCACGTTCGGCGGCCCCGTGCTGGAATCGATGGTGGTTCAGGCTGAGGAGGCGCCGCGATGACCCCCGATCCCTGGCCACTCCGGTCCCGGCTGCTCGATCATCGCGGGCTGGACCTGGACGCCGCCCGGCGGGTGACCTATGTCATCGAGCAGAGTTTCCGCTACGACTACGACGCGCCGGTGCGGTCGCTACGGCAGCGGCTGGTCATCGTGCCCCCCACCCGGCACGGCGGCCAGCACCGGCGGGCCTGCCAGCTCGAGGTGACTGGCGCGCAGGCCCGGCGCCGGGCGCGGCGGGACTCCCGCGGCAACGTGGTCACCTGGCTGAAGGCCGAGCACGTAGCCCAGGCCGTGGAGTTCCGGCTGACCGCCATCGTCGAGCGGATCCGCCGCGACGGGCCCGCCGTGCTTCCCCTCGAGGCCACCCGCAGCCCGGCCCTGCTGTCCGCGACCCGGCTGACCGCCGCCGATGACCGGCTCCGCGAGCTCGCCGCCCGCCTCCCGGCCCGCGCCGTGGCCCCGCTGGACCAGGCGGAGTGGCTTTGTGACCTGGTGCACGCCTCGCTGGACTACGCCGACGGGGTGACGTCGGTGCGGACCACGGCCGCCGAGGCGCTGGCCGGCGGGCGCGGGGTCTGCCAGGACATGGCCCACGTGATGCTGGCCCTCTGCCACCTGGTGGGGCTGCCGGCCCGCTACGTGTCCGGGCACCTGATCGGCCAGGGCGGCACGCACGCCTGGGTCGAGGTCGTGGTGCCCCGGGCCCGGGACGCGATCGCGGTGCCGTTCGATCCGTGCCACGGCCGCCGCGCGGGCAGCGCCTACGTCACGATCGCGGCCGGCCGGGACTACAGCGACGTGGCGCCGACCTCGGGCAGCTACGTCGGCACGTCGGGCAGCCGGCTGACCGCCCAGCGCCGGGTGGGGGTGCTGGCCGCCGCCTGAGGCACCGCCGCCGGAGCGGCCCGGGCGGGGCACCCAGGCCGCCGCCGGGAGCGCGGGACTCAGGTCCGGTTGCCCCGGATCACGTTGTGCGAGCCGTGGTTCACCACCGGGCGGCCGGTGTTGGGCAGCCGATGGCCCCGGCGGCCGAGGCCGATGTAGTTGCCGATGACCAGGTTCCGGGCCGTCCCGGCCCGCAGCGTGACGCCGATGCCGGTGTTGCCGCTGATCAGGTTGGCCGGCCTGGCCGTGATGGCTCCGATCACGTTGGCGCGGGCGTGCCCGGTGAGCAAGACGCCGCCCTTCTGGTTGCCCAGCGCGGCCAGGCCCAGGATCTTGGTCCCGATGAAGCCGGTGAATACCCGGTTGCCGTGCGCCCGGCCCGAGATGGCCACGCCGTACCCCGCGTTCCCGGAGAACGTGTTCTGCGGGATCACCGAGCGCCGCGAGCCGCCGATGACGTTGCCGTGCGCGGCGCCGTCGATCCGCAGCCCGTCCCCGCCGTTGGGCAGCACGCCGTTGCCCTTGGTGTTCAGGCCTGCGATGTCCGGGTCCACGGTGACCCCGGACGCGTGGCCGCCGATCTCGATGCCGTTGCGGCGGTTGCCGGAGAAGACGTTGGTGCGGACCAGGTTGCTGCCCCCGGTGGCGGTGATCAGCAGGCCGTCCCGGCCGTTCGGCGCGGCACCCTTGAAGGCCAGCAGGCCCCCGAAGGTGTTGAACGTGGTGAACCCGCTCACCCGGCCGGTGACCTTGATCCCGTTCCGGCCGTTGCCCGCGGACACGTTCCCCAGCGGGATCACGCCGCCCACCTGGGTGCCGGCGGAGGACCCCTGGACGAGGATGCCGTTGCCGTCGTTCTTGACCAGGGCGGTGTTGTTGGCGCCGGTGCCGAAGAAGTTGCCCTGCACGACCGTGCCGTTGGCGTCGGTGATGCGCAGCCCGTTCTGCTTGTTGCCGCTGACCACGTTGTAGTAGACGAACGGGTTGTTGACGAACTTACAGCCGACCAGTGAGTTGTGGTTCGCCCCATCGATCCACACCCCGCTGGCGCCGTTGCCCAGGGCGGCGTCGCCGCTGACCGTGGTGCCGATGAAGTTCCCGTTGAGCTCGTTGTGCCCGGCGCCGTCGTCGATCAGCACCCCGGACAGGCCGTTGCCGGAGATGAGGTTGCCATCCGGCGGGACCACGAACACCGGCGTCACCGTGCCCTTGCTGCCGGTCGGGTTGTTCGCCTTCCCGGTGGCGGAGTCGACGAACACCGTGCCGCCCACCTCGTTCGCGTGGGAGCGGCCGACGATGGCCAGGCCGTTGTCGCGGTTGGGGATGGCCGACGTGCCCGCGGGATTGGTCCCGATGCGGTTCGCGGCGACCGTGTTCGCCGTCGACCCGGACAGGGTGATGCCGTTCCCGGCATTGCCGGAAATCACGTTGGATACCGCTCCGGATGTGCCCGCCGGATTCTCGCCGATCGTGTTCCCCTCCGACGTATCCGCAACGAAAACCCCGTCCCCGTCATTGCCCAGCGCTGCGCCGGAGCGGTCGAGGCCGATGTAGTTACGGTCGAGGGTGATATTGCTGGCCTCCAGCGTGATGCCGTCGCCGCTGGCGCCGTCCACCGCCAGGCCCAGCAGTTGCGCACCTGACGAGCCTGGCGCGAACTCCAGCCCGGCCCGCCCGTGGGCGTCGATCTCCACGACCGGCGCGCCACCCCGGACGTATCCCGGGGCGGATGTCCCGTTGATGGTCATGTTCGCCGACACCGGGGGAAGTGAGGTGGACAGCGTGATGACGCCACCCACCGCGAACCTGATCAGCGTGGGGCGGCCTGGCAGGCTGAGGTTGGCCTTGGTGATCGCGGCCCGCAGGGAGCCCGGTCCGGCGTTGGCCAGCGTGGTCACCCTGATGGTTCGCGCGTAGCGGGACTGTTGACCGGGGTGTGAGGCTGGGCGGGTGGCCGCGGCGGCCGGGCGGGTGGCCGCGGCGGCCGGGCGGGTGGCCGCAGCGGCGGGGCGGGTGGCCGCAGCGGCGGGGCGGGTGGCCGCAGCGGACGCCGCTCCCGTGCCCAGTACGCAGGCGCCCGCGGCCACCAGAGCCGCAGCCGTGGCCCGCGCCGGGATCCCCACGATGCCGGGCGGCCTGGAATGCCCTTTACGGGCCCTTTTTCCGCGCGGCGGGTGCGCGCGGGCGCTGGTAACGATTCCGGACATGGTTATCCTGCTCCCCCCGATGACATCAAGCAGGAATATGCGCAGCCAGATCGTCCGGCAAACCCTGGAATACCTTTCAGGGGAATCGCCCGGATAAGAGCATTAAATCTCGTCAATTAGGCGGCTGGGCGGATAGAGCGGGCCGCTTCCTGGAGCCACTCGCCGCGGAGATCGCCCAGGTCGCCGAGGGCAAGGCCGGGGTCCGCGGGTACTGGGTCAGCGCCGGTCGCCGTCCCCGGCCCTGCCGTTCTGGGCCACTGGCTCGGGAAGCGGAGTGGGGGCGGCCGGCCCGGCTCCGGAGTGGGGGCGGCCGCTCTGGCTCCGGAGTGGGGGCGGCCGGCTCTGGCTCCGGAGCCGGGGCGGGCGGCGCGACCTCCTGGGGCGTCTGCGGGGTGCTGTCCGGCGCCGGGTCGCCGGACGGGCGGTCGTGGAAGGAGACCTCTATGTGCTGCTCCTCGCGCCGCTGGTTCTGCAGCGCCTGGAGCGCCATGCTGGCCCGGTCCGCCTCGGTGAGCGGAGGCTGGACAATGGACCGCGGCCACAGCCGCCGGGCCAGCACCACGTTGATCTCGGCGGCGTAGACCGTGATCTCGATGGCCAGGTAGATGTAGGCCACCAGGCCGAGGACGGTCCCGAAGACGCCGTAGGCCGAGCCGCTGCGCACAAAGTGGTGCACGAGATATGTGCCCAGGATCTGCAGCAGGGTCCAGGCGATCCCCCCGATCACTGCGCCGGGGATCAGCTTCTGGGTTGGCACCCCCTTCGGGGTCAGGACCCGGAACGCGATGACGTACATGCCCACGTTGAACAGGGCCGCCGCCACCTCGGCCAGGATCACGAAGATGACGGCCTTCTGGCCGTAGGTGTTGAGGCCGGCCAGCAGCGTGGTCAGGATCACCCCCAGGCCGAGCACACCGAGGAACTCCAGGGCCCGCCCGAGGCGCTGCACGTAGCCGGGCCGGGCGGGGCCGGGCAGGTTCCACACCTGCTCCATCGTGAACAGGCCCGCCTGGGCCAGCCCGGTCGCGCCCCAGACCAGGCCGATGAGGCCCACGATGAGCCCGATGACGCTGGAGCGCCGCAGTTGGTGCACGTTCCCGGTCACCTGGGTGCCGACCTCAGGGATCTGATGGGCCACCGCGTTGATGACGTCCTGGCGGAACCCCGCATCCACGGAGGCAGCCAGGCCCAGCACGGTCACCAGGATCAGGAGCAGCGGGAACAGCGCCCGGAAAGTGGAGAAGGCCAGGTTCGAGACCAGCACGCCCCCGTTATCGTCGCCGTACTTCTTGGTCACCGCGAAGACGAAGGCCCCGGGGGTGGAGCGCTGCTGGGTCGCGTCTACCCGCCGGATGACCCGCTCGACTGGATTCACCGCGACCACCCCCTCCTGACGCGCCTGAACTGCCCCTAGCTGGCCTGGTCAAACGTGGGGACCGACCGCCCGGGCCAACTGGCGGCAGCTCACGGGCCGGGCGGCTCACAGCGGGGCCGCCGTCAGTTCACGCAGGGCCGTCAGTTCACGCAGGGCCGTCAGTTCGCGCAGGGCCGTCAGCTCACGCAGGGCCGTCAGCTCACGCAGGGAATGCCGTCCTTGGCCACCACCGCGCCACCTTGCGGCCCGGCGGTGGGGATGACCGCGCCCGGCGCCCGCGGTGTGGCGGAAGCCAGGATGTGCGGCAGCGCGGCGCTGGCGCCGAGCAGGATCTGGACCTGATGCGGCGGCACCGCGCCGCTGGCCACGGCGGCCGTACCGAACAGTGCGGCGATCGGGCCGGCCGGGCCCGACGCTCCCGGCCCGTAACGGACCTCGGTGCTGGAGAGGGCACTGGTGTTCCCGACCTGCCCGGCCCGGAAACCCACCCCCGCCAGGGCCGCCGCGACCCGCGCGGCCAGCCCGGTCGTGTCGCCGCCGTTCAGCACATCGACGGTTATCGCCCGGCTGCCGGTCAGGCCGCGGTGATGACTCCGCGGAGGGCTGGGCCGGGGATAAAAGGTGCCCCGGACGATCGAGGTGATGTAAGCGGGATCGACCACGTTCGCGTCCTGGCCGTCGATCGTGGCGTAGCCCCTGATCGGCAGCGTGTGGAAGACCAGGTTGCTACTGGACAGGCTGCGCATCTCGGTGGCGAAGTCGAGCAGGTTCCACCCCGCGTCGGTGATGACGTATTGCTT
Organism: uncultured Actinomycetes bacterium; assembly: GCA_963770545.1. Taxonomy (GTDB): domain Bacteria; phylum Actinomycetota; class Actinomycetes; order Streptosporangiales; family Streptosporangiaceae; genus RYN-230. The sequence continues at coordinate 32,471 of CAVYQF010000031.1, read as the reverse complement.
CGCGACGGACAGCAGGGCGTCCAGCTTGGTCAGGTCGCCCAGCACTCCCTCGGCCCGCAGTTGGTGGATCACCGAGTCAAGGAACGCCTGCTGGCGATGGGTACGGTCCAGGTCGCCGGTGGGCAGGCCGTCACGCTGACGCACGAACGCCAGCGCCTGGGCGGCGTCCAGGTGCTGGTATCCAGCGGGGAAATCGGCGCCGGAGTTGACGTCGTGGACCGGATGCCTGAGGCAGACCTCCACCCCGCCGAACACCTTCGCGAGCTCGTAGAACCCGTCCATGTTGACTTCAGCGAAGTGGTCGATGTGGACCCCGGTGAGCTTCTCCACGGTGGCCACGGCCGCGGCGCGGCCGGCCTCATTACCCAGGAAGGCCAGTTGGTCCTGCCCCATGGCGGGGTCCTGCCGCCGCAGCTTCCCCTCCTCGTAGAACATGCTCACGCCGTAGGCCTGGTCGATCTTGCCCTGCTGCTGCGGCCCGACCGTGCCCGCGAAATGCACCCAATCGTCGCGTGGGATCGAAAAGCCGAGCGCTTTCTTACCGCCCGCCGGTATGTGGACGAGGATCAGCGTGTTCGTGTCATTACCACCCGCGCCGTTGGCGACGGCCTGGGCGTTTCCCGCGTGCAGCTTGGACAGGATGCTCGCGGGCAGGATATTGCCATTCCAGTCCCGGCGGCTTTCCAGCCCCATAAGGAGGATGTTCTGCGGGCCGACAGAGGGACCGCTGGCGATAGCGTGCGAACTACCGATGCTGCTCACGTCCTGGACGAGCGAGTGCGAGAAGCCGCTGACCAGGAGAATCAGCGCCGCGAAGAGGCAGCACAGCCAGTATCCGGTCTTCCGCCGGCGCATCGCTTCCCTCCCGGGCGGGTAGTTACTGTTGCGGCGAAGACTACCCGTGCGGTTCCCTCGCCAAGCCGAAGCGGTTAACCTTTAGGACCACAATGCCGACCCCGCAAGGATACGACGCGGACCCGCGGCCGCTGTATCGCGGCGCGCCCGGACCTTATCCGGGCGCTACAGGGCCTTATCCGGGCGCACGCGGACCCGATTCCGTAATGCAGGCGCAAATGCGTGGGCGCGATAGGGTAACGCCCCCAGGCTATTCCGTAACGCCCGGGCAAATGCACCGGCGGCCATCACCGCCTGGCCCGATGCCCTCATGGTGGGGTTCGCTGACCGGCAGAGGCGCGGTTGGCATCGTGCTGGCCGGAGCCGCGCTCGGCGCGCTCATCTCCGTGCTGGCCAGCACCGGCCCGGGCCCGGTGCTCGGCGTATCCCTGGTGACCGCCACGCTGGCTGCGGCCCTCGCCATCCAGCCCCGGGCCGTGTACCGGATCATCCCGGTCCCCGCGCTGGCTTATGTCGCTGCCGCCACGGTGGCCGGGCTGATCGGGGACCGGGTGGCCAGCACGTCCCACACGGCCCTCGCCGTCAGCGCCGCCCAGTGGATCGCCAGCGGATTCTTCCCGATGACCGTGGCCACCGTGCTGGCCATCGCGGTGACCGCGATTCGCTGGTTCATTCAGTCCAGGATCCGGTGACGGCCAGGCGGCGCTGCCATTGCCGGACCGTGGCCCCGCCCGGCTGCCATCGCTGAGCCATGCCGAGCATGGCCTGACACCTCTCCAGCATCGTTTCCCGGCGTGCCGTCCAGGCCGGGCGGTCTTGGTAGCTGTCGAAGAACGAGTTGAGCGCGCCGGCTTGGTCCGGGTGATGCATCCGTACGATCCACTCGCACCAGGCCAGATCCTCGAGCCGATCCCCGGTGTGAGCCCATTCCCAGTCCAGGATGGCCGTGACCTCCTGGGCGGCCGGGTCCAGCAGCGTGTTGTTCGGCCCATAGTCGCCGTGCACGAGTACCGCGCCAGCCCGGCCTGGGTGGCCGGCGGGGAGCAGGGCCGGGTCGATCGCGTGGATATACCGGAGCATCCGGCCGCATGCGGCCAGCACCGGCCGGGCCATCCCCGCGGCGATCAAGTCCTGACCATGCAGCCCGGGCATGAACCTCATGATCAGCCGGGCACCGTCCCGGCCGATCAGCGCAGGCACGGGCAGGCGTCCGGACAGGGCGGTGAGCGCGCCGGCCTCCCTCTCACAGCGAAGCGCGGACCCGGGACCACGATAGGTCTTGATTACCGCCGGGCCGCGGCGGGTCGTCCGGTTCGTGTAACCGTGCGGCAAGGACAACGGTGGCGGCATTTCAGCCCGAGCGCCCCCACGGCTGGGCGGCGAGCACAGCCAGATGCAGGTCGACCAGCGTGTCTTCCAGATCGCGCACCGCGTCGATCCGGCCGTGGCGGACTTCGGCGCGCACCAGCTCGGCCGTGGCGCCCGCCAGCGCGTAGTAGGCCTCGTAGGGAACCGCGGGCCAGGCTGGATGCTCGCGGCGGGCCCGCTCGTGCCAGGCCTGATTCAGTCTGGCGAAGGTGTGCTGCGCAGTCTCGAGCCGCCCTACCGCACGGGGCCCGGCGGCGGGCATGTCCACGTAGAAGGCCCGGGCAAAGGCGGGCTCCCCGGCCAGGAAGTCCAGGAACGCGGCCAGGCCCGCCCGCAGGACGTCTTCGGCGCCCGCGCCCGCGGGCAGCTGCCGGGCCGCGGCCGCCACCCCGTCCACCAGAAGCTTCCCTCCCTCGCGGGTGGCAGCGAGGAAGCAGTCCTCCTTGCTGGCGAAGTGGGCGTAGAACGCGGCCTTGGACACCCGGGCGCCGCGCACGATGTCCGCCACGGTGACGTCATTGAATCCGGCCGTGGCCACGGCGGCGATAGCCGCCCTCAGCAGCCGCTCCCGCTGGGCTGCCCGCACCGCCTCGAGAGGCAGTCCGTTCCGGCCGCGGGGCAGCCCGGGCTCACCCTCATGGGTACGCGCGAGGGCGCCCTCTTGTCTGACTGCCGCCACGCTCTTAAGCTATCAGCGCTAAAGTACACCGCCGTACTTCTGTGGTCGCTGCCCGGGCACGGCCACACCGAGCACCGAAAGGCCCCTATGAGCGCGACTGCGACAGATTTAGTCCCTGACCGCCGAGGAAAGGCGTCGTGGCTGTGGCGCCGCCAGCTGGATACTTATCCCGATACCGGGCCGCGCGTGCTCTACCTGGCCATCACGGTGCTGGCCACCATCACGCTGTACTACGAGCTGTATGTAGTCGGCTCGGTGTCCACACTGGTCCTGGCCGACCTGCACATGAGCTTCACGTTCTTCGTGGTCATCCTGGCCTTCGGCAACCTGATCGGGGCCTTCGGCTCGTTGTTCGCCGGGCTCGCCGACCGGCTGGGCCGCGCCAACCTCGTCGTCGGCGGGCTGCTGCTCACCGGTATCTTCACCGCGTTCGTCATCCCCGCCATGACCAGCAAGTGGGGATTCGGGATCGCGACGTTCGTGGTCGGCCTGGTCGAGGGCATCTGCCTGGTGGCCACCCCGGCCCTGATCCGCGACTTCTCGCCCCAGGTCGGCCGGGCGACCGCCATGGGCTTCTGGACCGCCGGCCCGGTCCTGGGCAGCCTGATCGTCGCGGTGGTCGGCAGCGCCACCATCCCCGCGGTGGTGCACGATCCGGGGATATGGACGCACCAGTACCGCATTTGCGGCATCGCCGGGCTGGTCGTGTTCCTGATCGCCCTGGTCGGGCTGCGGGAACTGTCGCCGCGGCTGCGTGACCAGCTGATGGTGACGATGCACGACCGTGCGCTGATCGAGGCCCGGGCCAAGGGGATCGACATCGAGGCCGCGCTGCGGCATCCGTGGCGTCAGTTGCTCAAGCCCGACGTGATCATCTCGGCCGTCGGCGTGTCACTCATGCTGCTCATCTATTACACGGCCGTCGCGTTCGCCGTCATCTACCTGACCACGGTGTTCGGGTTCTCCGTCAAGGACGCCAACGGCCTGGGCAACTGGAACTGGGGATTCAACGTTATCGCGGTGATCCTGATCGGGGTTATCTCCGACCGGTTCCGGGTCCGGAAGCCGTTCATGGTCATCGGCGGGGTGGTGGCCGCGGTGATGACCGTGGTGTACCTGGAGCAGGCGGGCCATCATCCCAGCTACTACACGCTCGCCATCATCCTGGCGCTGGGCTCGTTCTTCCTGGGCGTGGCCTACTGCCCCTGGATGGCCAGCTATACCGAGACCGTCGAGGCACGCAATCCCGCACTGACCGCCACCGGGCTGGCCATCTGGGGCTGGATCATCCGGGTCACGATCTTCATCGCATTCCTGATCATCCCGGCTGTCATCAACTCGGTTACGCCCCTGATCAGCTATGGGCCCACCGTGTCCGCGTACGTGGCTCGCTATGGCAGCGAGATCACGTTCGCGCAGACCCACCCGCAGGTCGTCGCCACTGCCACCACCTATAAGACCCAGCTGGCCAACGCGCGGAAATTCGCACCCGAACTGGCGGTGATCCAGGCCAATCCGGTCCTGTTCACCAAATTGGCCGCGTACCCCAACCCGGCGGCCATCCCACCGAAACTGGCGGCCCAGGCGGTCACGGCTGCGGGCGGGGGCGCGAAGGGGACCGCCATTCTGGCCACCATCGGCGCTAACGGTCCCGCCATTAAGGGCGTCATCGCGGTGGCACCTAAGCTGGCGACCGTGGCGCCCTATGCGGCCCAGCTGACCGCGCTGTCCAAGGTCCCGCCGCAGGTGTTCCCGTACCTGAAAGCGCACGCCGCCGCGGTCCAGAAAGCCGCCGCCCAGGCGCCCGGGCAGTGGAAGACCTGGTACTGGGTGTGCTTCGGCGGCATCATCTTCTTCTTGCTCAGCATTCCGCTGCTGCGAGGCCGCTGGAAGCCCTCCGACGCCCGCCGGGACGAGGAAGAGCACGAGGCGATGGTCACGGCCGAACTGGCCAAGCTACATACCTGAGCAGGCACGGCGCTCTACCCGGATCGGCTGATCCGGGTAGAGCACTGCTCCCTGAGCCAGGGGCCCGAGCCAGGCGCCCCAGCCAGGCGCCTTAACCGGGTACCTTAACCAGCTGACTTAACCTGCGGGCCGCCGTTAATGGGCCGCAACGAACTTACGCTCGACATCCGCTGGGATCCGTCCCCGGTCGCTGATCACTATGCCCTGCGTCCGCGCCCAGTCACGGACGTCAGCACTGTGCTGCCGGGAGCTGACCGTCCTGCGGGGGGCCGGATCCCTGGCCACCTTCCGGGCGAACGGGACGAATTTCTGGGCCGCCTTGTCCAGGGCCCGGCCATCCTTCCCGCACAGGTCGATCTCAAGAGCACGGCCATCCAAGGAGATAGTCCGCGTCCGCGCGTCCTTCGTGCCGCCGCAAATGTCGCATGTGACCGTGACAGTCGTCTGAGTTGCCATACTTTCCCACCCCTAGATTCCATTGCTGCTCCGCGGAAGGATACCTGACCAGCGCATTCCCTCACGTCAGGGGCGTGCTCCGCGAGCCGGCGATCAGATGCCGGTCAAACCATGCTTGGGTGCGCTGGAGCGCGTCGAGCAAATGTGCCCGCTCGGCCGGCACGTGGCCCTCCCGCGGTTAGACGACGAGCTCGCATTCCGTGCCGATGCGCGCGATCGCGCCGAAGAGTTCCTCTCCCTGCCCCATCGGGTGCAGACCGTCGAGGGTGGCACCCGCGGGGGTCAGCAGCCGCCCCTCGATCTCGAGGCCATCCGCCGAGGCCCGGCGCGCCGTCGCCCGAAGCTGCCCCGATTCAGGCCGTCCCGGCTGACCATCCGCACCCGTGCCCACTGAGCGGCCCTGCGGGTTCGCAACGCCTGGCCGCGGCATCGCGGCCGTACGCACCAGCGCTACCGGGCCCCCGCAATCTGGGTAACCCTGGCCGAAATATGGGTGGCCCGGCCCGATTCGCGCTCAGCACCGCCCTGCTTACGGTCGCATCGATCAAGTGTGCGATGGGGGGCGTGGCGATGTTCCGCAAGGCCGTTCCATCACCAACACCGTGGCTGCACCGTCCGGCCGTCGCGCTGGTCGTGGCCGCCGGATTGTGGGGGGTGGCGGTCAGCGGCACGAAATATGCCCTGGGCGGCTTCGATCCCGTGACCCTCCTGAGCGTCGAACTGCTGGCGGGGGCGGGCGTTCTCTGGATCGCCCTGCTGATACGCGGTTATCGTCCGCCGAGATCATGGTGGCTTCCTGTTGTGCTGGGACTGCTCGAGCCGGCGCTGGCGTATCTGGGTGACACGTTCGGCCTGTCCCTGACCAGCGCGGTACACGGGGCGGTGATCAACGGTCTCGAGTCGGGACTGGTGGTCCTGCTGGCTGCCGTGCTGCTCCGCGAGACCATCACCCGGCCAGCCATCCTCGCGATCGTGGTCGCGCTGGGCGGGCTGGCCGTGCTCGCCGGCGTGGGGACGCGCGCAGGCGGCGGCACGGCGGCCGGCGACCTGCTGGTCGCGGGGGGCGTGCTGAGCGCGAGCCTCTACACGATCGTGGCCAAGCGTTTCGATGACGGCTCCGATGCCCTCACGCTGACGGCGTGGCAGTTCACGGTGGCCGCGATCGCGTCGCTACTGGTGACTCTCGTGCGCTGGACCGCCGACCCGGGGAGCGGGACAGTGTCGGCTGCGCCCCGGTTCTGGCTGGTCGCCGTGCTCGTGGGCGCCGGCGGATTCGGGCTCAGCTTCCTGCTCTTCAACAAGGTGATCGTTCAGGTCGACGCCGGGCGGGCGGCTGTGGTCCTCAACCTCATCCCCGTGGTCGGTGTCGCCAGCGCAGTGATCTTTCTTGGTGAGGGCATGACCGGCCGGGATGCCCTCGGGGCCGTCCTCATCGGCTCATCGGTGGCCTACTTCGCGATCGCCGATCATCGCGAGGCCACAGCCCAGGCCCTGTCCGGCGGACGGGATGCGGCCGGGCCCCTGCCCGCTACCGTCGGGGCAGCTCACGGCCGGCCAGAGACACCAGCCAGCTCAGCCAGGACAGGCTGACCCACTACCGGATCAGTCAGCGGGGCTGGATCTCGCCCATCGGACCGAAACCCTCATGCGGCGTGTCGATGTAGATGATCTGCGGCTGTGCGGACACCAGGCCGGGCGCGGTGTCGAAGAACGCCTTCACGTACGGCTGCTTGACGTGGGTGGCGCCCGCCTCGGCGTCCTTGAAGCCCTCAATGCAGATGAACTCGTGCTCATCGGTAAGGCTCCGGGCGAACTGGAAGAACAGGCAGCCGTCCTCGGAGTTGACGTCCCTGGCGTAGGAATCGGCCAGCGCCAGCCACTCATCCATCTTGTCGGGCCGGATCGGTATCTTGATGTTGATCAGGATCATGCGACCGCTCCTTAGAGATGACTGTCGTCCTAAGCCTGGTGTGAACGCCGGCGACCGTCAACCCGGGAACGTGCAGCGTGAGGGGCGCGCGGCGGCGAGGTCAGAATCCAGGATCGGGATCCAGGCCGGACGAGGCGCCTTCTTCCTCCTCGGGCCTGGCCGCCTGGTGCGGCGAGAGCAGGCCCGCTACCTCAAGGTAAAGCTGCTCCGGGTAGGGGAGGTGCCTGACCTTGCGGAACGCCTGGCGCCGGGCTGGGGAGACGACGCTGAGCGAGCCGTAGCCAAGCAAGCGGCCCAGAATTGTGCGCTGAAGCGTGAGATCCGTCGCCTTTTCCAATGGCATCGTCGCGACCGTGCGTGAAAGCGACCCACGGATAAGCAGCATCCGTTCATTGGTCACGACGAAGTACGTGACCGGCCAGCCTGCCACCCGACGAGAGAAGTCCAGCAGGAGAAGCAGGTACGCGCCCCAGACGATGTCCGGGCGCCCTGAGCGGCGGGCCAGTTCCCTGGCCGCCACCAGCCCGCCCGAGGCCGCTATGAAAGGCCCGGCCAGCACGGCCGGATGCATGCGGACCGTGATACACGACCGCTCGGACGGCAGCAGGTACCGGTCTACGGACGCCGGGCCCCTCCTCGCTGGGCTTACCTGTCTCATTCGTGCTCCCACGAGCTCGTGCGGTTAGTGAACCCACAATGGCAATAACGAACGGAGGCCCGCGCCTGGCCTCGGTGCCACAGTGTCACAGTGTCACGGTGCGCAAGAACGCGACCAGTCCCCGGGAGGAAATGCACAGCTCTCTCGCTACCTCGGTCGCCCGCGTCCGCGGGATCTCAAACTCGTTTGCGCCGCTATCAGAGCTGGCCGACCATAGACACCGATGAGCGCTATCCAGATCACAGGCTGTTCCGGCGCCGGGAAGACCACGATCGCCGCCGTGCTGGCCCGTCAGGGCCTGGCCTGCATCGATTCCGATGACGACCCGTTGCTGGCGCGATCCGTTGACCGTTCCGGCGCCGTGGTGGAAGAGCCAGCCGAGCCGGACTCCGCCTGGCTGGCCCGGCATAGCTGGGCCTGGAATCCGGCCCGCCTGGACGAACTGATCCGGGCCGCAGCACCAGCGACGCTGTATGTCTGCGGCGGCGCGGATAACGAGCTGGAGATGGCCGACCGCTTCACTCACGTGTTCCTGCTGGAGATTGACGAGCCCACCATGCTGGCCCGGCTGGATGCGCGCCAGGACAACGACTGGGGCCGGATCGGCGACACCCGCGAGTACCTACGCCGCAAGCTGCCGGAACTGCAGGACCGCTTGCGCGCCTTCGGGGCGATCCCCATCGACGCCAGGCAGCCCCTCAACCAGGTGGTAGACGCGATACTTTCCTGGCCTCAGCTGATCCCTCCCCGCGTCAACTGGTAAAGAGCCGAAAGCGCGTCGTCGATGGGATGGTGCTGCGGCCGGGAACCTTCATCCGGTGCAGCCGCAGGCCGTAGTCGACCCAGGACATGTCATAGACGGTGGAGTCGTGCGGCGGGTCGATCATGCCGAACCAGGCCCCGTAGTTCTGCGAATGCGGCCCGTTGATATGCGGTCCGGACGGAAGCTCGGTGTCCCGGAGCCCAGCGCGCTCCATGACGTTCTGGGTGATGCACTGTTCCGCTGTGGCGCCGGTCACGTACTCCCCGGCCAGTCCCGGCACCACCGGGATGGCGCCGCGGCGCCAAAGCGCCGCGGCGAAAGATTCCACCTCAGGGCGCACCTTTGGGTGACGGCCCGACCGGGGGTTCGCTCATAGCGTGCCGGTGACAGACATGCCGACCTGGTGGAGGAATTGACCATGACAGTCACCGGTTCTCGTCACTTCGTGGCCGACCCCGGCCGGAGGGTCGGGTGGACCCCCGGCCCGGATCGTATCTGCGGTCGTAGGCACGGTGCTGGTCTTGTACTCGCTCGGACTGCTGGGCGCGGGCGGTGTGGCCGTGCGGGCCTGCACGATCCAGCGGCACGGCGGTGTCCTCGATCTGGGCACCTGGAGTTACCGCAGCAACGGTTACGCGGTGGCCAGCAGCACGGCGAATCCGTACGGGGCGGCCGGTGGCCTGCCGGCGGCGATGCTGGGCCCGGTCCGGATCCGCGTTACACCGGCGCACGGCGCGGACCCGGTGTTCGCGGGGCTCGCCCCGGCCGACTCGGCCAGCCGCTACCTCGCCCGGGTCGGCTACGACACCGTCCGCGGCATTACCCGTCACCATGCCACCTACACCACGCACCGTGGCGGCGCTCCCGCGACCACGCCCGCCCGGGCCGGCATCTGGGCCGCCCAGGCGGCCGGGCCTGGCACCCAGATCCTGACCTGGCCGGACCGCGCTGGCAACTGGACGGTGGTGGTCATGAACGCCGACGGCTCACGGCCGGTCGCGGTACGCATCGGCGTCGCGGCGGCGCTGCCCTCACTGCCCTGGATCACTGCTGGCCTGCTGGCCGGCGGGATCCTCGTGCTGGCCGCAGGCGTGCTCCTCATCGCTGTCCCCAGACGCCACGCAGCCAACCGCCGCACTGGGGCCCGCGCGTAATCCAGATAGCGAGGATTCTCCTGCGGAAGTACGGTCTGGCCCCGGCCGGCCCCGGCAATCTGTTCGCCTGCAACCACAACGTCCCGCCTCAGTAGGCCTTGGCGGACCAGCCCAGCAGCCAGATCGCGGACGACGTGCAGAACACGGTCATCCCCGGCTGCGGCCACTGCTGTCTCCAGGCGGCTCCCCAGGAGATACTGGGCACGCTGACCGCGCAGCGGTCTCGCGCGCAGGTCCTCGTCCCGCACCCGGCCGGAAATGTTCAGATGGGCGCGCCGTGACCGCTTGCCCGCAGGTCATCACCGGCTAGCAGGAGGTTCCAGGCTATGACCGAAGGTGCACAGCAGCCGAGCAGCGATAAGGACGCCGTTTATCCGTTTCACGTGAATGTCCCGGAAGCAGAGCTTACCGATCTGCGCAGGCGCATAAACACGGCAAAGTGGCCCGAGCGGGAAACGGTCACCGACGATTCGCAAGGCGTGCCCCTCGCGATGATCCAGGAACTCGCACGCTATTGGGCCACAGATTATGATTGGCGCAGGTGCGAGACGAAACTGAACGCCCTGCCGCAGTTCATCACCGAGATCGACGGGCTCAGCATCCATTTCATTCACGTGCGCTCGGGCCATGACAATGCGTTGCCGCTCATCGTCACGCACGGGTGGCCCGGATCGGTCATCGAGCAGCTCAAGATTATCGGCCCGCTCACCAATCCCACGGCCCACGGCGCGAGCGCGTCGGACGCTTTCCACCTGGTGATCCCGTCCATGCCGGGCTACGGGTTCTCGGGCAAGCCGGCCGCTACCGGCTGGGATCCCGCCCACATAGCACGGGCCTGGGTAGTACTGATGAAGCGCCTGGGATACGCGCAATTCGTGGCCCAGGGCGGCGACTGGGGCGGGGCCATCACGAACGTGATGGCGCAACAGGCGCCTCCGGAGTTGCTCGGCATTCACGTCAACTTCCCCGGCACGGTTCCGCCCGACGTGGCCCAGGCGCTCCAGGCCGGCGACCCGCCGCCATCTGGGCTCTCAGCCGACGAAAGACGCGCGTACAAGCAGCTGACCACCTTGTATACGAGGCGACGCGCCTACGCCAGCTTCATGGGGACACGGCCGCAAACGCTGTACGGATTGGCGGACTCACCCGTCGGCCTGGCCGCCTGGCTTCTTGACCACGGCGACGGCTGGGGCCAGCCGGCGGCACCGGTCACCTCGGCCGTGCTCGGGCACACGAGCCACGGACATCCCGCAGGCGATCTGACCCGAGACGACGTCCTGGACAACATCACGCTTTACTGGGTGACAAGCACGGCGGTTTCTTCGGCTCGCCTCTACTGGGAAAATAAGCTCAGCCTTTACAACGCCGTCGGCGTCTCCGTCCCAGCTGCCGTGAGCGTCTTTCCCGGCGAGAACTATCAGGCCCCGCGGAGCTGGACGGCGCAGGCGTACCACAACCTCATCTACTTTAACGAGGCCAGCGAAGGCGGCCACTTCGCGGCCTGGGAGCAGCCGCAGCTTTTTTCAGAAGAGGTTCGCGCGGGCTTCAGGCCGCTGCGCAAATAGTGCGAGAAGCCGGGTGACTGAGGTGATCTCAGCGAAATAGATTCGGGCAGTCGGGCTTTATCTTCGCAAGCGTGCACGTCCGGGCAGACACGCGGAGGAACCGGGCTGGCTGAACATGGACGTGGAGCCCCACTAGAAGAGGTCTCACCACAAGATCTTCTTCTCCGGAAGGCTCCACGTGATCGCCTATCGTGCCACGCTTGACGTCCCCAGGGAACTGGTCCAGTTCGTTGCGAAGTTGCTGGCCGCTGAGCGGCGCCGCCGCGGCACGCCGGCGGGCAGCCGGGCGCTGACCTGCTTCTGGGAAGCGGTGCTGGCGCTGCGCTGGTTCCGCGACCGCACCAGCCCCGGCGCGCTGGCCCGTGATCACGGCATCTCCCGGGCCACCGCCTGCCGGTACCTGGATGAGGTTATCGAGCTTCTCGCCGAACAGGCACCTGACCTGCGCCAAGCGCTGGAACGCGCCAAGGACACCGGATTCTCCCATGTGATCCTGGACGGGAAGATCATCCCGGCTGACCGGTGCAAAGAGCCGGCTGTCAGCGTGAAAGGCCAGGTCATCGACCTGTGGTACTCCGGCAAAGCCCATTCCCACGGCGGCAACGTCCAGGCGGTGCTCGCCCCCGATGGGTTCCCGCTGTGGGTGTCGGAGGTGGAGCCCGGCTCGGTGCACGACATCACCGCCGCCCGCGCCCTCGCCCTGCCCGCCCTCTACCGCGCCGCCGCCACCGGATTGCCCACTTTGGCCGACCCCGGCTACGACGGCGCCGGAATCGGCATCCACATGCCCGTCAAACAACCCGCAGACGGACAGGAACTGGATATCGGTACCCGCACCCGCAACGCCCTCCAGCGCTCGCTGCGCTGCCTGGGCGAACGCGGGTTCGCCCTGCTCAACCAGCGATGGCGCACCCTCCAGCACATCACCGCCAGCCCAGGCAAAATCGGCGGCATCACCCGCGCCGCCCTCGTCCTCACCCATTTCGAACACGGCTACATCACATGAAATTCGCTGAGATCACTTCACTCTCGGCCGGTTCAGTCGAGAGTGACCCGGCCATCGCCGGAAGCAACGTGAAGCGCCCTCGACGGGTTCCGGCCGCCGGCTCCGCCGCTGTTGGCTATGGTGAGGGCATGGGTTGCTTCGCTGTCATGCTCACCCGGACCGCCGCTTAGCGGCGGTACCGCAGTTGCCGTAACTGCGGCCTCATTGCCTACCCCTGCCGGGGTCAGTGCCAGGGCGTACCGCCGGATCAGTGCCCTGCCGGCAGCCACTTGCATGTTCCTACGCTGCCGGGCCGTCCTGCCTGATCAGGAGAGCCATGTCTCAGTCGCAGCGATCCGATTCCCAGTGCAATGAACCGGCCCAGGACCCATGCGCCGCCACAATGCTCCTGATGGTCGGGCTCCCCGGGTCCGGGAAAACCACCCGGGCCAAAGAACTCGCCGTGGCGAATCGGGCACTGCGGCTGACTCCGGATCAGTGGATGATCCCGCTCTTCGGCGAGTCGATGGCCGACGGCAAGCGCTTCGTGCTGGAAGGGCGGCTTATTTCGATCGCCCTGCGGGCGCTGCGGCTGGGGACCAGCGTCGTGCTCGACTACGGGCTCTGGGGCCGCGATGAACGGTCGGCACTGCGCTGGCTGGCGCGATCAGCCGGGGCATCCTGCCAGGTGATCTACCTGCCCGTGGACAAGGACGTCCAGCTCGCCTGGATCGCGCACCGCCAGGCAACCGCACCGCACGAGACGTTCCCGATGAACGAGGCCGACGTAGACCAATGGCGGAAACAATTCCAGGTACCTGACGCCGCCGAACTCGGCAGCGGTGAAATCCCCGGTCCGCCAGCGGGATGGCCGGGCTGGCCAGATTGGGCAGCAGACCACTGGCCCTCATGCACCGACAGCTCCACCTGACCGTCCTGTCCGGGGCCGTCCTGACGGCGTCCGTGCCGGCCAGCGATGCGGGAGTGCGGCGGGACTTCAGGGGGGCGGATCGACGGCGATCTCCGGTCCGCTGATGCGGAATTTACCCTTGCTGAAGCGGAACTGCTTCGACGGTTCCGTCGTCCGTGTCAGCGATCCCGCGCACGATCGCGCGGCCGAGACCCGAGCCGGGGTGGTGGGAGGCGGACAGCAGCGCCGTGGTTCAGGTAGCTCCGAATGCTGGCGCTCCGGTCACCTCACGCAGGAGTCTGAGTACCTTAGTGTCGAGCCGCTGGGCGACCTCCGAGGCGGCCGCATCGTGATAGGGAGCGATCTGGCTGGCGACCGAGTCGTAAGCGACACGGGTTCCCCTATCCGGTAGTTCCTGAATGAGGAGGGTGACCGGCGCGTATGAGCCAGCGTCGGCCACATGGCGGGTCATCTGCCCCATGGTGACGGGGTTGCCCGCGATCAGGCGGACCAGGCGGCGCCCGGCTTGCTGCCGTGCCTGCGGATCAAGTGTCAGCACGACGTCCAGGTCCAGCTGCCAGAACCGCATCAACCCGGCGCTCCCCTGCGCCTGCTGGACCAGGGAGCTGAACTGCTCGTATGACGTACTTGCCTCAAGGTCGGTGAACAGCGGCTCGATGTCAGGCCGGCTGATGCCGCCGAAGATGCCGTCCAGAACGCTTGCGAACGGCTGTTCGCTTTCGATGATGTGCCGGCGAACCGGCACCTCAAGCACATGTTCGGTGGCCATGGGCTTCCTTTCCTCTCACCAGCCTGGGCAGTCCGCTGCGGGACCGCGTCAGGCCGCCGCCTGCCTGGTCAGCAAATTGGCGGCTGCCGTACCAAGGTCTCGCCGTTTGGTTCAGGATGAGCCGTCATCTGCCTCAATACGACCTAGATGCGAGCATGCGCCGGTGCGCAGATTCCGCCCGTGCGGCGCTCGGTTTGAGCGATCTGGCCACGCGCCGGGACCGCTTGATAGCGCGCATTGGATCCGTCTCGGCTGTGCTGTCGCGCGCCGCCCGCCACTCTCGCCGGTCACGGCCGGGCGCCCGGTGCCCTGGTCACGACGTCGGCGATCCGTCCGGGCACGATGACGCCGCAGCTCCGCCGGCTCGCTACTAGTCGTCCCGGGCCGGACGCCGTCATCAATGTCGGCGAGCTTGCGCCAGCGGTGCAGGCACGACTCGGAGATCCCGAAGTCCTTCGCGATCTGCGACAGCGGAGCCTCGCCCTTGCGGGCGACCGCGACCACGTCCCGGCGGAACTCCAGGGGGAACACCTTCGGCATGTGAACGTCCTTCCAGCGAGGAGCAAATCCTCACAGGCAAGGAGTCAACCGATCCGGGGGCAGCCCCGAGTGTGTCCCGGGGCTTCAGAGGGGCCCGGTGCGTGGCATGGTTGGGGTCATGACGGCCGATCCGGCTGCTTCGGTGCCGAACCCGGTGCAGCACCGCGATGCGGGGGTGCTGATCGGGATCCTGGCGGTCCTTGAGGGTGCGATCTGGGCTGGCAGCTTCGACGATCAGACCGCGGGCAAAATCGCGGAACGATTCGCGCAGCAGGGCTTGCTGGCTGCCGACTACGATCAGCGTGACCTGCGTCAGGCGCTCGGGGACCTGAATCAGCGGCTCCGGTATGCCGCTGGCGAGTAAAGAAGTGGCTGCTGCGCCATCCCCGGTTCCACCTGCACTTCACGCCCACGAGCTCGTCGTGGATGAACCTCGTGGGGCGCTGGTTCGCCGAACGGCGGCGCCCTCGTCTGGTGCGGCCGGGATGACTCTCAGCAATTGAAGAGATGCAGGCGCCCGGCCGGGGAAGACTGGTCTCCATGCTTGCGGTTCGTCGTGCCGTTGCCCAGGACATTCCGGCGATTGCGGCCATCGTGATGTCCCTGCCGGAGTACTTCACTGAAGATGTTGCCAGGCAGGCCGGGCGAGACTCCGCGAGCCACGACGCCTGGGTCCTGACCGAGTCAGATGAGATAACCGGCTTCACGGTGGCCCAGCGGAAGTCTGCGGGCGGGGCAGAGATCTTGTGGATGGCCGTTGATCAAGGGCGGCGCCGCTACGGGTACGGAACAATGCTCCTCAACCGCGTACTGGACGATCTCGCCGGCACCGGGGTAGTGCTGGTCGAAGTTAAGACCCTTGACCGTTCCGCCGGCTACCCGCCCTACGAGGGCACCCGCGCATTCTGGGAGCGAAGAGGCTTCGTCCAGGTCGACACGATCGACCCGCTGCCGGGATGGGAACCGGGCAACCCCGCAGCCATCTACATAGCCGCCCTCCAGCCGACCCTGCTAACCGGCGCTCCAGAGAAACAGTTCGGTGCGGGGCACCGCCAGCACCCTCACAGGCCGGTACTGGCGTCCCGAACTATGCGGCTCGGCCCGCGTTCTCCCTGCCTTCGGCCTCACTCAGCGTGACGCTCGATCGAGCGCTCTGTCTACTGGGGCCAGCGGTCACGCATGAATATTCGGACCCGCCGGGTTGTGGGACGGCAGAATCTTGATCATCGGCGTGCGGCGGACCGTGGGATGCGTGCGCGGAGCCGCCTTAGTGCGGCCCGGCGCTTCCCGGCATGACCTGCACAGTCCAGGTGCAGGTCACCGGTGACCAGCCAGCGCGATGCGCGCTGCCGGCCCGATCCGGTCGCGGAATTGGGGGCGCCTGCCCGCAGAGTGGGTGGCTGCCGGCAGGCTGTGTCCCGGGCGGTGTCAGACTCCAGTCATGACGGCTGAACGTCCGCGCCGGTTCGAGGTGCGGCCATTTCCCTCCAACCGGCGGCTGGTCACCGCGGCCATGCGCGCTGGCCGACGGAAGATGCCGATGTACGGGCTGATCGATGTGGATGTAACCACGGCGAACCGGCTCCTGGCCAGCCACGATCCGCCCTCCTCGATGACCGCCTTCGTGGTGGCCAGCGTGGCTCGTGCCGCTGCCGCCCACCCGGAGGTGCATGCCTACCGCAACTGGCGAGGGCAGCTGGTAACCCACCATCACGTCGATGTGGGCACGATGGTCGAGATCTCGACCCCGCAAGGTCCTTTCGCCATTCCCCATGTCCTGCGCGACGCTGACATCCGCGGGGTGCCCGAGCTCACGGCCGAGCTGCACCGGGTCAAGCGTGAGCCATCGACGAGCAGCAGCGGCAGGTGGCTGGAACGAGCCGCGCCGGCCGTGACCCGGATCCCGGGCACGGTTCAGGCCATGTATGCCGTGATGGCGAGATCGGTCGCGGCCCGGCAGCGCATCGGTACCGTCGCGGTGACCGCCGTGGGCATGTTCGCCGGCGGCGGAGGCTTTGGCCTCACCTCCCTGACCTTGATGTCCCTCGAAGTCATCGTCGGCGGGATGACCCAGCGTCCGCGCATCGTCGATGGCCAGCCCGCGATCAGGGATGTCCTGGATCTCACGGTGGCGATCGACCACAACGTGGTGGACGGGGCGCCCGCGGCCCGCTTCGCCGCCGATTTCCGGGAACTCCTCGAGAGCGCCGCCGTGATCACGCCGTCCAGCTGATCCGCAGCCCGCTGCCGGGCCACGCCGCCACGAGACCAGCAAGGGCCAGCGGTTGAAGATCTCGCCACCGGCAACGTCGGTTCCGGGTGTCCCGCGCGCCGACCTGGTTCTCCGGTGCACCGGCGCTGAATTATCCAGGATGGTGAGAGACTTCGCCCATGGCACCTCAGGACATCGACAGTTACCTCGCCACCGTCGACGAACCCAAGCGCACCACGTTGGAGGAGCTGCGGCGGTCGATCCTGGCAGTCATTCCTGACGCCGAGCAGTGCATCTCTTACGGAATGCCGGCTTTCAAGGTGCGGGGCAAGACCGTGGCCGGCTTCGCTGCATTCAAGAATCACCTGAGCTACTTGCCTCACAGCGGATCCGTACTCGAGAAGCTAGGTGGTGACCTTGGCAGCTTCCAGAGCACGAAAGGGTCTCTGCACTTTGCGATCGACGAGCCACTGCCACCCGGCCTGGTTAACAAGCTAGTCAATACGCGAATGCAGGAACTCGGACTTCCTTAGCATCCGTCGGCATCAGCTGCTCGCTGCTCGCGGCAGATGAGTGCGCCGGCTTGCGCAGCCAGTACTCATTCCTGTCAGCGGGTCGTGATAATGCCTCGGTAATGGTTCTCCACGCTGACCGGCTCGCCGTGAGGGCCCGTGGCTACGGCCACTCGCTCTGCCGTTCATTCGTGTCCGATCTCGCCTCCGGACGCACCGAACTCGTGGAAGTCGGGCGCGAGCAGCCGTTCAAGCCGGGCCGCATCGGCCCGGCACTCCAGGCTCAGTGACTCGTGCTCGGCCGCCATGGCCTCAGCGATCTGCCCGTCAACGGCGCCTGTCCGCCGGCCTCGTCCATGGCACGATGCTCGCAGCCGATAGCCCATCCCGGATCACTACTTTCCGGAAGCGGCCCCGGCCCGTCTTCATCTCACCCTGAAAGGGTCCTGTGAGTATGCCCCAGCATTTTATCGCCGTGACTCGATGGGAAAGTGATTGACATGTCGTTCGCACCGGTGCCCGCGACGGCTGCGTGGCGGCACCAGGGTGCCCGCTCCGGCTTCGAAGTGGTGTACTTCCAGGCTGGCAGTGGCGGATGCGGGATCGAGGGGTGGACCACTGCGGTCGAGGACGGCGATAACTGGGCCGTTGAGTAGGCCATAGAACTGGACGCGGGCTGGGCAACCCGCAGCGCACGGATCCGGGGACGGTCCCGGACCGGATCCAGCTCAAGGCTGCTCGAGGCTGATGGGGCAGGCCACTGGCTGGTTGACGGCAAGAGCGCCGCGCACCTTGATGGCTGCCTCGATGTGGACCTGGAGTCCTCGGCCATGACCAACGCACTGCCCTTGCACCGGATGGCCCTGCCCGCCGGCACCCGGGCAGATGCTCCGGCCGCCTACGTCCGCGCTGCCGGCCTGGCCGTAGAGCGGCTCGAGCAAACCCACGCGCGTACTCCCGGCCAGGCTGCCCGCCAGTGCTTTGACTACAGCGCTCCGGTCTTCGATTTCAGCTGCCGCCTGGCGTATGACGAATCCGGCCTGGTAGTCGACTATCCCGGGATCGCCGTACGGGCGGCCTGACTGGCCCGAATACCAGGCCGGTCAGGCATTTACCGCCCAGCCCGTCGAAGTTCCGCGATCGGCGGCAGATGCGGATGGCCGCGGTAACGTCTCGCGCTGTCCGCGGCAATAGCTTCCGCTATTCAGCGCTGATGGCCAGGTGAGCGGAATGACGGCTTTCCGGGGTTGTGACCTGGGGTTTGATGCTGGCAGGGTCGCGGGTCTTGCGCACCTTATGGGTGCGGGGCGATCAGCGTGTCACGGGAATGCGAAGGGACGGCCGCGAAGCGGCCGTCCCTTCCTGCTTTGAGGTGAAGAGCGCTCCTGGTCCTGGGAGATTCGCGGTTACCACACACACGTTTCCCGGACTGGAGCGCTCTTCGCCATGCAGCATAACGGGTGGGACCATGCCCTGAAGGTCACCGCCGGCGGGACCGGCCTGGTCGGCCACGCCGGCGCCGTCCTGCTCCGCAAGGCCGCCGACCAGGCAGGACTGACCGGCCAGCTCAGCACGGCACTGCGGAAGGCGGGCACCTCGCCGGTCTTCGACCGGGGCGCCGTGCTGGTCTCGCTGGCGGCGGCGATCGCGCTCGGGGCCACGGGCATGAGCGACATCGCGGTGCTGGCGCACCTGGCCCCCGTGCTGGGGGACGCGCCGAGCGGGCCGACAGTGCGCCGGGCCCTGGACCTGGCCGGGACGGCGGCCTCGCTGGAGCGGATCGCCCGCGCCCGGGCGAGAGCCCGCGCGCACGTGTGGCACCTGATCGAGGGCACGGCCGCCGGGTTCCGGTGGCTGGCTGTCGCGGGGAAGACCCTGACGGGGTGGCTGGTCATCGACATGGACGCCACCCTGGTCACCGCCAGTTCGGACAAGGAGGGTGCGGCACCGACCTGGAAGATGGGCTACGGCTTCCACCCGCTCGGGGCCTGGCTGGCGAACACCCGCGAGTGCCTGGCCATGCTGCTCCGTCCCGGCAACGCCGGGTCAAACACGTTCACCGATCATAAAGAGGTGCTGGCCGCGGCCCTCCGGC
Organism: uncultured Actinomycetes bacterium; assembly: GCA_963770545.1. Lineage (GTDB taxonomy): Bacteria > Actinomycetota > Actinomycetes > Streptosporangiales > Streptosporangiaceae > RYN-230. Next base: position 13,031 of record CAVYQF010000031.1, on the reverse strand, counting down.
AGGTCCCCGCCCGGTTCCGGAAGAAGATACTCGTCCGCGTCGACGGGGCCGGCGCCAGCCACGACCTCGTGGATCATCTGCTGTCGATGTCTTCCGCGCGCAGGATCGTGCTGTTCACCTGCGGGTGGATGATCACCGCCGCCGGCGAGGACGCGATCCGGCAGGTCCCGGCAGGCGCATGGAAGCCGGGAACCGCCCAGGACGGCGGGATAAAGGAGGATAAGAACGCCGCGGAGATCACGGGCCTGATGACACGCGCCGGGAACTGGCCGGACGGCCTGCGGCGGATCGCCCGCCGGGTGAAGCCGTCCCGCCGGCACATGGGAAACCTGACGGATTACGAGAAGAAGACCGGCTGGAAGTACTCGATCACCTGCACGAACATCCCCGGCAGCGGGATCGCCGGCGTCCCCGGCAGCCACCACCCCCAGTACATCGGCGTGGTGCACCGCCAGCACGCCGTCGTGGAGACCGGCGGCGTCCGCACCGCGAAAGCCATGGGGCTGCGGAATCTGCCATCGAAGACCTGGCAGGTCAACAAGGGCTGGGTCATCGCCGCGAACATCGCCGCCGACCTCACCGCCTGGACCCGCCTCCTCGGCTTCCATGACGACGCTGACCTGCGGGAAGCCGACCCGGATACGCTCCGCTACCGGATCTGGCACATCCCCGCCCGGCTCGCCCGCCATGCCCGGCAGCGGATCCTGAGCATCAGCCCGGACTGGCCATGGAAGGAGGCATTCCTGCTCTGCTGGCCGCGGCTCTGCGCCCTGCCCGCACCCGCCTGACCAGCACGAACCATCCCGCCAGCCAGAAAGGTGACCCCTCCCGGCGCGGTCGGAGCCGGTGCACCCCCGGACACTCCGGGCTGCGCCACGCACCCGCACCCACACAGCAAACAGACAGCACACCCGAAAACGGGCACCGGCACAATCAGTAACCGGCCCTCAATTGCCCCTGAACGATTGAGGATAGCAAGCGTCGCCCAGCGTTAACGAGTCGGTTCGCTGGTAGTAAGAGGGATGCTGAAACGCACGGGTGGCGGCGGTCGGATCGGCTATTTACCGGCCCGCCGTTGCGGCATGCTCCGGCCCGGGCGGAGAAATACCAGTGAGATCCAGGTACGGCTCGGCTTCGGGCTCAGGCAGGGAAACGGCGCTGGCGCCGGGCGCGGGCTTCGGCTCGCGCGGCGCGCGCCTACCTGCCCCTCCGCCGCGGCCGCGGTAGACGAGCAGACCGTGGACCGGGTCTGGGACAGCGTCCAGGGCCGCGCGCACGAGGGGCAGATCGCGGAACGCCTCCCACTGTTCCTCGGTTCCGAACTGCACCTCGAACACCACGCCCCACTGGTCCGCATGCCACGATCCGTCGGTAGCGCCATTCGTCAGCGCTGCCTCGATGAGGGCCGAGTCATGCTGCTCCTGCCATCGGAACGCAGAAACCTCACCGTGCATGACCTCTATCGACCACCACTCAGCCATAATCGAGATATTACGCGTTTGCCGGCGATCCGCAAGACCTTCGGCCCTCCCTCCCGCGTGCCGCTCTGCCGTGATTTCGAACAGCACGGGCCGACCGCCCATTCGGGCCGGGCGGACCAGGGCACCTGGAGTGAGCATTATGCGACTGGCGGCAGAAGCGGACGTTCGTTTGCGTGTGCTGTACGGCTGTGAATGGGTTCCTGCCGGGTTGTTATACCGCGATGAGGAGCATGCGGCTCGCTGCCGCGGTGCTGGCGGCGAGGCCGTCACGAAACAGGCCGCAGGCGAGCGGGTCGGTCCGGATTTCCCACAGCAGGAGGCTGTTGTTCCAGGCGAGGTCACGGGCGGAGTTAATCGACCATGAGGCGATGAGATTGTTCACGGCCTGCAGGTGGCGGTCAACAGCGAGTTCGGGTGCGGATTCAAAGGATTGCCGCACCGACTGTTCGGCGGCATCCAGCAGCTGGTCTACCTTCTGATAGTCGGCTTGATGGGTGCCCGCGGAGGGGGAGGTGGCCAGTGTGGTACAGGTCGCGGTCACTGCGAGAGGCAGGTCGTGGTTGATATGGGCGTTCATACCAGCCAGCGCGAACTGGATCGGCTCGATCCCAGGCTTAGCGCGCAGTTCGATGAGTGGCCGCCAGGCCAGCGGCGCCGCCGCCGGATTGTCCGCGGCATCTGCCGCGGTGAAGTACAGGTTCGCGAAGGTGACATCAAGCTCGGTCATGAACGCGGGATCGGCGTAGAACCCGGCGCTCAGACTGCTCTGCACCTGCTTGGTCACTTCCAGGTACATGCGGTTGAAGCAGCCCAGGCCATCCCTCGCCGGGACCGACGCCCCGATCGCCTCCATGCGCGCGATAGCTTCCTGGACCGACGTCACCGGCGCATGCAAAGCAACCCCCTCAGCAGACATAACGTCACTATACGGCCGCCGGTATCAAGCAGGAGGCAATCGCCTTACGAAAGACCAACTCCGGGACGGAGCCCACTCAGCGGCAGAAGCGGATGCGGTTCAGTTCCGCTCAAAGAGGACTGAATCGCCATCCGGTGAGCCATTTAGTACGAAGCGGCGGGCGCGTTCAAGGGCTTCGCAGGTGGCGATCGTGAATTCTGCGGGCACCTCGCTCCAGCTCCCGAAGTAGTCGAAAACGAGTATCGGCCCTGTGGCGCCGCCTACGCCATGGAACGACTCCCCGAGCGGATTGACCCAGCTCAGGACGCATCGTGACCCGTCGGTCGCGATCACCAGCGAGGAGCCATCCTCGCGAACCAATTCCAGAGCAGGATGTCCCCGGCCGCTGCTGAGTCCGAGGATCCCGCCAAAGAGATTATGGAGCTCTACCTCGGACACGAGCTGACCCGTCACCGCCGAGTCGTGGTCCGGGTTCCAGTACTGCGTCCTGATCACGCGTCTCCCAGTGACGTCATATGGCCGCGCCGCAAGAGCAGGATGGCACGCGTCTGCCGGCCCGACCTAGCCCTCCGAGCCGAAGCCCCTGCGTGAGTACGGAATGAAGCGAACTCTCCGCGGCTATCCGAATGGAGCGGGTGGCTCGGCACCAGCTACCGTAGCATCCGCAGATGGTGACAGAGGAGGACGTCCGCCAGGTCGCTTTGTCGTTGCCTGGGAGTGCCGAGAGGCCCTATAGCCGGCTGCCCTCTTTCCGGGTGGGCGGCCAGCTGTTCCCGCGTATTCGCGAGCTGCCGGACGTGTTCTTCGTGCGCTGTACCGGTCTGGAAGAACGCGATGAACTGCTCAAGTCCGGGCCAGGCAAGCTTTTCATCACGCCGCGCTACCAGGGCAACCCGGGGATCTTGGTCAGGCTCAGCGAGGTTGACCCCCGCGAGATGACTGAGATCGTGACTGACGCATGGGGGGCATGTCCTCCCAAGCGGCTGCTCGCCGCCTGCGAAGCCGGGCACCCACCCGCACCGTAACCGGCACCAGCCAGGTACAAGCCGACCTCCCTGGACACGAATCGCGGCAGATGAGTACGTCAGTCGAGCGTGTGTGCGGTGGACATCAAAGTCGTCGGCCGGGGATGCTGGTTCTCGTGGACAAGCGCCTCAGCGGTGACGGCGACGGTGCCCCCGCCGTTCCAGCTGTACCGAAGAACAGAGGGAAGGGCCGGACCTGTGTTGTTCACCCTCGACGTCGATGCCGAACGGTTCGCGATCCGCCGAGCTGGAGACGGCGGTACCGCCTATGACTGGCTGAGCGGGCCTAATAAGGGCTACGGATTCGGGTCGAGCGGGACACCGAACCGGTCGGTGGAGGAGCACCGGGAGAGCATTCGCGTCTTCCTCGCCATGATCGATCCCAATACGGGCTACATCGGGGACGACTGAGGGGTGCGTGTAATACACTTGAACCTTTACCAGACACTTTGAAGTGATCTCAGTGAAATAGATCCACCGCTAACCGGCCGCCTTCATGATCGTGGTGTATGAGAGTCGCGCCTCCTACTCTCATGGGCCGGATCACCTTAATTGTCATATCGAAAGGGGCTCCGCGTCAGCGCGGGGTGAGGACGTCGAACTCGTTGCCCTCCGGGTCGGCCAGGCACGTCACGGGAGGGCGCCCTGGCCGAGGTCGATGACGGTGGCGCCGAGAGCCCGCAGCCGGGCTACCTCTGCCTCTTGATCGTCACCGGGGTAGGGGCGGAGGTCGAGATGGACGCGGTTCTTCACCGCCTTCACGCCGGGCGTGCGGAGGAATTGCAGATACGGCCCGACACCCTTGGCGGAGCGCAGGCCCGCGTGATCGCCGGTCACCTGGTGCAGGGTCCAGTCCATCGCCTCGTCCCAGAACCGGGCCATGGCCCGCGGGTCCGCGCAGTTGACCGTCACCGCAGCCACTGGCCCGGTGTCCCGGCCGCCCGGCCAGGGCGCCAGCACGCAGAACTCGTTGCCCTCCGGGTCGGCCAGGACGGTCCATGAGACGTCGCCCTGCCCCACGTCCGCGGGCGTCGCACCGAGATCGGTCAGGCGCGCGACCAGGTCCGCCTGATGGGCCGCAGAGGTGGTGGCGAGGTCGAGGTGCACCCTGTTCTTCACCGTCTTGGGTTCAGGGACGGCAATGACGTCGATGCAGACGGCGACGGGGTCGGGATAGGCCAAGCCTGCAGGTTCAAGATTGGTCACGCCGGGTCCCTCGCTGGAAACACCCCAGCCGAGCGCCTCTGCCCAGAACCGGCCGACCGCGGAGTCATCCCGGGCATCCATCGCAACCTGAACAATCCGCAGCGTCATGCCGCCAACCCTAAGCTCAACCGGCTGAAGGTCATGAACCGACCGGGGAGCCATACACCTACACCACTCGCCTGGACGCCAACCGCTGACGAACCTCAACGCGGCACTTGAGGATGGGTCCAGTTACCGAATTGACCCCTGCGCCGGGTACCGGATGCGTGGCCTTCTGTATCCGGCTGATAGGCGCGCCAAAGACGGACGGCTGCCGGGCTGGCGGTCCCGTCCCCCGGCTCATCTCACCGCGTCGGCTGCCGGTAGAGAGTTCTTCGCTGGCTTGCGCGATGCGGGCGTTTTGACCTTGCCCTTGGGGCAGAGCGCAGCATGGTCCAAGCCGGGTCCGGCGCCCCGGGCAAGGAGGGCGTGGGCTGTCATGACGATCCGCGCGGTGGTGTTCGACATCGGTGGCGTATTGGAGATCACCCCGGACCTTGGTGTCACCGAGTTGTGGGAGACCAGGCTCGGGTTGCGCGGCGGGGAACTCAGCCAGCGCATGCAGGACGTCTGGGCCGGCGGCAGTATCGGCACGATCACCATGGACGACGTGCACCAGGCGATCACCGATCGCCTCGGCCTGGACGGGCAGCGGCTCGCGGTGTTTATGGCCGACATCTGGCGCGAGTACCTGGGCACCGCGAACACTGAGCTGATCGAGTACGCCCGTCGGCTGCGGCCGCAGTATCGCACCGGGATCTTGAGCAACAGCTTCGTCGGCTCCCGGGAACGTGAGCAGGCGGCCTACGGATTCGAGAACCTCGTTGACGAGATCGTCTATTCACACGAGGCCGGGATAAGCAAGCCCGATCCCCGGATCTACGCCCTGATCTGCGCACGCCTCGGCGTCCGCGCCCAGGAGACGGTACTCCTCGACGACACCGGCCGGTGCGTGGACGGCGCACGGGAAGCGGGTATCCACGCGGTCCGCTACCGGGACAACGCCCAGGCCATCGAAGAGATCGAGAAACTGCTCACCGCCCCTTAACTGCACCTGCCGCCCGATGAGCAAACGTAACGACGGCCGCGAACCCCGGCCGTACACCCGGCACGACACACACGGCAACACGGGACGTCGCACGTTCAACAGACCCACTCGGTCGGCGGCAAATCCGTACGTTTTCGGCGCGGCTGGTCATGCATGGTCGTGCAAGCTCGGTAAGCCGGTCGCGATGAGGCGCGCTGGGAGTGGCGTCGTCTGAGAGGCCGAAGCTTTGAGTGGCTGACGGGCCGGGCGGACATGGCGGCGCCAGCCGGCCGCGCTGCTAGCCACTTGATCGGGGAGGCTCTGTTCCGGCGGTGCAGTACTCGCGGATGGGGGTAGGCGGCGCTTGGGGGCGCCTTCGGCAAGGTCCGGCCCTGGCGGCATCACGGGGCCGGACGCGGGTCCGGATGCGGTGGGCCTCTCGACGGTGGCGAGATATGTCGGGCAGGCTTACCCAGCATGTCGTTGCTGCATGTACGGGTAGTGAGCCCGGTTGACCTCCGTGATGAGGTAGAGGCGATATTGCGCGGCCAGCGAGGAGCGACCAACCTCGTTGTGCTCCCGGGCTCGGCTCGCGAGCCGAGCGGCGACCTGATCCAGGCTGATCTTGCACGCGAGTGTGTCCAGAAAGTCCTCAGCGGCCTGCGGGAGCTTGGTGTCGACCGGCGCGGCTCAATCAGCTTGCACGCGGTTGACATGGCGATCGGTGATGGCGTGCGCCGCGCCGAGCGCAATGCGCCAGGCGACGCCGCCGACGCTGTCATCTGGGAGGAGGTCATCTCCAGCACCGGCGAAGACTCGACGCTGACCTGGGTGTTCATGGCGTTCATGGTGCTGGCATGCCTGCTGGCCGCGATCGGCGTCGCGACCAACTCCCCGATCACTATCGTCGGCGCGATGGTCGTCGGCCCCGAGTTCGGCCCGCTCGCCGGGATAGCCGTAGGGCTGCGACTGCGCCGGATGGACGCGGTGCGTCGCGGGATAATCGCGCTGGTCGTCGGATTCGCCGGTGCCATCGCAGCGACCGCCGTCGTGGCTGTCTTGTGGCGGGCTACTGGTTTGGTGAATGCAGGCGACCTCGCTCATTCGACCCGTACCGAATACATCTACCAGCCTGGCTGGTTCTCGCTCATCACCGCCCTCGTTGCAGGCGCCGCCGGCATGCTGTCGCTCACGTCCGCCAGATCGGCGGCCCTTGTGGGCGTGTTCATCTCGGTCACCACGATTCCGGCCGCGGGAAACCTGGCGCTGGCCCTGGTCTTCGGTCGTTTCCACGACGCGGCAGGATCAGCCCTCCAGCTCGTCATCAACCTCACCGGCATCGTCGCCGCCGCGTACCTGGTACTGCTCGCACGCGGCCACTCCCGGGGATCGGATGATCGGCCCAGCCGCTATGACACAACCTCCTGAGCACCGGCGTGCAGGCAAGGATCCTCACCGCGGCTGGGAATAAGCCAGTGACGGCAGGCCCGGACTGACGGCCAAAATGCCTGCCGCGGATCTTCGCGAGACCACGGACAGCCCTCAACGCTACGAGTGAACATGCCGGTCAGCGCATAGGCATGCATGCACGCAACGTCCGCTATTCGGCTACGAGGGTGAGTCCGACGCCACTTCCCTGCGACGTACACGGACCTGTAGCACGCGACGCCTTCAAGCATTGATCAGACGCCCGCAGACCTCACTGCGGCATGATCATCGGCCGTCCGGTCAGTGCCCGGTTTTCTCCGGATGGATGACCTCGTGTGTATCACGGCTGCCACCGGCCACGGCGACTGGATTGAACGCGTGCCGCACCGTTGCCACCAGCCACAGCGTGAGCGTGGCCACGACCAGTATCGCGAGCGCGATCGTGCTCGCGGTGACCAGCGCGATCACCCCGGCGACGAGCGCCGTGGCGCCGAGCACGCTGGCGTAGCCGGTGTAGGCCCGGACCCGCGTGTCCTGATACTGCCCGGCGGCGGCACTCATGGCGCATCCGCCCACCATGCCCAGGACCAGTACCGCGGCGGCCGTGCCGCGGGCACTGGAGATCAGCCACGCTGTCGTTGACTTCATGAACGCGACGTAGATGACCACAATGGCTGCCATGAATACTGTGGAGACGGCATCCTTCCAGGTCAGTCTCATTGCCAGCACCCCTTTCCGGAACAGCCAGCAATCCCGCTATCAATGTCAGCGCCCCGAAGGTCAACAGGCAAGTGCCGAAGGTCACAGCAGAAGGCCTATGACTCCGCGAAGGGTCGCCCAGGACTGGCCCGGCCTGCCAGAACGGGGCTCCTGCCGTCAGTGTCAGGACCAACGGCTCTGTGGTCACGCCCGGGGCTGATCGAATGTAGGCCTCAGGAGGCGCGTGGTGAACGTCCTCATGGCCTATGCGACCAAGAACGGCTCGACCCGGCAAGTGGCCGAAGCGATCGCCGCAGCTATGCGCGAGCGGGGTGCCCAGGTCACATTGCGCCCAGCCAAGACGGTGCGGGAATCAGCTGCCGGATTCGACCTGGTCGTGCTCGGGGCTCCGCTGTACTCCGGACGCTGGCACCGCGACGCGCACCGGTTCCTCAGGCACCACCGCGGGGAGCTCGCCACCGTGCCGGTGGCTGTGTTCGGGATGGGACCACGCAGCGGCACCGACGATGCCTGGCAGCGCTCCCGCGCCCAGCTCGATAGGGCGCTGGCCAAGCGCGGCTGGCTGGACCCGGTCACGGTCTTCGGCGGCGCTGACCCGCCCAGGAGCAGCAAACGTCCACTCCGGGATCTGCGGAACTGGGAGACCATCGCCGCCTGGGCCGTACAGGCCCTCACCACCTCCGGCCAAACCGCAAGACCGTAGGCCAGATGCCCGGATGCGGTCACCGTGCCACCACGGCGCGGTATTCGGCCTCGGCTTCCTGGACAGCGTAACCGCAGGCTAATAGCCCAAGGCGGTCTCGCACACAGAAATTACAGAGCGACCAATTCTGCACCCCTGCAATCGATGATTCCCAAAGACACAAGCGGCCGACCATAACGGATGCGGTCGTTCATTAGCATTAGAACAATAAGCAGTTGACCCATGCGACCATTGCCATCCAGAAATGGATGGATCATTTCGAATTCATAATGCATCAAAGCGCAACGGATTAGAGTAGGGAGTCTGCTCTTTTGTTGACAATTTTTCCCAGTCAGTTAGGAGTTCAGGTATCCCGTCGGGAAGCGCGGAACGTATGTGGCGTTGTCTGGGCCATCGGTAGGCGACCCGACCCAGACTGGAGTTCGGCGGAACTCTCCGGGCAACTTGTCTTCACCACGGACACCGAGTTACACGGCGGCACAGCGCAGCCCGGTTGGCCTCACGGAGGTCACCTGCGAGCGCGCGGTGTCAGGCAGGTCAGGGCGGTGAGTCACCGCGGGCCCACGGCGGAATCCAGCCGGACAGGTTTTTCCCGCTTGCGAGGCGGTCCTGGAGGGCGCGTTCCCTGCGGCCGAACTCGTCCTCGGTGAGGAGCCCGAGGCGTGGGTAGTGGGTTTCGTCGTCGTCGGGAACGCTGAACCCGACCGCGTAGGTGGCCGGCTCGTCTTCCAGGCTGGCCCAGGTTACCTGGACATGCTGAACGAGGGTGCTCCAGATCCGTCCCGGGTGGCCCGAGTACAGGACCATGCCGATCGCTTTCAGTTTCTCGTCCAGCACAGGGACCGGGTCGGACTTGCCTAGATACTCGACCGCAAGCCCGACGCGAAGGTCTGTGACCTTGACATACGACGGCGCCATACGAGCCTCCGTCCTGCCGCACCGCGGGCAATGAGCGCTTTCATTCTTCCATCTCGCGGGCCTGGATCAGGGACCGCCGGTGGCGTCCAGGTCAGGAGTAATCGACAGGCGGGTGGGCAGTAGCCTGAGTCCAAGGCCGATGCGGGGGCAAGGCAGGAGTGGCTGGCTCTCATGGAACTGTGGCCGCCGCCCCCAGCACCAGCGGCGGCAATGTACTTTCGCGCGGTTGAGCAGTTACATCTATCAGGGTCACGGTGATGTTGCCTGGTCCTCCGCGGCTGAGAGCCAAGTTTATCGAGCGTTCGGTGATTGATGCTGGGTCGTCATCTGGTTGAAATGTCTCGCGCATTTTTCATCGGACACGACGGCATTCAGTCCGTCCGAGCAAAGTAGGTACCGGTCTCCCGGCCGGGGCTTGGCGAAGCACGAGATCCGGGGACCGGTCCGGGCGTCCATCAAGGAAGCGCGACATGATGGGCGCCAGGAGCGGAGAAGCAGCCGCACCGGCTACGAGGTTGTGCATGGCGTGGTCTTCGGTGAGTTGGCGCAACAGGCGGTCGCGCAGCAGGTAAGCGCGTGAGTCGCCGATGTGGGCGAGCCCGAACGCGTGCCCTGACCAGAGCATCGCCGTAAGAGGTGCCCATTGTCCGCAAGGCCGGGTCAGCTTCCGCGCGCTGCCGGATGTCGGTGTTAGCCACGCGAACCGCCTGGCTGAGGATCTCGATCGCCGTCAGCGATGGCATATAGCCAGCGTCCGGCGTATGCGGAGTCTTCGTTCATGGCCCGGACCTTGCCGACGTGCGAGCGGGCTGCCCACATGGTGGGTGCATTCATTCCGGGAAACCTTCCGGCCAGGGATCTTTCGCTGATTCATCACGTTCGAGGCAGTGGCGACGATGAGACCGACCGGCTTGGGCGCGTATTGGGCACAACCAGCCGCCGCCAGCCGTGAACAACCGTAGCCAGCCAGACAGCGAAAGACGGCGCCTCACAGCGTTTACGCAGGTGAGGCACCGTCTTTCGCAGTTCAGTGCTGGTGGTCAGGGGCGGGGTCGAACCGCCGACCTTCCGCTTTTCAGGGGTTCCGTCGCCCTTGGACCATGATCTCATAACCATCGTGACAGCCCAGCTCACCGGCATAGGTGCTGGTCAATGGGCTACACCGCCATCATAGCGACTGTGCCGCGGTGTGCCGCGTAGTCCCGTCTCGTCTGTGGGCTTCCGGTGGTGAGCCCTCGGAAACGAGGACTTGTGGGGCTTCTGTGGGGCCCGGCGAGGCACGGATGGGCACGCGATTGCGCTGGGCGTGGAATCTGAGGCAGTCGTCCGCAACCAGCAGCCATCGAGACGGGCCCAGGAGCCGTCACGCAAGGTGAGCAAGCGTCGCTGACCATTCAGCGTCAGCCAGATCGAAGACCGGCGCGCCGACCGCGCTGGCGCTCGATGTTGCCGCTGAAGGAGTCCGGCGCGGATCGGTACGGGCGCCGGTGCTCGCTACCGCGCACCCACCTGGCTGCCCGCCGCCGCCAGGCGGGAGGGCAGCAGCCCGAGCTTGTCCCTGATGGCCTGCTGGACCTCCTCCCTGGGCGGCCGGGAGTCCACCGTGATCACGTACTCCTTGCGGCGGAAGATGTCCAGCACGGGATTGGTCTTCGCGTGGTACTCGCGCAGCCGGACGGCGAGCGCTTCCTCGGTGTCGTCCTCGCGCCTGAGCAGCTCGCCGCCGCAGGCATCGCACCTGCCCTCGCTGGACGGGCTGTTGTCGATCAGGCTGTAGTCCATCCCGCAGCCCGCGCACAGCCGCCGGGCGAGCACCCGGCGCGCGACCTCGCTGTCGGGCAGGTCCAGGTGGATCACCCCGTCCAGGTCGTAGCTCTCCAAGAAGAACTCCGCCTGCCGTTCGTTGCGCGGGAAGCCGTCGATGATGAAGCCGTAGTTCCAGTCGTGCTCGCCGAGCCGTACCCCCACGACGGCCTCGACGAGGTCGTCGCTGACCAGCAATCCCGCCGTCATCGTGCGCTTGACCTGCGCGCCGAGCTTCGTGTGATGCTGCACGTTCCACCGGAAGATATCCCCGACAGCGACGTGCTCAAGGTCGAAGTCCGCGGCGAGCATCTTCGCATGAGTTCCCTTGCCGCTGCCCTGGATGCCCATGATGACGTATTTCCGCATGCAACTACTTTCGCACGGAACCGGGCCGATGGCTCCTGGCCACATGGCCATCCCTAGATCGTCGGCCGACTACCTGCGCACCCATCGCGGCTAGAAGAGTGAACTGCGCCGGGCCTCGCTCGCGAGGCCGTGCTGATTGTCAGCGTGCGTACCTGTTACGGAACCTGTTCACATGTAATGTCCCCCCGCGGGGCAGGCCAGCCTCGATCTCGGTGGGATACGCAGTGCCGTCCTCGTACAACAGGTGGCCGAAATAAAAGGTGCCGGGTGTTGTTGCCGCTTCTCGTTCTAATGCCCGGAACCGTTTGCCCTGGCTCGACCAGCCGCGGTTCAGGTCCCGCCGCTGCCGGAAGATGTTTGGTCCGAACTCGCCTCCGGAAAGATGGGGAATGAGATAGCCCCGGTCCACCAACGTGCCGTCTGGGTTGGGCGGCAGCGGAAATCCGCGCTGGTAGGAGACATCGCGTTTGGCGACTGTGGCTGGTGTCACGGTCCAGGCCTCCACTGTGCGATCCTCCTGATCTGCTCCTACGGCGCTCGCCAGATCAAACAAGTAGGTGACTCCAGACTGCACGAATTGCAGTAACGAGCAATCCGGGAATTGATGTTCGTATCGCTCCGCCACCGCATCGAGCAGTGCCGTGCCAAGATCGGCAAGCGCCAGCGGCAGCCGGAGGCCACGCACCAGCCCCGCGTAATCAACCGACAACTGGGTCATCCCGCTGTTCTACCCGGTGGTCAGCGGGGGCCGACACGAAGCCCCAGTCCGCCTGCAGTAACAGCGATAGCCAGTTGAACGGCGTTCCCCTCAGCAGCGCTGGCTGGTTGATATCGATGGGCGGAACGAGGGATCTGCTCGGCGAGATCTCTCGCCGGATGATCACAGCGATCCCGTGAGGGATGCCAGATCTGCCAGTTCTGGGCACTTTCTGCCGGCTGGGCGATCAGGCAGCGTTCCGCGCCGCGCCGTCGGTGCTGGATCACTTTTGATGGGGCTGGTCGGCGGGTGGATAGAGTAGGCGGTCATGGACGCCGGTGTTCATTTGCCGTTGATCGATTTCGGCGGCGAAGGATGGACCGCCCCGGGAAATTTGGAGGCCCTTACTTGCCGAATACTGATTATGCTACCAAGGCGTCTTGCTTGTTGTAGTGCTTTTCCTCGAATTCCCTCGGAGGAATGTAGCCGCAGGCAGAGTGGAGCCGCTCATTGTTGTACCAGGCAACCCATTCCATGGTGGCGAAGGTGACATCCCTGACACCGGCCCACGGCCCATCCCGGTCGATGAGCACTTTCTTGTAAAGACTGTTCACCGACTCCGCGGCAGCGTTATCATAAGAATCGCCCTTGCTGCCCACCGAGCGGACGGCACCGATATCGCCCAGCCGCTCGGCATAC
>CAVYQF010000030.1:0-86638 GCA_963770545.1 uncultured Actinomycetes bacterium | reverse complement strand
CCGGATGCACGTGGTGGACAAGCTCGTCCGGGACGAGGCCCTGGCGGCCGGTCCGGGCCAGGGCCACTTCGGGCCGTGGGGCACGACGCCGGTCGTGCCGGACCCGCAGCCGATCGACCATCCCTACCTGGACACCGCCGACACGGTGGTGGTCCACCCGGGCAGCCCGCGGCTGCTGACCGTGCTGATGCTGCCGGGGTCCACGGCCAGCGTCACCTGCGGGCTTGTGCCGCGGTTCACTATCGCGCTGCAGCGCGCCTGGTACGCGCCCGGCCTGGAGAAGCTGTCGCCGTCGGTCCGGGTCGGGCCGGTGCTGGTCGATCCCGGCCAGGTCCGGCTCCCCGCCGTGACCGCGCTCGGTGAGCGCCAGGTGCTTACCCACCGGGAGGGCCCGCTGGGCTGGCAGGACGACGCGATCCTGGCCGCCACCCAGGATGCGCTGCTGCCGGACCGGGCGTCGGTGCTGCGGGAGGGCTGGATCCGGGTCGACCCTTCTCCCCCGCCGCCGCCGGGCACCGGCTCGGGGACCGCGTCCACGTCGGCCGGGGCGGCGTCATGACCAGGTACGAGTGGCCGCCGGGACCCAGGGGCCCGCGGGGCCGGTCCCGGGCCCGCCGGGCCGACATCGCCGGGCAGGCTGCGGGCACGGACCCGGCCGCCCGGCCGTACGCGCTGGCCCGGCGCCGCTCCGACCAGGCGGAGGCGCTGCGGGCCGCGGCGCCGCGCCTGGCCCCCGGCCAGCCGCCAGGCCCCGCGACGAACCTGTGGCAGCCGATGGGGCCGGGCACCACACTGCGCGGCCTGACCGACGCCGACCCCAGGGTCAGCGGGCGGATCCGGGACCTGGCGGTCAGCGACGACGGCACGCGGATCTACGCGGGCGCCGCGGGCGGCGGGGTCTGGTATTCCGCCGACAGCGGCGCCAGCTGGCTCCCGGTGGGCACCTACACGCTGGGCGGCGACGTCACCACCGACGCCCCGTCGTCCACCACGCTGGCCATCGGCGCCCTGCACGTCCGCTTCGACACCGGCGGCGACCCCGCCCAGGACGAGGTCTGGGCCGGCACCGGGGAGCCGGACCCCACCGGCACACCCAATGACCTGGGTGTGAGGGCCAGTTACGGCGGGGTCGGGATCCTGCATGCCACCGGGCCGGTGCACGCTGTCCAGCAGGACCCGGGCACCGACCCGTGGGAGCACGGTGCTCAGCCCGGTGCCGGCTATGCGGGGCTGCGCGGTCAGGGCGTGTACGCGTTCGCAGCCGATCCAGCCGCCCCGTCCGCGGTGATCGCCGGGACGAGCGCAGGCCTGCACCGGTTCGACCCGGCTGCCGGGCCCACCACCGAGCCGTGGAGCCTGGTCCCCGTGGCCGCCTGGGACGCGTTGCTCGGCGCCGGCGGCAGCGCCCGGGTGCACGTGACTGACCTGGCCTGGATGAGCACCCCGGCCGGGGACCGGCTGTGGGTGGCGGTGGCCGGGGCCGTCACCCCTGCTCCCGTGCGCGGCCTGTGGCGCAGCGACAACGGGCTGGCCGGCCCGTTCACCCGGGTCGACCTGACCGGCGTGACCACCGACGTGCTGCGGGCCTCGCTGCTTAACCTGGGGCTGGCCGCCGCGCCGTCCGATCCCACCGTGCTGTACGTGCTGTCAACCGGCCCGCGGCTGTGGCGGGTAGACGGCGACACCACGGTGCGCCGGGTCCAGGGGCTGCCGGTCACCTTGTTCGGCACCCCTCCCAGCAGCAACCCGGGGCAGGGCGAATACGACCTCGCGGTGGCCGTCGACCCGGCCGCGCCCTTGCGGGTCGCCGTCGGCGGCGCAGCGGTGGACAGCTCACTGACCCCGGGCACGTTCTCGGCCTGCCTCTACCGGCTGACCCTGCGCACCCCGCCGCCGGCCGGGACCGCGGACTGGCACACGGACTACGCCGGGAACGGCAGCGCCGATGCCACCTGGATCGGCGAGGGCGTGCACCCGGACGTGCACCGGCTGCGCTGGCTGCCTGCGGTCGCCGGCACCGGCACCCGGCTGCACGTGGCCTGTGACGGCGGGATCTTCGTATCCACCGCCGGGGGCGACCTCACCACGTTCGCTTCCCGGACCACCGGGCTCGCCGCCACCGAGGCCGGCTACCTGGACAGCCACCCCGCCAGTGACGGCCCAGTACTGATCGGCGTCCAGGACAACGCCACCCAGCTGCGGATCGGGGACTCGGTCTGGCGCCGGGCCAATTCCGGTTCCGACGGCGGCGGTGTGGCGTTCGACCCGTCAGGGAGCGGGCGGTTCATCGGCCAGGACTCCCAGGCATTCTGGCGTGACGACGCCGACAGCGTCGTCAAGCCGTCCTTCCGCGGGCCAGCCTCGCCGGCCCAGGCCATCGAGGACGGCGCCACCCGGTTCTACTCCAACGTGGCCGCGATCACCGCCGGGGGCCTCACCCAGGTGGCGCTGGGCACCAGCCGGGTCTGGTACTCCGAGCAGTGGTTCCGCACCTTCGCCGACAATGCGGCCGGGATGTGGCGGGTACAGGCGGTAACGCTGCCGTCGTTCACCGACCCGCGGGCCGGGAACGCCAACGACGCGGTCACCGACGTTCTCGAGCACGGCCCGGCGCCGCCCGGGACGCTGGACGCCTGGTCCACCGGGGTGCGGGCGATGCGCTGGGCCGGGCCGGGCCGGCTCTACGTCCTGATGCCGGGGGCCGCGCACCGGCTGGACCGCAACCCCGCCAACCGGGCCTGGCAGCGGACCCGGATCCTGCTCCGCGCGGTGGCCGCGGGCGGCCCCGCGGCCCCGGCCGTCTCCGGGCCGGTGATCCCGCCCGAAGGCATGCTGAACGACCTGGCCGTGCACGACCAGACAGCCGGGCCGCACGGCTCGTTCTACGTCGCCACCAGCCATCCGCTGGAACCGCTGTGGTGGTTCGACGGCACCGGCACCTGGTTCCCGTCCCAGCTCGGCACGCTGCCGCCGGCCGGGCCTGGCGTGCGGGTGCCCGCCTACAGCGTCACGATCGATCCGGCCGAGCCAGGTGTGGTCTACGTGGGCACCGCCGTCGGCGTCTGGCGGGGCGCGCTGACGATCACCGCAGGCGTCCCGGCCTGGAACTGGGCCGCGCTGGCCAACGGGCTGCCCGAGGCGGCGGTGCAGGACCTGTCGGTGGTCGCCTACCCGCTGGCCCAGGGCGGGCGGGTGCGGCTGCTGCGGGCCGCGCTCCAGTCCCGCGGCGCCTGGGAGTGCCAGCTCGACACCGACCTGGTGGACGTGACCTACCTGCGGGTACATCCGTACGACACCCGGCGGTCGCTGCCCACCGCACTGACTGACCCGCTCCCGCCGCCGCGAGGCGCCGACCGGGAGTGGCACCTGGACTGGGCCGACGTCCGGGCCCGTGCGTTCAGGGACGCGGCCGGGCGGCCCGCGCCGTCGCCCGACGGCACCCCGGCCGGCAGCTTCACCTGGCACGCCAGCCCGGATGTGAGGGTCAGGCCCGCGCCGGGCAGCCCGCTCTTTCCCGCCCCGGCGTCGCTGCCGTGGACCAGGAGACCGGCCGACAAGTACGCCCTGTGGGCTCTGCAGACCGCGCTGCACGCGGTTGACCCGCTCATCATCCCCGACGGGCGGTGGACGGCGGTCTTCGGCCGGCGCCTGAGGGCGCTGCGCAGGGCGAATGGGCTGAGCGATACAGCCGTGGTAGATGCCGCCCTATGGAATCACGCCGTTATTGCGGCCGGCTGGTGGGCGGATCCATGGGACGGGCCCGCGCCGTCCGAGGCGGACCTAGTCGAGCGGATCGTGCACCGTACGACCGCCCGGCCGGTGATCGGCGCCGGGCCCGAGGTGGACGCGCCCACGGTCTCCGCCGCGAGCTGCGCGGTCCCGACCGGCACACTGGCCGTCGAGGTGTGCCTGCACCGGCGGGCCCTGCTGCCGCTCGGGCCCGACGGGCTGACGGTGCTGCTGCTGCGCACGGCGCTGGACCCCAGCGCGGCCAACTGGGCCGGGATGCCAGCCCTGGCCGCGGCCGGCCTCGGGGACGCGATGGCCAGCGTGCCCGCGGCCGGCGGCCCGCTCAACTTCATGCTGCCGGCCGGCTGGCAGCCCGCCGACTCCACGACCGAGGTCCGCCGTCCCTCCGGGCCGGTCGCCCCGGCGGCGCCGGGGATGGTGTCGTTCCGGACGGACCTGCCGGCTGGTCCTGGCCAGTGGCTGCTGCTGGCCGTGATCGCGGCAGGAACCGGGACGCCGAGCCTGGCGGGGGCGTCGCTGTCCGGGCAGATCCTCGGCAGCCCGCATCTTGCGGCCCGGTCGGTCGAGATCCGCTGAGGGAACGGAGGGAACCACGCCCGGACTGGATCGAGGAGCTGACCGGCCTCGACCCGGACGCGTCGCTCCTTGGCTCACCGGCCTGGCGGCTATCCGGACAGGCCGTCGTAGGCGGCGATCACGATGCCGAGGGCCCGGCCGTCGCCCGTGCCGCCCTGGTCGAGCATCTGGTTCATCACGTAGGACACGGTCATCCTGGCGTCCAGGTCGACGGCGGCCATCGAGCCGCCCCAGCCGCCCCAGAAGCAGGTTCGCGGGTTGGGCAGCCAGCCGCTGTTCAGGCCGTAGCCGTTCCCGTAGCGCATTGACACGCCGAGGATGCCGTCCCGCCCGCGGTACTGCTCCGCCAGGGCGCGCTCGCAGCCCTCCGGGGACAGCAGCCGGACACCGCGCGCCGTCCCGCCGCAGGCCAGCACCGACTGCACGGCGCCGGCTGAGCGGGCGTTGCCGTGCCCGCCGGCGGCCGGGATCTCGGCCCGCCGCCACGCCACGGTGCTGGCGTCCGCGGGGTCAACCGGCGGGTTGCCGCGTCCGCGCGGGGCGGCCTCGCCCCCGCCCGGCCCGGCACCGGGCGCCGCCGGCCCTGGCCCGCGGCCGATGGCGGGGGCGGCGCGATGACGGGGATCACCCGGCCGTCGTGCCCGGCGGGCAGCCCGATGTGGAAGTCAGCGCCCAGCGGCCCGGCCACCTCACGGGCGAAGAACGTGCCCAGGCTGACGCCGGTGACCCGGCGGACCACCTCGCCGACCAGGTAGCCCTGGGTCACTGCGTGGTAGCCAGCTTGCGTCCCCGGCTCCCAGCGGGGCGCCTGCGCGGCCAGCCCCGCCGTCGCCTTCGGCCAGTCGTACAGGTCGGGGACCGTCATCGGCTCGTCCCAGGCCGGCAGCCCGCCCGTGTGCGACAGCAGGTGCCAGACCTCGACGTCCCGCTTGCCAGGACGAGCCTCGCTCGATGACACGGATCTCCGCGGCCAAATGGCTACTGGGCGTCAGCCGACCAGCAGCACGAGCTTCCCGCGCACGTGACCGTCCTCGCTGACGCGGTGTGTCCCGGCTGCTGAACCTCACCCCATGCTCCTGCGTGCCACCGAAGTCGGCGATCGTCACGACGTGCTCCGGGCCGCCCGCGAGCTCGATGAGCCCGGGCAGGACGCTGCTCCCGGCGACGTCGAGCGCCGCGTTGACGCCGCCGGGCAGGGTCACGACGTGGAGTGCTGGTCTGATGACGGACCCTGGCCGCGGTGGTCGACGAAGGCCCGGGCGATGATCGCGGTGGCGGTGGTGGTCACGCCAGTGCGGGCGATCACCGTGCGTTCGCCGATGAGCTGCCAGGTGGCCCTGCTGAAGATCAGCTCTTCGCGGACGCCGCCGTTGACGCCGGGGCCGATCCGCGCGACTGCCACGCCGTGCCGGCCGATCGCGTCCGTGGCGTTGGGCACGAAGGTCACGCCCGGGATCAGGGCGGCAGCGCGGTAGAGCGCGGCGGTGACCCTGGGCGGCGCGATCGTGTTGCGGAGCAGGTCGCCGATGGTGACGAAGGCCTCCTGGTCCGGGCCGGGACCGTGGCCGCGTTCTGTCCGGTAGATCATCGCGAGCAGCGCGTGCGGGTTGGTGGGCAGGGTTTGCAGCAGCCGGTAGGTGGGGTCGTTCAGCCCGCCCATGTTCGGGCACTTCACGCCGGGCTGCCGCATAGAGAATGTCGAACTGCTTACTTGCCCATTGCCCGTAATACCGCGCTCAAGGCCGCTGCGGCACAAATTGTCAACCGGCACCCAGACCTGCGACGTGATCATCTTCAGGTGGATATGGCGGGGAAAGGGGCGGGGCTTGCTGGACAACGGCTTGAGCCCAAGGGAAGGGACAGCGGCCGTGGTCTCCACGTACATGTACTGGCTGTCCCGGACATAGGGTGCGGGCTGGCGCGCGGCGACGCCGGCGGCCTTGGCCAGGAGCCGGACAGCACCCTCGTCAACGGCCTGGGCTGGAACCGCCCAGAAGGGTGATGCCGATGACGGCTGCGATGATGGCCAATCCCGCTGCTGCGGCCACGATGGCTCGGCTCGGCCAGTGCAGGCGGTCGCCAAGGCCGGTAACCGGCCCAATGCGAGATGCAGGGGACCCGCCTGGGGCCACGATGAGGCGGCTGCCAGCGAGCCGTGATCTGACCGTAGCCCGCTGCAGTACGGTCATCCTCACCGGAGCCCGGCTCTTGATATCAGTCATCGTGGCCGGGCGCACACCGAGTTCCATCAGCTCATGAATTTGCCGGGTCAGGTCAGCCTTCATCGTCAACTCCCAGCAAAATGCGCAGCCGGGCCAGGCCCCGGCCCAGATGGTTCTGGACGGTTGTCGGCCGGATGCCGGTCAGCTCGGCAACTTCGCGCAGCGTGTAGCCGTAGCCGTGGACCAGCACCACGGCCAGCCGCTGCCGCTGCGTCAACGCAGCAAGTGCCCTGGGCAGGCCGGGCTCGAAGCGGTAATCGCCGCATTCGCCAATGTCGAATAGCTCGGCGACTGGCTCGCGCCGGCGGCGGCTGCGGGTCTGCCCGACCCGGAACAGGTAGCCCGGAAGGTTCGCGATGTGCTGCAGCCGTGGCCAGTTCTCCCAGGCATAGGCCAGTGCTTCCGCGGTCGCGTCACGGCCATCCTCAAAGCCGTAAAGCGCAGCCAGCGCGCGGCCGAGCCGCGGCCCGGCCTCTTCCACGAAGCGCTCGAATACCGCCTGGTCATCGCCGGCTTCGCCCGGCACCGGCGTCACAGCCGGTCTCGGGCCGCCTGGTGCGTGCATGTCACCGCCGCTCCACTCAGTCTCTTACCTACTTAGACCAGCGAAGGCCGCGGCGTTACCACCGGGCCGGGACGCAGCTTGGACACGATCCCATAACTGGCCTGGCTGGGGATGAACGGCAACGCGGCGGTTATCTCGCCCAGGGACGCCCACCGAGCGGCGCTGGCGTTGGCAACGTCCTGAACGGCGGGTCGCCGATAACCCGGGCTTCGGCAGCACAAAGGATCACTGTGCTGGATTTGCTGGCGACGCCCTTGACCCGGATCCCTGAGTAGGCGTGTATCAGATGCTGCCTGAAGGTCTCCTGCCGAGTAGAACACTCGTGTGGAGGGGGCCACTCATGAATTCCACGACAAGCGATGCTGGAGATCCGGTTCAGGCGGCATTTGCCGAGGTGCTCGGCACCACCGATTTCGACATCGTCGCCGAGGTCACCGGGCGTCTGCCGTCTGGTGAGGAAGTACGGCTGGTCCACGCCGCCGTCCGGGGAAAGCACAACCAGACCGCCTCCCTTGTGGTCGACGCAAGCGGGGCGGTGCAGCCGCTGCGCACGTTCGAGGCACTCGCCGGCCGGGGGGTCTTCGCGCCCGAAATGCCCGTGCCGGAGCGGCCTGCCGTGACCCCTGCGCCATCCGTGACGATAGACCCGCCGGTGAATAACCTGACCCTGTCGGAATGCGTGACCGAGGAAGAGACGGTCACTGTCAATGTGCCGGCGGGGGTCGCGAAGGCTGACGTTTACCTGCTGGCTGACACCACCGGGAGCATGGGATCGATCATTGGCGCGGTCCAGGCGGGCATCAACACGGTCGTCAACGACCCAGCCTTCTCCGGACTCGACGTGGCCTGGGGGGCCGGGAACTACAAGGATTTCCCGATTCCCGCATCCAGCCCGTACGCCTTCCAGCACCAGCTAGCCCCCACCCCGGGCGCTGCGGATATCACGGTCGCGGTGAACGCCTGGTCCGCAAACGACGGTAGCGACACACCTGAGGGACAACTGTTCGCCCTGCAGCAGGTCGCCACGGATCCAGCGATCGGCTGGCGGCCAGGCAGCAAGCGGATCCTGGTCTGGTTCGGCGACGCACCCGGGCACGATCCCATCTGTTCCGCAATCTCGGGAGTCGCAGACATCACCGAGACCACCGCCACGGCTGCTCTGGTGGCGGCCGGGATTACCGTCGTTGCGGTTAGCACCGACACCGGGGTCACTGGCGCGCTGGACGGCGATCCGGGGCCGACCCCGGACAACTTTGACTACGGTGTCTGCACCATCGGGGGCAGCCCCGGTCAGGCCACCCGGATTACCGGGGCAACTCCCGGCGGCTCGCACACCACCGGGGTGAACGCGGCCACGATGATCGCCACGCTGCTCTCCCTCATCTCCTCAGCCGTGCAGAGCATCAACCACCTCGAACTCCAGCGCACGGGAGCCATTGCGCCGTTCGTCGCGTCGATTGCCCCGGCGAGCTACGACTCTCTCGCCGGGGACGTGGACCACTCGCTGCCGTTCGAGGTCACCTGGAAGGGTGTGCGTGCCTGTGCGGAGACAGATCAGGTCTTCACGGGCAGCCTCGACGTCGTGGCCGACGGCGCCGTCGTGGCGAGCAAGCCGGTCACGCTCACGGTGCCCGCCTGCCGCTGGCACCATTCCGTGGAGATGATCTGCGGCACGCAGGAGGGGGACGACGGGGGGCATGGACGTGGCGGCTGCGAGACAGTAGTTAGCGGCCGCTACGCCACGGCAGTCACCATTTACAATCCCACCATCTGCACGGTGGAGCTGGTGAAGTACTTCGCGCCGCTGGTGCTGCACGATAAGCCGGTCGGGCGTGAGCCCCGGACCGTGCAGGCACGTGCCTTCGCGAAGCTCGTGCTCGGGCCGGGAAGGGCGACACTTGAGGACTGCTGCAGCCTGCAGGAAGCGGTCGGTCCCACCGGGGGGCCGCTCGTGCTCGGCGTTCTCGACATCGTCGCCGACCATCCGCTCGACGTCACCGTGACGCATACCGCCAACGGCGCCGGCCGGGCGGGCACGTCGATCGACGCTCGCACCATCAAGCCGCGACGCACCTGATCAGGCCCCGCCCCCTGCCCATGACACGGGTGGCGGATGATCAAGAGGCCAGGTCCCCCAAACCGGGGACCTGGCTTCAACCAGGCCGTACTGGCCAGCGGACTGGGCCGACGAACTCCGGGCCGCTGCAGTCTCCCGCATCGGGCCCGGCAGCCGCTGTCCTTCAGCGTCGATGACCACGCAGCGATAGCAGGCGCGCATTGCTTCCTCGCCGGTCCGTCTGGCGCCGCTGCGCGCGCCGCTACGCTATTTTGCCCAGGGCCAGGAATTGGCCGGCTGATGCGGCCGGGACACCCACTGTGGTTCGCTCTCCGGCGGAGGATGGATGCTGGCACTGATCTCCGCCCCGTCGAACCTGACGACGGCCCCGGCATCCCGCCGGATCAGCTCCCCCGCATCTTCGACCGCTTCTACCGGGCCAGGGTCCCCTCCCGGCGGCCCGGTTCCGGCCTGGGGCCACAGGCAGCCCGCATGCCCCCTGGCCCGTGAGGACGCTGATGAGCAGGTCGATGCGGCGGCGGTTGAGGAAACGACCTCACCCACCCAGGCGTGACGGGTTGCGATCCGAACCTGGCGTGATGGTGTCACCTGGGGTCGTTTCGGGTTTCGCGTGGAGGACGTCGCGGACCTGCTCCGCGGCGCGGAGCATGCTCTCGCTGATGAAGTCGCTGAAGCGGGCGATGTTCTCCAGGCGGGCGGCGGCCGGGGTCTCGCGGCCGAGGACGCCGACGCCCTGCCGCGCGATCTCGGCGACCTGGGCAATACCGCGGGCACTGGCGATCGTCGACTGGTACCAGACGTCGCCGTCGACGAAGTAGCGCTCGCGGCGGCGTTCGTCGCGTTCGCGGCGGATGAGGCCCTGGCTGTCGAGGAACGCGATCGCCTTGGAGACGGACGCCGGGCTGACCTGGAGGTGCCGGGCGAGTTCGGACGCGGTGAGGCTGCCCGCGTCAGCGATGAAGAGGCTGGTCAGCACCCGGGCCGTCATCTTAGGCAGGCCCTGTTGCATCAGGAGGGTGGTGAACGCCTCCTCGTACTCGCGCACGGCCTCGTCGTCGCGCCCGCGGCCCTGCGCCGGCACCCCCTGCCCTCGGGGCGGGGTGTGCTTGCGCCGGTGGGCGCGGCGTTCGGTGGCGCGGTGGGCCAAATCGGCGCGGTAGGCGGTGGGGCCGTCGTTGCGCATCACCTCACGCGTGATCGTCGAGGTGGGGCGGTCGAGGCGCCGGGCGATCTCGGCGTAGGGCAGGCTGTCGGCCAGCCCCAGCGCGATCTGCTGGCGTTCCTGCTGGGTGAGCCTGCCTCCCGGCATCGCGATCTCCTTGGTGCTCCTTCGTGGCGGTCCCCTGACCCCCACTATAGCGTTCACCCCTCATCTATTGCAACGATCAGATCGGCTGCCGTTGCGTTCCTCGCATATCCATTGCAACACTTTCTAAGCCTTGAACTGCGCAGATATCAATTTCGTGCAACGGATATGTTGCCGGACTCCAGAAGGCAACGTAGCGTTTCCTATGTAGGAAACAACGAACGAGCACAGGAGAGCATGATGCAGAAGTTCGACACCCCCGCCCCGATCTCCGCCGTCCTGGACATCCCCGCCGGACGCATCCAGTTCATCGCCGCAGACCGCGCCGACACCACCGTCGAGGTCCGGCCCGCCAATCCCTCCAAGGGCCGCGACACCAAGGCCGCGGAACAGACCACCGTCGCCTACGCCGACGGCGTCCTGCGGATCACCGCCTCGGCCCCCGGCAACCAGTTCTTCGGTCCCTCCGGATCCCTGGAGGTCACCGTCCAGCTGCCCGCCGGCTCCCGCATCGAGGCCAAGGCCGCCAGCACCGAGCTCCGCGGCGTGGGACGCCTCGGCGACGTCGCCTTCGAAGGCGCGTACCGCCAGATCAAGATCGACGAGGCCGCGAGCGTCCGCCTTACTGCGGTCGACGGCGACGTCGAGGTCGGCCGGCTCAACGGCCCCGCGGAGATCAGCACCGCCAGGGGCGACATCCGGATCACCGAGGCCGTGCGCGGCACGGTCGTGCTCCGCACCCAGTCCGGCGACATCACGGTCGGCGCCGCCCCCGGCGTCTCGGCCGCCCTGGACGCCGGCACCGGCCACGGCCGGATCAGCAACGCCCTGAAGAACGATGGCCCCGCGGAACTCGACATCCGTGCCACCACCTCCCAGGGCGACATCACCGCCCGGAGCCTCTGAGGGAAGCAGAACCAGGATTGTCCGGCCGGGCCCACCGCGATCGAGATCCTGTCGGTCGTCGCCGACGGCCCGGCCGGCCGTCCGTCCCAAGCGGGCCTGCGATCCACATGCCGGGCCTGGAGAAGCCGTACAAAGGCGTCTAACAGAACCAGGTGGAACACATCATGAAGAACAGCACTACCCCGGCCGATTCGAAGTGGACCGGCATGGTGCCGGTTGACGATACGGCCCTGGCCGTCACCGACACCGGCGGTCCCGGTATCCCCGTGGTTTACCTCAATGGCCAGTTCGCCACTCAGGGGTACTGGCGGCGGGTCGTCGCTGACCTGGGGACGGGGTGGCGGCACATCACCTACGACGAGCGGGCCCGCGGCAAATCGAAGCGTTCGGCGGACTACTCCTTCGCGGCCGCCGTCCGGGATGTCGATGCCGTTCTGGCGGCCAGGGACGTGGACCGGGCGCTGCTGGTGGGCTGGTCCTACGGGGCGGTCGCCGCAGCGCACTGGGCCAGCCGGAATCCGGAGCGTGCCCTGGGTGCGGTCCTGGTCGACGGCGCGTACCCGTACGACTGGCTCGACGAGGCCATGGAGCAGCGGATCCGGAAACTGTTCCGGCGGATGAGCTGGCTCACGCCGCTGCTGCGCCCGACCGGCCTGGTCCCGCGGATGACCGCCGAGCAGCAGGCCGGCAGCAACATCGAGCTCGGCAGGCTCTCCCGCGAGCGCGAACTGGGCCCCGTGCTGGACAACATCACCATCCCGGTGCGGTACGTGGTCGCGTCGGGGACCTCCCTCGGAAGCCACGGCGATGAGCAGGAACGGATACGCACCAGCCTCGATGCGGTGACCGCCCGCAACCCGGACATCAAAATCAGCGCGAAGGTCACCAGCAACCACGGCGCGATCCTGAGGAAGGACTTCCCCGCCATCGCCGAGGCCCTGCGCGAGGTTGCCGCCCTCGCCCGCGGCCGGCGCTGAAGACCTGATCAGCGGCCCCGCAGCACATCAGCCTTGGGGCTGCCGGCTGCGCCATCCGGGGTGCACCGGGTCATCGTAATTGACATTCAGCCCGTTCGGCCTTCGGCAGTGCCGCTCTTCGACGGGGCCCGACCTGCCATAAACGCGCTGGCGTGATCGGCGACCGACTGGCGAAACGACCGCGGAGCCGATCCGAGGATGTCGGACACCGTAGAGGTGACGAACGCCGGTTTTCCCATTGTTGCGGCCCACGCGGCGAGCAGCATGTCCACGACCGGGCGCGGCCAGCTTCCCGCCGTCTCGCTCCGGAACTCGTCCGGTGACAGTTCCTCAAATCTGATCCGGCAGTCCAGGACGTCACCGATGATGCTCACCTGCTCGGCCTGACTCAGTGACTCGGGGCCCGTGAGGACGTAGTCGCCCCCGGCATGTCCGTCCTGATACAGGGTCCGCGCCGCGACGGCTGCCACGTCGCGCTCATCGACGGGTGCTGTCTCGGCAGCGCCGTAAGGCCACCGGACGGCACCGTCGTCGCGAATCGCGGCCGCCCACCAGAACAACGCGTTCGACGCGAACATCCCTGGCCGGATGATCGTCGATTCGAGTCCGGAGGCCGCGATGAGCCGCTCAATATCGGCGTGGAGCACCGCCATGGGATTCGGTTGCTGGAAGAAGGGGTGCGGGGTTTGGTGTGGTGAGGAGAGAAACACGACGCGCCGCGCGCGGGTGGCGAGACGCTCGACAACTGCCGGAGCAGTCGCCGGCGGGACGGTCCAGACGAGGAAGACGGCACCGACACCCTGCAGCGCTGCGTCGAGCGATGCGGGTACGGTGAGGTCGCCGGTGACGACTTCGACGTTCGCTGGCCACGCCGCCGCCTCGGGGCGATGTGTAAGGGCTCGGACCGGCACGCCCGCGTCTGTGAGCGTGTCGACTACGACGCGCCCGACCCGCCCGGTCGCTCCGGTCACGAGCACCGGAGGCACTCCCATCCGGGTCATGCAGGCCCCGGCGTGGCCGGCGCTGGGCTGCTCAGCGTGTGTCCTCCTCAGTGGTCTGGTGTTCCTGGCTGGCCTCGTGTTCAGCCAGGTCCGCCCCACGCTCGTCCGCTGCGGCGCCGATATCCCAGGCGGAGCCTTCGACGGCGGGCAGGCCACCGATGATCGGAACGACCGATCCGTCCTCCCCGACCGCCTCGCCCGTTTCGGTCAGGTAACCCGGATCCTCGTCGGGCTCGGGGGCCGGCTGCTCCTCCTCGTGCGCCACCGGCCGCTCTGCCTCGGGCGGCGTTGATTCTGGCGGGTAGTTCTCGGTCACCTCGGCCATCTCCCTCGGCAAGAACAGTCACTGTCGCGCACGGTGGTCCCGAAGCCAGCGTGCCCGATGGGGCAGGACATGACCAACTCGGGTCCTCACGCACCCGTCGAGCTAACCCCGGGGTCTGGCACCCAGCGGCCACCGGCGTGGACGCCGTGCCTCACGGCCACCACGCCTTGAGCCGGTGATTATCGGGTTGCCGCGGGAGCTCGGCCAGGCCACGATTCATGTCGATGGACACTAGGAGCTGGCCGCGCCGACGACTGGAGCGACGTTGACCTGCTGATTGTCGTGGACGATTCCGTTGACGAGTGGGTGGCACCCGGGCGCCTGCCCGCCGTTCCCGGGACCCTGACCTTCGCCTCGGACGCCCAGGTGAATCTCGCCGAGGCCAGGACTTTCCCTGACGGCAGGGTCCACGTCTACCAGCCGATCACCGCCACCGGGTAACACCTGGGCCGGGATTCGGCTGCCGGTCAGCCTCGCGGGGCCATCAGGCCCGGGGGGATGCTGGGAGCGGCGTGAACGAGAACCCTCTGAAAACCACTGACTCCGCCCGCCTGCTATGGCCGAAGACTCCAAGGCCGACGTATTCGGTCTTGGAGAACGCCGCGTCCACGATCGTGCCGAGCTTGGCCCCGTTGACATAAACGCTTTGATGAGTGCCTTGCGAGACCGCCGTAATCCTGTAGGTCAGCGCCCGGCCAGTGAAATTAAGGTAGGGCCACGATATCCCATGGGCACCGAACTTCACGATATCAACCGAGCCATCACCGCAGACAGCGCTAAAGTAGCGCCCGGCCGCGCTGGCGCGGGTGAAAAACCCTGCGCACCCGTCGAAGCCCCTGCTGAAAAAGACTTTGACCGAGATGCGGTAGTTCTCCGAGGCAAAACCATTCGGGGGCAGGAACTTCACGTCTGCGTCAATGTTCGGGCCTGGGCGTATCGCGACGCGCAAGCCCGACCGCAGGCATGTCGTGGTGATGGGCTCGCCCGGTGTCAATGTCCACAGCGCCCCATGCTTGTCGCAGCCAGGGCCGGGGACATGGGCCACGTACCGTTTCCCGAGCAGGACCGCGTTGGCCTGCGCCAGCCCGGGAAGCGCGTGGCCAAAGATCACGAGCGCCGCACCCGTGGCCAGCACCCCGGCTGCGGCAATTGCCACCTGGGCGGGGCTGCAGGAGCGCGCCCAGGCCCGCAGCCCGTGACCGCGCCCGCGCACAGGGGCTCGCGGCTCGTCAGGGGGTCCCGGTGCTGGCCCGCTGCCCCCGGCAGCCGGATCCGGTGCGCTGGCGGGGACTGTGCCCTGCTGAGGCCGGTCGGTCATTCTGGTCACGAAAGCCACGATGACCAGCGCCGAGCCCAGTGCGGCCAGCCCGAGGAGGGTGACAGGGTCGGCCGTCAGGTAGTCCTGGGGACCCTTCCCGGTGCCCGGCGCTCGCAGCGCGCCCAGGTACAGCAAGGTCGCATCCGAAATGAGCGTGTAGCTCACGGTGAGCAGGATGCGGCCATCGCGAGGATACGCGGCAGTGTTGGCTTCTGGGCCAGTCAGATTGGCGCCCGACGTCGCGAAGCCCCAGAAGACCGGCAGGAAGAACACGGCGGCCAGCAGATAGTCCGAGTCCGCGCCCAGCGTGCCGGCCGCCTTCAGGAAACCGATTATCCAGCTGACGATCTGCAGCCCCACCAGCAGCCCGAGCACGCCGGCGAGTTGTACCGCAGCCCCGCTCATGCGCTTGCGCATGGCCAGGCTGATTAGCCAGCCCAGGGCCCCCAGGGCGGCAGCCAACTGCAAGCCGGACAGCAGCGAGAAGTGGTGCCGCGGGAACACGGCCGGCCAGCCCGCCGCGTGCAGGAAACCGGGTAGTCCGGCAATCAGTAGGAGCACCCCGGCTATGACCAGGACCAGACCGCGGCCCCGCTGTTCCGGCTGGCCGACTCCGGGACTGGCCAGGAGGAACACGCCCACGGTGAGAGCCGCTAGCGCGAGCGTGGTGGCCACGAGCCAGTAGAGCTTTGCGTCGAAGTAGAACGACCACCCGATCGCGCTGCGGATGGCGGAGGTGATAGCCAGGAGGATCGTGGTGTAGAGGAAGATGGCGACCGCGCCGGTGATGACCGCACGGGATCTTATCCCGCCGGACCAGTCACCATAGCCGGGCGCCAGGCGGAGCAGCAGGATGGCCAGCAGCACCGGCACACCGACGACCGCTAGTTCAAGCAGGACGTTGACGCGATCGAGACGTACCACGTTCGCGATCATCGCGACCGCCACCAGTGGCGTGAGGATCATCAGCAGAGTGGGACGCCGCGCGCGTTGCGTCCTGACCGTCACCCACCGGACCCCGATCTCGCCCCATTCCAGCAGGTCCGTGCTACCCAGCAGCACGACGAGAGCCAGGAAGACGGGCAGCAGGACCGCCTGGACACCCAGATCCGCCAGCAGCGACCCGGTACCGATGGCGGCCAGTCCGGCGCGCGCATAGAGCACCCAGATCACGAGTTCCAGCGCGTAGTAGGCGAGCACGCAGGCCAGAGCGCCAAAGACGGTCCCCGGGCGCCAGGGTTCGCCGACCGGATCCGGGGCGATCGCGGGTTTTACCCGTTGGGCTCGCCGCCTCGCGAGCGTCGTGGCGATGAGCCAGATCCAGAAGACCGCGAGGACG
This sequence comes from uncultured Actinomycetes bacterium, assembly GCA_963770545.1. GTDB lineage: Bacteria > Actinomycetota > Actinomycetes > Streptosporangiales > Streptosporangiaceae > RYN-230. The sequence continues at coordinate 70,276 of CAVYQF010000030.1, read as the reverse complement.
CCGAGCTGCGCCCAGCGCAGTCCGGCGTAACTGAGCTGTGGATCTACGCTGGTCCCCCCCAGCCTCAGGCTCGAGATGGGCCCGTCGGCCAGCGCCCAGGTGGCCAGCGCGGCAATGGGAACGCCGAAAGCCGCGCGGACACGCAATGCCCCGGCCAGCCCGAACCAGTATCCGGCCGCGAGGGAAATGCCCATGACCAGGAAGACGGCGAGCGGAACGACGAAAGTGCCACCGCTCGCGCCGGGCACTCCGCTGTTCACCAGCGGCTGCCGTACCTTTTGCACCGTCATCAGAATCGCCACAATGACGATCTGCGCGATGGCGATCCGCAGGAGCCATCTGAGGGCCGGGGTGTGCAGGTCCTTTATCCTGACCCGCCGGGCGCAATAAGCCGCCCGGAGCCCGCCCTTCTCCTCGCCATCATCGCCGTCAGCCTCCCCGGTATCGGCTTGGGCCGGTTCCGCCGGGGCTGCTCCCATGGCCTGCGCCGGATCCGGCCCGGCGGCGCCCGGGCTTTCCCAGACCTCGCCGGGCCCTATCTCAAGTTCCAGATATATATGTTCTTCGACGGTCTGCGGCGCGAGCGGCATGACTCGCGGCGCCGCCACCAGACTGTCATCCCCCGGGGGACCGGGACCGGGAACCGGTCCGGCCTGGCCGGAGCCACAGCGCGGGCACTCCCCGGCCGTCGCCCCGACGTCACACCCGCAAGAGCTGCACAGTGTCATGACGGCACGCTTTCTGGGCGCTGACGGGGGGCTTAGGCGCCGGCGGTGAGCTTGACCTCGGCGGTGAACCGAGCCTCCAGCGCCGGCACCTGCTTCAGTGGTGCCAGCGCCTGCACGACGGCGGGCAGGGTCTTCGCAGTGGCCGCACTGGCCGCTGCGGCCCGGACCCTGGTGAGAATCGCGGCAAAGTCGGCGCCCGGGTCGGCACAGGCCGGAACGGGGTAACGGGCGATCTGCCCGGCGGCCTGCCCGGCGCTGCGGGCTGCGGCAGTGACGGCGGCGAGGTTCTTCCCCGAGCCGGCCACCTGCAGCGCCTTGAGCGCCGCGAGGAACTGGCTGAGCCGCGCCTGGGCCGGGCCGGTTTTCCAGGCCCGGAAGAGCTGCGTGCACTTGCGGCCCGCCGCGCTCTGGGCCGCCCGGCTCTGCGCGTCCCTGGTCTCGTTATCGAACCTGAGTATGTCGGCGGTGCCGGCCCTGGTCGCGGCGGCGGCCTTGTTGAGCAGCGCGACAGAGTGCGCCGAGGCTCCGGCCTGGCAATCCGCTGCGCTCTTCGCGTACTCGGTCAGTGCCCCGGCCAACGCGGACTCCTCAGCCGCAGCCGGGACCGGCGGCCCGTTCTGCGCGCTCGCCACGGCAGCGGCTTCCGTGACGCAGGCCTTATGCAGGTCGGCGTAGCTGGCGCCCGGAGTATCCGCGTGCCCGACCGCCACGATCGCGGCGGCCAGGCGCCTGAGTTCCGCCTGGCCGCCGTCGGCAGACCATGCGTTGACGCGTTCGATGGCGGTAACCGTTGAGCCGCGTGTCTGGGCCGCGATCGGGGCGCTGCTCCGGGCGGGAGTATGCGCCGCCACGGCGGATTTGCCCGGGGCCGGCGAAGCGCCGCCGCCGCAGGCCGAGAGCAGAATTGCCGCGCTAACCGCGACTAAACACAGCGCGCGATCGAATCTCTGGGCCACGGCATCCACTTCCTTGTGGTCTCATTCCGCGGAACGACAATATCAAAGGCCATGGCCCGCGGCAGTGAGGCTCACTTAAGAAGCGGGCAAAGCTGCTCACCACGAGGGCCGGACAAACCCCTGAATACCCGACAAACTTCTGAAATCGAGTAAGTACCTCTCTGGCCGGCCGTCTCGATCAGGCCGAGCAGACCCCGGCACCCCGGCGTCCGGCCTCAAGTTCATCTGCCAACAATTTTGTCAATAGGACGGGCCAGGGCCGGGAGACAGGAATTGGGCACACTCGGCCCGCAATAGCCTGCGGTCAGGCCTTCCGTGGGCCTCGGGGGGGTGGCGTTCCGCGCGGGCCGGGCGTGCTCAGGATCCGGCTGCCGGTCAGCTCCCCATGCTGGCGAACATGCCGGGCTCGTAGGAACCTCCCTGCTGGCGCACGATCACGGCGAGCCGGTTGGCCGCGTTGATCAGGGCGACCAGGGCGACCAGGGCGACGGTCTGGTCGTCGTCGTAGTGCTTGCGTACCTGCGCCCACGTCTCGTCGGACACGCCGTGGCTGGCGTCGGCGAACCGGGTACCTTCCTCGGCGAGCGCCAGCGCGGCCCGCTCGGCCTCGGTGAACACGGTGGACTCGCGCCAGGCGGCGACCAGGTTGAGCCGGACCGGGGTTTCACCGGACGCCGCGGCCTCCTTGGTGTGGAAGTTGACGCACCAGCCGCAGCCGTTGATCTGGCTGGCGCGCAGGCTCACCAGCTCCTGGGTGGCCTTGGGCAGCGGTGACTGCTCGACCACCAGGCTGACGTTGTAGATCCGCTTCGCGATCTTGGCGCCGATCTCGTTGGCCATCAGGTCCATGCGCTGTTCCATGACGTCGTCCTCACTCGTGGAGTCGCGGGCCGCCGCGGATCGTTCGCGGCGCCCTTTACGGACATGGAGATGCCAGCGGCCCGATGCCTGTGACGCCGCAGCACTGTGACGTGCGGCACAGACCAGCCGCACAGACCAGCCGCACAGACCAGCCGCACAGACCAGGGGTGTCACAAAGCCGCCGGGACCGGCGTCTTGTGCGTGTGGCACAGTCGGAAGCGGACGAGCGGGAGCCAGCGATGAGCGAGCACAGCGAGCCAGCCACGGGCCCAGCCGGGCCGTTCGCTGATGGCGGCCGCACGGACTCCGCCGCCGAGGCCACCGAGGCCACCGAGGCGTTCGTCGCCCACCGCAACCTGCTGTTCACCGTCGCCTACGAGATGCTCGGCTCGGCCGCTGACGCCGAGGACGTCCTGCAGGAGACCTGGCTGCGGTGGTCGGGCGTCGACCTCGCCGCGGTGCGGGATCAGCGTGCCTACCTGGTCCGGATCACCACCCGCCAGGCGCTGACCCGGCTCCGCACGCTGCGCCGGCGCAAGGAGTCCTACATCGGTCCCTGGCTCCCCGAGCCGCTGCTGACCGCGCCCGACGTGGCCGAGGATGTCGAGCTGGCCGAGAGCGTCTCGATGGCGATGCTCCTGGTGCTGGAGACGCTCACGCCGACCGAGCGGGCTGTCTTCGTGCTGCGCGAGGTGTTCGATCTGGAGTATGACGAGATCGCCGAAGCCGTCGGCAAGAGCCCGGCTGCGGTCCGGCAGCTCACCCACCGGGCCCGGGCCCACGTCGCGGCGCGACGGCCGCGCGGGGCCGTGTCCGCCGCCGAGGCCCGCGGCGCGATCGAGGCGTTCCAGCGGGCGGTCGAAACCGGTGATCTGCAGCGCCTGCTCGACATGCTCGCCCCGGACGTCGTCCTCCTGACCGATGGCGGCGGACTCAAGCGCGCCGCGGTGCGTCCCATCGCAGGCGCCGGCCGGGTGGCCCGCTTCCTGGCTATCGGTCTGCCCCGGATCGGCGGCCAGGCGTCAGTCGAAGCGGTGCAGGTCAACGGCCATCCGGCTCTGATCATCCGGCTCGACGGGGAGATCGAGCATCTCGTGGCGATGCGGATCGACGACGGCTCGATCACCGGGCTCTACATCGTGCGCAATCCCGAGAAGCTGTCCCGGGTCGAGCGGGAGACTCCGGTAAGCCGCTGAGCGTATCCCGCTAACGCGGCAGGGGCCGGGGGGCTAGCGCGGCAGGGTCGCTGTCGCGGCCCACGGCCGGAAGCTGGGCCGCGAGCGTGGTGCGGGCCCGCTGGAGGGCGCTGCAGCCCGGCCACGAACGCCAGCGCCACCGCCTCCCTGGTCTCGTAGCGTGCTTCGGGCCCGGGGGCGTTATCGGGGAGGTCATCGAGCAGCGCATCGGGAAAGGGCTGCAGCCACAGTGGCTCGGCGCGGCGGGCGGGCTCGGGCCTGAGCACCGATCCCTGGGACCTGGTCACGGCCGGGCGGCGGCCGGTGTCGCGCAGCGCGTTCAGGCACCAGCGTTTCCTGCAGCGTGTCCTCGGCGTCCTGGACTGAGCCGAGAATCCGGTAGCAGTGCAGCTGCAGCTCGCGCCGGTGCGGGCCGGTCAGCTCGCGGAACGCCTCCCCGTTGCCCGCCCGGGCGCGGGCCAGCGCAGTCGCGGTCACGATCACATCCTTCCCTTCGCCGGGTCCTAACCGAAGCGACACCAGCCGGGCCGCAAACTCACCGCCCAATTCGCGGCGCCCACGGTGTCTGTACCACTAGCAAGCATCACCACGCACCTTTGGAGGACACGTGAACACCGCGAACAGGCAGGGCGCCGTGACCCGCGCCCAGGGCTGGGCCCTGGCGCTGGCCTCGGTGACCTCGTTCATGGTCGTGCTCGACCTGCTGGTCGTCGCGACCGCGCTGAACACGATCCGCCACGACCTGGGCGCCTCCATCGGGCAGCTGGAATGGACGGTCAACGCCTACACCCTGGCCTTCGCGGTGCTGCTCATGACCGCGGCCGCCGTCGGCGACCGGTTCGGCAGGCGGCGGGTCTTCACCATCGGCCTGGGCGTGTTCGCCGCGGGCTCCGCGGCGTGCGCGCTCGCGCCCGGGGCCAGCGCGCTGATCGCGGCGCGCACGGTGCAGGGCGTCGGCGCGGCGATGATCATGCCGCTGGCGCTGGCCCTGCTGAACGCGGCCATCCCACCGCAGCGCCGCGGCTGGGCGATGGGCATCTTCGGCTCGGTGACCGCCCTGGCGGTCGTGGTGGGGCCGGTGCTGGGCGGCGCGATCACCCAGGGCATCGCCTGGCCGTGGATCTTCTGGCTGAACGTGCCGATCGGCCTGCTCACCATCCCGCTGGCGCTGCGCCACCTGGGCGAGAGTTACGGGCCGCGCGCTCCACTGGACCTGCCCGGCGTGGCGCTGTGCACCGGCGCGGCGCTCGGGCTGGTGTGGGGCCTGGTGCGCGGCAGCTCGGCCGGCTGGGGCACCCCCGAGGTCGCCGGGTCGCTCGCGGCGGGCGCGGCGCTGGCCGTGGCGTTCACCGCCTGGGAGCTGCGCGCCCGCGCGCCGATGCTGCCGATGCGCTTGTTCGCCCTCCGGGGATTCTCGGCGGGCAACGCCGCGGTCTTCCTGATGAACGCGTCGATCACCGGGGCGGTTTTCTTCCTGGCCCAGTTCCAGCAGGCTGGCCTCGGCCAGGATCCGCTCAGCGCCGGGCTGCGGCTGCTGCCCTGGGGCGTGGCGCCGTTCCTGATCGCGCCGAGGGCGGGGAAGCTGGCCGACCGGATCGGCGAGCGGCCGCTGGTCGTCTCCGGGTTGCTGCTGCAGGCCGCCGGATTCGCCTGGATCGCCGTCATCGCCTCCCCGGGGGTGGCCTACCCGGCGCTGCTCGTGCCGATGGTGATCTCCGGCGCCGGGCTGGGCCTGGCCGTGCCCGCGGTCACCAGGGCCGTGGTCGGCTCGGTCCCGCACGGCGACATCGGCAAGGCGTCGGGCAGCTTCAGCATGATGCGCCAGCTGGGCGGCGCGTTCGGCGTCGCGATCCTGGCCGCCGTGTTCACCACGACGGGCGGCTACACCTCAGCCGCCGCGTTCAGTGACGGGTTCGCGCCCGCCATCGCGGCTGCGGCCGGCCTGGCCCTGGCCGGGGTCCTGGCCGGGCTGGCCCTGCCGGGCCGGCCAGGCCAGGTCCAGGACTCGCCCGCCGAGCGGGTGCCCAGCGAACAGCATGCCTGAGTCAAGTCGGGATCACGGCTCACCACCGGGGGCTTCACGCATCGGGGCCGTAGGCCGCGGCGACGTCCTGCGAACTGCCCCACCGGCTGTAGGTGGGCGACTTCGGCCAGCCCTCGGGCGAGTCCTGCCACTCCTCCTGCCGCCCGTAGGGCAGCAGGTCGATCAGCGCAAAGGTGTGCGTGAGCTGCTCGGTGCCACGGCCATTGGTGTGCCAGGTGCGGTAGACGGTGTCGCCATCGCGCAAGAAGACGTTGACCGCGAACCCGCCGCCCGGCGGCGCGCCGACGTCGCTGCCGAATGGGCTGTTCGCCGTGGAATACCAGTCCATTTGATTCCCAACGCGCCGCCTGTAGGCCAGCGCCTCGTCGATCGGCCCCTGGGTGACGATGACGAACCGGGCGTCGTAGCTGTCGAGGAACTCCAGCCTGGTGAACTGCGAGGTGAACCCGGTGCAGCCCGGGCACTGCCATTCCTCATCGGGAAACCACATGTGGTTGTAGACGATCAGCTGGGATGTGCCGTCGAAGATGTCCGCGAGCCGGACCGGGCCGTTTTCGCCTTCGAGAATGTAGCCGGGCATTTCTACCATCGGCAGCCGGCGCCGCTCCGCGGCGATCGCGTCGAGTTCCCGGGTCGCGGCCTTCTCCCGGGCGCGCAGGGTGTCGAGCTGATGCTGCCAGGTGCCTGCGTTGACGATGGGCGGCAGTGCGCCGGTGGTCATGGTTCCTCCGAGGTGGGTCGGCCTGTGGTTTGCCAGTCTGTGGTCTGCCAGTAGAGACGCTGCCCGGCCGGCGGACTCATCGGTGGGTAGCCGAACCGGCCGGGTAACTGCCGGAAGCCGGGCACATGACCAGCAGGACGCACTTAGGCCTGGTCTCAGAACTCAGCCGGCAAGGACCTGTTCGCGCAGGATGTCGGCGTGTCCGCAGTGGTGGGCCAGCTCTCGCAGAACTTGCAGGTACACCCAGCGCAGCGTGCGCGGCCCGGCCCGGTGGCCGGTCACGACGGCATCCAGTGACAGGTCTGCCACCGCCGCCCGGGCCGTCGCGCAGGCTTCCCGGTGGGCGGCCGTGACCGTGGCGACGGTGTCGTCGTCGGTGAGCCGGAATGACTCCTCCGGGTTCTGTACCAGGCCGAGCTCCCGGCGGGACGTGCCGCCGACGCACTCCTCGAACCACACCCGCTGCATCCACGTGACGTGCTTGAGCAGCCCGAGCAACGTCGTCGCGGACGAGACGAGGTGGCGGCGGGCCTGCTCCTCGGTGAGGCGGTCGAGGGTCGCCTCTAGGGCGCTGCGGTACTCCTCGACGAACGCGTCGAGCTGGGTGCGTTCGTCGTCCAGCGGCACATCGAACGAACCCATCAGCGTCTCCTATCACGTCGCAGGCCCAGGGCCACAGCAGCCGTCCACGGGCCCGCGCGCTGGCCGGGGCGGGAGCGGCTGCTTGAGCAGTTGGTCTTAGAGTGCCTGATGTGACCATGCTCAAGGAGTTCCTCGCCGGCGGCCAGGTCGATCCGGCGGTGTTCGCGCTGCGGCCCGACTACCGGGCCATGCTGCTGGCCGCCGGGGGGAGCGCTGCGGGCCCGAGCGACCAGGCGGGCGACGCCCTGCTCCAGGCGGCGGAAGCCGCCGCCGCTGAGGCGGTCGCGGACCGGCCAGTGGAGCAGCTCCCGCACGTCGCGGCGTGGCGCGAGGCGTACCGGGCCTTCGGGGCCAAGCCGCAGCGCACCCGCAACAGCCTGGAGGCGCTGCTGCGCCGTGCGGCGTCCGGGCTGCCCCGGGTGAACCGGCTCACTGACCTCTACAACGCGGTCTCGGTGCTGCACCAGCTCCCGCTCGGCGGGGAGGACCTCACCCGCTACAGCGGTGCGCCGCGGCTGGTCCGCGCCACCGGCGAGGAGCCCTTCGACACCGTGGCCGACGGCGTCGCGGTGACCGAGCACCCTGACCCCGGTGAGGTGGTGTGGTGCGACGACGCCGGCGTGACCTGCCGGCGCTGGAACTGGCGGCAGGCCCGCCGCACCCAGCTGCGCGATGACACCACCATCGCGCTGTTCATCCTCGACGCGCTCAGCCCGATGACCGACGAGGCCCTCTACGCCGCCGCGGACGACCTGGCCGCCCAGCTGGCCCGGCTCAGTCCCGGGGTCGAGATCGCCCGCCGCCTGATCAGCCAGGCGGGGTGAATCACCGGGCCGGGCCGGATGCTCGGATAACTCGTCTCCGCCGGCCAGGTTCCCGCGATGAGTTCCGGGTGCCTCCGCCGTCGTAAGGCCGACGGACCAACTCGAAAGACGGGCACCATGGCGGATACTGAGACCACTTCACTGATGGCGTCACCAGCGGCGGGCGGGGTGAACCGCGACGATGAGTCGCGCATGCTCCTGGGCTTCCTGCAGTACCAGCGCGACTCGGTGCTGAAGATCGTCGAAGAGCTGCCTGAGGAGGCCTGGCAGACGCCGGTCGTGCCCTCCGGCTGGACGGTGGCCGGGATGCTCTGGCATCTCGGCGGCGTCGAGCATCACTGGCTCCAGCACGTGACCACGGGCGTCCTGGAAGAACCGCCGGCCGAGGATGCGGGCGATGAGGAGGAAGACGAATACGATCCCGAAGCCGCGTTCACGTGCGACTTGCCCAGCGCCGACCTCATCGCCGGCTACCGCGAGGAGTGCCGGCGATCCGACGAGGTCCTCGCCGTGACCCCGCTGTCCGCGGCCCCGCACGGGCTCGGCTTTCACCATGACCCGGAGTACACCAGGCAGATCACGAACGTCCGCTGGATCGTCCTGCACGTGATCGAGGAGACCGCCGCGCACTCCGGCCACCTGGAGATCGCCCGCGAACTGCTCGACGGGAAAACCAGGCTCGGCGGACGCTGACCCGCCCCTGCGCCCGCCCGCCCCGCCGGCCGGCCGCAAGGGCGGGCGGCCTAGGGTAGCGCGGTGATGCTGCCCTGGGTGAGGCGGACAATGACCACCCCGGGCCCCAGGCGCACGGTCACGCCGGGCATCGGCCGGCCGGCGAACAGATACCGCGGCCCCAGGTAGCGGGCGGCCCGGCGGTAGACCGCTGGCTCGTATCCATCGGCGCGCAGCGCCCACGCCACGCCGAGAGTGACATCCCGCTCGTAGACTCCGTCCCGCAACACTCTCAGCGTCAGCCGCTGGCCAGGCAGCAGGTGCTCGATGTCCCGGGTGGCGACCAGGGTGGCGTTCACTTCCCAGGCGGCTGTCGAGTCTTCCGACGCCCGGGCCTGCTGGGCCACCCCCAGCCACGACCCGAGCCCGATCAGGGCGACCACCGCGAGGCCGAGGACGCGGAGGCTCCAGCGCGCCGCGGACCAGCCTGCAGGAGCCGGGGCTCCGCGCGGCCGCCTGCGCAGCGCAGCCAGCACGCGGGTGCGGCCGGTCACCCGCCGGACGGCCAAGACCGCAGCGGCGCTCGCGGACAGCCAGAGGAGCAGGCCCGCCGGAAACAAGACGATCAGGAGGTAATTCTGGTCGCGGCGGCCGATGTTGTGCACCGGGATGTTCGAGTAGGTGGCCAGGACGGCGCCGCTGATCAGCAGGCTGACCAGCGCCAGCGCGGCCAGCCGGCGTGATCGCAGCGGGCGGATCGCCACGGCCAGGACGGCGGTGGTGAGAACCAGCAGCGCCACTCCGAATGCGGGCGTGTGCCCGCCGATCTCCCTCGCGATGCCCTCATAGCGGATCGACAGCGCTGACTGCCACCACACCGCGGGCGGCAGCGCTGACGCGGTGAGCGCCTTCAGGCCGAACGCGGGACCCGCGGACTGCCGGGTGCCCAGGCTCGCGATGAGCAAGCTGAGGTTGCCGTGGCGGCTGGTGAACTGCTGGATGAACGGAGCGATCCAGCAGGCTGCGCCCGTCATCAGCCCGAGTACCGCCCACCAGTACCCGGCCCGGGCCCGGATCGTGTCGGCCAGCCCGGCCACGAGCGCCACCAGCACCAGCGCGGCCGAGGCGAGCGCGAACATCAGGTGAGCCTGGGCGGCCACCGACGCGGTGAGGACGAGCACCGGCCACCAGCGGCGCCGCCCGGACACGACGGCCAGGCCCGTGGCCAGCGTGGCCAGGAAGAAGAGCACGCCGAACCAGGGATTCCAGTACGGCTCCGCCGCGACCAGGGGCTGCCACGCCACGGTGCCGACAATGATCCCGCTCGCCGCCAGGCCGCCGAACCCACTGAACGCCGACCAGGCGGCCTCGATCGTGAGCGAGGCCGCGACCATGCACCACAGCGCCGCGCCCCACACCACCCCGGCCCGCGGGTCGAGATGGACGGGGATCGCCAGCAGCCAGTACTGCAGGGGCCCCGGGTCGAACACGCCGTGGCGCAGCTGGGTGGCCTGCCCGACCAGCGGGCCGTAGGGAGTCAGGACATCCCACGAGCGAAGTGCGATGGCCGCGCCGTCGGCGATGACCGGGGAGCCATGCTGCATCGAACGTAGCGCGGCGATCGCGAACGGTATCCAGGCCGCCAGGTGCGCGGCCAGCCGCACGACAACGGCCAGGCTACGCGTCAGGACCGGCGGGCGTGGAGCCGGAAGCACAGCCCGGTCCACCGCCAGGGTGGCTGGCGACCCGGTGTCCGCGGTCATTTGCTCCTATTCCCCCGGGGACGCGTTTCCGGCGTACGCCCCATTAACCCCGGGCCTTTCGCGAATACCCGGCCGAGCCCAGCCTGTCATTTAATTGGCGCGTCCCGCCTTGAGCAGGCGTACTCTTTCCGCGGTTTTTCCCCCTACGTGGTGATCAGGCGTTCGGGCGGACTCGCGCGGAGCGTGAGTGACGCACGTCACCCCGCCAGTCCAATCCTTCCAGGCGTCCCGCCCGTACTCGGTTCCGGCAAGCAAGTGATGAGGGGCGGCGCTGGACGCATGAGCGTCCGCCGCCCAGAACAGGAGATGATCAAGATGAGCATGTCCCTGCTGGGACGGGTGCCGATGGCGGCCAAGCTGGGCGTTCCGGTGGCCGCAGGACTGCTGGCCGCGGCGTGCGGCAGCGCAGCCGGCTCAACGACCGGCGGGTCAGCGCCCGCCGGGACGGCGGCGGGCGGGTCGGCCACGGCCACGGTGATCGAGTCTCACGCTGGTTCGGCGGGATCGTTCCTGACCAATGGGTCCGGACGTTCGGTGTACCTGTGGGCCGCGGACAGCATGAACAAGTCCACCTGCTCCGGGGCGTGCGCCGGGGCCTGGCCTCCAGTGACGACCACGGGCAAGGTGACCGCGGCCGGCGGCGCGAAGGCCGCTGACCTCGGCACGATCACCCGGTCGGACCGCAGCAAGCAGGTGACCTACGACGGTCACGCGCTGTACTACTTCGCCGGCGACTCCGGCCCGGGCCAGACCAGCGGCCAGGGCAGCGACAGCTTCGGCGCGAAGTGGTGGCTGGTCGCCCCGGCCGGAACCAAGATCACGGTGGCCGACGCGGCCGCCGCCGCAGGCAACTCCTCCCCGACGGCGCCGGCCTCGTCCAGTGGCTCCAGTGCCGGTGGCAGCTGGGGCTGACCCTCCGGTGACCACGTTCCTGACCCGCGTCGCGGGCACTGACGCTGACCGGCCGCCGCGCTCCCCCGGGCGGCCGGCCAGCGGGCGGGCCTTCACCGGCCTCGCGGTGACCGCTTTCGGCGGCCCGCTGGCCCTGGCCGCGCTGTACGGGCCGGCCAGCGTGGCGGGGGCCAGTGCCGGGGCCGGGCTGGCCATGGCCGGCGCGGTGGCCTTGTTCGCTGCCCCGCTGATCATCTGGCTTCGCTACGCGCGGCGGGTCAACGGCGCGGGCGGGCTGTATTCCTTTGTCGAGGCGGCGGCCGGGCGGCGCCTCGCCCTGGTCCAGGCCGGGCTGTGGATCGTCAGCTACCTCCTGTACCTGCTGTACACCACGGCACAGATCGTGTACGACACACTGCCCGCCGTCCTGCCGGCCGAGCGCCGCTACCAGCCCGTCCTGGAGATCGCCATCCCGGTCGCGCTGGCGGGGGTGATGATCGCCGGGCGGCGCGCCGCGCTGCTCGTTACCGGCGCGCTGGCGGCAGGCCAGATCGTCCTGGCCGCCGCGCTGGACGGCGTGACCCTGGCCCACCTGCCTGTCCCGGTGAGCAGTTTCGCGGCCTCCGCGCCCGCCGGGGCCCTGGCCAGCGCGGCGGGCCAGATGTCGCTGCTGTACATCTGCGGCAGCCTGCCGCTGTTCCTCGGCGGCGAGGTGGCCCGCCCGGCCCGAACGATCCGGCGCGGCCTGACCGCCGCGTGGCTGGTGACCGCCGTCCTCGTTACGGCCGCCGTCGCCCCGCTGGCCGGCGCACCGGCGTTCACCCGGGCCCCGATCCCGGGGATGGCCGTGGCCGCGCGCTTCGCCGGGCCCGGGTTCGCCGTCGCGATCGGGCTCGGGGTAGCCATCAGCGTCGCCGGGGTCATGCTCGCCGAGTACTTCGCGCTGAGCCGGCTCATCAGCACCGTCACCTCCTGGCGCCTGCGTCCGGTCATCATCGCCCTCGGCGCCGCCCTGGTCCTGTCCGCGCCGGTCACGCTGATCAACCCGGACCGGATCTACAGCTTCCTGATCAAGCCGTCGCTGATCGCGTTGTGGCTCAGCCAGCTGATCGTCTTCGCGGTCTACCCCCGGTTCGCCCGGCGGCAGCAGGACCGCCGCCTGCCCGCCTGGGCCCTGACGGTGGCCGCCACCGCGTTCGCCCTCTACGGCCTCGGGGCCACCATCCAGCATTCCGCGACCTGACCTGAGCATGGCCGGCGGTGACGCCAGCCAGAACCACTACTCATCCACCAGAACCGCTATTCATAAGGAGACAGACCGATGAAGTCCACTGCCGCAAGCACCATGTTCCGCGAGCACTCCCCCGCCGGCCGGGACGGTGTCCCGGCCCGGGCGGCCCGGCTGCTGACCCGGGGGCCAGCCACCATGACATCGCCAGGCGCACGCTGGGTGGTCAATGTCCTGGCCGTCGCGGGGGCCGCCCTGATGGTGTGGTCCGGCGTGATCCACCTTCAGCTGTGGGCTGACGGATACCGGAGCATCTCCGTGATCGGGCCGCTGTTCCTGATCCAGGGCATCGGGAGCATCGCCCTGGCCGCGGCGCTCGCCGTCTTCCGCCGCGCGGCCCTCCTGGCCGCCGGTGCGGTCACGATGGCCGGCACGGCCGCCGGGCTGCTGCTCAGTGCCGGCATCGGCCTGTTCGGCTTCACCGAAAGCCTGGCCGTCCCCTACGCCGGCAGCTCGCTGGTGGTGGAGTTCGCCAGCGCGGCCGTGCTCGCCACGGCATCCGCCATTGTCCTGGCCGCCCGCCAGGGATCCCGGCCAGTAAAGCGCTAGCGCCCTGCACCCGGCCCATCCAGGCCAGCCAGCCAGTCCAGGCCGGCCGGCCCATCCGGGCCAGCCGGTCACCTGGCCTGCTGGCCTGGACGGCTGGCCCGGGATCGCGGCCGGAGAATTCCCCAGTTCATCCCCCCAGATCCAATCTCTTTCCGGCCCTCACCCGTATGTAATGTGTGCGGATAGTGGGAACCCCGACCGACCAGCAACCAGACGAGACGCTGCTCGCGGGCCTGGGCGCCGGCGACGCGGAGTTGTCGCTCGCGTTCGTGCGCCGCTTCCAGGGGCTCGTCTTCGGTGTGGCGATGGCCGTAGTCGCCGACACCGCGACGGCGGAGGATGTGGCCCAGCAGGCCTTCGAGCAGGCCTGGCGGCACGCCCAGGTGTTTGACGCGCGACGCGGCTCGGTCCGGGCCTGGCTGAGGACCATTACCCACAACCTCGCGGTCAACGTCGTCCGCTCGCGGACCTCGGCGCCCGTGGACCCCGACGATCTTCCCGCTATCCTCACCGCGGTGACCGACACACCGGAACGGGTCGCCGAAGCCCACGACAACGCGGCCGAACTGCGCCGCACGCTGGCCCGGCTGCCGGAGCCGCAGGCCCGGGCCGTGGCCATGGCCGGCATCTACGGCATGACGGCACAGCAGATCGCTGACAGCGAGCACATCCCCCTGGGCACCGCGAAAACCCGGATCAGGGACGGGATGCAGAAGCTCCGGGCCGCCTACCTCCCGGAGGAGGCCGGTAATGAGTGAGCCGAACGAGATGGGATGCCACGAGTTCTCAGACGTCGCCGCCGAGCTGGCGCTCGGTGTCCTGACCGGGCGTGAGCGCGCGCAAGCGCTTGCTCATCTGGACCGCTGTGCGTCGTGCCGGGAGGAAGTGCGCCAGCTGACGGCCACCGGCGAAGGGCTTCTGGGGCTGCTGCCCAGCGTGGAGCCTCCGGCGGGATTCGAGGCCCGGGTGATGGACCGGCTTGGCCTCTCCGCGCCTGCCCCGAGCCCGGCCGCCCAGGCTGGCTGGCTCAGCCGGGTGCCCCTCCTGGGCCGGAAACCTGCTCGCCCGACCATCACCGGCCCGGCCACCACCGGCCCGGCCTGGCTGGCCGGGCGGACCCGGCGGGCGCTGGCCCTGGCCGCCGTCACGCTGGCGGTCGTCGCGGCGGGCCTCGGCGGGTGGGGCCTGCGGCCCGGCACCCCGGCTCCAGCCGGGGCCCCGCTGAGCTCCGCCACGCTGCTGTCAGCCAGCCACCAGGCCGCGGGGAAGATCTTTCTCTACGAGGGCAGTTCCCGGTGGCTGTACATGTCGGTGAACATGCCCACCGGGAACGGCACCGTGATCTGCCAGGTGGAAAGCGGGGACGGGCAAGTCACCACCGTCGGCTCGTTCAAGCTGACCGGCGGCTACGGCTACTGGGGCAGCCCGGTCCCGGCCACCCACGGGGCGCTCACTGGTGCGCGGCTGGTCGGGCCGGACGGCACCGTCCTGGCTACCGCCAGCTTCCACAGCGCCTAGCCCGCCCCGCACCACGCCGCAGGACCGTCACGCCGGCACGACGTAAGGGAAGTTCGTGTCCCGGGCGTCCCTGGATAGCGAGGGCCTCAGCCCCGAGGGCACGGCCTGGTCCAGGACGAGGGACAGCATGGCCTCGGGCGCGTTATCGGCGAGCGTCCGGCCGTTGAAGCCCGCAAAGCCGTAGGTCGCAGGCGTTCCCACCACGTAGGGCAGCACGCGAAGGTCCCCGGTGCCTTCCAGGGCCGCCAGGAGGAGGAGCGCTCGGGTCCCGGGAGGGAGCCGGGCCACGCGTGAGGTGAACAGCTCCTGCAGCCGCTGGCCGAGCGGCAGCACCGGGGGAAGCGGCTCCCTCCCCGAACGCTGCGGGTCGCTCAGCGCCTGCGGCAGCTCGAGCAGGGCCAGCGGATTCCCCTGCGCGGCCTGCAGCACCCGGCTCCTCACTGGGGGGCGATGCCGGGAAACGGGCCGGCCACCAGCTGGGCCGCCGCCTGGTCGTCCAGGGGCTTCAGCTCAAACTCCGGCAGCCCGGCCCGCTCGAAGTAGGTCTGCGCGCGGGTCCGGCGGGCCCCCAGGAGTCCCGCCCTGCTCCCGACCAGCCTCCTGGCCACGAAGCTCAGCACGCCGGCGCTGGCCCGGTCTATCCACGGCAGATCGTCCACGATCAGCAGCAGCGGCGCGCGGGCGGCCACCTGCCGCAGCAGGACCAGCGTGGCGCTGGACACCAGCAGCCGGCCTGGCGGGGGCCCGGCTCCGAAACCCAGGGCGACACGCAGGGCGTCCCGGTGCGCGGGGCTCAGGTCGCCGAGGTCGCCGAGCACGGGGAACAACGCCTGGTTGAGCCCGGAGAAGCTGACCTCTCCCTCGAATTCCAGGCCCGCGACGCGCAGGACCGTCAGCCCTGACGCCGCCGCGGAGGCGGCCGCGGCATTCAGCAGCGCGGTCTTCCCCATGCCGGGATCCCCGGACAGGATCAGGGCGCCCCCGCCGACCGCGGTCTCGCGGGCGAACTCCTCCAGGAAGGCGAGTTCCCGCGTCCGCCCGGTCAGCGCTTCCGGAGGCAGGTCAAGCTGGCTCATCGCAGACGTCCCGCCCCTAGCCGTCCGCACCAGGATAACGAACCGGTCAGCGGGGGCCCGGCGGCGCCGGCGCTTCCTCGGCATCGCCGGCCAGCCCGCACCGCGGCGACGTGTCTTGCCCGGTGTGTTGCCCGCCGGGTCACCGCTACCGCCTAGTGTTTGCCCAAGGCTCCCCCTGCAGGAGGTCATGGGTATGAAAAGGCTGCTCGTCGCCGCGGCGCTGGTGTTCACGGGGCTCGGGTTGTCTGCCGCCCCGGCCAGCGCCAGCACGCTCGCGCAGTGCCTGGCCCGGCAGCACGTCTGCGTGAGCGGCAGCGCCCGGTCGCTGATCTCCCCCGGCCAGGAGGCGCAGCTGGAACATCAGATCGGCACGGATGACATCTGGGTGGTCGCCGCCCCGTCCGGGTCGTCTGGCTACAACAGCGCGATGCGGCAGATCATCACCGACCTGAACGGGAACGCCCAGTTCACGGTGGGGTTCCTGGACAGCCGGCTCCGGCACTTCGGCGCCTACAACCAGGGCATGCTGCCCGATCACGGCGCCGCTGCCATCGCGACCCAGGTGGTCAGGCAGCATCAGGCGGACGGGAACATCCCCGCCGCCCTGACGGAGTTCGTGAAGGACGTGCAGCAGGAGGCCACTCCGGGCGCGGGCACCGGGTCGCCGGGCAGCACGGCCAGCGGATCACCCCACGTGCTGGCCACCGTCCTGATCGTCGCCGGAGTCATCGCGATACTCGCCGTGCTGGGTGGTCTGCTCATCTGGCGGCCCATCCGCAGGCGCCGCCGGCAGGAACTGAAGGACGCCAAGGCGGCCGCGCAGGATGACCTGATCGCGCTGAGCGCCGGGGTGACCGATCGCGACGCCGACGTTTCGGTCCGCACCAACCCGGAGGCGGCCGCCGAGCAGGCCGCGGCGCTGAACGCGTACGAGCAGGGCACCGCCGCCCTCGACGCGGCCCGCAGCGTGAAGGACATGGGCGCGGTCAGCCGGGCTATCGCCGAGGGCCAGTACCACCTGGCCAGCGCCCAGGCCCTGGCGGCCGGGGAGCCGAAGCCGGACCGGCGTCCCTTGTGCTTCTTCGATCCCCGGCACGGCCTGTCCGTGCGCGACGTGCTGTGGACGCCGCCGGACGGAGGGCCGCCGCGGCCGGTGCCTGCCTGCGCTGACGACGCACGCCAGGTGGAGCAGGGGCTCGAGCCGGCGATGAGGACGGTGGAGGTCCGCGGAGCGCCGGTCAGCTACGTGAACGCGGGCTTCGCCCCGGCCTACTGGGGCGGCTTCGGGTTCCTGCCCGGCATGTTCACCGGGTTCCTGCTCGGCGAGGCGCTCTCCCCCGGCTTCGGCTATGGCGACGGGTACTTCGGCGGCGACGGCTTCGGGGCCGGCTATGGGGATGACGGTTACGGGGGCGGTGACTTCGGCGGGAACGGGGATCCCGGTAACGGCGGTGACTACGGCGGCGGCGACTTCGGTGGCGGGGACTTCGGCGGCGGGGACTTCGGCGGGGGCGACTTCGGTGGCGGCGGGGGCGGCGATTTCGGGGGCGGCGACTTCGGCGGCGGCGGCGGTTTCTCCTGATCGGTACCCCGGCCGGCCCGCCCGGTGCTGGGATCCCCCGGTTCCTGAATTCTCGATTCCCTAACGAAAACCGCGCGGCCGGAGCGCGTCAGGCCGGTCACCCGGGACCGTGGCTCAGGAATGGGTCAGGGGTGAGAGGCCCCGTTAGAACCAGGTCACCCCGGCCGCGTCGGCGACACAGGTGCTCGCCGGCGGCAAGCCGCCGCGACCGGACTCCACGTCTTCCATGAGGCCTATGTCGGCGTATTCGTGATCGACCGGGTTCCCCAGCTCGTCGTAGAGCCGCCACCGGCGGCCGAACTGGATTCCCGGGCGAGCCGCGGCGTGGAACAGGGCCACGATGACCCGGTCGGGGAACTCGCCCCGCAGCTCGACCGAGTCGAACGTGACGCCTTCGATGAACGGCCTCGTGTCCCTCTCCGAGGTATGCCATCCGCCCAGGAACGCATCGCGGAGACCGTCCAGCTGGCTGCGCTCGAACTGCTGTGAGTCCAGGCCGGGAGGGAGCTGCGGCGGCGGCATCCAGGGCCGGCAGTCCAGGCTGATCCGCAGCTCGCGTACCCCGGAGCGGCCGGGAGCCGCGGCGACGAGGGTGCTGCTCCCGGGATCGGCGAGCCAGATCTCGCCGTCCCAGGCCCGGGCCAGCGCATAGTCGCCGAGCTCCGCTGGCCCGGCCGTCCAGGGCTGCCCGCCGTCAGCGGGCAGGAACCGGATGACCGCAGACTCATGCGCTGGATCTGCCTCCGGGCCGTCCGCGTGGCCCGGCTCCGCCAGGTCGACGACGAACCGGCCGACGACGGCCACGGGCCGGTGCGGCCGCACGCCGGGAGCTTGCTCAACCCGGCTCTCGGCCACGTGGATTTCGCGTACCTCTGGGGCCGGCTCATTGTCGGTCTCCTCCTCGAACCCGAGCAGCCACACGATCCCGTCACCCGGGCAGACGGTACCGCCGCTCCCCGGCACCGGGCCCAGGACATCCACCGTCCCCGTGGCGTCGATCACCACGGCCGTGCCGGGATAACGCCAGGAGACCGAGCCGCCGCCGTGGCTCAGGTGCTTGATGATCGGGTCGCTGGGGAGCCGGCAAACCCCGGCGAGCTTGCCGCCGGCCGCCGCGAGAATCGGCTGCTCCAGATCGACCTCGATCCGGCGGACCACGCCCGCCGAGACCCGCCAGATCGGTGTCGGCGGCAGCAGATCCTCGAAGTCACCGTCGGCGTCCCGCCAGTCGGCGAGGGTGCGCCCGCTCTCCTCGTCATCGAGCGCGCCCGCCCTATGCTGGCCCGCCCCAGGGAAGTGCATGTGCCGCATCATCTCCCGATCGCGGGCTATCTCTTCGGCCGTCGGCTCTTCCCAGATGACCGGGCGCTTCCCGTCCGGGCGCCCGGCGGGCGGCTCGTCCGAGCCGGGCCAGCCCACGGCCCAGATTGCGTCTCCCGTGGTGAGCAGGGTGCCGGGGTCGGCGTCGAGCGGGATGATCGTGGCCTGCCCTGACCGGCGGTCGATCTCGACGATTCCGCCGGCGGCGGGCGACGCGATCAGAACCGCGTCGTCGCGGGCGAGGATGTCGAGCGCGATGGGACGGCCCCGGTGATCCCCGGACAAGAGCCAGCTGAGCACGCGCACGATCTCACCCGTGGCGGCGTCAATTTCGGCCGCGATGGGCAGCGAGTCGTCCACGGCGAAGACCCTGCCGTGGCGGACGTCGAAACAACCGAGGCGGAGGGGCCGGGGCGCCGCGCTTTCCATGGTGGGCATCGTAGGCCCCGGGCGTGATAGCGCCACCCGCTCACTGCCGTCATGGCCGCCAGTCCAGCCTGGGCGGCCACTACCTGGAAGGCGTAGGTTCTGAACGTGGAGTGGACCGGTGCGCGCTACGCCGACCTGCCGACGGTCGAGGTGTTGACCTGGATCGAGGCGCCACCCGAACACGTCTGGCGGCTGGTATCCGACATCGGGCTGATGCCGGGCCTGAGCCGGGAACTCCAGTCCGTCGAATGGCTCGACGGGGTTTCCCAGCCGGCGGTCGGCGCGCGATTCCTCGGGCGCAGCAAGCACGATGCCCTGGGAGAGTGGTCCACCACCTCCTACGTCGTCCAGTACGACCCAGGCCGGGTGTTTGCCTGGGCAGTGGGCGATCCGGAGGAGCCGAGCGCGACGTGGCGGTTCACCCTGGATGCCGGGCCGGGCGGAACGACGCTGAGCCAGTGGGTGCGGCTCGGGCCAGGCCGCTCTGGCCTCAGCATGGCCATCGACCGGATGCCGGACAAGGAACAGAAGATCGTCTTCGTCCGGATGCGGGAGTTCGAGGAGTCGATGACCCGGACCCTCGCCGCCATCAAGTCCCTCGCCGAGCAGGCCTGATGCGCACGGCAACCACGATCGAGGCCGGCGGCCACGACACGTGGAGCGAGACCCTCGACTTCGTCCTGGAGGCCGAGAAGCTCGGCCTGGACATCTGCTGGGTCGCTGAGGCCTGGGGATCAGACGCGCCCTCACCGCTGGGCTACCTCGCCGCGCGGACCGACCGGATGCTGCTCGGCTCGGGCATCATCCAGCTCGGCACCCGGACTCCCCCGCTGATCGCGATGACCGCCCTGACCCTGGCCCAGCTGTCCGGCGGCCGGTTCCTGCTTGGCCTCGGACCGTCGGGACCGCAGGTGATCGAAGGCCTGCACGGGGTGCCGTTCGCCCGGCCGCTGGCCCGGATGCGGGAGACCATCGAGGTGATCCGCCAGGCCTTTTCCGGGGAGAAGATCGCCTACTCCGGGACCCAGTTCCAGATCCCCGTCCCCGGGGAGGCGCGGCCTATGCGGCTGGCCCTGGCGGCGAACCCCGCCATCCCCATCTACATCGCGTCGATGTCACCCGGGATGCTCGAACTCACCGGCGCCGTGGCCGATGGCTGGCTGGGAACCAGCTTCGTTCCGGAAGGCTCGGCCGCCTACTTCGAGCCGCTCGACCGCGGGCTCGGCCGGTCCGGGCGCGCCCGCAGCGATCTGGATGTGTGCCAGGGGGCCGAGGTCGCTTTCCTGGATGACGAAGATGCGGTCTCGGCGCACGTGGCCGCGCGCAAGAAAGAGCTGGCGTTCAGCCTCGGCGGGATGGGTTCGGCCCGCACCAACTTCTACAACCAGGCCTATAGCCGGCAGGGCTGGGCCGAGGTCGCGGCGCAGGTTCACGCGCGCTGGCAGGCCGGCGACCACGACGGCGCCGCCGGACTGGTCACCGATGAGATGGTGCTCGCCACCACGCTGGTCGGCACCGAGCCCATGGTGCGTAAACGCCTGCGCGTGTGGCGCGATACCGGCGTGGACACGGTCCGGCTTTACCCGGCCGGTGACACCCTGGACCGGCGCCTCGCCACCCTCGGCCGCGCCATCGAGCTCGTCAAGACGATCGGCTGAGCCCGGCAGCGTCGCAGCCGTCCCGCCGTTCATCCACGCATCCAGGCATCCACGGCGGCTTCGCGAGGTCCGGCCTCACCAGACCTCCTCGCGCCGCCTGAACTTTTGACGCAACCTGTTGGTTGCCATAGTATGGCAACCAGTTGATTGCGACTTGCTGGAGGCCAGGATGCAGCTGGAACGGGTCACCACGAAGACACCCCCGGTCGCTGGCAGCGGGCGCGCGGGGACAGCCGCGACCGCCGCCGCGCTGACCGTGACCCTGGGGCTGGCCGCGGCCGCCTGGGTGGTCGCGGTCCGGCAGATGAGCGGGATGGACATGGGCGTGGCGACCCGGCTCGGCTCGTTCGCGTTCTTTGCCGCCGTGTGGGTGACGATGATGGCGGCGATGATGCTGCCGGGCGCGGTCCCGGCGGTCGTGCGGCGCGTCCAGGCCACTGGCCGGGTTCGCGGCATGCCGCTCTTCCTCGGGTCTTACCTGGCCGTCTGGGCCCTGGCAGGCGCCGTGGTCTACGCGCTGTACCGCCCGCACGGGGTGGCCGTGGCCGGCGCGATAGTGATCGCGGCGGGGGCCTACGAGTTCACGCCGCTCAAGCGGCACTGCCGGCGGTTCTGCCAGGAAAGCACCGGCTCGGGATTCGGTTACGGGCTGTGCTGCCTCGGGTCCAGCATCGGCCTGATGATGATCCTGGTCGCGCTGAGCGTCATGAGCGTCATCTGGATGTCGGTGATCACCGTCCTGGCCCTCGGCCAGAAACTCCTGCCCCCGAAGGCCGCCATCGACGTGCCGCTGGCGCTGATCATCATCGGACTCGGAATCCTGACCGTCCTCGCGCCCGCCTCGGTCCCCGGGCTCATGCCACCGATGTAAGAGGTCATCGGGCCGTGCGGGCCTCACGCAACCTTTACCGGAAGGCCCGCCAGCGTCAGCAGCCGGCGTCTCATGCCTGCGGACCGGGGGCCGCGACGGACTCGATGATGCGGTTCAGGACGGCGCCCACCTGGTCGCGGGCGGCGGCGGGATCGGGGGCGCGGGCGAGGAACACCGCGGCCTCGCGGAGCGCCCCGACCAGGATGCGGGCCAGGGGCAAGACGGGCTGCGGGGCGATGTGGCCGAGCTCGATGCCGCGGCTCACCAGCTGCACCACCAGCCCCAGGTCTGATTCGCTGACGTCACTGTCGGCCTGCGCGCCGAGGACGGCCGGAGCGTCGATGAGCATGATCCGCGCCATCCCGGGCTCGGTGCAGACGTCCAGGAAGGCCGCCGTGGCCAGCCGCATGGCGGCGATCGGGTCGTCGGGGCCGGCGGCGGTGACCGCCGCCAGGACCCGCGCGTTGGTGATCTCTTCCACGGACTGGAGGACCGCGGCGAACAGCTCGGCCTTGTCGGCGAAGTGGTGGTACAGCGCACCACGGCTGACGCCGGCCGCGCGGACGATTTCCTCGGTGCCGACCTCGGCGTAGCCGCGCGTGCCGAACAGCTCCCGTCCGGCCGCGACCAGGGCCTCCCGGGTGGTGGCCGACCGCTCGGCCTGGGTTCGCCTGTTGCTATTCATACAGACTGTTTGTATGTTACTAGGGACATGGTCATACCGTACCGCAGAGGAGTTCCGACATGCCGACGGTCGACCTTCCCCAAGGCCGCGTCAACTACCGGGTCGCCGGGCCGCCCGACAGCCCGCTTCCGCCTGTGGTCTTCGTCCACGGCCTCCTGGTCAACGGCGAGCTATGGACCGGCGTCGCCACCGCACTCGCGGAGCGCGGTATCCGCTCCTACGCGCCAGACCTGCCGCTGGGCGCCCACACGCCCGCGATGGAGCCAGGTGCCGACCTCAGCCCGCGTGGCGTGGCCCGGCTGGTGCTGTCTTTCCTGGAGACGCTCGGCCTTACCGACGTCACGCTGGCCGGCAACGACACCGGCGGCGCGCTGTGCCAGTTCATCATCGACGCCGACTCCTCGCGGATCGGGCGCCTGGTCCTGACCAACTGCGACGCCTTCGACCAGTTCCCGCCGCCGCCCGGCGGCCTGATGCTGAAACTGGTCGCCAGCCCGGCCCGGCTGTGGCTGGTCTCGCGTCCGCTGCGCTGGGAGACGGTCCGGCACTCACGCACCGGCTACGGCCCGTTCGTCACCCGCCCGCTGGACGCTGCACTTACCCGGCGGTGGGTCACCCCGCTGCTCACCGACGCCGGCGTGCGCAGGGACACGGTGCGGTTCATCCGGGGCATCGACCCGGCCGGCCTGCTGGACGTGTCGACGCGGCTGGGCCACTTCACCCGCCCGGTGCTGCTGTTGTGGGGTACCGGCGACCGGTTCTTCCCGCTGCCGTTCGCCCGCAAGCTGGCCGCGGGCTTCCCCGATGCCCGCCTGGTCGAGGTCGAAGACGGCCGTACCTTCCTCCCACTCGACGAGCCGGATCGCATCGCCAGCGAGATCAGCACCTTCCTCGTGCCCGCCTGACCGCCGCACTTGATCGGGGCGGTGCCGGGGCGGACCTGGTGCCGGGGCGGACCTGGTGCCGTGGCGGACCCACATCCGTGGTGGACCTAGATCCACCACGGATGTGGGTACCAGCCCCCTAGCGCGTCCCCGCCTCGCCGGGCAGGATGATGCCAGGGGCTATAAATCCACCTGCAGCCTGACGCCGCTGCACTGGGCGCGCCCTACAGTTGGCAATCTGCCCACATAGAAGTTCGCAATGTTTAACGGGAGAGCGAACGGTAGATGGAAAATAAGAGTGAGTTCTGGGAGAACGTCAGCGCGGTTGCGGTAACACCAGTGGCGATTGCCGCCGGGCTGGCCAAGGGTACCTATGACGCTTCGACTGACCGCGGGGCTTTCATCGAAGGGTTTACCGGGACCGCTACTCCCATCATCCGGGCCGGGAAGAATTTCGGTGCGGAGCATGGCCAAACGATCACCAAAGGCGTGGTTACCGGCGCCGCGGGTGCGCTCGGCGCCCGTCTCCTGCACGCGGGTCTGCGGTCCTTGCGACTCTAGCCGGGGCTTTCACGCTGGGTGCTGCGAGGCTGGGCCTCGGCGCGCCGGTCCACCACGGTGCCGGCGATGGCCGGTGCCATGTCAGCGGTCCTGGAGCAGGGCGGCGTACCGGGCCAGGTAGAGCGGCCATCCCTGGTCGCTGTCGACGCCGTCGCTGACCGACTGCCAGCCAGGACCGTGCCGGTCGAGATGGCGATGCTCCAGTTCGACCCGGGTCCGGTCCGGTCCCTCGGCCACGAAACGGACCTCGACCTCGCTGGTCAGCTCCGGGTCGGTCTCGACCTGCCATTGCGGGCCGATGTCCCAGCTGAATACCACGCGAGATGGGGGCTCATAG
Source organism: uncultured Actinomycetes bacterium (assembly GCA_963770545.1). GTDB lineage: Bacteria > Actinomycetota > Actinomycetes > Streptosporangiales > Streptosporangiaceae > RYN-230. Next base: position 46,220 of record CAVYQF010000030.1, on the reverse strand, counting down.
GCCAGGATCCGCGCCCACCGGCATTCGCTGCCGTCTACGGCGCGATCGTAGATGTGGCCGCCGACGCGGGGCTCGAAGACGGTCTCGCTGATCGCGGCCGCGAGCAGGTTGTGCTCCGGCGGCTTGAAGTCGCCGAACCGGCCGGTGAACACGGCGAAGGCCTGCTCGACCGGCGCGTTGACCACCACCTGCTTGCGGACCACGGGGACTTCGGTTCGGGTCATGGACTCTCCTCCGTCGTTTGTCCGGCAACATCTGCGTAGCTGGCCAGGGCCCGCTGCCAGAAAGTGTCGAGCTGATCGCGCAGCGCGGCCACGGCCGCCGGATTGAGCCGGTACAGACGCCTGGTGCCGACCGCGCGCTCACTGACCAGGCCGGCGTCCTTGAGGATCTTCAGGTGCTGGGAGACCGCCGACCGGCTGACCGGCAGTCCCGCGGCCAGTTGCCCCACCGCCTGCGGTCCGCCGGCCAGGCGGCTCACGATGGCGCGCCGGGTGCCGTCCGCCAGCGCGTTCCAGCCGTCACCTGCTCGGTTAGTATCCACTAACGGTTAGAGTTCCCTAACGGAGCAGCCGATGTCAAGGTCTGGGCGGGGTGGGCGGGGGAAAAGCCCTGGCTCTGCCACGCCCCCGGACCGCTGGCCGGCTGCCGGGCCGCTTTTTGGCTGGTTCCCACAACACAGCCGCCTCGGCATGGGACATGCGCGACATTGGTGTACTCGCCGGAAAGAGGGCAGGGTGTAGGCGATGCTCCGGGGCCGGACGTCGCCTGCTGCAGTGCAGGTAGGTACATGGGAGGGCTCAGTCCTTGTTCAGTCGTATCGCCATCGTGAACCGTGGGGAGGCCGCGATGCGGCTGATCCATGCCGTCCGGGACCTCTCCGCGGAAACTGGGACCCGGATCGAGACCGTCGCTCTCTACACCGATGCGGACCGGTCGGCGACGTTCACCCGGGAGGCTGACCTGGCCTACCCGCTGGGTCCGGCCTCGGCCCGCCCCTACCTCGACCTCGCCGTGCTAGAACGGGCCCTGCTCGAAACGGGGGCCGACGCGGCCTGGGTCGGCTGGGGTTTCGTGGCCGAGGACCCGGCGTTTGCCGAGCTGTGCGAGAAGGTAGGGGTCACGTTCGTCGGGCCGAGCGCGGAGGCGATGCGCCAGCTGGGCGACAAGATCGGCGCCAAGCTGCTCGCCGAGGAGGCCGGGGTCCCGGTCGCGCCGTGGAGCCGCGGTGAGGTTGCGAGCCTGGACGACGCGCTGCGCGCGGGTGACGAGATCGGCTATCCCCTGATGCTCAAGGCCACCGCGGGCGGCGGCGGGCGCGGTATCCGCATGATCGCCTCGGCGGGCGACCTTACCGACGCCTACGAGCGCACCAGCCAGGAGGCGCTGCGCGCGTTCGGCAGCGGAGTCGTCTTCGCCGAACGCCTGATCACGGGCGCGCGTCACGTCGAGGTCCAGGTGATCGCGGACGGCCAGGGCACGGCATGGGCACTCGGTGTCCGTGACTGCTCGGTGCAGCGGCGTAACCAGAAGATCATCGAGGAATCCGCCTCGCCGGTGCTCTCCCCGGGACAGGCCGCCGAGCTGAAGGTGTCAGCCCAGCGGCTCGCGGTGGCCGTGGGCTACCGCGGTGCGTGCACCGTCGAGTTCCTGTACCACCCCGGGGAGAAGCTGTTCGCCTTTCTCGAGGTGAACACGCGGCTCCAGGTCGAGCACCCGATCACTGAGATCACCACCGGCACCGACCTGGTCCGGCTGCAGTTGCACGTCGCCGCGGGCGGCAGGCTGGAAGGGCCGCAGCCGGCGGAGTCCGGGCATGCCATCGAGGCGCGGCTCAACGCCGAGGACCCGGACCGCGACTTCGCCCCGTCTCCCGGCCGCATCGAGCGCCTGGTGCTGCCCGCGGGCCCGGGCATCCGCGTCGACACCGGGGTGAGCGAGGGCGACACCATCCCCGCCGACTTCGACTCGATGATCGCGAAGATCATCGCCTACGGCAGCGACCGCGACCAGGCGCTCGCCCGGCTGCGCCGCGCGATGGGCGAGACCACCGTGATCATCGAGGGCGGTGTTACCAACAAGAGCTTCGTGCTTGACCTGCTCGGCCAGCCCGAGGTTATCGACGCCAGCGCGGACACCGGCTGGATCGACCGCGTCCGGGCCGAGGGCAGGCTGGTGAGCAGCCGGCACTCGGCCATCGCGCTCGCCGCGGCGGCCATCGAGGCGTACGAGGACGAGGAGGAGGTCGCCCGGCAGCGGCTGCTCGCCACCGCGCACGGCGGCCGCCCGCAGGTCCAGCACGAGACCAGCCGCCCGCTGGACCTCAAGCTCCGCGGCCTGGCCTACCGGGTGAGTGTGGCCCGCACCGGGCACCGGCGCTTCCGGGTCGGCATCAGCGCCGGCGGGGACGTGCACCCGGCCGACGTCGAAATCGAGCGCTTCGACTCCCACAGCGGCCAGATCACCGTGAACGGGCACCGCTACCGCCTGGTCACGAGCACCCACGGCCCCACCCACCTCGTCGAGGTGGACGGCGTCACGCACCGGGTCAGCCGCGACGAGGGCGGGGTGGTCCGCTCCCCCGCGCCCGCGCTGGTGGTCGCGACGCCGGTCGGCGTCGGCGACGAGGTCGAAGCGAACGCGCCGATTCTCGTGCTGGAGAGCATGAAGATGGAGACGGTGCTCCGCTCGCCGTTCCGGGCCCGGGTCCGGGAACTGCCGGTCTCGGTCGGCAGCCAGGTCGAGACGGGCGCGGGACTGCTGCGCCTGGAGCCGCTGGCCGACGAGGGCGCGGAGAGCGAAGCCGCTGGCCCAGACGGGGCCGCTGAGATCGAGCTGCCGGCCGAGCCCGCCGCCGCGTCGGCCGCCCACCGCGCCGAACGCTGTCTGCAGGACCTGCGCAGCCTGCTGCTCGGGTTCGACGTCGGCCCGCATGACCAGCGCCGCACGCTCGCCGGCTACCTCGCCGCGCGCGCCGAGCTGGGTGAGTCCAGCCGCCCGCTGACCGCGGAGGTCGAGCTGCTGCAGCTGTTCGCGGATCTGTCCGAGCTGACCCGCAACAAGCCGGCCGGTGAGGACATCAGCCGCGAGAGCACCGTGCACAGCGCCCGTGAGTACTTCCACACCTACCTGCAGAGCCTCGATGTGGAGCGGGCCGGGCTGCCCGAGACGTTCCAGGTCCGGCTGCGGCGCGTGCTGGCCCATTACGGTGTCGTCAGCCTGGAGCGCACGCCCGAGCTGGAGGAGGCGGTCTTCCGGATCTTCCTGGCCCAGCAGCGCGCCCCGGCCGACGTGGCGATCGTCTCGGCCCTGCTGGGCCAGTGGCTGACCGAGGCGCCGCCCGCCGAGCCGCTGCGCGAGGAAGCCGGCCTGGCCCTGGAGCACCTGGTCGCCGCCACGCAGGTGCGTTACCCGTCGGTGAGTGACCTGGCCCGGGGCGTGGTGTTCCGCTGGTTCGCGCAGCCGCTGCTGCGCCGGGCCCGCGCGGAGGTCTACGCCCAGGTGCGCCAGAACCTGCGTCAGCTCGACCGGAACCCGGATTCGCCGGACCGCGGCGAGCGGATCGCCGCGATGGTGGCCGTCTCCGAGCCGCTCGTACGGCTGCTCGGCCAGCGCATCGGCCGTCCCGGCACCGACCCGGCGGCGCTGCTGGAGGTCATGATCCGCCGCTACTACGGCAACCAGAACCTGGCGGGAATCCGCTCGCGCGAGGTCGCGGGCAGCCTGTTCGTCACGGCGGAGCACTCAGAGCCGGCCCGGGTGGTCACCACCGCCGTCGACTTCGCGCGGCTGGCCGACGCCGTGCGCGCCGTCGGCCACCTGGCCGCGGACGCCCCACCCGGCGCGCACGTGGTCGCCGACATCTATGTGCGGTGGGCCGGCCAGCCCGAGGCGGACGAGATGGCCGCCCGCCTCGGCGAGGTCATCGCGGCGCAGCCGCTGCCCGGGTGCGTCGACCGGATCACCACCACCGTGGCCGGGGGCGGCCGCGCACTCATGCACCACCACTTCACTTTCCGCCGCGGCGTGGCCGTGGCTGGGCCGGACGGAGGTACGACGGCCGGGTTCGGCGAGGACCGGCTGATCCGCGGCCTGCACCCGCGGATCGCCGAGCGCATGCAGCTGGAACGGCTGCGAGAGTTCGACCTCACCCGGCTGCCGTCGGCTGACGAAGAGGTGTACCTGTTCCAGTGCGTCGCGCAGGCCAATCCGGCCGACGAGCGGCTGGTCGCGATGGCGCAGGTCCGCGACCTCACCCCGCTACGCGAGGCCGACGGACGGCTGGTCGCGCTGCCCGCGGTCGAGGACGCGCTCGCCACGTGCCTGGACGCGATCCGCATCGTCCAGGCGCAGCGGCCAGCGCACAAGCGCTTCGACACCAACCGGATCGTCATTTACGTCTGGCCGCCGAGCGACCTGACCACGGACGAGCTGACCATGGACGATCTGGACCTGATCGCCCAGCGCGTGCTGCCGTCCACGGCGGGGGCGGGCCTGGAGGAGGTCCTCTTCCTGGCCCGCCGGCCTAACCCGGAGACCGGCGAGCTGACCGACCTGGCCGTGACGATCCGCGACAACGTCGGCTCGGGCGTCCATCTCTCGGTGGGCCTTCCCTCGGCCGAGCCGGTGCACCCGCTGGACGACTACAAGCAGAAGGTGCTGCGTGCGGCGCGCCGCGGCACCGTATACCCCTACGAGCTGACCGCGATGCTGGCCGGCGAGGGCAGCTTCATCGAGCACGACCTCGACGACGCGGGCGCCCTGGTCCCGGTGAACCGGCCGCGGGGGCGGAACACGGCAGCGATCGTCGCCGGGGTGGTGAGCACGCCGACCACGCTGGTACCCGAAGGCGTCGAGCGGGTGGTGCTGCTGGGCGACCCGACGAAGGCGCTGGGCGCGCTGTCGGAACCCGAGTGCGCCCGGGTGATCGCCGCGCTCGACCTGGCCGAGCGCAAGAGCGTGCCACTCGAGTGGTTCGCGCTCTCGGCGGGCGCGCGGATCTCGATGGAATCCGGCACCGAGAACATGGACTGGGTGGCGGCCGCACTCAGGCGGATCGTCGCGTTCACCCAGGCGGGCGGCGAGATCAACATCGTCGTCGCCGGTATCAACGTGGGCGCCCAGCCGTACTGGAACGCCGAGGCCACCATGCTGATGCACACCAAAGGCATCCTGGTGATGACGCCGGAGTCGGCGATGGTGCTCACCGGCAAGCAGTCGCTGGACTTCTCCGGCGGCGTGTCGGCCGAGGACAACTTCGGCATCGGCGGTTATGACCGGGTGATGGGCCCGAACGGGCAGGCCCAGTACTGGGCGCCGAACCTGGCCGGAGCGCGCGACATCCTGATGGCACACTACGGCCACAGCTACGTGGTGCCGGGCGAGTCCGCGCCTCGTCAGGCCGCCACCACCGACCCGGCCGACCGCGACGTGTCCGGCTACCCGCACACCGCCGCCGGCAGCGACTTCACCACGGTGGGCCAGATCTTCTCGGCCGAGCACAACCCGGACCGGAAGAAGCCGTTCGATATCCGCACGGTGATGCGGGCGCTATCCGACCAGGACCACCCGATGCTGGAACGCTGGGCGGGCATGGCGGACGCGGACACGGCGGTCGCTGCGGACGTGCATATCGGCGGCCGCCCGGTGTGCCTGCTCGGCATCGAGTCCCGCTCGGTGCCGCGCCGCGGCTTCCCGCCCACCGACGGCCCGGACACCTACACGGCCGGCACGCTGTTCCCGAGCTCGTCGAAGAAGGCGGCGCGCGCGATCAACGCGGCCAGCGGCAACCGCCCGCTGGTCGTGCTGGCCAACCTGTCGGGCTTCGATGGCTCGCCAGAATCGATGCGCAGGCTGCAGCTGGAGTACGGCGCGGAGATCGGCCGGGCCGTCGTCAACTTCGACGGCCCGATCGTGTTCACCGTGATCTCCCGCTACCACGGCGGCGCGTTCGTGGTCTTCTCCAAGGCGCTGAACCCGGGCATGACGGTGCTGGCCCTGGAGGGCTCGTTCGCCTCCGTGCTCGGGGGCGCCCCCGCCGCGGCGGTCGTGTTCGCCGGGGAGGTCAACACCCGCACCGCGAACGACCCGCGGGTGACGTCGCTGCAGGCCCGCCTGGGTGAGGTGAGCGGCGCCGAGCGGGCGGCGCTGGCGGCCGAGCTGTCCGTCGTGCAGTCGTCCGTGCGGGCCGAGAAGCTGGGCGAGACGGCGGCGGAGTTCGACCGCGTGCACAGCATCCAGCGCGCCGTCAAGGTCGGCTCGGTGGACTCGATCATCAGCCCGGCCGAGCTGCGCCCGCGCATCATCGAAGCGATCGAGCACGGCCTGAAGCAATGACGGCCGCCCGGCCAGCTGCTGACGTGGCACTGAGGCCACCGGGCTCAGGTCCGGGCGGATCGGGAGCGGGCGATGGTCAGCTCCCAGTAGCCACCTGCGAGACTCAGCGCTCCGACCACCAGGAAGAAAGCTGCCCATCCGTACGCGCTGTAGGCGAGGCATATCAGGCCCGCGATGCCCGCGACACTGCCACCGGCCAGGCGCAGGAACCCAAAGGCGCGGATGTGGCGGTACTCCCAGGGGGCGATCAGGCGTTGCAGGCCGGATCGCGGAGGAGTTAGCCACCACCGGCGCAGACGCTTCGTGGCGGTGCCGTCGTGGGGTGCGTTCATGGGGAGGCCCCCTGTTGCTGTGGTGTCGACCACCCGATCACCTATCAATATGATATCACTTTGCTGGTTCGTGTCCGTGGTGGTGCTCCGCAGGCCTCTTCCACTGACCAGCGTCATGCCGGGCGGACTAACCTAATCCCTGGCCGGCGGCCGTAGGGTTCTGCTGCGCATGCCATTTCGCCCGCGAAGGAGGCGGCCTGCGATGCCTGGTGTCACCATCTCGGCCGGCTATGGCGCAGGCGGCAGTGTCGTCGCCCCGCGCGTGGCCACGCTGCTCGGCCTGCCCCTGCTCGACCGCGCGATTAGCTCGCGTGTCGCGGCGAAGCTGCGAGTGTCGGTCAAGGAGGCGGAAGGCGGTGCGGCCCGCCGCTCGTTGCCCGATCGCTTCATCAGCGCGCTTGTCCCGCTGGCCACCGGGGTGATCGCCACGAATACGGATACGCTGCCGCGCGACCTGATCGCCCCGCCTGGCGATGGGGCACTGTTCCGTGAGCAGGCCGATGCCATCATGCGGGCCGCCCTCGTTTCCGGCGCGGTCATCCTCGGGCGCGCTGGTGCGGCCGCGTTCCGCGGCGAGCCAGGCGTTCTGCGGGTCCGGCTGTTCGGGCCGCCCGAGGCGCGTATCACCCAGGCCGCCCGGATCGAGAACACCGACGAGGCGACCGCGCGCCAGCGGCTGCCCGAGGTGGACCGGGCCCGGGCCCACTACGTCCGCCGGCTCTACCGGGCCGATATCGACGACCCGGACCTGTTCCACCTGCACATCGACAGCACGGCCCTGCCGCTGGATGCTGTCGCCGACGTGATCGTGTCCGCCTACCGCTCCGCGAGCCCCGATCGTCAGCGCGCGCCCGGATGACGCACACCGCGGCTCTGCGAACTCCTCCCCCCGGTCACCCGAGGCCCTCCCGGAAGCCCTGCCGCCACGACGGATAGCGCAGCTCCCAGCCGAGTTCGGCCTTGGCCTTGGCGTTGGAAAATCCGCGCCCCTCGGTCATCATCGTCACCGCCGCCTCCCCGGCCAGCAGCCGGGCCACCCACCCGGGGACCCGCATCGGCGGCTTCGCCCGCGCGCACGCGGCCAGGTAGGGCAGCCACTCGCTGGCCGGGGCCGGTTCGTCGTCGACGATGTTGAACACGCCCGTCGCCTTCTGTTCCACGGCCAGGACGGTAGCGCTCGCCGCGTCGTCGAGATGCACCCACGAGCTGTAGCCGGTACCGCGCCCGACGAGCGGGAATTGCCGCTTGCGCACGAGCTCGACCTGGTCGTCCGTGGCGCCAGGCCCGTAGAACCCGCCGTAGCGCAGGACTGCGCCACCGGCCCGCAAGACCGCGTCCTCGACATGGCGGATGGCCTCCGCCCCCGCGTGCATGATCGTCCCCTCCCCCGGGTCCAGCGGGTCCTCCTCGGTCTTCACCCATCCGCCCGTGCGGATCCCGTTCCAGCTGGCGTAGCTCTGCGCGACGATCTGGGCTACGCCGGCTGCCTCGGCCGCGGCCAGCAGGTGGTCCGTCCCCTCGGTGCGCAGCCGGTTCGTGGTGGCGAACCAGCGGTCGATGTGCTTGATGTCGGGTTTCCCGGCGTGAGCGGGACCAATGGCGGTCATTTCATGCACGATCGTGTCCGGCTGCGCGGCCGCCACCGCTTCAGCAACCGACTCCGCATCCAGCCCGTCCATCACCACGCCCGCCGCGCCCAGCTGCGCCAGCAGGTCCAGCTTGGCCGGGCCCGTCGTCGTGGCCGTCACCTCGTGGCCCCGGGCCACGAACTGGGGTACCAGCCGCCGCCCCATGACCCCGGTCCCGCCTGCCACGAACACCCGCATGACCATCACCTTCCTGATTCCGGATTCTGCCTCCGAGACCTCAGACGAAATGGCCCGGCCGTCTGTGACATGAGCGCGGCCAGCCCAGAACCTGGCGGGTCGGCGACAGTGCATCCAGGGCTGGGACGGTGCCCGGCAATATTCCGGCCCGCAGTATGTGTCGCGCCTCGTGTGGCGGGCACTTCCTAGGCTCTTACTGCGCTTCGCTCACAGTGAGGTGAGCGTCAAGGGGGAAATAGTGAGGTCTTCGATCCGGACCGCGCTCGGGCTCTCCGCCGCCACCGGCCTCCTTGCGTCGACGGTGCTCTTGCCCGGACCGACCGCCGCGGCCCAGCCGGCCAGTTCCGCCGCTGGCGGTTCTCCAGCATCAGGGCCCGGCGGCAGCGCGCCTGGAGGGCCGGGTACCCAGGCGTACCTGAACAGCTCCCGTAAGGACTGCTTCGGCACCGCCCAGGGCACCGCGTCGAAGGTGTGGTTCACGGTGGCCGGCGGCGTGCTCTCGGACGTGTACAGCCCGACGATCGAGAACACCGAAAACGGCACGCTGCAGTACATCGTCACCAACGGCTCGACCTTCGCCGACCTGCAGCAACGGGATATGACCTACTCGGTGAGCTCCCCTGATCCCAGTGGCATGGTCTGCCAGGTGACCAGCACCGACACCCGGCACAGTTTTCGGCTGGTCACCGACTACGTCACCGACCCGGCCCGGGACAGCGTCGTCATGCGGAGCCGGCTGCTCCCGCTGAACGGGAACTGGGCCTCGCTGAGGGGGCTTAAGGTCTACGCCCGGTGGGACGCGACCATCGACAACACCGGAGGTGGGGGCTCTTCCAACGCGGGCGCTAACAACGCCACGATCGCTTCGCCCACGACCGCGTTGATTTCCTCTAACACCCACGCGCCGACTGGCCCGTTCGCGGCCCGGGTCACCGGGGCGCTGGTCGCTAGCAAGCCGTTCCCCGCAGAGTCCAGCGGTTTCGTGGGAACGCCCAGTGACGGGCTTAAGCAGCTGGACACCCACTACCGGCTGGTCAAGGAGTACCGCGCCGCTACCGACGGCAACGTCGTGCAGACCGCCGAGATCAATACGACACCCAGCCGGCCGTTCTTGCTCGCTCTTGGCTTCGGCCCCGGCGCGCAGGCGGCGAGCAGGGCGGCGCTCGCTAGCGCCACGGCCCCGTTCCGCCGCACCCTGGCCGAGTACGTAAACGGCTGGAGCCGGTACGACCGCACGCTCCGCCCCCCGCCGGCCTCGCTGCCCGGACTGTCACCCAGCGCCGACGCCCGGATGCAGGCCATGTACTGGCTGTCCGCGAACGTGCTGAAGGCCGACGAGGACAAGACCTACTCAGGCGCGTTCGTGGCCTCGCCCACCGACCCGTGGGGCCAGTCAGTTCCCGCCACGACGACCCATCCTGGGTGGACTTACCGCGAGGTGTTTGCCCGCGACAGCTATGAGACATTCACCGGGCTGCTGGCCGATGGGGACACCGGGAGCGCCCGGGCGATGGTGCGGTTCCTCTTCGACAGGACTCAGCAGCCCGACGGCAGCTTCCCCCGCAATTCCCTGATCAACGGGGCGGTCGCCCCGGACACTTTCGGGTTGTTCGAAATCGACGAGGACGCCTACCCGCTACTCATGGCCTGGGAGGGTGGCTTCGCCGGCGATGTGCGGTTCTACCGGAACCACGTCCGGCCCGCGGCCGATTTCATCGTCGACCACGGACCTGCGTATGGGGTGGAGCGGTGGGAGGAGCATCCGGGCTACTCACCCTCGACCATCGCGGCTGAGATCGCCGGCCTGGTCGCCGCCTCGCACCTGGCCGAGGCGGCGGGCGACCGAGCGCGGGCCGCCTTGTACCTGGCCACGGCCGACCACTACGAGCGCAACGTCAAGAGATGGACGGTGACCAGCACCGGGCCCTACGGCGATGGCCGCTACTTCATCCGGCTGTCGCCGAAGGGGCACCCAAACGCAGCCGAGAGCTACGCCCTCGGCAACGGGAGCCTGCCCAAGGTGGACCAGCGCTCCGTCATCGACGCCGGATTCCTGGAGCTGACCCGCCTGGGCGAGCTCCCGGCCACCGATCCCGACATCCAGGCGTCGCTGAAGGTGGTCGACTCCGTCGTCGGGACCCAGACCGCCTCGGGACCCGGCTGGCACCGCTACGGCGTGAGGGCCAAGGGGAGCACCGATGGCTACGGTGACTGCTACGTCCCGGACCCGACCAGTTGCTCCCCCAGCGGAGCACCCTGGTTCCCTACCGCCACCGGGTCCGGGCATCCCTGGCCGCTGCTCGACGGTGAGCGTGCCGAGCAGGACCTCCAGACCGGGCAGACCGCCAGCGCAGTCCAGCTCCTGCAGACGATGGAGAACATGACCTCGGGGCTGGGACTCGTCCCCGAGCAGGCCTGGGAAGACCCCGACGTGCCCGCATCCCCCTACGGCTCGGCGCCCAAGACCGCGTCCATCGGCTTCGTCAACGGCAAGCCAGCCGGCTCCGCCGGGCCACTTATCTGGGCTCAGGCCCAGTATCTCCGGCTCGTCACGGACCTTCAGGCTGGAACGCTGGCTGACCAGCCGGCCATCACGGCGGACCGCTACGTGCGGCACTCTCTCCCGGCTGCCCTCCATGTCTCGATCACTTCTCCTCGGGCGGGGACCACCGTGACCACTGCTCACACCGTGGTCACCGGCACCACGGCACCGGGAGCGACCGTCGTGATCTCGGCCGGGCAGTCCGGGCGATCCAACCCGACATCAGTCACGCGCACTGTCGCGGGCGCCCAGGGCCGCTTCCGGGCCACCATTCACGCGTCTGCACGGTCAATTGTCATCACGGCCGCCGCCGCGCTTGGTCCCGGTACGACAGGATGGGTCCAGGAAGCCGTGAAGTCTGGATGACGCACTCGGGTCCGGATCAGCGGCACCCGGGTCAGTCCGTGCCGACCTCCATGGCGGCGCGATCGAGGAGTTCCTCGTCCGCATCCACCTCACCGCGCGAGGCGATGGCCTCGGCTCCCCCCTGAACCATGTCGCCCACCAGCCCGGTGTGGGCGGCGGCCGCGCCGACCAGCTCGGCGTCGGTACGCTCCATCGACAGCTTGTCGGGGTGATAGCTGAACGCCGGGCCGCTGGCATCGAGGATGGAGTAGTCCTCACCGCGGCGCAGCCGCAGGGTGACCTCGCCGGTGACCGCGGCACCGGCCCAGCATCGTGTCCTCATTGTGGATCGCGTTGACCAGTCGCTCATAGGCGGCGTGCAGCAGCGCCATCCGGTTGCGAATGCCGGGCCGATTCGGTCCGGCGATAGAAGCCGCGCTGCGGATCTTGTGGGACGAGCTCCGGCTGCCGCCTGTGCATACGTTCGAGCAGCTCAGGAAGCTCTACGGTGGGGTCAGTGGTGCCGCCACCCGACCTGGGACCCTCTCTCGCCCGGGCACGACGTAGCCGACACCGCCAACCACGGAGCATCCCGGTCCTGAACTTGCCGCGCAGCCCCCGCGACGGCGCGGCTGATGACACCGGCAGCCTGTCCTGCCTCGGCATGATGCACCCGAAACACGGGAACTCTCCTCGCCTGCTTCAGGCTACGGACATCTTGCAGGCTAATCGGCCTCGTGATAGAGCAGACATAGCGCACTCGATCTGCCGAATGCGCTTGGAAGTGGGGGCTCCAGTGGATGCCAGCCGTCCATTCGATCCGGCATCGACCGGTCCACCATCGACTAATGGGCATTCCAGGGACCCGGCAGCAGACGTGCACGGGGGCAGCCCGGAAGTATGGCGTTACGCCCGGCACGATCTCGACCGCGAGACAACCCGGTATCTTTCTGCTGCCACGCAGATAGATCTTGACTACGCGCAAGACGTTGTCCGCAATGTCGTGAGCGATCCACTAAAGGCCAGAGCCCCTGCCTACGGCGTGGACATTTCGGCGGTCGCACGATGGGCAGTGGATTCAATCATGCGTCGCGCCCGCCGCGATATGCATCTCGCCATTACGCTGCTTACCATCATCATATTCCTCTCGCTAGCGTTGGTATGGCTGCCTGCCGCGCTCATCGTTATCTTCGCAGGACTTGTGGCGGCCTGGGTTATTGTCTCTCTCGAGTACTGGACCCGTGTGTACAAAATTGCCGTTGGCAGAATGCTTCGTGGGCAATTTGATCTTCGGGCGGTCCCGATTCCCCGTCATGCATGGGTCCAGAGCCGGATCGGCATGGTGTCAGACCGACGCCGGGGTAACCTGGTGATCTTTCATGGCGAGTCTGCTTTCGTCGGCAGCGGCCAGCGACTCAGCAAGGAACATATCGTTATCGATGTAAGCCGCGGCAGAAAGATCAAGAACGGAAAGCAGCAGAAGCCACGCAAATTTAGCAACGCTGACGTGCATGACGCAGTAATGCAGACGATGAGAAAGCTCGGCTTTGCCGAGATGCGAGTGGAAGAGAAGCTGTTCGTGAACGGGCGGCACATCAAAGGAAACCCCGCATTCCTTCCTCAGGGCGACGCGGCCCCACCCGCATCGTCCGTGGGGCAGGGACTGCTTGAGCAAGCGGCCCTGCACCCCACTCCTGACGCCCGCGTGTACGTGTGCGTGGAGATACCTGCCTGGCAAGGCCAGCTAGTGGTCACGCTTTTCGTCCGGGCCGTTCACACCGGAGGTTACCTCTACATTGAGTGGGAATATCGCGTCCTTCCCCCTATCCGCCGGGAGTTTCGTGTCATCGACCGGCGGTTCACCAGATCACGTAACCAGCAACTGTGGAAATCCTGCCGGTGGGGTGCGCGGAAATTTCTGCCCGCATTGTTAAAATCTCCGTTTCTGCTTATCTCGGATGTCCGCCGTTATCGGGCAGAACGGCGAAGGCTGTCAAATCAGGTCCATGCCATCAGACATGGCCGGGACTTTGACTACGGAGCAGTGCGGAGCGTCCGCGAGCTCGCTTGCGGCTTCAGCCGCGAGCACCACTTCCTCGCCAGGGACGAGATCATGTATGTTCTCATGTCCCAGGAGACACTAATGCGTGGAATCAGAGCCTTCCTGAGAAAGCATGATGTGAACCTGGGCGGCTTCGACTCTCAAGTTAACATCATCAGCAAGTCTACATTCAAGTACTACAGCGTCCATATAGGCGATATGAAGGACTCCGCAATCGCCGTAGGCGATAAGTCCCACGCAAAATCTGATTCCTGACACCGGGCCGATCCATGAGGACAACGGATGAGATGATGAAGAAGAAGAATGAAGTTCACGTCGAGCATATGGAAGGATCGTCACTCGCGGCAGGTGATGGGGCCACCGCTATCGTTGGATCGCAAGCCAACAGGTCAGATATCAGCGAGGCTCGCAGTGAAATGCGGACGCTCATCGCGCTTATCCAGGACCATCAGCGCGAAGTGCCAGAAGCGGAGCAGGTGCAACAATCGATTATCGAGGCTCGGAAAGAGCTGAAGCGGAAGAAGCCTGATCTGGACCTCGTGCGCAGAGTCTTTGCCTGGATCGCCGCCACCGTAGGCGGGGTTGACACACTGGCTGACGCTGTCACGAAAGTTCAGACACTGATCGCCCGCTTGTGAGGATCACCTCTGGCCCCGCCGACCCCACCGGGGCGGGATCGCGGAGCTGATGGCCTCAGTCCGTGCCGACCTCCATGGCGGCGCGATCGAGGAGTTCCTCGTCCGCATCCACCTCACCGCGCGAGGCGATGGCCTCGGCTCCCCCCTGAACCATGTCGCCCACCAGCCCGGTGTGGGCGGCGGCCGCGCCGACCAGCTCGGCGTGCGCGGTGCCGACCATGCCCAGGCCGACGTACTGCTCAAGCTTGGCGCGGGAGTCGGCGATGTCGAGGTTGCGCATGGTGAGCTGGCCGATCCGGTCCAGCGGGCCGAATGCGGAGTCCTCGGTGCGCTCCATCGACAGCTTGTCGGGGTGATAGCTGAACGCCGGACCGGTGGTATCGAGGATGGAGTAGTCCTCACCGCGGCGCAGCCGCAGGGCGACCTCGCCGGTGACCGCGGCGCCGACCCAGCGCTGCAGCGATTCGCGCAGCATCAGCGCCTGCGGGTCGAGCCAGCGGCCCTCGTACATCAGCCGCCCGAGCCGGCGGCCCTCCGTGTGGTAGTTCGCGATCGTGTCCTCATTGTGGATCGCGTTGACCAGCCGCTCATAGGCGGCGTGCAGCAGCGCCATGCCTGGCGCCTCGTAGATTCCCCTGCTCTTGGCCTCGATGATCCGGTTCTCAATCTGGTCGGACATGCCCAGGCCGTGCCGTCCCGCGATCGTGTTGGCCGCCATGACCAGGTCGGTCTGGTTGGCGAACTCCGAGCCGTTGATCGTCACCGGCCGGCCCCGCTCGAAGCCGATCGTGACGTCCTCCGGCGTGATCTCGACCGCCGGGTCCCAGAACCGCGCGCCCATGATCGGCTGGACCGTCTCGATCCCGTTGCGGAGGTGCTCGAGGGTCTTGGCCTCGTGGGTGGCCCCCCAGAGGTTCGCGTCGGTGGAGTAGGCCTTCTCGGCGCTGTCGCGATACGGCAGGCCGTGGCCGGCCAGCCAGACGCTCATCTCATGGCGGCCGCCGAGCTCGCTCACGAAGGCCGCGTCGAGCCACGGCTTGTAGACGCGCAGGCTCGGGTTGGCCAGCAGCCCGTAGCGGTAGAAGCGCTCGATGTCGTTGCCCTTGAAGGTCGAGCCGTCCCCCCAGATCTGGACGTTGTCCTCGAGCATCGCCCGGACCAGCAGCGTGCCTGCGACGGCCCGGCCCAGCGGCGTGGTGTTGAAGTAGGACCGGCCACCTGAGCGGATGTGGAACGCCCCGCAGGTCAGCGCGGCCAGCCCTTCTTCGGCCAGCGCCGCGCGGCAGTTGACCAGCCGGGCGACCTCGGCGCCGTAAGACCTGGCCCGGCCGGGGACCGAGGCGATGTCGGGCTCATCGTATTGCCCGAGGTCAGCGGTGTAGGTGCAGGGCACCGCACCCTTGTCGCGCATCCACGCGACCGCGACCGACGTGTCGAGCCCGCCCGAGAAGGCGATCCCGACGCGCTCACCGATGGGCAGGGAGGTTATGACCTTCGACATACGCAAAAGTATGCCGTCCCTTGCATGAATATGCCAGTCGAAGCCGGGGTTCCCTGGCCGGGCCTGCCGTGCCCGGGGTCACAGCCAGGGGGGGCCGGGCCTGGCCACCGCGGAGCCGGGGCGGGTACGGAGCGCATCCAGCCGGGAGAGCCAGCTGGCGATTCCGGCCGCGCCCTGCATGAATCCCGGTTCCGTCGCCAGCTCGGGCGGGATCCTGGTGTGCTCGGTATTGGACCAGGAGACGCCCGGCGGAGACGTTACGGCCCGGGCGGCGACATCGGCAGCCAGGACGCCGGTCCAGTCGAGCAGGGCGGTGTCGCCGCTGGCCTGGTAGCGGTCGAGGAGGAACTGGCCGACTCCCGCGGTCCCGCAGCACCGGGCGAGGTTGTCCCAGTAGCCCGGATAGAGCCGGGCGGGCAGGCGGCTGTCGCGCAGCGCCCCCAGGCAGGCGTCGATGGCGTGCTGCCACCGGGGTTGCGGGTCGATCTCGTCCAGGAGGACGAAGAGCCGCGCCGTGCCGGCGGGACCATGGCACCAGCCGTAATAGACGTCCGGGCGGTCCGGCCGCGGTGGTATCTGGAGCGGCACCGCCCAGCCGCCGGGATGGTCCCCGGCGGCGAGGATCGCCTCGGCGCCCTGGATGGCGACGTCCACGAGGTCGGGGCGGTGCAGGGCGCGGCCGGTAGCGGCCAGGGCGTACGCGGCCCCGGCGGTGCCGTGGGAGAACCCCGGCATGATGGACTGCTTGGTCGCTTCCATCCGCCAGTGGAGCCCGCCGGGGGCCGGGTCAGCCGCCTCGGCCAGCCGCGGCCAGGATCTGCGCCGCCTGGACCGACGTGTCCGCGTCGTCGGCGATCAGGACCAGCAGGAGGCCAGCGTCGCCGGAGATGATGTCGTTACACCGCAGCGGGTCAGGCGGCGTGTTCCTGATGCGCCCGGCGATCTGCTGCGTCACCTGCGCGGCGGCTTGCGCGGCGGCGGGGTCCCCGGTCGCGTCCGACCAGGCGCGCAGCGCCACCACGACTCCCGCCCACCCGGAGAACACCCCGTCGTCAGGCATCGTGGCCACGCCCGGGCCCTGCCGGGCCAGGGACAGCAGCCGGCCGCGGGCGCCGGCCGCGACCGGTGCCGTGCCGAGGCCCGCCGCCTCGGCTTCGGCGCAGCCGAGCAGCACCCCCGCCGTGCCCGAGTAGAGGTCGTCGAACAGCACCCCGTCCTCGGTCCACCCCAGGCCGCCGTCGGTGCCGACCGCCACCGAAGCGATCCAGTCGAACGCACGGCGGGCTAGGTCCACGTCACTGGGTTTGTTCAGCCCGCGCGACTGTTCCCACCCGCGGCACATTACCCGTCAGGCCGGTTTCAGCAGCTCGCGGGCGGCGGCGGCGATGTGGTCAGCATCGATGCCCGCCGCAGCCAGCAGTTCCGTGCTGCTCCCGGAACCAGGCAGCTCCCGGACACACAGGTGAGCCAGACGGAGCGGCTCCGATTCCGCCGCCAGCAGGGCATCCGCCACCGCGCTGCCGAGCCCCCCCGCGGGGTAGTGGTCCTCGGCCACGACCAGGCGTCCGTCCGTGCCGGCCACGGCCGCCACGAGCGTTTCGGTGTCGATGGGCGCGACGGAGTACAGGTCGATCACCCGGGCGTGAATGCCCTCCCCAGCCAGGAGATCCGCGGCAGCCAGGCAGGCGTGCAGGGTGATCCCGGCACCGATGAGGGTCACGGCATCGTCTGGGCCTGACCGCAAGACCTTCGAGCCGCCGACCGGAAAGGCCTCCGCGCTGTCGTACAGCACGGGATACGCGCCGCGGGTGGTCCGCAGGTAGCTGATGCCCGGGCGGTCCGCCATCGCCCGCACCAGCGCTGCCGTGCTGGTGGCGTCGCTCGGGTACAGCACGGTTGCCCCGTGCACCGCGCGCATCATGGCCAGGTCCTCGAGGGCCATCTGGGACGGCCCGTCGGCACCGATCTCCACGCCCGCGTGCGATCCGGACAGCCGGATATCGGCCTGGGAGATGGCGGCCATCCGGATGAAGTCATAGGCGCGGGTGAAGAAGGCCGCGAACGTCGAGGCGAACGGGACGTAATGACGCACGCTGAGCCCCACGGCGGCCGCGATCATCTGCTGCTCGGCGATGAACATCTCGAAGTAGCGCCCGGGATAGGCCTTGGCGAATTCATCAGCGTGGGTGGAGTTGCTGACCTCGCCGTCCAGCGCCACCACCTCGGGCCGGTCGGTGCCGAGCCCGGCCAGCGCGTCGCCGTACGCCTTGCGGGTGGCGACCTTCTCCCCCACCGAGTAGGCCGGCGCCTGCGGGGCCGGAGTCTGCGGGGCTCCGTGGGCCTGGTCCGCGGCGCTGGGCATGGCCGGTGCGGGGCCCGGGACCGCGTCGGCAGGCAGCGGGCCGCGGACCAGCAGGCTGCGCTCGCCGCCCAGTTCCTCGATGGCCCGGGCGGCCATGTCGGGCGGGAAGGGCTTGCCGTGCCAGCCCTCATGGTCCTCGACCTCGGAGAATCCGCGCCCCTTGATCGTGCGGGCCAGGATCACCGTGGGCTGGCCGGAGCCGTCCTCCGCGACAGACCGGTAGGCGTCGTCGATTTCGCTGAGGTCGTGACCGTTGATGGTCAGCACCCGCGCGCCGAACGCCTCGGCGCGCCGCTGGTAGTCGGCGAGGTCCCACTGGAGCTCGGTGGGGCCGCGCTGGCCCAGCCGGTTGACGTCCACGATCGCGGTCAGGTTGGACAGCTGGTAGTACCCGGCCTTGTCCAGGGCCTCCCAGATAGAGCCCTCAGCCATCTCGCTGTCCCCGCACAGCACCCAGACGCGGTACGGGAGCCGGTCGAGATACCGGCCTGCCAGCGCTACCCCCACCCCGTCAGGCAGTCCCTGGCCGAGCGACCCGGTCGCGACGTTGACCCACGGCAGCACTGGGGTGGGATGGCCCTCCAGGCGGGACCCGAACCGCCGGTACCCGGTCATCAGTTCCTCGTCGGACACCACCCCGACCGCCTTGTAGATGGAGTACAGCAGCGGGGAGGCGTGTCCCTTCGAGAAGATCAGGTGGTCGTTATTGGCGGCGCCCGGGTGGTCCCAGTCGTAGTGCAGGTGACGGCTGACCAGCACGGCCAGCAGATCCGCGGCGGACATGCTGGAGGTGGGATGCCCGGATCCGGCGCTCGTGCTGGACCGGATGGAGTCCACCCGGAGCTGTGCGGCGAGGTCACCGGCAACCGCAAGGTCGATTCCGGTGAGCGGCTGGGTCTGGCTGCTCATATCAGGCCTTCCTTCTGCTGGCGATACGGGGAAGTGGGAAAACTCGCCATGGATCGCCCAGCCGCTGCCCATTTGACGCCTGGGTAATCAAGAAGGCCGCGCTGCCGAGCCGTTACGGCCAGGTTATCGAACCGGCTTGGCCGGCCACTTCCGGGGCGTGAGCCCGCGGGCCGGCGTTTCACCGCGCCATGACCTGGCCGCCGTGCAGGTCATGGCCCGGTGATCGCGATCCCCAGGGGGTACCCGAGGGGGAGGCGGATCGGCTGACGGGCCGTGCCGGTTTCCGTGCTGATCGGTACGACCGCGCCGTCGCAGGCGACGTAAGCGGTCTTACCGTCCGGGGTGATCGCGATACTCGGCTCGGCGAACAGCTGGTTGCGGCAGCCTGACCCCAGATGGATCGGCCGGCCCGCGGTGCTGGTGGCCGTATTGACCGGCATGACCGCGTGCATGCCTGAGACGACGTAGGCCGTCTTCCCGTCCGGGGTGATCGCGATCTGGCTGTCGCTGCCGTTGTTGTGGTCGATCTGGATCGGCTTCCCGGCCCGGTTGGTAGCCGTGCTGATCGGGATGACCGTGCCGGTGCCGTTGGTGGGCACGTAGGCGGTCTTCCCGTCCGGCGTGATCGCAACCTGGCTGCAGCGAACGCTGACGCGCCGCGACGAACTGCACGAATCCTTCGACCTCGGCGTCCACCGCACCTCCGGTCAGCTCGGCCCAACAGTCAATACGACTACCTGGTTGCGGCCAAAGGTTCATCCTGACCCGGCATCAAAACGGGCTGCGCAGCCCGGCCTGGTGCGGTCGGGGCAGGATGGGCCCTCCCCGGTCTCAAATGCCTCACGAAGGCGCTTAGCGGGCGCGGCCGGCCCGATCAGCCGGCTAGCTTTTTAGGCTCTGCGCCGCCTCCCCGAGGGGCAAGGCATGTACCTATTCGAAAGCGAAGCCACGTTCGAAGCTGACCCGGCCACGGTCTGGAAGGTCTGGACCGACGTAGACCGCTGGCCAGAATGGGATGTCAGCAAGGAGATCGCCCGGCTGGACGGCCCGTTCGAGCCGGGTGTCTCCGGCTGGGCCAAGCAGCGTGGCAACCTCGGCGGCGCTTTCACCATCACCATGGTGGACGCCGGCCACCGCTACGTCACGGAATGCCCGACGCCCATCGGGAAGCTGGTCTTCGACCATATGGTCGATCCGATCGCCGGGGGACGGGTCCGGGTGGTCAAGAAGGTTGACGTCCAGGGCGCACTCAGTGTGGTGGTCCGCCTGCTCGTCCCTAAAATGCGCCGTGACATCGCGGAATCCCTGGCCAACCTGGGAAAGCAGGTCTCCTAGCCGGCCCGGCCGCCGCGCGCCGCTAGCTAGCGCCAGATCCTGGTGATCAGCCAGAAGGTGACCCCCGTGCCGGTGCCGTACCCGAGATGGGCACTCAGGTCACCGGCCAGCGTCTTGGCGTCGTACTCCCAGATCGGCTTGTAGAGCCCGGCCTCTGGGAGGAGGACGTAATCCGAGACCCAGATCACCGCGCCGAACGGCAGGCCATAGAGGGGATTCGGCCTGCGCAGAGAGCCAGCCAGGATCCCGTAGAGCGCCCCCCAGCCCGACCCGTAGGACCAGTGCATGACGGTGCTGACCGGATTTGCCCACCGATCCGGGAGTTCGCGCTGCGTGAACCCCTCGATCAGGCGCTTGCCGACCTGCCCGGGGGCAGGCGCCTGGTCCCAGGTCTCGACCTTCGGGAATTCCCACGCGAGCGGGCTGTCCTTACCGCCTGTGCTCCGGTACTTCAGGTAGTTCACCGCGTCCAGGCAGACCGTCCCCACGACCCCGGCCAGGACGCCGCCCACGACGGCGGCGAGCGGGGTCATGCCGTGCTTTCCAGTGCCCATCTCGGGTCCAATCGCCGTCTCGGTGCGTTACTTGCGCGCCAGCCAGGCTAGCGCGGCGGTGGTCAGGGCCTCGGTACCGGTCCGCAGGCAGGGCTGCAACGGCGGCAGGAACTTCGGCGAGTGGTTGGAGGTCAGGTCCTGCAGCCGCCCGGCCTGCTCCGCGGCACGGTAGGTCTTCTCCTCGGTGTACCCGAGCGCCCAGTAGGTGTAGGGCACCCCGGCGGCGTTGGGAATGTTGCTGAAGTCCTCGCTGACGGTCTGCCGGTCGATCTCACCGGCGCGGTCGCCAAAGTGGGCGGCGAAAGCAGCCGCGGCCCGGTCCGTGATGGCCGGATCGTTGACGGTAAGCGGGAAGCTGCCGATGGTGTCGAAGTCCGGGTCCCGGGGTGAGCCGGAGGCCTGGCTCTCGGCCCGCACGATCCGCTGGACCGACGCGAGCATGCGCTGGTGGGTCTCCTCCGAGTAGCTGCGCAGGTTCAGCTCCAGCAGGGCATGATCGGGAATGAGGTTGCTCCTGGTCCCGGCCTGGACACTGCCGACCGTCACCACCGCGATCTCGCCCGGCGCGACCTCGCGGGACACGATGGTCTGCAGCCGGATAACAGCCATGGCCGCCAGCACCACCGGGTCGATGGTGTTCTGCGGTTTGGCGCCGTGGCCGCCCTTCCCGTATACGGTCACGTTGATGCTGTCCTCAGTGGCCATGAACGGCCCGGGCCGGGTCAGGACCGTCCCGGCCATGCCGGCCAGCAGATGCTGGGTCAGGGCCACGTCGGGCACGGGAATGCGCTTCCACAAGCCGTCGTTGACCATCCCCTGCGCCCCGTCGCCGGTTTCCTCGGCCGGCTGGAACAGCGGCAGCAGGGTCCCGCTCCACTGGTCACGGTGATCGGACATGAGCTTGACCATGCCGAGCAGGCAGGACATGTGCATGTCGTGGCCGCAAGCGTGCGCCACGGGGACCTCATGACCCTGGGCGTCCTTCGCGGTCACGGTGCTGGCGTAGTCCGCGCCGGTGTCCTCCTTGACCGGCAGCGCGTCCAGTTCGGCGCGGAGCAGCACCGTCGGCCCGGCGCCGTTGGCCAGGACGCCCACGACTCCCGTCCCGCCGATGCCCGTCTGGACCGTGCAGCCACAGGCCTGCAGTTCCCCGGCGGCGCGCTCGGCCGTGCGGTGCTCCTGGTGCGACAACTCGGGATGGCGATGCAGATCCTTGTAGAAGTCCTGGTCGCGTACAGCGTGAAGCCCTTGATCTCGCCGTAGGTGAGCTTGGGCGGCAGCGAGAGCTCGTGGCGGTCGGTGCGGACGTTGACCAGGGCCGCTCCGTCATGGCTGAACGCCGCGCGCAGCGCGTCCTCCAGTTCGCCGGCCTTCTCCACCCGCGCGCCGAACAGCCCGGCGGCCTGGGCGATCCCGGCGAAGTCCGGGTTGTCCAGGTCGGTGCCGTAGGTGACGATCCCGGCCGCCTTCATCTCCAGCTCCACGAACGACAGCGCGCCGTTGTTGAACACCACGACCTTCACCGGGAGGTGCTGCTGGCGCGGCGTGATGAGCTCGCCGAGCAGCATGGCCAGCCCGCCGTCGCCGGACATCGAGATCACCTGGCGGCCCGGCAGGGCGGCCTGCGCCCCGATGGCGTGCGGGAGCGCGTTGGCCATCGACCCGTGATTGAACGAGCCGACCAGCCGGCGCGCACCGTTCATCCGCACGTACCGGGCCATCCAGATACACGGCGTCCCCACGTCCGCGGTGAAGACCGCGTCGGCCGCGGCGAGCCGGTTGATCGTGGCCGCCACGAACTGCGGATGCAGCGGGGAATTGTCCGGCCGTGCGTCGGCGAGTTTGTCCAGCCGGGACCGGGCGCGCCGGTAGTGGGCGGTCAGCCGGTCCAGGTGCTTAGGGTCGGATTTGGCCGTGAGCAACGGCAACAGCGCCTCGATGGTGTCCTTGACCGTGCCCACGAGCGGGATGGTGACCGGCACCCGGCGGCCGATATTCTCCCCCCGCACGTTGACCTATGACGGGGACACCCTCGGGAAGGAACTGCCGGTACGGGAAGTCGGTGCCCAGCATGACCAGCGCATCGCAGTGCTCCATGGCCCGGTAACCCGAGCCGAACCCGATCAGCCCGGTCATCCCCACGTCAAAGCGGTTGTCGTACTCCACGAACTCCTTGCCCGCATGGCGTGGACGACCGGGGCCTGCAGGGTGCCCGCGAACTCCATGAGCTGGTCGTGCGCGCCCGCGCACCCGGCCCCGGCCAGGATGGCAACCCGGCTCGCGCCGTTCAGCACCTCGGCGGCGGCCGCGAGCGGGGCCGCGGCCGGCCGGAATACCGAGGCCGCCTTGCGCACGGGGGTCACGGGGCCGGCCGGGGCGTCGGCGAAGAACACCCCGCCCGGGATGACGACGACGGCGACCCCGCCGCGCTCCAGCGCCGCGCGCATCGCGCTCTCCATGACGTGCGGGACCTGCTCGGGGATGCTGACCAGCTCGCAGTACACGCTGGCTTCACGGAAGACTTCCTGCGGGTGCGTCTCCTGGAAGTACTGCAGGCCGATCTCGACCTCCGGGATGTGCGCCGCGACTGCCAGCACCGGCACCCGGCTCCGGTTTGCGTCGTACAGGCCGTTGATCAGGTGCAGGTTGCCCGGCCCGCAGCTGCCCGCGCACACCGCCAGCTCGCCGGTCAGCGCGGCCTCGGCGCTGGCCGCGAACGCGGCTGCCTCCTCGTGGCGCACGTGCTCCCAGGTGATACCGCCATCTCGGCGCAGCGCATCGGTGAACCCATTCAGGGAATCACCGGGAACCCCGTAGACCCGGCGCACCCCCGAGCTTTTCAACAACGCCACCATTGCGTCAGCCACGCTGGATGCCACCGCCTGCTCCTCTCAGGTCTGACACCGGCGTGACAGCCCAGGAACCGGATGATCACGCGGGCCCGAAGGATGATCTACGCAAACCAGGCTAACAACGGCAGAAAGGAATAAGAAGCCGGCCAGGGCCCTGTTCTGTACCTTGGCCGGAAGCTCCGCTGGACGGGTCAGTGTGCGCCGGCCAGAGGGCGTTATTGAAGATATTAAGGTAAAATTAAGGCAATCACGGAGTAACGCGCGGGAGGGTTCGGCGCAGCCCATCGCGGCCCGCCGTGGTAATCCCGCTGAAGCCCCGCCCGGCGCGCCCGGCCCAGTCCGCCTCGGAAACCGCGTCGGTGTCCGCCGGGAGGTAGTGGCTGAGGATGAGCTCGCCGGCCCCGGCCCGTTCGGCCACGCCGCCGACCTGCGAGACGTCGGTGTGCAGCCCGGCCATCCGCCGCAGCGCCTCACCCGTGACGCCGTGCCGCTCCAGGTACCCCAGGTCAGCGACCTGGTGGACCAGGATGTCGGCCCCCTGCGCGAGGGCGATCAGGCCATCGTCCGCGGTGGTGTCGCCGGAGAACACGACGGAGCCGTCGGCGGTGTCGAACCGGTAGGCGAGCGCCGGCATCACATGGCCGTGCATCACGGGGATGGCGGTGACCCGGACCGCGTCATCCTCAGCGACGGTGACCGGAGCCGGGAGATGGCCCTCCGCCCGGATCGGGACCTGGATGTCGACGGCCCGGACCAGCGCTCCCGCGTCCGGCATCCGGGCATCCAGCGGCATCACGTTCAGGTGGTAGGCGTAGCCCGCGAGGAGGCTGTCCACCAGGTCCGCCGGGCCGGGAGCGGGACGTTCCGGGTGGATCGTCGTCTCGCGATGGAAGGCGGCGTCACCGTCGGGCAGCGTGCGGGGCCCCGGCGGCCCGTAGACCCGGATCGGCGGCAGCGGGCCGTCGCCGTCCTCGCGGACACCCCACCCGTACAGGAGCATGCCGGGCAGGTCACCGCAGTGATCGGCGTGCAGGTGGGTCAGGAACACCGCCTCCAGGCGGGAGAAATGCAGGCCCGCGTCCGCGAACGCGGACGGCGATCCCCGGCCACAGTCGATAACGAACACCCGGTCGCCCACGACGAGCGCCGACGAGATCCCCCCGCGCCCCGCGACGGGGAGGGGCGCACCCGCCGTCCCCAGCAGCACCAGATCCGTCATCCCTGCCCCTTCCGCCAGCCCCGCTCCTGGGAGCTACCCGGGTACAGGCGGAAACCCACGTCCGGGGCCAACTGGCGCTAAACAGAAATGGAACCGTGGCTGGACGCGGCCCGTCCAATTGAGGTAGAGAGGACGGCGGAATGCACATGCAGATCACGGCCCGGCGGCTGGCCGCGGCGAGCGCGTCCGTCACCGTGCTGGGGCTGGCGGCCTGCGGCAGCGCAGCCAGCGGCGGCACCGCGCCGCAGGCCACGGCCGGTACGGGTTCCCCGCAGGCGACCGCCACGGCCACGCCGGGCGGTGTCCCGCTGTGCGCCCGTGGCGCGAAGGTCGATCAGGTCGTGATGCGGCTTACCGCCCCCCGGCCCGTGGAGATCCTCCCGCGGGCGCTGACGATCACCGCCGCGCCGCGGGCTGCGGCCCTGGCCGCCGCGCTCTGCGCACTCCCCCGGATGCCAGGCGGGATGCGCTGCCCGGCCGCCCTGGGCGGGGCGCTCCGGCTGGAGTTCACTGCGGGGGGCCGCAGCTACCAGCCGGTCATCATCCGGGACTCCGGCTGTGCCAGCGTCACCGGGGTGGGGCCGGTCCGGCAGTGGGCCTGGTCATCGCGCCCCGGACGGCTGCTTAGCGAGGCGGCCGGCGGTTACGGCCGACTGGTGGCCGGGACGCACCCGAGCAGCGTGCCCACGCCCTAACCCGGTCGCGGGCCGGCTGCCGCCAGCAAGCACGAACCGCGACGGGTACATCCTCCCCGCCGCGGTCCGTGCCGCTTACTGATGGATGACCAGGCTGCTCCTAGTGGCGGACCTTGCAGGGATTCCGCAGGTTCCCGCTATTGAAGTTGTTAATGAGCTCCTTGGTCGTGAATCCGGCTTCGGGGTAGACGGTCTTCAGCAGCGGGCCGAATTCGGTGCTGGAACTGCCGCCGAAGTCGTTCGTGGTCCGGGGCAGGTACTTGCCGCCCTCCTGCCAGGTGCACGACCCGTACCTCACCGTGGTCGAGTAGAACGGGTAGAACTGTGCGCCGTTCGGCGGGTTCACGCAGTTCGCGCCCGTCGTCCGGTCACAGAACGGCGGGTTGAGCTGCGAGTCCGAGGCCTCGATTCGCGGCAGGTCGGTCTCGAAGGCGATCGTGCGGTAGTTCCTGCCGCGGCTGAGCGGGCTGGTGAACAGGACCGGCGAGGGATGCAGGGCCCGGTCCTGGGCGACGTTCGGGTTGGTACCCGGCCAGTCCAGGCGGTAGGACTGCCCGTCATAATCCCCATCGGGGGCGAAGCAGCCGTCGATCTTCACCAGCAGCGAGTCGGTTCCCGGCACGCAGCCATCGTCGTCCGCGTCCAGGCTCGGGTCCTGGCCGCCGGCCTTGGTGCACTCGCCGTTCGCGTTGATGGCCAGGCAGTTCTCGAAGTGCCCGATCTCGTCGGACATGGCCACGTTGTACGTGTGCGCCGACCAGGTGTTGCCGCGCGGGTTGGCCGTCGAGTACTCCGGGTGGAACGCGTACGGCTTCGCCTGGCACGTCTTGGACTTCGGCGTGTACAGGATGTGGCCGAAGCCGTTGGCCACGGACGCGGTCATCGAGCCGCGCTGGCCGGTGGTCAGGTCGGCCATGTCGATGCGGAGCCCGGCCGAGGTGTCATGGATCCGGAACCGGACCACATCGCCGGGCCTCATGAGCAGGTCTTTCTTGAGGTCCGGGGTCACCGCGGCCAAGTTCGGGTTGGTCAGCGTGCCGGTGAACAACGGGTTCGCCGGGGCCTGGGACCTCCCGCTCTTGGTGATGTACGCCCAGTTGATCGGCTCGGGCCCGCCGAGAACGTAGTTGTTGCAGGCGCTGGTGTTCGCGCGGCCGGTGTTCTGATTCTGCACGAAACTGTCGATGGTCATGGCCGCGCAGTACTGCGTCTTGGCGCAGCCGAAGCCCTCGAACTGCGGCACATAGCCCGGGCCGTAGAATTGCAACTCCATGAACGCGTTACCGGGGTGCTTCCCGATGTAGTCTCGCGCCTTGGGATTGGTGCCCACCAAGTTGTTGGCGTCCGAGTCGGGCTTGCACTTGTGGGTGAACTCGGGCGCGGACTGGGTGTCGCAGAGGGTGAGCCCGAACCAGAACGTAGGCCGCAGCTGGAAATTCCAGGTTGACCCGCCCACTCCGCTGGCGTTTGGCTGTTTCTTCGGGTCCCTGGGCAAGGTCATCGTGTAGGTCATGTCATTGCCCGTTCCGGCCCGGCCGGACTTGAACTCGATCGACGGCTCGTCGTGCCCGACGTATCCGCCCGCGGGGGTACTCGACGTGTCCACGCACAGCGAGTTGTAACTCTGGCACAGGGGATGTTCGAGATAGGTGTCGGCGGCGGCCCTCTTGACCTGGGCCCGGGTGTCAGCGTGGGTCGCGGCGCTCGCCGGAAGCGAGGCGCCCGCGAGGACGAGGAAGCTCAGGAGACTGATCGCAGCCATGATGTATCGCTTCAACGTCTGTCCTTTCGTCTATAGGCGGGACCTGGAGCGCGGGTATTACCCGCAGAGCGGCCAGTCCTTCCGGAGCCTGTCTCCGCATTGGTCTCAGCCCACAGCCGGGCGACGCCCCCTCCGAACCCCTTCCCATGGCTACTCGTCACGGAGCGTGTGCCACGACAAGCTGACCCCGGCGGTATATCTGACAAACCAGGCCACACCGACAGAAATGACCAGCCGCTAGTGAAGTGCTAAGAGCAGATACTCTCGTAACACCCAAGGGATCGCAATAAAACCTTCAGGAAAAACGGAGCCTGCCTGCTCAGATCACCAGCGACGGCTCGTCGGGCGCGGACAGGCTGAGCACCGCGCCGGCCACGGCAGGCGAGGCGCTGATCTTCGCCTCCAGCGCCCGCAGCCGGACGGCCACGTGCGACTCGGTGTCATCGCCGGTGAGGTCGACGTCGCCGATCACCGAGACCATCCGCGGCCCGACGATCTCCAGCCGCAGATAGGTCACCCGGGCGACCTCTGGCGCGTCCAGCAGGGCCGCGATGGTGGCCGCCCGCACCCGCGGGTCGACTTCCTGCCCGACCAGGAAGCGCAGGTTGCGGTTGATCAGGAGGATCGCGACCATCCCCAGCAGCACACCGACCAGGATCGACCCGGCGGCGTCCGGCACCGGGGAACCGGTCAGCTGGTGGAGGCCGAGGCCAGCGCCCGCGATCACCAGGCCCACCAGCGCCGCGGCGTCTTCCGCGAACACCGCCCGCAGCGTGGGATCGGAGGTGGCCAGGACGTGCTCGAGGATGTCCCGCTGCAGCGACTCGGCCTCTACCCTGGCCTGGTGCGCCGACCGCAGGAAAGAGACCGCCTCGAGGATGAACGAGAGGGCCAGGACCACGTACCCGACCAGGAAGTACCCGGCCGCCTTGGGGGTGATGAGCTCCTGGATGCCCCGGGTGACGGAGACCGCGGCGCCGGCCACGAACAACCCGATCGCAGCGAACAGCGACCAGACGTAGGCCTCCCGGCCGTGACCGAACGGGTGGGCGGCGTCCGGCGGGCGGCGGGACCGCCGGTCGGCGATCAGCAGGAAGATCTCGTTGCCCGTGTCGGCCCAGGAATGCGCGGCCTCAGCCAGCAGCGACGCCGACCCGGTCAGCGCGGCGGCGGCCGACTTCGCCACGGCGATGAGCACGTTGACCGCAAACGCGACCAGGACCGTGATCAGGCTCTCCGACCCGCCGGTGTCCTTCGGCACGGGCACGGAGCTCAGCAGGTCGTGTGACCCGCTGGCCGCCCCTTCGGCCGCAGCAGAACCGGGAACCTGCCCGTCGTCCTGCTCGTGCGCCATCAGCCAGTGGTATCAGGAATTACGCAGCGAAATCCCGTCCGAGCCGGCGATGTCGTCGGCCCCGACGGCCCGCAGTCCCGCGCCCAGCCGCTCGCGGGCCTGCCGCAGCAGCTTGAACGAGTTGGTGAACGAGTTGTGCGCGACCGCCCGGTCGGGATCGGCCCCATGCTCCTCGATGAGATGAGTCTGCAGGGCCGCAGCGACCTCGTCGGCGGCCTTCAGCGCGTGATAGATGGCCCGGTCCCGTGCGTTGTCGTCAACCATGAGCCCAGTATCCCCGCCGCCCGGAAGGCGAGGGGGGCAGCCAGGGATCTCGCGGAACTTGACGTGGTCCGCTACCGTCAGAGCGTGCCACCTCCGGTCCTCATCAGCTCGGGACGCAGCGCGGACGTGTTCGCCCTTGACGAGCAGCGAGTCCTCCGCAGGTACCGCAATGGTAACGAGGTGTCCGCCGAGGTCCCCGTGATGACTTATGTGGCGTCGCTCGGCTTCCCGGTGCCGAAGGTCTACGAGGCCGGGGGCACCGATCTGGTGATGGAACGCTTTGCTGCTCCCACGATGCTGCAGGCGCTGCTGTCCCGCCGGGTCCGTCCCGAGATCGGTGCCGCGCTGCTGCTCAGCCTGCATCGCCAGCTGCACGCGCTGCCACCGCGGCTGAGCAGCGATCCTGACGCCCGGGTCCTGCACTTAGACCTCCACCCGGGTAACGTCATCCTCAGCCCGGGCGGGCCCGTGGTCATCGACTGGCGCAACAGCGCGGAAGGCCCGCCGGACCTGGACCTGGCGGTCTCGGCCCTGATCCTGGCTCAGGTCGCAGCCGATGAGGGGCACGAGGTGGGCGCGCTCGCGGGCGCCGTGCTGATGGCTTTCCTGCGGTTCGCCGGTGGGGGCCCGCTGCGGATGCTGGACCGGGCTCTGGCGATGCGCCGCTCCGACCCGGCCCTGACCGCCGACGAGGCCGACCGGCTGCCGTCCGCCGGAGCCCTCATCCGGGGCCGCACCGAGGAGCCCAAAGTCCAGGCGTAGCCCTGGGAGGTCCGTTACTTCGGCTGTTCACCACCCAGCCGGTGCGCGGGTTCGCGGCCCGGCGGCTGGCTGGGCCGGGGCCGGGCCGGCTGCGGCGGGATGGGGCGGGTCTGGGCCTTGTCCGGCAGGAGATTCAGTTCCTGGCCGTAGTGGATGACCGTCAGCGGTTCGCCGTCGTCCAGCTCATACCGGGCCTCAGAGTGGGTCACCTCGACGTGCAGTCGCCGGCCCCGGATGAGGACGTGGAACCTGAGCCTGGCGATGCCCTCGGGGAGCCGGGGCGCGAAGGTGACCTGGCCACCCCGGTGACGCAGGCCGCCGAAGCCGGAGACCAGGGCCACCCAGGCACCGGCCAGCGATGCGATGTGCACCCCGTCGCGGGTGTTGTTCTCCAGGTCCCGCAAGTCCATCAGGGCGGCCTCGCCGAGGTAGTCGAAGGCCAGGTCGAGATGCCCCACCTCGGCGGCCATGACCGCCTGCGTGCACGCGGACAGTGAGGAGTCCCGCACCGTCAGCGGCTCGTAGTAGTCGAAGTTGCGGACCTTCTGCTCGGCGGTGAAGGCGTCCCCGCACAGGTGCATGGCCAGCACCAGGTCAGCCTGCTTGACGACCTGCTTGCGGTAGAGGTCGAAGTAAGTGAAGTGCAGCAGCAGCGGATACTGCTCCGGGGTGGTGTGGGCGAAATCCCAGACCTGGTGGCGGGTGAACCCCTCGGCCTGAGGGTGTACCCCGCGCGCCTCGTCGTAGGGGATGAACATCGCCTGGGCCGCGTCCCGCCAGCCGGAGGATTCTTCCGGGTCGACCCCGAGTTCGTGGGCCCGTCCGGGATAGCGCTTGGCCGCGTCCGCGGCGGCCACCAGGTTGTCCCTGGCCATCAGGTTGGTGTAGATGTTGTTGTCCGCCAGCGCGCTGTACTCGTCAGGGCCGGTGACCCCGTCGATGTGGAACCGCCCACGGTCGTCGTGGTGCCCGAGGGAACGCCACAGCCGCGCGGTGTGGACCAGCAGGTCCATGCCTGGCCCCTGGGCGAACTCCTCGTCCCCGGTCAGGTCGATGTAGCGGACCACCGCGTCGGCGATGTCCGCGTTGACGTGGAAGGCGGCCATCCCGGCGGGCCAGTAAGCCGAGCACTCCTCGCCGGCGATGGTCCGCCACGGGAAGGCCGCGCCCTTCAGGCCGAGCTGGGACGCCCGCTCGATGGCCAGCGGAAGGGTGCTGTGCCGCCAGCGCAGGGCGTTGGCCGCCGCGGCCGGGCTGGTCAGGCTCAGCACCGGCAGCACGAACGTCTCGGTGTCCCAGAAGGCGTGCCCGTCATAGCCGGGCCCGGTCAGGCCCTTCGCCGGGATCGCCCGGTTCTCCGCCCGGGCGCCCGCCTGCAGCACGTGGAACAGCGCGAAGCGCACCGCCTGCTGGACCTCGGTGTCCCCGTCCACTTCCACGTCGGCGCGGTCCCAGAAATCGTCCAGGTACTCACGCTGCTCGGCGAGCAGGCCGTCCCAGCCGCTCTGCTTGGCCGCGCTGAGCGCCGCCCACACCTGGTCGCGGACGGCCGGCAGCGTCCGCGAGCCCGACCACCCGTAGGCCACGTACTTGACCATGTGCAGTCGCTGGCCCGGCTTGAGCAGCGCCGTGGCGGTGACCACGCCGCCATCGGTGTAGGCCTGGGAGTCCACCTGCACCTTGACGCCGGACGAGCCGTCGATCTCATGATCCATCGCCGCGCCGACCCGCAGCCCGCTCGCCCCGGTCGTGTGCACCACCACGACCCGCGTGCCGTGGTCGGCGTGAAATTCGCAATGCAGGGGGTTGTCCAGCACCGCGGACACCCGGGGATCACCGCCGGACGCCGGCAACTGCTCGTTAGCGAGAAGTTCGGACTGGACTGAGATCCGCGCCGGGCCGTCGAGCGGCTCCACCTGGTAGCTGATCGCCCCGATCGCCCTCTGGGTGAGTGACACGAGCCGGGTCGAGGTGACCCGGACCGACCGCCCGGCCGGCGACACCCATTCGACGGTGCGGGTCAGGACGCCCTTGCGGAAGTCGAGTACGCGTTCGTGCGAGCGCAGTTTCCCGTAGCGGATGTCGAAGGGCTCGTCGTTGACGTACAGTCGGATGAGCTTGCCGTTCGTCACGTTGATGACCGTCTGCCCGGACTCCGGGAACCCGTAGCCCGCCTCGGCGTAAGGCAGCGGCCGGAGCGCGAAGACCCCGTTGAGGTAGGTCCCCGGCAGGCCATGCGGCTCCCCCTCGTCCAGGTTGCCGCGCCAGCCCAGGTGCCCGTTCGACAGCGCGAACACTGACTCCGTCTGGGCCAGCAGATCCGGGTCCAGCGTGATCTCCCGCAGCCTCCACGGCTCCACCGCGAAGGTGGACTGCCGGATCATGAACGGTCCAGGAGGTCGGCGAGATCCTCGACGACGATGTCCGCGCCGTGGGCTTTCAGCGCCTCCGCCTGCCCGACGCGGTCCACCCCCACGACGTAGCCGAACCGGCCGGCCCGGCCGGCCTCCACGCCGGCCAGGGCATCCTCGTACACCGCCGCCTCCGCGGGCGCGAGGCCGAGCGCCTTCGCCCCGGCCAGGAAGGTATCCGGGGCGGGCTTTCCGCGCAGGTGCTCGCGCCGCGCGACGATGCCGTCGATCCGGGCCTCGAACAGGTCGTCGATGCCCGCCGCGACCAGGACGTCGTGACAGTTGGCGCTGGACGAGACGACGGCGCGGCGCAGCCCGGCCGCCCGGGCGGCCTGGACGTAGCGGACCGAGCCTTCGTAGGGCTCTACCCCCTGGGTGCGGATCATCTCCAGCAGCAGCACGTTCTTGCGGTTGCCCAGGCCGTTGACGGTCTGGGCGGCGGGGGGATCATCCGGGTCACCCTGGGGCAGCGTGATGCCGCGGGAGGCCAGGAACGACCGGGTGCCGTCGGCCCGCGGCTTCCCGTCCACGTACTCGTCGTAGTCCCTGACCGGGTCGAAGGGCGTGAACGGCTGGCCGGCCTGGTCAGCCCGCTCGCGCAGGAACTCGTCGAACATCTGCTTCCACGCGGCGTCGTGAACCTTCGCGGTCTGGGTGAGCACACCGTCAAGGTCGAAGAGACAGCCGCGGATACCATCCGGGAGACCAAGCATTGGCTAAGCGTAAGAGATCAAGGGGCCGCCGTCCCACCCGCGGATCATGTGCCCTTGTGATTCATGAAGACTTTGCCCAGGAGCCACTTGGACCCGCTGCCATCGCGGTGAGGGACGGCCCCTGGCGCCGGGCGGGCCTCCCGACCTGACGCTACAGTCGGGCGATGACCACCGGGGAACCGTCGGCGCAGCCGCCACGGCGCGGGCTCCAGACCGGGCGCCTGGAGGCGCTCAGCGACGGGGTGTTCGCGTTCGCGATCACGTTGCTGGTCCTCAGTATCGCGGTCCCCGCCCACGCGAGCAGAGATCTGCTGGCCGCGCTGGCTCATCAATGGCCGTCGTACCTGGCCTACGGGGTCAGCTTCTCGACCATCGGGGCCCTGTGGCTCGGTCACAATGCGATCACCGACTACCTCGATCGCGCCGACGCCGCATTTATCCGGCTGAACCTCCTGCTGCTCCTCCTGGTGGCGATCCTTCCGTTCCCCACCCGGCTGTTCGCGGACTACCTGGGCGAGGACCAGCCTGAACGGGTCGCGGCCACGATCTACGGCGTCAGCCTCCTGCTGGCCTCCACGCTGCTGTGGGTGCTGTGGCGCTACGCGGTCCACGCCCACCTGGTCCGGCCGGACATGGGGGACGAGGAGGTCGAGCTGCTGACCCAGCGCCTCACCCCGGGCTTGAGCGGCTATGTGCTCCTCATCGTCCTGGGGCTGTTCGTCCCGGTCATCGCCGTGGCCGGATACCTGGCCGTCGCCCTGTACTACATCATCCCGTTCCGCCGCTGGACCCGGATCGACCCGCTCGGCCACCTGCGGCAGGGGAGGAAGCGGAGGAGGAACGGGTCAGCCCGGCCGTAACCGGCCCCGGTCACATGTCCAGCGCCCGCCGGGCGCCGGCCTCATCGAGGTCATCGGCCAGCGCATCCGGGGCCCGCATACGCCACGCGTCGGTGACGAGCTCGGCGAGACGCCCGCCGTCCACCTCGGTGAGCCGCAGCATCACCAGCGGCCAGCCATCGTAGGAGGACGTGGTGAAGAAGACCTCAGGCTCCCCGAGCAGGAGCGCCTGCTTCTCGGCCTCGTCGCCGACGAACAGCACCGCGATGTCGGTCCGGATCACCCGGGGCTGACCGGGCCGGCGCTCGGGATAGGACCAGACGAAGCCCTTACCGGCCACCCGGAAGTCGAAGCCGTCGCTGTCGATCTCCTCCACGTGCGGCAGGGCCAGCGCCAGGCGCCGCACGTCCTCAGCGTCTGCCATCAGGCTCCCTCCCGGTTGCGTCACCCGCACGGTACCGCCTGGGCACGACAGAACAGCCCGCTCAGGCCGTGGCGGTGGCCATGACCCGGCGGAGCAGGGAAAAGGTGTCCTGAGAACGGACGCCTTCGGCGTGAAAGGACTGCAGTGCGGGGTCATCGCCGGGGTCCAGGGCGGCGGCTTCCTCCCACATCGACCGCTCGGCGGCGCGCCACCCGGGGCGTTCGGTGACCTCGACGCCGCTGAAGCCGGCCGCGGCCAGGCCACGGCCGAGGCTGACCCGCCGGAGCCGGGCAGGCACCCGGTCATCGCCGGGATCCAGGGATTCCCAGCAGGTCAGGACCACGCGCCCGCCGGGGGCCAGGACGCGGTGCAGTTCGCGGTAGGCGGTGTCGGGTTCCGGGGTGAACTGGATGGCATCCACGCACATGACCGCGTCAGCCGCGCCCGGGCCCAGCCCGGTCGCGGCCAGGTCAGCGACCGCGAACCCGGCCGTCCGGTCCAGCCGCCGCGCCTGCTGGCGGGCCTGGCGCACCGCCTCGGCGGAGAAATCCGCCCCCACCAGCCGGGCCCCGGTACGTCCGGCGATCTCCAGGCCGTAGCCGCCGCGGCCGCACGCCAGGTCCAGCAGGGTGCCGCCGGGAGGCAACCGGAGAGCCTCGGTGACCTCGGCGATCCCCGTCCAGGTCAGCAGGCTGGTAGACAGCAGATACGCGGGCAGGCCCAGGTGCCGCTGCTGGATCTCATCTTTGACCGGCGACTCCGGCATCCCGGCGTACCAGTCATCGAAGTACTGCGCGAGCGCCGACGGTGAACTTTCCACCCTCCTATTATCGCGGTGAATCAGGGCGGCTGGCGGCTCTCGGGCGGCTCAGGACCGGCGCCCGGTCGCGGGGTACTGTCGCGGGGTACTGTCGCGGGATGGCCGTCCGCCAGGTCACCTCAGTTGCCGCCAGCGGCGTGCTGTTCGCTCTCGCGGCGCTGCATGCCGCATGGGGCACTGGTTCCGCGTGGCCGTTCCCCAGCCGGCGTGAACTGGCCGATGCCGTGATCGGGACGGCCGAGGTACCCACCCCAGCCGCATGCTTCGCGGTGAGCGGCGCCCTGGCGGCGGCCGGGGCCCTGGTTGCGGGCTGGCCGCGCAACCGGCCGGTGCTGCGCCGCATTGGCGTCGCCGGTGCCGTCGGCGTGCTCGCCGGGCGAGGTGCCCTGGGGCTGTCCGGCCAGACGCGGCTCGTGTCGCCCGCGTCGCTCTCGGAGAGGTTCTCGCGGCTCGATCGCCGGGTGTACTCCCCGTTGTGCCTCGCACTGGCCAGCGCATCGGCTTCGTCGGCCTGGCCCGCGAAACGAGCCCGGGCCGGCGCATGAGCGGGCGCCGCTGGGCGGCCTCGGCTCAGGCGGAGGATTTCACCGCGAAGTCGACGTCGGCGGTGGCGACCGTGCCCGCGGTCCGGCCAGGAGCCCGCTGGAACTGCCAGTACAGGTTGGTGTGGTCGATGACCTTGCCGGGCGGCGGGGCGCCGTAGGGCGTCAGGTCCTCCGTGGTGTGCGCGTCGGCGACGAGCGTGACGTCGTAGCCACGCGTGATCGCGCCGTGCAGGGTCGATCGGATGCACGCGTCGGTCTGCGCGCCTGAGATCAGCAGCGAGCCGACGCCCCGCCCGGCCAGCACCGATTCCAGGTCGGTCTCCTCGAAGGAGTCGCCATACGCCTTCTGCACCAGCGGCTCCGATTCGCGCCGCACCAGCTCAGGGACGTACTGCCAGCGTTCGCTGCCGGCGGGCAGCTCGTCGCTGTTGTGCTGGATCCAGACGACATCGACGCCAGCGGCGCGTGCCTTATCGATCAGGGTGGCGATGTTCGCGATGACGTTGTCCCGGTCGTGGGCCTCCCCCACGACGCCGTTCTGCACGTCGATCACGAGCAGAGCGGTGTTGGGCCGGTTCACGAGCGTGGTCATAGTGCCTCCCGTCACGGGCGGATCCGCGGTCCCGACCACGGTATGCCTCCCCTACGACACTTCTCCGCAGCCGGGGCTCATCCGGATCCGGAAAGCACCGTTCCGGCAGGCCCTAATAGGCGCGGCCGAAGATGAGGCGCTTACCGTAGGCAGACGGCCGATCACACCGGATGCAGGTCCCCTCCTCCGGCTCGCCGTCGGCCGGGATGACCCGCGGGGTGGCGGACGTGGCGGCCTTGATGTCGTCCTCGCACTCGGGCTGGCCGCAGTGCAAGGCCCGGGCCCAGCCGGTCGCGACCGCCGCCACGAACTCATCCCAGGTGTTGACCGTGACGGTCCGCTCATCGCGGAACTCGGTCGCCCGCCGCAGCAGCAGGTCCTGGAAGGCGGCCAGCTCGGAGCTGAGCCGGGCCGGGGCGGAGTCCAGCGGGACCGGCGTCTTCCCGGCGCCCAGCCGGGTGGCCATCAGCGCGGTGCCCGCCGCCAGGTCCCGCGGCCCGAGCTCCAGCCGGATCGGGACGCCGCGCATCTCCCAGTCGTTGAACTTGAACCCTGGCGACAGGTGCGGCCGGTCGTCCACGTGCGCGCGGAGGCCAGCCTCATGCAGCCGGGCCGCCAGCTCCCGGGCGGGCGCCAGCACCTGGCCGGCCTGCTCGCCGCGGCCGATCGGCACGATCACCACCTGATAGGGGGCGAGCAGCGGCGGCAGGATGAGGCCCTTGTCGTCCCCGTGCGTCATGATCACTCCGCCGATCATGCGCGCGCTCATGCCCCACGAGGTGGTGTGGCACAGTTCCAGCTCGCCGCTCTCCGCCGCGTACTGAATGTTGAAGGCCTGGGCGAAGTTCGTGCCCATGTAGTGGGACGTGCCGGACTGCAGCGCCCGCCCGTCGCGCATCATCGCCTCGACCGTGTAGGTCCGCCGCGCGCCGGGGAACCGCTCACCTGGTGTCTTCTCGCCCGCGATCACCGGCATGGCAGCCACGTTCCTGGACACCTGCTCGTAGAGGTCGAGCGCGAGCAGGGTCTCCCGCATGGCGTCCGCCTCATCGGCGTGCGCGGTGTGACCCTCCTGCCACAGGAACTCGGTGGTACGCAGGAACATCCGCGGCCGCAGCTCCCAGCGGACCACGTTCGCCCACTGGTTGAGCAGCAGCGGCAGGTCCCGGTACGAGCTGATCCACTTGGCCATCATCTCGCCGATGATCGTCTCCGAGGTCGGCCGGACGATCAGCGGCTCCTCGAGCTCCTTGCCGCCGGCGTGGGTGACGACGGCCAGCTCCGGCGCGAACCCCTCGACGTGCTCGGCCTCGCGGTGCAGGTAGCTCTCCGGGATCAGCAGCGGGAAGTAGGCGTTGACGTGACCTGTCTCCTTGATCCGCCGGTCGATGTCGGCCTGCAGCAGCTCCCACATCCGGTACCCGTAGGGACGGATCACCATCGTGCCCCGGACCGGGCCGCGGTCCACCAGCTCGGCCTTGAAGACGATCTCGTTGTACCAGGCGGAGAAGTCCTCGCTCTGCGGGGTTACTCCGCGTTCATCGTGCGCCACACCCAGAGGGTAGGGGATCACGCTTGCTAGCACATCCTGGTTTCCGCCTCCGTCGGCCGCCCCTCACGCGCTGGCGGTGAGCACGTCCGTGGCCCGGTGGCCGGCGCCGACTCCCTCGGCCACGATGACGTCACTCTGGGAGTTCTCGGTGCGCAGGCCCACGATCTCCCGGTAGGCCGGCGAGTCGTACCAGGCCCGCACCTGAGCGTGGTCGGGAACTCGATGACGATTAGGGCGCCAGGCCAGCTGCCTTCCAGGACCTCGACGTCGCCGCCGTGCACGATGAACCGGCCATCGAACGGGGCGAGCGTAGCGTCGATTCGTTCCAGGTACTCCACGATCGGCTGGCCCATCGTGACCTGGCGCATGTGGGCAACGGCATAGGTAGGCATGGGTTCTCCAGGGTCTGTCCCGCGGGCTAGGTACCGCTACCACGATGGGCGGCCCCGGACAGTCCCGCAATTACCTCACCAATCAAGCGGGGACGTCGCACCTCGTCATGCGCCGAGTGGAAGCTCAGCGGCCACCCGCCAGCTGGCTGCCGCCTGGGTGTCAACGGCCATTGAGGGATCGTTTCGCGACGCGCCAGTTCTGCGGCGATCCGCTCATCCGTCTTGATCGGCGAAGATGTCTTTTAGGAGGAGCCCGAGCCGTGCGGGCGGTTCCTCTTCAGGGAAGATCTCTCGCACCGAGGCGAGGACATCATCGGCAGTGTGCAGGCCGAGCACCTTCGTGAGTTGCCGGATGTCTTCCGCGTCACGAGGCCGGGCCGCGAGCGCTTTCATAGCCAGGAGATGCTCGGGAGAGGCGGCAAAGACGCGAAGGCCCGGGTGGTCGAATACCCGGGAGGCCGCCGAGTCCCCGCCAGGCGCGACATAGGAACTGGCTTGCTCGTTCAGCCACCAACGGGGCAGGTCAAGCTCGGCGGCCACCGCCAGTGCTTCCTCAAGAACGATGCCGTGCGGCTTGAAGAGGGCATCGACGTCACGAGTCGCTCTGCGCGAGTCGTACGCAAGGGCCATCGCAGCACCGCCGAACACGTAGAGGTCCGCCACCACGCCGCGCCTGGCAAGCCGGTCACCTAGACGGCGGAACGCCTCCTCGATGCCCGCGCGGTCGAGCAGTGGCGAGGACTCGCTCACGCGGCGTCGATCTCGTAGTCGGCGACGAACACACCCCGCCTGCGGAACGCCGCCGGTGCATGCACGAGCGCCTGCGCGCGCGCGCCCGGCGTGTCGAACGGGAACCAGAAACGCCGCAGGCCGCGGGATGCCGACCACCCCGGCGCGTCCTTGCCATCTCGCATGGCAAGGTGCTCGGCAAGCCCCGCGAAGAGCACGTCCCAGCGCTCATCGCCGGTCGGTCCCGGCGCCTCCGCGAGCAGTCGCTCACGCGTCTCTGCCGGCTCCCGGTGATACTCCTTCAGGAACTCGACGACCAGCCGCCATCGCATGTCGAAGTCCGGCTCGGCCGCGATGAAACGAGCAAGCTCAGCAAGGCTAATCGGCTGGTAACTCACAACCACAGAGTAGCGAACGCGACCCATCCCGCATCGCTTCCAGGACGCGCCCCTTGAGCGGGCATGCCATCGGCGCTGAGGCGGCGATGCCTGCACCTTAAGGCAAATCCGGCAGCTGTTTGCCCAGCCCAAGCGCCGCAGCTACCTATGCAGCCACACGCCACCGACGATGCGATAACGACAGAGGTGAACTATGTTCCGGGTTCGGTGGCGCAGCCACGCTGGCCACCACGAGCCGGGGACGTTCCGGTCATCGCGAAGGTTAGTCAGCTCGTGCCTCCTGCCAGATGGCGAGGACGTTGCCTGCGGGTGCACGGACGGTGGCGATGATTAGATTGCCTTCCTGGTAGGGCAGGATGACCACCGCTGCGCCTCGCAGGAACCGGTTAATCCGGGACGAGGATATCTGTACGTGACTCGGGCTGACCGAGGCTGGTAGCCGTGGTTCCCCTGCGGACGTACTCACGCCCCGGCGGCCATTGGGTCACGTACTGGTCCCCGGTCGGTTCGTCGTAGCGGAGATAGCTGACGTGATCGATATCGACCGCGAACAGGTGGAACTGACCCGCCTCGGGCTTCCAGCCAAGAGCCTGCGCGACGGCCTCGCCGTAACGCCACTGGACGGCGCTGTCCGTCTCACTCCGGGTATGACCGCGCACCTTGAACTCCCCCTCCCGTCCGTCGCGGTTCGTGACCACGCCGTGCACCAGGACACGAGGGTCCCGGATAAGGTCAGCCGCCTTGGTTGACTGCCACAGCATCGACAGCCACAGGTCGCCGTCCATCACGAAGGGCTCGACGGGGCTGAGCCTTGGGGTGCCGTCGCGCCGGATCGTCGCAACCAAAACGACACCGGGATCCAGCAGGCGTTGCCTCCCGAGGTCAGCCAGTCCCGGCTGGCGATGTTCCAGCTCCGACCACTTCACGGCGCCTCCGTCTGTCAGGTCGCTTGCTAATCCTTGGCTCCGTACCTATCAGGGCCCTCTGACGGTTCAGACACTTCGGAGGCGAGCTGAGGCTGCCGCAGTTTTACCCCAAGCCTGGCTCACCGGGCCGCAGTGTCCTCGGGGATGGCTGTCCCGCTGGCTGCGTTGACCAGAACCCGAGCCGCCAGCGGCGCGGGCAGGACCGCCGTGGCATGGCGGCCGTAGCCGACAGACGAGCAAGAGTGGCTGTCGGGGTGGTCGTGCTCGATGACCGCAACGGCCACGGCGGTGCGCGACTGGGCGAACCGGAGACTGTACCCGGCGGTACAGGGGCCGGTTCCGGCCGCGAGGCCGGTAAAGTCCACGGTCAAGGTTCGGCCGCCTGCTCCCAGCATGGCCCGGTACACAACCGGGGGCGTCCGCAGCGGGTTACCCGGCGGCGTGTACAGCCGTATGGGGGACACCGCAAGCACGGCGGCCGGGCTCTGGACACCAACGAAGCTGACCAACCAGGCTGGCAGGCTCTGGGCGCCGCGGTCGGTATCGAAAGCATGCGTGCCGAGGCGGACCCCGGTGATCCTCAGTCGCACCGTCGCAGGAGGGCCCTGTGCCGCGCCGGACATGAGTACCCGCAGTCCCTGGCGGGCGCTGATCAGCGGGTACCCGGCAGCGGCGGCCGGTCCCGCGGGCAGGGCAGCGGGTACGTCTATTGCCCCGTCCAGGTAGGCCAACTTGTCCGCGCTGTCGCGGATCCTGTCATGGGATCAGCTATCCGCGAGGGGCTACCAGCGACCGCCGCGAGCACGAGAGGCCGCGGCGGTTCAGCCGACTTACCCCATGCCGCGAAATGTGCATTCGCGAAGGCGGTTTCCGAGAGTCGTCGGGTCGAGCTGGCTGTCGATGCACGTGGACGTGCGGCTCCGCGCTCTCTGTCTTCACGATCGAGACGCCTCCGCCGCTGGTGCGCGACGCCGACCACCCGGATGGCTGCCGATAGCAACAGGCCGCGCGCAGCTACCTGCACATGCACCCAAGTCCCCGCCAGCAAGTCATAACCGAGCTATAACCACACAGGTTGGGATGGCTCTCTGAGCGCAGGTAGCCAAGAGCCTTGAACTGCCTGACGGCTCGTAGGCTCGGGGCGTGCATGCTTTTGAGTCAGTGTCTACCTGGCAGCAGTCAGTGCCGCTGCCGGCGTCGAAGGAGCGTACGGCGCTGATCGCGACCGTGGCCGACATGGTGGCAGCGCTAGGCCCGGGCGCGCTCCGGGTTGCCGTTGACGGCCTGACTGGTGCGGGCAAGACGAGCTTCGGGCATGAGCTTGCAGCCGCCCTGCGGTCTCTGGGCCGTGCGACGATGCGGGCCTCGATGGATGACTTCAAGTATCCCTGGCGCCATGCCCGTGAGCATGGGTATGACCGGGTCAGCGGCGAGGGGTACTACCGCAATGCCTACGACTTCGGCTCGGCCCGGGACCTGCTCCTCGGCCCAGCGG
This sequence comes from uncultured Actinomycetes bacterium, assembly GCA_963770545.1. Classification (GTDB taxonomy): domain Bacteria; phylum Actinomycetota; class Actinomycetes; order Streptosporangiales; family Streptosporangiaceae; genus RYN-230. The sequence goes on along the minus strand of CAVYQF010000030.1, from coordinate 4,734 downwards.
GGCCGTCCGGCTCCGGCGAAGTGGTGCTGTGCGGGCACGATCCGCTGACCGGCGCTGACCACCGGGACAAGAAGATCAGCGCCCCGCCAGGCGCGATCCTGGTCGTCGACTCGGTTTTCGCCTTCCGTCCTGAGTACAACGACTGCTGGGAGTACCGCATCTGGCTCGACGTGGACCCGGAGACCGCTCTGCGCCGCGGGATCGCGCGGGACTCCGCCGCCGAGGGTGCCGGGGAAGCGGCCCGCCTGCACCGCGACCGCTACCACGCGGCAGAGCTGATCTACCTTGCTGAGGTCGGCCCGCGGTCCCTGGCCGATCTCATCATTGACGACCGGGACTTCAAACGCCCCCGCATCCTGACTCACCGCAGTACCTGACCGGCACAACCGCTCAATAGCCGCGCCGGGTCCGTTCACGCGAAGGCGTTTCGCCAGTCGCCAGGCCGGCTGGCGATCTGTCAGTGCCAGGTCATGCCACACATACCGGGGTCGTTTTACGGCCTCGGGTGGCTACAGTTCGTTCGTGGTCGACGTCGAGCTGGTCCGCGCCGGCGAACATCTTGTCGGGAGGGTTGGCGAGCAGCGGGTCGAGCTTGTCCTCGATATCCCGAACAGTCGTGCTGGCATCCGCGGCGAAAGCCTCGGCGCGCCGGTCGGCGGCTACTGGCGGATCGAATCCAACTTCGGCAACCTTGACCCGGTCGGCCTGTTCCTCGGAGAGTACGACGGCAGACCGGTCCATCTGCGAAGCGACGTCCATCTGACGCCTCATTACGCCGTGCGCCACGCCGAGGTTTCTGGCGCTGTCGGCGAGCAAGAACTTCGAGCGCATGTCGCGCCGATCGAAGCGCCCGCTTACGGGCCGGCAGTGATGAGCATCGACGGAGACTTCGACGGGGCCGTAATCACCTTGTTCGTCACCGTCGCAACCGATCTGAGCGAGGCTCACATGAACGGGGTCATCGACGGGCACACGATCAGCATTGACGCGGCACTTTCATCGGTCAGCGGACAATATGACGGGCCGGCAGCACTGTTCCCACTACTCGTGAGCTGCCTGCTGTACTTCATCTGACCTCAAGGGCACGCGATGTTCCGATAGCGGATCGCTATCCGGGCCCGCCATCCGGCCCGGCCCTCTGCGTCCGCCGGAGCGGCGATTGCAGACGACGGACCGCTTGCTCATAACGATCGATCCGGGCCGCCACATCCGGGGTGCTGGCCAGCCGGCGGTTGTTGGCGAGGTTATCGGCAAGATCGGCCAGCTTGACCTCCCGCGCGAGGTCATCGCCGGCCACCTTCTCGATGTACTGCTCATAGCTCTCGCCCGGCCGGTGCGTCAAGACGACCACCGTGGCGACGACATCTCCCGGAAGGTCCGCCTCCCGCAGCCTGCCGGGACCCACCTCCGTGTCCTCGATCACGTCATGGAGCACAGCAGCCATCTGGGCCCTGCAACCCTGGACGGCCAGCATCACCCGCAGCGGGTGGAGAATGTAGGGCTCTGCCTCCGGTGATGGATACCGCTGTCCCCGATGTGCCCAGCAGGCCAGCGCGATCGCCCGCTCCAGGTCGTCGGCATCCTGGCTCATCTTCCCATGCTCGCATGAGGCCGGCTCCGGCTGTGCCCCCCGATAGCGGATGGTCAACTGCAACACCTTGCCCCGGTCACGAACCCGGCTGGTGCCGTCGATGTCAGTCGATCAGGCAACGCGCCAAGGAAAAGGAGTTGATGGCCCGCCGCCAGATCACCACCGACCCGTTGTCCCAACGCACGATCCGCTGGGGTCGGAGGGGACGCCTGCGAGAGGCCGTCCCGTAGGACCCGCCCGGTGAACATTCCCGCCTGGGTGCCCTACACCGGACAGACGCCAGCGGGCTCCTTCCGCAGCGCCAAGCGGAGGGGTTCCCCGCACCCCCCGTACTTGCCGACGCTCGAGACAGGCAGCAGCCAGATCGCGTGATTGAGGCCCGACACGCAGTTGACGCCTGTGGACGCCCAAGCCAGGGGTAGGCGCCTATTCGCGGTTGTTCTGCCAGCTGATCGTTCGCGTACACACCGAGATCGAGGGTCCCACCTGCAAATGCACCCACACTCCTGAATACATGTCATACTAACGCATGTGACAGCGCAGACGGAAACCACCCAGGAAACCCAGCCGATCCGGGCCGCCGCCTACCAGCGGATCAGCCTCGACAAGGCGGGCGACGAGCACGGCGTCGCCAACCAGCTCGCCGACGAGCGGCGCCTCGCCGCTGCGCGCGGCTACGTGGTCACCCGCGTGTTCTCCGACAACGACGTCAGCGCCAGCAACGGCAAGCTCCGGCGCGGGTACCAGGAGATGATGGCCGCCGCGGCCCGCGGGGAGATCGATGTAATTCTCGTGTTCCAGACGTCCCGGCTGTGGCGCAACCGGCGCGAGCGGGCCGAGGGGATGGAGATCCTCCGCAGGGCCGGCGTGTCTGTGGTCGCCACCCGGGGGCCGAGCCTGGACATGTCCACCGCCTACGGCCGGGGCATGGCCGGGCTGCTGGGGGAGTTCGACACGATGGAAACCGAGGTGAAGGGCGAGCGGCAGCGCCTCGCCGCCCAGTCGGCCGCCGCGGCGGGGAAACGGCACACCGGCTGCCCCCGCCCGTTCGGGTACGAGGCCGATCACGTCACTGTCCGCCCGGCCGAGGCCGCCGCGATCCGCTGGGCCGCCGACGCGCTCCTCGGGGGGTCCACCGTCTCGGCGGTGGTGCGGGAATGGGACGGCCGGGGGCTGGTCTCCGCCCAGCGGGGCCGGCCGTTCACCCGCCAGTCCGTGACCACCATCCTGCGGAACCCCCGCCTCGCCGCGCTCAGCACCTACCGGGGGGAGATCCTCGGCGCCGGCGACTGGGAACCGGTGCTCCCCGAGGCCCAGTGGCGGGCCGTGGCCGCGCTGCTGGGCGATGAGTCCCGCAAACCGCCCCGCGGCGCCTACAGCCTCTTGGGCGGGCTGGCGCGCTGCCGGTGCGGGAACCCGGTGGCCGCCACGGTGAACGCCACGGGGAAGCACGTCTACCGGTGCAACCCGGCCACTCGCGCCGGCCGGGCAGGCCCGCACTGCCAGCAGATGATCAGCAACGTCAACCCCTACGTCGAGGCGGTGATCGTGGCCAGGCTGGGCCGCGATGACGTGGCGGACCTGATCACCCCGGCCGCCACGGTGGACACGGCCGGGCTGCACCGGCAGGCTGCCAGCATCCGGGCCAACCTGAAGCAGTCCGCCGCCGACGCCATGCTCGGCGTGATCTCCCGTGAGGAGCACCTCGCCGCCTCCGCGGCCGGGCGCCGCCGCCTGGGCGAGATCGCCGCTGAACTGGAAGCCTCGGCCGGCGGGTCGGCGCTGGCCCCGTTCAGCCGGGGGGAACCCGCCGCGGACGTGTGGGCCGGGCTTGACCGGGCCCGCAAGCGCGCTGTGATCGACGTCCTCACCCCGGTGATCATCCGCCCGGCCGGCCGGGGCGCGCGGGTGTTCGATCCGGAAACGGTGGAGATCCCATGGCGCTCGTGACGCTGGTGTGCACCGACCGGGGACAGCACGAAGACCGGCCTGTCCGGGTCGGCGAGGTAGATCATGACGGCTGGATCGTGACACGGGCGCTGACCACCGGGCGGCGCACCGGCAGCGAGGTAGGCATGGTCAATCCCGAGCGGTGCCCCCTGTGCAGGCGGACGCCGCGGCGCACCCGTGAGGCGTGGCAGAAGCTCGCGGCCGGGGCCCGCGCCGCGGGCATGGGCGAATTTGACGTGTCGTACCTGGACGACCAGCACGACATTTAAAGCTGCTACGCTTCCCCCGGCGGCCGTGATGGAAGTCTGAGATCACGGCTGGTGGCGTCTTAGCCGGGCGCATACTCCGGCATTCCTGGAGACGCCCCCGATGCCATCGGCCGGCAAGCTCGCCGATCCCCAATTCCGCCACGAACGCGCTCGTAAAGCCGCGCTCGCCCGCACCAGCCTTGACGCTCACATCAAGGCGGTTGCCGCCCGCGCCCCGGAACTGACCCCTGCCCAGCGGGAACAGCTCGCCCTGCTGCTGCACCCCGGGGCCGGCGATGGGCCCAGGTAGGCGAAACGGCCCGCACGCCAGCACGGGCCGCTCCCAGCCGCCGCAGACGACTACCCGCATCGTAGCCACTGGCCGGCCGGGTGTCTCCGGGCCCGCGCGGCGCGGCCGGAAGGTAACCATCGCTCACGCGTCGGTCTATGCGCCGTGCGCCGGCCGGACGTGGTGGTGGATTGCGTATCTCTGCCCGTGGTGCAAGGCCGGCCACCTCGGCCGGGCCCGCACCGAGGCCGCAGTGACCGGCTTCCGCCGTTCCCGCTGCGGCCGGCTGGTCTGGGTGCGCGCTGCGCGTGTCTACCGCACCCGGGCGGGGCGGTGAGGCGTGGCATGCGTAACCAGCCACCCCGGGAAAGACTGCGTGATCGAGCACCTGTGCCTGCCGCTGAAGCTGTCGAAGTCGGCCAGCGGCTGGCGCGGTCCCTGCCCGCTCTGCGCGGCCGGCCGCGTGGTCGAGGTCAGCATCAAGGGCGGCCGGATCGTCTGGAACAACCATTGCAGGTGCAGCAGGGACAAGGTCGGGGCCGCGCTGGCCGATCTTGCCGCGTGCTTCCCTGGCCAGCCTGCATCCCGTGTCCGGCGGAAGGACGTGGTTCCGCGCGCCGAGCTGGACAAGCTGATCGGACTGCCCGGCGCCGCGC
>CAVYQF010000029.1:0-97500 GCA_963770545.1 uncultured Actinomycetes bacterium | reverse complement strand
TTCTCGTCGAGTTCGGCCAAGTCACCCTGGCCGAACAGGGCGCGGCTGGCGGCGATGGCTTTCGCGGTCTCGTCCCGGCCGTGGACCAGGGTGGTCATCTCCTGCGCCAGGGCCCGCTGCCCGAGCCGGGCCGCGGGACGGGCCGCGGACTCCCGCTCCAGGGCCTCGATCTCCTCGCGGGAGGAGAAGCTGAACACCCGGAGCAGCCCGGGTACCTCCTCGTCGGCGCGGTTCAGCCAGAACTGGTAGAACGCGTACGGGCTCATCAGGTCCGGGCTGATCCAGACCGCCCCGCCCTCGGTCTTCCCGTACTTGGTCCCGTCTGGCTTGGTGATCAGCGGGGTGGCCAGCGCGTGTGCGGTCACCCCTTCCACCCGCCGGATCAGGTTGACGCCGGAGACCAGGTTGCCCCACTGGTCACTGCCGCCCACCTGCAGCGTGCAGCCGAGCCGTCGGTACAGCTCAAGGAAGTCGTTGGCCTGCAGGATCTGGTAGCTGAACTCGGTGTAGCTGATCCCGCCCGCGTCCAGCCGGGCCCGGACCGACTCCCGGCTGAGCATCTGGTTGACCGGGAAGTGCTTGCCGATGTCACGCAGGAACTCCAGCGCGGAGAGCGGCTCGGTCCATTCCAGGTTGCTAACGATCAGCGCGCCGGTGGGCCCGGGCGTGAAATCCAGGAACCGGGACACCTCACGGCGGATCCGCTCCACCCATCCGGCGACGACCTCACGCGAGTTGAGCACCCGCTCGGCGGACTTGCCGCTGGGGTCCCCGATCAGCCCGGTGGCCCCGCCGACCAGCGCGATGGGGCGGTGCCCGGCGCGCTGGATGCGGCGCAGCGTGAGCAGCTGGACCAGGTTCCCGATGTGCAGGCCCGGGGCGGTGGGGTCGAATCCGATGTACAGGGTGACCGGGCCAGCATCGAGGGCCTTGCGCAGCTCCCCGGGATCGGTCGACAGCGCGATCAGGCCGCGCCAGGTCAGGTCGTCGATGATGTCAGTCACCGGGGTATCGTCCCATCATCGGCGGCCGAGGGTGAAACTGGTTCCGGCCTGGTCCGGGGCACCCACGGCCGGTAGAGCGACACCGTGGGGTCCCCGGTCAGCCAGAACCGCCAGGGCCACTCGGCGGCGCTGCTCACCCCGACCCGCGGCCCCCGGCTGATCTGGCCGGGCGTCACCGGGGATAGACCCGGGCGGACCCGGACCGGGGACGCGGGATCGCACACATCCGCGCCGTTCTGGGCCCGGTCGATGCCGAGGGCCTGGCCCAGCCGGCCCGGCCCGCGGGCGAGGTCGCGGTCCGCCACGCGCGCCGCCGGGCGGCCCGCCAGCCGCCGCGCGGCCGCGAGCGGCACTCCCTCGATGATCCGTCCCGCCCGCAGCAGCACCGCCGTGGCCGTGCCCTCCGGCCCGCAGACCAGGTTGGCGCAGAAGTGCATGCCGTAGGTGAAGTACACGTAGGCGTGCCCGGGCGGGCCGAACATCACCGCGTTACGCGCGGTGCGCCCCCGGTAGGAGTGCGAGGCCGGGTCCACGCTCCCCTCGTACGCCTCGACCTCGGTGAGCTCCACGGCGACGAGTCCCTCGGCGGTCTGATGTTCCAGCACGCAGCCCAGCAGCCGCGGGGCCACCTGCAGCGCACGGCCTGCGAAGAACTCCCGGGGCAGCAGCGCCGTCCCCGGGCCGGTCAGCGGGCCGCCCACGCGGCGTGCTCGTCCACGACCGCACGCAGCGCGGTGAGCTGCTGCGCCACCCGCTCCGGCGCGGTGCCGCCGGGCGCCCGGCGGGCGGCCAGCGCACCCTGGACCGACAGCACCTCACGGATGTCCGGGGTGAGGTACTCCGAGATCTTGGCCAGGTCCTCGTCGCTCACGTCCGGCAGGTCGCAGTCGTGCACCTGGCACCACACGACCAGGTGCCCCACCACCTCATGCGCGTCACGGAACGGGACCCCCCGCCGGACCAGCAGCTCAGCCAGGTCGGTGGCCAGCGCGAATCCGGTGCTGGCCCCGCGGGCCAGCTTCTGCGGGTGGATCTGCAGCGTGCTGACCAGCCCGGCCAGCGCGGGCAGCACCACCAGCAGGGTGTCCACCGCGTCGAAGACGGGCTCCTTGTCCTCCTGCAGGTCGCGGTTATAGGTCAGGGGCAGGCCCTTGAGCGTGGTGAGCAGGCCGGTGAGGCCGCCGATGAGCCGGCCGGCCTTGCCCCGGGCCAGCTCGGCGACATCCGGGTTCTTCTTCTGCGGCATGATCGAGGAGCCGGTGGCATAGGCGTCGTCGATCTCTACCCAGCCGAACTCGGACGTGGACCACAGCACGATCTCCTCGCCGAGCCGGGACAGGTGCACGCCGAGCAGCGCCGCATCGAAGCAGAACTCGGCCGCGAAATCCCGGTCGCTGACCGCGTCCATCGAGTTCTCCGCGGCCCGGTCGAAGCCCAGCTCGGCCGCGACCGCCTCGGGATCCAGCGGCAGCGACGAGCCGGCCAGCGCGCCCGCGCCGAGCGGGGACACCGCGGCCCGCTTGTCCCAGTCCCGCAGCCTGCTCACGTCCCGGGCGAAGGCCTGGCCGTGCGCGAGCAGCTGGTGGGCGAACACGACCGGCTGGGCGTGCTGCAGATGCGTCATCCCGGGAGCTGGCGTGTCCAGGTGTTCGGCGGCCTGGGCCAGCAGCGCCGTCTCCAGCTCGGCCAGCCTCAAGACCACCCGCCGGACGTGATCCCTCAGGTACATCCGCAGGTCGGTGGCGACCTGGTCGTTGCGGCTCCGGCCGGCCCGCAGCTTGCCGCCGAGCGCGCCGACCCGTTCCAGCAGGCCGCGCTCCAGCGCGGTGTGCACGTCCTCGTCGGCGACCGTGGGCCGGAACCGGCCTTCGCGGCAGGCTTCGTCCAGGTCGTCCAGCGCGGCCAGAAGGCGGGCGGCCTCCCCGTCATCCAGCAGCCCGGCCCGGTTCAGCACCCGGGCGTGGGCCCGGGAGGCGAGCAGGTCGTAGGGGGCCAGCCGCCAGTCGAACTGGACGCTGACCGACAGCCGGGCCAGCGCCTCCGCGGGACTGGACCCGAACCGCCCTCCCCACAGCCTGGTCGGAGTGCGTTCGGCGGGTGTCTGCTCCTCGGGGGCCACTACGGTCCTTTCTGGGTCCGGGCATCACGGCCCGGTCTTCGTTATCTGCCTGGTTGTTTACCTCAGGCCCGGGCACGCGGGCAGGCCCATAGTTCCACAAAGCCCTGGGCCGCCGGCTGGCTGCGCGTCCCCGGTGCCGTTGCTCGCGAGGTTCTGGTCAGTTCCTGCGCTCCGCGATGCGCAGCAGGGCCTCGGCCATCTCGGTGCCGCCGGCCGGGTCACGGGAGATGACCAGGACCGTGTCGTCACCGGCGACGGTGCCGAGGATCGAGGACCAGGCGGCGTGATCGATGGCCGAAGCGAGGAACTGCGCCGCGCCCGCGGGGGTGCGCAGCACCACCAGGTTCGCGCTGGCCTCCGCGCTGAGCAGGAACTCAGCCGCGATGCGGGCCAGCCGGCCCGGCGGGTCACGGTCCGCGGCGTCGCCGGTCCGGGCCGGGCGGGCCGGCTCGTCTTGGCGGCCGAACAGGCTGGCCAGGTCCCCGGCCAGCCCGCCGGGCCGCGAGCCTGGCCCGCCCGGCTCGCCGGGCAGTGCGTAGACGAGCACCCCGTCGGCGCCGCGCAGGCGTACCGCGCCGAGTTCGTCCAGATCCCGGGACAGGGTGGTCTGGGCCACGCGCACCCCGCGCTCGGCGAGCAGTTCAGCCAGTTCCTCCTGGGACCGGACTGCGGTCACGGCCAGGATGCCGGCGATCTGAGCCTGGCGCGCGGTCTTGGTGACCGGGCTCACGGGCGTCATGAGGATCGCTCCAGCAGCCAGGCCAGCAGCGCCTTCTGGGTGTGCAGCCGGTTTTCCGCCTCGCCCCAGACCACGCTGCGCGGCCCGTCGATCACCGCCGCGGTGATCTCCTCACCGCGATGCGCGGGCAGGCAGTGCAGCACGACGCAGCCGGGCCCGGCCAGGCCCAGCTTCGCCTCGTCCAGCTGGTAGGGCCCCAGCCGCGCGGACCGGCCGGCTTCCTCGCCTTCGGCGCCCATCGAGGTCCACACGTCGGTGGCCAGCACGTCGGCGTCGGCGCAGGCCGCCTTGGCGTCCCCGGTCACCTCGACCGCACCGCCGGTGCGGGCCGCCAGGGTCTGCGCGTCGGCGAGCACCGCGGGATCCGGGCGGTACTCCTCCGGGGCCGCGATCCGGACCCGCATCCCGGCCGTGGCCCCGCCCAGCAGGTAGGAGTGGGCCATATTGCTGGCCCCGTCGCCGAGGAAGGTCAGGGTCAGCCCGGTCAGCCGGCCGTGGGTCTCCCGGATCGTCAGCAGGTCGGCGAGGACCTGGCACGGATGGAAGGTGTCGGTGAGCCCGTTGATCACCGGGACGCCGGCGGCCGACGCCATCTCGGCCACCCGGTCCTGGCCGAAGGTGCGCCACACGACCGCGGCGGCCTGCCTGCTCAGGACGCGGGCCGTGTCGGCGACCGGCTCCCCGCGCCCGAGCTGCGAGGTCTGCCCGTCGACCAGCAGCGGATGGCCGCCCAGTTCGGCAATTCCTATCGAGAACGAAATTCGCGTGCGGGTCGAGGGCTTATCGAAGAGAACGGCTACGGTGCGGGGCCCGGCCAGGGGCCGGTACCCGAAGCGGTCCGCCTTCATCGCGGCCGCCAGGGCGAGTACCTCGGCCTGCTCGGCGGGGCTGAGGTCGTCATCGCGCAGGAAGTGCCGGGGCATGTCAGGCTCCTTGCCTGGCCGGGACGGGCCCGCCCGGACGGGAGAGCGTGCCGAGGATGGCGGGCCAGGCGTCGAGGAACGCGGCCGCCTGGTCGTGGCCGAAGACTAGCGCAGGGGCGAGCCGGATCGCGTCCGGCTGGACCGCGTTGACCAGGAAGCCCGCGTCCCGGGCGGCCGCCTCCGCCTGGGCCGCGACGGGCTGGGTCAGGACCGCGGCGAGCCACAGTCCGCGGCCGCGGACTCCGCGCAGCAGTGGGTGGCTCATCTGGGCCAGCCCGTCCGCCAGCTGGCGGCCGACCGCCGCCGCGTGCTGCAGAAGCCCGTCGGCCTCGATGGTGTCCAGTACGGCCAGGGCAGCGGCGCAGGCCACCGGGTTGCCGCCGAACGTGCTGCCGTGGTCGCCTTTGCGCAGCGCGGTGCCCGCGTCGCCCAGCCCGATGCACGCGCCGATCGGCAGCCCGCCGCCCAGGCCTTTGGCCAGGGTGAGCACGTCCGGGGTCACCCCGTCCGCCTGGTGTGCGAACCACCAGCCGGTGCGGCCGATGCCGCTCTGGATCTCGTCCGCCACCAGCAGCGCGCCGGACGCGTCGCAGGCGTCCCGCGCGGCCCGCAGGTAACCGGGCGGCGGCGGGACCACCCCGCCTTCGCCGAGGGCCGGCTCCAGGAACACGGCCGCCGTGTCGTCCCGGGTCGCGGCGCGCAGCGCGTCCGCGTCGCCGTAGGGCACGAACCGGACCGTGAGGCCGAACGGCCCGAACGGTTCGCGGATGGAGCTCTTGCCGGTCAGGGCGAGGGCGCCCATGGTCCGGCCGTGGAAGCCGTCCTCGGCGGCCACGAACACCGGGCGGTCCGGGCCCTGGTAGCGGCGGACCAGCTTGATGGCGGCTTCGTTGGCCTCGGTCCCGGAATTGGCGAAGAACACCCGGCCGGTGGCGGGGGTGCCCGTGCTGGCGCGAGTGCCCGTGCTGGCGCGAGTGCCCGTGCTGGCGCGAGTGCCCGTGCTGGCGGGGGCGCCGGCGCCGAGTAGGCTGAGCAGCCGCTCGGCCAGCGCGACCTCACCTTCGTGCAGGAACAGGTTGGAGGTGTGGGCCAGGCTGGCGACCTGGCTGCTCACGGCCTCGACGAGAGCCGGGTGGGCGTGACCGAGCGAGCTGACCGCGATGCCCGCGTACAGGTCGGTGTACTCGCGTCCATCGACGTCCCAGACCTGGCAGCCCTGGCCGCGGGCCAGCGCGAGCGGCGGGATGCCGTAGTTGGGCATGAGCGCCGCCTCGTACCGCGCCTGGAGGCGCTGCGTCGCGTTCATCCCTGCTCTCCTTCCGGGGCCGGAGCTTCGTCGGGGATGACCATGGTGCCGATCCCCGAGTCGGTGAAGATCTCCAGCAGCAGCGAATGCGGCAGCCGCCCGTCGATCACGTGCGCCTGGGGCACGCCGCCGCGCACCGCCCGCAGGCAGGCCTCCATCTTCGGGATCATGCCCGCGCTCAGGCCGGGCAGCAGTTTTTCCAGCTCGGTCGCGCTGAGCAGGCTGATCACATCGTCGGCGATGTGCTGCCCGGTGCCCCGCCACTGCGCGTACAGGCCGTCCACGTCGGTGAGCACGACCAGTTTGGCCGCGTCCAGCGCGACGGCCAGCGCGGCGGCGGCGGTGTCCGCGTTCACGTTGTAGACCTCGCCGTCCTGGCCGCGGGCCACGCTCGAGACGACCGGCACCCGGCCGTCGCGCAGCAGCGCGAGCACCGCTCCGGGATCCACCGTGTCGATCGCGCCGACCAAGCCGAGGTCCACCGGTTCGCCGTCCACCACGGCGCCGCGGCGGCTGGCGGTGAACAGGTTGGCGTCCTCCCCCGACATGCCGAGCGCAAACGGCCCGTTCCGGTTGATCAGCCCGACCAGGTCCCGGTTCACCTGGCCAGTAAGCACCATCCGGACCACGTCCATGGCCTCCGGCGAGGTGACCCTCAGGCCGGCCTTGAACGTGCTCGGCACGCCGAGCCGGTCCAGATGTGCGGAGATCTGCGGGCCCCCGCCGTGCACCACGACCGGGCGCAGGCCGGCGTGCCGCAGGAACACCACGTCCTGCGCGAACGCCGCGCGCAGATCGTCGTCGGTCATGGCGTGGCCGCCGTACTTGATCACCACGGTCTGGCCGTGGAACCGGCTGAGCCAGGGCAGCGCCTCGATGAGGGTCTGCGCCTTGGCCAGCGCCACGTCCTGGCCCTGCCTGCCGGGGCTTACAGCCGCGGTCACGAGGAGTACGCCGAGTTCTCGTGCACGTACGCCGCGGTCAGGTCGGTGGTGGCGATCGTGGCGGCGTGCGGCCCGGAGGACAGGTCCACCGTGATGGTCACGTTCCGGAGGTGCAGGTCCACCTTGGAACGGTCGTCCCCGGCGCAGCCATTGCGGCAGACCCAGACGCCGTTGATGGCGACGCTAAGGCGCTCCGGCTCGAAGGCCGCGTCCGTGGTACCCACCGCGGAGAGCACCCGTCCCCAGTTGGGGTCCTCCCCCGTGATGGCGCACTTGAGCAGGTTCGAGCGGGCCACGGCCCGGCCGGCGGTGACCGCGTCCTGCTCGCTGGCCGCGCCGACCACCTCCACCGCGATGAGCTTGCTGGCCCCCTCAGCGTCCGCCTGCAGCTGGCGGGCCAGGTCGGCGCAGACCTCGGTCAGCACCGCGGCGAACTCGCCGGGGTCGGGAGCGGTTCCCGCGGCCCCGCTGGCCAGCAGCAGCACGGTGTCGTTGGTGGACATGCAGCCGTCGGTGTCCAGCCGGTCGAAGGTCACCCCGGTCGCCTCGCGCAGCGCGCGGTCCAGGTCGGCCGGGCCCAGGTCGGCATCGGTGGTGAGCACGCACAGCATGGTGGCCAGGCCCGGGGCGAGCATGCCGGCTCCCTTGGCCATCCCGCCGACTGTGTAGCCGCGGGCCCGCTGAAACGCGATCTTGCTCACCGTGTCGGTGGTCCTGATCGCGTCGGCCGCGGTGGTGCCGCCACTGCGGGAGGCATCGGCCAGGGCGGCGTCTAGCCCACCCAGCAGCAGGTCCATGGGCAGCCGCTCGCCGATCAGGCCGGTGGAGCACACCGCGATCTCGCCCGCGGACTCCCCCTCGGTCCCGTCCGCGGCGGCCAGGGTCTGGGCCAGCCGCTCCGCCGTGGCGTGGGTGTCGGCGAACCCGTCCGGCCCGGTGCAGGCGTTGGCGCCGCCGGAGTTGAGCGCGACGGCCCGGACCCGGCCGCCCGCCACGACCTGCTGCGTCCAGAGCACCGGGGCGGCCTTGACCCGGTTGCTGGTGAACACGGCCGCGGCGGCCTGGGCCGGCCCATCGTTGATCACCACGGCGACGTCCCGCTCACCGGACGTTTTCAGGCCGGCCGCGACGCCGGCCGCGCGGAATCCGAGCGGGGCGGTAACGCTCATGGCCTGACCCCCGGCCTGGCTCCCCGGGTTGCGGATCCAGCAGCGTTCATGGGGCGACTCCGTTTGCCGTCAGGCCTGCTGCTTCTGGCAGGGCGAGCATGAGGTTGGCGACCTGGATTGCTTGCCCGGCCGCCCCCTTGACCAGGTTGTCCAGGGCGGCCACGACCACCGCCCGCCCGGCGTGGGCATCGGCCGCCACCTGCAGATGTACCGCGTTGGACCCGAGCGTGGACGCGGTGGCAGGCCAGCGGCCCTCGGGCAGGACGTGGATGAACGGCTCGCCCGCGTACGCGGTGGCCAGGGCCTGGCGGAGGGCGTCTGAGCCGGTGCGGGGGTCGGTGCGGCGGCCCGGGCTGGCCGGACTGGCCAGCCGGGCGGTGCAGGTGGCCAGGATGCCGCGGGGCATGGGCACCAGCAGCGGGGTGAAGGAGACCATGGGCGTCACGCCCGTCGCTTCCGCGAGGGCCTGCTCGATCTCCGGCGTGTGCCGGTGCACCCCGCCCACCTGGTACGCCGACACCGAACCCATCACCTCGCTCGACAGCAGCGGGTGGGTCGGCGTCCGGCCCGCCCCGGAGGTGCCGGAGGCCGACACGGCCACGATGTCGCCCGGCTCAGCCAGCCCCCGGGCCAGCAGGGGCGCGAGAGCCAGGATGACCGTAGTGGCGTGGCAGCCGGGGGCGGCGACCCGGCGGGCCGCGGTGATCTGCTCCCGGGCGCCCGGCAGTTCAGGCAGCCCGTACACCCAGCGCCCGGCGTGGGCGCCCTGGTAGAAGCGGCCCCACTGACCGGGGTCGGACAGCCGGAAGCTCGCGCTCAGGTCGATGACCGCGACGTGTGGCGGGAGGCGGGCCGCCACCCGGGCGGACTCCTCGTGATGCAAGGCCAGGAAGACGAGGTCGGCTGAGGCCAGCCGGTCTGGATCGGTGCCGGTGAAGGTCAGGCCGGCCAGCCCGGGCAGGTGCGGGTGCACGGCGGCGACCGGCGCCCCGGCGTTGGCGCCCGCGGTGACCGGGCCAAGTTCGAGGTCGGGATGCCCGGCGATCAGGCGGAGCAGTTCACCGCCGGCGTAGCCGCTGGCCCCAGCCACCGCCACGCGGACACCCATGCGTTCTCCCGGGCTCTGGCCAGGGCGCGACCCACGCGGCTCACCGCGGACCGTCGCGAGAGGGAAAGGCGCACCTGGCGGGCATTCAGAGGCTCGGGGATTCCCGGCCCGTCCGCAAAATTATGCATGAGGATGAGTACTTATGCAAGCAAGAACCGGCGGCCGGCTCTGTGACCGGGACTCCCCCATCCTGGTTGTTGGCGGATGTTCGTGGCGTGTTCCTGGCGGCTGTTGAGGGCGGCCAGAAAGCCGCTGGCGACATCGGGAGCCGGCCGCGTATGCGGAGCCAGATAACGGCATGATGAGGGGCGCGAAAGGAGACCTCCATGCGCCGCTCCCCCTGGCGGCCCGCTGGCTCGGCCGGGCCCGTCGTTCCTGCCCTGGCCGCGCTCACCGGGTTCGCGCTCACCGGGTTCGCGCTCACGGGGTGTACGGCCACCGGCTCGGCCAAGCCCGCGGCCGCGTCCTCGACCACCCAGTCGCCCGGGCCGGCCGCGACCGGCCGCAAGTGCGGCACCGGGAAAACGGCAGCGGGCGTCCCGGTGACGGTGCAGGTCGGGCAGGGACAGGTGAGCTGCCACACGGCCATGAAGATCGAGCACGCCTACGCGGCCGCGCTCGCGTCCGGGAGGGCTCCGGGAAACGGCGGTGGCGGGCCCGTCTCCATCAAAGGCTGGGTCTGCGCGGGCTTCGACACCCCGCAGATCCTCCGCACCGGCGACGCGTCGAAGTGCTCGAGAGGCCCATCTGAGATCCTCGCCGTGCTGGCCATGCCCTCGGGGTCAGCTTCGCCGACTCCCTCAGCCTGATCAGCGCTGTCTGGCGAGGGCTCAGCCTGATCAGCGCTCAGCCTGGCCAGGCTCAGCCTGGCCAGGACGGCGGCCCGGAGTCTGCGGCCACCACGGGGCGTCGCCAGCGGGCAGCGGCGACGGCTTGGCCAGGAGGGACAGCGGCCCGGATAAGCGGGGCAGCCTGCCCGGATCGGCTACCGTCCCCACGGTCTCCGTGTCCGTCATCATGACGACATGGTTACGGCCCGCGTTCTTGGCCTGGTACAGAGCGCGGTCCGCTCCGGCGAGCAGGTCTGTGAGCTGGCTGCCCGTGGTCCGTTCCCAGTTGCTGCCACGGGCGGCCACGCCCATCGACACGGTGATCTGCACTGCCTCAGCCGCCGGGTCATCACTGATGCTGATCGGCATTTCCGCTATGTGCAGGCGCACCCGTTCAGCGATCTGCCGCGCGTCAGCCGCACTGGTCTGCGGCAGCAGCACCGCGAACTCCTCGCCCCCAAACCGGCCGGCGAGATCATAGTCGCGGAGGAATATCCGGAAAACGTGGGCGATAGCGCGCAGTGCTTTATCTCCGGCGAGATGACCGTGCAGGTCGTTGACGATCTTGAAATGATCGATATCGACCAGGACCAGGGCCAGAGGGCTGCGGGTGCGGACCGCCCGGGCTACCTCAGAGGCGGCTTCGCGCTCCCAGGTCCCTGCGTTAAGCAGCCCGGTCTTGGAGTCAATGCGGGAGGCGTTCAGCAACTGCGCATGCCGCATCGAGCGCTGGAGCAGGGTCACGAACGGCAGCGCGAACACCAGCGTGATCAAACTCATCGCCACGCCGAACGTGACCAGGACGGCGACCGACAATTCGGCCACATCGTTATGGACACGTTCCCGGTCGAAGATCATGTTCCGCATCCGCAGGCACGGATCAGAGGCCTTGATGGCGGGCAGCACCAGGGCCAGGTTGGCCGCCCACTGGAGCACGGCGGCGGCGGCCACGGCCAGCAGCCATCCGGCTACCTGCGCGTGGGAGTAGCGTCCGGGGCTGACGAGTACCCCCGGTCCGACCACGAGGCGGGCGATCGCGTGGAAACCAACCGAGGCGAGCCCGTAGGACAGTCCGACGGCCGCCGCGGCGAACACACGCCGGTGTGCGGGAATCCGCCTGATCCGCCACTGGGTCAAGCCGATCCGGATCAGAGGTGCCACCAGCACGAAGACGGGCGGCAGCAGGATCGCGATTGGGAGTTCCCACACCGCGTACACGTCCTTGACGACGCCTGCGTTCTCGCCGGCCCGCTTGGTGAGCTCGACCGTGGTCGCGATGCAGAGCATGAGCGCTGCGAACAGGAACAGGTCCCCTGGGTCTACGTGGGCCGTGCCCACGGCCAGGCCGAGGGCGGCCGCGTATACCGCGGCCGTCACGACGAGGAAGGCCGCCAGACCGTGAGGGAGATCCCAGAACGGCCAGGCCCGGAACGCCCGTGCGGCGACGTGCATACGTTTGCACGCGCCAGTACGCATCCGAGCCTCCTAGCTTGCACAGCCCCCGCACACGGCAGATGGCAGATGGCAAGAGCATCGCCCCGTATTCTCACAGCGCTAGCACGCCCACTGTCAAGACCTAACTACGCAGCGATACCGCCATCGGCAGATACAGGGATTGTCGTGACTTATCGTCACCCACTCGGCCTGGCCGCAGCCTGACCAGTCACCTGCCGATACGGCTCATGACGTGAGACCGTAATGCACGTTATGTACCTCTCCGTCACCATGGCGTTAGATTTTGGAATCCCCTCGTAGTCCTGGCGAGGCAGGCGTACGGAAGGAGTCCCGCGATGACCGCGACCACCACCTGGGGCTGAACCCCGGTTAGTGCTACACCCGTCCTACGAGGAGGGAGCAGCCGCGATGACCGCGACCACCACCTGGGGCTGAACCCCGGCTAGTGCTGACACCCGACCTACCGAGAAGGGAGCAGCCGCGATGACCGCGACCACCACCTGGGGCTGAACCCCGGCTAGTGCTGACACCCGACCTACCGAGAAGGGAGCAGCCGCGATGACCGCGACCACCACCTGGGGCTGAACCCCCACCACCAGGGACTTGACTCGGCGGCACCAGCTCAGCTTGACCGCGCAGGAAGTTGGGCGGTGCGCCGGTCAGTTTGTGCGGGATCGCGGCATCATGGCCGCGGGCCATCGCCACATCACGCCACTGACAGCTCTTAACTGGCTTAGCAAGTGCACAGTGACGGTAATTACGCAAATCACGACGGCCAGCAAAATGCATCCCGCAGGAGCCGCCTAACCGGCATCGGCTTGCGGCACGGTGGGCGGGCTAAGCTCAGCTCGTAATGAGCTTAGGAATAAGCGGGCGCCCAGCAACGCTCAGATGCGCTGCTGCTCGCGGATAGCGGTATCTCCCACGGTTTCGGTGTCGGTGAACATCCACACGTGGTTCCGCCCGGCGTTCTTCGCCCGATACAGGGCCCGGTCGGCACCCGCCACCAAGTCAGTCAACTGACTGCCTGTCGCCCTCTCCCACGTCGTACCGAGGGCCGCCACGCCGATTGACACAGTAACCTGAAGTGTCTCAGCGCTCGGTTCATCACTGACGCTGATCGGCATCTCGGCGATGTGGACGCGCACACGTTCAGCAATCCGGCGTGCGTCAGCCGCGCTCGTCTGCGGCAGCAACAGCGCGAACTCCTCGCCGCCGAACCGGCCCGCGAGGTCGTAGTCACGCAAGAAAATCTTGAAGGTGCGCGCAATAGCCCGAAGGGCTTTATCTCCAACTAGGTGACCATGAAGGTCGTTAACCAGCTTAAAATGATCGACGTCGATCAGGACCAGTGCCAGTGGGGTACGAGTACGTACAGCACGTGCCACTTCGGAAGCTGCCTCACGCTCCCAGGTCCCGGCATTGAGCAGGCCCGTCTTGGAATCGAGGCGAGACGCCGCCATCAGCTGGGAATGCCTGACCGAGCGCTGAAGAAGCGTGACGAATGGAAGCGCGAAAACGAGCGCGAGAGGGCTGACCGCGATGCCAAGGGTGACGAGAACCGCGACACACAACTCGGCTACGTCGTTCTGGACGCTCTCCCGGGCCAGCAGCAGGTCGCGCACCCGGACCCCAGGATCGGCACCCTTGATGGCCGGCAGCAGCAGAGCGTTGTTGACCAGCCACTGCATCAGGGCGGCTGCGGCTATGGCCAGGATCCATACGGTCGGATGCTCCAGCGGGCTGGGTACCGACCCGAACCCAGTATGGGAGAGCTCGTGGAACAGCGCCCCGCCGGCCGCGTAGGACAGCCCGATGATCGCGGCGGTGAAAACCCGGCGGTGCAGAGGGATCTGCCGGACCCGCCACTGGGTGAGGCCAAGCCGGATGACCGGCACCAGCATCGCATAGCCCAGGGGCAGCAGAATTGCGATGGGGAGTTCCCAGACGCTGTAGATGTCGGTGATCAGTCCGGCGTTCTCACCAGAGCGCTTGGTCAGCTCGACGGTGGCGGCGCCGCACAGGAGCAGGGCCCCGAATACCACGATCTGGCGCGGGGACACGGCGTAGAACTGGGCGACTACCGAGAGCACTGCCAGGTAGACCACGACCACAGCGACGATGTAGCCCGTCAGCCAGCGCGGCAGCTCCCAGAGAGGCCAGGCCCGGACAGCTTTGAGTGGCGTGTGCATTCGTTTGCACACCCCCTGCTGCATCAAAGCCTCCCTGGCCAGCATGTAGTCACGTTCGTTGCACGGGGTAAGAGCATCGCCCCGTATTGTCACAGGGCCGGTAGGCCTCCTGTCAACCCTCCATTACGCATCGGCGTCAGGCTCGCCTGTCTGAGTCGTCAGACAATGACCCTACGTTACCTGCTGAGTCAAGTCTGACACGATCGATACCCAAAGCGGTACTTTTCCCCCGAGGTTGGGCTATCAAAGCCCAGGAAGGAGAACCCGATGACACACGGATGGGGCTAGATCCGCACACCCGCCACCGCCGCACTGGCAGGAAGGAGAATCGCATGACGCACGGATGGGGCTAAATCACACCCTCCACCGGCATCGCAGGAAGGAGAACCTGATGACCCACGGATGGGGCTAACCCGTACACCCGCCACCACAGTCTGCCTGGCCTGGACCACGGCTAGATCGCGCAGGAGTCGCGCCGTCCGCCAGTCAGCCCGCCCGCGGGCGCGTCAGCGCGACCACGATGGCTGCCACCGCGCCGATGGCGCCGCCGGTGGCGATGACCAGGCTGGGCGCGAACCGTTCCGCGGCCGCCCCAGCCAGGATCATGGCCGCCCCTTGTCCCAGGCTCATCCCACCCTGGACGATCCCGAACGCCTGGCTTCGCTGGGACGGAGGGGTGGCCCGCACGAACGTGGCGTTGGCGGCGACCTGATAGCAATCGAAGATTCCGCTGACCAGCAGGATGGCCAGAGCGGCCGCCAGGGCGGGCTGGAAGGCGAAGAGGACCAGCACGCCAGGCGCCAGCGGAGCGATGCGGGTCATCCACCGCACGCGTTGCGCCGGGCCCACCAGGCGGCTGAACCCCACAGCGCCGAGGGAGGCGCCCAGCGCGGACGCAGCCAGGATCAGGCCCGCGGCGAGGTCCCCGCCGCCGAGGGACTGGGAAAGCGGCGCGACCACGCCCTCGGGCACGTCGTAGAACGCGACGAGCCAGCCGAGCAACATGGCTGTGCGCAGGGTCGGATTACCGAACACCAGCCGGATCCCCGCGGTGAGATCGGAGTGCAACCAGGGATGGCCCCGCGGTGCGGCGCGGGCGGTGGGCCTGGCCCGCACCAGGGCCCGGGTGATCAGGGCCGAGACGAGGAAGGTGGCCGAGTCCACCAGCAGCGAGGTCCGGACCCCGAACAGGGCCACGATCGCGCCACCCGCGGCGAATCCGATGACCTGAGCGAACTGCAGGGTCGTGAGCGTGACCGCGGTACCGAGCACGTAGAGGTCCCCGTTGAGGATGTCGGGGTACAGCGCGGCGCGCGCCGCGTTGAACGGCGCGCCGATGAGGGTCACGGCGCCGAAGATGCAGATCATCAGGAACACCGGCACCCCGGGTATGGCCATGATGGCCACGAGCACCACCCGGATGAGGTCACTGGCGATCATCACCTGCCGGCGCGGCAGCCGGTCGGCCAGGCCGGACAGGGTAAGGCCGCCGATGAACGCCGGCACGATGCTCACGGCAAAAGTGATCGCGGCCAGCAGCGCCGAGCCGGTGCGCTGGAAGACCAGCAGGGTGAGCGCGACCCTGGCCAGCTGATCGCCGATGACGGACAGCACCTGCGCCGTCCACAGTGCCCGGAACTCCGAGATCCCGAAGACCTGGCGGAAGGTCGATGGGCCTTGTGGCGCAGCGACCCGGCCGGGCGGGGTCTGGTCGTTCAACGGGATCCTGGGTTCCCCGCTAGCGATCTGCTCCTCCTTCAGGCCGGTCCGCCCCCCGCCGCGGTGCCGCGGCCGTCATTCACCTGACGCCGGCCACCCCGCCCATCGTTACGGTCCGTGATCAGGTGCCGACCTCCAGTAGGAACGTTACCGACATACGCTTGCGCAGCGCCATTTTTGCCCAAGAAAGGGCGCGGCTGACCATCAGGCCGGCCCGGGCGAGCCGGTGCCCGGGCGAGCCGGTGCCCCGGCGGCCGGGTCAGGAAGCCCCGCGCAACTCCGCCCCCACCCGCCTGGCCGCCTCCGCCACGGCGGCGTCCCGCGCGGCGGTGGTCTCTTCCACCGTCAGGGTCCGGTCCGGGGCCCGGAAACGCAGCGTGTAGGCCAGGGACTTGCGCCCCGGCCCGGCCTGTTCCCCGGTGTACACGTCGAACAAGTGAACGTCCTCCAGGAGCCCCGCGTATTCGCTGCCCTGGACACCGTCGATGAGGGCGGCCTCCACGTCCGCGGCGGGCACGTCTTCCGGCACCAGCAGCGCGACGTCCTGGGTGGCGACCGGGTACGGCGAAATTACCGGGGTCTCGACCGGCCCGAGCGCCGCCGCGGCGGTCTCGATCACCGACAGGTCCAGTTCCATGGCCGCGGTCCGGGGCGGCAGGCCGAACGCGGCGATGACCCGCGGGTGCAGTTCCCCCGCGTACCCGGCCAGCCAGTCCTGCCCCTCCTCGGCCTGGACGAACAGCGCGGCGCAGCGGCCTGGGTGCCACGGCGCGGTCTGGTCGGCGCGGATCCGGAACGGGACCCGGTTGTCCCGCAGGACCTGGCGGGCGGCCTCGACGGCGTCTTCCCAGCAGGCTGGGCGTCCCTCGCCCCACCAGCCGCTGAGGTCGCGCTCGCCGGCGATCACGGCCGCGATGTGCAGCGGCTGATCGGGCAGCGCTGCTTCCAGGGTGGCCACCTCCGCCACCGTCGGCCCCCGGTTGACGCGCAGGATAGGAGCGGTGCGCGGGCCGCCCTGGTGCTGCAGGAAGACCCGCCCGGTCTCGAACAGCCCGATGTTGGCGAAGCCCCGCCCGATGTTGCGGACTGCCACCCGCAGCAGGCCCGGCAGCACCGTGGTGCGCAGCAGCGGCTCGTCGTCGTTGAGCGGGTTGGCGATCCTCGGGGCCCGGCGCCGCGGATCGTCCTCGGGCAGCAGCAGCCGGTCGAAGTCGGCCGCGGAACTGAACGGCTGGCTGAGCACTTCGACATAGCCGGACCAGGCCAGGGAACGGCCGGTGGTGCGGCGGAGCCGCTGGCGCTCGGTGAGCCCGCGGCCCGCCGCGGCGCGCGGGGTGCGCACCGGGACGTTCTCGTAGCCCTCGAGCCGGATGACCTCCTCGGCCAGATCCCACGGGTACTGCAGGTCCGGCCGCCAGGACGGCGGCATGATCGCCAGCATCTGCTTGCTGCGGTCATGCTTCCCGTGGTCAGGGCGCTGGTAGCGGTTCGCGCCGGAACTAGCCGAGCGGCGGACAGGGGCGGTCGCGCTGAGCGCGTCGGGCTCCTGAGGCCGGCTGGCCGGCTCGGCCACCGCGCAGCCCACGTCGTGCAGCCGGCGCAGCACGGCGTCGCGGCCGTACACCGTGCCGGCCACCTTGTCCGGGTAGTCCACGGCCATGGTGATCGAGACCTGCGGCACCTCCACCTGGGCGTGGGTGCAGCCGGGCACGGCCGTCCCGCCGCCCAGCCCGGCCAGCAGCGCTACCGCCTTGGCCGAGGCCCGCAGCGGCAGCTCACGGTTGACGCCCCGCTCGAACCGGTAGGACGCCTCGCTGAACAGCTTGTGCCGGCGGCTCTCCCGGGCGATCGCGCGGGCGTCGAAGTGCGCGGCCTCGATCACCAGGTTGGACGTGGTCTGCGAGATCTCGGTGTACAGGCCGCCCATGGTGCCGGCCATCGAGATGGGGCCGGAGGAGTCCGTGATCACCACGTCATCGGGGTCGAGGTCGCGCAGCACGTGGTCGAGGGTCTCCAGCTTCTCCCCCGGCTCGGCCCGGCGGACCACGATGGGCCCGCTCAGCCGGTCGGCGTCGAACGCGTGCAGCGGCTGGCCCAGCTCGAGCATCAGGTAGTTGGTGACGTCCACGGCCAGGGACACGGTGCGCAGGCCGGCCCGGGCCAGCCGGACGCGCATGCGCAGCGGCGTGGCCGCGGCCGGGTCGAAACCGCTCATCTGACGGAGCACGAAGCGGTCG
Source organism: uncultured Actinomycetes bacterium (assembly GCA_963770545.1). Classification (GTDB taxonomy): domain Bacteria; phylum Actinomycetota; class Actinomycetes; order Streptosporangiales; family Streptosporangiaceae; genus RYN-230. The sequence continues at coordinate 79,755 of CAVYQF010000029.1, read as the reverse complement.
CACGCGGTGGGGTCGCCGATGCTGGCCGGGTGCACCTGGCCGGACACGGCAGCGTAGTCGGCGGGCAGGTCAGTGTCGGCCGGGTCGGTGAACCGGATCCCGTAGGACGTGGCCAGTTCCCGGGACACGCCGCGGACCGAGAGCGCGTAGCCCCGGTCCGGGGTGACCGCGATGTCGAGCACGTGGTCGTCGAGCCCGGCGTACTCCACGAAGTCGGCACCCAGCGGGGCGTCCGGCGACAGCACCAGGATGCCGGAATGATCCTCACCGATGCCGAGTTCGGCGGCGGAGCAGATCATCCCCTCCGAGATGTGCCCGTAGGTCTTCCGGGCGCCGATCTCGAACCCGCCGGGCAGCCGGGCCCCGGGCAGGGCCAGCGGTACCCGGTCCCCGACCGCGAAGTTGACCGCGCCGCAGATGACGCCGCGCGGCTCGCCGCTGCCCGTATCCACCTGGCAGTACCGGACCGGCTTCTTGAAGCCGGTGAGTTCCTCGACCTCGGTGACCTCAGCGACTACGACTTTCTCGATGTCGTGCCCGACCGGCTGGACCGACTCGACTTCCAGGCCCGCCGCGGTGAGGCGGCGGGCCGCTTCCGCCGGATCGGTACCGGTGTCCACGCCGGCCACCTCGAGCACCCAGTTCAGTGAGATGCGCATCAGGCCTCCACCCCGAATGCCCGGCTGAACCGGACGTCACCTTCGAGGGTGTCCCTGATGTCGGTCACGCCGTGCCGGACCATCAGGGCCCGCTCGATGCCGAGGCCGAACGCGAAGCCGCTGTAGCGGTCCGGGTCGATGCCGCACGCGATGAGCACCTTCGGGTTGACCATGCCGCAGCCGGCCAGCTCGATCCAGCCCTGGGACCGGCACACCCGGCAGGGCGTCCCGCCGGGCCTGGTTGACGCGCCCCGGCAGACGTGGCATTCCATGGAGACATCGGCGGACGGCTCGGTGAACGGGAAGTAGTCCGGCCGCAGCCGGGTGCGCAGCCCCTCGCCGAACAGGGCGTCCACGAAGGCCTGAACCGCCCCGCGCAGGTCGGCCATGGTCAGCCCTTCGTCCACCGCCAGGCACTCGATCTGGTGGAAGACCGGGCTGTGCGTGGCGTCCTGGGCCTCGTTGCGGTAGCACTGGCCCGGGCTGACCACGTACAACGGCAGTGGCCGGGTGAGCATGGCCCGGATCTGGACCGGCGAGGTGTGGGTCCGCAGCACCAGGCCCGAGTGCTCGGTGCCGTCCGGCCCCGCCACGAACAGCGTGTCCTGCATCTCCCGGGCCGGGTGGTCGGGCGGGAAGTTGAGCGCGTCGAAGTTGTACCACTCGTCTTCGACCTCGGGGCCTTCGGCGACCTCGTAGCCCATGGACACGAAGACATCCGACAGCCGCTCGCTGACCGTGGTGACCGGGTGCCTGGCCCCCTGGGGCTGGCGATCCCAGGGCAGCGTGACGTCCACGGCCTCCTCAATCAGGACGCGCTGGTCGCGTTCCTCCTCCAGGACCTGCTGGCGGGCCGCGAGCGCCTCGTGGACCTCGCGCATCGTGGCGCCGATGCGCTTGCCGGCCTCGGCCCGCGCCCCCGGGGGGAGGGCGCCGATCTCGGCGTTGGCCAGGCGCAGCGGCGAGCGGTCCCCGGCGTGCGCCAGCCGGGCGCTCTTGAGCTCATCGAGCGTGGTGGCCGCGGCGATGGCGGCGAGCGCCTCGTCGCGCATGCGGGCGACCTCGCCGGGGGACAAGCTCGTCACCTCCACCGGGTCGTACTGCTTATTTGGTGCGGACATCGTCCTGCTTCCTGCGGCCGGGTTAGGAAAGGGAAAGGTCGGGGCGGGCTTACACCCATCATCATCGCGAACGGCTGGGTGCGGCGCGGCCGTCACCTGGCCAGGGGCCCACCGGGGCGAGTCGCGGCGCAGCGGGCTCGCGGGCCATCCGGCCCGCCGACCGGGGCCTGGACCCGGGCCGCCGCATTCCGCCCCCCGCCTACCCGAAGTCGGGCAGCCCGGCGGGCATGGTAAATCGGAACTCGGCGCCGCCACCGGGCGCACGCTGCACGGTGATCGTCCCCCCATGCGCTTCGACCAGGCCCTTCACGATGTACAGGCCGAGCCCGGCACCGCCGCGGCGCTTCGCGCGCCAGAACTGCCGGAAAATCCGCGGTACCAGCTCAGGTGGCACCCCGTCACCTTCGTCGCGCACCGCGACCGCGACCGCGGGCGCCTCAGCAGAACCGCCAGCAGAACCATGACCGATAACGGATCCGTTCACCACGCCGGCACTGCCCATGCGGTTCGGCGCCCGGGCAGGAAGGTCGTCCACCGGCTGTATCACAATCGTCACGGTACCAGCCCCGTGCCGGACCGCGTTCTCGACCAGGTTGCCCAGGATCTGGTTGACCTTGTCCGCGTCGAGCCAGGTCTCCGGCAACTCCTCGGTGGCCACGATCCGGAAGCGGTCTGGCGAGTCGCCGGCGGCGACCCGGCCCGCGACGATCTTCTCCGCGCGCTGCCCGATGTCCACCAGCTGGCGGTGCACCTCGATGCGGCCGGCCTCGATCCGGGATACGTCCAGCAGCTCGGTGATGAGCCGGGTGACCCGGTCAGCGTCGGCATTGACCGTCTCCAGCATCACCCGCTTCTGGTCGTCGGTGAACCGCGTCCATTTGGCCAGCAGCGTGGCGGTGAAGCCCTTCACGCTGGTCAGCGGGGACCGCAGCTCGTGGGCGACGGTGGAGACCAGGTCCGCGCGGGTGCGCTCCAGGCGGATCCGCTGCTGTGTGCCGCGCAGGCTGATCGCGATGCGCTGGACGTCACCCGGCCGGACCGGGCCAGGCCAGTCCGGCCCGGTGCCCGGCGCGCAGCGCGGCACCCGCACGTACCCCATGGTGACCAGGAACTCGGCGCCGTCGGGCAGGTAGAGCGGCAGTTCTGGATGGCGGGTGCGGGTAGACAGTCCCCGGTACGGGTTGACGCACGCCCACCAGTTGCGATCCTCGGAGTCACGCAGCGGCAGTACCTGCCGGACGTCGCGGCCCAGCGCGTTCAGCGCGGCGATCCCGGTCAGCCGGGCTAGCGGCCTGGTTGAACACCACGATCCGGCCCAGGTGATCGGCCACCACGAGCCCGTCGGGCAGATCATCGGCACAGACCAGTCCGCCCGAGGCCACGACCTGGCCAGCGGGCACGCTCGCCAGGGCGGTGACCGCCGAGTCGGGTCTGAACCTGTCCACGTGACCGCCGCCTCCGTCCGGCTCCTGGGTTGAGTTCCTGTGAATGACGCAACGTGATCAGACTCTAGCGCCTGCGCCGCGTGATGCGGCAGCCCCCAGGGTGGGCTGTCCGGGAGACGTCATCGCTCCGTCAGGTTTGCCGCGGGGCCGCCGGCCCGCGCCGGTGGCACCTGCGCGCGGGCCGAGGCGTAGAGGCATACCGCCGCCGCGGCGGCCAGGTTCAGGCTCTCGGCCCGGCCGTAGATGGGCACGGCCACGGCGTCGTCGGCCAGGCCGAGGACGTCGCTGGGCAGCCCCCAGGCCTCGTTGCCGAACAGCCAGGCGGTGGGCTGGCTGAGCAGCCCGGCCGACTGCAGGTCGTCCAGCGTGGTGGCCGCCCCGCCGTCCGCCGCGAGCACCCGCAGGCCGCGCTCCCGCAAGGCACGCACCGCGTCCGCCACCGGCGGGCCGGTCACTACCGGAAGATGGAACAGGCTTCCGGCCGACGCGCGGACGCACTTGCTGTTGTACGGATCCACCGATGACCCGGCGAAGATGACCCCGCCCGCACCTGCCGCGTCAGCGGTACGCAGGACGGTGCCGGCGTTGCCCGGGTCCCGCACGCTGGCCAGGACGACCGCCAGTATTGGCCAGGGGGGGCGACCCCCGGAACCCGCCGAGCGGGTGCCCGACTCGGAGGGAACACGCCATCGGCGCGCCCCGCCTCGCCGGGAAATACCCCGTCTGTGAGCTGGTCGAGGGGCACGTCGATGAAGTCGCAGACCGCCAGCACCCCTTGCGGGGTGATGGTCTGGGCCAGCTCGGTCATGACTTCGCCGCTCACCGCGTGCACGTCCGCGCCCTGCCCGGCGGCGAGCCCGATGAGGCTCGCGTAGCGGGCTTGCGCGGCGGCCGTGACGAACAGCTGGGTCACCACGCCGCCAGCCGCCAGCGCCTCGCCCACCGCCTGCGGCCCCTCGGCCAGGAACTGCCTGGCCCGCTGCCGGAGCGCCCGCTTGGCCAGCTGGCGGGCGGCCTTGACCCGCGGCGAGCGGATGCTGGTGAGCTCGGCGCCGGCGGGCAGCATCATGCGGCGCGGGTCGGCAGCATCAGGCGCAGGCCGCTTCGACCCAGGCCACGGGGCGTCAGGCCGCCGCGGTGTCGGCCGGTCCTGGGCCGCCTCGGCCAGCGCGGCCTTGGCCACGTCGACCAGCGCGGAAAACGCGGCCGGGTCACTGACCGCGAGCTCGGCGAGCATGCGGCGGTCCACTTCCACGTCCGCGAGGCGGAGCCCCTGGATGAAGCGGTTGTAGGTGATGCCGTCGGCCCGGGCCGCAGCGTTGATGCGCTGGATCCACAGCCGGCGGAAATCGCCCTTCCGGTCCTTGCGGTCCCGGTAGGCGTACGTCATCGAGTGGAGGACCTGCTCCTTGGCCTTGCGGTACAGCCGTGACCGCTGGCCACGGTAGCCGCTCGCCCGCTCAAGGACGACCCTGCGCTTCTTGTGGGCGTTGACCGCCCGCTTCACGCGTGCCATTTCATATCTCCCTGGAGGCGGGCTGGGCTACTTCCCCAGCAACTTCTTGACCTTCTTCGTGTCTGCGGCGTCAACCACCAGCTCTTTGCCGAGCCGCCGGGTCCGCTTGCTGGCCTTGTGCTCGAGCAGGTGGTTCATGTTGGCGCGGCGGCGCATCACCTTGCCGCCGCCGGTGATCCGGAACCGCCTGGCGGTGCCGCTGTGCGTCTTCATCTTCGGCATGGTGGCCGTCGTCTCCATCGTCGTGTGTGCCTGCGGGCACGCTTGTCATCCGCGGCGGGGGCACGCCGCCATGCGGTCGTGCCCGGTGCCGCTCTACGCTATGCGGGCTGTGCGGTGCCCGGGTCAGGCGCCTGCCTGGGCCGCGCCGCCGTCGCCGGCTGCGGGGCTGGCCGGGCGAGCCTGGCCTGCTGGGGCCGCCGCGGGGCGGCGCTGCCGTGGCACCGGACGCGCTGCCGCCGCCTCAGCCTCGGCCTCGGCCTCGCGCGTGGTGCGCTCCGCCTTGGACTCGCTCTTCTTGCGGTGCGGTCCGATCACCATGATCATGTTGCGGCCGTCCTGCTTGGGCTGGGCTTCCACGAAGCCAAGCTCCTCCACATCGCCGGCCAGGCGCTGCAGCAGCCGGAACCCGAGTTCCGGGCGGGACTGCTCACGCCCCCTGAACATGATCGTTACCTTGACCTTGTCGCCCTGCTTGAGGAAGCGCTCAACGTGACCCTTCTTGGTCCCGTAGTCGTGCGGGTCGATCTTCGGCCGGAGCTTGATCTCCTTGATGACCGTCTGCGCCTGATTCTTGCGCGATTCCCTGGCCTTGAGTGCGGACTCGTACTTGAACTTGCCGTAGTCCATGAGCTTGCAGACCGGCGGGCGCGCCGTGGGCGCGACCTCCACCAAGTCGAGGTCCGCTTCCTGGGCCAGTCGGAGCGCATCGTTCAGGGCCACGATCCCGACCTGCTCGCCGTTAGGGCCAACGAGCCGCACTTCGGGGACGCGGATCCGATCGTTGATACGGGGTTCGGCGCTGATGTGACCTCCATGGGTCTGGTCCACCGCCTGGGCCGGGTGCCTGGGCGGGTGCGCTGCGACCATGTCCACGGAGCCCCCGGTTATGCGGCGGATCTGCCCGCCGCACGAAAAAGGCCCCGCACCGAGTGCATGCGGAGCCCACCAAAGCCGCACCGCCCGGCGAGAACGCTGCCCTCGCCAGGGACGCGACCGCCCGGACTGACAGCGCCCGGTCCAGTACAGGATCGGAGTCGCCCGTCCGGCCTGGCTCGCCGGCCCGGAAGCCGGAAGCCTTACCCGCCAGCCAAAGGCCGGCCAGGTGGGAGGTGGTCCTCCGCTTACACGCCCAGCACGTGAATGCCAGGCTGGTCGTCTGGTAAGAGTAACAGCAATCCAGGCCCGCTGGGTATTCCAGGCCCCGCCGAGCCTAGCGGGCCCGCCTCGCGGGCGTTCAGCCCGAACCGGTGCGCGAGCCGGTGCCGCCGCCGTTGGAGCCGTACTTGGCGACCGCGGCGTTGAAGGCTGTCGCGTTGGTGAAGAACAGGGTCTGGCCCGTCTTCGAGTTGATGGTCAGGAAGTACAGCAGGCCGCCATGCGACGGGTGCAACGCGGCCTTGATGGCCGTGTTTCCGGGGTTGTCGATCGGCCCCGGGGGCAGGCCCGCGTGCAGGTAGGTGTTGTACGGGGACGGGAAGCTGGTGCTGAACGTGCTCTTGTGCGCGAGCGACATCGCGTACAGGACGGTCGTGTCCAGCTGCAGCTTCATTCGTGCATGTTGAGCCGGTTGTAGATGACTTCGGCGATTCGGTCAAGTCCTGCGGCCTGCCCTCGGCCTCGATGAGGCTCGCCACCGTGATGACGGCATCCTCCGACTCATTGCCCTTCGCCGCGTCGGCCTGGAGCCCGATGGCCTGCGCGTTCGCGTTGAACTGGTTCACCATGCCCTTGAGCACGGTGGCCGGCGGTGTGTTCGGCTGGACCGGGTAGGTGGCCGGGAATAGGTACCCCTCCGGCTTGCCGTGGGCGAAGGCCGGCAGGCCGAGATCGCCGGGATGCGCGATGGCCTGCTCGTACCCCTTGAGGTTCCCGGTCTTCTGGCCCAGCAGCGCGATGATCTGCGCGACCCGGGCCCCCTCTATGACCGTGACCTTGGTCTGCTCCCGTGAGGACGGCTTGAGCAGCAGGGCCAGGGCCAGCGAGGCCTTCATGTGCTTGCGGACCTTGTAGTAGCCCGGCTCGAGCGCGTTGCCCTGAGGGCTGTCCTTGGCCGCGTTGGAGAAGGCGCGGGCGCTGGCCACCACGCCGTCGCTGGCCAGGGTGAGGCCGATCTGGTCGGCGAACTGGCCCGGCTTGATCTGGACGACCACAGTGCCGGTGCCCGGGCCGGAGAAGTCCGGCGGGGCGATGTAGGTCTTGTAGTAGTGGTAGCCGACTCCCCCGGCGGCCACGATGAGCAGGACGAAGACCGTCAGGATGGCGAGCAGGATGATCCGGACGCGCCTGCGTCCCTTCTTGCGGGCTTTCCCGCCGGATCCCCCGCCGGATCCCCGGCTGGTCCCTCCTCCGGACCCCTGCACCTGGTCCAGCCCGGGCAGCAGGTCACTGCCCGGGGCCTCTCCGGCCCAGGCGTGCGGCTCTTCCTCGCCTGGGTACCAGCCCTCGGAAGGGGCATGGTCCCGGGATTCGTGCCCCGGATCCGGGGCCATGTCCAGGTCACGCGGGTCATCCACGTAGCCGTCATACCCCGGATGCCCCCGGCCGACAGCTGGTTCGGCGCCGCGGCGCCGGCGCCCCCGGCCTGACCGGCCCGGGTGGTCCGCCGGTTCGTCCGGCTCCGGGGGATAGCCAGCCGGATTGTCCGGGTAGCCAGCGGGGTCGCCGGGATAGCCGGCCGGCCCGTCTGAATAGCCGGCTGGGCCTGCCTGGTAGCCGGCCGGGTCAGGCCCGGCCCCGGCGCGCGGGCCGCTGTGGCGGGACTGACGGTGGGACCGCTCCTGGCCGCGCCGGGACCGCCGGCCCGCCGGGGGCGGCGGCTCAGGCAGTGACTCAGACGGCGGTTCGCCCCATAGATAGCCAGATTCCGGGAGCGGCGGGAGGGGGCCAGAAGGGTGCCCGGACTCTGACATCGGACCGGGGGGCAGCGGCGGGAGTTGCCCGGGCTGCAGGTCGTCGTAGTGCTCTGGCACCCCGCCGTGCGGTTCACCGTGCTCCGGCCAGTCCGGGTCGGATCCGGCCGGGGTAACCCAGCCCGCCGGGCCGGCCGCCGCTGAGTCCCAGGACGCCCGTTCCCAGGACGGGGGCTCCCAGGACTGCGGGGCCCAGCGGTCGGGCGCCATAGGCTCGGGCTGGGGCGTGCGGCCGGCCTGACCGCCGCGCTGGTCGAAGCCCCCGGACTGATCGGGGCCCCCGGACTGATCGAAGCCACCGGACCGGTCGAGGCCGCCATGCTGGTCGAAGCCGCCGCGCTGCTGATCGAAACCGCGCGAATCGAGACCCAGCGGGTCGGGACCCCAGTCGAAAGCTTCGGCCGGCCGGCGGCCCGGCTCCCGCGGATAAGAGGCGGGGGGCAGGCTTGAGTCCGTGACCGGGAAGTCTCCCGTGTCAGCGGTCGCGATCGGGTTGCGCGACCAGTCACGCCGGCCCTGGCCGTAGTCACCGGGGCCCAGCGGGGCGAAGGGCTCCTCGGCGTCTTGCGCGGGGTAATCCCCCGGCCCCCATTGGTCGTCATCTCCCTGGGTCCCGCGGCGCCCGTGCCGGCTCACCCGTCCGTCCCGGGGCCGGGCGGAACGATCTCGCCAGGAGGCCGGCCTGCGGCCCGCTCTGCGTCCAGGGCTCCCTGCAGCAGCAAGGCGGCGGCCGCCTGGTCCACGACCTGCCGCCGGGCCCGTCCGCCTTTGCCCCCCTGGCGCAGCGCCTCGTGCGCCAGGACGGTGGTGAACCGCTCGTCCACCAGCCGAACCGGGATCGGCACCAGGCGGCCGGCCAGGGCGTCCGCGAACGTGCGTGCCGCGGCGGCCGCGGCGCCCTCACGTCCGGACAGGCTGGTCGGCAGGCCGACGATCACCTCGACCGCCTCGCACTCGAGCGCGATCGCGACCAGGCGATCCAGGTCCCCGGGGCCGCGGGGGACGGTGCTCAGCGGACTGGCCAGCAGGCCATCAGGGTCGCATCGGGCCACGCCGATCCGGGCTGATCCAGGGTCGATACCGAGTCGCACGCCAGTCCTCAAGCGCGAGCTCCAAAGCCCTGCGATCTCGTTCGCGCAACGGGTTGGCGGCAGCACGGCTTAACCGTACGCCACGGGATCACGCCATGTCTCTTACAACCGCACGAACCGCCTCAAATGCGCCCGAGATGGCCTGGCTGGCCTGGTCGCCCTGCGGCGCCCCGCCGCCCTGGGCGATGTCATCACGGCCGCCGCCGCCCCCGCCCAGAACCTGGGCCGCGCTTCGGACCAGTGCCCCGGCGGCCAGGCCCAGTGCCCGGGCGGCCTCGTTGACCGCGACGACGACCGCCGGCCGGTCCGACGGCACGCCCGCGATCATCACCACAGCGGGCCGCTGCTGCGGGAACCGGCCCCGGACATCCAGGGCGAGCTTGCGGATATCGTCCGCGGTCGTGCCGTCCGGGACCTGGTACGCCACCAGCGCGACCGGGCCCACATCCTCGGCGTGGCTGGCCAGCTCGGCCGCGCCGCCCAGGATCTGGGCGCTGCGCAGCCGGTCCAGGTCACGCTCGGCTTCCCGGAGGCGGGTGACCAGCGACGCGATCCGGTCCGGCAGGTCTTCACGCCGCGTTTTGAGCTGCTCGGTGAGCTGGCTGACCAGGACGCTTTCCCGGGCCAGGTAGCGGAAGGCGTCCGTGCCGACCAGCGCCTCCACGCGGCGCACGCCGGTGCCGATGGACGACTCGCCGAGGATCTTGATCAGCCCGAGCTGCCCGGAGTGGGCCACGTGGGTACCGCCGCACAGCTCACGGGAGTAGTCGCCGACCTCGACCACGCGGACCTCGTCGCCGTACTTCTCCCCGAACAGGGCGATCGCGCCCATCGACCGCGCCTCGTCAATGGGCGTGACGAAGGCCCGGACCGCCAGGTCGTCGATGAGGACCGTGTTGACCTCGTCCTCCACGTCGCGCAGCACGGCCGGCGGGACAGCCCCCGCGGCGGTGAAGTCGAAGCGGAGCCGGCCGGGCGAGTTCTCCGACCCGGCCTGGGCCGCGGCGTCGCCGAGGGCGCCGCGGATGGCGCGGTGCACCATGTGGGTGGCGGTGTGCGAGCGGGAGATGGCCCGGCGGCGCTCGGTGTCGATCTCCGCCTCGGCGGGCGCGCCCACCACCACTTCCCCGGAGGTGACCACACCCCGGTGGACGATCAGCCCGGGCACCGGGGTCTGCACATCGCGGACCTCCACCACGCCGCCGGCCGCGCCGGGGACGCTGGCCGCCCGGATCACCCCGCTATCCGCGAGCTGGCCGCCGCCCTGGGCGTAGAACGGAGTCCGGTCCAGGATGACCTCGACCTCGGTGCCCGCGCCCGCTGCGGGGACGCTCACCCCGCCGGCCAGCAGCCCGGTGACCGTGGCCTCGCCGGAGATCTCGTCGTACCCGGTGAAGAGGACCGGCCCGGACTTGGCCAGCAGGCTGGCGAACACGGAGATGTCCGCGTTCCCGGTCTTCTTCTCCAGGGAATCGGCTTTGGCCCGCTGGCGCTGCTCCGCCATCAGGCGCCGGAAGCCTTCCTCGTCGACCTGGAGGCCCTGCTCGCTGGCCATCTCCAGGGTCAGGTCGATCGGGAAGCCGTAAGTGTCGTGCAGCTGGAAGGCCTGCTCACCCGACAAGGCGGTGGCCCCCCGCCGCTTGCTCTCGCCCACCGCGGCTTCGAAGATCGCCGAGCCGGTGCGCAGCGTGGACAGGAACGTGGACTCCTCGGCGTCGATCACGCCGAGCACCCGCGGCGTCGCGTCGACCAGCTCCGGGTAGAGGTCGGCCATCGCGGCCAGCGCGGTTCCGGTCAGGTCGTGCAGGTAACGGCCCTCGCTGCCACCGCCGCGCTGCCCGCCGGCCAGCAGCCGCAGGTTGTAGACGCTGCGGCGCAGGATCCGGCGCAGCACGTAGCCGCGTCCCTCGTTGGAGGGCAGCACCCCGTCGGCCACCAGCATGGCCGCGGTCCGGACATGGTCGGCGACCACCCGCAGGGACACGTTGACCCGGTGGTCACGGCCGTACTTCTGCTCGGTCAGCTCCGCAGCCCGGTCGAGCACCTTCCACAGGGTGTCGATCTCGTAAATGTTGTCCACGCCCTGCAGGATGGCGGCCATCCGCTCCAGGCCCATGCCGGTGTCGATGTTGCGGGAGGGCAGGTCGCCCAGGATGGGCCAGCCCTCCTTGCCCGCTCCCTCGCCGCGCAGGAACTGCATGAAGACGAGGTTCCACACCTCCAGGTAACGGTCCTCGTCGGCGATCGGGCCGCCCTCCCGCCCATAGTCGGGTCCCCGGTCGTAGTAGATCTCCGAGCAGGGACCACACGGCCCGGGCACGCCCATGGACCAGTAGTTGTCCGCCATCCCCCGGCGCTGGATGCGGCTCTCCGGCACGCCGACCACGTCCCGCCAGATGCGGGCCGCCTCATCGTCGTCGTGGTACACGGTGGCCCACAGCCGGTCCTCGGGGAACCCGAAGCCGCCGTCGCGCTCGGGGGTGGTGAGCAGTTCCCAGGCGAACGGGATGGCCTGGTCCTTGAAGTAGTCACCGAAGGAGAAGTTGCCTAGCATCTGGAAGAAGGTGCCGTGCCTGGTGGTCTTGCCGACTTCTTCGATGTCGGGTGTGCGCACGCACTTCTGGCAGCTGGTGGCCCGCTTGAAGGGCGGTTCGACCTGGCCGAGGAAGTACGGCTTGAACGGCTGCATCCCCGCGTTGACCAGGAGCAGCGTGGGGTCGTCGGCTATCAGCGACGCCGACGGGACCACGGTGTGCCCGCGTTCGGAAAAGTAGGTAAGGAAACGGCGGGCGATCTCTGCCGACTCCATCAACGGCCATCCTCTTCATGGTCGGTGTGTCCCTCGAGGGCGGGACGTGACGTCTCTAGCTGGCGCTGGCGGTAGATGTCCATGCCCTCACGCACATCCCCGGCGAACCGGGCCAGCTCCCTGGCCCGCGGGGCGGGCATGATTACCCGGGCCGCGGCGGTCACCCGGCGGTAGCCGGAGATCCCGACGGCGGCGCCGAGGGAGAGCCAGAACAACCTGCGGATCATGACCGGACCCCCGGCTGTTGTACGGCGGATACCTGCCGGGCCGGTAGCTGCCGACGGGCGTCGGCGGCCGCAGCCCGCAGCTCCGCGGCGTGCCGCACGCCGTAGACGAAGGCTGAGACGCGGGCGAGCCTGGTGCCGGAGGTGGCCGCCGCGAGCCGGGCCAGCGGCGCGAGCGCCGTCACCCGGCCGGTGAGTTCGGCCATGCCCGCGGCCACCTGGTCCATGCTCGCGGTGATCTCGTCGGTCCGGTTCAGCTGCCCGGCGGTGGCGTCGATCGTGGCGTGCGCGCGCGCGATCACCGCGTCGCTGTCCTCCCGCAGTCCGGACACGGCCGCGGACGTCTGGGTGATCAGCCTGGCCAGCTTGATCAGCACGTAGACCGCGGCGATCACCAGGACCGCCCAGCACGCGGCGGCGATGATGACCGCCACCCATACCGCGTTCAGCATGCCTGCTCCTTCATCTGCCTGACCTTATCTCCCAAGGCGGCCTTCGCATCGCGCGACTGAACGGCCCGGGCGGCGGGGTTCCCCGGACCGGGTGCCAGCCGGATCAGGAACCGTCCTGGCCCGGCCCGTCCGGCTGGCTGTGCCCGTCCGGCTGGGCGTGGCCCAGGATCGCCTTGATCCGCTCGGAGCGCTCCGCGTACCGGGCCTCGGCGCCGTGCCGTGACGGCTCATAGTAGGTGCGGCTGGCCAGCGAATCCGGTGCGTACTGCTGGGTGACGACGCCCTCGGCGTAGTCATGCGGGTAGGCGTAGCCCTGGCCGTGACCGAGCCGGGCCGCGCCCGGGTAGTGCGCGTCCCGCAGGTGCGCGGGCACCGGCCCGGCCATCCCGGCGCGGATGTCCGCGGCGGCCGCGCCGATCGCCTTGATCACGGAATTGGATTTCGGGGCCAGCGCCAGGTGGATGGTGGCCTGGGTCAGGTTGATCCGGGCTTCGGGCAGGCCCACGAACTCGACGGCCTGGGCCGCGGCGACCGCCACGCCCAGCGCGGACGGGTCGGCCATCCCGACATCCTCGCTGGCGTGCACGATCAGCCGCCGGGCGATGAAGCGGGGATCCTCGCCGGCCTCGATCATCCGGGCCAGGTAATGGACCGCGGCGTCGGCGTCACTGCCCCGGATGCTCTTGATGAACGCGCTGATCACGTCGTAGTGCTGGTCGCCGGCGCGGTCGTAGCGGACCGCGGCGCGGTCCACCGCCCGCTCCAGCACATCGATGTCGATGGTGGCGCCCCGGCGCAGTCCGAGCGCGGCGGACTCCAGGTAGGTCAGGGCCCTCCGGGCGTCCCCGCTGGCCAGCCTGATCAGGTGGTCCAGGGCCTGGTCGTCCAGGCTGACCGAGCCGTCCAGCCCGCGCTCGTCGGCCAGCGCGCGGCTGATCACCGCGCGCATGTCGTCGTCGGTGAGCGGCTCCAGGGTGAGCAGCAGTGACCGGGACAGCAGCGGCCCGACCACGGAAAACGACGGGTTCTCGGTGGTGGCGCCGATGAACGAGACCCACCGGTTCTCCACGGCGGGCAGCAGGGCGTCCTGCTGCGCCTTGTTGAAGCGGTGCACCTCGTCGATGAACAGCACGGTCTGGGTACCGCTGAGGCCCAGCTCGCGCCGGGCGTTCTCGATCGCCGCGCGCACATCCTTGACCCCCGCGGTGACCGCGGACAGCTCGGTGAAGCGCCTGCTGGTGACCTGGCTGATGACGTGAGCCAGGGTGGTCTTGCCAGTGCCCGGCGGGCCCCACAGCACCACGGACATGCCCGCGTCGTTCTCGGCCAGCTTGCGCAGCGGCGTTCCCTCACCGGTGAGGTGCCGCTGCCCGACCACCTCGTCCAGGGTGCGCGGGCGCATCCGGACCGCGAGCGGGGCCGCCGCCCGCGCCGCTTCTTCCCCGGCCGCGTCGAACAGGCTGTCCGCCTGCCCGCCGTCGGCGCTGCCTGCCCGTACCACACCCCGACACTATCCGCCGGCCCGGCATGGCCCGCACGCCGTGCCGGGCCGGCGGTCGGGGCCAGGCGTCAGGGCCGGGCGGTCAGGTTCCGGGGGTCGGGATCCGGGGTCTCGCCACCCGCCGGCACGATGACGTCGATGCCCGCCTCCCGCCGCTGCTCGGGCGTGATCGGCGTGGGCGCCCCGGTGAGCGGGTCGGCGCCGGACGCCGCCTTGGGGAAGGCGATCACGTCGCGGATCGTGTCCCGCATGGCCAGCAGCATGATGAGGCGGTCCCAGCCGAACGCGATGCCGCCGTGCGGCGGCGGCCCGTAGTGCAGCGCGTCGAGCAGGAAGCCGAACTGCGACCGGGCCTCCTCCCGGGACAGCCCGATGACGTCGAACACCTTCTGCTGCATGGCGGGCCGGTGGATACGGATCGAGCCACCGCCGATCTCGTTGCCGTTGCAGACCAGGTCGTAGGCGTCGGCCAGGGCACCGCCCGGCTCGTCGGTGAACTTGTCCGCCCACTCCGGCAGCGGCGCGGTGAACGGGTGGTGCACCGCGGTCCAGCCGCCCTGCCCGTCCTCCTCGAACATCGGTGCGTTGACCACCCAGGTGAACGCCCAGGCGTCGGGGTCGATGAGGCCCAGCCGGTGGCCGATTTCCAGCCGGGCCGCGCCGAGCAGGGACCGGGCTTGTTGTGGCGGCCCGGCCGCGAAGAACACGGCGTCGCCGGGCCCGGCCCCCACCTCGGCGGCCAGCCCGGCTCGCTCGTCCGCCGACAGGTGCTTGGCCACGGGGCCGGAGTCGGAGACCTCCCCGGAGGCGTCGATGAGCACGTAGGCCAGCCCGCGCGCGCCGCGGGCCTTGGCCCAGTCCTGCCAGTTGTCCAGTTCCCGGCGGGTCTGGCTGGCCCCGCCGGGCATCACGACCGCCCCCACGTACGGGGCCTGGAAGACCCGGAACGAGGACTGCGCGAAGTAACTGGTCAGGTCGGTGAGTTCCAGGGCGAAGCGCAGGTCGGGCTTGTCGGAGCCGAACCGCGCCATGGCGTCCGCGTAGGTCATCTGCGGGATGGGGCGGGGTATCTGGTAGCCCACGACCTCTGACCACAGCCGGCTGACCAGGTCCTCGGCGACCTCGACGACGTCTTCCCGGGTGATGAAGCTCATCTCGATGTCGATCTGGGTGAACTCGGGCTGCCGGTCGGCCCGGAAGTCCTCGTCCCGGAAACAGCGGGCCAGCTGCCAGTACCGCTCCATGCCGCCGACCATCAGCAGCTGCTTGAACAGCTGCGGTGACTGGGGCAGCGCGTACCAGTGACCGGGCCGCAGCCGCACCGGCACCAGGAAGTCCCGGGCCCCTTCCGGCGTGGACCGGGTCAGGTCGGGCGTTTCCACGTACACGAACCCGTGGCTGCGGAGCACGTCGGTCACGAAGTAGGTGGCCTCGGAACGGACGCGCAGCGCCGCGGCGGTCTCGGGGCGGCGCATGTCCAGGTAGCGGTAG
Organism: uncultured Actinomycetes bacterium; assembly: GCA_963770545.1. Taxonomy (GTDB): domain Bacteria; phylum Actinomycetota; class Actinomycetes; order Streptosporangiales; family Streptosporangiaceae; genus RYN-230. Next base: position 64,315 of record CAVYQF010000029.1, on the reverse strand, counting down.
CGCAGCCGGGTTTCCTCGTTCAGGTCACCGGCCCCGTCGATGGGGAACGGCAGCGGGTCCGACTCCCCGAGTACTTCCAGTTCGTCTGCGGCTACCTCGATCTCGCCGGTGGGCAGCTCGGGGTTCTCGTTGCCCTGCGGCCTGCGGCGCACCTGGCCGGTGACTTTCACGCAGAACTCGGCCCGCAGCGCGTGGGCGGGACCATCCTCGCCCTCGCCCCGGAATACGACCTGGACGATCCCGCTGGCATCACGCAGGTCGATGAAGGTGACCCCGCCGTGGTCCCGGCGGCGGGCTACCCAGCCCGCCAGTATCACCGTCTGGCCGTCCTGCTCGGCGCGCAGCGTGCCCGCCTCATGGGTTCGGATCATTTCCCGCTCAGCCTCTCCATCACAGCCCCGTAGATCGTCCCGGCCCGCCCAGCCCGGTATTTCGTTCCAGCGCGACCAGGTACTGGTTGCTGGCCCGTTCGACGCCGATGCTCGTCGCCGGGCCGTGGCCAGGCAGCACCCGCGTCTCGTCCGGCAGGGTCAGGCAGACCCGGGCCAGGCTGTCCATCATGGCGGCGGTGTCGCCGCCAGGCAGGTCGGTCCGCCCGATCGACCCGGCGAACAGCAGGTCGCCGGAGAACATGACCGCCGGGCCGGAGTGGAACACCACGGACCCCGGGGTGTGCCCGGGCGCGTGGCCGACCGTGATATCCAGGCCAGCCAGGTTCAGCACGGTCCCGTCGGCGAGCTCCCTGACGTCGTCGGGCTCGGTGAACTCCAGGCCCCCGAACAGCTGCTGGCCCGCGCCCAGGGACAGCCCCCGGGCCGGGTCGGACAGCAGCGCCCGGTCATCGGGGTGAATGTACGCCGGGATGCCGCGCGCCCCGCACACCGGCGCCACGGACCACACATGGTCGATGTGCCCGTGGGTGAGCAGCACCGCGACCGGCTTCAGCCGGTGCTCGGCGACGATTTCCGCGATCCCGCCCGCCGCGTCTTCCCCCGGGTCGATGATCACGCACTCCGCGCCGGGTTCCGGGGCCACCAGATAGCAATTGGCGGCGAAGGAACCGGCCGGAAACCCGGTAATCAGCACGGGTGACCTCCTTCGGGCGTTCGGGACAGGGGCGGACTCACAGGTCAACTTCGCCCGCTACAGGCTACCGATCTGCTCAGCCCAGCCGCGAACCGATAACAGCGGCGTCACGACCTCACGGGTGCCGGTACCATTCGCGAAGTTTCGCTGGTAAGCAGGCAACAGGCAGCCAGGAGGAACGGATCGGTGAGCAGTAAGAAGGAGCGGCAGCGCAAGCTGGCCCGCGAACGCATGCTGCGCCAGCAGGCGCGGCGCGCCGAACGGGACAGGAAGGCACGCCGGATCACGATAGTGGCCGTGGTGTGCTGCGTGGTTGTCGGGCTGGGCGTGGGCGGCTACTTCCTGTTCGCAGGACCGGGTGGCAGCAAGGCCGCGGCGGTGTCCGCGACGTCCTCCGCCACGCCCTCCGCCTCCACTCAGGCAGAACCCGCCACCTCCTGCAGCTACCAGGCCAGCGGGACCGCCGCCCGGAGCGTGGGCCTCCCGCCGGCCAAACCCGACTACCAGGCGAGCTACCAGGCCACGATCCACACCAACCGGGGCGATGTGGTCATCGACCTGCTGAACAGCAAGGCCACCTGCACGGTCAACTCCTTCGTGTACCTGGCGGCCAAGAAGTACTTCAACAACACGCACTGCCAGCGGCTGAGCACCGTCGATCCGTTCGTGTTGCAGTGCGGGGATCCGACCGGCACCGGACGCGGTGGCCCCGGCTATAAGTTCGCTAACGAGAACCTGGCGGGGGCCAAGTACACCCCGGGCATGGTGGCGATGGCGAACTCTGGCCCGAATACCAACGGCAGCCAGTTCTTCATCGTGTACAAGAACTCGCCGCTGCCCGCCAGCTATACGCCGTTCGGCGAGGTCGTCAAAGGACTCGGGATCGTCCAGAATGTGGCCAAGGCGGGTAGTGACAACGCCAATGCGGCCGGGGATGGACACCCGAAGGAGAAAGTCGTTATCGAGAGCGTCACCATCAAGAAGACCTGAGCCTGGCAGAGCGGCCAGGACCCAGGGCTGAGCAGGAGGTTAGCGGTGAGCACCGCCAACGATCCGTGGGGCAGGGTAGCTGACGACGGTACGGTCTACGTGCGTACCGGCGGGAGCGAGCGGGTGGTTGGCTCATGGCAGGCGGGCAGCCCGGATGAGGCGCTCGCCTTCTACCACCGCAAGTACGAGGGCCTGGAAACCGAGGTCACGCTGCTGGAGCAGCGCATCTCCACCACGGACCTGTCCCCCGGCAGCGCCCGGGCGACCATCGACCGGCTGCTGGAGGCGGTGGCCACGGCGAACGCGGTCGGTGACCTCGACTCGCTGCACACCCGGCTCGAGGCCCTGACCGGCCAGGTGGACAGCCGCCGGGAGGAGGTCAAGGCCGCCCGCGAGCAGGCCCGGGTCGAGGCCCGGACGCACAAGGAGCGCATTGTCGCCGAGGCCGAGCAGATCGCGGCCGAGGCCACCCACTGGAAGATCAGCGGGGAGCGGATGCGCCAGCTCCTGGAGGAGTGGAAAGCCGCGCCCCGGGCCGACCGGGCGGTGGAGACCGCGCTGTGGAAGCGGCTGTCAGCCGCGCGGAACGCGTTCGCCAAGCGGCGCAAGGCTTATTTCGCCGGACTGGAAGAGGAGCGGGAGGAAGCCAAGTCCCGCAAGGAGAAGCTGGTCGTGGAGGCGGAGGCGCTGGCCGGATCCACCGACTGGGGACCCACCGCCGCTGCGTACCGGGACCTGATGCGCTCCTGGAAGGCGGCGGGCCGGGCGGGACGCACCGACGAGGAGGAGCTCTGGGGCCGGTTCAAGGCGGCCCAGGATCAGTTCTTCGCCGAGCGGTCCAATGTGTTCTCGGCCAAGGAGAACGAGCTGCGCGAGCACGCCACGGTGAAGACCGCGCTGCTGGAGGAGGCCGGCCAGCTGGTCCCGGTGACCAACGTGCGGGCCGCCCGGGCCGCCCTGCGCTCCATCCAGGAACGCTGGGAGCAGGCCGGGTCGGTCCCCCGTGAGGCGCACGACCGCCTGGAGCAGGGCCTGCGCCGGATCGAGGACGCGGTCCGCAAGGCCGAGGACGCGCAGTGGCGCCGTTCCAACCCTGAGGCGCTGGCCCGGGCCCAGGGCACCGTGGAGCAGATCCGTACCGCGCTGGCCAGCCTGGAAGAGCGGCGGGCCAAGGCGGAGCAGCGCGGCGACACCCGCGCAGCCACCGAGGCCGCCGAGGCCATCGCCGCCCGCCAGTCCTGGCTAGAAGAAGCCGAACGCACCCTCGCCGAACTCTCGGGCTAGCTCGTGATTCGGTAGACGTCGTAGACGCCGTCGATGGCCCGTACGGCGCGGAGGACGTGACCGAGGTGCTTCGGGTCGCCCATTTCGAACGTGAACCGGCTGACCGCGACCCGGTCCCTGGTCGTGGTGACCGAGGCGGACAGGATGTTCACGTGCTGGTCGGAGATGGTCCGGGTCACGTCGGAGAGCAGGCCGGTCCGGTCCAGCGCCTCCACCTGGATGGCGACCAGGAACAGCGAGTCTTCCGTGGGCGACCAGCGCACCGCCACCAGCCGTTCCGGCTGGGAGTCGAGCAGGTGGCGCAGGTTCAGGCAGTCGGCCCGGTGCACCGACACCCCGTGGCCCCGGGTGATGAACCCGGTGATCTCGTCGCCGGGCACCGGGGTACAGCACTTGGACAGCCGGGCCCACACGTCGGAGGAGCCTTCCACCACGACGCCGGAATCACCGAGCGGCCGGGTTGACAGCGGGCGGGTGGGCAGGGTCGCCTCGGCCAGGTCCTCCTGGGCACCCGCCATCCCGCCGGCCGACTGGACCAGTTTGGCCGCCACCGACTGCGCGCTGACGTGGCCTTCCCCCACTGCCGCATACAGCGCGGACAGGTCAGGGTAGTGCAGCTCGGTCGCGATGGCGACCAGCGCGTCGCCGGTGGCCAGGCGCTGCAACGGCAGGCCGTGCTTGCGCATGGCCCGGGCGATGGCGGTCTTGCCGGTCTCGGTCGCGGCTTCCCGGCGCTCCTTGGAGAACCAGTGCCGGATCTTGTTGCGGGCCCGCGCGCTCTTGACGAACTGCAGCCAGTCGTGGCTCGGGCCGGCGTCCTGGGCCTTGGAGGTGAAGATCTCGACGGTGTCGCCGTTGTCCAGGGCACTTTCCAGCGCCACCAGGCGGCCGTTGACCCTGGCCCCGATGGTCCGGTGCCCCACCTCGGTGTGGATCGCATAGGCGAAGTCGACCGGTGTGGCCCCCTGGGGCAGCGCGATGACCTCGCCCCGCGGGGTGAACACGTAGACCTCGGCGGCCCCGAGGTCGAACCGGAGTGACTCCAGGAACTCGGCCGGGTCCGCCGTCTCGCGCTGCCAGTCCACGAGCTGGCGCAGCCAGGCCATGTCGCCGGCGCCGTCCCGGCCCCCCCGGCCGCCGCCGGCCACCTCTTCCTTGTACTTCCAGTGCGCGGCCACGCCGTACTCCGCGCGCCGGTGCATGCCCCACGTCCTGATCTGCAGCTCGACCGGCTTGCCGCCCGGGCCGATCACCGTCGTGTGCAGCGACTGGTACATGTTGAACTTGGGCATCGCGATGTAGTCCTTGAACCGCCCGGGAACGGGGTTCCACCGGGCGTGCACGGTGCCGAGCGCGGCGTAGCAGTCGCGCACCGAATCCACCAGGACGCGGATGCCCACCAGGTCGTAGATGTCGTCGAAGCCCACGTTGCGGGCGATCATCTTCTGGTAGACGGAGTAGTAGTGCTTGGGGCGGCCGGTCACCCGCGCCTTGACCTTGGCGTCGCGCAGGTCGGCGGAGACGTCCTCGATGACCTCCGAGAGGAAGACGTCGCGGCCCGGGGCGCGCTCGGAGACCAGCCGGGCGATCTCGTCGTACCGCTTGGGGTACAGCGTCGCGAAGGCCAGGTCCTCCAGCTCCCACTTGATGGTGTTCATGCCCAGCCGGTGGGCAAGGGGCGCGAAGATCTCCAGCACCTCGCGCGACTTGCGCTCCTGCTTGGCCCGGGGGAGATAGCGCAGCGTGCGCATGTTGTGCAGGCGGTCCGCGAGCTTGATGACCAGGACCCTGATGTCCCGGGACATCGCGACCACCATCTTGCGCACGGTCTCGGCCTCGGCGACCTCGCCGTACTTGACCTTGTCCAGCTTGGTGACCCCGTTGACCAGGGCCGCGATCTCATCCCCGAAGTCGGCCCGCAACTGGTCGAGGGTGTAGTCGGTGTCCTCCACCGTGTCGTGCAGCAGGGCCGCGCACAGGGTCTCGTGGTTCATCCCCAGCTCGGCCAGGATGGTGGCCACGGCGAGCGGATGGGTGATGTACGGGTCGCCGCTCTTGCGCTTCTGCCCGGTGTGCCAGTGCGCGGCCACGTCGTAGGCGTGCTCGATCAGCCGGACGTCCGCCTTGGGGTGGGTCGCGCGCACCGTTTTGATCATCGGCTCGAGCACGGGGTTGATCCCGCCGCCCCGTGTCGCCCCGAGCCGGGCCAGCCGGCGCGCTGCCCGTCCCGACCCCGCGCCGCGCCCGGCGCCCGCGCCCCGGCTGGCCGCCGGGCTCCGGCCGTTGGCCGCCCGGGATTCCGGAGCCGTGGTGGTCTCCTCGGCCGCGAGCTCCTGGCCCGCGCTCTCCTGGTCGGTGTCCAGCTCAGCCGGGCCTGCCTCGGCGGGAGGCGGCGCTCCTGTGTCCTCCGCCGCCGCATCGGGCGGGCTCGGGAGGGCATGGGTGGCTCCGGCTCCGGCACCGCCGGTCGTTGCCACGTCACCGGCCACAGGCACTCCTCACGTCCACCTAGAACAACATTCTATCGGCGGAAGTTCCGGAAGGTGCTGAGCTCAGCCCTTGTCACACCACCAGCAGTGACCGGATGGCCGCGTCCGGCAGCCGGGACCGCCCGTTGAGGAAACTCAATTCCATGATCACTGCGATCGCGGCCACCTCGGCGCCCGCCTTGCGGACCAGTTCCACGGTGGCCGAGCCGGTGCCCCCGGTGGCCAGCACGTCGTCCACGATCAGCACCCGCTCCCCCGGGGCGAACGCGTCCTGGTGCACTTCGACGGTGGCGCTGCCGTACTCCAGGTCGTAGCTCTGCGCGTAGGTGGGCCCGGGCAGCTTGCCCTGCTTGCGCACCGGCACGAAACCCGCCCCGAGCGCGAGCGCGACGGGGGCGGCCAGGATGAACCCGCGGGCCTCGATCCCGGCCACCTTGTCCACCCCGTCGTGCCCGCTGGCCAGCGCGGTCACCACCGCGGCAAACGCGGCCGGGTCGGCGAGCAGCGGCGTGATGTCCTTGAACATCACCCCGGGCTCCGGGTAGTCGGCGACGTCCCGGATCCGGGACCTGATCAGCTCCGCGATAACCGTGCCGCTCGCGGCGGGCTCCGCCATCTAACGACGCTTCTTCTTGCCGCCGGGGCGGCGCTTGGCGGACGTGTTCCGGCGGGGCTGCTGCCGCGGGCCGGGACGGCCCCCGGGCCCCGGGCGCGCCGCCCGCCCCGCGGGCACCCGGTCCTCGCCGGTCCCCGTGTCGGCGGCGTCCGCGTCTGGGCCGGAAACGTCAGGGATGTCCGTGTCCGGGGCGTCCGCGGCCGGGATGTCGGTGTCGTCGTCGAGCACCGTGGCCGGGCCCGCTACCGCCGCCCCGCCCGCCGCGGCACCGGCACCGGCCACGGTCGGACGCGAGGCCTTGGCGCCGGCCCGCTTAGCGGCCCGGCTGCCCGAAGTCCGCTGCGCCACCCGCTTGGCCAGCGCCTTGTACTGGGGGTCACGCTCCTTGAGGTCCGCCAGCACCGGGGTGGCGATGAAGATGGAGGAGTAGGTGCCGGACAGCATGCCGACGAACAGCACCAGGGCCAGGTCGTTCAGCTCGCCGGCGCCCAGCAGCCCGCCGCCGATAAACAAGATCGCGGCAACCGGCAGCAGCGCGATGATCGAGGTGTTGATGGACCGCACCAGGGTCTGGTTGAGGGCCAGGTTGGCGGCCTGGCTGTAGGTGCTGCGGGCCGACCCGAGCAGGCCAGCAGTATTCTCCCGGACCTTGTCGAAGACGACCACCGTGTCGTAGAGCGAGTAGCCCAGGATGGTCAGCAGCCCGATCACGGTGGCCGGGGCGACCTGGAACCCGGCCAGGGCGTAGATGCCGATGGTGATCACGATGTCGTGCACCAGCGCGATCAGGGCGGCCACCGCCATCCGCCATTCGAAGGCGATGGACAGGTAGATGACGATCACGATGAGGAACGCGATCAGCGCCTGCAGGGCCTTCTGCGAGATCTGCCCTCCCCAGCTGGCCCCCACGAAGTTGACGCTGATCTCGTTCTGCGGGACGCCCAGCTCGCGGGACAGCGTGGACTGGACCTGCTGCCCCTGGGCGTAGTCCAGCTTGCCCGTCTGGACCTGCCAGGTGGCGCTGGTCCCGCTGCCGACGTGCTGGACGATGGCGCCCTGCCCATCGCCGGTGTCGCCGACCGCGTTCTGCACTTGCATCAGCGAGGTGGCCGAGGTGGCCGGGAACTGGATGACCGACCCGCCCTTGAAGTCCACGCTGAAGTTCAGCCCGCGGGCGAACAGCCCGACCAGGCTGAGCACCAGGATCAGCCCGGAGATCGAGTACCAGAGCTTCTGGCGGCCCACGAAGTCGAAGGAGACCTCGCCGCGGTACAGGCGGCCGCCGATGTTGCCGAGCCGCGACATCATGCCTCCTTCGACGGCGCGCCGGCCCGCACCCGGACGGTCCTGGTAGATCGCCAGGGTGTCCGCGCGCCCAGCCGGACGGGATCGAGACCGGAGTATCGGTGGCCCTGGCCGAAGAACTTGGTCCGGGCCAGCAAGGTGATCATCGGCTTGGTGAACAGGAAGACCACCACGACGTCGATGATCGTGGTCAGGCCGAGGGTGAAGGCGAAGCCCTTGACCTCACCGATGGAGAAGTACCACAGCAGCGCCGCGGCCAGGAACGACACGGTATCGGAGACCAGCACCGTGCGCCGGGCCCGTTTCCAGCCGCGTTCCACCGCGGTGCGCAGGGTCCGCCCGTCACGCACCTCGTCACGCAATCGCTCGAAGAACACCACGAACGAGTCCGCGGTGATGCCGATGGCCACGATGAGGCCGGCTACGCCGGACAGCTCCAGTGCGAACCCCTGGTGCTTGCCGAGCAGGATGATCGCCTCGAAGACCAGGACCGCCGCGATGATCAGGCTGGAGACCGCCACGATGGCCAGGCCCCGGTAGTACAGCAGGCAGTAGAGCACGACCAGGAGCAGGCCGATGGCGCCCGCGAGCAGGCCGGCGTGCAACTGGTCGCTGCCCAGCGAGGGCGAGATCGACTGGACGGACTCCTTGGTGAACGTCAGCGGCAGTGCGCCGTAGTTCAGCACGTTGGCCAGGTTGGTGGCCTGACTCTGGCTGAAGTTGCCGGTGATCTGCGCGGACCCGCCCGGGATCGCGCCCTGGATGACGGGGGACGAGATCACGTTCCCGTCGAGGACGACCGCCAGCTGGTCCTGTACGGAGTTCACGCCGTACTTGTTGAACATCTGCTCGGTGACCTTGCCGAACGCGGCGCCGCCCGCCGAGTTGAAGTTCAGGTTGGTCTGCCAGTACACGTTCGACGTCGCCTGGGTCGCGTTCGCCGACTTGACGTCCTTGCCGAGTACCGCGGCCTTGTCCAGGACGAACTTGGCCAGGACCCCGTTCTCGGAGCCACACGAGACGGTCTGGATGTTGGGGTTGTTGTACTGCTGCGCGGTGTAGCCGACCGTTTGCTTCCAGTTCTTGTTGGCACAGTTCAGCTTGTTGAACTGCGCCTTCACCGCCGGGCTGACCAGGCTAGCGTCACCAGTGGCTCCCGCCACGGTGGAGACACCGGAGCCGCTGGTGGCCGGCGCCGAGGCGGACGCGCTGGCGGACGGGCTCGCGGAGGCCGGGGCCGATGGGGTGGCGGACGCCTTGGCGTGTGCTCCCGTCAGGCTGTGAGAACGCCTCGCCATCTCCTTCGCCGCTGTCCCGCTAGCCGCTCCGCGACCCAGGGCCCCCGTCTTGGCGGACGAGGTGGCCGACGCGGACGCCGTGGGTGACGCGCTGGACGACGGGGTGGCCGACGACGACCCGCTGGGCGACGGAGTCGGGGTAGGCGTGGTGACGGGCGTGGTCGCGCCCTTGTTCGGCGCCACCAGGATCACCTGGCGGAACAGCAGCTGGGCGGTCGTCCCGACCAGGTTCACGACCTTCTGGCTGCCGGCCCCGGGGACCGCGACGTTGATGATGTCGCTGCCCTGCTGCTGGACCTGCGCCTCGGTGAAGCCCGCGCCGTTGACCCGGTTGGCCATGATGTTCTTGGCCTGGGTCATGTCCGCCGCGAACTGCGCGCTGGATACCCCCTTGGGCGCCTGCGCCCGGAGCGCCACCGTGGTGCCGCTGGTCAGGTCCAGGCCCAGGCGGACCTTGAAGTCCTGGCCCCACTGCCCGGGCGAGCCGATGTTACCGCCCACGATGGCCAGGAACATCAACACGATCACCGCGGCCAGGACGGCCAGCGACCGGCCAGGCCGGGAGACGTTACCGCTAGGGGGAGCCAATTCCTCTGTCCTTCGCTTCGCGTGTCCCCCGGCCCGACGCTGGGCGCGGGGCAGGCGGCGGTTATTCCGCGGTGCGCTCGTCCTGAGCCGTGTGGTCAGCGGTGCTGGCCGGGCTGGAGCCGTTCTGGTGCTCGGTGCCGTTCGGGTGCTCGGTGGTGGTCACCGGGGCATCTGTGGTTCCCTCGCTGGACACATCCTCCGGACTGTCCTGCTCATGGAACGTCATATCCGCCGCATCAGTTCCGGTCATGCCGTCATCGTCCGGCAGGACGTCCAGCACGGCCCGGCGCAGGAACCGGATCTGCACGCCGGGTGCCACTTCGAGCAGCACGTCCTGATCATCGGCCTCGACGACGGTGGCGTACATGCCCGCCGTGGTGCGAACCCGCTGGCCCGGCTGGACCTGGTTCTGCATCTGCTGAGCCGCGCGCTGCTTGTTCCGCTGGGGCCTGATCATGACGAAGTAGAGCAGCCCGAACAGCACCACGATGACGATCAGGAACGTGTAGCTCCCGCCGCCGGACTTTGCGGCCGCGAGATAATGCATGTGCCCCATCGCGGGGTTTCCTTCCAGTTGATGAGCTCTGCCTGGCCGCGCGCCAGGCCTTTCGGCAGGCTGGGCCGGAAATCTGTGGCCATCCGGGCAGCGGTTGACCAACTGCCGAAGTGTAGCGGCGCGCGGGCAGCGCACCAACAGGCTACGGCTTCTGGCGACTGATCGTGACATCCCCGCGACCATTTCGGGCCGAGCCGGCGAGGCGAGGCGCGCCGCAGGCGTTTCCTCTCCGAGCCGGCTGTCGCGGGGGGCTCCGGGGGTCGTCCCCCCGGGCCAGCAGAGTCACTCGAACAGGCTGCCCGGCAGGGCCAGCCCCGGCGGCTCCGGCGGGTCCAGCCCCAGGTGCTGCCAGGCCGCCGGGGTGGCCACCCGCCCGCGCGGGGTCCTGCTCATCAGGCCGCGCCGGACCAGGAATGGCTCGGCGACTACCTCCACGGTCTCCGCTTCCTCGCCCACCGCCACGGCCAGCGTGGACAAGCCGACCGGGCCGCCGCCGAACGTGGTCACCAGGGCGCTGAGCACCGCGCGGTCCAGCCGGTCCAGGCCCTCCTCGTCCACCTCGTACAGTTCCAAGGCGGAGCGGGCCAGGTCCCGGGTGACCACGCCGTCGGCGCGCACCTCGGCGTAGTCACGGACCCGGCGCAGCAGCCGGTTGGCGATCCGCGGGGTGCCCCGGGACCGCCCGGCGATCTCGTCCGCGCCGTCGTCGCGCAGCGCCACCCCGAGCAGGTCGGCCGACCGGCGGACGATGATCTCCAGCTCGGCTGGCTCGTAGAAGTCGAGGCGGGCGGTGAATCCGAACCGGTCACGCAGCGGGGCGGGCAGCAGCCCGGCCCGGGTGGTGGCGCCGACCAGGGTGAACGGGGCGATCTCCAGCGGGATGGCGGTCGCGCCCGGTCCCTTGCCGACCACGACGTCGACCCGGAAGTCCTCCATGGCCAGGTAGAGCATCTCCTCGGCGGGGCGGGCCAGCCGGTGGATCTCGTCGATGAACACGACGTCCCGCTCTCCCAGCGTGGACAAGATGGCGGCGAGGTCCCCGGCCCGCTCGATGGCAGGCCCGCTGGTGATCCGCAGCGGGGCGCCCAGCTCCGCCGCGATGATCATCGCGAACGTGGTCTTGCCCAGGCCCGGCGGCCCCGACAGCAGCACGTGGTCCGGGGCCCGGCCGCGCCGCAGGGCGCCCTCCAGCACCAGGGACAGCTGCTCGCGGACCCGGTTCTGGCCGATGACCTCGGCGAGCCGTTTGGGCCGCAGCGCTCCTTCAATAGCCCGTTCGTCCGCCTCGGCCAGCGGCGAGACCAGTCGCTCCCGCTCCGCGGCGGCGGCCAGGGCCTGCTCTTCCGCGGCGGCCAGGGCTCGCTCCGCGGCGGCCAGCCGCGCGTCCTCTTCCGCGTCCCCGGCGGCGGAATGGGCGCCCCGGCCCGGCCCCGGGCCCGGGCTGGTCATGTGCGGCTCAGCTTGCGCAGCGCAGCCCGCAGCGCGACAGATACGTCCACTCCTGCCCCATCCGGCCCGCCCGCCCCATCCGCCCCGGCCGGGCTGACGGCCAGGTCGGCGGCGACCGCGGCGATGGCCTGCTCGGCGTCCCGGGCGGGCCAGCCCAGGTTGACCAGGCCGGCCCGGACCTGATCACGCCACAGGGCGCCGCCGGCCGCGGGGCCGGCCCCGGGCGGCGGGCCCATGATCCCGGCCGGGACGGCGGGCGAGCCCAGCCGCCCGGCCAGTTCCAGCACGATCCGCTGCGCGCCCTTGCGGCCGATGCCCGGCACCCGGGTCAGCGCAACCACATCCTCCGCCGCGATGGCCTGGCGCAGGCCGTCCGGGCTGAACGAGGCCAGCATGGCCAGCGCGAGCCGCGGTCCCACCCCGCTGGCCGTCTGCACCAGCTCGAATACGTCCCGCTCGTCGTCGCCGGCGAATCCGTACAGGGTCAGCGCGTCCTCGCGGACCACCAGGGAGGTGGCGACCCGGGCCCGCTCGCCGGTGCGCAGCGCGGCCAGGGTGCCGGGCGTGGCCTGGACCAGCAGCCCGACCCCGCCCACCTCGATCACCGCCCCCTCCGGGGCGATCGCACACACCATCCCGTCCAGATGGGAAATCACGGCTGTACTCCTCGTGCTCCTGAGTCAGTCCACGTGCGGGTGTTGCCGCGGCGGCTGGCCGCCGCTCGGCGCGCAGCGGCGATCCGGGGGTCCGGGGGGTCGCCCCCCCGGGCCAGCACTGCGAGGCGGGTCTGCGGGCCGCGCCAGAGATGGCAGATGGCCAGGGCCAGGGCGTCCGCGGTGTCGGCGGGCTTGGGCGGGTCATCCAGCCGGAGCAGCCGCATCACCATGGTCGTCACCTGGGCTTTGTCCGCCCGCCCGCTCCCGGTCACCGCGGCCTTCACCTCGCTCGGCGTGTGCAGCGCGACGGGCAGGCCGCGCCGCGCCGCGCACAGTACCGCTACCGCGCCCGCCTGCGCGGTACCCATCACCGTCCGTACGTTGTGCTGGCTGAACACGCGCTCCACGGCGACCGCGTCTGGGTGGTGGTCGGCCAGCCAGGAGTCGATCTCCACCTCCAGGGCCAGCAGGCGGGCCGCGATGTCCGCGGCAGGCGGGGTCCGCGCGACGCCCGCGGCGACCAGGCCGGGCGGCCGGCCGGGGGCGCCCTCCACCACGCCCAGCCCGCACCGGGTCAGTCCCGGATCGACCCCGAGCACCCGCATTTATGCTCCATCCCGGCCGACCCGGCCGAGCCGGGCTCTCACGAACACGTGTTCGGTCGGGTCTGACCCTACCGGCCCGGGCCGTCCGGTGCGCCCAGCCGCCCCGGCGTGTCGGCATTCCCGCCGGCCTGAGAAGAACAGCGTCAGAAGGATTCGAGCATGAACGGGTCGGCCCCGAACGCGGCGTCCAGCGCGGCGTCGCCGCCGGGGTCACCCCCGGCCACCAGCCCGGCGCGGCGCAGGGTGGCCAGCGGCGTGCCCGCGTACAGGGCGGCGAACCCGCGCGGTCCCAGGGACAGCGCGGCGGGGCCTGGCCCCGTGTCACCCGGCCCGGAGCCGGCTGGACCAGGCCGGCCCGGTCCTGGCTCGGCCGGGGTGAGGGCGCCCTTGCTGCCGCCCACGTCCAGCGTCCACCAGCCGTCGTGGGCAGGCCGGTCCGGGTCGGCCAGCCGGAGGACCGCGGTCAGCTCGACCCCGGGCGGGAAGCCCCGCCCGGCCACGGCGGCGGCCGCGTCCACCACCCGGAGCATCCAGGCCATCCGCCTGGCCGTGCTCACGTCCGGGTCGGTGGTCAGCCACTGCACCGGGTCGGTCGGACCGATGATGGCCTGGATCGTGCCGGCGATGGAGGAATGCGAGGCCACGATGCCCCAGATGGCCCGGGTGGCCTCGGCTGAACCGGCGATGACCCGTTCCACCAGCAGTTCGTCGTTACCGTGCTGCCAGCGGTAGGCGAGGAACCCGTCGGGCGCCAGGTAAGCGAAGCGCTGCTCGTCGCTGAGCCAGCGGGCTATGGCCGCCTCGTCCCTGGTGTTCGGGCCGCAGTCACGCAGCGCCTGGTGCACGCGGCCGACGGTGGCGAGCACGTCGGCGGCGTCGCGGGGCCCGCACCGGCGTACCCGCATGTGCCGGGCGCCGGGCGCTGCGGTCCCCGGCTGCGGGGGCAGGGACGAGTCCGGGGCGACCAGCGTGCGCAGCGAACGGGCCGGGATCCTCACCTGGGTCAGCCCGCCCGCGATCTCCCAGCCCAGGGACCGGTACAGCGCGAGGGTGGCGGGATACAGCGTGGAAATCTGGAACCCGCGCTCCCCGATCAGCGTGAGCAGGGCGCGCATGAGGACGCGCCCGGTGCCGCGCCCGCGTTCCTCGGGCGCCACCGTGACGCTGGCCACCCCGGCCATCGGCACCGGCTGGCCGTGCCACCACTGGGCCATGTCGTGGTATCGGGCGGCAGCCACCAGTTGCGCGCCATCGAACGCACCCAGGTACTCCCGGGCCCCGATGGCGGCTTGTGCGTTTTCCTGCCAGCGCGCCCGGTCCGGCCGCGCGATCGGCCCGAAGGCCCGGACACTCAGGTCCAGGAGCGCGCCGGGGTCGTCAGCGGGACCCAGTTCCCTGATGTCCACGCGTCAGCCGAGCTTCTCCATGATGTCGTCAGGCACCGAGTAGTTCGCGTAGACGTCCTGGACGTCGTCGGAGTCCTCCACCGCCTCGATCAGCCGGAAGACCCGCCTGGCCTGCTCCTCATCCAGCTCCACCTCGACGGTGGGCAGGAACGCCGCCTCGGCGGAGTCGTACTCGATCCCGGCCTGCTGCAGCGCGCTGCGGACCGCGATCAGATCAGTTGGCTCGCTGATCACCTCGAACGACTCGCCCAGGTCGTTGACCTCCTCGGCGCCCGCGTCGAGCACCGCGGTGAGCACGTCGTCCTCGCTGGCCCCGTCCGCCTTGGGCACGATCACCACGCCCTTGCGGTGGAACAGGTAGGACACCGAGCCAGGATCGGCCATGGACCCGCCGTTGCGGGTGAGCGCGGTCCGCACGTCGGCGGCGGCCCGGTTCCGGTTGTCGGTCAGGCACTCCACGAGTACCGCGACCCCGCCGGGCGCGTACCCCTCGTAGGCGATGTTCTCGTAGGCGGCGCCGCCCGCTTCCAGGCCGGCCCCGCGCCGGATAGCCCGGTCGATGTTCTCGTTCGGTACCGAGCTCTTCTTGGCCTTCTGCACCGCGTCGAACAACGTGGGGTTACCGGCGGGGTCCGCGCCCCCGGTCCGGGCCGCCACCTCGACGTTCTTGATCAGCTTGGCGAAGAGCTTGCCCCGCCTGGCGTCGATGACCGCCTTCTTGTGCTTAGTCGTGGCCCACTTGGAGTGGCCGCTCATATCCGATCCCTCACCATGTCAACAAACAGCTTGTGCACCCGCAGGTCGCCGGTCAGCTCGGGGTGGAAGGCGGTGGCCAGCGCCGGGCCCTGGCGGACCGCGACGATCCTACCGGTGCCCGGGTCAGCCCCGAGTATCTCGACGTCCGGGCCGGTGTCCTCGACCCACGGCGCCCGGATGAACACGGCCCGCAGGGCCGGCCCGGGCACCCCCGTCATCGGGATGTCCGCCTCGAACGAGTCCACCTGGCGCCCGAACGCGTTGCGGCGCACGGTCATGTCGATGCCGCCCAGCGTTTCCTGGCCCGCGATGCCGTCCAGCAGCCGGTCGGCCAGCATGATCATGCCAGCACACGACCCGAAGACCGGCATCCCCCCGCTGATCCGCTTGCGCAGCGGCTCCATCATCTCGAAGATCACCGAGAGCTTCCACATCGTGGTGGACTCCCCGCCCGGGATGATCAGCCCGTCTACCTGGTCGAGCTCGTCCGGCCGGCGGACCCGCAGCGGGCGGGCCCCAGCCGACTCCAGCGCCCGGAAGTGCTCGATCACGTCACCCTGGAGGGAGAGCACGCCCACGGCCGGTCCCCCCGCGGCGGGCCCCGCTGAATCGGGCCCTCCTGAAGAGAGGATGTGGTCGGGCATGGCGGGTCCTTCCGGGCAGCGTGGGACTGCTTCGAGCGTAGCGGTCTGAGCTCAACACTCCGAACACGGCGGATCTTCCCCGCCGTGTGCCACCCTGCGGTCAGCCGCCCTGGGGACCGGCCTCCGCGGCGGGCCCCTCGTCCTCCGGCGGGGGGGTGGGTCCGGGCGGCGGAGCGGATTTCTCTCCCGCGGCCGGTCCGGGCTCCTGCGCCTCCAGGCCCAGGTGCCGGTGCACGGCGGCCAGCCGGGCGTCGATCGAGCGCAGCCGGGCGAGGATCTCCGCTATCTGGCCGGGCGAGCCCACGATGCGGACCTCACGCTCCCCGGTCAGGCCGGGGCCGGATTCCCACGTCACAGCGGTCTCACCTTCAGGGCCAGCCTCGCGGGCGTGGGCATCGAGGAGCTGGAGCACCTGCTGGCGGACCCGGTTCAGGTCCGCACCCAGCTTGACCAGCACCTGGGCGGCCACGCCCTCACCCTCGCGGATGAGGCCGAGCAGGATGTGCTCGGTGCCGATGTAGTTGTGGCCGAGCTGCTGAGCCTCGCGCAGGGACAGCTCGAGCACCTTCTTGGCCCGCGGCGTGAACGGGATGTGCCCGGTCAGCTCGTGCTGGCCCCGGCCGATGATCTCCTCGACGTCCTGCCGTACGTCCCCCAGGCTGATGCCGAGGGATTCCAGCGCCCGGGCCGCTACGCCCTGACCCTCGTGGATCAGGCCCAGCAGGAGGTGCTCGGTACCGATGTAGTTGTGGTCGAGCATCCGGGCCTCTTCCTGGGCCAGGACGACGACCTGGCGGGCCCGGTCAGTGAACTTCTCGAACATCTGCCGCTCCCCTCCCCCGTGGGTGGGTGAAGATGGTGCGCAAAAGCAGGGAGCGAGGGTGCCCCGAGAGCGCTGGCCGGACGCCAGCGCCGGACGGGGCCGCCCGCTCAGTCACCAGCCGCGGCTGGCGTAACGGTCGGCGGGGGGCAGGGTGTCGGTGCTGATCCCGACCATGGGCTCACCGAGCCCGCGGGACACCTTGGCCACGACGTCGGGGTCGTCGTGGAAGGTGGTGGCCTTCACGATGGCTGCCGCGCGGGCGGCCGGGTCGCCGGACTTGAAGATCCCCGAGCCGACGAAGACGCCTTCGGCGCCCAGCTGCATCATCATCGCCGCGTCCGCGGGGGTGGCGATGCCGCCCGCGGTGAACAGCACGACCGGCAGCTTGCCCAGCCGGGCCACCTCGGCGACCAGGTCGTAAGGCGCCTGCAGGTCCTTGGCGGCCGCGTAGAGTTCCTCGTCCCGCAGCGTGCCCAGGCCACGGATCGCGCCGGAGATAGAGCGCATGTGCCGGGTGGCCTCGACCACGTTGCCGGTGCCCGCCTCCCCCTTCGACCTGATCATGGCCGCGCCCTCGGCCAGCCGGCGGAGTGCCTCGCCCAGATTGGTGGCACCGCACACGAACGGCACGGTGAAGTCCCACTTGTCCACGTGGTGGGCTTCGTCGGCCGGGGTCAGCACCTCGGACTCGTCGATGTAGTCCACCCCGATGGCCTGGAGGACCTGCGCCTCGGCGAAGTGCCCGATCCGGCACTTGGCCATGACCGGGATGGACACCGCCGCGATGATCCCGTCGATCATGTCGGGGTCGCTCATCCGGGCCACGCCGCCCTGGGCGCGGATGTCGGCCGGGACCCGTTCCAGCGCCATCACCGCGACGGCCCCGGCATCCTCAGCGATCTTGGCCTGCTCCGGCGTTACCACATCCATGATCACGCCGCCCTTGAGCATATCCGCCATGCCCCGCTTGACCCGGGCGGTGCCGGTCTGCGTGGCTGCGGTCTCCGTCACGGTGGGGCCTGCGGAGCTGGATGCGGTACTGCGTGACACGGTGGACCTCATTCGGATCGGGAGAGTTGAGTTACGTCCATGGTAGGCGCTCGGTCAGCTGGTCAAATGGGGCATGTCGGAGCCTCCGGCCTCGGCCGTCGCGACGACCAGCGAGTCATCCATCTCGAAGAAGGGCGGCAGTGGCGCTCCCCCGGCCAGCCCGAGCACCCGGGCCAGCCAGCGGCGCCGCGCCGCCTGGGTCGCGGCCACCGCGTCGTTGTAGAACTTGCGGGCCAGGAACACCTGGTGCGCGGAGGACTCCAGCTCGTCGAGCAGCTCGTCAACATTGCCCTGGTCGTCCACGCAGGCCCGGAAATCAGGCTGGCTGAGCACGGCCCGCAGGGCCCGGGTCAGGTCGCTCTCGGCGAGCTCGTTCGGTTCACCGGCCGCTCGCGCGTCGTGCGCCGCCCCGGCCAGCAGCAGGCTGGTGGCCGGGTCGAGCAGGCCGCAGGCGGCTAGTTCCAGCGCGACCGAGCTGCGCCGGACCAGCGCCGCGTCGAGCGCGGCCCGGGCCCCGTCCACCCGGGCGTGCAGCCGGTCGAGGCGGCCCGCCCGCCAGGACACGTACACGCCCACGAGGACCGCCGCCACGGCGATGAGGATGACGTCGATCAGCATGGGTCACGCATCCCCGGCCCGGTCATGTGGCCACCCCGACCTGGCCAGACGCCGCCATCACGGCCTCGTAGACGCGGATCACGTCGCGGGCCACGACCGGCCAGTCATACGCCCGGACCGCCTCGGAGGCGGCCGCGGACAGGGCGGCCCGCCGCGCCGGGTCGTCCAGCAGCCGCCCGGCCGCCTCGGCCAGCGCCGCCGCGTCACCGGTCTCGAACAGCTCCCCCGCCCGGCCGCCCCGCAGCACCTTCCGGAAGGCGTCGAGATCGCTGGCCGCGATGGGCGCCCCGGCCGCCATGGCCTCGGCGAGCACGATGCCGAAGCTCTCCCCGCCGGTGTTCGGTGCGCAGAAGACGTTGACCGAGTGATAGACGCGGGCCTTGTCCTCCTCGCTGACCTGGCCGAGCAGGATCACCCGGGGGCGCAGCGGCGCGGGGACCTTGGCCAGGACATCGTCGGTGTCGCCTGGCCCCGCGATGAGCAGCCGCAGTCCGGGGCGCTGCGCGCCCAGCTCGGCGAACGCGCGCAGCAGCACGTCCAGGCCCTTGCGCGGCTCGTCCATCCGGCCCAGGAAGCCGAGCGCGCCGCCTTCCCCGGGCCAGCCCGGGAGCGGGCTGGCCTTCTCATACCGGCTGACGGTCACCCCGTTCGGGATCAGCACCGCGTCCCCGCCGATGTGCTCGACCAGGGTGGTGCGCGCGGCCTCGGAGACCGCGATCCACCCGTTGACCTTCTCCAGCGCGGTCCGCAAGGCCGGCCCGGAGGCGTGCATGACCCGGGACCGCGTGGTGGCGGTGTGCACCGTGGCCACGATCGGCCCGTCTGCCACCCAGCAGGCCAGCAGGGACAGGCTGGGCGCGGCGGGCTCGTGCACGTGCAGCACGTCGAACCCGCCCTCCTTGACCCAGCGGCGGACGCGGCTGGCGGACAGGAACCCGAACGCCAGCCGGGCCACCGACCCGTTGTAGGGCACCGGGACGGCCCGCCCGGCGGGCACCACGTAGGCGGGCAGCGGGGTGTCGTCGTCGGCGGGCGAGATCACCGAGACGTCGTGGCCCAGGCCGATCAGCGCCTCGGCCAGGTCCCGGATGTGCTGCTGTACCCCGCCGGGCACGGCCCAGGTGTAGGGACAGACGATGCCGACTCTCACGGTCCGCCGCCGGTACTCGCCGGCTGGCCGTGGGCGCGCTCCGCGCGATCCGCGGCGGCCAGCCGTTCCGGGTCAAGATCAGCGACGAAGACCTTCTGCAGCATGTGCCAGTCTTGCGGGTGCTTGCGGATGCCGTCCTCGTAGTCCCGGGCGACCTCCTGCGTCATCGCCGCGACCTTCTCCCGCCGGGTTCCGGACTCCGGCACCGGCACTTCGTTATAGATATGAGCTTTCCAGCCGGGTCCGTCGAACCACAGCGTGGTGGGGAGCAGGGCCGCGCCGGTCTGCACGGCCAGTGCGGCGGGACCCGCCATCATCCGCGCTTTCTCCCCGAAGAATTCCACCTCGATGCCGCGGCCGGTGACGTCCCGGTCCGAGACCAGGCAGACCAGGCCGCCGGCCCGGAGCCGCTGGGCCAGCACGCCGAACCGGCTGTCCCCGCCGCTGGCCGGGAGCACCTCCATGCCGAGCCCTTCGCGGAATTCGAGAAACCGCCGGAACAGGGATTCGGGCTTGAGCCGCTCGGCGACGGTGGTGAACTTGCCCACCCCGCGGCCGATGATCCAGGCCCCGGCCAGCTCGTAATTGCCGGTATGCGGCAAGGCGATGATCACCCCGCGTCCCGCGGCCAGGTTGTCCTGGAGGTTCTCCTCGCCGGTCACGTGCATGTCGGCCTGGATCCGCTGCTGGCCGATCACCGGCAGCCGGAACGCCTCCAGCCAGTAGCGGGCGTAGGAGCGCATGGTCTGCCGGGACAGCGCGCGCAGTTCCTTGCCGGTCACCGACGGGCCGGTGGCGCGGAGCAGGTTCGCCTCGAGCACCCGGACCCCGGGTCCCTGGCGGCGCCAGGCGATGTCCGCGCCGAACTGGAAGGCGGCGCGGGCCCAGGATTCCGGGACCCGGCAGACCACGGCCCAGCCGAGGGCGTACCCGGCGTCGGTGAGCCGGTCCCGTACCGAGGTCACGCCTTATCCTTTCGCGCGCCGCTCTCACCAGGGTCGCGAACCGCCGCGGCCGGGCCGGCACCGGGTAGGCCGTTATCGGTCCCGCTGCTGGCCGGAGGGTTGGTACCCGGGTGGTGGGGACTCGTTCCGGCGGCTGGCCCGGAGGTCCCGGCGGGCTGGGCCGTGGCGCCCGGGCCGACCGCCTTGCGCACCACCAGGACGCGCTGCACGAACGTGACCGTGCTGCCCACCGCGAGGACCCACAGCCCGATGGCCAGCACGAACGGCACACCCAGCCCGGTAAGGCCGATCACGACCAGCACCAGGAGCAGCCGCTCCGAGCGCTCGGCCACACCCACGTCGGCGCGTACGCCTATCCCTTCGGCCCGGGCCCGGGCGTACGACACCATCGACCCGGCGACCAGGCAGAAGAGGGCCACGCAGGCCAGCACCGGCTGATGGTCGCGGGTGAGGTAGATGGCCAGCCCGCCGAAGACCGCCGAGTCCCCGATCCGGTCCAGGGTCGAATCCAGGAACGCCCCCCAGGCCCCCGAAGTCCCCTTCATCCGCGCGAGCAGGCCGTCCAGCATGTCGAACATGGCGAAGCCCCAGCACACCAGCGTCCCGGCGAACAGGTGACCGGTGGGGAACAGCCAGAGCGCCCCGACGGCCACCCCGACCGTCCCGATCGCCGTGATCATGTTCGGGGTGATGGGCGTGCGCGCCAGCGCCTCGCCGACCGGCCGCAGCAGGCGGGCGAAGAAGGGTCTCAGGGCGTTCAGCATGGCCGTCCGATCCTACTGGGGGAGTGGACAGGAGGGATGATTCCGGCTGGGGGCTTGTGGTCGGGTGTCCAGCAGGTAAAGGCTGGCTGTGAGGCAGCCGAACAGCGTCGTAGGAGGCGAGCTCATGGCCGACAGGAGAGGATCGACAGCTACAGGCGGTACAGCAGGGGCCGATCAGCCCGGCAGCGTGCGGAATGTCGCGCTGGTCGGCCACTCCGGATCAGGCAAGACAACTCTGGTTGAGGCTCTTCTCGCGGGTACGGGCGCCATTCCGCGGACCGGCCGGGTGGAAGACGGCACCACGGTTAGCGACTTCGATGAGGTGGAAGTCCGGCAGCAGCGCTCGGTGAACCTGACCCTGGCCCCGGTGGTCCATGCCGGAATCAAGATCAACCTCCTCGACACACCAGGGTACGCCGATTTCACCGGCGACCTGCGGGCGGGCCTGCGGGCCGCCGACGCCGCGCTGTTCACCGTCCCGGCCACCGACGGGGTGGACGGCCTGACCCGGATGCTGTGGGAGGAGTGCGCCAGCGTCGGGATGCCCCGGGCCGTGGTCATCACCAAACTGGATCATCAGCGGGCCGACTTCGACGAGGCCCTGCAGGCCTGCCAGGACGCGTTCGGTGACTCCGTCGCGCCGCTCTACCTGCCGGTGACCTCGGGTCCGGGGGCCGTGGCCGGGCTGATCGGCCTGCTGTCCGGGCGCTTTTACGACTACACCAGCGGCACCCGCACCGAGCGCGACCCCGACGCGGATCAGGCCGACCGGGTCGAGGAGATGCGCAGCGCGCTGATCGAGGGCGTCATCCAGGAGAGCGAAGACGAGACCCTCATGGACCGGTACCTGTCCGGGGAGACCATCGACCCCAAGGTGCTGATCGAGGACCTGGAGAAGGCCGTCGCCCAGGGCAGCTTCTACCCGGTGCTGGCCACCTCGAGCCTGCAGGGCATCGGGCTGGCCGAACTGCTGGAGATCATGACCCAGGCGTTCCCGGCGCCCGCCGAGCATCCCCTGCCCGGCGTGACCACCCTGGACGGCAAGCCGGTCACCGGGCTGTCGTGTGATCCGGACGGGCCCCTGCTGGCTGAGGTGGTCAAGACCACATCCGACCCCTACGTGGGGCGGATCAGCCTGGTCCGGGTGTTCTCCGGGACACTGCGGCCCGACGCGGCGGTGCACGTGTCCGGGCACGGCCTGGCCGAGCGTGGTCACGCTGACCACGACATGGACGAGCGGATCGGCGCCCTCACCTCGCCGCTGGGCAAGCAGCAGCGCCCCGTGCCGCAGTGCGTGGCCGGGGACATCTGCGCGGTGGCCAAGCTGTCCAGCGCCGAGACGGGCGACACCCTGTCAGACAAAGAGCGCCCGCTGCTGATGGAACCCTGGTCGATACCCGACCCGCTGCTCCCGGTGGCCATCGCGGCCAAGTCCAAGGCCGACGAGGACAAGATGTCACAGGCGATCTACCGCCTGGTGGCCGAGGACCCGACGCTGCGGATGGAGAACAACTCCGAAACCCGCCAGCTGGTCCTGTGGTGCATGGGTGAGGCCCATTCGGACCTGCTGCTGGACCGGCTGTCCTCGCGTTACGGGGTGGGCGTGGAGACCAAGAGCCTGCGCGTCCCACTGCGCGAGACAGTGGCCGGCAAGGCCCGGGGGCTCGGCCGCAACGTCAAGCAGACCGGCGGGCACGGCGAGTTCGGGGTCTGCCACATCGAAGTGGAGCCGACCACGTCCGGCACCGGCTTCGAGTTCGTGGACAAGGTCGTCGGGGGCGTGGTGCCCCGCCAGTTCATCCCCTCGGTGGAAAAGGGCGTGCGGGCCCAGCTGGAGCAGGGGGTGATGGCCGGTTACCCGATGGTTGACGTCAAGGTCACCTTGTTCGACGGCAAGGCCCATCCGGTGGACTCCTCGGACATGGCCTTCCAGAAGGCGGGCCGGGCGGCCCTGCGGGACGCCGCAGACAAGGCCAAGGTGCTGCTGCTCGAACCGGTGGACGAGCTGTCCGTGCTGGTCGTGGACGACTACGTGGGAGCGGTCATGTCCGACCTGTCCTCACGGCGCGGCCGGGTGCTGGGCACCGAGCCGGTAGCCGGCGGCCGCACGTTGGTGAAGGCCGAGGTGCCGCAGCTGGAACTGACCCGGTACGCGATCGACCTGCGCTCGATGTCGCACGGCACCGGCTCGTTCAGCCGGAGCTACCTGCGGTACGAGCCGCTCCCGTCGCACCTGGCCGACAAGGTGGCCGCCAGCGCCGCTGAGGATTAGGACCGCAGCTAAGCCAGGCGCCTGGCCGGAGTCTCAGGACTCCGGCCAGGCGTCGGCGATCAGCTTGCGGGTGTCCCTCAGGAGCTGGGGCAGGACGCGGGTGTGGCCGACGACGGGCATGAAGTTGGTGTCGCCGCCCCAGCGGGGCACCACGTGCTGATGCAGGTGCGCCGCGATGCCCGCCCCCGCCACCGACCCCATGTTCATCCCGATGTTGAACCCCTGGGCGGCCGAGGCGGTGCGCAGCGCGGTCATGGCCCGCTTGGTGAAGGCGGCCAGCTCCGCGGTCTCCGCCTCGTCCAGGTCGGTGTAGTCGGCCACGTGCCGGTAAGGCAGCACCATCAGGTGCCCCGCGTTGTACGGGTACAGGTTGAGGATGCTGTAAACCAGCTCGCCGCGGGCCACGATCAGGCCGTCCTCGTCGCTGAGCGAGGGGATCCGGCAGAACGGGCAGCCGTCATCCTCCTGGCCGCCGGCTTGTTCTCGCCCTTGATGTAGGCCATCCGGTGCGGCATCCAGAGCCGGGCGAAGCCGTCGGGTATCCCGGCGCCGTCCTGCATTTCAGGCGCCGGCATTTCAGGCGCGGGCACCTCAGGCACGGGTGGTTCAGGCGCGGGCACTTCAGGCGCCGTCATCCCGGGCGCGGCTGGTTCGGTCATGGAGCGGCTCAGACCTGGATGCGCTTCTCGACGGCGCTCACGATCTCGGCGATGGCGTCGGCGATCGGGACCCCGTTGCGCTGCCCGCCGTCGCGGAAGCGGAACGAGACCGCGCCCTTGGCCACGTCCTCGTCCCCGGCCAGCAGCATGTACGGCACCTTCTGCCGCTGCGCGTTCCTGATCTTCTTCTGCATCCGGTCGTCACTCGTGTCCACCTCGACCCGGATTCCCTGCTCACGCAGCTGGGCTGCGACCTTCTCCAGGTAGGGCACGTGCCCGTCGGTGATCGGGATACCAACCACCTGGACCGGCGAGAGCCACGGCGGGAAAGCCCCGGCGTAGTGCTCGAGCAGGATGCCGAAGAACCGCTCGATCGACCCGAACAGGGCCCGGTGGATCATGTACGGGCGCTGCCGGGAACCGTCGGGGGCCTGGTACTCGATGCCGAACCGGCCCGGCTCCTGGAAGTCCACCTGCAAGGTGGACAGCTGCCAGCGCCGCCCGATCGCGTCCTTGACGTGCACGTCAATCTTCGGGGCGTAGAAAGCGCCCTCACCCTCGGCGACGGTGTACGGCAGGCCGGAGGCGTCCAGTGCGTTTTTCAGCGCCGCCTCGGCCGCGGCCCACTCGGCGGGTTCCCCGACGAACTTCTCCGGCCGGGTGGACAGCTCGGCCTCGAACTCCGTCAACCCGAAGTCCCGGAGCAGGCCGACCACGAAGTCCAGCAGCGAGGCCAGCTCGGGGCCCAGCTGATCGGGGGTGCAGAAGATGTGCGAGTCATCCTGGGTGAAGCCACGGGCCCGGGTCAGGCCGTGCACGACACCGGACTTCTCGTAGCGGTACACGGTGCCGAACTCGAACAGCCGGAGCGGCAGTTCCCGGTAGGACCGCCCGCGCGACTGGAAGATCAGCACGTGCATCGGGCAGTTCATCGGCTTCATGTAGTACCGGGCACCGTCCAGTTCCATGGGCGGGAACATGCTCTCGGCGTAGAAGCCGAGGTGCCCGGAGGTCTGGAACAGCTCTTCCTTGGTCACGTGCGGGGTGTTGACGTACTGGTAACCCGCTTCCTCGTGGCGGCGGCGTGCGTAGTCCTCCATGACCCGGCGGATGATCGCGCCCTTGGGGTGGAAGACCGGCAGCCCCGAGCCAATCTCGGTCGGGAAGGAGAACAGGTCCAGCTCCGCGCCCAGCCGCCGGTGATCACGGCGTTCCGCCTCGGCGAGCAGCTTCAGGTACTCATCCTGCGCCTCGCGCGACTCCCAGGCGGTGCCGTAGATCCGCTGTAGCTGCGGGTTCTTCTCGCTGCCCCGCCAGTAGGCACCGCTGGAGCGCATCAGCTTGAACGCCGGGATCTGCCGGGTGGTGGGCACGTGCGGCCCGCGGCACAGGTCCTTCCAGCATTCCTCGCCAGTGGCGGGGTCCAGGTTGTCGTAGATGGTCAGCTGGCTGCCGCCGACCTCGACGGCCTCCTCGACACTGACCTCCGACGGCGCGGTCGGGGCGCCCGCATCAGGCGTGGCCGCACCGCCCTTGAGCCCGATCAGCTCGAGCTTGTAAGGCTCACCAGCCAGTTCCTTGCGAGCCTCCTCGTCGCTGACTTCGCGCCGGGAGAAGAGCTGGCCCTGCTTCACGATCTGGCGCATCCGCTGCTCGATGGCCTTGAGGTCCTCGGGGCTGAACGGGGCCGCCACGTCGAAGTCGTAGTAGAAGCCGTTCTCCACCGGCGGCCCGATACCCAGCTTGGCCTCGGGGAACAGCTCCTGGACGGCCTGGGCCATCACGTGCGCGGTGGAGTGCCGCATGATCGCCCGGCCGTCGTCGCTGCTCACCTCGACCGGCTCGACGGCGTCGCCTTCGGCCAGCGGTGCGGCCAGGTCGCGCAGCTCGCCGTTGATCCGGGCCGCGATCACGGTGGACCTGGGGCCGGCCGCGGGCCCGGCGGGTAGGAGCGCGTCGCCAGCCGTAGTGCCCGCGTCCACCACGTGCTCGCGTCCGGCGAGGGTGATGTGAAGCTGCTGGGCCGACACGGCGGGCTCCCTGGTTAGAGATCGGGTGAACGGGGCCAGTAGCCCCAAACTCCGATGCTATCGAGCCGCGGACGTGGCCGCGTCTGGATATCCCCCGTGGACGTGCCCGGCGGGTCAGCGGACGGTGACCAGGGAGCCGTAGGTCAGGTAGGGCCACACGAAGTGAGCCTGGGCGTACGGAAGCTCGACGCAGCCCAGGCTCTGTGGGGCGCCGTAGAAGCCACGCGGGAAGTAGTGCACCGCGTCCCCGCCGTTGAAGTAGGCCACCCAGGCGACCGGGTCGGCGTAATGCGACCCGTCCGGATTGGTGCCCCGCATGATCTGGAACGCATAGCGCTGGTAGACCGGGAACGTACCGTCCGCGGTCGGCGCGGCCGGGATGCCGGTGTTGGCCAGCGTGTGCATGACGACATGCCCGTCGTGCCAGACGGTCAGCGTTTCCGGGCTCGCCTTGCTGGCTAGTGCGTAGGTGTAGCCGCTGGGGTTGGCCTTGCCCGCCGCGGCGGCCCAGACCACGTCCCGCCAGAGGCGGGGTGTCATGACGCCGGTCATGGTCAGGCCGTGGTTGGACTGGAAAGCCCGGATCGCCCCCTGCATGATCAGGCTGGACCGGCCGCCCCAGAAGCTGGTCAGGATGGACGGGTACCCCTTCTTCCAGGTGAAGGACCCGGCCGGCGGTGAGTACATGGCGGACAGCTCGGTCGCCACGTTGTCGGGCTGGAATGCGGTGGGGTTCTGCGGCTTCCACTTGAGCGGCAGGTAGCCCAGCTGCGCCAGCATCTGCTTGAGCCGCAGGCTGGACCAGTGCTGGGTGGTGAACCGCTCGGTCGTGGTCTTGGCCAGGAGCCCCCCCGCGGCGGACCGGAGGCCGCCGTCGCCGCCGGCCAGGGTGACGCGCACCCGGGTGCCCGGCCAGAACGGCGTGGAGGGGGTGAACGTGAGCGTGGTGCCTGCCTTCGTCCAGGTGCCGGGGGTGGCAGGGCGCACGACCGGCATCGGCGAGCTGCTGGCCAGCGGCGCGGACAGCGTCACCCGGACCGGGCTAGCACCGTTGGTGCCGGTCACCGCGCCGCCCTGGGTCACGGACTCGACCTGAAGCGGCGCAGCCGGTGCGGCGCCCGCGGCGCTGGAATGGTGATCCGAGACGTTGGTCGCGTGCCCGGCGGGGCTGGCCGCGCTCAGCGCGGCGATGGTCACGCCCGCGATCACGAGGACACCCACGCCTGCCCCGGCCAGCAGGGCCACCTTGGTCCGCCGTGAGCCGCCGCCTCCGGTCCCCCCGGCCGCCGTACCCTCAGCGGCCGCCGGCGGGGCCCCGCCGGCCTGAGTCTCGCTGGCCTGGGCCTCGCTGGCCTGGGTCTCGCTGGCCTGGGCCTCGCTGGCCTGAGTCTCGCTGGCCTGGGTCTCGCTGGCCTGAGTCTCGCTGGCCTGGGTCTCGCTGGCCTGAGTCTCACCGGTCTGGGGGGGCTCGCTGGCCTGAGTCTCGGCCTGGGCCTCGCTGGCCTGGGCCTCGGCCTCACTGGCCTGCGCGGCCGTGCCGTCAGTGGCCGTGTCCGGGGCAGGCCCGTCCTGGGCCGCCCCGCCCGAAGCCGCCCCACCCGCTGGAGTCTGCAAGTTCCGCTCCCTTGCTACCTATGCCCGTGCTACCTATGCCCGCCAAAGGCCCGCAGGACGCTCACTCGCCCGCCGGCCTCCCCGCTGTAACGGATTCCCGACATACCCGGTTCCCGCCTGCCGGCGTGTCCCGTCCCTGCGCCTGTCCTACGCGACGCTGCGGGCCCCCCGAACCGTCCCCAGCGGGTGATATCCGCACTGCGAACATGCCACTCTAGCTGCGCAAACGTGGCTTAGAGCCAGTCTTTGCGACGGAAGATGACATACAGGCCCAAGGAGATACCAAACATGATCACAGTGGAGGTCCAGAAGCCCTCCACCTTGCCGAAACCGGGATATGGCACATTCTGCCCGTAAAAGCCGGTGACCGCAGTCGGCACGGCGATGATCGCGGCCCAACTCGTAACCTGCTTCATGATCACATTGAGCCGGTTACCGCGGACCGTGAGGTGGGTCTCCAGAATGGTCGTGACCAGGTCGCGAAGGGACTCGGTCCATTCCGTGGCCCGGAGCACGTGGTCATAGATGTCATGGAAGTAGGGCAGGATTTCCCCGTCCACCACGTGCAGGTCGCGGCGCAGCAGGGAGTTGAGCACCTCCCGCATGGGCAGCACCACGCGCCGCAGCAGGACCAGGGACTTGCGCAGCTCGAACGTGCGCCGCTGCATGTCCTTGTCCCGCGGATTGTCGTCGAACAGCTGGTCCTCGAGCGACTCGATCTCGGTATCCAGCGACTGGACCGCCTCGAAATGGGTGTCCACCACGTAGTCGAGCAGCCCGTAGAGGAGGAAGCCGACTCCGCAGGAGGCCAGGTCGGGCGAGTCGTCCCACCGGCGGACGACCGCATCGATGTCAAAGCCCTTGCTGCGCCGGACGGTGACCAGCGCACGATCAGTGACGAACGCGTCGATCTCGTCGGTCTCCAGCTCACCGGTGTTCTGATTCAGCTCCACACCGTAGGAGGTGACGAAGATGTGGGACTGGTAGCGGTCCAGCTTGGCGCGCTGGTGCTCAGCCACGGCGTCCTCGACGGCCAGCGGGTGCAGCCCCAGTTCCTCGCTGATCGAGGACAGGTCGTCAGCGGTCGGCTCGCACAGGTCGAACCAGACGACCGCGGTCGGGTCGGCGAGGTAGTCGGACACCTTGGAGACGGGAAACCCCTCGTCTTCCAGGGTGCCATTGCGGTACATGCGGGTACGCCCCATGGTGGACAAGATACGGGCCACCCGCGGGTGGCCGGCGGAGGACGCCTGCGCCGCGCGCCCTGCGCCCCGGCCGCGCCCGTCCCGCGCCCGGCTGCGGCCCGCCCCGGGGCCCGATGGTGCCCGTCCCGCCCCGGCTTCACCCCGCCCGCACCCGGCCGCGCCGGGCGCCGGCTGGCATGATCGGCCTATGACGGTTATCAAGATCAATGCGATCACCGTGCCGGCGGGCAGCGGTGACGAACTGGCCCGCCGCTTCGCGGCCCGGGCGGGCGCCGTGGACAACCAGGACGGGTTCGAGGGATTCGAGCTGCTCAAGCCCGCCGACGAGCGCACCACGTGGCTGGTGGTGACCCGGTGGCGGGACGAGGAGTCCTTCCAGGCGTGGCTGAACTCCCCCGCCTTCGGGCACGGGCACCGCTCGCAGGCCGAGCGCGAAGGCGGCCAGGCCCCGCCGCCGGTCGGGGTATCCAGCGAGCTGTGGTCCTAC
The DNA here is from genome assembly GCA_963770545.1 of uncultured Actinomycetes bacterium. GTDB lineage: Bacteria > Actinomycetota > Actinomycetes > Streptosporangiales > Streptosporangiaceae > RYN-230. Next base: position 34,950 of record CAVYQF010000029.1, on the reverse strand, counting down.
GAGCCCGCGGGCGGTTCCGCAGGGCAGCCCGGCTGAGCCGGGTGACCACCTGGACCCCGCCCGGCGGGGTGCCAGCGACCCCCGCCGTCCTGACGGACGAAGCCCGCCTGGACCAGAACCTGCGGGCGATGGCCGGCCGCGCCGCGGGCCGCGGGCCGCCGTAGCCACCCGGGGCCGTCGCAGCGAGATCGTTAACCGGAAAATATGGGCAACCGCTGGCTAGGGTGTGCGGATGGGGACCATCGAGGAACTGGAGCGCCGCGTCGACCAGCTAGAAGAGCAGGTCGAGCACGAGCTTCCAGCGAAGATCGACGCCGTGGCCTACTTGCTCAGCGTCGTGCACGAAGAGACCCGTGCTATCCGCCAGACCCTGGATAGTCACGGTGAGATGCTGCAGGAGATTCTCCGTCGGCTGCCGGCCGGCGAAGGCTGACCTCCGTCCTCTGAATCCAGGAGCCCTGCCGATCCAGTCGCTCCGCCGGTTTTAGGCCCCCAGCGGATTCAGGCACCCCGCCGGAGCTAGGAACCCTGCCGGGACAGCTGGTCCGGCTCGGAGTCGGTCTGCCCGGACAGCCCCTCGGCCTGGGTCAGCAGCTCCCCCGCCCGCTGGGTCGCGGCGGGCCGGGCCAGCACCCAGGCGATACCGACCACGAACCAGGCGATAGCCACCGACGGTCCCCACCAGGCCACCCCGGTCGGCAGCGGCCAGACGTTCCGGAACAGGGTGTAGCCCAGCACGATGATGCCCAGCACCGGGATAATCAGCTCCCACCGCCGGATCCGGGAGTCCCCGGAGAAGAACACCAGCCGGACCATCCCGATCGTGGCCAGGATGTAGACGACCAGCAGGATCAGCGTGCCGATCGTGCCGCTCTCCAGGAACAGCGTGAACGGGTCGCCGCCGAGCACGAACCAGGTGAAGGCGATGATCACGTAGACGGCCAGCACCACGGCCGCGGCCGCCGTGGTGGGGGTCCGGCGCCGGGGCGAGACGTGGCTGAACCGGGCGGGCAGGATGCCGTCCCGGCCCATCGCGAAGGTCAGCCTCGAGGCTCCGACCGTGGACGCGAGCGCGCAGCCGAACGCCGAGATCATCGCGCCGGCCGTGATGATCGTGCCTAGCCAGGACGAGACGTAGCTGGTGCCCAGGTCGCCGATCAGCGAGGTGGAGTTGATGAACGCGGTGACGCCCTTGGCCGAGGTGCCGAAGCCCATCACCTCGACCGCGGTGACCACGACGAAGTAGATGCCGCCGAAGATGGCCACGCCGAGGATGGCCCGCGGGATGTCCCGCCTGGGCCGCCGGGTCTCCTCACCGAGCGTGGACGCGGCCTCGAACCCGGCGAAGGACAGGAAGCCGAACACCACGCCGAGGAAGATCGTGGACAGCGGCACGCCGGACGGCAGGCTGAACACCGCCCAGTCCACGCCGAGTCCGTGCGGGGCACTGTGCCCGGCCAGCTTGGCGAACACGATCACGATCACGATGAGGATCAGCAGCACGGTGATGCCCTCGGCGGCCAGGAGTATGCGGGTGCCGCCCCGGGCTGGCGTGATGGCCAGCCACCAGACCAGCACCATCCCGATGGCCCCGAGCAGGAACCCGGACCAGGTGGGCGGGTTCTTCCAGATGCCGATCGCGTTCAGGAAGTTGGCCGCGAACCGGCCGCCCGCCATCGAGGTGACCACGGCGTAGAACGTGTAGGTGCCGGTCAGCGCCCAGCCGGAGATCACCCCGGCCCGCGCGCCGAGGGTCGCGCCCACGAATCCGTAGACCGACCCGGAGTGATGGAAGCGCTGGGTCAGCCGGACGAACGTGTAGGCGACCAGCAGCACCCCGACGAACGCGAGCGCGAACGCGATCGGCACCGCCCGCCCCACGGTCGTCGCCGTGCCCTGCGGGTTGATGCTGGCCGCCATCGAGGGCGCCATCAGGGCCAGCGAGATGCCGATGGCCTCCCAGACACTCAGGTTGCGGTGCAGCTTCAGCTGCCCGGTCTCACTCGCTGGCTCGATCTGGTCGCTGGCCGCCATCGTTCAGCACCTCCCGCACGCATGCGCTCGTCTGCAGATGATGCGCCAGGCCAGGCACAGGGCACAAGATCCCATTAACGGCTTTTCTGCCAGCCCGCCCCCGCCCGGTCCCCCGGGCCGGCCATCCCCCTCATGACCACGGTCGATATCTGACCCATTGCCCCGGATATCGACCGTGATCACCGAGAGAACGACGCGACGGGTCAATGCGCAGTCAGGGACACACCGTCGGCGGTGAACCGGGCTTCGACGATGGCGGCCAGTTCCTGGGGAACCGGGTCAAGCGAGGGCGCATCGGGTTCCTCGCCACCCCGGGGGGCTGCTCGCGCCATCGCATGGCGGCCAGTAAAGCCAGGCTGCGTGCTGCCGCCGCCGAGGAGCCCGGCGTCGGCTATATGCTCCACGCTGCGCAGCGACCCGCCGAGTGCGGCGGCGTAGTCGCGGCCTTTCGCGATGGCGGCCCGGACGGCGGCGGCGCGCACGCCTGGCCAGGCCGGATTGTCCCAGTTGACGTGCCAGGTGACGTCATCCACAGTGACCGCTTCGCGGGCGGCCAGGACCCCGCCCAGCGCGTCCAGCAGGCCGAAGGCCCGGACGCCGATCATGACCCCCACCGCCGCGGTCACCTGGCCGGTCGGCTGGTATTGCCCGGTGGTCGCGTCGTGAGCGCGCTCGGCGTATGTCGTCACCGACTGCGCCGACCAGGTCAGCGGCTGGCGTCCGGTGCCGGCATCAAGCGCCACGCCGCCCCGCGCCGCAAGATCGGCAGTGAGGCTGTCCAAGCCCGCGGCAACCGCCCGTACCGCTTCTACCTTCGACCCCCGCGACCACGCGATCGTGGCAGCCACGAGGGCATAGTCGGGCGGCACCATCTGCCGCGCCTCACCCCGGACCGACACCAACAGCCCGGCCGGATCGCTCACCAGCCCCTCCTGCCCTGGTCGCCAGCGGTTGCCGATTCATCGTCAGCGTAGGCGGCTCCTAACCTCACCACGAGACGACACTGGCGCGACGCCCGCCCACGCCCAGGCCGACGTGATCTATGCGGCCACCTGCGTCCAGCAAGGACCGCTAATTCCCCGGCCGGCGGCCGATATTGAGGTGATCACGAGACCATGCCCGGCTCCCGCACTGCTACCCGGCACCCCTTCGTTTGATATTGTTCTAGAACTCTAGAAGTAAGAGCCCGCACAGAGTGAAGGTGGTGTGGTGGTGAAGGTCGCGGACGAGATGAAGGCCTCGGACCGGGTGATCATGGGCGACCCGGGACCGGCAGGCCGGTTCGGAGCGTTCGGGGGGCGGTTCGTGCCCGAAGCCCTGGTGCCCGCGTGCGAGGAACTGGAGCAGGAGTTCCGTGCCGCCTGGGCCGACCAGGGCTTCCGATCCGGACTGGACGGCCTGCTCCGCGAGTACGCGGGCCGGCCTACACCGGTCAGCGGTGCACCGCGGCTGTCGGCTGAACTGGGGGTGCGGGTGCTGTTCAAGCGCGAGGACCTGGCCCACACCGGCAGCCACAAGATCAACAACGTGGCCGGCCAGGCCCTGCTGGCCCGGCGGCTCGGCAAGACCGCGCTGGTCGCGGAGACCGGGGCGGGCCAGCACGGCGTGGCCACCGCCACGATCGCCGCGCATCTAGGCCTGGGCTGCACCGTGTACATGGGCGAACGGGACATGGCCCGGCAGGAACTGAACGTCTTCCGGATGGAACTGCTGGGCGCGACGGTCCGGCCGGTGTCCTCCGGGTCCCGCACGCTCAAGGACGCCACCACCGAGGCACTGCGGCACTGGGTCACGACGGTGGACTTCACCCACTACTGCATTGGCTCGGTGCTCGGGCCGCACCCGTATCCGTGGCTGGTGCGCGAGTTCCAGCGGGTCATCGGCGAGGAGGCTCGCGCCCAGTGTGCCGGGCGCCCTGACCTGCGGCCGTCCGGCCGGCCGGATGTGGTGGTGGCCTGCGTAGGCGGCGGGTCGAACGCCGCGGGGACGTTCGCGGGCTTCGCGGATACCCCGGCCCGGCTGGTCGGCGTGGAAGCCGCAGGCGGGGCGGCGGTCAGCCACGGGCGGCGCGGCGTGCTGCACGGCTTCCTGTCCTCGTTCCTCCAGGACGAGCACGGCCAGGTCATCGAGGCGGAGTCGGTATCGGCCGGGCTGGACTACCCGGGCGTCGGGCCCGAGCACGCCTACCTGGCCGCCCGCGGCCGCGCCGAGTACCACACGGTGACCGACGAGGAAGCGATCGCGGCGGCCGGGCTCTGCGCCCGCACCGAGGGCATCCTGGCCGCGCTGGAGTCGGCCCACGCGGTGGCGTGGGTGGCCCGGGCCGCGCGCGCCGGCGACCTGCCCGCCGGGACGAGCGTGCTGATCACCATGTCCGGCCGGGGCGACAAGGACGCGGCCACCCTGAAGGAACTCACCTGCGGAGCCGGGGCATGAGCGGCGTGCAGGCCGTGCTGGAGCAGGCCCGCTCGGCCGGACGGCCCAGCCTGGTCAGCTACGTGACCGCCGGGGTCCGGCCCGACTGGACCGACCTGCTCGCCGCGATGATCGAGGCGGGCGCGGACGCGGTCGAGATCGGGCTGCCGTTCTCGGACCCGATGCTCGACGGGCCGGTCATCCAGCAGGCTTCAGGCACCGCGATCAGCCGCGGCGCGAACACCACCGCGATCCTGGCCGAGTTGCGCCGGGCCCGGCGGCCCGCCGGCCGCGACGGTGAGGTGCCGCTGATCGCGATGAGTTACGCGAACCACGCCTATCACCGGGGCATCGCGCGGTACTGCTGCGAGCTCGCCGAGGCGGGCTTCAGCGGGACGATCATCCCCGACCTCCCGGTCGGCGAGGCCGATGAGTACCTCGCCGCCGCGGCCGGGCCGGCCTGGACGCCACCCTGATGGTCACGCCGGCCACGCCGCCGGAGCAGATGCGCGCCATCGCCCGGCGTTCTCGTGGTTTCCTCTACGTGATGAGCGTGATGGCCACCACGGGAAGCACGAACGAGCGTGACGACGAGCGCCGGTGGGCGCTGGCCACGCGGGCTCTGGACGTTGCGGCCGGGCCGCCTGCCGCCGGGCCGGGCCGCCCGCCGGTGCTGATCGGCTTCGGCATCGACACCCCGGCCCGGGCCGCTGCGGCCGCCCGCCACGCCGACGGGGTTATCGTGGCCTCCGCCCTGATGCGGCGGGTCCTGGACGGCGCGGGTGCGGGCGACATCTCGCGCGCGGTCGGCGACCTGCGGGCCGCGATCGACGCCGCCCGGTGAGCAGCGCGACCGTGCCCCGGAGCGGCAATGAACGGCGTGGCCCTGACCCGGAGCGCCCGGTGAGCAGTATGCGGCGGAGCGCTGAGGACCGGCAGCCGAAGTACCTCCGGATCCACGCCGAGTTGCGGGACCGGATCACCAGCGGGCAGTGGCCGGCCGGGACCTCCCTGCCGGCCCAGCGGGACCTAGCGGCCGAGTTCGGGGTCAGCATCATGACGTTGCGCCAGGCGCTCCAACTGCTGGCCGACGACGGGCTGATCGCTGCCCGGCACGGCAGCGGGACCTACGTGGCGGCCCGGTACGAATACGACCTCGGCCACCTGCGCAGTTTCGCCGCCGACCTGGCTGCGCAGGGCGCCGAGATCCGCACCCGGCTGCTGGCCGCGGAGATCGTGACCCCGGCCGGCGAGGTCAGTGCCCGGCTGGGCGGCCCCAGCCAGGTGCTGCGGCTGCGCCGGCTCCGGCTGGCCGGCGGCCGGCCCCTCATCCTGCAGACCTCCTACCTGCCGCTGCCCCTGGCGGACGGCCTGGACCCGGCCGACCTGGCCGAGCGCGGCCTGTACACGGTGCTGGCCAGCCGCGGGCTGGCCGTCACCCGGGCCGCGGAGACCATCACCCCGGGCGTGCTCGGGACGCTCGAGGCGGATTGCCTGGACCGCCCGGCCGGGAGCCCGGCCCTGCTCAGCCACCGGGTCAGCTTCACCGCGGCGGGCCTGGCCGTTGTGGACGATCACGCGGTGCTTCCCGGCGACAGCGTCGCGATCACCGCCAACCGCTCCGCCGACCGCCTGGACGTCCGCTACTCGCTGCGCACCGGCCCCTGAGCACATGACCCCGGGCGCATGACCCCCGAGCGCTTGACCCTGAGCGCACGGGCCGGCGTCTGCGGCCCCGAGCCCGGGCGCCCGGTTAATGTGGCGCGATGAGCGTGCTGCGGGTCCCCTACCACCTGGATGAGTACCTCCCCGATCTGGGCCTGCCGCTGGGGCCAGGGCGGGACATCACCCCCGCGCTGCCCGCCGGTGGTATGTGGGACCGGCTGGCCGTGCTGTACTCAGCCGTCGGCCAGGCGGTGGCCGACAGCACCCGGCGCGGCGCCCGGCCTGTCGTAGTCTCCGGCGACTGCACCACCTCCCTCGGCATCATGGCCGGGCTCCAGCACGGCGGCCTGGATCCGGCCATCGTCTGGTTCGACGCTCACGGCGACGTGCAGACGCTGGAGACGACCACGTCCGGCTACCTCGGTGGCCTGCCGCTGCGGCTGCTGATGGGATACCGTCCCGAGCTGATCTGCGACCGGCTCGGCCTGCGCCCCGTGCCCGAGGACCGGGTGGTGCTGGCCGGGGCCCGCGATCTGGACCCTCCGGAGACCGACTACCTGGCCACCGCGGCCGTGCACCAGACGGCGGTCAGCGCCCTGACTCCTGGCGATCTCCCGGACGGACCGCTTTACGTGCACCTCGACGTCGACGTGCTGGACCCGGCCGAAGTCCCGGCGCTGCGCTATCCGGCTGCGGCCGGGGTGACCGGCGGTGAGCTGACTGCCGCGGTGCGGATGCTGCTGGCCACGGGCCGGGTCGCGGCCGTCGGAGTGGCCTGCAGCTGGTATCCCGGCCACGAGCCATCCCCGGCCCTGCCCGGGGCACTGGGCAGCGTTCTGGCCGAGGCCTAGCCAGCGGCCCGGTCAGCCAGCCCGCAGCCGCCCCGCGCGGCGGGCCGCGTAGGCCCCCAGCCCCACCGCGAAAACCGCCCCGATGACCAGGGTGCGGATGAGCGGGCCGGCGCCGGGCGAGCCGAGCGCGCTGGACACCAGCACGGTCATCGGCAGCACGGCGAGGACCGTGCCCCACGCGTACCAGAACACGATGCTCAGAGCCGCCGTGTTGCCTACCGGGGTGTCGGCCCCCACGAAGAGGGACGGGGAGAAGCTGCCCCGGAAGACGTTGACCAGCGCCCCGCCGACCAGCACCGGGATGGTCACCACGAGCAGGACGAGGGGGCGCAGGTCGCCCGAGACCAGGCCGGCCACGGCCGCGGGCACCCCCACCGCCACGAGCAGCACCAGGCAGGGCACCGCCGCGTGCCACCAGGCCAGCGACTCATACCGGAAAGGCAGCTGGGCTGACCGGCGCGGGTCATCCGCATCCAGCCTGGCCCCCTCGCACAGCCACGCCGCGGCCAGGTACCCGAGGCTGAGCGCGCAGCCGACCAGCACGAGTGACACCGGCCGCCCGTGGCCGGCCACGGCCGCGAGCGCGGCGGCCAGCAGGGCCAGCAGCACCGCGGACACCAGCCGGGCCGGCGACCGGAGCAGCGCGAGCAGGTCACGCCAGAGCAGCACGAGTTCACGCCGCTGCGGCGGCGGAAGACGGAACCGGGCCCGGCGGGCGGCCGCCCCGGTGTACGCGGTCGCGACCCCGCGGGTGTTCATGCTCAGCGCGGCCGCGGACATCGCGCCGAGGGTCCGGGCCCGGGCGCGGAGGGCGGCGGCGGGCACCCCGGCCACGGCCCGGTCCGCGCAGGCCAGCGCGGCCAGCGCGGCCAGGGCGAGCAACGCCAGGGCCACCGGCCACCAGGGATCCGGGATCCCGGCCAGGCTGGCGGGCACGTCGTGGCCGACGGCGGCGATCACCGGCTGGGCGGCCCACCCCCAGGGACCCGACCACAGCAGCACGGAGGCCACGGCGGAAGGCAACTGGCCGAATCCGGCCCAGGCAGCCAGGCCGCCGAGCAGGACCGCGGCCCCCAGCGCCACCGGGGTGGCCGCGCGGAGCCACCTCCCCGCCGCCGGGTACCGCTCGATCAGGCCCGCCACGCCGGTGGCCACCCCGAACAGCAGGCCCATCGACACCATCGCGGCCCCGGCCAGGTGGAGCACGTACCTGGGAGATGGGCCGCCCAGGCCCAGGGCGACCAGGGCGGCGGCGGGCACGATCCCGGCCACCGCGCCGGCCAGCAGGGCGCCGGCCGCCGCCCAGCGGAACCGGGGCCGCAGCAGCCGCCGCCGGGACACGGGCGTGCCGAGCAGCCAGTCCGCGGTGGCCTGGGGCACCGTGACCGGACCGCGCCACAGCGCGTCCCGCAGCAGCACCAGGAACACCAGCAGCGCCAGCGCGGTCAGCGCGGCCGGGGCCGCGTTCATCAGCCGCACGGCCGTCATGGCCGCGGGCGCGGGCGGCGGGTGGCGCAGCGCCCGGTAGGCGGTGACGATCAGGGAGCCGCCGTAACCGACCACGATGACGGCAGCCAGGTAAGCCCAGTAGGCGGCGCTGGCCGCCTGCTTTCGGCCGCGGCCCCGGCGCAGCTGGCGCAGCAGCGCGAAGGCCGCCCCGGTGCTGTCCGGGACGGCGATGGGGTCACGGGTTACGGTCACTGCAACCCGGCCAAGGTCACATCCGGCGGGCCCTCGGCGGTGATGGCGCCCTCGCTGAGCACGATGACGTGGTCAGCGACCGCCGCGGCCAGCTCGGTGTGGTGCGTGGCCAGCAACATCGCGGCGCCGGCCTCCTTCTCAGCGCGCAGCAGTCCGGCCAGCCAGCGCCGGGCGGCGGGATCGAGGCGCTGCTCGGGCTCGTCGAGGACCATCAGCCGCAGCGGCCGGACCAGCACCGTGGCCAGCTGCAGGGCCTGGAGCTGGCCGCTGGACAGGGAACCGGGCAGGGCCCGGGCGTGGTCTTCCAGGCGGCACTCGGCCAGCGCCCGGTCCACCAGCTCCGCCGCCAGGTGGCCCTCGCCGTGCGCGACCGAGACCAGCTGAAGGTGCTCGCGGATGGTCAGGTCCGGATAGGCGCTGACCATGTCGCCGACCACCGCGATCTCGGTCCGGACCACCGGGTCGTCCTCGGACATCACCCGGCCGCCGTAACTCACCTGGCCACTGCTCGGCGTGTCCCGCCCGGCCGCGATCCGCAGCAGCGTCGACTTGCCCGACCCGTTCGCGCCGAGCACGGCGACGCACTCGCCGGCGGCCAGCGTGAGATCGACGGGCCGCAGCGCCACGCGATCTCCGTAGCGGCGGCTCACCCGGGACACCCGGAGCAGCGGCGTCCGGGCCGGGCGCGGTGCGGGCCCGTTCGCGGGCGCAGGCGGGACGGGCGGGTTCGGCAGCGGCACGGTCAGAGTCCACCACAGCGGCCCCGCGGCCGGCACCCCCCACGCCGCCGCCACCCTCACGCCACAGGCCTTTACGCGATTAGAACTCCGCTGAGCGGGCAAGTGGCGGCCATGGCTGTACTGAGAGCTCTCGCCCGTCCCATGCTGGCCTCGATCTTCATCGTCCAGGGGTATGACACCCTGCGCCGGCCCGAGAAGGTCGCCCCGCGCGCCGACAAAGTAGTGGGCCCGCTCAAGGAGCGCATCTCGGCCCTGCCTGATGACACCGACACCGAGCAACTGGTCCGCATCAACGGCGCAGTCCAGCTGGTGGCTGGCTCGCTGCTGGCGATCGGCCGCTTCCCGCGCCTGTCCGCCCTGGCCCTGGCGGCCACGCTGGTGCCCACCACGCTGGCCGGGCATCCGTACTGGGAGACCAAGGACGAGCAGGAGCGCGCCCAGCAGCGCATCCACTTCATCAAGAACCTCACCATGCTCGGCGGCCTGCTGATCGCCGCGGCCGACACGGAGGGGAACCCCTCGCTGGCCTGGCGGAGCCGCCACGCGGTCCAGGCCGCGCGGCACGACGTCTCGCTGGCCACGCAGACGGCCAAAGCCTCCGGCAAGGCGGGCGTGGCGGTCGGCACCACGCTCGGCAAGGCCCAGGGCACGGCCGACCTGGCGCAGGCCAAGGCCGATCTGGCCCTGGCCAAGGCGGGCCGGATCCGCGCCGAGCGGACCGGCGAGGTGCGGGCCAGGGCCGGAAAGGCCGCCCACAAGGCGAGTATCAAGGCCGCCAAAGCCGCGGGCAAGGCGAGCGCCAAAGCCGCGAAAACTGCGACCAAGGCGAGCGCCAAAGCCGCGAAGACCACGGGCAAGGTGGGCGTGCAGGCCGGGAAGACTCAGGCCAAGGCAGCCCAGCTCGCCTCCCGCCTGCCCGTCGGCTGACCTCCCGCCTCGAGGGCGCCGCCGGATGACATCGTGATGACCTGGTCTTCCCCGGAGAGCCTGGGTGAGCCCGACGAGGTCGGATTCGGCTCGTCCCGGCCGCCGGGGCGTCGCTGGCCGCGCTGGCCGCTGATCCTGGCCGGGGCCGCGGTGATCGCGATAGCGGCCGTGCTGGCCCTGGGCCGGCACCCGGTGAAGCCGGCGTCGGCGCGCTCTCAGGTCACGGTGACCGAGGCGGGTCACCGGCTGCTCGGCGTGCGGGCGGGCTGGGAACTGCTCGGCTACGGCCCCAACCGGGCGGTGCGGGTCCAGCTGGCCCAGGGCCGGGTCACCCAGACCGTCGTGCCCGGGCTGGGCAGCACCGGCGCGTTCTCGTTCGTGGCCGGCCCCAGCGAGGTCATCATCCGGCCGTGGGACTTCGAGCCGGGCTACCTGGTAGCCGACGGCCGGCCCGCCCGGCCGCTGCCCAGGGTCCTCGGCCAGGGCGGGCAGACCCTGCCCGGGCCGCGGCCCGGTGAGGTGTGGGTGCAGACCCGGCGCCGGTCACTGACCCTGATCCGGCTGGACGGTGGCAGGACCGGCGTATCCATGCGCCTGCCCGCCGGTGGCTGGTGGCTGGCCAGCCCGAACGGCCGGGGCGCGGTCCTGCTGTCCGGCGTGGGCGAGATCTACGACGTCTGGCCGGGGGGCTCCCGGCGGATCGGCGGGATGCTCGCGGCCGTCGGCCCGACCCGCTGGCTCACCGTGATCTGCGACCGCCCGCACCGGTGCGCGGATGTGGTCATCGACCCGGCCACTGGGGCGCGGCGGCAGCTGGGCGGTCCCCCGGTCGCGTCGGTGTCAGCCGCGTCCCCCGGCGTCATCACGCCGGACGGCGCCACGGCCGCGGTGTTCCGCGTGATGGCCGGCGGCCAGGTCACGCTGCACCTGGTGAATCTGGTCACCGGCGCGGACCAGCGGATCGCGGTCCCGCTCAGCCAGACCACCGTCGGTGCCGGGACGCTGGCCTGGTCTCCCGACGGCCGGTGGCTGTTCGTGATCATCGCGCATGGCGGGCTGGTCGCGGTGAACGCCGCCACCCGGCAGCCCGAGAGCCTCGGGGTCCGGCTCCCCTGGCTCAGCCAGATCGCGACCCGGCCCGGATAACTCCGGGGCACCCCAGGTAGCCACGACCGCGCCCCACACCCAGGCCGGCCCCGAACGCGGCGAGCAGCCCGGTCACCGTCGTGCAGCCGGCCGGCCCGCTGGGCAGGCGATCCACCGCCGCGCAGGCCCGTTGACGACAGCGGCTGACATCGCGTGCTAGAGTGATGACAGTAGCTGACATCGATCTGCTCCGGCCCACCCTGCGGGCTGGCCGTCGATCACCTGGAGGGTTTCACATGCGTGTATTCGTTACCGGCGCGTCCGGCTGGATTGGCTCCGCGGTCGTCCCCGAACTCCTCGGCGCGGGCCATCAGGTCACCGGGCTCGCCCGCTCGGACGCCTCAGCCGAGGCGCTCACCGCGGCCGGGGCGCAGGTGCAGCGCGGCACCCTGGATGACCTCGACGTCCTGCGGGACGCGGCGGCCGCCTCGGATGGCGTGATCCACCTGGCGTTCAAGCACGACATCGCGTTCACGGGCGACTTCCAGGGCGCCGCCGACGCGGACCGCCGCGCCGTCGAGGTCTTCGGCGAGGTACTGGCCGGCTCTGACCGGCCCTTGGTCATCGCGTCGGGGACCCTCGGTGTCGCCCCGGGGCGGGTGGCGACCGAACGGGACGGGCACGACGCCGATCCGGCGCTGGCCGCCGCGCACGGCAGCGGTCCGGCGACCCGGATGGCCACGGCAGAGTTCGTGCTGTCGCTGGCTTCCCGCGGGGTCCGCTCGTCGGTCATGCGGCTCCCTCCGACGAATCACGGCGACGGGGACAACGGCTTCATGGCGACCCTGGTCGCCATCGCCCGTGACCAGGGCACGTCCGCCTATATCGGCGATGGCTCCAACCGCTGGCCTGCCGTGCACCGGCTCGATTCCGCGCACCTCTTCCGCCTGGCGGTGGAGAAGGCCCCGGCCGGATCGACGCTGCACGCGGTCGCCGATGAAGGCGTGCCGATCCACGACGTCGCCGAGGTGATCGGCCGCCACCTGGACGTGCCGGTGGTCTCGATCCCCGCCGAGCAGGCCGCCGGGCACTTCACCTGGCTGGGCGGCTTCATCGGGCTGGACGCCCCGGCGTCAAGCGCGCTGACCCGCGAGCTGATGGGGTGGCAGCCGACGGAGCCCGGGCTCCTCGAGGACCTCGACAAGGGTCACTACTTCGAGAAGCCGTCCGCCTGACCAGCCGGGCCTACGGCGGGCCACGAGGAACCTCCCCGGGTCTGGTGCGGATCATGGCGATCCGCACCAGGCCCGGAGGTCCTCGGCCATCGCGATCATCCGCCCGTGTACGCCGGGCCGAACACGACCAGCAGGACCAGGTCCTCGGTGACGTCGATGAAGCGGTGCTCCTCGCCCGCCGGCACGAAGATCACCGAACCGGGGCCCACCTCGGCCGCGCCCTGCGGCGTCGCGATCCGGGCCTGGCCGGCAGTGACCACGTAGATCTCGTCCTCGGTATGCGGGGTCTGGTCGTCCAGCCCGCCCGCCGGTATGCAGTAGGTCCCCACGGACAGGGCCGGCACCGCGAAGTGCTCGACCCAGTCGTTGGCTGCGCCTGCCGCCGGCGCCGCCCACTGCCCCGCACCCTTGATGATCTGCATAGCCGAAGCCTAGGCTCCCGCGCCACGCAGCGGTGATCTTGGCCGCCTGCGAGTCCGCCCGATTGTGAACTGGCAGTTTCCGCATAAGAACGCGTCACCGAAGGCGTAAGGATCGGTTTTCTGCCGACTTGCCCGGAGATCGTCAGGCTGCTTCACGAATGGCTCACGGACAAATCGTGGTATCACCGGCAGTTACTATTTGTAATCTTAAAGTCGCTGTCCGCTAAAACGCCGGCGGGCCCCTCGCACGACCAACTAGAGGCTGGCGCCGGACTGGGCGACGACCGGGCCCGCCAACTGCGACATCTTCACCGCCTGCGGCTGCGTCAGGGAGGAAGATGGGCGCCGCCGACATGGGCGAGATCCCCAGTGAACTGGAACCCTGGCAGGCACGGGAAGACCCCATCCAGGAGTCTGATGGGGTCTGTCCAGAAAGGTCCGGCCTGGCCTTAAGCCAGACCCTGAACTGGTGGGCGATGCTGGGTTCGAACCAGCGGCCTCTCCGGTGTGAGCGGAGCGCTCTCCCACTGAGCTAATCGCCCTGGCGCCCCCAAACGACCCGGCTCCTTGTGGCCGGAACGCTCGCGGGCCAACACAGACTAGCGTATCCGCGCGCGGCCTGGCGTCGTCGTAGGCGCCACATCGCCGGTACCCCCGGCACCGGGCAAGTCCCGGGCCCCGATCGCCGCAACGCCGCCGGGACGTCGGCGCGGCAGCGGGCCAGCGTGGCCGCGCGGAAGGCTCTGAGCGGCCAGGACAGGGACCTGGAGCGGCCCGGGTTGTCCGGGGCCAAGGAAGATCAGTTCAGGGACACATAAGGGCTCTGGAGCCCTTGCCGGGCACCCTTGACGGAAACCGCCGGCGGAGCCGGGCGGATGCTTGTCCCGTTGAATACGAATAGCCGCTGCACGGGAATTAAGTCAGTGATTGTGGTGATTACGGACAAGGCCGCACGAAAGTCGGGGCATCGGGTAGTGCGCCCAAGCCGGAAGGCTGTATGCTGCCGCATCGGACGAAAGCACGACTGTTCGCTATCTGAACGCAAACCCGGAGGTGCGCACGGGATGCGAAGCGAAAATTCGGCCCCGCAGCTACTGAGAGCTAGATCACAGCGTGTTGTTCCTGGTCACAGGAACAGTGCTGGGTCATGATTACGTTGAGACGCGAGAAGCGTTTGCCCAGGTCACGGCTGATATGGTCCGCAGTGACCGAGGTTAGTAGTGGCAGCGTTCGCGGAATCCTCCTACTGAAGAGTTGCGTGCCTGCGTGCCTCGTCACCCCGTGGGACGGCATCGCTGGATGGATGAAGCCCGGCGTTCCGGGATGAGACAAGGCAAAGGTTTGGCGAGGCAATGAACAGCATCAACACCGTCGCAGCCGAGCTCGGCCTCAGACTCGTGGTTCCAGAGCACGATGGCGTTCCTCTCACGGCGAGCCTGCACTACCGGGCCGAGGATCCCTACGCCATCCGCATGGCGTTTCATGTGGGTATGGACGAGCCCGTTGAGTGGATCTTCGCTCGCGACTTGCTGGCCGGCGGGATGACCGAACCGGCCGGTGACGGCGATGTCCGCGTGTGGCCTGCGGACACGCCGACCGGGCAGCGGGTGCTGAACATCTCCTTGTCCTCACCGTTCGGCCAGGCCCACTTCGAGGCCCCGCTGACCGCGCTGGCCGGCTTCCTGCTCCGCACGTTCCAGGTGATCCCCGCCGGGCGTGAAGGTGAGTACATCAATCTCGACGGTGAGCTGAGCCAGCTGCTGCGCAGGCCCTGAGTCATGCGGCCCGCGCCGGACCCCGGCGGCCGGGCCGGCTGGCACCCTAACGAAGGTATTGAGGGGCCATGGTGACGATTCGTGACGGCCAGGCGGGCCCGGCCGCGCAACCGGAACCGGTGGCCCCCTCGGATCGCGTGCCTGGCCCGGTGTGGGCGATTGCCGCCGTGTTCGTGGCGGTCGAGTTCGGGCTGAGCGACCGCTACGGGTTTTTACAAGACGAGCTGTACTTCATCGAGGCCGGCCGCCATCTCGCGTTCGGTTATGTGGACCAGCCCCCGGTCGGCCCGCTGCTCACCCGGGTTACGGACATCCTGGGCGTCAGCCCGACGGCGGTCCGGATCATCCCGGCGCTGGCCGGCGGGGCGGTCGTGGTCATGGCGGCCAGGTTCGCGGCGCTGTTCGGCGGTGGCCGGCTCAGCCGGATCCTCGCCGCCCTCGTCACGGCCTGTACTCCCGTCCTCATCGGCGCCGACCACATCGGCAACACCACGCCGCTGGACCTGCTGGCCTGGACGGCCGTGCTGCTCTGCGTCACCACGGCCTTGCTGCGGGACCGGCCGCACTGGTGGCTGGGTGCGGGAGCCGTGGCCGGCGCCGGGCTCGAGAGCGACAACCTGCTGGCCCTGCTGCTGATCGGCCTGGCTCTTGGGCTCCTCACCTCGGCCCACCGCGGCGTGCTGCGCACGAGATGGCCCTGGCTCGCGTCCGGCATCGCGGCGGTGATCTGGGCGCCGAACCTGATCTGGCTGGCCACGCACGGGTGGCCGCAGCTAGCCATGGCCTCCGCGCTGCACCAGCAGAACACCAGCCCCGGCAATTACGCGGCCGGGGTGCCAGCTCAGTTCCTCTATCTGGGGCTGCTGGTGGCGCCCCTGGTCGTCGCGGGCTTCATCAGGCTCTGGCGTGCCCCCGAGCTCCGGTTCATCGCCGTGGCCGCCACCCTCGTGGTCGTCTACGTGCTGGCCTGGATACCCGGCAAGCCGTACTACAGCGACGGGATGGCGCCCGCCGTGCTCGCGGCCGGGGCCGTGGCCACCGAGCGCTGGATCACCCGTGGCGCCCGGCCGCGGGTGCGGCGCTGGGTCGTGGTCGCCGCAGCCCTGGTCAGCCTGGCCCCGCTCCTGCCGGGGCTCCTGCCGATCGTGCCCATCGGGAACGTGCACGACTTGTCTGCTTCTGAGCAGCGCGGCACCCTGGGCGACACCATCGGCTGGCCCCAGCTCGCTCACGCCGTCGCGGCGCAGGACGAGGCCCTGGTGCGGGCCGGCCGCCCGCCCACCTCGATCTTCACCGGGTACTACGCAGAAGCCGCCACCCTGGACGTCCTGGGCTCGGCCGACCACCTGCCGCCGGTGCTCTCCGGCCACAACACTTACTGGATGTGGGGCCCTGGAAGGGCCTCTGACCGGACTGTGCTCGCGGTCGACGCCCTCGGGCAGCTGCGGCCGTATTTCGCCAGATGCCGCCTCCTGGCCACCCACAACCCTCCATACCACGTGCGAAACGACTGGACCGGCCTGCAGATCGGCGTCTGCACCGGCCCGGTGGCCAGCTGGCGCACGCTATGGCCGCACCTGAAGCACTACGGCTGAACCGCAGCCAGGACAGCCGCAAGGCGCCCATCGACCGGGCCGTTCAGCTCGATCACCGGAACATCTCCCCAGGCCTCCAGCGGGTCACTGGACAGCAGATCCAGCAGCGCAGCGTTCATCGTTTCCCGGAGCTCGAGCAGGCCGGGCCGGGGCAGCACCCGTTCTGTCTGGGGCGTTATCGGCGTGATGACCAGCAAATCCAGGCTGGCCACGGCTGAGCGCACGACGGATGGGTCAGCCTCGCTTTCGATGCCGACGCCTAGCGCAGCAAGGTAAGCCAGGAAATCCAGCGGGGTGCGGTCGAAAACAACCCTGGGAGCCACGGAGCGCAGCACGCCCAACGAGCACCTGAGCTGGGCCCGGTAATCGTCCAGCGACGGCGGGAACCCGAACTCGTAGCCTTCTTCCTCCAGCAGGAAGTACGGTTCATCGACCGGCACGTGACCGGCGAGGTGCGCGCACAGCTCCTCGACCAGCGTCGTCTTGCCAGTCCCGTGCGCACCGGACACACCCACCCGCATCTGCGTGCTAAGGGTCGAGGTCTTCGGCGGAGCGCTCGGCGAAGATGTCCGCGGCCTTGCGGGTCACCGGCCCGGGCACCGCGGGCAGCGCGACCCCGTCCACGCTGCGGATCGGCTGCACGTCCCGGGTCGTCCCGGTCAGGAACGCCTCCCGCGCCTCAGCCAGCGCAGCCAACGGCAAGTTCTCCTCTACCGCGCCGGCCCACTCGATGACCAGCCCCCGGGTCACCCCGGCCAGGCAGCCCGCCGATAGCGGCGGGGTGACCAGCCGGCCGCCCGCCACCACGAACACGTTGGTCCCCGACCCCTCGCACAGGTTCCCGGCCAGGTTGCCGAAGATCGCCTCGGCACCGCCCTGCTGCTGCGCGTAGGACAGCGCGAACACGTTCTCGGCGTAGGAGGTGGTCTTGACCCCGGCCAGGGCGCCCCGCTCGTTCCGGGGCCAGGGGAACATGATCACGTCACAGGTGGGCGCCGCGTCGTGCAGTTCGCCGAGCTGGATGATCGTGGCCGGAGCCGAGCTGGTCCGCTGGGAGCCGAGGGCCGACTCCCCCGCCGTGACCGTGATCCGGATCCGGGCCCGGTCCGGGCGCCCCGCCCCGGCCAGCACCGCGTCCACCCCGGCCCGGATCTGGTCCAGATCCGGTTCCGGCAGGCCCAGCCCCTTCGCTGAGGCGCACAGCCGGGCCAGGTGCCGGGTCAGCGCGAACGGGATGCCCCCGGTGACCTTGAGCGCCTCGAACACCCCGTCCCCGGTGGTCAGCCCATGGTCGGTCACGGGTACCCGGGCCTGGTCGTCCGGCACGAGGGTGCCGTTCATCCACACCGTCACACGAAAACGCTAGCGCAGGGCACCGGCGTGCGCGCCAGCCGTTGCGGCAAGAGAAGGCAGCAAGGCGTTGACGGCCGTGATCTGTTCGGCCACCTCACGGTCCACGGGCATCATCGGGACCCGCGCCCGGATGGCCGCGTGCACGGCCTTGAGGGGCTCGCTGGGAACGGCGATGTCGGCCCGCAGGTCGATGCCCTGGGCCGCGCAGCAGACTTCAACGGCCAGGCAGGTCCGGACGTTCGCCACCACCTCGCGGAGCTTGCGCACCGCGTGCCAGCCCATGGACACATGGTCTTCCTGCTTGCCCGACGTCGGGATGGTGTCCACGCTGGCCGGGTGGGAAAGCACCTTGTTCTCGCTGACCAGGGACGCGGCGGTGTACTGGGCGAGCATGAAGCCGGAGTTGGTGCCCGCGTCCGGGGCCAGGAACGGCGGCAGGCCGCGGGAGAACGCCGGGTCCAGCATCCGGTCCACCCGGCGCTCGCTGATGCTGGCCAGCTCGGCCAGGGCCATGGCCAGCATGTCCGCGGCGAAAGCCAGCGGCTCGCCGTGGAAGTTCCCGGACGTCATCACCTCGCCGTCGGCGACCACGATCGGGTTGTCCACCACCGCGCCCAGCTCGATGTCGATCACCCGGCTGGCATGGGCCAGCACGTCCCGGACCGCGCCGTGCACCTGCGGCGCGCAGCGCAGGCAGTACGCGTCCTGCACCGCGTGCCGGCTGTGCCGGTGGCTGGCCAGCAGCGGCGAGCCGGCCAGCAGGGCGCGCAGGTTGGCCGCGCTGTCCAGCTGGCCCGGGTGCGGGCGGAGGGCCTGAACCCGCTCGTCGTAGGGCCGGTCGGTGCCCAGCAGCGCCTCGATCGACAGGGCGCAGGCGATGTCGGCCGCCTGGACCAGCATCCGCGCGTCGTGCACCGAGAACGCCAGCAGCGCCTGCATCGGCTCGGTCCCGTTGACCAGGGACAGGCCCTCCTTCGGGGCCAGCTCCAGCGGGACCAGCCCGTGCTCGGCGAGCACCTCGGCGCTGGGCCGGCCCTGCGGCGGGTCGCCCGGGCCGCGCAGCCTGCCCTCGCCGATCAGCGGCTGGGCCAGGTGGGCGAGCTGGGCCAGGTCGCCGGAGGCGCCGACCGAGCCCTTGCTGGGCACGACCGGGAGCAGGCCGAGGTTGAGCAGTTCCAGGAGGCGGCGGGGCAGGTCGGGCCGGACGCCCGAGTACCCGGCGGCCAGGGTCCGGGCGCGAAGCAGGAGGATCGCGCGGACGGCCGCATCGTCGAGGGGCACCCCGGTGCCCGCGGCGTGTGAGCGGACGATGGCGCCCTGCAGCCGGGCCAGGTCCTGGATGGGGACCGGCGTGTCGGCCAGCGCGCCGAAACCGGTGTTCACCCCGTAGACGGGGGTGTCGCCCTGGGTCGCGGCGGCCACGACCGAGCGGCTGAACTCCATGGTGGCGGGCACGTCGGGGCTGAGCTCGGCGGTGGCCTCGCCGCTGGCCACGTCGATGACATCCTGGACGGTGAGGCCGTCGCCGGTGACGATCACAGTTCGCATGGCTGACAGCCTGCCAGTACGGCGCGCCCCGCACGATCCCGGGCTCGCGCCGGAGCTCAGTGGAGGTGGTGCCAGGTGACCGCGCACGATGATGCCGGGATGGCGCAAGGGACGCCCAGCGGGGCGCCCGAGGTGGCCGAGATGTTCACCGAGGGCTTCTGGAACGAGCGGTACCGCACGAAGGACTCACTTTGGAGCGGGAAGCCGAACCGCAACCTGGTCAGCGAGGCCTCCGGGCTCCCGGCGGGCGACGCGCTGGACGTCGGCTGCGGGGAGGGCGCGGACAGCATCTGGCTGGCCGGGCAGGGCTGGCAGGTCACCGGAGTCGACATATCGACAGTGGCGCTCGGCCGCGCCGCGGGCCACGCGGCCCAGGCCGGCCCGGGGATCGCCGGGTGCATCGCCTGGGAGCAGGCCGACATCTTCACCTGGGAACCGGTCGAGGATCACTACGACCTGGTGTCGGTGCAGTACCTGCACCCGCCGTCGGCGCAGCGGGCGCCGCTGTTCCGCCGCCTGGCGGCCGCCCTGCGACCCGGGGGCACGCTGCTCGTCGTGGGGCATCACCCGTCAGACTTGCGGACCACGATCCCCCGGCCGCCCCTGCCGGACCTGTTCTTCACCGGTGACGACGTCGTGGCCCTGCTCGACCCGGGCGAGTGGGACATCGTCACGAACGCGGCGCCCGGGCGGGAGGCCACCGATCCGGAAGGCCGGGTGGTGACGATCCACGACACGGTATTCCGCGCCCGCCGGCACGACTGAGGCGGCGGCCTTAAGCCTGGCCGGGACCTCTCGGCCGGCCGGGACCTCTCGGCCGGCCGGGACCTGTCAGCCGGCCAGCACCTCGATCGTCTCCGCGACGAGCTCAGGGAACCGGAGCGGCAGCAGGTGGTCGCCGCCGGGGACGTCGATCTTGCGGCACCCGGGGATGCGGGCCGCGATCGCCGCATCGCATTCGATGAGCGGCGGGTGATCCTGGTCCCCGATCAGCAGCACAGACGGGGCGGTGATCTCGCCCAGACGGTCGAAGGCGGCCGGCCCCTCCTTCTCGTACTCGCCGTTGGCCAGCCACGCCTTCGCCGCACTGCGCAGCTGGGCGAGGGCCGCCTCATCCGGCGGCCCGGTGGTCCAGATTCCCAGCGCCAGCCGGGCGATCCCCTCCACGTCCCCCGCGGCCTCGAGCGCCTCGAACCGGGCGTCCCGCTCCGGGTCAGCAGGCCACGGATAGCCGCTCACCCCCGGCGAGACGAGCACGAGCGCGCTGACCCGCTCCGGCCGGGCCAGGGCCAGGTCGAGGGAGCTGGCCCCGCCCTGGCTGCAGCCGGCCAGCGTCGCCTGGGCCACCTCCAGGTGGTCGAGCACCGCGATCAGGTCATCCAGCAGCGTGTAAGGCGCGGTCGCCGGCGGGGACATGCCATGCCCCCGCGCGTCGTAGCGGATCAGCCGGTACCGGCCCGCCAGCCGGGGCATGACCAGGTCCCAGACCCGCGAATCGCCGATTCCGGGGTGCAGCAGGACGACGGGGGCTCCGGGACCACCGGTGTCCTGCGCCCAGACGGTGCCGCCATCGACCTCGATCATTTCTTCCATCAGGCTGATTCTGCCTGGCTGGCGCCCGCGCGGGAAATGGGTTTCGGCCAGCGCGCGCCGTCGCCGCCCGGGCCGTGGCCATCAGCGTTGTTCCGCCGGGCTGAGGAGTCGCGCCAGGACCGCGACCGCCTCCTGCACCACCGAATCGTTCAGGTTGCCGAAGCCGAGGACCAGCCCGGGCGTCCCAGGCTCGGACTGGAAGCGCAGATCATCCACGCTGCACAGCCACATGTCCTGGCGCTGGGCGTTCGCGACGATCGCGGCGGCGTCTGAGCCTGGCGGCAGCTCGAGCAGCAGGTCCAGCCCCGCGTCGGCGCCGTGCACTGGGTAGCCGGGAAGCTGGCGGTGCAGGGCGGCGACCAGCGCGTCCCGGCGGGCCCGGAATCGGCGGCGGGACGCGCGCAGATGCCGGTCGTAGGCACCCGATTCCATGAACAGCGCCAGGGCCAGCTGATTCAGCGCGGGCGGGCTGACCGGGATCTCGCGGTCCGCCCGGACGGCCCCGACCCACCGCTGCGGCGCGACCACCCAGCCGATGCCGACGGTCGGGTTCAGCGTCCGGTTCACCGACCCGAGCAGCGCCACCCGCTGCCGGTCCGTCCCCTGCATGACCGCCAGCGCGGGGGTGCGGTAGTGGAACTCGGAGTCGAAGTCGTCCTCGATGATCAGGCCGTCCACGCGCCGGGCCCAGTCCAGCAGCGCCGACCGCCGGTGCGGCGCCAGCACGCAGCCTGTCGCTACCTGCCGCGCCGCGCCCACGCACACCGCCCTCAGGCCGGGGTGCTTCTCAAGCTCCTCCACCAGCAGGCCGTCGTGGTCGACCGGCAGCCCCACCAGGTCCAGGCCTGCGGTCCGCGCCGCCTGCCACAGCCGCGTGGACCCGGGATCCTCCAGGCCGATAGCCCTATGGCCGTCCGCGAGCAGGGCGTGCGAGACCTGGGACATGCTCTGGCCAGCGCCGGAGAAGATGGAGATCGTGCCCGGCTCCGCGGCCGCGCCCCGGCTCCGGTTGAGGTGCCCGGCGAGCACGGCCCGCAGCCGCGGGTGCCCGCCCGCCTGGGCGTAGTCCAGTTCATCGAACGGCGCGGTCTCAGCCGCGGCCCTGATCGCCTCGACCCATCTCCGGCGCGGGAAAGCCCGGAGGTCAGGACGGGCGGAGGACAGATCGAACCGGGGAGGCCGGTCCGGGGCAGCGGGCTGCGGGCGCGCGGCAGGCCCGGCGGCGTGATCGAGGTCAGCACGGGGCGACCAGCTCACGCGGGTCGCGGAGCCGGTCCGCGCGGTCAGGTACCCCTCGGTGACGAGCTGGGCGTACGCCTGGGTGACGGTCCAGCGGGACACGCCGAGATCAGCGGCCAGCGTGCGGCTGGGCGGCAGCGCCGCCTCCAGCGGGATAAGCCCGTCCCTGATGGCCGCACGGATCGCGGCGGCCAGCCGCATGTGCAGCGGGCCAGGCCTGGGGGCCGACAGATCGAGGAGCGTCTCCCAGGCCAGATTGGTCTGCATTCCTGCCACGTCATTGGATCGGAGGGACCAGCGGATGGCTTCTAGCGTCATGAAAAAGCCCGCCCACGTCTAGGGGATCGCCAATGACCGCCTGGCTGCGCCGCCTGTTCGCCCAGCTCACGAGGGGCCGCAACAGGGCCCGGATCCGGCGCGACCCGTTCCTGGACGATCCCGCCGTGGTCGAGGACGACTACCGGCGGCTGCGGCGGGCGCCGTAGCACAGGCATGCTTCGACGCTCGCCGAAGCATTATCCGGCCAGAGTCGGACCATGACTGATGACGTGGACCCGAACCCGGGACACCTGGTGGTGGCGGCCGTGGACCGGTGCCTGGAACTGGCCCGGACCTGGCACGCCTGGGATGGCCGGCCTATCGCGCGGGCGATGGACGACGGCCTGCCGAACACGTGGACGCCGCACAAGGCGCTGCGCCGGATCGCCGATCACCTGGTGGATCATCTGCATCAGGTGGAGGCGTTGCTGGCCGGCGCCGCCCCGCTGCCCGATGAGTGGCATGGGCGGACGGTAACGCTCGACGCGGACTGGGCCCGCTTCACCGAGCCGGACTACGACGAGGCCTGCTCCCGGCTGCGCCGGCTCGGCCGCTGGTACGCGCTGCGCTACGAGACCGCCGGGGCGGAGGCCTGGAATCGCCCGCAGCCAGACGCCTGGACGCTGCGCGAGATCGCCGAGCACGTGGCGGAGGTCACCTACTACGCCGACCAGGTCGGTTCCCTGGCTGGTCGATGACGGCCGGCAGGCCGCACCGCACGGCCACCGCCGGATCACGGTAGGACACCAAGGCGCTGATCAGTAGCTCCCCGCCCACGTCGCTGAGCTGCACGAGCTGCAGGCCGGTCACGACCAGCCGGGTGGCCTCGCCTGGTTCAGCGGCCTGGTCTGGTTCGTACGTCCCGAAGGCTGGCTGCCCGTTACACGAGCCAGCCTGGAGCGTCACCCCGTGGGGCCGGACGGCAGCGAAGATAGCGTCCTCGACGAACTGGGCCGTCGCCTCCCGGCCATCGAACCAGGTGCTGAGCGGGGGCATCGAGAACTGGACGTCCTCGGTCACCAGCTGGACGAAGGCCTCAATGTCGGCGAGCTGCCAGGCGCGGACGTAACGTTCGCGGAACTGTGCGACCCGCGGGTCCGTGAGGTCAGGGACCGGCGCTCCCAGGCTGGCCTGCACGGTCTCGCGGGCCCGGGAAAGCAGGCTGTTGACCGCTGAGGCGCTGATAGCGAGCACCTCGGCGGTCTCGGCGTGACTGAACCCGATCACGTCATGCAGCAGCAGGACACCGCGCTGGCGGGGAGCCAGGCGCTGCAGCGCCGCCACGAACGCGAGGCTGACCTCCTCCCGGCGGAGCAGAGTCGCCTGCGGGTCGCCGGCTCCGCTGAGTTCGGCGTCGCTGACCGGCTCAACCCAGGCCGCCTCCAGATCGGGCAGGGCCGGCATGGAGCCAGGCGCCGCCGCTGGCCCGGAGCCCGCCGGGACCAGGCGCGGCCGCCGGGTCCGCAGCGTGTCGAGGCACACGTTGGTCGCGATCCGATGCAGCCATCCGCCGAATGATCCGGAGCCGTCATAGGTGGCGAGCTTGCGCCAGGCGCGCTCCAGCGTGTCCTGGACGGCATCCTCGGCGTCCGGGCCCGATCCCAGCATGCGGTAGCAGTGCCGGAAGACGGAACGTTCGTGCGCGGTGACGAGCGCCGCGAACGCCGCGTCCTCCCCGCCAGGGCCCGCGCGAGCAGAACATCCAGGTCAGCAGAAGCAGCCATCGCAGACCCCCCGGTATCGGATGTCCTGCTCGCGCGGCCCGCTGGTCAGGAGTCCGCGCTCGCCAGCCCGACGACCTGGCCCTGCGGGTCAGCCAGCAACCCGAAGGTCACGCCGGGGACTGACGTGGCCGGCTGGACAATGCGCCCCCCGTGAGCGACCGCAGCGTCCAGGGTAGCGGCGACGTCGGCCACGCCGACGAAGAAGGTCACGACCGGGCCGCCACCCTGGAGCGGGCTGATGCCGCCCGGCACGGCCCCTTCGACCCCGGTGTCGACGTAGGTGTATCCGGGCATGCCGCCGTCCGGGTAGGTCCAGCCGAACAGCTTCCCGTAGAACTCGCGCGTGGCGTCGGGGTCAGCCGACCGGATCTCGAAATGAACCACTGGGCTTGCCATCGTGGGTGCTCCCCTGATCGTCGGTACGGGCTTACATCAGGTACGACGACAGGAAGCACGTGGATCTCTCGGTGGGAAGCACCCGGATCTCGGTTTGGTCCCCGGACTGCTCCCGGACCGCGGCTGCCAGCCTGGGCAGCCTCCCCGGCTGCCTTCGTGCTGGCCTACTCCCGTCCGGCCGCCAGGTGCGGGTTAATGGCCTTCAGGGCGGCGCACCAGCGGGGCGAGCGCTGGCGGATGGCACGGACGGGGACGGGACGGGCAAGTGGGGGGCGGATGAAGGCGATCGGGACGTGGCTGCGAGTTGACGTGCGCCACCGCTGGCGGTCCCTGATCATCCTCGCGCTGCTGGTCGCGTTCGCGGGCGGCACGATCATCGCCGCGGTGGCCGGGGCCCGGCGGGGTGACACCGCGCTGCGGCGGCTGGACGCCGTGACCCTTCCCGCGACCGCCGTGGTGCTGCCCAACCAGCCCGGGTTCGACTGGGGCCGCGTCGAGCGGCTGCCCGAGGTGGCCTCGGTGTCCACGTTCGCGGTGGACTACACGCTGAGCTTCCAGGGGCTGCCCGCCGACGTGGCCGGGTTCCCGCCTGCCAACGACACCATTCTCCGGTCGATCGAGAAGCCCGTGGTTTTCCAGGGCCGGGTGTTCAATCCCCGCCGCGTCGATGAGGCCGTGGTCACGCCGATGTTCGTGGCCGATCATCACCGGGGCGTGGGCGAGTCGGTCATCCTCCAGCTGCCCACCCCCCGGGAAATGCAGACGGGAAAGGGGTCCGGGCCGGGGGGCGCCCTCACCGGGCCGAGGCTGCGGCTGCGGATCGTCGGCGTCGTCCGCTCCCCGTGGATCACCGATTCGCCGGGGTCGGACGGCGCGATCCTCATGTCGCCCGCCGTGGCGGCCCGGTATCCGCTGAGCGTGGTGGGCAACCCGCACAACCAGTTCAGTTTCGTCAATGCCCTCGTCCGGCTGCGCGGCGGGGAGACGGCCATCCCCCGGCTGCGGCGCGACATCGTCCGGCTGACCGGCCGGCATGACATCGACATCTGGGACCTGCCCCAGCAGTACGCCGAGGCGCAGCGGCAGATCGCCTTCGAAGCCCGCTGCCTGGTCGCGCTGGCGGCGGCCGCGTTCCTGGCCTCACTGTTCCTGATCGGGCAGACCCTGGCCCGCTTCGCGGCGGCCAGCGGGGCGGAGCTGCAGATCATGCGGGCCCTCGGGATGACGTCCGCCGAGGTCACCGGGGCGGTCGCGGCGGCCCCGGCCCTCGCCGGGCTGGCTGGGCCGGCCTGGCGGCCGGGTTCGCGGTGGCTGTGTCTCCCTGGTTCCCGATCGGGACCGCGGCGCTGCTCGAACCGGCGCCGGGCCTGTCCGCCGACTGGGCGGTCATCGGGCCAGCGGTGGCGCTGATCACCCTGCTGGTGGCGGGAGGCGCGGCGCTGGCCGGGCGGGCCACGCTCGCCGCAGGCCGCCGGCAGGTGCCGGTCCGGGGCTCGGCAACCGCGGCCGCGGCGGCCCGGGCCGGCTTCCCGGTCCCGGTCGTCATCGGGGCCCGGTTCGCGCTGGAGCCAGGCCGCGGCCCGTCGGCCGTGCCGGTGCGGCCCGCCCAGATCGGGGCGGTGGCCGGGGTGCTCGGCATCGTGGCCGCGTTCACGTTCTCCTACGGCGTGTCCGACACCGTGGCGCACCCGGGACGGTTCGGCCAGACCTTCCAGCTGGTCTCCGAGGTAGGCCTGAACGGCAGGGATTTCGGGTCGGCATCCCAGTTCGTGCGGGTGCTGCACCGGCTGCCCTCGGTGAGCGGGGTGGACGACTCCCGCGTCGCGGTGGCCACCAGCGGGAACGACGCCGGGTCGATCAGCCTGTACGAGTACCACGCCGGCGGCCCCAAGGCCATCCCCGTCGTGGTGCTGCGCGGCCGCATGCCGCGTAGCGCGCACGAGGTGCTGCTGGCGCCCCGGACCCTGGCCGCCCTGCACGCCCGGGTCGGCAGCCGGGTCCGGCTGGACGGGAACCGGGCCAGCGAGGTCCTGACCGTGACCGGCAGCGGGCTGGTGCCCGAGGGCTCGCACAACAGTTATGCCGACGGCGGCTGGCTGACCCCGGCCGGGTTCAGCCGGCTGTTCACCGGCTTCAAGTTCCACATCGTGCTGATCAGGACCGCACCCGGCGTGCCTGCCGCGCGGGCGACCCAGATCGTGCATGGCCAGCTCGCGCGGGCGGCGCCGCAGTTGGCCAGTGCGGACCTGGAGCCGGCGCAGTCCCCGATGGAGATGGCCGAACTGGGGCAGGTGAAGGTGCTGCCGGTGGTCCTCGGCGTTTTCCTGGCCCTGCTCGCCATCGGCGCCGTAGGTCATGCCCTGGTCACCGTGGTCCAGCGCCGCATCCAGGACGTAGCCGTGCTGCGGGTCATGGGCATGACACCGCCCCAGTGCCGCCTGATCGTGTTCACCCAGGGGTCGGTCCTGGCCTTGGCCGGGCTGCTGATCGGGGTCCCGGCAGGTCTCGTGGTGGGGCGTCTCCTGTGGCGGACGGTGGCGGGGTACACGCCTGTGCAGTATGTGCCGCCGATCGCGACCGTCGTGATGGTGGTCATCGTCCCGGCGGCGCTGGTGCTGACCAGCCTGCTCGGGCTGTGGCCAGGTCACCGCGCGGCCCGCCTGAGAGTGGCGAACGCCCTGCGCGCGGAGTAGCGATGAGCCCGCTTACCTGGCGGCACGCCACGGGCCCGAGTTTGCTCGGCGGCCAGGATCGGCTACAGTTCTGAACGCACACCCGGCCGGGCGAACAGGCCCGGATGGGGGGTGCACCACATGCGGACGTGGCTCAGTTGGTAGAGCATCACCTTGCCAAGGTGAGGGTCGCGGGTTCGAATCCCGTCGTCCGCTCGGAGGCGCCGGATTCCGTCCCGCAGGCCCAGGCCCGCACGGTTCTTCGGATGTCCAAAGCCATGATTCCCCCAGCAGGGAACGTTGGCGCTGGCGGAGTGGCCGAGTGGCTTAGGCAAGGGCCTGCAAAGCCCTGTACGCGGGTTCGATTCCCGCCTCCGCCTCGAGGGCGATTGGCGCAGTGGGAGCGCGCCTCGTTGACACCGAGGAGGTCGCTGGTTCGAACCCAGCATCGCCCACGAAAGCAAGCGAGCCCGCAGGGTGTTGGCGCATCCCCGCGGGCTCTGGCTGACGAAGGTGGGTAAACACCATGTCAGTTAGCGGCCAGCCTACGGGCGATCGGTGCGGCCACTGGATGCCGCGCGCCAGGGAGTATTGCGGGCGGATGCCCGGCCACCGGGGAGAGTGCCGGACGGCGGCAGCCTTGGCGGACCACAGGGCACGGCTGACGGAGCGGCGGCGAGAGAAGACACTCGCCACCCCGGAGGCCAGGTCCCGCTGGAACCGGGCGTACAAACTCAAGCTCATGGGACTGACCCCGGAGCGGTTCACCCAGATGCTGGAGACGCAGGGGTACGCCTGCGCGATGTGCCATGAACCATTCGGGGAAGACCAGCGCATCTGCATCGACCATGACCACGCCTGCTGCCCGCCCAAGCTGCCGAGCAGGTGCTGCGGCAAGTGCGTGCGCGGCCTGCTCTGCCTCACCTGCAACGTCGCTGTCGGGTACGTCGAGACGTACTCCGAGCTGGTGACGACCTACCTGGGGACAGCACAACGCCCGGCCAGCCCCCAACCGGCCGGGCATAGCGGGCTTGCGGCGTTATCCGGTGAGTGAGCTGACCTCGTTGACACCGAAGAGGTCACTGGTTCAATCCCAGTATCGCCCACCAGTTTGCGCAGGTCAGAGGCCGGTTCCCGAGACGGGAACCGGCCTCAAGATCATTTGTCAACGGTTTGTCAACAGGACGCGCCACGGTCAGGCGGCATGTATTGAACCAGCCCGGCACTGAGCGGCCCTGAATTTCGGCCTGCCGTAACCCCGGGGCGTGGGGCCCGCCGTCAGACCGCGCAGGCGATGTGGGTTCGCTATCCTCTATCCTTTGAGGGGACTGGCGGAGGTAGGCACGTGAAGGTTGAGGCTCCGCGGCGTGCCGTCACGCTGGACGAGGTACGCGCACACCGCGAGGTGATCACGCGTCTCGGCGAGCGCTTTGGCGTGCGCAACATCCGGGTCTTCGGCTCCGTGGCCCGCGGCGAGGCAACCCCCGACAGCGACCTGGACCTGCTGGTCAACGTCGAGCGGGGCCACGGCTACTTCGACATGGCCGGGTTCGCCCTGGGCGTCGAGGACGAGCTCGGCGTGATGACCCAGGTAGCCACGCCGGGCGGGCTGAAGCTCCGGATCCGCGACCGCGTGCTCCGGGAGGCCGTCGCCCTGTGAGGCGTGACGACGAGCGACTGGCCGACATCATCGAGGCCGCCGAGAAGATCGCCGTCCGGGCCGCCAAAGGCCGGGCGGCGTTCGACGCCGACGAGGACACGCAGATCGTGCTCGTCCACCTGATCCAGGTGATCGGAGAGGCCGCCGCCGGGCTGTCCGATGGGTTCATCGCCCAGCATCCCCGAGGTGCCCTGGCGCCAGATCATCGCCACCCGCAACCGCGTCGTCCACGGCTACTTCGAGGTCGATCTCGACATCCTCTGGGACGTGGCGATCATCGATGTGCCTCAGCTGACCGTCCAGATTCTTGCGATCCAGTCCGGACGGACTGCCGACCCGAGAGTAAGCCAGGGCTGAGCCGCATTGGGCTGCCTGCGGTCGTACAGAACGGGATAACCGACGGTTCGCCCATCCCCAAATCGGCGTAAGTCGGACTATTTATAACAAGGCGCATTAAACCTTTGGTCTCCGGAGCAGTCTGAGACGAGGTGACATGCGGATCAGGGTGCAGCTACAAGGCAAGGCGATGAGGAGAATCGCCAGCAGATACACCTCCGATTCTGCTACCCTGCGCCAGTGGGGAGATCGCCAATTATTCCAGTGGGTTCGGCCGTAGCCGCCGTCGCGCTAGGAGCGTCACCCGGGCTTCCCGTAGTGGCCCTGGCAGAGACGCATAAGAATAGCGCGGTCGTCGCTTTTCCCCTGTTAGCAATTCGCGCGCCCAGTAACACCGCGCGACCTAGCGGCCACTATTCGCACAGTAGTCACGTATCTCACTACTCCAGCTCCCACAGCTCGCACGGATCGCATTACTCCCACTACTCCAGCTCCCACAGCTCGCACGCCTCGCATTACTCGTCGAGCCCGTCAACGCCGCCCCCGGCCGTGACACCGACTGCCACGTCGTCGTCGCCGTCATCCCAGGGCCTGACGCCCAAGCGGAAGAAGCACCATCACGCATCTCTCGCCTCCCCGTCGCCGAGTCCATCGCCATCGCCTAGTCCGTCGCCATCCCCGAGCTCCCTGGCGACTATCAATCCGAGCCCTGTGAGCGGTACCGGCTCCAGGGGATGGGAGCGGGGGCGCCGTGGCGGCGGAGGTAATCGTCGGGCTTGTACTGATCGGCGGCGTGACGGTGGCCGTCTTCCGGCGCAGAAGAAGAGCAGTATGAGACCTGATGTCATCTGACGCCAGCCCGGCAATGGTGATCGCTTTCGACAGCTCGACCGTCCAGCTGGACGCAATCCAGAGAGCCGCCTATGCCGTGGCGGCGCTGATGACGGTTGACATCCGTGCCACAGCTGGCGAATACGTCTGCACCCTGCACCCTCGGGACGCCCACGCGGATCCCGCCGAGCTCATGCACCGCATGAGGGCGGAAGTTAACGATCAGACGCTCAGGCTCCGGATCGCGCAGGAGACCGAGCCACTACGGAACCTGATCTTTGCGCTCGCATTCGCCCAGACTGGCCTGACGGACGACGAGACACCGCAGCCATGACGCTGCGGCTGGCACGACATACTGCCCACATCCAACCGGGTACCTGGCAACTTCTCCCGCTGCGCTTCCACCGGTTCGGCGCGGAGGAAGTCCTGGTGACGAACCTTGTTGGCGAGCATGCCTTCCTTTCCGAAGACCAATTTCTCGCCGTTCTCGACGGGACGTGCGCCGATCAGGGCACACTCGCGGAGCTGCGAGCGAAGCACCTGATCCAGTTGCCCGGGGAACGGCTGCCCGCCGAACTGCTGGCCGTCAAGCTCCGCACTCGTCTTCGTCGGCTGCCGGACTCGACCGGCTTGCATATGTTCGTGGTGACCTTGCGCTGCGAGCACACCTGCCGCTACTGCCAGGTCTCGCGGCAATCATCGGCGAAGAGCGACTACGACATGTCGGAGGACACCGCGCGGCGGGCGCTGGATCTGGCCTTCCGCTCTCCGTCTCCGCATTTGAAGCTGGAGTTTCAGGGCGGTGAGCCGCTGCTCAACTTCTCCCTCATCCGCTGGATCGTCGCTGAGGCTAAGCGGATCAACGAGGCACACGGCAAGAAGCTCGCGTTCGTCATAGCTACCAACTTGGCGCTGCTCGACGACAGCATCATCGAGTTCTGCGGCCAGGAAGATGTGTACCTGTCCACATCCCTCGACGGCCCAGCCGATCTTCACAACGACAACCGGCGCCGTCCCGGCCAGGACAGCTGGGATCGGACGGTCGGCAGCATACGAAGAATTCAGCAGGCGCTCGGCCCCGACCGGGTGAGCGCGCTGATGACCACGACGGAAGCGAGCCTGACTCGGCCGCGCGACATCATCGATACGTACGCACAGCTGGGGCTGCGCAATGTCTTCCTGCGGCCGATCTCCCCGTATGGCTTCGCACTGCGCCGCCGCGGCGGCGCGGGATACGACGTGCAGCGGTGGCTGTCCTTCTATGAAGAAGGACTCGATTACATCATCGACCTGAACCGGCACGGCGTCCCGATGGTGGAGGCCTACACGGCCATCGTGGCCAAGAAGATGTTCACCAACGATGATCCCGGATACGTCGACCTCACCTCGCCAGCAGGCATCGGGCTGGGCGCGCTGGTCTACAACTACGACGGCGATGTCTACGCATCGGACGAGGGCCGCATGCTGGCCGAGATGGGTGATCACACGTTTCGGCTCGGCAACGTGCATCACAGTAGCTACCGCGACATCATGCTGTCCGACCGCCTGCTTGAGCCGCTGGAGCAGTCTCTTACGCTTAGCGCGCCGATGTGCAGCACCTGCGCCTTCGAGCCTTACTGCGGGGCGGACCCAGTTTTCCACCACACCACGATGGGCGACTTCCTGGGGCAGAAGACAATGTCCGCCTTCTGCCAGCGGAACACCGGGGTATTTACCGCCATCCTCAGCCGGGCACGCGCAGACAGCTTCGCCCGCCAGCTCTTCTTCCAGTGGGCGCACCGATGATCAAGCTGTCGGCCAGGGCAACGCCCGTTGATCTACCCGGCAGACTGGAGCGGACCGTCTGGCGTGTGTGCGGGGCAAGCGAACTCCCCGGAGAAGTCCCACTCGCCTGTCTCGTGGCGCGTGGCCACGAAGCCGTTCCCGGACACCGCTTGTATCTGACCGGGTCGCCGGACGTTGCGGTTCCTGGACCGGCAGTCGAACTACCGGTCGACCTGGGCCACCTTGAACCGGGCGACGTCATCGGCATCACGCCTGATGGCCGCAGGATCACCGTCCTCTGGAAGCAGTCCGCCACGCACAACAGCCTCCTGCTGACCGAGCAATGCGACAACTACTGCCTGATGTGCTCGCAGCCACCCAAGGACCGGGATGACGCCTGGCTGTTCGACAGAGCAAAGCAGACCATCAGCCTCCTGCCACCGTCGGCTCAGAGCCTGGGCCTCACCGGCGGGGAACCAACCCTGCATGCGGATGCCCTTATCGACCTGCTTGAGCACTGCCGGGACGCCACGCCCCGGCTGCAACTGCATCTGCTCTCGAACGGCAGGCGCTTCGCAGACGTCGAGTTCGCCGCCCGATACGCGCAAGTAGGCCTGGCGGACATCATGGTAGGTATTCCCGTCTACGCTCCCGAGGCGGGCCTGCACGACTTCATCGTCCAGGCACAGGGCGCCTTCGAGGAGACGATCCGCGGGATCCTGAACCTGGCGTCCCTAGGCCAATGCGTGGAAATCCGGATCGTCGTGCAGCGTCACACCGTGCCGATTCTCCCGGACCTGGCCCTCTTCATCGCACGCAACCTCCCGTTCGTCGACCAGGTGGCGCTCATGGGCCTGGAGATGACAGGGCTCGCGCGGCCCAACTCCGCCGAAGTCTGGATCGATCCTGCCGATTACCAGCGAGAGCTTGTCGACGCCACTCACATTCTCGCGGACTCTCACATCGCCGCCAAGATCTACAACCATCAGCTGTGTGTCCTGGACGAGCGGCTATGGCCGTACTCTGTCCGCTCCATCAGTGACTGGAAGAATGACTACCTGGGCATATGCCAGCAGTGCAAGGTCCGGGACGACTGTGGCGGCGTATTCAGCACAAGCGGCAACCGCCTCAGCCGGAATCTACGGCCCATCGCGCCAGTGGCATAGAGGTTCGGCCGGGACCACATTTACATCAGGTGGCAGTCGCCCCTTGGCTCACCTTCCCGGGCCCGCCCGCCTGGGCGGGCTGCTGGTGGGCCTGGACCTGTTGGGTGATTCCTGGGCCGCCTGGCCGCCACGCCCGGCCGCGAGCGGCCCGGCACCGGGCGGGAACGGGAAGTCGAGCCGGGCCGCGTCCCCTGGTTTCGGGACGGCCTGGGCCTGCCGTGCCTGGCTCGCCGGTTTCAGCGCGGCGACCTCGGCCCTCGCCCGGCTGAGCGCGGTGTAGAGGCCTTCCGCCGCCTTTCGCGCTGCCGCCGCCTGGGCGGCGTGTTGCTGCGCCTGGCGCAGCTCGCCGACCGCCTTAGCCAGCCGGACCAGGCTGGCGGCCAGCGTGAGCGCGGCGGGCATGGCGCTCTCTTCCTCGGCGCTGACCATCGACAGGAGGCGGGCGGCGGCGCGCAGCCGGTCGCCCTCGGTGGTCCGGTGCGGGATCTTCCCGTAGGCGGCCCGCGCGGCCCGGTCGTAGGTGTCGGCGGCCCGGCGCAGCGCCGGGTCGCGGATCGCGCGGGCGGCGGCCTCGAACGTCGCGGCCGCCGCCCAGGCCGCATCGGCGGCCGCGCCCGGGTCTCCGGCACTGCGCCGGATCTGCTCCGCGGCCGCCCCAGCCTGGCGGGCCGTGTGCCGGTAAAGCATGTCCCGTTCCGGCGTGGTGAACCGGAAGGGGCCGGGGTGCGGCGCGGAGCGGTCCTGGTGCCAGTGGCGACGCAGCTGGGGAAGCGTCAGCCCAGGCGCGAGCCGTCCTCCCCCGTACCAACGGGGCGTCCCGTCCTGCTCCGTGTGGCCCGGGAGCGACACGGCGTAGCCGGTGACCTCGCCCGGGTTGATCTCGCTGTACCGCAGCCGCACCAGCACACCGCTCTCCCGCAGTTGTGCGAAGAACTCGGCCTCGTCCTGGGCCTGCTCCGCCGCCGCGGTGACCCGGCCCCGGAGCACAGCGCGGGCCATCACGCCGTGGACCGGTTGCCCGAGGCCTTCGCCAGCTGGCCCGACCCAGCGAGGGCGCAGCTTCGGCAAGGTCAGATCGGGGGCCAGCTTCCCGCCGCCGTACCAGACGATCCCGCCGTCCCTGGTGACGTGATCCGCCAAGCCGACGGCGTACCCGGTGACCTCACCCGGGTTGATCGTGCTGAGCCGCTTCCGGACCAGCACCCCGGCCTGCTCCAGCTGGGCGAAGAACTCCCGCTCCGAACCCGCCCCGGCTGCCGCCGCGCACACTTTCCGGCGCAGGGACACCCGGGGTGCCTCGTCCCACCCGCGCCGGAGCGCCTGCTCCGTCTCGGCGCGACTGGGCTGCTTCGCGGCGGTGCGGTCCGCAGGAGCCGTGGCCCGCAGCCCCAGCCGCCGCTCCGCGTCCCGGCAGGCCTCCCGCACCCGGAAGAAGTCATTCCAGGTCCTCACTCGTCCGCCATGCGGCCGGGCCAGCATCGCCACAATGTGAATGTGATCCGCAGCGTGCCGGACCGCGACCCACCGCACGCCGGACTCGTCATCGTGGGCCGCGAAGCCGGTCCGGTCCATGACCTCGGATGCGACACGGCCCCACTCTTCGTCGGACAGCATCCGGTCCCCCGGCGCGGCCCGGAGTGAGCAGTGCCACACGGGCTTCTCACACC
Organism: uncultured Actinomycetes bacterium; assembly: GCA_963770545.1. Lineage (GTDB taxonomy): Bacteria > Actinomycetota > Actinomycetes > Streptosporangiales > Streptosporangiaceae > RYN-230. The sequence continues at coordinate 237 of CAVYQF010000029.1, read as the reverse complement.
CGCCGAACGGATCAAGCGCCAACGGCTGCGAGAGCAACCCAGTGAGCCGCCGGAGGTCTGGCGCCCCGTCCGCCCGCCGGTCCGGCTCCAACTCCTGCGGATCCCCGAACCCCGCTACGAGATGCGGGTCGGTGTGCTCATTCGCCCGTCCAGGCCCGTACAAATAGCGCAACAGACCCGCGACGTTTGATCCGCGAACCACTTTCCCGATCAGGAACGGTCACCCACTCTCGCCAG
>CAVYQF010000028.1:0-18803 GCA_963770545.1 uncultured Actinomycetes bacterium | reverse complement strand
GCGGCTGACCCAGGATCAGGCCGGCGGTCAGCAGTTAACGCACCCCCGTGACAGCGGACAGGCCCGGGTGACTGCGTGTCACCCTGGGCCAGCGCGATGAGCATGGTCAACGTGATGAGGGCGAAGAAGGCCGTGAACGTGAGCCGGGCCACGTCACGCCGCTGGCCCATGGCCCAAGCCAGGAACAGCCACCGGGCGACGGCTGCCCCTCCGCTGATCTCCTTGAAGGTCAGCAAGCCCGTCACCGTGTGCCATCGCGTCACGGTGAGCCCCGGCTCCTTCGCCAAGGCGGCCTGCACGGAGACCGCGGTCACCACCATGGTCACCACCGCGGCCAGTTCTACCAGCGCGCCGACGCACATGAGCCGGACCGCGCTCCGCATGACACGCGGTGGCCGGCGCTCCGGGCGCAGCCGCATCCGCAGCCGCCCCGGGTCAGGGCTGCGCACTCGGCCAGCCCGACCCGGTGCTGGCCCTCCTTGGCGCTGGCCACCAGCACCGCGAGGATCTCGTCCCCGTTCTCCCGCCGGAACGACTTCGGGTAGCACGCCAGCACCCGCCGGTACCCCCGCTCCAGGCTTGCCGTCTCATTCATGCGACCAGTCCTCCTGCCGGACTCAGCCGCCTCGGCGCGGCCGTGGCGTTGGCGTGCAGCCGGGCCGCCTCCGCAGCCAGCCGCTGTGCGCCCCCCGGGGGTGAGCCGTCGCGGGCCCAGGCGGGCACCGGCTGAGGACCAGGGCGACCGCGACCTGGGACCCGGGCGAGGCGTGGCCCGGGACCCGGGCGAGGCGTGGCCCGGGACCCGGCTCGGACCGGGCCGGGGCGCGGGCTGGGACCCGGACCCGGGCGCGGGCTGGGACCCGGGCGGGCGCCGACGTAGGCTGCGGTCAGGAGGAGATGGCCATGGGGTTCGAGCACATCCTGGTGGAGAGGTCCGGGGACTTCGTCACGATCACGATGAACCGGCCGCAGCGGCGCAACGCCCTGTCACACGAGCACATGCGCGAGCTGATCACCGCGTTCCGCGAGACCGGGGAGAGCGATGCCGTGGGCGTGGTCCTGGCCGGCCACGGCCCGGTGTTCTGTTCCGGGCACGACCTCGCCGAGGTCGCCGGGACCGACCTTCCTGCGATCCGCTCGCTGCTGGGCACGTGCACCGAGCTGATGACGGTGATGCAGCAGGTACCACAGCCGGTAGTGGCGCGGGTCCACGGGCTGGCCACCGCGGCGGGCTGCCAGCTGGTCGCCAGCGCCGATCTCGCTGTGGCCAGCGAGGACGCCGGCTTCGCCACGCCAGGCGGCAAGGGTGGCTGGTTCTGCCATACCCCGATGGTGGCGGTGGCGCGCAACGTGGGCCGCAAACGGGCTATGGAGCTGGCCATGTCCGGCGACGTCATCGACGCCCGGACCGCGCTGGACTGGGGCCTGGTCAACCAGGTCGTGCCCGCCGGGCAGCTCGACTCGGCGGTCCAGGATCTGCTCGAGCGAGTCACCCGCGGATCGGCGGAGAGCAAGGGCATCGGCAAGCAGGCGCTCTACGCCCAGATCGACCTGGACCAGCCGAAGGCGTACGCCTACGCCGTCGAGGTCATGGCCGCGACCAGCCAGCTCCCGGACGCGCAGGAGTGGATGCAGTCGTTCCTGGAGAAGCGCAAGCCGCGCTGGCGGCGTGGCCGGCCGTAACCCTGGCGAAGCTCTACCCGGCGCGGTCCAGGGCCTGAAGCAAGGCCTTCATCCACGGGCCGAGGTCGTCGGGAGTACGCGCGGAGATGAGGTTGCCGTCCACCACGGTGGCTTCGTCCACCCAGTCGGTGCCCGCGTTGATCATGTCGTCACGGATCGCCGCCACGCTGGTCGCCCGGCGGCCCTTGAGGATCTTCGCGGAGATCGGCACCCAGCCGGCGTGGCAGATGAACGCGATTGGCTTCCCGGCCTCGTCGAAGTCACGCACCAGGCCCAGCACGGCCGGCGACCGGCGCAGCTTGTCCGGCGCGTAGCCGCCCGGGATGACCAGCCCGTCGAAGTCCTGCACGGCCAGGCCATCGACGATGGTGTCCACGCTCACCGGGCCGTGACCCTTCTTGCCCATGAGCGGATGGTCGTCGAGGCCGGCCACGGTCACGGCGACGTCCTCCTCGCGCAGCCGGTATAGCGGGTACAGCAGCTCCATGTCCTCAAACAGGTCCGCCGCGAGAAGGAGGACTTTCCGTTCAGCCAGCACCATGGGACCGACCCTACGCCGGCGGCCGGCAGCAGTGGGCCGAGCCAGCGTTCCTGGCCCGCCGGGCGAGCGTCCCCGGCTACGCCACGCCCGGCCCGGACGTGACCTTCGCCCTCAAGAACGGGAGGTGCGGCTCGAGCCTGAGGATGCCGTCATCCGTGCGTGACGGCCGGGCCGGGGCCCCGCTGGGCAGCAGCGCCACCGGGTAGGCGGGACCGGCCAAGGGCCATTCGCAGCCCCACGCCGACCAGCATCCAGCCCAGGTCATGGCGCAGGGACGGCCGTGGGTGCGCCCGGCCCCGTACACGCTCCCGCCGGGGGCGGGCGAGTTCGCGGTGCAGGTTTTCGTTGCGTGCCTTGATCTGCTGTTCCATCAGGTACGGATGCATGACTAGTTCACCTCACGTCACCAAGGGGTTCGGGTTTCGCCTCCGGGGAGGCGCGTACTGGTTAAGACGGTTCGCCGCCGGGTGCCTCATCGGTCGGGATGTCACCGGGCGGGGGCAGGCTGATCGGGTAGGCCAGCATGAGGATCTCCACTGGCACCGCGTCCGTCGGCCGGCGGGCGGGATCGGTGAGCCGCTCGCGGAACCGGGGCAGCAGCAGAGCCAGCACTTCCTCGCTGAGCTCGTCGAGTTCGGCGGGGGTGAGGTAGATGATGCTCTCGCTGCTCCCCGCTGCGTCCCGCCACTCGCGCGGGAAGTTCTGGTTCGTCTCCAGCCAGGTCTGGTAGCGCGCGAACTGGCGGTCGCGGAGCATGCGGACCAGGGCGCCCGCGGCCATCTCGGTTTCCGGGTCAGCGTGCACCGAGCTGAACTGCATCCCGGTCGAGGTCAGCCGCCACGGCCGGGAGCGGCCCTTACCCCCGCCCGCCTCCTCCACGAAGCCGTACTTCGCCAGCTGGCGCAGATGGAACGAGCAGGTGGTGGGTGACTCGCTGATCCGCTCGCCGACCTCCGTGGCCGTCATCGCGCCGTGCAGCAGGAGCGCCTCAATGAGCGCGATGCGGACCGGGTGAGTCAGGGCCCGCAGGGTTCGCGAGTCGGTGAGCTGGCGGACGTCTTCCAGGGTCTGGCCGACGTCGGTCAGGGACCTGCCCACGTCTTCGATGGACTTGCGGACGTCATCGAGGGGGCTGCGTTCCGGGCTCTCAGGGCCGTCATCGTCGAGAGGCATTTCTCGATAATTACGTCTCGAGAGAACTCTGTCAAGAGATTTCTCTCGAGAGTGCCGTGTCCCCTGGCTCGCCTGCAGTGGGCGTTCCTGGAAGGCTGGGGCGATGACCTGGACCGTACCGACGCCCAGCCCGGTCGACGGGCCGATGACCGGCGATGACCGGCCGATTCTCGAGGGCTATCTGAACTATCAGCGATCCACCTTGCTGAACATCTGTGCCGGACTGACCGGGGAGCAGCTGGCCCGACGGCCCATCCCGTCCTCGAACTTGTCGCTGCTGGGCCTGATCCGGCACCTGGCCAAGGTCGAGCGGATCTGGTTCCGGCAGCGCGCGGCCGGCCAGCCGGTCCCGCCCATGTACGACCCGGCGCTGGGGAAGGACGCCGATTTCAACGGCGCGGTCGCGGCGGAGGCCGAGGTGGACATCGCCCGGCTGCAGGAGGAATGGCGCCAGGCCGACGCGGCCGCGGCCGGCCTGGACTTCGACGGCACGCTCGACGCTGGCCACGGCGACACGTTCTCGGTACGGATGATGTACGTGCACCTGATCGGCGAGTACGCCCGGCATAACGGGCACGCCGACCTGCTCCGGGAGGCGCTTGACGGGGTCACCGGACGCTGAGCGTTCCCGGGCCGGTCAGCCGCCGTCCGGGCCGGTGATCCGGGCGAGTGAGAGCACGAGATGGCGGACGAAGGTCTCCGGCTCGGGCCATGGGTAACCGGGCAGCGCCGTGCGCAGGGTGACGGCGCCGTGCAAGGCCACCCAGACCGCGGTCGAGTCGGCCACGACGTCCGTGCTGCCCGACACGCCCGCCGCGACGCAGTCCTCGATCCCCCGGACGAGCAGCGCGAACGCCTCCGCGCCGAACTCCAGCACCGGGCGGCCGTCCGGGCCCGTCTGGACCGGCGCGCAGTACTCTTCCGGCGGCCGGAGATGGCCGGAGAACAGGACGCCGTACCGGGCCGGATGGGCGAGCCCGTAACTGACGTAAGCCCCGCAGCCCGCGGCCAGGCGCTCGACCGGATCCGGACCGGCCGCGGCCGTGGCCTGGTCGACCGCCTCGGCCAGCTCATCGAAGACGCGCAGCATCACGGCCATCACGATCGCATCGCGGTCGTCGAAGTGGGGGTAGATCGACGGCGCGGAGATGCCGACCTCCCGGGCCACCGCGCGCAGCGTGACCGCCTCGACTGAGCCGGACCGCTCGATCAGCGCCAGCGCCCCGGCCACGATGTCCTCGGTCAGCCTGGCTCCCTGGCCGCGGGCGTTGCGTCGCCGCGGCCGGGGTGGAGCGGCCTGCGGCGGGACCAGCTCTGATGCGATTTTCACGACTCCTACTTTACAGCTGTTAGCTGATATGTCTATGCTTACACTTGTAAGTGAACGACTGTAAGTCAACGACCGTAAGTACAGGTGACAAGGAGAGTCCGATGCCCAGCTCAAATCTGTGGCCGCAGGGCCACCCGAGGCGGCGGCAGATCCTGCTCGTGCTCTGCCTGAGCCTCCTGGTGGTCGTCATCGACAACACCATCCTGAACACCGCCCTCCCCACGCTGGCGCGGGTACTGCACGCCGGGACGAGTTCGCTGCAATGGATCGCGGATGCTTACACGCTGTGCTTCGCGGCGCTGCTGGTCCCGGCCGGCGCGCTGGGTGACCGCTACGGCCGGCGGTTGTCGCTGGTCGGCGGGCTGGCCGTGTTCGCCCTCGGCAGCGCGGCGGCGGCGTTCTCGTCCGGTACCGGCATGCTGATCGCGGCGCGGGTGGTGATGGGCCTCGGCGCGGCGTTCGTGATGCCCGCCACGCTGTCCATCCTGAACGCCGTGTTCCCGCCCCGGGAGCGCCCGCAGGCCATCGCGGCCTGGTCAGCCGTGGCCGGGGTGGGCATCGTGATCGGCCCCACCCTGGGCGGCCTGCTGCTGTCGCACTTCTGGTGGGGCAGCGTGTTCCTGATCAACGTCCCGCTCGTGGCGCTGGCCCTGGCCGGGGTGCTGCTGATCGTCCCGGAGACCGCCGAGCCGGGCAGTCACCGGCTCGACTTCACGGGCACGCTGATGATCGCCGGAGCGCTGTTCCTCCTGGTGGACGCCATCATCGAGGCTCCCGCCCGCGGCTGGACCGCGCCGCTCACCCTGGCTGAGATCGCGGCCGCGGTGGCCGGGCTGGGCCTGTTCACCTGGTGGGAGCTGCGTATCCCGAACCCGCTGATCGACCTGCGGGTGTTCGCGGTCCGGGCGTTCTCGGCGGCGGCCGCCTCGGTCACGGTGATCTTCTTCGCCCTGTTCGGCAGCCTGTTCGTGCTGACCCAGTACCTCCAACTGGTGCACGGCTACAGCCCGCTGTCCGCCGGGGTGCGCGCACTGCCCTTCGCGATCGCCATGGCCGCCGTCTCCCCGGTCTCCACGATCCTGGCCACCCGGTTCGGCAGCCGGCTGGTCATCCCGGCGGGCATCGCGGCTATGGGGGTCGGGCTGCTGGACCTGTCTACGGCCGGCGTGAACACCAGCTACCCGCCGCTGGCCGTGGCCGTGGCGATCATGGGCGCGGGCATGGGCCTGGTGATGGCGCCGGCCAGTACCACCATCATGACCACGGTTCCCGCCCACCAGGCCGGGGCGGGCAGCGCAATCAACGACACGATCCGTGAGGTCGGAGGCGCCCTCGGGATCGCCATCGTCGGCAGCCTGACCGCGAACATCTACCGTTCGAAGCTCGGCAGCGTCCTGGCCACCGCCCACCTGCCGCAGCCGGTCAGCCACCTGGCCACGAGCTCGGTCGCCGCGGCGGACATCGTCGGCAAGCACCTCGGCGGCACGTCCGGTGCCCAGCTGACCGCGGCGGCGCACACCGCGTTCACCACGGCCATGGCCACCGGCATGCGGCTGTCCGCGGTGGTGGCCCTGGCCGCCGCGATCGGCGTCGCGTTCGCGCTGCCGGGCCGCACGCAGCCGGGGGCCGTGGCCCTCCCCGAGGCCGCCCGCGAGACGGCCGGTGACCCGGTCCGTGAGGACGCCGCGCAGGCCACGGCGACCGTCGCGGGGTAGCGCCCCGGCACGGAATCCGTGATCAACTGATTGGTGTCGTTATTGCGACACCAATCAGTTGATCATCAACGGCAGCCTGGGGCCATCGGGGCAGGTGGGGCAGGTGGGGCGGACAGGGGATTACCGGGCGGTTCCCGGGGGCGTTCGAGGAGACGATCATGGCTGAGGTCAGGTACGAAAACGCGACGCGCATCTATCCCGGAGCCGGGCGGCCCGCGGTGGACGCGCTCACCCTGGCCATCGGCGACGGCGAGTTCGTGATCATGGTCGGCCCGCCGGGCTGCGGCACCACCACCGCCCTGCGGATGCTCGCGGGCCTGGAGGAGGTCGATGAGGGCACGATCCTCATCGGCGGCGAGGACACGGCCGGCGTCCCGTCCCGGGACCGTGACGTCGCGATCGTCTTCCAGAACTACGCGCTCTACCCGAGCAAGACGGTGGGCGAGAATATGGGCTTCGCGCTCCGGATGCGCGGCATCGGCGAGGAGGAGGCTGCCCGCCGGGTCCACGAGGCCGCCCGCCTGCTCGATCTGGAACCGCTGCTGGACCGCACGCCGCGGAACCTGTCCGGCAGCCAGCGCCAGCGGGTCGCGCTGGGCCGGGCCATCGTCCGTGAACCCAAGGTTTTCTGCCTGGACGAGCCGCTGTCCAACCTGGACGCCAGCCTGCGCGCGGCGACCCAGGCCCAGATCACCGAGCTTCAGCGCCGCCTGCAGGTGACCACGGTCTACGTCACCCACGACCCGGCCGAGGCCATGGCCATGGGCCAGCGGGTGGCCGTGCTGCAGGAAGGGCGGTTGCAGCAGTTCGCCACCCCGGACGAGCTGTATGACCGGCCCGCTAACGCGTTCGTCGCCTCCTTCATCGGGTCGCCGGCCATGAACCTGTTCGAGGCCACGGTGGCGCAGGACGGAATCAGGCTGGCCGGAGACAGGCTGCGGCTGAGCGATGCGCAGCGGCGCGCGGTCGCGGGCCGGGAGACAGTCGTCGCCGGGATCAGGCCGCAGCACCTGTCCGCCGGTGACGGCCAGCTGGAACTGAAGGTTGCCCTGGTTGAGGACGCTGGGGGTGACGCATTTATTTTCGGGCAGCTGGCTGGTGACCCGGGTGCCAATGTGATCGTCCGAGCCGGGCCGGTGCGCCCGCAGCCTGGCGAGCTGATCAGGGCAGGCACGGACCCCGGGCACGTGCACCTGTTCGACGCAGGCAGCGGGGAGCGGATCGGCGACGGGTGAGGCCGGACTAGGCCCACGGAGCTCACCGGGGCTAGGGTGCACCCTGGGGCAAAGCGGGTACCTACCCCGGGGATGCGTGGCGCGCGGCCGCGCCGGTGGAAGGGCACGAGATGGAACAAGCTGAAACCCCCGTTGTCTTCGTGCATGGTCTCTGGCTCCACGCCACATCGTGGGATCCGTGGGTGGAGTTCTTCCGGGAGGCTGGGTACGCGCCCGTCGCACCCGGCTGGCCAGGCGACGCCGACACCGTCGAGGAGACCCGGAGCCACCCGGAGCAGGTGGCCGGGAAGGGCATCGGCGACGTGGTCGAGCACTACGCCGGGATCATCCGCGGACTGAGTGCCCCGCCCATCGTGATCGGCCATTCCTTCGGCGGCCTGATCGTGCAGCGGCTGCTCGGGCAGAACCTGGCGGCCGCGGGCGTCGCCATCGACGCGGCGCCGATCAAGGGCGTGTACTACCTGCCCCCGTCGGCGCTGCGGGTGGCCTCGATCGCCTTGCGCAAGCCTGCCCACCGGGAGCAGGCCGTCTCATTGACCCCGACCCAGTTCCGCTATGGCTTCGGGAACCAGCTGAGTGCGCAGGAATCCTCCGAGCTGTTTGACCGCTGGACCATCCCCTCACCGGGCAAGCCCTTGTTCGAGGATGCCCTGGCCAACTTCATCCGCACCTCGCCGGCGGCCGTGGACGTCCGCAACAAGGACCGCGGCCCACTGCTGCTGATCGCCGGGGGCCACGACCATACGGTCCCGGCAGCGATCACCACCGCGACCCGGAAGCTCTACCACAAGTCCCCGGCCATCACCGACTTCCGGGAGTTCCCCGACCGGGGTCATTCGCTCACCATCGACCACGGCTGGCGGGATGTCGCCCAGGCCTCTCTCGACTGGCTGAGGCAGCGCCACCAGTAGCCCCGCCGCCGGCCCGGCCGCCCATCCCGCCGTGGCCAGCCAGCCGGCCGGCCGGAGCGACGTGCCCGCCTGCCGGGCGGCCGGGCATAACGCCGAGCGCGTGTCCTCCGCGGAGGCGCGCGGCGCGGTCAGCGCGGCACGCAGGGTGGGATAGATCGCCACCACCCGCTCGAATCCGGTCGAGGCGAAGAAACCGGCCAGCGGGCTCGACGGGGAAGCTGACCACCGTCGTCCTGGCCTGATCGTCCGGCCAGCCTGCTTGATTCTCGATGACGCGCGGATCCCCCGGGCAGATCGCCGGGGCAACGCTAACGGAGCGCGGGCAGGAGCCAGCCCATGACCCCGGCTGGCTCCACAACGACCAGGCCAGTGCGCCACGTTCGCGGCCCGGTGCACCGGGTGACCGTAACCGAACATCAAGTGATCCAGAGCGGGATCAGCTGCCGTAACGCAGTCTTCATGGTTCGCGAGTAGACCTGTCGTTTGGGCTCAGCCCGCACGGGAAAGGCTCATCGCCAGGTACGGCCGACGCGGCTCAGACGCCGCCCCGGCCCGGGCGGACCTGCTCCCTGCAGCAGAGCGTGTGCTTTCCTGGCTGTGGCATGTCTCAGCTGACATCATCCGGAGGGAGAACGTGGGTGTCTAGACCGGCGTCGTCCCGGCGTGACTCCAAGGTCGCCGCACCAGGCCGCAGGCCAGGCCCAGGCGATCTGGATGCCGGGGATCCAGATCCGGGCCAGGCGGGGCGGGGCGACGCCGGCCCGCGCAGCTCCGGCGGGCACGGCTCCGGTGGGCGGCGCTCAGGTAGGCGGCGCTCTGGTCCGGGCCGGTTCCGGCGGCTGCGTGCCCGGCGCTGGTTCCAGGTCGTGGTGGCACTGCTGGTCGCGTTCGTCCTCTGGCTGGGCTGGTCGGTCGGCCATGCCCTGACCATGCCCGGCGGCGGGACGGTCTCGGAGCGGCTGGCGGAGTGGGCCCGGGACCACTACCTCGGCCCGGTGGTCACCTTCGGGGAGTGGGTCAGCTACCAGCCGCCGAAGGTCGGCGGCAAACCCTCGTTCGCGCTGACCGGCCCGAGCGCGGGGCCGGTCAGCGAGCCGAAGTCCGCGGCGACCGGGAAGGGGCACGTGAAGGCCGCGCCGGCCTTCACGGCCCCGGCGCCGCTGACCCCGCTGGTGGCCCACCCGCTGCGCGGCGAAGGCAAGTGGCGGGTACTCGGCACGGCCAAGCGGCAGCCCGCCATCTTCGGCACCTATCTGCGGGCGAGCAGCGTTTACACGTCATATGTGGCGGGCATCGTCTCGATGAACCAGAGCCTGGTGCGCTTCCAGCTGCATCCGGGGGCGGAGGATCCGGGGCCTGGTCACTGGAAGGCGGCGCCGGACATTCCGCCCAGGAAGCGGCGGGGGCTGCTGGCTACCTTCAACGGGGGATTCAAGATTTCCACGTCCGGTGGCGGCTTCTACCTGAACGGTGCGACCAGCGGGGTGCTGACCAAGGGCATCGCCTCTGTCGTCTACTACCGGGACGGCCGGATCAGCATCGGGAATTGGGGGGGCTCAGTGCGGATGACGCCGGATGTGGTAGGCGTCCGGCAGAACCTGCACCTGATCGTGGCGCACGGCAAGATTCCCGGTTCGGTGGACTATAACGTCGAGACCAGCTGGGGTGCCACCCTCGGCGGCGGCTATTACGTCTGGCGGTCCGGGATCGGCCTGACCCGGGACGGCCGGGTCATCTTCGTCTACGGACCGTCCCTGAATGTGCGGGAACTCGCCCAACTGCTCAAGCGAGCGGGCGCGGTAACCGGGATGGAGCTGGACATCAACCCGGACTGGATGTCGTACATGTATTACCTGCCGAAGCATCACCCGGCCGCCCCGTCCCCGGTCAACCTGCTCCCGGATCAGGTGCAGCCGCCGGACCGGTACTACGGCCCGGCGAGCCGCGACTTCACGGCTGTGTACGCGCGGTGACCACCCGCGCGCGGGCGGCGGAGCGGCCGCCCGGCGGCGCCGCCGCGCTCGCGCGCTTCCCCCAGCCGGTGCGGTGGCTGGCCGCCGTCGTGCAGACCTCGCGGCCCCGCCAGTGGCCCAAGAACCTGCTGGTCTTCGCGGCCCCGCTGGCGGCGGCCTCGCTGGGACGCGACGACGGTCTGGGGTATGCGCTGGTAGCCGCCGTGGTGTTCACCGTGGCTGCGGCCGCCGTGTATTTCGTTAACGACGTCGTGGACGCGGACCGGGACCGGTTGCACCCGGTCAAGCGGTCCCGAGCGATCGCGTCGGGCCGGCTGTCCCGCCCGCACGCGTTGGTCCTGGCGGTCCTCGGCGTGCTCGCCGCGGAGGCTGTCTGCCTGTGGATTGGCGAGCCCACGCTGGGCGTGCTGGTCGCCGTGTACGTGGCTTTCTCCCTGATGTACACGTTCACGCTCAAGCACATCCCCGTAGTCGAGCTCGCGTTCGTGGCCGCCGGTTTCGTGCTGCGCGCGCTCGGCGGCGCGTCCGCGACCCGGGTCCCCCCGTCCGGCTGGTTCCTGGTGGTGTGCAGCCTGGGCGCCCTGCTGGTCGCCATCGCCAAGCGGTACACCGAACTCGCCCTGCTGGGCCCGGACGCCGCCATCCACCGCCCCGTCATGCGCTGGTACACCCCCGCGCTGCTACGGCTGAGCCAGCGCGTCGCGGCCGGGGTCATGATCGCCGCGTACCTGCTGTGGGCCTACGGCCAGCACGCGGGGTGGACCCGCACTCTGCACCTGCTCAGCGTCCTGCCGCTGGCCGCGGCCCTGCTGCGGTTTGACTGGCTGACCGCGCACCAGCCAGCCAAGCCGGTGGAGGACCTGATCAGCAGGGACAGGCTGATGATCGTCTGCGAGCTGAGCTGGCTGGCGCTGTTCATAGGCGGGCTGTAGTGGCCATTGTCGCCCAGCGGGATCACCACGGGCCCGCGCCGATGCCGGATGACCTGGACCTGCGGGTCGCGGCCGGGGCCGGTCGGGTATACCTGGCGGGGACAGCAGGCTCAGTGGCAGCGCCAGCGCCGTGATCTACCCCCGGCTGGCGCAGTGGCGGGCCGCGGCCTCGCGGCCCGGCCCGGCCTGGGTGTTCCGCTCCGATCTGGGGCAGCGGCCGGACCCGCGGCAGGCAGCCGCGACATCATCTGGGAGGCAGCATGCCGGATAAGCGGGCCGCGGCAGACACCCCGGCCAGGGTGCTGCTGCTCGGCGGGACCAGTGAGATCGGCCTGGAGATCCTGGCCGCGCTGGGGCTACCCGCGGAGACCGAGGTGCTGCTGGCCGGCCGGGACGAGCAGCGGATGGCGGCGGCAGGCAAGGAGCTGGGCCTCCAGGCCCGGACGTTGCGCTTCGACGCCACCGCGCTGGACAGCCACCAGGCCCTCATTGACGAGGCCTTCGCCGGCGGCGACGTGGACCTGGTCATCTCCGCGGCGGGCGTCCTGACCGGGCAGCAGATCCTGGACCGTGACCCGCTCAGCGCCGGGCTGCTGGTCGAGACCAACTTCACCGGTCACGTCACCACGCTGCTCGCCGCCGCCGCGCGGATGCGCGGCCAGGGCCACGGCACCATCGTGGTGCTGTCCTCGATCGCCGCGATCCGGCCCCGCAAGGCCAACTTCGTGTACGGGGCGGCCAAGTCTGGCCTGGATGCCTTCGGTCGCGGGCTCGCCGACTCGCTGCACGGCAGCGGGGTGCGGGTGCTGCTGGTCCGGCCGGGCTTCGTGACCGGCCGGATGACGGCGGGCATGACCCCGGCCCCGCTGGCCACCACGCCGGCCGCCGTGGGCGCCGCCGTGGCCGCCCGGCTCCGCCGGTCGGGCGGCACCGCGCCCGGCGGCCTGATCTGGGTACCGTCCACCCTGGCCCCGGTGGCGGCCGCCTTCCGGCTGCTGCCCCGGCCGCTGTGGCGCCGGCTGCCCCGCTGAGGCAGGTTCCCCGATGCGCATACTGGTAGCCGAGGACGACCGTGGCCTGCGCGAAACACTGAGCCGCGGGCTGCGCGAGAGGGGCTACACGGTCGACGCGGTGCCCGACGGGCAGGCTGCCCTGGAGTACCTGCGCACCTATGACTACGAAGTCGTGGTGCTCGACTGGCGGATGCCGCAGGTCTCCGGCCTCGAGGTGCTGCAGTGGATGCGCCGGGACTCCCGGACCAACCCGGTCCTGATGCTGACCGCCCGGGACACCCCCCGCGACCGGGTCACCGGCCTCGACGAGGGCGCCGACGACTATCTGGTCAAGCCCTTCGATTTCGCCGAGCTGCTGGCCCGGCTGCGGGCCCTGCAGCGCCGTCCCCGTAACGCGCAGCCCCCCAGGCTGGTCGTCGGGGACGTGATCTTCGACCCGGCGGCCCAGGAAGTGCAGATCGGCCCGCAGCGCCCCGCGCTCACCGCGACTGAGCGGGGCATCCTGGAGATGCTCATGCGCCGGTCACCCGCTGTAGTGGACCGGCGGTCGATCGCCCAGAGCGTTTGGGCCAACGACGCGGACGCCCTGGGCTCCAACACGATCGACGTGCATATGGCCCGGCTGCGGTCCAAGCTCGCGGGCGGGCGGGTGCGCATCGAGTCAGTGCGGGCCGTCGGATACCGGATCCTGGACCAATGAGCAGCTGGCGGCGGCCCCGGCGGCGGGTGCCGCTCCCCCCCAGTTCGGGCACGCGGCGCGGGTCGCGCTGGCGGCGACGCTGCTGGTCGGGGTGGTGTACGCCGGGTGCGTGACCATCCTCGACCGGGCGGTCACCGCACGCCTGGTGGCCTCCGTGGACGCCCGGCTGCGCGAGCACCTGGCCGACGCCTCGCCGGGGAAACAGGCGACCCACGGCACCCGCCGCGCGGACCACGACCATCTGGCCCGGCCCGACGACGATGAGGACGTGGACCAGGCGCCGGTGTTCCTGTGGCGGGCCCGGCCCGGGCACGCCGCGATCCACCTGACCGCGGGCGCCCCGGACCTGCCCGCGGGCCGGCTGGCGCTGGGCGGCGGCCCGGCCACGGTCCTCCTCGGCGCGAGCTCCTTCCGGCTGGATCAGGCCCGCCGGGGTGGCGAGTGGCTGGTGGCCGGGCAGAGCCTGGCCGAGCAGCAGCACACCATGAAGGTCCTCCGGGACGGCGAGGCGGCGGTGGCGCCGGTGCTGCTGCTGGCCATGTTCGCGGGATCGCTCGTGATCGGCCTGCGGGCCCTGTCGCCGGTGGAGCAGTCCCGGCGCCGTCAGCTGGAGTTCACCGCGGATGCCTCGCACGAGCTGCGCACCCCGCTGAGCGTGATCAGCGCGGAGATCGGCATCACGCTGAGCGCGCCGCGACCCGCCGCCGGCTACCAGGCCGCGCTGCGGCGCATCGAGGAGGAGAGCCAGCGGCTGCGGCGGATCGTCGAGGACCTCCTCTGGCTGGCCCGGTTCGACTCACAGCCACCGCCGCCCGGGGCCGAGCCGCTCGACCTGTCCACCATCGCCGGGCAGTGCGCCGAGCGCTTCCAGGCGGTCGCGCACTCCCAGTCGCTGGACATCACGGTGAGCGAGCCCCCGGCGCAGGCGGCACGGATCAGCGCGCCTCCGGAATGGATTGACCGGCTCGCCGGGGTGCTGGTGGACAACGCCTGCCGGTACGCCGGTCCCGGCGGCAGCGTGCGGCTCGGCGTGGCGGCGCGCGCCAACCGGGTCACCCTGACCGTCGAGGACAGCGGGCCGGGCATCCCGGCCGGGGAGCGGGACCGGCTGTTCGACCGCTTCCACCGCGTCACCGGGGACGGGGCCACGGAGCAAGGCGGCGGGGCGGGGCTGGGGCTGGCCATCGCCGACTCGATCGTGCGCTCGACCGGCGGCCACTGGCGGATTGGCGAGTCGGCGCTCGGCGGTGCGTTGTTTGAGGTCTCCTGGCGCCGCCCGCACGGCGCCGGGTCACAGGCGGAACCGTCCGGTCCTCCCCCGCCATCACGTGCTGACCCGCCGCACGCCAGGCCGGCCGGGACGCCCCACGCTCATCCGCCGGCGGGGGGCTCGTCGGCGAGGTAGGGGGGCGCGGGCTCGTACTGGATGTAGCGGCGGACCGCCCGGGCGTGATCACGTCCGTGGATCCGGCCCACCAGCCACAGGGCCATGTCGATTCCCGCCGACACGCCCTGGCTGGTGACCAGGTTCCCGTCCACCACATACCGGGCGTCCCGGACCACGGTGACCGCATCGCGGGCGGCCAGGGTGTCCTCGAACGCATGGTGGGTGGCCACCCGGCGGCCGCGAGCCGGCCCCGCCTCATGCAGCAGCAATACGCCGGTGCACACGCTGGTCACCCAGCTGGCGCTGGCCGAGACCTGGCCTATCCAGCCGATAAGGGACGAATTGTCCACCTCGCGGCGGGTCCCCTGGCCACCAGGGACCAGGAGCACGTCCAGCCGGGGATGATCGTCGGTGAGGTAGTCAGGAAGCACCCGCAGCCCCTTGGCGCACCGCACGGGGCCAGGACTGGGTGCGATGAGCACCACACGGTCGGCATCATCGCGGAGCATCGAGGAAACGGTCAATACCTCCCAGGGACCGACGAAATCCAGCTCCTCCGCTCCCTCGAAGATCAGCAATCCGTAGCTAGTCATGCGTACTCCCGCAAGGATCCGAACCGGTCCCGGTAGTCCGATGGCGCGACGCCGAGATGACGGTGGAAGGCCCGGCGGAGCGATTCAGCGGTGCCGAACCCGCAGCGGCGGGCCACGGCGTCGACCGGGTCGTTCCCGCCGGCCAGCGCACGGCGGGCCGCCTCGACCCGTACGCGCTCGACGTACTGCGCAGGCCCGACCCCCATCTCCGCGGTGAACCTGCGCTGCAGCTGCCGGGGGCTGAGCTGGGCGCGGCTGGCCAGATCGCTGATCGTGTGCCGGGCCGCCGGGCCCGCCTGGACCGAAGCCACCACGGTCTTGATCGGGTCGGTCGAGGGTTGCGCCGACCACAGCGGCACGCTGAACTGCGACTGCGTACCCGGACGCCGCAGGAACAACACCAGCTCCTGGGCGACGGCGTGCGCGGCTGCCTGGCCGAGGTCGTCCTCCACCAGGGCCAGCGCCAGATCCATGCCTGCGCTGACCCCGGCCGAGGTCCACACCCGGCCGTCCCGGATGAAGATGGGGTCGCAGTCCACGATCAGCTCCGGGTGCTCGTCAGCGAGCTGGCGGGCCCGGCTCCAGTGGGTGGTGACCCGGCGCCCGGTGACCAGGCCCGCCGCCGCGAGCAGGAAGACCCCGCTGCAGACCGACGTCACCCGCCGGCTGGTGGCCCCGGCGGCCCTGACCCAGTCCACGAGCGTGCAGTCCGTCCGGGCCAGATCCACTCCCGGCCCGCCCGCCACGACGAGCGTGTCAATCCCGCCCGGATCCAGCTCGCCCACGCCATGGCCGGCCTGCACGGGCAGTCCGCTGCTGGACCGCACCGGCCCCGGTGTGCGGGACACCACCTGGCAGTCGTACTCCGCGGACAGCGGGCTGGCGTGCTGGAACACCTCATGCGGACCGGTCAAATCCAGCAACTGGAAACCATCAAAGATCACGAAGACGATGCGGCGCATATCCACCCCCTCAGGCTGCACCCTGGGGCCAGGCGGGCGCCACGACGGCCAGCCCACACTTCGCGTCATCCCCGGCGCCCCCCGGGCCCGGCGCGGACCCGGGCCCCGGCGCGGACCCGGGCCCCGGCGCGACCCCGGCCGGGGCAAGGCGGGGCGCATGTGCGGGTCGGCTGGCGATCAGGGCCGGACAGGCACTGACCCAGGCGGCAACCGTGGGAGATGGTCCGCGGCCACGCACCGCCCTCTGTCATCATCAATGGGTGACCAGTATTGACAGCCTCGCCCGCACCGCCTACGAAGCCCACCGCGGGGCCCATTCCGGCGCTCTCCCGCCCTGGGAAGAAACCACTGAGCCGGAACAGCAAGCGTGGCGGGCCGCCGTATCCGCGGTCGCCGGGCAAACTGGCGTGACTCTGACCGATGCCGTCCCACCCCAGTCCCTGGTGCTCAAGGCCGCAGACCAGGAGTACATCTTTCACACCAACTTCACCGCCGGGCGCCTGGGCACGCTCGTCATCAATGACGATTTCGCCTCCGGCCAGCACGCCCGCTTCAAGGTCGCCCGTGAACTGTGGTACGTCGAGGATCTGGGCTCAACCAACGGCACCTGGCTGAACGGGCGCCGTATCCACGCAGCCCAGCTGCTGAAGAAAGGCGACAAGATCAAAATCGGGCACGCCGTCCTGATCGTCGTGTCAACCTGAGCGACCCTAGCCTCTGCTGGCGCCGTGCGCATGATGCGGGGCGGCCTACTGTGGGGGCGTGACGAGTATCAAGGTCCTTTTCCTCGGCGGTACCGGCGTGATCAGCTCGGCCTGCGCCCGGCTGGCGGTGGACCACGGCGTCGACCTGTCCGTCATCACGCGCGGCCAGACCAGGGCGCGACCGCTGCCCGCGGCGGCGCGGGTACTGCATGGGGACGCCCGGGACCCGGACCAGGTCGGCGAGCTGCTCGGGCACCGCGAGTTCGACGCGGTCGTGGACTGGGTCGCGTTCACTCCCGAGCACGTGCAGGCTGACATCGATACCTTCCGCGGCCGGGCCGGCCAGTACGTGTTCATCAGCTCCGCCTCGGCCTACCAGACGCCGCCGTCCCGGCTGCCCATCGTCGAGTCAACGCCGTTGCGCAACCCGTTCTGGGCGTATTCACGGGACAAGATCGCCTGCGAGGACCTGCTGGTCCGGGCCTACCGGGAGGAAGGCTTCCCGGCCACGATCGTGCGCCCCTCGCACACCTACGACCCGACCCTGGTGCCGCTGGACGGGGGCTGGACGGCGCTCGGCCGGATGCGCCAGGGCAAGCCGGTCATCGTGCACGGCGACGGGACGTCGCTGTGGACGCTGACCCATCACCGGGATTTCGCGCAGGGTTTCGTTCCCCTGCTCGGGCACCCCCGTACCATCGGTGACTCTTTCCACATCACCTCGGACGACGTGCTGACCTGGGATCAGATCGCCCGGGCCCTGGCGTCCGCGGTGGGTGCGCCTGCGGACATCGTGCACGTGCCGTCGGCCGCAATCGCCAGCGCCGACCCGCAATGGGGTGCGAGCCTGCTCGGCGATAAGGCACACTCGCTGGTCTTCGACAACTCGAAGCTGCGCAGCGTGGTACCCGGCTACCGCGCGGTGATCCCGTTCGAGCAGGGCGCCCGCGAGATCGTGGACTGGTACGACGCTGATCCGGACCGGCAGCAAGTTGACACCCGGCTGGACGCCATCATGGACAAGCTGATCCAGGCCTACGGCGCCTGACCACTGCGGTCCCTGCAACCCTGCTGTCTCAAGCCCCGCCACTCAGGTCGGACCCACCCAGGCCTGGGCGGGATCAGGCCGCCCGGCGGCGGCCAGCCAGCCGGGCCCGCCGTGCCTCACGCGCCGGACTGTGAACGATCCAGATCGCCACGTCCAGCAGGCGGAGCAAACTGGCCCCGGTCGCGTCGGGCGGGCGCAGCTCCTCCAGGTCAGCCCGAGCCTCCGGGTCCTGGAGCAGGAAGCGCACCACGTCCCAGGTCTGCCCGGGAAGTCCCGCCGCGCGGATCACCACCTTGTCGGTAGCCGGGCAGAGCCGTGGCCGCTTGCGGGCGAGCAGCTTTGCCCCGGTCGCGGTGCCGACGCCCGGCATCTCCAGTAAGGCGTCCCACAGCGGGTCCACCGTGGCGACCTCGTCGTCAGAGGCCGTCCACAGATCGACGTCGCCAGGGATCGTGGCCAGCATGGCCGAGACCGGTCCGGACTGGCCGCCGAGGAGCTGACGGACGGCCTCCGGCCGCCACGCGATGTCCAGCAGCGAGACGGCCAGCAGGTCGTCGGCCGTCACCGCGCCGGGTGGATTCTGGCCGAGGGTGCAGAAACTCATGCCCGCGAAGCCCTCGGCCGGATCGAAATACGCTGCCATCGCCGGGCCCAGGCCCGGCACGGTCAGGCTCTCCCTGAGCCGCCCGGCCGCATGCCGGATGGCGTCCCCTCCCCTTAACAAACTCATCTGCTCAGTATGCGAGTACCTGGCCGATCTGGCCCACGAATACCCGTCCTAAAGAGTATGCAGTTTTGCTTACAGATATCCCAGCTCAGCAGGGGTGTGGCGGCCGTCACTCTGTGACAACGCCGGTATCCGCAGCTGGTCACCCGACCGGCACGCCGTGTCACTGGCCCGGC
>CAVYQF010000027.1:0-65656 GCA_963770545.1 uncultured Actinomycetes bacterium | reverse complement strand
GGTAATCCGGTCCGGGTAGGTCCTGAGTCTGGCTATGGCCGCAGCCCGGGCGGGCGATGTGCCGGCCCGGCGCGCCCTGACCGCGCACCCCGGCCCGCTCACCGCGCTGATGTCCTTGGCCGGGCCCGGCCAGGCGGTTCTGAACGCCTCATCTGATGCGCAACAGCGCCAAAGTTTGGTGCGTCAAGAGCGATGATCTTGGTGTATGATTGCCGCCGTGACACGCATCACGGTGGACGTCAACGACGGGTGGCTGGAGGCGGCGCGCGTGGTGCTGGGCACGGACACCAAAGTGGCGACGATCAACGAGGCGCTGCGGATCCAGGCGCTGAAGGCCGAAGCCGCCGAGATCCTGGCCGCGCTGGACAGCGTGCAGATGGACTACGCCGGGAGCGCGGACAGCTTCCGCTACGGCGGGGGCCGGGACCTGAGCCGGCTCGACGAGCTGGCCCGGGAGGATGCGGGTGGCTGAGCAGGACGCCGGGTCCGGCGGCTGATGGCCGGGCCGGTCTACCTCGCCGACACTTCGGCGTACGTGGCCCAAGCCCGGGACTCAGCGGCGCGGGCCAGGTTCGCCGCCCTGCTCACCGAGGGACGGCTGGCCGTCTGCCAGATGACCGCGCTGGAGTACTTCAACAACGCGCCCGGCCCGGCCGCGTACGAGGTGCTGTGGACGGCCCTGCACGGGCAGCGTTGGATGGACACGACAGCCGCGGCCATGGACCGGGCGCTGGCCGTGCACCGGATGCTCGCGGAGCGCAGCCAGCACCGGCACTTCCCGCTGCCCGACCTGATCATCGCGGCCACGGCCGAGGAACACGGCGCCACGGTCCTGCACTACGACGCGGACTACGACCGCATCGCCGCGGTGACCGGGCAGCCCGTGGAGTGGGTGGTGCCCCGGGGTTCGCTGTAGTCGGCCAGGATCACCCGGGCGATCCTGGGCCGCTAGCCGTTCTTGGCGGCGACTGCTTGCTGGAAGCAGAAGGCGGTCGCCCCGTAGTTGGCGACCGCGTCGATACAGAACTTGATCACCGAAGTCACCCCGTCGCTAGATTTCACGAACGGAGGGTATGCGAGTGGGCAATCAACGTAGGACAAGTTGGGGATCGTCCAGTCAAGGACCGCATTGGCCTGGTCAGTCTTGGAGGCATTGGAGTTAGTGCTCGATGTCGGCGCCCAGGGCGTGCACGAAGCTGCTGATCGCGTGGATCGCGTCCTCGGCCGTGGTCACGACGTAGTCCATCAGGTGGTCCAGGCCGTCGCCGATGTCGATGACCAGGTTGACTGTCCACTGCTTCGCGTCCTGGTCCCAGCCTGTGATCATCTTCTTCACTGAGATGGCGCCGTGCCGCAGGCCGTGGAATGCGGAGTCGATGTCTTGCCTGGCTTTGTCCCACCAGCTGGTCTCGCCGGTCTTCCGGGAGTCGTAGGCGTGCGGGTCGCTGCTGGTCTGAAACGACGCCGACCCGGTGAAGTCGAGCAGCGCCGACTGGACGCCGCTGGCGGCCGGGACGTTCGCGGGCAGCGACATGACGTGGTTGATGGCGGCGGCGACGTCGTCGGCGGACTGAGTATTGGCCAGTTTCGGCAGCAGCGCGCCGGAGGCGACGTAGCTCTGCGACGCGGTGACCCAGGTCTTGTTCTGCGCGGTGGTCAGGGCGTGGCCGCTCAGGTTCCCCCCGACGCTGGCCAGCGAGCCGGTCCCGGCCAGGAAGTTGTGCACGTCGGTGTTCGGCACGATGTCCAGCGGGCTGCCGTACGGGTTGCCGCTGGCGTCCAGGGGCTGGGCGGTGAGCAGCGCGCTGTCCAGGTCCGCGGCCGGGATGCTGACCGTAACCTTCCCGCGGACGTCGCAGGCCACCACGGCCGGGTGCCCGGCGTCACCACCGTGGACCCGCTGTCCTGCCACAAGGCGATCGGCTGGTCGGCGCTCAGCTGCACCGATCCCTGGGACACGCCGCATTGGTTGGTGTCCGCCATGGTGATCTGGCAGCGCCACGAAGTCACCTCCTGACTGGTCGCGGCGTCCTGGTGAACCACGTTCTGCGACCAGCCGCCCGTGGCGGACTTGGTGAGGACGCTCAGGCCCTCGTCGAGGTCGACGGCGAACAGGGTGGCCTCGGCGGGGTCGGTGGGCAGGCCGTAGATGGAACTGATCCCGGTGATCAGCGGGATGGGCAACGTGAACCCGGAGTCACCGCCGCTGCCGAACTGGCTGATGACGTCGACTGTGCCCTTGTTGGCCTTGCTTTCGTCGAGGATCGCGAATGTGTACTGGCCATCGAGTTCCCAGGT
Source organism: uncultured Actinomycetes bacterium (assembly GCA_963770545.1). GTDB lineage: Bacteria > Actinomycetota > Actinomycetes > Streptosporangiales > Streptosporangiaceae > RYN-230. Next base: position 63,358 of record CAVYQF010000027.1, on the reverse strand, counting down.
GGCGACCTGGCCGTCACCTACGCCGCCGGCCGAGTTGTAGAGGTTGGCCTGAGCCCCGGTCTCGTCGACGAAATGCAGGTTGTTCTGCGTGTCCTGCCACAGCACGGCGGGGGCCGGTACCGAGCTGTTGGGGCTGACGTAGGACAAGAGCAAGGACCTGCCGCCGCCGGCGCTCGGTTCGATCGTCGTGGCCGTGCTGTCGATGATGCGGTAGCTCTGGATCGTGTACCCGTTAGCCGGGGACTCGATGCTGTTGAGCATGACCACCGCGAAGCTGTACGGGAACCCGCCGATCTTGGCGTCCAGGTGCAGGCGGGCCGCGACCGGCGAGGTAGAGGTTGACAGCGGGTAGCTCAGCGTGGTGACCAGGCTGACGCCGTTGAACGCCCGCATTGTCACCCATGCCGTCCCAGCGGTAGAACGCGTAGTCCCAGTTCTTGGTCGCCGTGTTGGCGTTCTGCGTCCAGCCGTACCAGTAGATGTCCCCGTCGCGGGTGGCGGCCCCGCCGATCGGGCCGGCCAGCTGCCAGTCGAACCACCCGTTCGAGGGGCAGGTCCACGTCGCTCCGTCAGCCTCCAGGGCCAGCTGGCACATGCCCAGAGGATCTTTGGGGTCGGTGCTCCTCGGGCCGGCCGCCATGATCATCGCATTGTGGGTGGAGCTCGACACGACGGCCGCGCTGGTGAGGCCAGCGAACGGGACGGCGTCGATGACCTTGTAGGACCAGCCCGAGGCCACCGACGGGTTGCGGCGCAGGTGGGAGAGCGTTCCGCCGCAGAGCACGATGGCCTCGGTCGCGCCGGAGGCCGTGTTGAGGAACGGCAGCACCGTGTCGCCGGCCTGCAAGGCCCAGGTCGCAGGAGGCCTCGACGATGTACGGGCCGGGCTGCACGGGGTTGCCCGTCTCATCGCTCACCCGCGTGGGCTTGGGCCCGGATCCTCCCGGTCGCGGCGCTGAGGCCGGGATGAGGCCGGCTGAGGTGTTGCTGGTGGTCATGGCGGTGATCCGTTTCGTGAAGGCTGAGGTCTCTGGCCAGGCCAGGAGCTGGGGGAAGAGATGCCGGTCGGGTGATCGGTGGCGTATGGTCGGGTGCTCAGCCAGTGGTAGCGAAGTCGTGGTAACGGCCGGCGTACAGGCCGCGGATCTTCCCGTCGCCGGGCAGTGTGACCCGTTCGGGCCGCTGCCCATGGTCGGTGCCACCGGTGCCGTGCTGGCCGAACCCGCCGTGGCCCCACGCGTACAGGTCGTCAGTGTCGGTGCGGGCGAGCACCGAGTCGCCGCCTGCGATGACCTGCACGACCCGCCCGCGCAGGTCAGGGATGTGCACCAGCACCGGGGTGTCCTGGCTGGCGGTTGAGGGGTTGCCGAGCTGGCCGAAGTTGTTCGCGCCCCAGGCCAGCACCACGCCGGTGTCGGTGAGGGCGACGGTGTGGTTGTCCCCGGCGCTGATCGAGGTGACCTGGCCCCAGGCATGGTTCACCGGCAGGCTCTGGCTCGCGGTCCGGCCGGCGGCAGTCAGGCCGAAAGTGAGCACCTGGCCCTCGCTGGTGAGCACCACCAGGTGCCGCTGCCCGGCATCCACCGCCGTCGCCGCGACGGCTTTGGGCAGGGCCAGCGGACGGGGCTCGGTGACGGCGGTCGTGGCCGCCGAGCCAGCCTGTGCGCCGGCCGCCCCGGGGAGCCCGGTGAGTGTGGCGCCGAGCGGGATGGAGTGCCCCCAGGCCTGCACGATCCCGGAGGACGACAGCGCGAAGGAGCAGAAGTTGCCGGCCGCGACCTGGGTCACCGGGCCCGCGCCGGGCACCGCGACGGCCACGGGCGTGCAGCGGTCTTCGCGGGTACCGTCGCCGAGCTGGCCATGGTGGTTGCGGCCCCAGGCAAACACCAGCCCGTGCCGGGCGAGCGCGAGAACGTGATCCTGCCCGGCGGCAATCGCGACGATGTGCGGGTTGTCTTCCAGCGCCACCTGACGCGGCGCGAACCGGTGCCGGAGCGATCCGTCGCCGAGCTGGCCCCACTGGTTGCCACCCCAGGTGAACACCTGGCCCGAAGCGGTCAGCGCGACGGTGAAGTCCGAGCCGCCCTGCATGTCGACGGTATCCCCGGGCAGAGTGACCGGGATCGGCCGCAGCGCCCGGGCCGTGCCGGCCGCACCCAGCCCACCCTTGTTGTTGTAACCCCACGCCAGCCCCGCAGTCCCCGCGCGCCTGGTTTCCGCCGTCGTGGCGACTTGCTCGTTCATGGCCGGAACCTCGTCCCTTGGTCAACCGCGATACTTTTCCGTCACACGCGGCGGCCGCTCCGAGCCGGGCGACAGCCTCTTTGACTTCGCCATTGGGCAGCACAATGCGGATGCGCCGGTGAATGCCGTGCAGGCCGGTGCGGAGACCTGGCCGCCGATGCGGGAGGCGACCGGGAGGGAGGTCCGGGCCTGGTCCGGGACCGCGGCGGGGCGCCGGTGACGGTGAGGCCGCCGCTGTGGATTCCGGTCATGACGCTGCGCCCGAGCCCGTCACGACACCCAGGTGAACCCGGCAGGAGCCCGTGGGACACGACCGCAGATAACGTGCTGCGCCGCGCCGCGGCCACCGCACCAATCCGGCCATTTTCTGGCATTCCCCCGGTAGGAACTTACCCCCGGTCCGGAGCAGCTCAATGACACCACGACAGCCTGCCCGGAAGATCAGGGATTTCCCCTACGTCGGCAAACATAGCCAGTGTCCGCACGCCCGGCAATAGCCACGGCCGGTACGGCCGGCGAACCTTTGTGGGCTTATATACGCGGCTGGGGGTTACTGTATGACGTGCGGGCCATGGCGACCAGGTGGGCGCTGAGCGCGGCGGTCACCTCGCCGGGGGCGGACACGTTGGCCAGGTGCGAGGCGCCCCGGATGACGGCCAGCCGGGACCGGGTGATCCCCCGGGCGATGACCGCGCCGTGCCACGGCGGGGTGGCCGGGTCCTCCGATCCCGCGATCACCAGGGTGGCCGCGGTGATCGCGGCCAGACCGGGACGCAGGTCCATCGCCACGATGGCCTCGCAGCAGCCTGCGTACCCCTCTGGGTCGACACCGTCCAGGGTGGCGGCGAAGCTGGCGGGCACCGCCGGATAGCGCGCCGCGAAGACCGGCGTGAACCAGCGGCTCACCACCTGCGCCGAGATGGGCGGCAGGCCGCCCGCCCGCACGGCCGCGGCGCGCCGGACCCAGAGATCGGTGTCCGGGAAGCGGGCGGACGTGCAGCACACCGCCAGCGCGTCGATCCGCCCGGGCGCGTTCGCAGCCAGCCACATCCCGACCATCCCGCCCAGCGACACGCCGCAGTACGACGCGTGCTCGACCCCGAAGTCGTCGAGCAGGCGCAGCACGTCCGCGCCCAGGTCGGCGAGGGTGTACGGACCCGGCGGGGCAGGCGAGCCGCCGTGCCCGCGATGCTCGTAGCGGAGCAGCCGGAAGTGCTCCCCCAGCGCCGCGAGCTGGGGTTCCCACAGATCCCGGGTGGTGCCGAGGGAGTTGCCGAGCACCAGCACCGGCGCGTCCCGTGGCCCGTCCAGGGTGGCGGCCAGCCGCACCGGGCCTGACACCAGCTCAGACATCGAAGAAGACGGTCTCGTGCTCGCCCTGCAGCCGGATGTCGAACTGGAAGCGGCTGCTGTCGTCGTCGGCGGCCGCGGCGACGAGGGTGTCCCGGCGGGCCGGGTCGGCGATGGCGGACAGCACCGGGTCGCCGGCGTTCGCCTGCGCCTCGTCCGCGAAGTAGATACGGGTCACCACCCGGTCCAGCAGGCCGCGGGCGAACACGGTCACGTCCAGGTGCGGGGCCTCCTGGCCGCCGTCCGGGCTGGGCAGCGCGCCGGGCCGCAGCGTGACGATGTGGTAGCTGCCGTCCGGGCCGGTCGGGCAGCGCCCGTAGCCGCGGAATCCGGCCGCGTACCTGACGGCGCCCCGCGGGTCGTCGGGATGATCGAAGCGGCCGTCCGGGTCGGCCTGCCACGTCTCGATCAGCCCGTCCGGGATGGGCAGGCCCTCGCCGTCCAGCAGCCGGCCGGTGATCGTGATCGCACCCGCGGTGTCCGCCGGCACCACGTCCGGGCCGTCCGGCCAGGGCAGCGCGATGGCCAGGAACGGCCCGACCGTCTGGGAGGGCGTGAGCGGGAGCCCGGTCACCGCCCGGCCTGCTTCCCGGCTGCGGGCTGGTCCTTGAACACGGTCGCGGCGCTGCCGCGGAGCACGATGTCCCATTCGTAGCCGAGCGCCCAGTCCGGTTCGGTCAGGCCGATGTCGAACCGGGAGATGAGCCGCTCGCGGGCCTTGGGGTTCGGGATCGAGTTGAAGATCGGGTCGTACTCGAAGAGCGGATCGCCCGGGAAGTACATCTGCGTGACCAGCCGCTGGGTGAAGGCCCGGCCGAGCAGCGAGAAGTGGATGTGCGCGGGCCGCCAGGCGTTGGGGTGGTTGCGCCACGGGTAGGCGCCGGGCTTGATGGTCACGAACCGGTACCGGCCCTCGGAGTCGGTCAGGCAGCGGCCCGCGCCGGAGAAGTTCGGGTCCAGCGGGGCCGGGTGGTTATCTACCTTGTGCTGGTACCGGCCGGCCGCGTTGGCCTGCCAGATCTCCACCAGGGTGTCCGGGATGGCCCGCCCGTCGCTGTCCAGCACCCGTCCGGTCAGGATGATCCGCTCGCCGAGTGGCTCGCCAGCGTGCTGGGTGGTCAGGTCGGCATCGGCGGGCGCGACCCGGCCCTCACCGAGCAGCGGGCCGGTGATCTCGGTCAGGCCCTGGCCGAGCATCCGCAGCGGCTGGCGCGGCGCCCGCAGCGCCGTGGAGCGGTAGCCCGGTGAGTCCAGCGGCGGGTGCAGCCCCCGGGGCCGCTCGTACGAGGGCAGGACCAGCCCGGTGGGCGGGGATGGCGGGTGGGTGGTCATCGGGCTGCTTGCTCCTTCATCGGTTGAGCTGGCGCAGTGCTGAGCTGGCGCAGTGCGGTGAGCTCGGCCGGGGTGGGCGGTTCGAGCACCACCAGCGAATCCGACACCGCGAGTTCCCAGCCGGTCTTGGCCAGGACGTCGGCGACGCTCACCCCCGGATACAGCCCGGTCAGCGTGAGCTCGCACGTCGCCGGGTCCGGCTCGAGGACACCCAGATCGGTGATGACCTTCCGGGGGCCCGCGCCGGTCAGCCCCAGGCGCTCCCGGGATCCGGCCCCGTCACCGAATCCGACCGAGGTCACGAAGTCCACCCGGTCCACGAACGACCTGCGGCTCTGGCGGACCACCACGATCACCTCGCGGCACGACGCGGCGATCTCCGGGGCGCCCCCGGCGCCCGGCAGCCGGACCGAGGGCTGGGCGTAGTCGGTGCCGATCACCGTGGTGTTGATGTTCCCGAACTTGTCGATCTGGGCCGCACCGAGGAAACCGACCGCGATCCGGCCGGGCTGGAGCCAGTAGTTGAAGATTTCCGGCACGCTCACCACGGCGTCGGCGGTCTCGGCGAGGATCCCGTCGCCGATGGACAGCGGCAGCCGGTCCGGCTTGGCCCCGATCGTCCCCGACTCGTAGATGAGCACGAGGTTCGGCGCGTGCGTGGCGCGGGCCAGGTTGGCCGCGGCGCTGGGCAGCCCGATACCCACGAAACAGGTCATGCCGTCGTGCAGGGCCCGGGCCGCGCAGGCCGTCATCATCTCGTCGGCGGTGAAGGCGGCCGGATCCGCGGTCGCCGGTGACGCGGCCCCGGTGGCGTTCATGACCCACATCCTCCCTCGCCGGCCCCGGCGCCGGCCAGGGAGCCCGCCTCGCCGTGCACCTCCTCGGCCAGCCAGCGCCCGAACCGGTCCCGGTCCCGGCTGATCGCGTCCCAGGCCTGGTAGTAGCCGTTGTCCCGGGCGGAGTAGCCCAGCGCGTACGAGGGATGCGATCCGCCCGGCGCCGCGGCCACGTAGCTGACGGCCCAGGCGGGCAGCACGATCGCGCCCGGCCTGGGGGCCAGCTCATCCACGATCTCCTCGACCGTGACGATCGACCGCTGCGCGCTGAGCACGGCTTCCTTCTGCACCCCGGTGATTCCCCACAGCTGGACGTTCCCGGCCCGGTCGGCGCGCTGCGCGTGGATGACCGCCACGTCCGGGTTCAGCGCGGCCACGGCGGTCAGCCGTTCGCCGGTGAACGGGCAGGTGACGGACCGGATGGCGGGCTGCCCATCCAGGCCCGGCAGGCCTTCCAGGCCGGTACCGCTGTACCCGCGCAAGATCGCGAAGGGCACTCCCGAGGCGCCTGCCACGTAGCGGTTCGCCATCCCCGCGTGGCTGTGCTCCTCGAGCTGGAGTGGTCCCGGCCAGGCGTTCTCCACCGCGTCGCGGAACCGGTGCAGCGAGCCCACCCCGGGGTTGCCGCCCCAGGAAAAGATGAGCCGGCTGGCACAGCCTGCCCCGATGAGCTGGTCATAGAGCACGTCCGGGGTCATCCGGATGAGGGTCAGGTCACGCCGCCGCTGCCGGATGATTTCCCGTCCGGCCGCGAAGGGGATGAGGTGAGTGAAGCCTTCCATCGCAACCGAATCCCCGTCGTGGACGCCCCGTGCGACGGCATCGGCCAGTGAAACGATCTCCGCCATATCCTCCTGCCCTATGCGGCAAACACCTGCGACAGAAACCCTGCGGCAAGCGCCGGGCCGCGAACACCGGCCGCGAACACCGGTGGCCCGCGAAGACTGGTGCGCAGATACCGGCGCCGCAAAACACGCAGCAACCCTCGCGGCGGACCCGCGCTTCCCCGACACCATAATGACGATGTGGTCGCGATAAGTACAGCCGTTCGTCATACGGACACTCGGGGCGGGGCCAGCGCCGCCCCTCGCGGCCCGGCTCAGCCGGTTTCCGGCAGGACTTCCCGGGCGATCGCGAACGCGCGGTTCGCCGCAGGGACCCCGGCGTACACGGCCGTGTGCAGCAGCACCTCGCGGATCTGGTCGGGGGTCACGCCGTTGCGCAGCGCGGCCCGCAGGTGCAGGGCCAGCTCGTGCTCCTGGCGCAGGGCCACGAGGGCGCTGAGCGTGATCATGCTCCGCTCGGCCCGGGACAGTCCCGGCCGGGACCAGATCTCACCCCACGCATAACGGGTGATGAAGTCCTGGAACGGCTCGGTCAGCGCGGTGGCCGAGGCGACCGCCCGGTCAACGTGCTCGTCACCCAGGACCTCGCGGCGGACCGTCATCCCCTGTGCCTCGCGCTCAGCATCGTCCATCGTTCCGCCTTTCCCGGCTCACTGAGACGGCCGCGGGCCCGGCCCGCCTCACGGTTCAGCGCAGCGACGCCGCGCCGGCCAGGAAGCCTAGCTGGCGGCCTGGGTGTGCGCGGCCAGCGCCGCATCCACGAACTCCGTGGCCGCACCCAGGTAGCCGGCCGGGTCCAGCGCGGCGGTGACCTGCTCGGGGGTGACCCCGGCGTCGGCGAGCCGGCCAGCGTCCAGGCGGTCCAGCAGCGCCTCGCCGAGGGTCGCGCCGCCCGCGAGGGCGGCCGCGCTGGCCTGCGCCAGCAGGTCGTGGGCGGCGGCACGGCCCAGCGCGGGTGCCAGCAGCGATGCGGCGTGCTCGGCCATCGGGAAGCCGCCGGCCGCCTCGAGGTTGCGCCGCATCGCGGCGGGATCGGGCTCCAGCCCGCCGAGCAGGTCCGCGGCCCAGGACGCGGCGGAGCCGGTGAGCCGGAGCAGGTCCGCCAGCGGCTCCCACTCCGCGTGCCAGGCACCGGCCGCGCGCTGGTGCTCCTGCTCCGCGGCGGCGACGAGCGTGGCGACCAGCCCGGGCACCTGCCGCGTGCAGCCGAGGACCGCGATGGAGGCGACCGGGTTCCGTTTCTGCGGCATGGCGGACGACCCGCCCCGGCCGTCGTCCCCGCCCTCCGCGACCTCGCCGACCTCGGACTGGGCCAGCAAGGTGACGTCCCGGGCGATCTTGCCGAGCACCCCGGTCACGCCTGCGCACGCGCCGGCGATCTCGGTGATCCGCAGCCGTTCGGTGTGCCAGGGCAGGGTGGGCGCGTGCAGGCCGAGTTCCGCGGCCAGCAGCGCCGCGACCTCAGGCCCGCGGCCACTGAGCGCGGACAGGGTGCCCGCGGCCCCGCCGAACTGGACCGCGAGCCGGCTGGCCGCGACCCGGTCCAGCGTGGTCGTCGCCTCGTCCAGGCCGGTCAGCCAGCCCGCCGCGACGAGGCCGAAGGTGACCGGCACGGCCTCCTGGAGCAGGGTCCGGCCGATCATGATGGTGTCGCGGTGCACCGCCGCCAGGCGGGCGGCCGCGGCGGCCGCGGCGGCCAGGTCGTCCGAGATCACCCCCAGAGCCTGCCGGGCGAGCAGCATGGCCGCGGTGTCGATGATGTCCTGGCTGGTGGCGCCCTGGTGCACCGCGCTGCCGGGGCCAGGGGGCAGCATCCGGGTCAGTTCCCGGACCAGCGCGGGCACCGGGTTGCCGGTCAGCGCGGCCCGCCGGCCCAGTTCCGCGGGGTCGAACGCCTCGGCGCGGGCCGCCTCGGTGACCGCCGCACCCGCGCCCGGCGGGGCTATCCCGGCCTGCTCGAGCGCCCGGGCCAGGGCCGCCTCGGTGTCCAGCATCGCCTGCAGCCAGGCCTGATCGGAGGTGTCCACGGCGCCCCGGCCGAACACCCCGTCGAAGAGCCCCTGGGAAGTGTGCACCGCCTGCTCCTGCGGGTGTCGGCCTGCTCCTGCGAGTGTCCGCGCGTCATCGGGCTGCCTGCCCGCCTCACCCTAGCCGCCGGGCGCCCGCGTTCCCGGTCCCGGATCATGATTCACGCCCGGTGCGCGCGGACAGATTGACACCGCAGAGCGGACCGATTGACACTCTGGGAGTGGGACGCCACCCGGCCCGCTCCGCCCAGATCCAGACCACTGCGCCAGGGAGGGTAGATGGGCCCGGCTATCTCCGCGCGGCCGCGCCGCCGGTCCCCGCGGCCCGGGATGCTGGTGGTCAACCTGGCCGCCTGCTGGCTGCTGCTCGTTCAGTACCTGCTCGGCATGGTGGCCAACCTCTACGCCACCCTGCCCGGCCGTCATCCAGGTTCCGGCGCCCGCAACTACCTCACCGGCGTCACATCCGGCCTGGCCTGGGTCATCCCGCACGGCCCGGGCTGGATCGCCGCGCACGCCGCGCTCGGCCTGGCCCTGGTCGTGGCCGCCTTCGCTGTGCTCGCCCGCACCTGGAAACGAGGCGGCCGCCTGGCCACCGGCCTGGCCGCGCTGGGCGCGGCGGCCATCCTGGGTGCCGGCTTCAACGGGGCCAGCTTCCTCAACTACGGCCATGACTTCAGTTCCATGATCATGGCGGGGCTGTGGGCCCTGGCTCTGGCCTGCTACCTCACCGGGCTGCACCTGGGCGCTCGGGACCCGGGTGCCGCCGGCCGTTAGGGACGGGGCCGCGGATCATCGAGCGCGGCGAAGATCAGCCCGCCGATCAGCGCCATGTTCTTGTGGAACTGAATCCGCTGCAGCTTGCGGGTCTCCGGGTCCTCGATCGCCCAGAATGAGTGCCCGGCCAGGGTGGTGGGAATCAGCGAGCCGGCCAGGACCAGGGCGGACAGCCGCGGTGCCTGGCCCAGCGCCAGCAGCGTCCCAGCCACCACCTGCACGGCCGCGTTCCCCCGGACGACCAGTTCGTCGTCGTCGGGCAGCGGGACCATGGTGCGCACCGTGGCCAGCACGGGCGCGGCCAGATCAACGCGCCCGCCGGGCGCCCGGAAGGCATCCAGGCCGAGCAGGACATAGGTGGATCCGGTGAGGAGGCGGGCCGCCGGGCGCAACGGCGCCAGCATGCGCAGGGTCCTGGTCATGATGCCTCGATAACCGTGCGGGGGAATCTCGGTCAGCAGGACTGTACGCGCCGGCCCGGCGCCGCGCCCGCGCGGGCGGCGAGGGGCGGGCTTGGCCGGTGGCTACGGAGAATCCGCGACCCAGTATTGGTCGCACCGGGCTGGCCACAGCAGGGGCTTCGTGGCTTATCGTCTCCTGTATGACCGTGCAATCGCCTCTGCAGGGCGGCCCGGGCCTGGCCCAGGTGCGCCGCCTCGTCACCGAGATCCCCGGACCGTGCTCGCGCGAGCTGCTGGCCCGCCGCGAGGCCACCGTGGCCCGTGGGGTCAGCCATGTCCTCCCGGTGTTCATCAGCGCCGCCGGCGGCGGCGTGCTCATCGACGTGGACGGCAATTCGCTGATCGACTTCGGCTCGGGGATCGCCGTGACGTCGGTGGGCAACAGCGCGCCCCGCGTGGCGGCCGGGATCCGGGAGCAGGCCGACCGCTTCACCCATACCTGCTTCATGGTCACCCCGTACGAGGAGTACGTGGCGGTCTGCGAGGAGCTGGCCCGGCGGACCCCCGGCGACCACGACAAGCGCTCGGCGCTGCTCAACTCCGGCGCGGAAGCCGTGGAGAACGCGGTCAAGATCGCCCGGCATGCCACCGGCAGGCCCGCGATCGTCGCGTTCGACCATGCGTACCACGGCCGGACCAACCTGACCATGGCGCTGACGGCCAAGAACATGCCCTACAAAGACAAGTTCGGGCCGTTCGCCGGGGAGATCTACCGGATGCCGATGGCCTACCCGCTGCGCTGGCCGGGTGGGCCCGAGGCGTGCGCCGCGAACGCGCTCGAGGTGATCACCGGGCTGATCCACACCCAGGTGGGCGAGGACAACGTGGCCGCGGTCCTCATCGAGCCGATCCAGGGTGAGGGCGGTTTCATCGTGCCGCCGGACGGTTTCCTGCCCGGGCTGGCCGAGTTCTGCCAGGAGCACGGCATCCTGCTCATCGCCGACGAGATCCAGACCGGGTTCTGCCGGACCGGCGACTGGTTCGCCTCCGACCATGAGGGCGTCGTGCCGGATCTGGTCACCACGGCCAAGGGGATCGCGGGCGGGCTGCCGCTGGCCGCGGTCACCGGGCGGGCCGAGATCATGGACTCGGTCCACGTGGGCGGCCTCGGCGGCACCTACGGCGGGAACCCGGTGGCCTGCGCGGCCGCGCTCGGGGCCATCGAGACCATGGCGGCCGAGGACCTGCCCGGCCGGGCCCGCCGGATCGGCGAGATCATGCTGCCCAGGCTGCACAAACTGGCCGAGGCCTACCCGGTCATCGGCGACGTGCGCGGCCGCGGGGCGATGATCGCCATCGAACTGGTCCGCCCGGGGACCCTGGAGCCCGCCGCGGACGTCGCGTCGCGGGTGGCCAAGGCCTGCCACACCGCGGGCCTGGTCGTGCTGACCTGCGGGACGTTCGGGAACGTGCTGCGTTTCCTGCCCCCGCTGGTGATCGGCGAGCAGTTGCTGGAAGAGGGCCTGTCCATCCTGGAGGACGCCTTCGCCGCGCCCTGACTAGTCCGGGATCGTTACCTGGCCATGCCTTGACGCGCCTGTTCGCTTCGCGGTTACTGGTGAGTAGATCACCGCGGCGCTGTCAAGGAGGACCCGTGAGCCCTCGAGCCCCCTGCCCCCGTTCCGCCGTTTCCGCTGTGGCCGCCGCCGCCGCGCTGGCCGCCGCGGCACTGCCCGTGCTGATCCCGGCCCAGGCCAGCGCCCAGTCCGCCGCGGCTTACGTAGCGCTCGGCGACTCGTACTCCTCCGGCGTCGGGGCCGGAAGCTACATCGGCTCCAGCGGGTCCTGTGACCAGAGCACCAACGCCTACCCAGCCCGGTGGGACGCCGCGAACCAGCCCGCCTCGTACGTGTCCGAGGCCTGCTCGGGCGCGACCACCGCGACCGTGCTCAGTACCCAGCTGTCCGCGCTCAGCCCGGCCACCACCTTGGTGTCCATTACGGTCGGCGGCAACGATGTGGGTTTCTCGTCGGTGATGGAGACCTGCGTGCTGCTGCCCACGAGCAGCTGTGTCAGCGCCGTGAGCAACGCGGAATCCCTGATCGCCTCGCAGCTGCCGGGCGAGCTGGACGCGGTGCTGAACGCCATCAGGGCGGACGCCCCCAACGCCCGGGTCGTGGTCCTCGGCTACCCGGACCTGTACGACCTGTCCAGGTCTTCCTCCTGCATCGGGCTGAGCACGACCGACCGCACCGACCTCAACACCGGGGCGAACGAGCTGGACAGCCAGATCCAGGCCGCCGCAGGACGGCACGGTGACGTGTTCGCGGACGTGCGCACCGCCTTCACCGGCCACGAGATCTGCGATCCGGCCAGCTGGCTGCACGCGGTGAACTTCCTGGACATCCCGGAGTCCTACCACCCCACAGCCTCCGGCCAGTCCGCCTACTACCAGGCGTTCAGCACCGCCGCCGGGTGAACGACCTGGCCCGCCGCTCGCCTGCGCGGTCAGGTCACCAGGTCGGTATGGGGGGCGTTAAGGGAACGTCACCGATGGCCGGAGTGCGGGTCGCAGTCAGGCCAGCCCTCCGGGCCAGGTCGGCGAACTCGGCGGAGTTGATCACGGCCGCACCGCCCGGGTCGTTGTTGAAGTAGACGTAGACATCCGCGTGGCTGAGATGTGCCTCGCCGATCCGCTCGACCCAGGCCTGCAGCGCCTGTTCTCCATACCGGGGCCAGGGGTCGGCGGTGCCTTCGTGAAACCGCAAGAACCCCCAGCTGGCCGTGCGCCACAGCGGCGTAACCGGCCGCCCGAGCCGGTCCGCCCAGCACAGCGCGGCATCGTGAGCCCCCAGGACCTCCCGGACCTCGTCCGTCCACCAGGTCTCATGCCGCGGCTCCACCGCAATCCGCAGCACCTCCGGCCCCTCACCCCGGACCGCTGGCCAGGCCCCCCGGAACTCCTCCAGGCAGGCGTCCAGCAGTCCCGGATCCGCCTGAAAGGTGGGTGGCAGCTGCACCAGGATCGGCCCCAACTTCGCCCCCAGCCCGGACGCCGCCCCCAGCAACCGCGCCACCGGCTCGGCCGGATCACGCAGCTTCCGCACATGAGTCAGGTACCGGCTCGCCTTCACCGCCATCACGAAGTCATCCGGCGTCCGATCCCGCCACCCCTCAAACGTCTCCCGCAAGGGCAGCCGGTAGAACGAGCCGTTATTTTCCACGGTCTGGTACTGCGTGGCGTAGTGCTCCAGCCACCGCCGCTGCGCGACCCCCGCCGGGTACAGCCCCCCGCGCCAGTCCTTGTACTGCCACCCCGAGGTCCCGATGAGCACGCCCATGCCGTCCATGTACCCGCCGGCCGCCAGACATGCGCTGCGGGGCAGCCAGCGATGGCGAAGCCGAGCGGGGCCGTGGGGGCCTTTCCCCCGGCGCTTATCGCGCCAGGAAAAGGCCGGCCACGCCCCCGCGCCCCAGCGGATATCTACTTGTTAACCGGAAATCCCAGCGACACGCCCCCGTGGCGAAGGATCGAGCCACCGCGACGTCACCGCCTTCCCCCGCGTGTAAAAATGCACGCCCTCAGTCCCATGCACATGCGTGTCCCCGAACAACGACGCCTTCCACCCCCCGAACGAGTAATAAGCCATCGGCACCGGGATCGGAACGTTCACCCCGACCATGCCGGCCTCGACGTCGAACACGAACCGCCGGGCCGCTCCCCCGTCGTTGGTGAAGATCGCCGTCCCGTTCCCGTAGGGATTGTCGCTGACCAGCCGGACCGCATCCTCGTACGTGGACGCGCGGACGACCGAGAGCACCGGGCCGAAGATCTCGTCGGTGTAGGCGGCCATGGCCGGGGTGACGTGATCCAGGACGCTGGGCCCCAGCCAGAACCCGCCATCGCCGCCGCCGATGACCGGGTGCACCCGCCCGTCCACGGCCAGCGTGGCACCCTCGCGGACCCCGGAGTCCAGGTAGGAGGCGACCTTGTCCCGGTGCGCCCCGGTGACCAGCGGCCCCATCTCCGAGCGCTCGTCAGAGCCTGGCCCCACCCGCAACCGCCCTACCCGCTCAGTGATCTTGGCGACCAGCTCGTCGCCCACCTGGCCGACCGCCACCAGCACGGACACGGCCATGCACCGCTCGCCGGCGGAGCCGAACCCCGCGGACACCGCGGCGTCCGCGGCCAGGTCGAGGTCGGCGTCCGGCAGCACGACCATGTGGTTCTTGGCCCCGCCCAGCGCCTGGACGCGCTTGCCCGCCCGGGTGCCCGTTTCGTAAACGTAGCGTGCGATCGGGGTCGACCCGACGAAGCTCACGGCGCGGACGTCGGAGTGACCCAGCAGCGCGTCGACCGCCTCCTTGTCCCCCTGCACCACGTTGAACACGCCGTCGGGCAGGCCCGCTTCCGCCCACAGCCGGGCCAGCAGCAGCGACGCCGAGGGGTCCTTCTCCGAAGGCTTGAGCACGAAGGTGTTCCCGCACGCGATGGCGATGGGGAACATCCACATCGGCACCATGGCCGGGAAGTTGAACGGGGTGATCCCGGCCACCACCCCGAGCGGTTGCCGGATGGAGTAGGCGTCCACGCCGGTCGAGACGTTCTCCGAGAATCCGCCCTTGAGCAGATGCGGGATCCCGCAGGCGAACTCGACGACCTCCAGGCCCCGGGCCACCTCGCCGGCCGCATCCCCGGCCACCTTGCCGTGCTCGGCGCTGATCAGCGCGGCCAGCTCGCCGGTGCGCCTGGCCAGCAGCTCGCGGAAGGAGAACAGCACGCCGGCCCGCTTGGCCAGGGACGCGGCGCGCCAGCCGGGGAAGGCCTTGGCCGCCGAGGCCACCGCGTCATCGACGACCGCGGCCGAGGCGAAGTCCACCGTCCCGGTCACCTCGCCGGTGGCCGGGTCGTAGATGTCGCCGTGCCGCTCGGCGGCGCCCGTCCAGGGCTGCCCGCCGATCCAGTGGCTGACGTGCTTGACCTCTTCGTTCACTTGCCGGCCTCCTCGTTCACCGCGCGCAGCGCGTCGGCCAGGATGCCGAGGCCCTCCTTGGCCTCGGCCTCGGACACGTTCATTGGGGGCGCCATCCGGAGCGTGTGCCCGTACAGGCCGCCCTTGCCGATCAGCAGGCCGCGTTCGCGGGTCTCCTCCAGCATCCGGGTGGCCAGCGCCGGGCTGGGTGCCCCGGTCGCGGGGTCGACCAGGTCAACCGCGAACATCAGGCCCTTGCCGCGGACCTCGCCGACCGTGCGGAGCGGCGCGGCCGCCTCGCGGAGAGCGCTGATGACCATGCTGCCCAGCTCGGCCGCGTTCCGCTGCAGGTCGTGGGAGAGCACGTAGTCGAGGGTCGCGTTGGCGGCGGCGGTGGACAGCGGGTTGCCGCCGAAGGTGGAGATGCCGTTGCCGGGCAGCCCGTCCATCAGGTCACCGCGGGCGATCACGCCACCGATGGCCATCCCGTTGCCGAGGCCCTTGGCGAACGTGATGATGTCGGGGGTCACGCCGTGCGCGCCGATGCCCCAGAAGTGCTCGCCGGTCCGGCCCCATCCGGTCTGCACCTCGTCGGAGATGAGCAGCGCCCCCCGCTCCCGCAGGACCGCGGCGTACTCGCCCAGCAGCCCGTCCGGCGGCATGGTGAACCCGCCGACGCCCTGCACGGGCTCGGCGATCAGGCAGGCGACGTCCCCCGCGGTCGCGGTGGTCAGCACGTGCCGCAGGTCCTGGACGCACGCGGCGGTGTACTCCGCGTCGTCGAGCCCGGCGAACGCGGGCAGCTGGCGGTCGGTGCCGTGCAGGTAGTGCACGTTGAACGGGGCCAGCTGCGAGCTCTTCCACGCGCCGTTCCCGGTGATGGCCACCGCGCCGAACGAGCGGCCGTGGTAGCTGTTGCGCAGCGCCAGGACCTGGTTGGACCGGCGGGCCACGGTGGCCAGCATCAGCGCGGTCTCGTTGGCCTCGGTGCCGGAGTTGGTGAAGAACACCTTGGCGTTCTCGATCCCCGACAGCCGGGCCAGCTTCTCGGCCAGCTCCACCTGGTTGCGGATCAGGTACAGGGTGGAGGTGTGCACGATGCCGGTGTCGAGCTGGCGCTGGACCGCCGCCCGGACCTCGGGCACGTCGTAGCCCAGCATGTTGGTCAGGATCCCGCAGAAGAAGTCCAGGTAGGTGCGGCCGGAGGCGTCGGTGACGCGGCTGCCGCTGCCGCTGGTGAGTTCCAGCGGCTCGGAGTAGTAGAGCCCGACCCAGTTAGCGATAACGCGGCGGTGCCGCTCAAGAAGTTCCGACATGCCACTCAGTCTGGCCGGCCAGCCCGGCCCGCGAGGCCGACACTCTGTCACCATTAGGTCCCTGATCCTGACACTATGAAAACCCCGCTTAGGCTAGCGGCACCAGCGCCACCACTTTTCCCGTGTGGCGTGCGTGCCATCGGGCGATATGTCCGTTTCTGGCGAACGGAACGCGGGAAGAGTCGCCGGCTGCGGGCTGGAAGGCCGCGGGCCCGCGGGCGTTTGGGATGCGGGTGGTGGAAGGAGATGACAGGTGCCGACGGTACGGGAGGTGCTCCAGCTGGCCGCAGTGCAGCGCGGGCAGCCGCAGGTGGTGGCGGCGCCCGGGGGGCTGGACCGGCCGGTGCGCTGGGTGCACGCGATCGAGTTCGCCGACGCGGCCCGGCTGCTGCGCGGCGGCGAACTGGTGCTGACCACCGGGATCGCGCTGCCTGACGAGGAGACGCTCATCGGCGCCTACGTGGCCGGGCTGGCCGGGGTGGGGGTGAGCGCCCTGGCGGTCGAACTGGGCCGCAAGTACACCGGCGGGCTGCCCCCCGCCTTCGTCGCGGCCGCCCAGGACCTGGGGCTGCCGCTGGTCGTGTTCACCCGCGAGGTCCCGTTCATCGAGATCACCGAGGCCGTGCACGCCCTGATCATCGACGACCAGCTGGAGCAACTGCGGGCCTCGGCCCGGCTGCACGAGGTATTCACCGACCTGGCCGTAGCCGGCGCCGGCCCGGCCGGCATCCTCCGCGAGGCCGCGCTGCTGGCGGGGCGGCCGCTGATTCTGGAAGACCTGTCCCATCACGTGCTCGCCTGCGAGCCCGCCGGGACCGACCCGGCCAGCCTGCTGGCGGACTTCGGGGCCCGTTCCGCCGCGACAGCGTCCTCGCCGCGGACCGCCTATCACCCCGGCCCGGGCTGGCTGGTGACCACCGTGGGGGCCCGCGGCGAGGACTGGGGCCGGGTCATCCTGGTCTGCGACGGGCCGCCTGGCCCGGTGGACACCGTCCTGGTGGAGCGGACAGCCACCACGCTGGCGCTGGGCCGGCTGCTGGCCCGCCAGCAGGAAAGCCTGGAACGGCAGGCGCACCGCACGCTGATCAGCATCCTGCTGACCCAGCCCGACGCGGACACCGGCGAGATGGCCGCCCGGTGCCGGGCGCTAGGAGTGCCGGTCACCGGGCGGCAGCTGATCGCCGCGGTAATCAGGTCACCGGAGGGCGGGGCCGGCCTGCTGGCCCAGGCCCGCGTCCTGGACCTGGCCGAGGCGCTCTCGGACGCGTGCCGGACCGAGCGGATCCCCGCGCTGGTTGGCTCGCTGGATGACATGCGGGCGGGTGCTCTGCTGTCGGCTGGTGCCGGGGCCGATCCGGAGCAGGTGCTGGCCGGCGTGTGCGCGGCGGCCTGGCTGGCGCTGGCCCGCCGGGCCCGGCGGCCCTACGGGATGCCCGGCGGGGAACCGGTGATCGGGGTGGGCACGACCGCGAGCCACCTGCGGGAGGCCCGGCGCTCGCTGCTGGAGGCCCGGCAGGTCGCGGACGCCGCCGCGGACACCCCCGGGGCCCAGGACGGCCGTCTCTTCTACCGCCTGGCCGACCTGCGACTGCGCGGCCTGCTCTCACTACTCGGCGGGGACGCCCGGCTGGCCACGTTCGTGGACCGGGAACTGGGACCGCTGCGCGATTATGACACCGCGCACGGGACTGACCTGACCGGCGTGCTGGCCGCCTACCTGGCCGCGGGCGGCAACAAGGCGGAGGCCGCGGCCCAGGCTCACCTGGCCCGGCCCACCCTGTACGAGCGGCTGCGGCATATCGAGCGCATCCTGGGGGTCAGCCTCGACTCGGCCGAATCACGCACGTCGCTGCATGTCGCCCTGCTGATCGCGGCCCGGGCGGCTCAGCCGCCGGACGCATAGCCATTCTGGTTAGCTGACTCTTACCCTGGTGAAATTCAGGCGCCATTCCTGACAACCGCTACACCCGGTAGGCCGTCCACTCCAGTGGATCATGTGAGCAACGCCACATGGCTGAGACCGCCCCGCTCAGGCCATTGGGGAGAGGGCAGCCACAGCACCCATGGTTTTCGCGACGAGATGCAGGCGAGCGCACGCGGGAACAGGATCGTGCACCAAGTGCTCCTGCTCCCGGTTTGAGGGACGGGGCAGCATCTGCGAGAACTGCAAGCACCATTACGACGAGCACAACATCGCCTGGCCGCGGGGCCGGGACCTGATCTGCTCGTTAGAGATTCAGGAAGTCGGTGACCGCGTCCTCGAACTGCGGCGTGCCGATGATGGTGCCGTGATTGCCGGGCAGCATGACGTAGCGGCCGTTTCCCAGGGCGTTCGCCAGCGCCTCGGCCGTGTCATTATGGCCGTCCTCGGCCCCGGTCAGGACGAGCGTGGGCACCATGATGCGGGCGAGTTCGGCTAGTGAGGTGTTGACGAACGTGTCGAGCACGTGAACCAGCGCGGCCGGGTCGCCTCCGCTGGCGATGACCCAGTCTTCCATGGCCTGTTCCGGGGAGCCGGGCTCGAACGTGCCGAAGCGGGTGAGGACGTGACGGAACCGGCCGCCGCGGCCGACCGTGTGGGTAATCGCCTCCAGCCCCTGCCCGCCCACGATGGCGCGACCGGGGGCCGCCCCGCGGGCCAGCAGCCGGATCACGGTCCGCCCGCCCAGTGAGTAGCCGCCAAGGTCGTAGCCGGTGAGTCCAAGGTGGTCGATCAGCGCGAGTCCGTCGTCGGCCAGTGCGTCGGGCGGGTAGGCGGCGGGGTCGTGCGGCCGGGCGCTGTCGCCGTGACCGCGAAGGTCCGGCAGGATAACGCGGTAGCCTTGTCCGGCGAGCTTCCCGGCGAGCCCGGTCTCGACCATGGTCATGGCGTTTCCGAGATATCCATGAATCAGGATCAGGGGCCGGCCCTCCCCTAGTTCACGGTAGGCGAGCTGGATGCCATCGCGGCCGCGGAAATGGCGGACGGGAATCTCAGTCATGTGCGTAGCCTTCCGGGCTTCCGCCCGCCCGGCATAGGTCGCGAATCGCCGCGAGGTCGCTCTGCGCGGCCAGGCCCGCGTGGTAGACGCGGAGTTCGGTGGCGCCGGCGGCCCGGACCGCCTGGGCCTGCTCCGCCAGGGTCCCGGGCTGGCCGCCGAGACCGGCCACGGCCTGCAGGACCGCGGCGATCGCCGAGCCAGGCGGCGTGGCCGCCGCGGTCCGGGCGACCAGGTCCGGGGCGGTGAGCGGGTTCCCGCAGCTCAGCACCACGCCGTCGGCGCCGCCCGGGCCGCACAGGACGGACGGGTCGTAGCCGGGGTTCGCGCCGGCGGCGCGCGGATCAGGGTGAGAGTGCACCAGCACGGGCCGGCCGGGCGCGGCCGCACGGACCGCGGCCAGGACCTCGGTGAGCAGCCGCCCGGAGGCCGCCGCACGAGCCGCGTTGACCATCGCGCCGGCCTCGCCGGGCAGCGCCGGGCCGCCGTCGGCGGCGGCCCGGACCAGGGCGGCCAGCCCGGCCGGGTCGGCCCCCGCCTCCCGGTACGCCGGACCGCACGAGCCGCAGAAGCACAGCGAGAGCAGCCAGTCGCGGGCGCCCCCGGCTACGCCGCCCGTCTTGTCGTGCGCGCTGCCGTGCTCGAAGCCGTACCAGCCGCACGCCTCCAGCTCGATCGCGTCCACGCCGTCCAGGGCCGCGGCCTCCGCGGCCAGCAGCGCCGCGTACTCGCGCACCACGTCAGAGCCGGCACACAGGGCCCAGGGATACACGTCCCCGAACGCGTTGCGTACCCAGCACTCCCCCGCACCGGCGAGCCGGGAGTTGTGCGTGACCACCACCCAGGCGGTGACGGGCAGACCCGCGGCCCGCAATCCAGCCGCGGCGCGCTCGAACGTGCCCGGGCCGTCGTCTCCCGCAGCAGCGGCTACCGGACGGAGCCGCGCGTCACGCCAGCGGGCCGGATCGGGCCGAAAGTAGATCCCGGCGTCCCGGGTGACGATCCGGTGCCCCGGATGATGCGGGGTGACCGCGCGCACCGCGTGGTACGCGGCGGCCAGCGTGACCCCGGCCAGCCCCAGCCCGGCCAGGCGGTCCGCGGCGGCGGGGTCACCGTCTACGTCCCACGGATACAGATACGCCCCGGTCAGCACGCCCGGCGAACCGCTCTAGCCGAGGGCCCGCAACGCCGCGGGCAGCAGCTCGGCCGGGAAGTCCTGATAGGTGACCGGGACCAGCCAGCGGCGGATCGCGGTCGCGCCCACCGACGTGTAATGCGGGTTCGTGGTCGCCGGGAACGGGCCGCCGTGGTGCTGGGCCCAGGTCACCGCGACGCCGGTGGGCCAGCCGTTCCAGATCACCCGGCCTGTGGTGCGGGTGAGCACGTCGGCCACCGGGGCCGCGGCGGCCAGGTCAGCGGCGGACGCCGGGTCGGCGTGGATGCTCCCGGCCAGGTTGCCGCCGAGGCGGCCGAGCACCGGCAGGAGGGCGTCCACGGACGGGTACGTGATCACCAGCCCGGCCGGCCCGAACCGCTCCCCGGCCAGGTCCGGCAGGCCAGCCGCGAAGTCGTCCAGGCTGGTCAGGAACGCCTGGGGGGTGGCCGCCCACGGGCCCTCACCGGGCTGCCCGGTGGCCAGCGGGGTGACCGCGGGGTGCCCGGCCAGCGCGGCGGCGGCCGCGTCGTACGACTCGTGGATCCGCTCGGACAGCATCGGCGCACCCGGGGCGGCCTGGACCGCGCCGGCGATGGCCGTGCGCAGGCCCTCGTCGTCGGGGATGAACAGCAGCCCGGGGTTGGTGCAGAACTGCCCGGCCCCGAGGGTGAGCGACGCGGCGTAGCCGTTGGCGGTCTCCGCGGCACGGCCCGCGGCCGCACCGGGCAGGACCACAGCCGGGTTGACCGAGCCGAGCTCGCCGTAGAACGGGATCGGCACGTCCCGCTCCGCGCAGATCTGCTGCAGGGCGAGGCCGCCCCGGGCGGACCCGGTGAATCCGGCCGCGGTGATTGCCGGGTGACGGAGCAGCCTCACCCCGGCGGGGACGCCGTAGATCACCGCGAACGTCCCGTCCGGGGCTCCGGCCCCGGCCAGCGCGGCGGTCACGATGCGGGCGGTCGCGACTGAGGTCTGCGGGTGGCCTTCGTGGGCTTTCACCACCACCGGGCAGCCAGCCGCCAGCGCCGACGCGGTGTCGCCCCCGGCCACGGAGAACGCGAAGGGGAAGTTCGACGCCGAGAAGACGGCCACCGGGCCGACCGGCCGGACCATCCGGCGCAGTCCGGGCACGCCCGGGGCGGGCGGGCTAGTGATCAGGTCCAGGTAGCCGCCGTCTTCTAGCACGTCGGCGAACATCCGCAACTGCCCCGTGGTCCGGGCCACCTCGCCGGTCAGCCGGGTGCTGCCCAGCGCGGTCTCGGTGTCGGCCACCGCGGCCAGCTCACCGGCCCGGGCGTCCAGCGCGTCGGCGACCGCCCGCAGCGCCGCCGCCCGCCCAGCCGGGCCCATGGCCTCCCAGCCGGGCCGGGCCGCGGCCGCCGCCTCGGCGACCGCGTCCACGGCGCTGCCGATGGTCTCGGCGACCGGTTCCCCGGCCGGCTTGCCGGTGCGCGGGTCATATCCCTGGATCATGAACTATCCATCCTCTGCGGTTACTTCAGGTGTTCCGCGTCGTAATCAGGGAGCGTGAACTCGCCACCCAGATAAGCGAACACCGGATCCTCCGGATCTGGTGCCCCGTGCGCGGCGATGACCTCGGCCGCGTAGTCTTCCGCGTCGTCCCGGGGCTGGTAGCCCAGGGCCCGCGCCTCGTCCAGGCTGACCCAGCCGCCGCGGGTATTGGCCGACACGCCGAAGGCCACCCGGAACCCGGGCCGCTCCGCCGTCAGGCACGCCTCGAAGAGCCGCCCGGCGTCGTCCGGGGACAGCCAGGTGGACAGCATGCGCGTGGTCGCCGGGCGCTCGAAGCAGGACAGGATGCGCAGGCAGATGGCGTCCAGGCCGTAGCGGTGGTGGTACATGGAGGCCAGCGCCTCCCCGGTCACCTTGGACACCCCGTAGTACGTGTCCGGCGCCGGGAACGCGTAGTCCGGGGCGGGGAAGGCAGACCTCGGGGTGAAGCCGACCGCGTGATTGGACGAGGCGAAGATCACCCGGGGCACGCCCGCCCGGCGGGCGGCCTCGAACACAGCGTAGGTGCCCTGGATGTTGATCTCGATGATCCTGTCCCAGGGAGCTTCGCCGGACACCCCGCCCAGATGGATCACGGCGTCCACGCCGGCACAGGCTTCGGTCATCGCGGCCATGTCGGTAACTGACGCCACGACCACCTGCTCGTCCGGCCCGGGCGAGACGGGCGGGGTGATGTCCAGCAGGCGCAGGGTCCGGCCGGGCTGGGCCAGCCGCGTCCGCAGCATGGACCCGATCCGGCCGGACCCGCCGGTGATGAGGATGATCCGCACGGCAGTCGAGGCTACTCCCGTCAGTGCGGGTCGGGCTCCGGGTTGCGTCCCGGGCGGGCCAGGAACTCGAAATCGCAGCCCTTGTCCGCCTGGGTTACCTGTTCGGCGTACAGCGCGCCGTAGCCGCGCTCGAACCGGCGGGGCGGCGGCTGCCAGGCGGCGCGGCGCCGGGCCAGCTCGGCGTCGTCCACCTCCAGCCGGAGTGACCGCTCCGCGACGTCCAGGGTGATCAGGTCGCCGGTACGGGCCAGGGCCAGCGGGCCGCCCACGTAGGACTCGGGGGCGATGTGCAGCACACAGGCCCCATAGCTGGTCCCGCTCATCCGGGCATCGGAGATCCGGACCATGTCCCGCACGCCCTGGGCCAGCAGGTAGTCCGGGATGGGCAGCATCCCGTACTCCGGCATGCCCGGGCCGCCCTGGGGGCCCGCGTTGCGCAGCAGGAGCACGGAATCGGCGGTCACGCCCAGCGCCGGATCATTGATCTGCCGCTGCATGTCCCGGTAGCTGTCGAAGACGACCGCGGGACCGGTGTGCTTCAGCAGCGCGGGCTCGGCCGCGATGTGCTTGATCACCGCACCGTCCGGGGCCAGGTTGCCGCGGAGCACGGCCAGGCCGGCCTCGGCGGCCAGCGCGGTTCCCGGTTCCCGGATGACGTCGTCGTTGTAGACCTGGGCCCCGGCCAGCTGCTCGGCTAGCGGCCGGCCGGTGACCGTGATCCGGTCGGTGTGCAGCGCCCCGGGCACCTCGGCCAGCCGGGACAGCAGCGCGCGCAGCCCGCCCGCGTAGTAGAAGTCCTCCATCAGGTACTTCCCGCCCGGCCGGACGTTGGCCAGCACCGGGACCCGGCGCGAGATGTCGTCGAAGTCGTCGAGGCTGAGCGGGACCCCGCACCGGCCGGCCATGGCGATGAGGTGGATCACCGCATTGGTGGAGCCGCCCAGGGCCAGCACGGTGGCCACCGCGTCCTCGAACGCCTCGGCGGTGAGGATCTGGTCGGGGGTCAGGTGCTCCCAGGCCATGTCCACGATCCGGCGGCCGGTGGCGGTGGCCATCCGGTAGTGCGCGGAATCGGCCGCCGGGATGGAGGCCGCCCCCGGCAGGGTCAGGCCCAGAGCCTCGGCCGCGGAAGTCATGGTGGAGGCGGTGCCCATCGTCATGCAGTGGCCAGGCGAGCGGGCAATGCCGCAGGCCAGGTCCGCCAGCTCGCAGTCGCCGATCAGCCCGGCCCGCTTGTCGTCCCAGTACTTCCACAGATCGGTCCCGCTGCCCAGGGTGGTGCCACGGTAGTTGCCCCGCAGCATCGGGCCGGCGGGCAGGTAGATAGCCGGGATCCCGGCGCTGGCTGCGCCCATGATGAGCGCGGGAGTGGTCTTATCGCAGCCGCCCATCAGCACCGCGCCATCGGCCGGGTAGGACCGGAGCAGTTCCTCGGTGTCCATGGCCAGCAGGTTCCGGTAGAGCATCGGGGTCGGCTTCTGGAACGTCTCCGACAGGCTGGCCACCCCGAACTCGGCCGGGAAGCCGCCGGCCTCCCAGACGCCGCGCTTGACCTGCTCGGCCCGCTCCCGCAGGTGCATGTGGCAGGGGTTCAGCTCGGACCAAGTGTTGACGATCGCGATGATCGGCTTGCCCTCGTAGTCAGCGGGATCGGCACCCATCTGGCGCATCCGGGTGCCGTGGCTGAACGCGCGTATCCCGTCGCCCCCGAACCAGCCATAACTACGCAGCTGCTCCGGCGCTCGTCCCCCCGGGCTGGCGGGGCTCATTGGTGGTCTCCCTCCGCGGCCAGCCCCCAGCCGGCCAGGATCTTGCTGATTTCCTCCCGCACCGGGTCCGGCAGCAGGCGGCTGGGCGGACGGACGTCCCGGCGGGCCAGCCCCAGCTGGGCCAGGGCCTCCTTGACCACGCTGACGTTGTCCGCCGACGAGTCGGCGGCGCGGAGCTCCTCGAACCTCCGGCAGTCGTTCCAGATTCGCAGGGCGCCGGCGTGATCGCCGCTGCGCAGCGAGGCCAGCAGGCCGAGTGACAGCTGCGGTGCGACATTGGCCAGCCCCGACGTGAAGCCCTGGGCGCCGTACGCCCAGCAGCCCGGCGCGGTGAGCTCAGCCAGCCCGGCCAGCCAGGTGAACCGGGTCAGGCCGGCGTCGCGGGCCACCCCGGCGAACTGCACCATGTCCCTGACCCCGTACTTGACGCCCACCACGTTCGGGGACCGCCTGCCGAGCTCACGGATGTGCCGGCCGGCGATCCTGGGGTCCCGGATGTACAGCACGACGCCGAGGTCCGGCACGGCTTCAGCGATGGCCACGTGGTAATCCACCCAGCCTTCGGCGGACAGGTACGGGCTGACCGGCTGGTGGATCATGATCATGCGGGCTCCCGCCGCGCGGGCGTGGCTCGCGGAGCTGATCGCGGTGGGCAGGTCATGGCCGACGCCCGCCAGCACCTCCGCGCGGCCCCGGGCGGCCCGGATGGCGGACTCGGTGGCGGCCCGGGTCTCCTCCGCCGACAGGGTGTAAAACTCCCCGGTGTTGCCGTTGGGGGTGACCAGCGTGATCCCGTTGTCGATAAGGCGGCGGATCAGCCGCCCATGGCAGTCCCAGTCGGGGGCGCCGTCGGGCCCGAACGGGGTCACCGGGACGGCGGCCACGGTCGCCAGGACGTCGCGGAGTTCCTCGGTGACGGCGGGGTCAATGCTCATCGGTACTCCATTCGGTTGCGGGCGCCACGGCGGCGATGGCAGGCAGGGGGAAATGACGGTCGGCGAACCCGGCGATGTGCGCTCGGAGCAGGGCCGCTGCCTCGGTGGCCGCACCGCGTCGCGCCGCGGCCAGGATGGCCTGATGCTCGGCCGCCTCCTGCCGCCATGAGGGGGCCTGCTCCCAGGACAGCGCGGACACCAGCGCGGTCTGATCGCGCAAATCGTCCAGGGTCTTGACCAGCAGGCTGTTACCGCAGGCCAGGTACAGGGCGCGGTGAAACTCGCGGTTGGCCAGGCTGCGCTGCGCCTGGTCGGTGGCGGCGTGCGAGGCCTGCAGGGCCGCGTCGGCACTCGCCCAGCCGGCCTCGCTGGGGCCAGGCTCCGCGGCGCCCCGGCCGACCGCGCGGCGGACCGCCTCCGGTTCCAGCAGCAGCCGCAGATCGTAGATGGCGGCCGCGCTCGCCGGATCGATGGCCCGCACCGTGGCTCCCCGGTACGCGCTCATCGTCACCAGGCCCGCGCCCGCCAGGGTTTTCAGCGCCTCCCGGACCGGGGTCTTGGACACCCCGAGCATCTGGGCCAGTTCCGTCTCCACCAGGCTCTGCCCGGGACGCAGCTCCCCGGCCAGGATGGCCCGTTTGATGACGTCTAGGACCGCCTCGGTGCGCGAGGGAGTCGCCCCGGTGGTTCCGTTGAGCAAACTACGGGCCGGCGGGACCATGGCGGTACTCAGGGGGATCCCCCGTGAGCGCGCGTTCGCATACGGCATCTCATATATGACATGACTCTACGAGCCGCGACCCGCACCGTCAACGCCGGCCGGCTTCCGGGTCAGCCGTTCTTGCGGGCGACGCCGCCCCACATGGCGGCCCGCCGGGCACCCTCGATCTCGGAATCCTGCCGCCAGTGCTGCACGGGGACGACGCCAGGCTCGAGCAACTCGAGCCCGGTGAAGAACTGCGTCACCTCGGCCTGGTTACGGTAGTAGCCCTTCTGCGCGAGCAGCCGGTTGAGCCGCTTGCCCATCTCGGCCATCTTCTCCGGCTCGATGTCCGAGGCCACGTGCGAGAGCAGCAGGTAGCTGCCCGGCGGCACGGCGTCCATGAGCTGGCTCACGATGCTGTGCGGGTGATCCTCGGGCCCGATCAGGTGCAGGACCGCCACCAGCATGACCGCCACCGGCTGGGAGAAGTCGAGCAGCCCCCGGGCGTGGTCGAGGATCTTCTCGGTTTCACGCAGGTCGGCATCGAGGTAGTCGGTCGTGCCCTCCGGGCGGCCGACCAGCAGCGCCCGGGCGTGGGCCAGCACGATGGGGTCGTTGTCCACATAGACGACGCGGCTCTGCGGCGCGATGGACTGCGCGACCTCATGCGTGTTGTTGGCACTGGGGATGCCGGTGCCGATGTCGAGGAACTGGCGGACACCGGCTTCCGCGGCCAGGAAGCGCACGCCGCGGGCCAGGAACGCCCGGTTGGCCCGCACCGAGGAGACCAGGTCGGGATAGGCCTCGAGAGCTTCCTCGCCGGCCGTGCGGTCGGCCTCGAAATTGTCCTTGCCACCCAGCCAGTAGTCATACACCCGGGCGATGTGCGCCACGCTGGTGTCGAACTCGACCTGCTCCTCTTGGTCCGGGGGAAGCGGCGCGCCGAGCCATTCGCTGGTCATGCCTAACCGCCTTTCACCGTGCATCCCCGGATCTATCCTGCAGCGCCAGAGCCTATCGTGTCCGCCTGAATCACGAATCAAAGCCCAGCCCGAGCCGGTCCAGGGTGCGGAGCCACAGGTCACGGCGGCCCTCGTGGCGGTCCGCGCGGGCCAGCGAGGCCCGGGTCAGCTGGATCACCGCGGAGCGCAGCGGCTCGGGCGGGAACGGCGTCGGCTTGCCAGACACCATGCCCAGCGCGGTCCGCTCCGTCCGCTGCCCGCTGAGCAGGTCGAGCAGCACATTGCCGCCGAAGCGCGAGGCGCCGACTCCGAGCCCCGTGTACCCGGCGGCGTAGGCCAGCCGTCCGCGGTGGGCGGTGCCGAAGAACACGCAGAACCGCGCGCAGGTATCGATCACGCCGCCCCAGGTATGGGTGAACCGGAGCCCTTCGAGCTGCGGGAAGGTCTCGAAGAACTGCCCGGCCAGCCGCGCGAAGGTCGCGGGCCGCTGGTCCTGGCCGGCCGTGATCAGGCCGCCGTTGTAGTAGACCGCGTCGTACCCGCCCCACAGGATCCGGCCATCACTGGTGAGCCGGTAGTAGTGGAACTGGTTGCCCAGGTCGCCCACGCCCTGGCGGTGCCGCCAGCCGATGCTGGCCCGCTGGGCGGCGGACAGCGGCTCGGTCATCATCGCGTAGTCGTAGACCGGGACCAGGTAGCGCCGCAGCCGGCGCAGCAGCGGCGGGTAGGCGCCGGTGCCCAAGGCCGCGCGCGGCGCGCGCACGCTGCCGTGCCGGGTAGACAGCCGCAGGCCAGTGCCCTCCAGGTGAATCGCGCCGACCGGGGTCTGCTCGTAGATCCGGACGCCCGCGTCCAGGCAGGCCCGGCGCAGCCCCCAGGCCAGCCGGGCCGGGTCCACCATGGCGCAGCCGCCCCGGTCCCACAGCCCGCCGTAGTAGGCCGGCGAGGCGATCTCGGCCCGCACCCCGGCCGCGTCCAGGAGTTCGGGCGGACCGGGCACACCCGAGGCGGCGGCCAGGCGGCGCGCGGCGGCGGCATGGTCCCACAGGCCGGGCAGGTGCCACGGCCGGGTCGCGACGGCCAGTTCCCCGGTCCGCTCGAAGTCGCAGTCGATCTCGTGCCGGGCCACGGTAGCCTCGATGTCGTCCAGGTTCTGCCGCCCGAGCCGGTCCAGTACCGGCATCTCCGGCCCGAACCGCTCCAGCCCGTTGGCCAGGCCGTGGGTGAGGCTGGCCGCGCAGAACCCGCCGTTGCGGCCGGATGCAGCCCAGCCGGCCGTGCGGCCCTCCAGCAGGACCACGTCCGCGGACGGATCGCGCTCTTTGGCCAGCAGCGCGGTCCACAGCCCGGTGAACCCGGCGCCCACCACAGCCAGGTCGGCGGTGGTGGCCTCACCCAGCGGCGAGGCGGACTCCGGGGCGTCCGCGCGGTCCAGCCAGAAGCAGGCCGGCCGGGCGTCCCGGAGCGCGCCCTCGGCGGGCTGGGTCACGCGCGGATCACCGGGTTGAAGATCGCCTCGTACTGGGCCTGGAGCTTGCCGCTGACGTCGGGGTAGCTGTGCAGCCGCTGGTAATCGGCCGGGGTGGGCCAGACCAGCTCGCTGGTGGCCACCTCGCGCAGCAGCCGGCGGCTGCTGCCGCTGGCCTTGGCGGCGTTCCGGGCGATGATCGGCCTGGCCGCGGGGACCGCGCTGATGTAGTTGATCGACTCGGTGAGCTGGGCCGCGATCGGGGGCCGGTAGTACCAGTCCATCAGCATCATCGCGTCCACCGGGTTCTGCGCGTACCTCGGGATCATCATGTTGTCGGTCCACAGCGTGCCACCCTCGTCTGGGATCACGAACCTCAGGTCCGTGCCCGAGCTCAGGTTCTGCTGGAAGATGTCCCCGGACCAGGCCATCGAGATCCAGGTATTCCCGCTGGTCAGCTCGTCGATGTAGGACTGCCCGTAGTAGCCGCGGACCAGGCCCGCGTCGCGCTGCTGGGTGAGGGTCTTCGCCGCGGCCCGCCACTGCGCCGGGGTGGAGGTCTCCGGGTTCACGCCCAGCTTGAGCAGGCCGAAGTTGCCCAGGTCCTGGATGTCGGCCATCATCCCGACCCGGCCCTTGTACGCCGGGTCCCACAGGGCGTTGATGCTCGTCACCGGGTTCTGGATGAACTTCGAGTTCCAGGCGATGCCGGTGGTGCCGGACGCCCACGGGACGCTGTAGGTGTTCCCGGGGTCGAACGAGCGGTGCTGGAATTTTGCCGCCGCGTACTGGTGGAAGTTCGGCAGCAGGCTCTGGTCGAGCGGGATGAGCTCACCCAGGGTGAGCAGCTGGGAGAGCCAGAACCCGTTGGTGACCACCATGACGTCGTAGCCGATCGACTCGCCCGCGCGGATGATCGGGCTCACCTTGTTGACCCAGCTCGGGGCGCTCTGGATGACCTCGGTATAGCTGACCGTGATCCCGGTCGTCGCGGTGAACTCCTGCAGGGTCTGGTGCCCTGTGTCGATGTACAGCGGCCAGTTGGCGAAGTTCACGTGCCCGTGCTGCTTCTGCGCCGCCCAGAACCTGGCCACCGCGTTCTGCGCATGCACCACCGGGGCTTTACCAGGGCTCCCGCCGCCGCCGCTGCACGCGGCCAGCGCCAGCCCGGCCGCGGCCAGGCCCCCCAGGCCCAGCACGTCGCGCCGCCGGGGCTGGGTCAGCCCGCGCGCCAGCACGGGATCACCGTGCCGGTCGATATCAGCCATCGCTCATCGCCCACCACCAGGTCAGGTTTGTTTCCTGGCTACCACGATGCTGGTCAGCGCGCACAGGATACCGACTGCGAAGATGGCGCTGCCGAACACGAAGACCTGGGGCGGGATGCCGATCCGGGTCGCCCCGTACACCCAGACCGGGAACGGGACTGCGGCTCCGCTGACGAAGTTCGACGTCACGAAGTCGTCGATGGACAGGGCGAACGCCATCAGGGCACCGGCCAGGATGCCCGGCATGATCAGCGGGAAGGTGATCTTCCGGAAGGTGACCCAGGCGTTCGCGCCCAGGTCGGCGGCGGCTTCCTCCAGCGTCCGGTCGAAGCCTGCCATCCGCGCCCGGACGGTCACCGTCACGTAGGCGATGCTGAACGCCACGTGGGCCAGCAGCAACGTCACGAAGCCGCGGGCCACGCTGACGGTGACGAACAGGCCCAGCAGCGAGGCGCCGAGCACGATCTCGGGCGCGGCGATGTTCAGGAACAAGACCTGCTCCACCAGGCTCCGGCCGCGGAAGCGGGGCGGCCGGTAGCGGACCAGGGCCAGCGCCAGCAGGGTGCCCAGCACGGTGGCGAACAGGGTGGCGACGAGCGCCAGCCGGATGGACAGCCAGAACGCCGAGGTGAGCTGGGGGATGTCTTTCCACTGCTGGTACCACTGGGTGGTGAACCCGTTCCAGCCGAAGCTGACCTGCGGCAGGCCGGTGGTGACCTTGTTGAAGCTGTAGAGAACCATCACCGCGATGGGAAAGACCAGGTACGCGATGACCAGCCAGGAGTAGGCGGGCAGCACGAACCGGGTCCACCGGCGGCGCCGCCGGCGGACCGGCCGGGCCTGGCCCGTCTCGGTACCCGAGGGCGCCGTCACGACCGCGCTCATATGTAGTCCTCGATGGTCCGTGAGCCCAGCAGCCGGGCGTAAGCGAAGATGCCGACCAGCGCGATGGCCATCAGCACTGCCGACAGCGCCGAACCGCCCGCGTAGTCCAGGTTGACCAGGAAGGCGTTCTGGATCACGGTGCCGATCATCGTGTTGCTGGTCCCCCCGAGGACCTGCTGGTTCACGTAGTCGCCGAGGGCCGGGACGAACGTGAGCAGGAACGCGGCGAACAGCCCGGGCACGGTGAGCGGCAGGATCACCCGCGCGAAGGCCTGCCGCCGGGTCGCGTACAGGTCGTAGGCCGCGTCCAGCACCCGCTTGTCGATCCGCTCGATAGCCACGTACAGCGGCAGCGCGGTGAACGGCAGGTAGTTATAGGCCAGCCCGGCCACCACCGCGTACCCGGTGGCCAGCACGTGGAAGTTCTGCGGCAGCAGGTGCGCGTTCTTCAGGCTGCCCAGGACGATGCCCTGGTCGGACAGGATGAACTCCCAGACCACGGTTCGGATCACGAACGAGACGAAGAACGGCACCAGCAGCATGAGCAGGAAGAAGTTCTTCCGGTTCCCGCCGTGGAACGCGATCCAGTAGGCGATCGGGAACGACACGATCAGGTCGATGATGGTGGCCGCGCCCGCGAAGTAGAAGCTGGTGATGAACTGGGTGTGATACAGGCTGAGCTGCTGGCCGAACTCGCCCCAGTGCCAGGTCATCACGCAGGCGCCGGTGGCCTCGTTGCATGACTGCAGCGACAGCGACAGCATGACGACCAGCGGGACCAGGAACAGCGCCAGCAGCCACAGCCCGGCCGGCAGGCTCAGCAGGTACGGCGCGAGCGCCTTGCCGAGCCTGGGCCGCGGCCGGCGGGTTACGAGCCCTGGGTGATCGGCAAGAACAGGTTGTTCCACGCGGTCAGCTCTTCCTGGTTCTTGTACTGGTAATAGTTCCGCGAGTTCTTGATGTACTCCGCGGTGGGGAACACGGTCGGGGCGTTCGCGGTGGTCGAGGTGGGCAGGCCGATCTCCGGCTTCATCTGGGTCAGCGCCGTCTTGGCCCAGCCGGCCGGGTTGAGCAGCACCTCTTTGGCGGCCGGCACCGGGCAGACGTAGTCGTCGTAGTACTCCACCAGGGCCTGGACCTGCGGGTCGTAGAAGAAGTCCATGAGGGTCATGGCGTCCTTGGGGTTCTGGGAGTACATCGGGATGCACATGTTGTCGGTCCAGAACATGCCGCCCTCGGTGGGGATCATCAGCTTCAGGTCCCGGTACTTGCTGTTCAGGTCGGCCTGGAAAATGTCACCCGACCAGGCCATGGAGACGGCGATGTCGCCGTTCTTCAGGTGGTCGATGTAGCTCTGGTCGTAGTAGGAGCGGACCAGCCCGTCGCTCTTCTGCTGCTGCAGCTTCTTGGCCGCCTTGGCCCAGTCGGATTCCTTCGACGTGGCCGGCTCGACCCCGATGGCCAGCAGCCCTACGCTGCCGAGTTCCTGCGGGTCGGACATCATGCCGATCTTGCCCGAGTACTTCTTGTCGAACAGGATGTCCACGCTGGTGCCGGGGTCCTTGATGATCGAGGAGTTGTACCCGATCGCGGTCCAGCCGGACTGCCAGGCCATCGTGTACTTGTTGCCCGGGTCCCAGGACGGGTTCTTGATCAGCGGGCCCGCGTACTTGTCGAAGTTGGTCATCATGCTGCGGTCCAGCGGGGTCAGCCAGCCGAAGTCGATCAGGTACCCGAGCGGCGGGCTGCTGTTGGTCATCACGATGATGTCGTAACCGGTGCTCTGCTTGGCCTGCAGCGACGGCCGGATCTTCGCGTAGAAGGGCAGGTTGTCGTTGATCGGCTCGGTGTAGGTGACCTGGATGCCGGTGGTCTGGGTGAAGTGCTCCAGGGACAGGTGCTTGCCCTTGAGCACGTCGATGTAATAAGGCCAGTTGGCGAAGTTCACCGTGTGGTGCAGCTTCTGCTTGGCCCACCAGGCGGCGGTGCCGGCTCCGCCGGCCGGGGCGGAACCACTGCTGGTGGTCGTCGCGCCCTTGACCCCGCAGGCGGCCAGGAACGCGCCGATGCCGAGAGCACCCGCGCCGGCACCGGCCGACCGCAGCAGCTGCCGCCGGGACATTCCTGGCTGGGAGAGGCGGGGCTGGGTCAGGCCGCGCCAGAGGGACGGGTCGGGGCCGGCCTGTCTGCCGGGGTCACTGTCGTGCTGATCCATCGGGACCTCCTGTCCAGGGCCGCACGCGGCCGCGGCGGGCGGGGTGCACCACCGGGCGCCGGCGGTTAGCCAATCGGGTAAGAGTGCTGCGGATCCCAGGTCAGCCAGACCTCGTCGCCCCGGCTGACCGGGGTCGCGGCCGAGGCTGAGTTCTGCTGGAAGACGACGACGTCCGCCCCGGTCGTGGTGGCGACCGAGAAACTGGTGGACGTGCCCAGGTAGACCACCTCGGTAACGGTGCCGCGCAGCGCGCAGCCGCCCGCCGGGCCCGGGCCCGCGGCGAGCTCGATCTTCTCCGGCCGCACGGTGAGCTCGACCTGCTGGCCTGCGGCCAGCGCGGACCGCCCGGCCGGGACGATGATCCGCTCGTCCGGGCTTACCTCGATGACGCCCTGGCCGTCGGTGACCTGCGCCAGGGATCCGGTCAGCAGGTTGGACGTGCCGATAAATCCCGCCACGAAACGCGTCGCGGGGTGCTCATAGATTTCCCGCGGCGGCCCGAGGTGCTCGATGACGCCGTCGTTCATCACGGCGATCCGGTCCGACATGGTGAGCGCCTCGTTCTGGTCGTGCGTCACGTAGACGAACGTGATGCCGACCTCCCGCTGAATGCGCTTGAGCTCGACCTGCATGGCCTGGCGGAGCTTGAGGTCCAGGGCACCCAGTGGCTCATCCAGCAGCAGGGCCTTGGGGTGGTTGACCAGGGCCCGGGCCAGCGCCACACGCTGCTGCTGGCCGCCGGACAGCTCCCGGGGCCGGCGCTGCTCGCGGCCGGTCAGGTCGACGATCTCCAGCATCTCGCCGACCTGGCGGGTGATCTGGTCCTTGGGCACGCTCTTGCGGCGCAGCCCGAACGCCACGTTCTCGAACACGCTCATGTGCGGGAACAGCGCGTAGGACTGGAATACCATGTTCACGTCGCGCTTGTTCGGCGGGGCCGCGGTGACGTCGCGGCCATCCAGCCGGACCGTGCCGCGGGTGGGCTCCTCGAAGCCCGCGATCATCCGCATCGTGGTCGTCTTGCCGCACCCCGACGGGCCGAGCATGGAAAAGAACTCACCCTTGCGGATGGTCAGGTCGATGCCGCGGACGGCGGCGATCACTTCCCCCCGGGAGTGGAATTCCTTGGCCACCCCGTCGAGCCCGATGGCAGGCACGCTGGGCGTGTCGGCTGGCTCCGCCGGGCCGGCCGCGGGCCCGCGCTGCGCGGACGCGTCAGTGTCGGTCATGTGCGGTGTCGGTCATTTCAGGAGCAATCCCTCGTCTCGGGTCCCTGGGCAGGCGCTCCCAGCGCTTCGGCACTGGCGGAGCGCGGCGCCGCGCTCCGGCTGGTCAGTGAGCTGCATATCAGGTCAAAAGGCATCTATGCGGCGAGTGGACCCGATCCTGGCAGAGAGATAGTCCGAAATCAACCGAATCAGTCGTCGCGAATCTCAATCGCAACCGATTCGGTTCACAGCCCCGTAACAGGCGTCACTCGCCCAGGTAGCTCATCACGTGCTTGATCCGGGTGTAATCCTCGAATCCGTACATCGACAGGTCCTTGCCGTACCCGGAGTACTTGAACCCGCCGTGCGGCATCTCCGACGCGAACGGAATGTGCGTGTTGATCCAGACCGCGCCGAAGTCCAGCAGCCGGGCCAGCCGCATCGCCCGCCCGTGATCCCGGGTCCACACGCTGGCGGCCAGCCCATACTTGACCCCGTTGGCCCAGCGGACCGCCTCATCCTCGTCGCTGAACTGCTGCACGGTGATCACCGGGCCGAAGATCTCTTCCTGGATCATCTCGTCATCCTGGCGCAGCCCGCGGACCACGGTGGGCTCGAAGCAGTAACCCCGCTCCCCCACCCGGTGGCCACCGGTGACCACCTCGGAGTGGGCCGGGCCGCGGCTCAGGAAGCCCTCGACCCGGGCCAGCTGGGCCGCGTTGTTCAGCGGTCCATAGTCGGCGTCGGGCACGTCCGGGCCGCCGGTCTTGGTGCCCCGGGCCCGCTCGGCCAGGGCGTCGGTCAGGTCGGCGGCGATCCCCGGCCCGGCCAGCACCCGCGTGGCCGCGGTGCAGTCCTGGCCCGCGTTGTAGTAACCGGCCGCGGCGATGCCCTGTGCGGCCCGCTCCACGTCCGCGTCGTCGAACACCACGACCGGCGCCTTGCCGCCCAGCTCGAGGTGGACCCGCTTGAGCCCGGCCGCCGCGGCCAGGGCCACCTGGATGCCCGCCCGGACCGACCCGGTGATCGACACCATCTGCGGGATCTCGTGGCGGACCAGCGCCTGGCCGGTGCTGGCGTCGCCGCAGACCACGTTGAGCACTCCCGGCGGCAGGTACTCGGCGGCGATCCCGGCCAGCATCAGCGTCGAGACCGGGGTGGTATCCGAAGGCTTGAGTACCACGGTGTTGCCCGCCGCCAGGGCCGGCGCGATCTTCCAGATCGCCATCATCAGGGGGTAGTTCCAGGGCGTCACCTGGGCGCAGACGCCCACCGGCTCACGCCGGATCATCGAGGTGTGCCCGGCCATGTACTCACCCGCCGCGGCGCCCTGCAGGATGCGCGCGGCACCGGCGAAGAACCTGAGCTCGTCCACGCACGGCGGGAGTTCCTCGGCCAGGGTCATGGCGACCGGCTTCCCGGTGTTCCGGCACTCAGCCTCCACCAGGTCAGCGGCCCGCTCCTCGATCGCGTCGGCGATCTTCAGCAGGGCCAGGCTGCGCTGCGCCGGGGTGGCGTCGCGCCAGGCCTCGCGGGCGGCGTCGGCGCTGCGCAGTGCGGCGTCCACATCCTGCGGCCCGGAGACCGGCGCGATCGCATAGGCCTCCCCGGTGCTGGGGTCGACGATCTCGCTGGTACGGCCCGCCGCGGCCGTCACGTACTCGCCGTTCACGAAGTTCTTCAGGTCGGCCACACTGGCGCCGGGCTGCACGGTCGCTGTCAAGGTCCGCCTCCTCGGGCGAGGTTCCTGGCCACGGCGGGTCGCCCTTAACGTCACCAGCAGCCGCCACTGGATCCGACACTCGCAGAAAAAAGTTTCGCGAACAAGTGAATCCGTTGCATATACCATGCATAGCAACGAAATCAGTTGACAAGCGGCCTGAGCGTGACACGATGACTTGCGAAGGAGGACCGCATGGCGCACACCCCGGCGACGCCCGCGATCCCCGGCGGGCTGAGCGGAGAGCCGGCACCGGCCAGCCGGAACGGGCGCTCCCCCGGGCGCGGCTCCGCGGGCGTCATCCTGGATCACCTTTCGAAGCAGATTATCGAGCAGCTCCAAGAAGACGGCCGCCGCTCCTACGCCTCTATTGGCAAAGCAGTAGGGCTCTCCGAGGCCGCGGTCCGGCAGCGGGTCCAGCGGCTGGTTGAGGCAGGGGTCATGCAGATCGTCGCGGTGACCGATCCGCTGATGCTCGGCTTCAGCCGGCAGAGCATGATCGGTATTAAGTGCGGCGGGGACCTGGAGCAGGTCGCCGACCACCTGGCGGCCATGGATGAGATCGACTATGTGGTGATCACGTCGGGATCGTTCGACCTGCTGGTCGAGGTGGTCTGCGAGGACGACAGCCACCTGCTGGAGATTCTGAGCCGAGTGCGAGGAGTGCCGAGCGTGACCAGTACCGAGACGTTCGTGTATCTGAAGCTGCACAAGCAGACCTACGGCTGGGGGACCAGATGACCACATCAAGCGATCCGTATCGCAGCCAGGCCGGCGTCCCGCACGGGGGACCCGACCCGATCGGCTCCGCCGCCGTCACGGACGGCACCCTCGGCTCTGGCGGCCCAGCCGACCTCGCGCTCCAGAACGCCGCGCGGCGCCACCTGTGGCTCCACTTCACCCGGATGTCGTCCTATGCCGGCGCCGACATGCCGGTGATCGTGCGCGGCGAAGGTCAGTACGTGTACGACCAGAAGGGCAAGCGCTACCTGGACGGCCTGGCCGGCCTGTTCGTCAGCCAGATCGGGCACGGCCGCAGGGAAGTTGCCGAGGCGGGCGCCCGGCAGGCCGCCGAGCTGGCCTACTTCCCGCTCTGGTCTTACGCCCACCCACGCGCGATCGAGCTGGCCGAACGGCTGGCCGGGCTGGCCCCGGGCGACCTGAACCGGGTGTTCTTCACCACCAGCGGCTCCGAAGCGGTCGAGTCGGCGTGGAAGCTGGCCAAGCAGTACTTCAAGACCATCGGTGAGCCGGGCCGGTACAAGGTGCTCAGCCGGGAGATCGCCTATCACGGCACTTCGATGGGGGCGCTGGCCATCACCGGGCTGCCCTCGATCAAGGAGCCGTTCGAGCCGCTGCCCCCGGGCGGGGTGCGCATCCCGAACACCAACTTCTACCGCGCGCCCCGGTTCGTGTCCGAGGACCTGACCGCGTTCGGGCTGTGGGCTGCGGACGAGATCGAGCGGGCCATTGTGCGTGAGGGCCCGGAGTCAGTGGCCGCGGTGTTCCTGGAGCCGGTGCAGAACTCGGGCGGCTGCTTCCCGCCGCCGCCCGGCTACTTCGCCCGGGTCCGTGAGATCTGCGACCAGTACGGCGTACTGCTGGTATCGGACGAGGTCATCTGCGCGTTTGGCCGGCTGGGTCACTACTTCGGCTCGCAGCGCTACGGGTACCAGCCGGACATCATCACCTTCGCCAAGGGGGTGACCTCCGGGTACGCGCCGCTCGGCGGCATGCTGGCCCGGGACAAGCTGATGGAGCCGTTCAGCGAGGGCTCCGCCACCTTCCTGCACGGGGTGACGTTCGCCGGCCACCCGGTGTCCTGCGCGGTCGCCCTGGCCAACCTCGACGTGTTCGAGAAGGAAAACCTGCTGGACAATGTGCGGTCCAACGAGGCCACGTTCCGCGGCACCCTGGAGAAGCTGCTGGACCTGCCGATCGTCGGTGATGTGCGCGGGGACGGCTACTTCTACGGCATCGAGATAGTCAAGGACAAGGCCACCCGGGAGACCTTCAGCGACGACGAGTCCGAGCGGCTGCTCCGGGGCTTCCTGTCCCAGGCCCTGTTCGACGCCGGCCTGGTCTGCCGGGCCGACGACCGCGGCGACCCGGTGATCCAGCTCGCTCCACCCTTGACCTGCGGCCCCGAGCACTTCACCGAGATGGAGCAGATCCTGCGCAGCGTACTGACTGAGGCCTGGTCCCGGATCTGACCGGCGGGCCTACTAGACAGCGGACCCCAAGCTGTGGCCAAATCGTGCCCGTATCCTCGGATGAACTCAAGCTGACGGGGGTAGTCCGCGGCCCGTGTGGTACTTCATCGGCCTACTCGCAGCCGTGCTGCTGGGCGCCGGTTTTGTCCTCCAGCAGGACGCGGCGCGGCGGGTGCCGCAGTCCGATTTCCTGCGCCTGCGCCTGGTAGCCGACCTGCTGCAGCAGCCACGCTGGCTGGCCGGCCTGGGCATCATGATCGCTGGCCAGTTGCTGGGCGCCTTGGTCATCGGGCACCTGGTGCTCGCGCTTTCCGAGCCGCTGCTGGCCACCAACCTGCTCTTCGCCCTGATCATCGCCGGGCGGGTCTCCGGCCAGCCGGCCCGGCGGCGCGAGCTGATCGGAGCGGTCATCCTGCTGGCCGGGGTGAGTGCCCTGTCGGTAGCCCGGGCCGTGACGTCGGTGCAGGATTTGGTGGGCTCCCCCGCGTACTGGCCGTACGTGGGGGCGGCGATCGGCGGCGTCGCGGCGTGCCTCGCTATCGCCGGGCGCCGCCGCCAGGGCGAGCTGCGGGCCCTGCTGACCGGGATCTCCGCCGGGCTGGTGCTGGGCATACAGGACGCGCTGACCCGGGTCACCGTGCGGGATCTGGGCAGCCTGCATCAGGTGACCCTGCTGCTGACCAGCTGGCCGGCCTACAGCCTGGTCGCCGTGGGCATCGTCGCGCTGTGGCTGATGCAGAGCGCGTTCAGCTCGGCCCCCCTGCACGCGTCGCTGCCCGGGATCACCGCGGCGGAGCCAGTGTCCGGGATCGTGCTCGGCATCGTGGCTTTCCGGGAGAAGGTCCCTGCCTCGCCCCTCATCATCGCACTCCAGGTGGCAGGGCTGATCGCGCTGGTCGCGGGGGTGATCCTGGTCGCCCGGTCCCCGGTGCTGGCCAGCCTGCGCCAGTACCACGGACCCGGCGGGCATCTGCTGCACCCGGAGACTCTGCTGCGCCGCGAGAATCCGGCCCACCGCGAGCATTTGCGGCACCATGAGCACCGTCGGCACCGTGACGGGCATCGGCGCCAGCGGCCCTCCGCGGACCCAGACGACCCGTCCGGGCTGGCCCTGCCCGGACGGGCAGGCAACATCGCGGCGGGCACCCGCCCGGCAGATGGCGAATCCAGCCTGGCGGGCACCGGACCGGCGGGTACCGGCCCGGCAGATGGCCAATCCGGCCCGCCCATCACGCCTGCGCTACCCGTCACGCGCGCGGTGCCCGTCATCCCCGCGGTGCCCGTCTCCCCCGTCTCGCCTGCCGTCCCCGCTGCGCCTGCCGTCCCTGCTGCGCCTGCCGTGCCCGCAGCCCCGGCCACGCCGGGCCAGGGCGGGGGCGGGGGCGAACTGGGGGAGACGCCGTCGTCCTGACGGCGATAACCGGGAACCAGCCGGCGCCACGTGACGGCCGGTACCCCTGCCGGGCAGGTAACTGTTCTATTACTTAACGTAATCACATAGCTCCGCTGGGCAAGCTAGTCCCATGCGCTTAGTTCTCGCCAGCGACCGCCGCCCCGGCCCGCCCCGGCCCCGGAACGGGAACCGCATCTGGCTCGTCACCTGCATCGTGACGCTCGCAGTGGCGGTTTTTGTGGTGGTGAAGGTGACCGGGAGCAGCTGCCCGGCCGATCCGCGCGCGACCGCCGGGACCATGGGGGCCACCGTCCTGGCGGCCAGCACCGCCGTCGTGACCGGGCCCGTGATCGAGGGCCAGGCCGTCTTCTACGTTCCCGGCCAGGCCGCAGGCAGCTGCGGGCTGGGCCCGTTCCCGGCCGGGGGCCGGTACGCCAGCCTGCCACCGCGTGGCTACGCATCCGGCCGGGCCTGCGGTAGCTACCTGGATGTCCACGGGCCGCGCGGCACAGTCCGGGCCGAAGTCGTGGACGTGTGCACGGACTGCACGGCGGGGACGGTCAACCTCAGCCGGGCGGCGTTTGCCCGGATCGCTGATCCGAGCGCCGGCCTGGTCGCGGTGAGCTACCGCACCGCCCTGAACCCACCGCTGCCTGGGCCGCTGGTGCTGCGGATCTTCGTCGCGGCGCAGCCTGGCGCCCTGGCCGTGCAGGTCATCAACCACGGCAACCGGCTGTCGTCGGTCGCGGCCAGCCGCCCAGGCAGCCGGTGGGAGCCGCTTGCGCCGGGCGCCGATGGCTACTGGACCGGGCCGCTGCGCGCCGGGCCGGTTAACCCAGGGCGGCCCCGGCCGGGCGCGCCGCCGGGCCGCGCGGGCGATGCCCGCATCCAGGTCCGGGTCACCGATGTGGCCGGTCATCAGGTGGTGCTCACCGGAGTACCGGAGCGGAGCACCGTGCTGCACGCCACCACCTGGATGTACCGGGGCCGGGGACTGGCGGGCGCTAGGACCACCCGCCCCTCGCCGGCCCAGACCACGCGGGCGGGCCGTCACCCCCGGCCGGCCCGGTCCCTGGGTAGCTGCTGACCAGGCCCGCCACCGTCGGGCGGGACGGCCGGGCATAGCCTGTCGGGAGCCACGCGGCCCGGCTCCGGACCGCCCGCCCGGACCGAGGAGTAGCCATGGCCGCCATGACGGCGACCGAGACCTGGGACTTCCTGCTGGAAGGGACCCGCACCGCGCACGTGGCGACGGTGCGGGCCGACGGGCGCCCGCACGTGAAGCCGGTGTGGTTCGAACTGGCCGGAGAGCCTGGTGACTTCCAGGTGGTCTTCACCACGGCCGCGAACACGGTGGCCGGGCGCAACCTGCGCCGGGACGGGCGGGTGACCCTGTCCGTGGACGATGCGGTGCCGCCGTACGCGTTCGTGCTCATTGAGGGTAGCGCCGGGCTGAGCGGCGATCCGGCCGAACTCCTGGCGGTGGCCACCCGGCTGGGCGGCCGGTACATGGGCGCTGAGCGCGCCGCCGAATACGGGGCCCGCAACGGCGTCCCTCCCGAACTCATCGTCCGGGTGACCCCGGCCCGCATCCTGGCTCAGCGAGACATCGCGGGCTGACTAGCGATCGGCCAGGTCAGCGGAGCGCCCGGCCAGCGGAGCGCCCGGCCAGCGGAGCGGCCGGCCAGCGGAGCGGGCCCGGAGAGCGGGCGGCCAAGGCAGTAGCGGGCGCACAGCGGCGTATTTCGGGCTATCCAGGCGTTTATACGGCTAAATGCCAGGCGATAGACGCTGAGCAGCGTAACGGTTTTGTGCCACTCTGAAGCGGGAAAGTACCACGTATGCCAACGGACAGGTCAGCGGGGCGAATCCGCGCATTTGCCTTTGGCGCCGCTACGCTTTTTGATATCACCGGCGCTGTCCTCTACCGGGCCCTTCGGGCTGAGATGCCGGAGCCGGGGGAACCTCCTGCCGAGGGCGCATTCCAGCTCGCCACGAGAACCATCGAGGACGCGTATTCCGAAGCAGTCATGCGCACTACCCGAACGAATGGCGTGGACGTTTCCGCGTGACTGACGATGACGGCACCATCGAGTCCGGCCAGCCGCCCGATCCGGGCCCGCTGCCCAGTTTCGGGGTGGCCCACCCGGCTGCGGCGGACCCGGCCAGCGCCCCGGCCCGCCATCCCGCCACGCCGGCCCAGGGTCCCGGGGCCACGGCGGCCCAGAGTCCCGCAGCCACGCCGATGCACGACCCGGCAGCCACACCGGTCCACAGTCCGGCCACGCCGGCGCACAGCCCCGCCGCTCCACCGGCCCACAGGCCACCCGGCCACAGCCCTTCCGCCCATGAGCCAGAGTCAGCCTCGCTGACCGGCGCTACCGGGGCCGGCCCGGCAGTGCCTGCTCCGGCGTCGCCGGAAGGCCCGGCCGCCGACCCGGCCGGCACCGCTCCACCCGACGGCACCACTCCCCCGCTGGACATCGACCAGATCGCCAGCCAGGTGTACGAACGGATCGGTGACAAGATGGACCACGGCCCGGATACCGCCCAGGACACCCCGCCGGCGGAGCAGGCGATCATGCTTCGTGACAAGGCGCCCGAACTCTATGATCTGTGGCTCAAGATTG
The DNA here is from genome assembly GCA_963770545.1 of uncultured Actinomycetes bacterium. GTDB lineage: Bacteria > Actinomycetota > Actinomycetes > Streptosporangiales > Streptosporangiaceae > RYN-230. The sequence continues at coordinate 21,451 of CAVYQF010000027.1, read as the reverse complement.
CCCAGGAGAAGGCGGCGACCAGCAACTACGTCCAGCGTGCTCCGTACGAGGTGCCAGAGCGCCTGGCTCAGAGCGGCCGGCCACGGGCGCTGAGCGCCATGGTCGTGGTGCTTGCGTTCTGCGGGTACGTGGCCTCGCTGGGCGGCCCCGGGCCCTACATCGGGGGCCTGATCGCGATACTCGACCTGCTGGTGATGCTGGCCCTGTTCTTCGGGCTGCGCCCCGACCACCTGACCGACTCTGGCCGCCCGCGCAAACGCCGGTTAATGTGGCGGCGCAGCCCGGTACCCGGCCCAAGCGGGCCAGCTCAAGCGGCCCGGCCCAGGCGGCGCAGCCCCGGTACCCGGCCCCAGTGGCCCAGCCCTCAGGCGCCCGTCGTACTGAGCCCCCCGGGCCGGACGCTCCCGGGGGGCTCAGCAGCTACCGCCGGGTCCCTGCCCGGCCGGACTTCCGGATCAGCACCACCGCTTGGTCTGCGGTTGGCCAGCACCGGACTAGTGAGCCTCCCCGCCATACCTGGCCACGCCGGGGGGGCCGTATTGCGCATCGCCGCCGGAGTCAGTGCGGGTACGGCCCCGGATGACGTCGGCCGTGCGTGAAGGGCCCTATATAGGCGAACGAGTCCGGCTGATTGGCCGGCCCGTCCGGCCAGTCGTGAACGTAGGAGCTCACGTCGAAGTCGAGATCACCATTCTGGAAGTAATTATCCTGGCATCCGGCTATTGGCCAGTTTAGTTCTCCGTGGTCCCGTTGACGACGACCGCCGCGGTCCGGCCGGCACGCACGTCATGTCGGAGAACTCCCACACCCAACGTGAAGTTGTCGCTCGGGCAGGCCCCGCCGCCTTCAGTGGTCGTGTTCTGGCCGACGCCCCGTTGCAGTCCATCATGCCCCCAACCGGCTACGCCGATACCTCGGTGATGGCCCTGCGCAAGACCGCCCGGAGCTCATCTCACGGGCTCCGCAGATGCCCTATTGCTTCGCTGAGGTTTTGTCAACCTTTCTCCAGCTCAGACCTGGTTTGGCCGGCGATTTTCCCCTTTCCGGGCGGAGCTTTTTGGTTTCCAGAATCATCGGCACCTGTCGTTAGAGTAAAGAAAAGCAAAATGCGCGGGCAGTCCCTTACGGGACTGCCCGCGCACCTGCAGTTTTACCGGCCCCGGGCGGTCTGGCCGCCTGAGCAACCGGGTCCGGTCAGACCGGGCGGACCTGCTCAGCCTGCGGACCCTTCGGGCCCTGGCCTGCGGTGAACTCGACTCGCTGGTTCTCCTGCAGGCTGCGGAAACCGTCAGTCTGGATGGCGGTGTGGTGTACGAAGACGTCGGCGGTGCCGTCATCAGGGGCGATGAAACCATAGCCCTTGTCAGCGTTGAACCACTTCACGGTGCCCTGAGCCACGTGCTCTTCTCCTACGGGAACGATTATCGGGATCCACGGACGTGTCTCCCGGGTTGCTGCGACAGCCTGCCCTTCAACGGCGGGGCACTGCGATCCACGACCCCGGCGAACGAATTCACCGGCGCCGACACGCTCACGAACTTCGGCTACAACCACCGACCATTGAACACCATCACGCGGCATGGCGCTGACGGCTCGCCCAGTTGTCAGCATCTGACCTGGTCAGGGCCGTCGCCCCGGCCGCGCGGAACCGGTCAACCCGGGCACCTCCAACGCGGAAAAACCGCCGCGTAAGCCGCTGCTAACGCGGAAATAGTCGAATACCTGCCCATCGGCCACGGAACGGGTTGCGGCGACCCGCCAGCCTCCCCGGGCGGACACCGGCTGACACCTGAGGCGATCCTGACCCCGGCCCGGTCAGGTGGCTGTCCCCGGCCAGAGCGGCCGACCTGTCGCCAGCCGGTTCAGCGCGCTTCGAACCGGGCCCACACGGCCCGGGCCACCGGCTGGATCCCCGCCACCGGCTGGATCCGCGGCGGAGCCGTGAAGGCAGCCCGCCCTCCGGCCCAGGCCTGCTGCCCGGCCGGCCGGAGGCCCGCACGGGGACCGGACCTCCGGCTGGTCAGTTCGTGCCGGCCCCGGCTACTCCTGGGCGTGAGCCGCGCCGTGGCCCGGGCCACATCCAGCAACTGGGCCAGGTCCACCGGCGATTCGGCAGTGAGCAGCCGGCGGGCCTCCGGGTGCGTTTTTTGCGGGCGACCGATCATGGCCCACCACTGCATCGTGGTGCGCCCGAACCAGATGTCGGCCTCCGGGTAGCGCGTCGTCAGCACCGCCTGGATGTCCTGCAGCGAGGACTCGTAGCCGTCCGGGAGATCCGGCTCCGCCGTTGCCTCCTGGCCCCACCGGATCTCGGCCCAGACCAGCCGGCCCCGGTGATCCCCGCACGCCCCGGTGCGTTCGGCCAGAGCCCGGACCAGCCGCAGCCCCCGGCCGTGCTCGCTGAGCTGGTCGCTGCCGAGCGCATCGGCGGTGAGGGGACCGATCGCGGGTGACTCGAGGCCGAGTGGGCCGGGACCCAGCGGGTCAGTGCCGGGGATCAGGTGCGGGGCGGTGCGCGCGCCGCCGTCGGCGACCGCGACCCGGACCGTCGCCGGGCGCGGCGGCCAGGTGAGTTCGACGGCGAAGAACCCGTCGTCACCGCTCGCGGTGTGCCGGACGGCGTTGGCGGCTAGTTCGATGGCGACAGTGACGACGTCCTCGCAGACCGGGCCGCTGGGCAGCAGTTCGGCCAGCCAGCACCGGACGCGCCGTAGTTCCGCCTCCTGGCCCGGGAAAACGCGCCGCCAGCGCAGCACGGGAGGAGGGGGCATGACTGGCACGGCCCGCGGCACGACCTGCGGGGGTTGCGGCCGGGCTTGCGCCCGGGAATGAGGCAGGGCCGGCGGCGGGGGTAGGGCCTGAGATGCTGGAGTTGGCGGCACGACCAGTGCCCCTGGCCCAGAAGGCGGCGGCGGGGTCGGGGCGGGCGGAGCAGGAAGCGCGGGCGGTACCGGAGACGCGGGCGGTACCGGAGACGCGGACGGGACAGGCAGGGCGGTCGGAGCAGGGGGCGTAGCCAGCGCCGGAGCGGCGCTTGGGGCCGCCGGCGCCTCATACGCACGTGGCGCCTCGTACACCAGGGGCGCCTCGTACGCCCGGGGCGCCTCGTACGCCCGGGGCGCCTCGTACGCCCGGGCCGCCTCAAAGACCGGAAGTGCCTCGTACACCGGACGCGCCCCGTACAGCGGAGGTGCCTCGTGCGTTCGATTCCCCTGGTACCCCTGGGATGTCTGGTATCCAAGGGGCTCCTGATATGCAAGGGACCTCTGGTACTCAGGGGACGCCCGATAGCCCGGCTCAGCCGGATAGGCGGGAGAAGGCACGTGAGCCTGGCCCGCCGGGTGGTCATCCCCGGACGGGTACCCACCCTCTAGATGACCACCTTCCGCCGGGTAGGCCGGTTGCGCCCGGTAGGCCGACTGCACCGGGTAGGCCGGCTGGGCTGGATAGGTCTGCTGCGCCGGATAGGCCGGGGGCGGCCGGTACGCAGGGTCGGCGGGGATGGCGGGGAGGGGCCCAGAGATCGGTGGTGGCCCAGGCTGCGCCAACGGCCACGCCGAGAGGGGAATGCCGGGTGGGAAGACCTCCGGCGGCGCGGATACCCCCGCCGGGCCGGACATCGCCGCCGGGCGGGACATCGCCCCCGGGCCGGACACCCCCGGGCCGGACACCCCCGGGCCGGACATCGCCCCCGGGCCGGACACCCCCGGCGCAAACGTGGCCGGGTGCGGCACCATCACAGGCGGCACCATCGGGGGCTCGGGAACCATTCCTGGCTGCGGAAACGCCGACTCCGCCTGTCGCGGCCGCTCCTGCCGCCCAGGCGGCCAACCGTCCCTCGCTCCGCGAATGGCTGCCTCCCTTTTAGGTCAGGATGCTGACAGGCCGGCGGGCCAGCTGAGCGTGACGGGACAAATCGTAAGAAATCAGTAAGGGATGCTGCCCCTGGTTGCCATTCCCAGCCTTTACGCCCATTTCTAGCTCCCAGGTAGCAAGCGGATAGAGCGCCACGGCGGCCCGCAAGCCCCGAGCGGGTCACACCAGTCACTGAGCCCCCACAGGACCCAGACTCGCTTCGTGATCAACCGATTGGTGTCGTTATAACGACACCAATCGGTTGATCACGAAGCGCCGGCGCAGCTGACCACCTTGCCACCCGCCAGCGAGGCCCGGGCCCCCTACCAGATCACCTTGGTGGCGACCGGAATCCGCCAGGTACCCTCAGCCAGGATCACGGCCTCGCCGCCCAGCAGCACCTCGTCCCCGTCCTGTGCCACCCGGACCAGCCCGCCGCGCGCGGACAGCTGCCGGCCGGTGAGCGGCTGGCGGCCCAGCCGCGCGATCCAGTACGGCCCCAGCGCGCAGTGCGCGGATCCCGTCACGGCGTCTTCCGCCCCGGTCGCCACCTGGAAGAAACGGGACACGAAGTCGGCCGTATCGTCCGCGGCGATATCGGTTTCCCCGGCCAGGTCCTCGCGCACCGCCGTGACAATCAGCCCGCGAACCGGCAGTTCTCGCAATGCCCCCAGGTCCAGCTCGAGGTCGCGGACGGCAGGCGGGGAATCGAGCACCGCCATCACGTCCAGGTCGTTGCGGAGCATCTCGCTCACCCGGACCGGGAGCAGCTCCCGCACCGCCCCGGCCAGCCCGTCATCGGCCAGCGGCTCAGGGGCCAGGCTGGGGAACCGCAGTTGCACCAACTCCCCCGCGTCCACGGCCTCGAGCGGCCCGTACCGGGTGTCGAAGCGGATCCGGTCCCCCACCGCGTGCCCGTCGTCGAACAGCACCCGGGCCGCGGCCAGCGTGCCGTGACCGCATAGACCCAGCTCTCCGTGGGCGGTGAACCAGCGCAGCCCGAACCGGCCCGGCTCACCCGCCGGCCAGACCACCGCGGTCGCCGGCTGGTTCAGCTCGGTCCCGATCGCCGCCCCGAACTCGTCGTCCGGCTCGTCCTCCAGCACCAGGACCGCCGCGGAATTCCCCGCGAACGGAACCGGCGCGAACGCATCCACCTGGAACAGCCGCGCAGTCGTCACCCCCTCATCATCCCCGCCACCCGCCGCGGCCCACATGGCAGGCCCGGCGGCTGCGGCGATACGGCCGGACGCTTTCTCCGCAACGAACACCGCGGACCCCCCGGACCCGCACCCAGGTGCCAGACTTGCGGGGTGGGTGTCTACGGGGATCAGGTGCTGCCCCGCGTCCTCGACCTGTGGATGCGCGGCGCCGATGTGCGCCAGATCCGGGCCCGGGTCGCCGCCGGGCTGGCCGGCGAGGTAATCGAGATCGGTTTCGGCTCCGGGCTGAATGTCCCGCATTACCCGGCCACGATCACCGGGGTCCGGGCGGTCGACCCGGCCACGGTGGGCCGCGATCTCGCCGCTACCCGTATCGCCGCCCGCACGGTGCCGGTCGAGTTCATCGGCACCGACGCCCAGGTGCTGGCCGCCGACGACGAGAGCGCCGACTTCGTGCTCAGCACCTGGACGCTGTGCAGCATCCCGGACCCGGGCCGGGCCCTGGCCGAGGCTTACCGGGTGCTGCGCCCTGGCGGCGCGCTGCGCTTCGTGGAGCACGGGCGCTCGCCCGACCCGCGGGTCGCCCGGGCCCAGCGCCGGCTCACCCCGCTGCACCGGCGGGTGGTCGGCGGCTGCCATCTCGACCGGCCCATCGCCGACCTGATGACCAGCGCGGGCTTCCGGCTGGACCGGCTAGAGAACTACTACTTCCACCGGCCCCGCGCCGTGGGCTACACCTACGAGGGCGTCGCGGGCAAACCGCAGGCGGCGGCGTAGCACGCGGCACCGCGGCGCCTGTTGCTGTTATCAGCGCCGCGGGTCCCGCTGCGGCGCCTCTTGCTGTTATCAGCCTGGGGCGCCCACCGTCACCGCGGGACGCCGGCTGATGATCCATCAGCGCGGGGGCCACTCCCTGACCCCTCAGCGCGGACGCCGGCCGATGAACAGGTGCGCGGGCATCCCTGCTTCGGCGCCGCCCCCGGCCTGGATCTGGGCGGCGAACCGCGCCTCCGGCTCGAATCCGGCGTCCGCCAGCAGGCGCAACCACGTATCCCGGCGGAACGCGCCCAGCCGGTGGGACTCGCGGACGATCTCGACGGTACCGTCCGCCGCCCGCAGGGTGAACTCGTACTCGACCTGGATCCAGCCGTCGGCGGGGTCCGGGTCCCAGGTCCACTCGCGGAAGCTGCCCTGGCGCCCGTCCGCAGCGGTGCTGCCGCCGCCGCCCGTGCCGCCCTCGAACGTCTCGGCGGTGTAGTCCGGCACGAAGACGGCCATCCCGCCCGGCCGGCAGTGCGCGAACGCCGTGGCGATGAGCTGCCGCAGGTCACCGGGTTCCGTTACGTAGTTGACGGCGTCATGGACCAGGACGGCGTCGAACATCCGGCCCAGCCGGATCGTGCGCATGTCTCCCTGCTGGTGCACGCACTCGGGGTTGAGCCGCTGCGAGACAGCCAGCATCCCGGCCGACAGGTTGACCAGCGTCAGGTTCAGCCGGTCCTTCAGGTGCACCGCGACGTGGCCACCGCCACTGCCCAGATCGAGCACCTCGTGGATCTCGATGGGCGCGGTGGCGAACAGCCCGGCCAGGTAGGCGGCCTCGGCCGTGTACTCCGCGGGCGGTGAGATCAGCGGCCACCAGTCGGCCAGTTCCTGGTAGAGGCGGTACTCCCCCGGCATGCCAGCCATCATGCCGTACCGGAACCAGGCCGCTACCAGAGCCCGAGCAGGGTGCCGAGGACCCGCGCGGCCTGTCCCCCGCTATCCTCCGCAACGCGCAAGGCCGCGGGCACGTCCAGGTCCCGGAACAGCGCCTCGTGCACGGCGTCCAGCGCCGGGCTGTCCGTCCCCGCCCCGCCGGATGATCCGGCCAGGATGCGTTCCGGCCGCCCGGCCGCCTGCTGCAGCCCTTCCAGCCGAACCGCCGCAGCGTCCAGGCCAGCCCAGTCATAGTCCCAGTCCTCATCCCACCGGCGGTCCAGGATCAGCAGCCGGATCGCGGCGGCCGGGTAGTCCTGGAGCAGGTCGCCCGCCAGGACCAGGTTCCCTGACGATTTGGCCATCTTGACCCCGGACACCCGCACCACGCCGATGTTCATCCGGGTGCGCGCGAACGGGGTCACCCCGGTGAAGGCCTCGGCCAGGGCGGCCTGGTAGGCGTGGTGCGGGAAGCGGAGATCCCCGCCACCGGCGTGGACGTCAATCGCGGGGCCGAAAGCATGCAGCGCCATCGCGGCGCACTCCGCATGCCAGCCGGGCCGGCCCGGACCCCAGGGGCTTTCCCACGCGGGCTGGTCCCCGGCTGACGCCTGCCACACGGCCACGTCGAACGGGTCGTCCTGGCGCGGGTCCTCTGGGTGGTCACCGAACTCCGCAGCCAGGCGCAGCGCCTCGCTGCGGTCCAGCGTGCCGTCCTGGATCGCCGGGCGGACCGCGGGGGCGCCCCGGAAGTAGACCTGGCCGTCCCGCTCGTAGGCGGCTCCCCGCGCGAGCAGCCCGGCAGTCAGCGCGATGACCTGGCCGATGTACACGTGCGCCCGAGGCTGCAGGGCCGGCGGCCGCACCCCGAGCGCGGCCATGTCCTGATCGAAATAAAACTGCTGGATCGCGGCGAAGCTCCCGACGGGAGCCCCGGCCCGGCCCGCAGCGGCCAGCAGCACATCATCAACGTCGGTCACGTTGCGGCACACGATCACCTCGGTGCCGTCGGCACCCAGCACCCGGGCCAGCGTGTTGACCCAGACGAACGTGGCCGCGTGCCCGAGGTGGGTCACGTCGTAAGGGGTAATCCCGCAGGCGTACACGCGCGCCCGCCCGGGCAGGGGAAGCTCCGTGCCACCCAGACGCGCGGCGCGCGGCGCCCCCGCAGCGAGTGTGTGTGTCATCTGCCTGCCCCTCGAGTGACGACGCGGTTTCCCGAGTTCGGGTCGAGCATATGCAGGCCGCTCCCCCGAGTTCGCTTCTAATCGTCCCCCAGGGGGTAGGACCAACGGCTCTGACGGCGGTCCCCGGCCCGTCAGATGATGATCTTGTGAAGCGCATCGTGATCCTGGGTGGTGGCACAGGCGGGACCCTGGCCGCCAACCGGTTGCGGCGGGCCTGCTCCCGGGAGGCCGCCGAGATCGTGGTCATCGACCAGGACGCTCAGCATGTGTACCAGCCCGGCCTCCTGTTCGTCCCGTTCGGCCGGGCGGACGTGGCCCGCCTCACCCGGCGTCGGCAGCGGCAACTCCGGGACGGCATCTCCTTCCGGATGGCCGGGGTGGAACTGGTCGACCTGCCTCGCGACTGCGTGCACCTCGACGACGGGCAGACGCTGGACTACGACGTGCTCGTGGTGGCCACCGGAGCACGCCTCCTGCCGGGGGAGACCGAGGGACTGAACGGGCCCGGCTGGATGACCGACGTGTTCACGTTCTATACGCCCGACGGTGCCACCGCGCTGCACCGGGCGCTCGAGCGGTTCACCGGCGGCCGGCTCGTGGTCAACGTCATCGACATGCCGATCAAGTGCCCGGTTGCGCCGCTGGAGTTCTGCTTCCTGGCCGACGACTACTTCCGGCAGCGCGGCCTCCGGGATCGCGTCGGGATCAGCTACGTCACGCCGCTCGATGGCGCGTTCACCAAACCAGTCTGCAACCGGGAACTCAGCGGCCTGCTGACGGCCAAGGGCATCGATCTGGTTACCGAGTTCAACACCGGCACGGTGGAATCAGGCCCGGTGGAATCAGGCCCGGTGGAATCAGGCCCGGTGGAATCAGGCCCGGAGGAATCAGGCCCGGGCAGGACCGGCGGCGGCCGCCTGATTTCTTACGACGGCCGGGACGTGCCGTTTGACCTGGCCGTGGTCATCCCCCTGCACGGCGGGGCGGCCTACGTGGGGCGCTCTCCCGGCCTCGGCGATGAACTCGGGTTCATCCCCGTCGACCCCGGCACACTCCAGGCCAAGGCCCGGCCCAACGTGTTCGCCCTCGGGGACGCCACGGACGCGCCGACGTCCAAGGCGGGCTCGGTGGCCCACTTCGAGGGCGACGTCCTGGTCGCCAACGTGCGCCGCTTCCTGGCCGGGCAGCCGCTGAGCACCCGCTTCGACGGGCACACCAACTGCTTCATCGAGACGGGTGCGGGCAAGGCCCTGCTCATCGACTTCAATTACGGCACTGAGCCGCTCACCGGGCACTACCCCGGCCCGGTCGGCCTGCCCCTGCTCCGCGAGTCGCGGCTGAATCACCTGGGGAAGCGGGCCTTCGAGCCGTTCTACTGGCACAGCCTCCTGCCCGGCCACGACATCCCCGGCATTAGCTCCGCGATGCCGTCCCGCGGTAAGCACCAACCCCCGGGCCTGGCGGACGCCGCGGCCAGCAGCAGCGGCTACCGATCATCACATCCAGGAGGTGGAGACGGTGCCTAGTGCTACCTACGCAGGCCAGAGCGTCCCGGTGAACGAGGAGGGATTCCTCGTCGACCCGGACCAGTGGACCGAGGGGATGGCGCCGGAGATCGCCAAGAACGCGGGTGTCGTTGACCTGACACCCCTGCACTGGACGGTCATCAGGTTCGTGCGGGCCGAGTACGAGGCCAAGGGCACCGGCCCCACGGTGCGGGTGCTGGGCAAGACCTCCGGGGTCAGCATCAAGGAGCTGTATCAGCTGTTTCCGCAGGGACCGGCCAAGACTGCCGCCAAGATCGCCGGCATACCCAAGCCACGCGGCTGCATCTAGCTGCCGCATCCGGCGGACCGGGAGGGAGGATGAGCACGATGAGCACCAGCCTCGAGAAGGTCTCGATCATCGTCTCGAAGGGGTCTCTGGAGGGCATCTACCCCGCCCTCATCATGGCCAACGGCGCGCGGGCCGAGGGCATCGAGGCCAACCTGTTCTTCACCTTCTTCGGCCTCGATGCCATCACCCGCACGCGCATCGGGCACATCAAGACGGCCACGGTGGGGAACCCCGGGCTGCACCTGCCGACTCTGGTCGGGGCGCTGCCCGGGATGCCCGCCCTGGTCACCAGGTTCCTCGGACGGAAGATGAGCAAGCTCGACATCCCGCCGATCCCGGAGTTCATCGAGATGATCGCGGACACCGGGACAGGCCTGTACGGCTGCCAGGCGTCCTGCGACCTGTTCGGCCTGACCCAGGACGACATGGTCGATCAAGTCAAGGACATCATCACGGTCGGCGAGTTCTACGCTCTGGCGGCCGGTGGCGAGATCATCTTCACCTGACTGGCCGGGACTTGCGGCGCCCCGGCCACATGCCCCCACGGGTATTTGCCTACCGAGGGGTCACCGGATTACGGTGTCCTCACACGATACCCGTGGGGGTATAAATGATCGAGTTGATCAGCATTGACACCCGGCCCCGGGTGACCGGAGCTATCTGGCCACCGACGGGCGGGCCGCCCTGGTGGTGGACCCGCAGCGGGACATCGACCGGGTGCTCGCAGCCTCCGCCCGGCGGGGGGTCCGGATCACGCACGTGTTCGAGACGCACATCCACAACGACTACGTGACCGGCGGCCTGGCCCTGGCCCGGGTGACCGGCGCGGCCTACTGCGTGAACGCCGCCGATGAGGTCACCTTCGACCGGGTGCCGGTGGGCGACGGCGACGCTATCGGCGTCGGGGACGCCATGACCGTCCGGGTGATCGCCACGCCGGGGCATACCTTCACGCACCTGGCCTACGTGCTGCAGGACGCCACCACCGGGCGGGCGGCCGCGGTGTTCACCGGCGGGTCGCTGCTGCACGGCTCGACGGGACGGCCCGACCTGCTCGGCGCGGGTCACCGGGCCGCCCTGGCCGCCGCGCAGCACGCGTCGGCCCAGCGACTGGCCGCGGAACGGCCCGACGACACGCCGGTCTGTCCTACGCACGGGTTCGGCAGCTTCTGCGCTGCCACTCAGGCCACGGCGGCGCGGAACGTGGCCACTCAAATCACTGGCGCTGCTTCAACCATCGGCGAGGAGAAGCTCGTCAACCCGGTGCTGCGGCTGGCCGAAGAGCAGTACGTGACGGAACTGCTGGCCGGTCTGGACGCCTACCCGGCGTACTACGCGCACATGGGCCCGGCCAACGCCGCCGGGCCGGACCTCATCGACCTGTCGCCGCCCGCCGTGGCCGACGCTGCGCAACTGGCCGCGCGCATCGCAGCGGGCGAGTGGGTCGTCGACCTGCGCCGCCGCCGCGCATTCGCCGCCGGGCACGTCGCCGGATCCCTCAGCTTCGAGCATGGCAGCGACTTCACCAACTACCTCGGCTGGCTGATCCCGTGGGGCACGGCGCTGACCTTGCTGGGCGAGAGCCCCGGCCAGGTCGCCGCCGCCCAGCGAGACCTGGCGCGGATCGGCATCGACCGGCTGGCCGGCGCGGCCACGGGCGGCCCGCAGGACTGGGCGGGTGGCCGGCCACCCGCGTCGTTCCCCACCGCGAGCTTCGCCGACTTGATCGCAGTCCGCCACCATCGCCCGGTGACCGTCCTGGACGTACGGCGCCGGCTGGAATGGGCCGACGGCCACATCGACGGTGCGCTGCACATCCCGCTGCCCGACCTGCCCAACCGCCTCGGCGAGATCCCCCGGACGAGGTCTGGGTGCGCTGCCGCTCGGGGTACCGCGCCGTCATCGCGGCGTCCATGCTCCAGGCCGCCGGCCACCCGGTCGTGGCCGTGGATGATGATCTCACCCAAGCGGCACGCACCGCTCTCCCGCTGATCCCCGGCACCGCTCCGGAACATTCGGCATGAACGGCCGGGCGGCGTAGCCAGTGGCACTGGTCGCTATTGCCGCCAGTCTGCTGATTGGCGCGAGCCTGGGCGCGCTCGGCGGGAAGCTCCATCCTGACCGTCCCGGCGCTGGTCTACCTGCTGGGCCAGAGCCCGCATCGGGCCACGACCGCCTCGCTCATCGTGCTCGTCGCCTGCTACACACTGTCCCACGGCCTCCCCGGCCTGCCCTGAGCGGCAATGGCGGCGGCCATCCCGCCTCCTGCCTGCCAGCTCACATACCCTGTAGGGTATACATAGATTTTCGGCGAGAGAGGTAGCTGATGCAGATCGATGACGACGCGGTGGGGCAGGTGCTCAACCGGCTCCGGCGGGCCCAGGGCCAGCTGGCCGGGGTCATATCGATGGTTGAGTCCGGCCGGGACTGCACGGAGGTGGTCACCCAGCTGGCCGCGGTCTCCCGAGCTCTCGACCGGGCCGGATTCAAGATCGTGGCGAGTGGGATGCGCCAGTGCCTGTCCGCCGAGGACGGCGAGTCGCCGATGACCGAGGAGCAGATGGAGAAGATGTTCCTCACTCTCGCCTGAAGGAGCCGGATCGCGCCCACCGCCACGGTCCGGTGGGTGTACCACGGCGTTTGACACCAGCCACAACGCGCGGCGGATAAGGCGAAAGCGGGCCGCACGGCCCGCAGGCAACTCCTCGCCGGGCACAGCCGCCACCTTCCCCTTGAAGGTAATTCGGGAACAGAAGATTATGTCGGTGGTGGTCCGCTGGTGGCACTGGCAGGCTTAAGTTATGACCCGTGCGGGCGCCTCGCACGAGGCCCTGGTGCGGCGGGGCTTCGCCCTCGAGTACGCGACGCTGTCCTGGAACGTGGCGGGCCTGGTGGTGCTGGCCATCGCCGCGCTGTCCGCCCGGTCGGTAGCGCTGGCCGGATTCGGCCTTGACTCACTGATAGAGATCGGCGCCTCCACGGTCGTTATCTGGGAATTGTCCGGGACCGGCGAGGAGAGGCAGCGGCGGGGACTGCGGCTGATCGGGTATGCGTTCGCGATCCTGGCCGCTTACCTGCTGGTGCAGTCCACCGTGGTGCTGGCGGCCGGCTATCACCCGCACCATTCCCGGCCCGGCATCGCCTGGACCGCCGTCACCGCGGTGGTGATGTTCCTGCTGGCGGCGGGGAAGGCCCGGACCGGACGGGCCCTGGGCAACCCGGTGCTGCGGACCGAGGGCCGGGTCACGATGATCGACGGGATCCTCGCCACCGCGGTCCTGCTGGGCCTGACCCTCAACGCCGCGCTCGGCTGGTGGTGGGCCGACCCGGCGGCCGGGTACGTGCTGGTCTTCTACGCGGCCCGCGAGGTCCGTGAGATCTTCACTGCCAGCTGCTGAAATCCTGTGGCCGCCCCGGAACGTGGGCAGCGTCACAGCCTGCAGCCCGTCCGCCCTGATACCCCCTAGGGTATATTTAGAGTGATCAGAGATCAGCGAGGAGAGTGGTCATGTGCAGCCCGGCGGTGTGCCACCGATGCAAGAAGATCACCTGGACGGGCTGCGGGCAGCACGCGGACCAGGTACTTGCCAGCGTTCCCCCCGAGCAGCGCTGCACCTGCCGCCGATGAAGGCCGTGGTCGTCGGCGGGGTGGCCGGCGGGATGAGCTTCGCGGCGCGGGCCCGGCGGCTGGCCGAAGACGCCGACATCGTCGTGCTGGAGCGCGATCCGCACGTGTCCTACGCGAACTGCGGCCTGCCCTACTACCTGGGCGGGGAGATCGCCGACCGGGACGCCCTCCTGCTGCACACGCCGGAGTCCCTGGCCCGGAGCCTCGCCCTGGACGTGCGCACCGGCCACGAGGTCCTCGCGGTCCGCCCGGCTGAGCGGCGCGTCCGGGTCCGGGAACGGGCTACGGGCCGGGAGTACGACGAGACCTATGACGCGCTCGTGCTGTCCACTGGCGCGGCGCCCAGGATCCCGCCGATTCCAGGTGCCGATCTTCCCGGGGTCCGGGTGCTGCGGACCGTGCCGGACGCGGATGCGCTGCGGGCCGTGCTCGACGGCGGGGCCCGGCGGGCCGTGCTGGTCGGCGCGGGATTCATCGGACTGGAGGTCGCCGAGGCGCTGCGCCACCGGGGGCTGGACGTCACCGTGATCGAGCTGGCCAGCCAGGTGCTGCCCGCGCTGGATCCGGAGATGGCCCGGAGCGTCGAGCTGGAACTGCGCCGGGGCGGGGTGGATGTCCGGGTCAGCACGTCGGTCGCGGCCTTGCGGGACACCGGCGGCAGCATCGCCGTCGAGCTGTCCGACGGGTCCACGCTCAGCGCCGACCTGGTCCTGCTGGCGGCCGGGGTACGTCCCGAGACGTCGCTGGCCGCGGCCGCCGGGCTCGCCCTCAGCAGCCGGGGCGCCCTGCTGGTCGACGAGCACCTGCGGACCTCGGACCCGGCCATCTACGGTGTCGGCGACGCGATCGAGGCAGTGGACGCCGTCTGCGGAACCCCGCTGTCGGTCCCGCTGGCCGGCCCGGCCAGCCGCCAGGGCCGGGCCGTCGCGGACCACCTGTTCGGTCACGGCGGCCAGCGTGCGCCCGTGCTGGGCACCGCGATCGTGCGGGTCTTCGGCACGGTGGCCGCCACGACCGGGCGCACCGAGAAGTCGCTGCGGGCGGCTGGGATTGACTGCGATGCCGTGCACCTGCACCCCAATCAGCACGCCGGGTACTTTCCCGGCGCCCAGCCGCTGCACCTCAAGCTGGTCTTCGCGCCGGACGGGCAGGTGCTTGGCGCCCAGGCCACCGGCGCCGACGGCGTGGACAAGCGGATCGACGTCCTGGCGACCGCCATCCGGGCCGGCCTGACCGTCGACGGCCTGGCCGACCTGGAACTGGCCTATTCCCCTCCGTTCGGGTCGGCCAAGGACCCGGTGAACCTGGCTGGCTTCATGGCGGGCAATCTCCTCAGCCGGCCACCTCACGCTGTGGCGGGGCACCGACCTGGCCCGCCTGGAATCTGGCCGGGTGATCGTGGATGTCCGGTCCGCCGCCGAATACGCGGACGGCCATCTCCCCCGGGCACTGAACATCCCGCACACCGAGCTGCGCGAGCGGCTCGCCGAGATCCCCCGGGACCGGACGGTGCTGCTGTATTGCGCGTCAGGCTTCCGGTCTTACCTGGCCCTGCGGGTGCTGCGGCAGCGCGGCTGGGACGACGTTCGCTCACTGTCCGGCGGCCTGGCCACGCTGGCGCTGGAACTCCCCCGCCTCACGCTGGAGCAGGGCCAGCCCGCCCGCACCCTGGAGGGCGCCAGGCCCTAGCCTTTATGCCGCCGTCACAACCGAAGGAGCTGGACTGACGATGCTGGCACCCCGGGATAGCCGCAGCCGCGATTGCCGCCGCCTGGACGGGCTCTGGCGATTCCGGTTCGACGCCGGGGGTGAGGGCACGGAGGGCCACTGGTGGCGCGGGCCGCTGCCCGGCGCCCGGGAGATGGCCGTCCCGGCCAGCTATAACGACCTGGTCACCGAGGCGGCCGAACGTGAGCACGTGGGGGACGTGTGGTACCAGCGCGAGGTGCGGGTGCCCGCGGCGTGGCAGGGGCAGCGCATCGTGCTGCGCTGCGACGCGGCCACCCACCACGGCACGATCTGGGCTGGGGAGACGCAGGTCGCGGAGCACGCCGGCGGCTACACGCCGTTCGAGGCCGACGTGACCGGCCTGGTCCGGTGTGGTGAGCTGCTCCGGGTGACGGTGCGGGTCGACAGCGAGCTGAGCTTGGCCACGATCCCGCCGGGCGTGATATCGGAGAGCACGTCGGGCCGCAAGAAGCTGCGGTACTTCCACGACTTCTTCAACTATGCGGGGCTGCACCGATCCGTCTGGCTCTACTGCACCCCGCAGACCTACGTCGCAGGCGTGAAGGTCGGCACCGCGTTCGACGCCGGGACCTCGGCCGGCCAGGTGACCTACCACCTCGACGTCGTGGGCGCGGGGGCGGCGTCAGTAGCGCTGCGGGACGCGGCCGGGACCGTGGTGGCCGAAGGCACGGGCCGCGAGGGTGTTCTGGCCGTGCCCGCCGCCCGGCCGTGGAGCCCCGCCGACCCGCATCTGTACCGGCTGGACGCCCGGCACGGCGACGACGAGTACTCCCTGCCCGTGGGCATCAGGTCCGTCCAGGTCGACGGGGCTCGGTTGCTGCTCAACGGAGAGCCGGTCCGGCTCCGCGGTTTCGGCATGCACGAGGACGGCGTGCTGCACGGCAAGGGCCACGACGACGCGCGGATGGTCCGCGACTTCGCCCTGCTGCGGTGGATCGGCGCCAACTCGTTCCGGACCTCCCACTACCCGTACGCAGAGGAGGTGCTGGATTACGCCGACCGGCAGGGCCTGCTCGTGATAGACGAGACCCCGGCCGTCGGCCTGCATATGAGCCTGGGGAACATGGGCGATCCCGGGGCGCGCACCTTCGCCCCCGGGCCGGTCGGCGAGGAGGCCGCCGCCGCCCACCTGGCCGCCATCCGGGAACTCATCGCCCGGGACCGCAACCACCCCAGCGTGATCGCCTGGTCCATCGCGAACGAGCCGGATACCGCCGAACCGGCCGCTCGCGAGTACTTCGCGCCGCTGGCCGCCGCCGCACGCGAACTGGATGCGAGCCGCCCGGTCTGCTTCGCCAACGTGGCGACCGCGCCGCCGGAGGCCGACGTGGTGACCGACCTGTTCGACCTGGTCTGCGTGAACCGCTACTACGGCTGGTACGCCGACAGCGGGGACCTGGAGTCAGCCGAGGAGCACCTGGAGGCCGAGCTCCGCGCCTGGGCCCGGCACGGGAAGCCGGTCGTGGTGACCGAGTTCGGGGCTGACGCCCTGGCGGGGCTGCACGCGCTGCCGCCAGTCATGTGGTCTGAGGACTACCAGACGGCACTGATCGCCATGTCCGCGCGGGTGTTCCGGCGGATCCCCGAGGTGATCGGCGAGCAGGTGTGGAACTTTGCCGACTTCGCGACCGCCCAGGCGGTGCACCGGCCGGGCGGCAACCACAAGGGCGTCTTCACCCGCGACCGGCAGCCGAAGGCGGCCGCCTGGCTGCTCCGTGATCTCTGGCATCAGCCGTCTGCTGGGGAGGCTGGTGTTACCGAACGTCGCTGATACGCTGCTCTGCGTGAATACTCACTTTCAGTCGAACGGCGGCATCGCCAGCGCGCACCTCGTGGACCAGCTGGCCGGCAACGGCCAGTCGATCGGCAACCTGGCCTTCATCACGTCTGCGACCAGTGGCAATCTCGAGCTCCTGGCCCGCGGCGGTGAGGGCACATTCGTCAAGCTGAACTACGTGGACGGCCATGGGACCGAGCGGACCGGGCTCGCCGTCACGACCGGGACCAGCAGCCCCATCATCTCCGTCGCTCCCGAGGCGAACGGCGCCGGCCGCCTGGATCTGGAGAACAACGACCTGACCGGCGTGGAGAACGTAGTGCCGTCGCCGGACAACCGGGGCCAGCTGAACCTGGACGGGTTGCTGGCCCTCACGCCCCAGCCCGAGCCGACCACGCCCGCCTTCGGCGGCGTCCTGTATGTGGACGCGGCCGACGGCGGCTTGAAGTTCAAGGGCAGCGCGGGCACGGTCACCTCCCTGGCTCCCGCCTGAGCCTGGCCGGGACTCGCGCCAGGAGCGCCAGCAGCTGGCAGGCACCGAGTCCCCGTGGCCGCGGTCAGGCGCCGACGTAGGCCGCCAGGTGCTGGCCGGTGAGGGTGCTGCGGGCGGCGACGAGGTCGGCCGGTGTGCCCTCGAAGACCACCCGGCCGCCGTCGTGGCCGGCGCCGGGACCGAGGTCGATGATCCAGTCGGCGTGGGCCATGACCGCCTGGTGATGCTCGATGACGATGACCGATTTGCCGGCGTCGACGAGCCGGTCGAGCAGGGCGAGCAGCTGCTCGACGTCGGCCAGGTGCAGGCCGGCCGTCGGTTCGTCGAGGATATAGACCCCGCCCTTCTCGCCCATCCGGGTGGCCAGCTTGAGCCGCTGCCGCTCGCCGCCAGACAGGGTGGTCAGCGGCTGGCCCAGACTGAGGTAGCCGAGCCCGACATCGTCGAGCCGCCCCAGGATGGCGAGCGTGGCCGGCGTGCGCGCCTCACCCTCGCCGAAGAACTCCAGGGCCTCACTGACCGGCATTGCGAGTACCTCGCTGATGTCACGGCCGCCGAGGTGATACTCCAGCACCGAGGCGTCGAACCGCTTGCCCCCGCACACCTCGCAGACGGTCGCGACGCCGGCCATCATGGCCAGGTCGGTGTAGATGACCCCGGCGCCGTTGCAGTTGGGGCAGGCGCCTGCGGAGTTCGAGCTGAACAGGGCCGGCTTCACGGAGTTGGTCTTGGCGAACGCTTTGCGGATGGGGTCGAGCAGCCCGGTGTAGGTCGCTGGGTTGCTGCGCCGCGAGCCGCGGATGGGGGCCTGGTCGACCGTCACCACCCCGTCGCGCCCGGACACTGAGCCGCGGATCAGCGAGCTCTTACCCGACCCGGCTACCCCGGTGACCACGATCAGCGCCCCGAGCGGGATGTTGACGTCCACGTCCTGCAGGTTGTGCAGGCTGGCCCCGCGCACCTCCAGGCGCCCGGACGGCTGCCGCGGCGTGGGCTTCAGGGCGGCGCGGTCGTCCAGGTGCCGCCCGGTGGCGGTCTGACTCTTCCGCAGGCCCTCAACGGTGCCTTCGAAGCAGACGGTGCCGCCCGCCGGGCCCGCCCCCGGGCCGAGGTCGACCGCATGGTCGGCGATCGCGATCATCTCCGGCTTGTGCTCGACCACGAGCACCGTGTTGCCCTTGTCCCGCAGCTGCAGTAGCAGGTCGTTCATCCGCTGGATGTCGTGCGGGTGCAGCCCGACCGTCGGCTCGTCGAAGACGTAGGTCACATCGGTGAGCGACGAGCCGAGCTGGCGGATCATCTTGGTGCGCTGGGCCTCCCCGCCCGACAGCGTGACCGTCGGCCGGTTCAGCGAGAGGTAGCCCAGGCCGATCTCAGTGAACGAGTCCAGGTTGCGCTTGAGCGCGGCCAGCAGTGGCGCCGCTGACGGCTCGTCGAGACCCTCGACCCATCCGGCCAGGTCGCTGATCTGCATCGCGCAGGCATCGGCGATGCTGAGGCCCTTGATCTTCGAGGACCGCGCCTCCTGGCTGAGCCGGGTACCGGCGCATTCCGGGCAGGTGGTGAAGGTGACCGCGCGGTCCACAAAGGCCCGGACGTGAGGCTGCATCGCCTCCGGATCCTTGGACAGCATCGATCTCTGGATCCGCGGGATCAGCCCCTCGTAGGTCATGTTGATGCCGGCGATCTTCATCCTGACCGGCTCGTGGCGCAGGAAGTCATCCAGTTCTTTCCTGGTGAACCTGCGGATCGGCTTGTCCGGGTCGTAGAAGCCGGACTCGCTGTAGAGCCGGGAGTTCCAGCCGCCCCCGGTGTAGCCGGGGACGGTAATCGCGCCCTCATTGAGTGATTTGGTGTTGTCGTACAGCTGGGACAGGTCGATGTCAGTGACTGTGCCCCGGCCTTCGCAACGCGGGCACATACCGCCGATGATGGCGAAGCTGCGCCGCTCCTTCACGGTTTTCCCGCTGCGCTCGAACTTGACCGCACCCGCCCCGCTGATCGAGGCGACGTTGAAGGAGAACGCCTGCGGCGAGCCGACGTAGGGCTTACCGAGCCGGCTGAACAGGATGCGCAGCATCGCGTTGGCATCGGTGGCGGTGCCGACCGTGGACCGGGGGTCGGCGCCCATCCGCTCCTGATCCACGAGTATCGCGGTGGTCAGCCCCTCGAGCACGTCGACTTCGGGTCGCGCCAGCGTAGGCATGAAGCCCTGCACGAAGGCGCTGTAGGTCTCATTGATCAGCCGCTGCGACTCCGCGGCGATCGTGCCGAACACCAGTGAGCTCTTGCCCGAGCCCGAGACGCCGGTGAACACCGTCAGCCGGCGCTTCGGGATCTCGACACTGACGTCCTTGAGGTTGTTCACCCGCGCCCCGTGCACGCGGATCAGGTCGTGGCTGTCGCCCGCATGCGGCGCAGGCGACTGCGTGTCCGTCCTCGTGGCCGTGCTCATCGGGTCTCCATCTGTTAGGCGGGGCGGGGCCGGCGCCCCCGGTCAGGCGGGGGCGGGGCCGGCGCTCACTGGTCCTGAAGCAGCCCGAGGACGTTGCCATCGGGGTCGGTCACGGTGGCCACCAGGCGGCCACCACCGACGTCATGCGCGGGCTCCTTCACGGTGGCACCCGCAGCGGTCACCTCGGCCAGCTTCGCCTCGATATCCGGCACGTGCCAGTAGGCCACCGGCGAGGTCATGCCCTGCGCCCCCGCGCCCGGCACCAGCCCGATGTGCTGGCCCGCGGCGTCGTAGCCGACGTAGTAGGGCGCGTCGTGCTGCGGCGGCAGGCCGAGCAGGGCGGTGTACACCGCCTTGGCCGCCGTGAGGTCGGATACGGGATGCAGCACGGTCTTGATTCCCTGGGTGGAAGAGTCAGCCATGATCGCTCCTGAAGACGTCGTGGGCCACATCGGCCCGGTGGGATTGGCGGGCTTAGCCATGAATACGAAGCCCGGAAACCGGCGCGCCGGGAGGGCCGGCGGTGATCCTGCGCATCATGCCGCATCTGGCCTCGTGAACGCCGATGTCCATGACGATCAGGCTAGTTGCGGCCCGGTGACCGGCGCTTCTCGATTCCTGACCGGTCTGGTCACCTGCTTCACCAGCCACGGCGGCATCCTGGCCGGCACATGTCGGCCGGGGCTGGTGAGGCGAGTGAGGCGGATGGGGACAACACCGACCCGCCGCATCAGTCATTGGCGATGTCTTATCCCACTGCCCGGTTCCCCCGCCACCAGTGACGCGCTCGGCTTGCGGATACCCGCCGAGTTGGCCAGGCGTTCAGCGTCTCCGGCCCCTGATCCTGATCCAGTTAACCTACTCCGGGCCAGACAGCCCAGGGATTAACCGGATAGCTTGTGCCAGTGATCATCTGGATCAACGGCGGATTCGGCGCGGGTAAGACGACGCTCGCGGAGGAACTGCACCGGCGGCTTCCGGACGCGGTCGTATATAACCCAGAGGACGTCGGCCTCATGCTCTGGAAGTGGGTGCCGCCCAGCGGCGATTTCCAGCACCTGCCGAGCTGGCGGGAACTGGTCGTCGCGACGGCTCTGTCGCTGCGCAGGCACCACGCGGAGACGCTCATCGTCCGGATGTCGCTGATCCGCGACGCCTACCGGGCCGAGATCCTCGGCGGGCTGGCCGACGCGGGCGAGGAGGTTCTGCACGTGTTCCTGGAGGTGGACGCCGGCGTGCTCCGGGAGCGGCTCAACGCCCGCGTGACTGACCCCAAATACACGGAGTGGGACCAGGCCGCCCGCGAGCTCGGCATGACCGGCGTGGATGAGATGGTGGCTGCCGCCGCCCGCCAGCCGGCCGGGACGCTCCTGCTGCGCTCGGACAGGCTCACCCCGGCCGAGCTGGCCGACGAGGTGCTGGCCAGGGCCGACTCACGCCAGGTTCACGCAGTCAGCAAGCGGACGCAGCAAGCAAGATCGCTGGACCCAAAAGAAACCTAGGGGATGACGCACAGCAAGCGGAGCCGATATGACGCAGATCGAGTGGAGCTAGGCACATTCCAATGAGTGGGGCGGGTGGGGCTCGAACCCACGACCGACGGATTATGA
>CAVYQF010000026.1:0-179771 GCA_963770545.1 uncultured Actinomycetes bacterium | reverse complement strand
GTGCCGGACGGGGCGGCCGGGCAGCCCGATGACCTGGCCCCGGAGCGCGTCTCGCCGCTGGTGGTGTGGCTGGGCAGCGAGCAGTCCCGGGAGATCACCGGCCGGGTGTTCAACGTGTGGGGCAGCGAGCTCAACGTGGCCGAGGGCTGGCACTCGGGCCCGGGCGTCCGGCAGCCCGGCACCTGGGATCCGGCCGACCTGGGCGCCGTCGTGCCGGGCCTGGTGGCCAAGGCGGCCCCGAACTGCGACATGTGGGGCCAGCCCATGGTGGCTGGCTGACCGGGGCGCTGATGCCGCCTTCCGGGCCCGCGCCAGCCAGCACGGGGCCAGCCAGCACGGGGCCAGCCAGCACGGGGCCAGCCAGCACGGGGCCGGCGACCACGGCGGCCGAGCGGGACGACCTGCGCGCGATGGTCCGGGCGTTCCTGCGGGACCGCTCGCCCCTGGAGGAAGTACGCCGGGTGCCGGGCACCGGGGCGGGCTACGACCCGGGAATGTGGGCCGGCCTGAGCGGCCAGCTGGGCGTGACCGGCCTGCTGGTACCGCCCGAGTACGGCGGCGCGGGCTGCGGGCTCGCCGAGGCGGGCGTGGTCCTGCAGGAACTGGGCCGCGGCCTGGCCAGCGTCCCCTACCTGTCTTCCGCGGTCCTGACCGTCACCGCCCTGCTGGCCAGCGGAGACGAGGAGGCCCAGGCTGAGCTGCTGCCGGGGCTGGCCACGGGGGAACTCACCGGGGCCGTGGCGGTGAGCGGGCCCGGTGGCCGCGCAGACGGCAGCCCCGACTCGCTCGGCGTGACCGCGTCGCACTCCCCCGGCGGCGTGACCCTGGACGGCGAGGCGCTCTACGTGGTAGACGGCCAGATGGCCGGCGTCCTGCTGGTCGCCGCGCGGGACGAGGGGCGCGCGGGCCTGTACCGGGTGGCGGCTGATGCGCCAGGAGTGAGCCGCGCGGTGATGCCGGTCCTGGACGCCACGCGTAATCTGACTCGGCTGGGCTTCAGCGGGGTCCCGGCCCATCCCCTGGGCCCAGCTGGGTCCGGGTCGGCAACGCTGGCCCGTGTCCTGGACACCGCCGTCGTGGCGCTGGCCGCCGAGGCGGTCGGCGGCGCCGAGCAGGCCCTGGACCTCGCGGTCAGTCACGCGAAGCAGCGGGTCCAGTTCGGCCGGCCGATCGGGTCGTTCCAGGCCATCAAGCACAAGTGCGCGGACATGCTGGTGACGCTGGAGGGCGCCCGGGTCGCCCTCGACGGGGCGCTGCTGGCCCCGGCTGATTCCGGGGTCGCGGCGCTGGTGGCCGGGCTACAGTGCTCGGCGGCGTACACGCACATCACCGCCGAGGCGATCCAGGTCCTGGGCGGGATCGGCTTCACCTGGGAGCACCCGGCCCACCTGTACTTCCGCCGGGCCCGGACCTCCGCAGTCCTGTTCGGCACCGAAGCCCAGCACCGCGCCGCCCTGGCTGACCGCCTGGGGCTTTAGGCGTGCAGAAGCCTCAGGCCCCAGACGGCCCGGCAGCCTGGGGCTCTACGCGTAGGGCAGCAGGCAGATCCCGGCGTGGCCGCTCACCCCGCCGCAGGTGGCACTGCCGTCCAGGTTGTCGCTGGCGATCCACAGCCCGGCGCTGGTGACCAGCATGTCGTCGGCGCCCTCGCCCCGGGCCCGGCTGTAATAACCCGCGGAATTCGCGGAGTTGACGAACAGCGCCCCGTTGGCCGGGTTGAGGCCTTCCATGCCGGGCGCGTTATACCCACCGGGACCGAGGGTGTCGCACGCGTTGGGATTACTGGCGAAGCGCTCGTGGCCGCCGAAGTACGCGCCCTGGCTATCAGCCGCCGTCGTGTACAGCGAGTCGCAGCCGGTCTGGTTGATCCACTTCGGGCTCACCGACGCCTGCGTGGCCGGGAAGGCCATGGCCACGTCACACGGGCTGCCGGCCGGGCGCGGCCCGTGCGAGCTGACGCCTGGCTCGTGAAACCCGGTGGCGGCCACGTAAATCGTGGAGTCGTCCGGTGACCAGGCTCCCCCGTGAGCCCAGAACGTCTGGGGAGTGCAGGCAATGGCCAGCGTGGGCGAGGTCCAGCCGGTCACGGTGGCCTTCGAGCCGCCGACGTTCAGCATGAACATCTGGTGGCGCGCGAGCCCGCCTACGGAGCTGACCGCGCCCTCGACCAGGTCGAGCGTGCCGCCGTGGCTGAGCTGCTGGTTATAGACCTGGCTGCCGGCGATAGACAGGTTCAGGAACCCGTCGCTCAGGCCGGTCGCCGGGCTCAGGCTGATCATGCGCGGGATGCTGGCCCCGTTGATGGACGTGAAGGTCCCCCCCACCAGCAGGTGGCCCCCGACTGCGGCCAGGGTGTCGACGGCGCCGCTGGCGCTGTGCGCGAAACCGGTCACCACGTTGCCCGTACTGGTGCTGATCTCGGCGATGTTTTTCACGGTGGTGCCGTTGACCTTGGTGAAGTTCCCGCCGATGTAGGCGTTGGCGCAATTGCCGCCGCTGAACGCGATGGAGTTGATCGCGGCCGCGCCCGACTCGTTGGTGTTCGTGCTCCCCACCACCACGGGGGCCCAGGATGTGACCGTGTAGGGGCTGCTCGCGCTGAAGCTGACCAGGTCAGTGCGGGAGAAGCTGGTGCTGCCCTTCTGGATGGAACTGAAGCTGCCCACCGCGTACATGGTGCCGCCGCACTGGACGAGCTGGCGGATCTGCTGCGTGGGACTGGACGTGGCGGGCAGGTGAGGCGGGCCGCTGACCGGCGTCGCGGACACGACTCCCGCGGGCGGCGGCTGGCCTCCGGTTCCGGCCTCAGCGGCCGGGACGCTCAACGCCAGCAAGCCTGCTGCGGCGGGTACGGCGAGGATGTATTTGCGCACAAGGCCCCCCCTTGTCTGCTAGGCGAGTATTCGCCCTATTTCGCAGCGTAATCGTTTCTTGCCCCTTTAGTCCCGTTCCACGTGGTGACCTTGTGGCTGGTTCAGCCCGCTGAGGGGGCGTAGTTGACATGCACAACCCCGTTGCTGTAGGCCTCGGACCCGGCCAGCCTGAACTTCGTGGCCGGACCGCTATCGGCGAGCAGGCGCTCTCCTGCGCCGCGTGCGACCGGGTAGACGAACAGGTGCAGCTCGTTGACCAGGCCGTCGGCGAGCATGGCCCGGACCAGGGTGCCGCTGCCGCTGACGTAGATGTCGCCATCCACCTTGTCCTTGAGGCCGCGGATGCTGTCCGCGGTGTACGGGCCGAGGATGGTGGAGTTGTTCCACTCCACGGCCGGCGCTGATCCGGCCACGACGTACTTGGGTGACTCGTTGAAGAACGGGGCGCCCGGGTCCTCCTCGGCGGTCCGGGGCGACCACGCCGGCGCGAACATCTCGAAGGTCCGGCGGCCCAGCAAGATCGCCCGGCAGCTCCCCGTGATGGCGCCGATGGCCTCGCCCATCTTGGGGTCAAAGCCGAACTCGAACGTCCAGGACGGGTTCTCATACACCCCATCCACGGCGATGAACTCATGCACCTTGATCGCGCCCACTGTTATCAACTCCATCGTCTCGGGGCCAGGCTGGCCCGGCACACGTATGACCGGGCCCGGGCGGCAAACTCATCGGCGCAGCTCCCGGAGGCCCGCCGCCAGCGGCAGGTCCAGGCCGGGCAGCAGCCGGGCCCGCCGGTCAGCCGACCCGGAGCTGACCACGGAGGCCGGACGGCAGCGCGGACAGCGACGCTGCGGCCAGCAGCACCAGCGCGGGCAGTAGTGCTACCTCCCAGGGCTGCGCCTGCGGGCCGGTTTCCACCAGCGTCCGGAGGGGATCGCCGCCGCTGGCGATCAGCGCTGCCGGAGCGCTGCGCAGGTCTGGCCAGTCCGCGGCGAGCACCGCCGCGGTGTAGGTCAGTGCGGTGATGGCCAGCGGACGGCTGCGGGCGTGACGGGCCAGGGCGCACAGCGCGAGGGTGATGACCAGGAGGGCGAACGTGCCGCGGGACCACTCGCTGGACAGCCAGAGCCATCGGGGCAGCGAGGCCTGGGCCGCCACCAGCAGTGGGACCGCGGTGACCGCCGCGGTCAGCAGCAGGCCGATGACCAGGTACACCCAGCCAGGTCCGGTACGGCCAGCGCGGCGGTACCATACCGCCGTCACCAGGAACCCGATCGTGAGGGCGGCCGCCCAGTACCAGCCCTCGGCGATTCCGGGCAGGCCCGAGTCTGACTGGACCAGGACGGAGAACGAACTGGAGTAACCGGCCTGCGCCGACGACCAGGACACGGTCCGGCTCAGCGGCGCGTACGCCACCCAGCCTGAAAACGCTGGCCTGGAGTTCAGCTGCGTGACGTACAACGGCACCGGCAGCGCCACCAGCACGCCGAAGAGCGCGAGGGGGAACCAATAGGCGGGCCGCACTCCCGGGGGCCCGGACGGCGCGGGCACGGCTGATGGCATGTCCGGCAGGATCCCACGCCGGCCGCCCCGGGGCGATATCCGCGACGCTAATACCGTCACTCAACCGGCGCGAACCGGGCGGTGAAGTGCCGCAGATGCCGGGGCTGGGACACGATGCGCAAACCCGGCAGGGTGGCGGCCCGGCTGGCCACCCGGGTGAGCACCTCGATGACGTAGTCGATGTGGCTTTGCGTGTAGGTGCGGCGGGGAATAGCCAGCCGGACCAGGTCCATGGCGGCCGCGGTCTCGGTGCCGTCCGGATGCAGGCCGAACATCACCGTTCCGATCTCACAGGCCCGCACCCCGCCTTCCTCATACAGCGCGCAGGCCAGAGCCTGTCCGGGGTACTGCAGCGGGTCGAGGTGCGCCAGCAGGGCGCGCGCGTCGATGAAAACCGCGTGGCCGCCGAAGGGGACGACAACCGGGATCCCTGCCGATTCGAGCGCCTCACCGAGATAGGCAACGGAGCGCACCCGATAACGCAGGTAATCGTGGTCGGTGCTTTCGCGCAGCCCCTGGGCGATCGCCTCCAGGTCCCGCCCGGCCAGCCCGCCGTAGGTAGGGAAGCCTTCGGTGAGAATCTCCAGGCTGCGGCAGTGCTCAGCGAGGTCGTCGTCGTTGAGGGCCAGCCAGCCGCCGATGTTGGCGAGCGGGTCCTTCTTCGCCGACATCGTCATGCCGTCCGCGAGGGCAGCCATCTCCTGGACAATGGCAGTGACCGGGACGTCGGCGTAGCCAGGCTCCCGGGTCTTGATGAACCAGGCGTTCTCCGCGAACCGGCAGGCATCCAGGAACAGCGGCTTGCCGAAGCGGTCGCAGACCGCGCGGACGGCCCGGAGGTTGGCCAGGCTGACCGGCTGGCCGCCGCCGGAGTTGTTCGTCACGGTCACCATCACCAGCGGGACGTCGGCAGCGCGCGCTTCCAGCAACTGCTCCAGCGCGGCGGGATCCATGTTGCCCTTGAACGGGTGGCGCACGCCCGGCTCGAGCCCTTCGGGGATGGGCAGGTCGATGGCCTGCGCCCCGGTGAACTCGATGTTGGCCCGGGTGGTGTCGAAATGGGTGTTGTTGGGGATGACCCGGCCCGCCCCGCCCGTCACGGTAAACAGGATCTTCTCGGCGGCCCGGCCCTGATGGGTCGGCAAGACGTGCCGGAACGGGAACAGGCTGGTCACCGCGTCACGGAACCGGTAGAACGAGGGCGCTCCGGCGTAGGCTTCGTTGCCCCGCTGGATGCCGGCCCACTGCTCGGCCGACATCGCCCCGGTCCCGGAGTCGGTGAGCAGGTCAATCAGCACCTGCTCGGCCCGGAGTTCGAACAGGTTGTACCCGGCAGCCGCCAGCGCGGCCGCCCGTTCCGTCCGCGTGGTCAGCCGCATCGGCTCGACCGAGTGAATGCGGAACGGCTCAACGATCGTGCGGAACGGCTGGTCGCTCATCGCCCTGACCCCCTCCTTCGAGCCGACCTGACCGGCCTGGCTTGGCACGACTCTAGAAGCCCCGGTCGTCTGGGCAGGCATCACTGAACCGGCGCGCCGGGTACCGACTCGGTCCGGGCAGGTCTACACGGCCCACGTCGGCTAGGGCCGCCAGATCAGGTCACCTTGCGCGCCAGCGTCGACTGGGATCTGACGATGGGCGGTCCTGCGCGAGCGACGCGGAGTCAGCAGGCTCCTAGTACTTCGCGCCCTTGCGCCACGCCATCTCCTGCAGTTCGAATGTGTTGCCGTCAGGATCGGAGAAGCCTGCCCCTTTAACGCCGCCCCCGAAGTCCTGGATTTCGCCGATCTCCACACCCCGGCGGACAAGCTCGGCACGCGCCGCGCCGATGTCCTCCACAACCAGGTGCAAGCCCCTGACGCTGCCGGGTTCTCCCGCGTACACATCCAGCCCTGTCCCAAAACCGACCGAGCAACCCGAGCCCTCTGGTGTCAGCTGGACGACCCGGACGCCCTCGCCGGGCTGCACGTCAACGTCCTTCTTGAAGCCGAGCTTGTCCGCATAGAAAGCGATGGCCCGGTCCACGTCCGAAACCGGGAGGGGGATCAGTTCCAGCCTCATCTGCATCGGAGTCGAGCCTCCTTGGGTCTGTTCTGGTCCGGCGGCGGGCAGGTGTATCAGCCCTGGGTGAAGTCGCGCTCTTCTGCCACAAGCCCGTCTGCCCTGAAGCGCAGCAATGACACTCCCGCCAGATTCTCGGTACCGCCATCCTTCAGCCTCGTCTGCGCACTCCAGGGCACGGCAGCCTGGTCTCCGTCGACGATCGGCGTACCGAACTGACACTGAGCCGATTCCTCCTCTGCGAAGACGCGGGCCAAGTAGCCTGGTTCCGGCTCGCGAAACGGATGCTGCTGCCAGAACGCGTCCTCGGCATACAGCGCCTCGATGGCGGCCGCGTCATGCTCGCGCCAGCTACGTTCCCACACCCCTGCCCACCGCTGAGCTGCCTCCCGCGTGTCCATCCGCCAAGAGTAATCACGGGCACTGACACTCCGCCCGATAGGCAACACCCTAATCCGGATGCCAGACTCTGGCTGAAGGTAGCCGGCTGCCTGCCGCACCCTGAGCGTGCCCGACAGTTCTGCGCCAGCCGCAGCTACCTATCCACAGCCGCCAAGCACAGCCTCGGTTTCTTCGATGCCCTGATCATGCTCACCGAAGGCCGGCCCTGGATACCGGCTCATGGCTGATCATGAACCTACGGAGCGCCCCAGCGTCCCTCGCAGCGCCTTCCCGGCCGGATGCGGGCAGGCGGCCGTGGTGAAAGGCTGTCCGGGTGGAAACCGAGGAGATCGCATTCCCTGGTGCCGGGGTGCGCCTGAGCGGGACCGTCACCTGCCCAGACGGAGCTGATCCCTGCCCGGGCGTGGTTCTGATCGGCGGCTCGGGTCCATCAGACCGGCACAACGACGGATTCTTCGACACGCTGCGGGCGCACCTGGCCAGCGCCGGCGTGGCGGTGCTCGCCTACGACAAGCGCGGCGCGGGCAGATCCACCGGTGAATGGGCAGGGGCGACGGCCGACGACCTGGCCCGCGACGCCGCCGCTGCCGTCGCGGCGCTGCAGGCCCATCCCCGGGTCGCCGCCGGTGCCGTTGGGGTGCTGGGTCACAGCGAAGGCGGGTGGGTTGCCCTGCGTCTGTGCGCGCGGCTGAGCACACCGCGGCACCTGATCATGAATTCCTGCCCGGCGGTACCGTTCGCCGAATCGGAGGTGTTCGCCCTCACCACCGCCGGTGCCGACCCGGGCGCGGCGGCAACGCTGCTGCAGCACCTGACCGCAGCCGCCCGGACGGGCCGCGGCTATCAGCACGGGCAGCAGATAATCGCCGCTTACCGGCACGAACCCTGGTACCCGTTGCTGAGCGCGGGCGGCTTCACCCTGGACAGCGCCACCTGGGCACAGCTGACCGCCTGGGCTGACTACGATCCATCCGGCGACCTCGCCCGCCTGAAAACCCCAAGCCTGGCCATCTTCGGGGAGAACGACCCACTGGTGCCCGTCCCCGTCAGCGTTGAGCGATACAAGCAGACGGCCGCCCGAACCGGCCGGCATCAGGAGATCCTCGTCTTTCCCGGAGCCGGCCACCGACTGCAGGTCACCGAAGGCTTCGCCCCCGGGTACCTGACACGGCTCAGCACATGGTGCCAGGACCAGGGAACATCGACGATTAGCTGAACTGCTCACGCGAAGCCGGCCGCTGGCCGTGCAGGCCCGGAGCATGCTCCGACAGGCCCAGCGCCCAGGCAGCAGCACCCGGTAGCGACTCATTGAAGCGCGGGTGGCGTGTTCGGTGCGGGAGTCCCGTTGCTACGGGACTTCTGGCCCTGGGTCTGGGGGCGTCGCCGCCAGACATTGGTGGTAACGGGCGCTGGTGATTCGGCTGCCGCATCGCGACGAAACCTGCTCGGCCGGGTTGCTGCGTGTGGATGCCGAGTGTCAGGGAACCAGCAATGCGTTGTCATCCGTCAGCAGCTCCTGCTAGCGCAATCCAGAAGTATTTACTGTCACTCCCGGTGGCATTGGGCCTGGTCATCGCGCTCACCGCGGGCACTAGCGCCGGCGCGCAGGTGATGTCCCGGCCGCATGTCACCGCACTCAACGCGGCCGCCGTAACGTCAACGGCTGGGCCAGGCGCGGCACAACGGACGGCGTCTTCGCGCGCCGGGACCTGGCGGCTGCTGCCCGGGGCCCCGCTCATCAAATCGCCGGCCCAGATGGCGGCGGTGTGGACCGGGCACGAGATGATCATCCACGGCATCTACTTCCGTTCGATCGGCGGCATACGCGGCGTCACCGTCGCCTACCGGCCGGCGACCAGGAGATGGGTACGGCTGGCGAACGGGCCGAGCCGGTCCTCGGCGTTTGAGACGACCGACGTCGCCGTCTGGACCGGATCGCGGATGCTGGTCCCCGGGCAGACCAGCGCCATCTACAACCCGGCAACCAACACCTGGAGTCAGATGCCGCTGGCCCCCATGTCCCTGGACGGCGCGGTCACGGGGTGGACCGGGCACCAGTTCTTGGCCTGGGCCGGCGCGTGCTGCCGGGACAACTCACGCGACGGGTACGCCTACAGTCCGGCGTCCAACACCTGGCGCGAGCTCCCGACCGCGCCGCTGTCGGTGCGGCGGGACGCATCCGGCACCTGGACGGGCCGGGAACTGGTGGTGGCCGGCGGCGTTCAGGTCCCTTTCTCCGGGCCCTCCATCTATTTCCGGGACGCCGCCGCCTACAACCCGGCCACCGGCAAATGGCGGAAGATCGCGCCGATGCCGCGGCGCGAGACTGGTGCCACCGCGGTGTGGGACGGCAAGGAGATCCTGCTGATCGGCGGCGGGGGGCAGAAGGGCCTGTTCAGCCACGGGCTGGCCTACAACCCCGCGACCAACCGGTGGCGGCTGCTGCCCGCCATGGCCTACCCCCGCACCGGGTTCGCCGCGGTGTGGACCGGCCGGCAGTTGCTGGTCTGGGGCGGGCTGACCGCCAGCAGGCGCCCGCCGCCGCATGGTGAGGTCTACACCCCGGCCAGCAACAAGTGGGCCGCCCTGCCTGCCTCGCCGCTGCGCGGCCGCGCCTCCCCGGTCGCGGTGTGGACCGGCCGCCAGATGATCGTCTGGGGTGGCAGCAGCTTCACCAACGGAGCCGTCTACACGCCTGCCCCGTAAGGCCTACCCGGACCAGGACGGCGCATCCTGGTCCGCACCGCTCCCGGCCACCGGCGGGAGCGGCATGCGGCCGGCGAGATACAGCCGGGGCCGCCAGCGGCTTCGCGGCCGTTGCCCGCTACGGGCTGACCGCTACTCCGACCGGGCTGTGCTGCCCGGTGACCAAGGTGGTCACCGGGCCGCCGGTCAGCGGGGCCTCATTGATCGACCCGCTGAGGTCGTTGTTGGCCCAGTAGATGTGGCCGCTGTCCACCGCCAGCCCTTCCGGGTTG
This sequence comes from uncultured Actinomycetes bacterium, assembly GCA_963770545.1. Lineage (GTDB taxonomy): Bacteria > Actinomycetota > Actinomycetes > Streptosporangiales > Streptosporangiaceae > RYN-230. The sequence goes on along the minus strand of CAVYQF010000026.1, from coordinate 169,897 downwards.
TCCTGCCCGGTGACCAGGGTGGTCACCGGGCCGCCGGTCAGCGGGGCCTCCTTGATCGTGCCGTCGCCGGAGTCGGTCCAGTAGATGTGGCCGCTGTCCACCGCCACCCCCCACGGGCTGGCCCCGCTGCCCAGGGTGGTCGCGGGGCCGAGCGGGTTCAGCCGGGCCTCGCTGATCGTGTCGAGGCCCGAATCGGCCCAGTAGGCGTGGGTGCTGTCTACCGCCACTCCTGCCGGGTCGCCGGCCTGGCCGAACAAGGGGATCGTGAGTCCGCCGGTCAGCTTTCTCTCGTTGACCGTGCCGTCGCCGGAGTCGGCCCAGTAGATGTGGCTAGCGTCGACCGCCACCCCGGCCGGGCTTCCCAGCCCCGTGCCGATCAGGATGGTCGGCAGGGGGCTGCCGGTCAGCGGGGCCTCCTTGATCATCGCCGGGAAGAGCCGCGTGGCGCCGGTGGCCCAGTAGATGTGGCTGGCGTTGACCGCCACCCCGGCCGGGGAGGGTTGCCCGGTGACCAGGGTGGTCGGGGGACCAGTGCCGGTCAACGGGATCTCATTGATCGCGCCCGAATCGGTGCCAATCTGGTCGGTCCAGTAGAGGAAGCGGGGATGCGCCACCCCGGTCCCGGTGAGCACGTCGGTAGCGGTGACTGCCGGGTTCACACTGGCCGCGGTCAGCGTCGTGGTGCCGGTGGCCGTGCTGGCAGGCGCAAACCGCACCGTGACCGTGCAGGTGGCGCCGTCCGCCAGGCTGATACCGGTGCAGGTGTCTCCGGTGACGGTGAACGCGGCCGCGCCGGTCAGCGTGTCGGTCAGCGCGCCGGTGGCCGTACCGCCCGAGTTGGCCAGCGTGAACGTCCGCGCAACCGCCTGCCCGGGGCCGACCTGCCCATAGTCGAACGGGGCGGGGGTGAACGACAACGCCGGAGCCGCCGGCGGGGCTACCGCCATCATCAGTGGCTGATTCACGCCGGTGGTAACGATGGAACGCGGAGCGGTGCCGTCGAGGTTGGCCTCGCTGACCGTGCCCCCGAGCTCGTTAGTCCAGTACACGTGGCTGCCGTCGGCGGCTACCCCGAAGGGGGCGTCCTGGCCGGTGACGATGGCGTGCGGGCTGCTGCCATCGAGGCTGGCCGCCCAGATCTCACCCGCCCCGGCCGCGGACCCGTGAGCGGCGGTCCAGAAGAGATTGCCCGAGTTGACGGCGACCCCGAACGGCTCGAACTGCCCCGTGACGATGGCGTGCGGGCTGCCGCCATCGAGATTGGCCTGCCAGATCGCACCGGCCCCGGCGGAGTTGTCGCCGGTGGTGCTCCAGTAGATGTTGCCGGAATTGACGGCGATCCCGACCGGAGCGGCCTGGCCGGTGACGATGGCGTGCGGGTCGCTGCCGTCCAGGTTGGCCTCCCAGATCGCGCCGCTGGAGGGCGGGCGGCCGAGAACGGTCCAGTACAGGTGGTCGCCACCGACCGCGATGTCCCAGCCAGCGAACCCGGCGTTGCTGATCACGTGAGGGCTGGTGCCGTCGCGATTGGCCGCCCAGATCGAGCCGTCGTTTTGGTTTGTCCAGTAGAGGTGGCTGGCGTCTACCGCCACCCCGATCGGGCCGTTCTGCCCGGAGACAATGGCCTGCGGGTCGCTGCCGTCGAGGTTGGCGCTCGAGATGGTCTGGGACGTGCCGGCCCAGTAGATGTGATCGAGGCCCAGCCCGAGGCCCGGGCCGGTGCCGGTGAGCACATCCGCAGCGGTAGCGGCGCCTCTCTTCTTCCCGGCCGCGGTCAGCGTCGCCATGACGGTCCCGGACTTGACCGGGGTGAACCGCACCGTGACCGTGCACCTCTTGCCGGGTGCCAGGCTACGGCAGGTATCGCCGGTGATGGTGAACGCGGCCGCACCGGTCAGCGTTACCGACAGCCTGCCGGTGGCCTGACCGCCGGTATTGGCCAAGGTGAACGTCTGCGAGGCCGTCCCACCAGCGGCGACCTGACCGTAGTTGTAGGGGGCGGGGCTGAACGCCAGTACCGGCGGCCGCGGCTTGGCCGCCGCCGCCCCCGTAGCCGACCCGAGCGCCATCACCACGGCACCGGCCACCACCACGGCACGGCCGAACACACTGCCCATCACAGACCCCCGCCCCGGGCCATCACGCGCGAAACCCCGCGATCACCCACCCTCAACCGGAATGCTGACATCCGCCCGGTACACCGTCAAGAACACCCCGGGCGGGCAGCCCGGCAGCCCAGTGCCTTCTGCCGCTGGCGGAGGTGATGGGTGATACTGGCCAGATGGGTGAGGACGCGGCGCTGCCCGATGGCGGGCTTGCGTTAGGCCGGAGCCTGGCCGGGTCGGGAGGTGACCCGCTGAGGGGCCGGTCGCCTGAGCCGCTGGCTGGCATGGCGGCGGTGCTGCCGGGCCAGAAGGCGTGCTCATGATCCTCGGGCGGCTGAGAGAGCACCAGGACAAGGGCAGCCTGGCCGGCGCGCTCGTCAAAGGCGGCCTCGTCGTCGTCAAGGCTGGCAAGCTGCTGCTGGCTCTGGCTTCCTTCGCGGCCTATGCGTTCCTGTTCACCTGGCAGTTCGCGATCATCATCGTCGGCATGCTCGTCATCCACGAGTGCGGCCACCTGAGGTGCATGAAGCATTACGGCATGAAAACCAGGGGCATCTACCTCATCCCGCTGGTTGGTGCCGCTGCCGTGGCCGAGGACAACTTCCCCAGCCGGGGGGCCGAGGCCACGATCGCCCTGGCCGGGCCACTGACCGGGGCCGTGCTGGCGGCCGGGACCGGGGTGGTGTACTTCGCCACCCGCAGCGGGGCCTTCGCCGCTGCCGCCGCGTGGATGGCGCTGATCAACCTGTTCAACCTGCTGCCGGTGGTGCCGCTCGACGGCGGCCGGGTGGTGAAGTCGATCACCTGTTCCATCGGCTCGCGGACAGGGCTGGCCGCGGTCATCGCGGGGATGCTGCTGGGCGCGGTGCTCGCCTTCACCGCAGACCTGTGGATTTTCGTGATCCTCATCCCGCTGGGACTGCTCGATTACCTGTATGACCGGCACCAGACGAACCGGGCAGGGCAGCGAGACAGGCCGCAGGCGGGCAGGCATGCGCGTACGGAGACCAGGCCCGGCATCCCCGCGGCCAAGCCGCCGCTCAGCCCGCGCGCATCCCAGGCTGCTTTCGCCTGCTATGCAGCACTGGCGATACTGCTGTGGCTGTTCATGCTGGCCATCAGCCACCAGCCGGGAGCTGCGGCGGCGATGCACGCCTTGCAGGGCTGATTCTCATAGTCCGGGCAACGCTTCGGCGATCTGGTATGCGACCGCAGATGGGGTCCGTCCTCCGGGGCATCGGCTAGGTGCCGGCCGCGATCGAGGCGACGGCGAAGCGCCAGGGTGTGGAAGGGGTTCAGCTACGTCGTTGGCACCGCGACGCGGCTGCCGCCCCGGGGTGCGGCGGCTGCGCCCATGGACGCTTCAGGAACCTCAAATAGAACGCCGCAAAGACCAGGACGATGCCGACGTTCGCGATCAGCCGATCCCAGAAGTGGTGCCTGAAGAACAGGAGGTCCACGCCGACCACGACGGCCACCATCGCGAGCACATAAAGCGCGACGGCCACCCGGTTTCTCACCGTCTCATTTTAGTCTCGGCTGTGCCGCCCCGGCTGCCGTGCAGAGCGCGCCCATACGAGCGTGCGTGGTGGGGCACCTCAGTCAGGGCGATGGAATCAGCATGCGCAATTAGCAGGCCTTGATTCTCGGGGGCCCAGTCTCAGGAAGCCAGGGCGTTGTCCTGTCCGAAAGACGCTCGCAGCGTATCGGTGAGCAAGGCCACCAGCGCTTCGAGTTGCACGTTGGCCGAGGACGAGACCTCTTGGTCCGATCCGTCCAGCGCCCGGGCGGCGAGCCCGGCCTTGCTGTCGATCAGCCCGGCGATCCGGGCGTCGATGGTCTGCGCGGCGATGATGCGCCACGCGGTCACTGGTTCGGCCTGCCCGATCCGGTGGCTGCGGTCGATGGCCTGGGTCTGCTCCGCGTCGGTCCAGGACAGCTCGGCCAGCACGATGTTCGAGGCGACCTGCAGATTCAGGCCCACGCCAGCCGCGGTCAGCGAGCACACCGCGACCGCGACGTCCGGGTCGTTCACGAAGGCTTCGATGCTCGCCTGTCGCGCTGTAGGCGTCTGGCCGCCCCGGATCGACGAGAAGCGCACCCCCTGCCGGGCGAAGATCTCTTCGGCGGCGTCCATCACGTTGACGTGCTTGGCGAAGAAGACGACTTTGCCGGCGCTGCGGGCCAGCTGAGCCGCGTAGTCCGCGGCCAGTTCGGCCTTCGCCTGGCCGATGCGCCGCATCATGGTGAACACGTTCTCGCCGGACTGCGCGCCCGCCGTCTCCTTCAGCTCCGACTGGGCCACCCGACGGGCGAGATCGTAGTCGATGCCCTCGATGCCGGCCTGGGAGGATCGGTGCGCGAGCGCGGTCTTGTACTGCGCCACCATGCGGTCAGCGAGGTCCTGTTCTGCCTCCCGGATCGACCGGCCGACCCGTTCGTCCAGCTCCACGGGGAGGTCAGCGATACGCCGGGCGGGGATGTCGGCGGCCACGTCGAGCTTGCGCCGGCGCACGATGCCCAGGTCGATCACGCACTGGCGCGCCGCGGCGTAGAAGCTTCGGTCGGCAGGCGTCAGGTCAGTGTCCTCAAGCGCATCCATCAGCTCGTCGAGGGGCTTGCTGTCATCGATCCAGCCGAGGAACTGCCAGATGGCCCGGAAGTCCTCGATGTCGTTGATCAGCGGGGTGCCAGTCAGCGCCATCAGCAGGGGCCGGTCGGTACGGGACCTGATGCGGTCGGAGAGCGCGAGGACATTCTGCGAGCGCTGCGACGTCTTGTTCTTTATGAAGTGAGCCTCGTCCACGACCATGCCGCGGAAGCCGAAGTCACCGAGCCAGCCCATGTGGCGGTCGAGAACCTCGTAGTTGAGTACAACGATATCGGCAAATCCGTTGACAGCCTCGCCGTCGCCCTGCACCACAGTGGCCGGGCGGTGGGGCACCCAGCGGGCCGCCTCACGGGCCCAGTTGGTCTTGACCACGTTCGGCACGACGACGAGCAGCGGGTAGGCATTCGCTGCCTCCGCAGCGAGCAGCGCCTGGGCCGTCTTGCCCAGACCCGGCTCATCAGCGAGCAGGAATGTCCGGTGACCGGCTGCGGCCTCAGCGACCAGCTGCCCCTGGTGCGGCATCAGTTTCAGGCCCGCCGGGGTGAACCGTTCCGTCGGCGCCGGGAGCGCCATGCACGCCGCGGCTCCCCCGCCGGCACGTTCGAAGGAACTCAGCAGCGGGCCGAGCAGCTCCCAGCCGCCCAGGCGGCGCGGCCGGGAGGTGCCCTGCGGAATGGCGGAGAAGTCGGGGGCGAGAAAGGGGTTCGCCAGTTGCCGGGAAATTACCGGCTGCGGCACGATCCGCCGCTCCGAGCCGGCGGGAGCTGTGGCGGTCTCCGTGGGGGCGGGCTCTTCGCGGGCAGGCTCGATACCGAAGTCCCGCAGCATCTCCTGCTTGAGCGACCGGGCAGCGTCGGAGACGCCGGAGTCCTCGGCAAGCAGCGCCAGTAGCCCAGCGTCCTGGACGGCGGTCGTAGCGAGGATGGTCGCGACGCCGTCCAGGCGCTTGAGCTGCTCGGCTCGATGACTGTCGCTTCCGCCTGCCGCCCGGACACGGGCACGCTCGTCCCGCAGAAGCAGGGCGACGGCCTGGAACTTCGCGCGCATGGCAGGCGTCACACGGCCACGCCGGGCAGCCGCCTCGACCTCACGGACGGTTCGGGTAAGCGCCGCGACGACATCGCCGGGGTGGTGGACGCGCCGCTGCTTCCGCGGGGCGGTACGGCGAGCGCCCTTCTGGCGCTGGCCTGGTCGAGCCACAGACTTCTCCTCTGAAATGCCAGGACACGGTGGCCACGGCAGCAGGCAGCACAGTCCCGCGGTCCCGGCGAGAAACTTCCCGGGCAGCGGGCCTGGTGCTTTGAGCACCGAGCCAACGTGCGGATCTCCTACGATCGGACGCAGGAAGGGCCCCGGCAGGCCATCTACACGAACCCTCAGCCGCCGGTGGGTGGGCTGGCGACCACGGCGCGGGGAAAGTCGTCGTCGGACGGCCGGCCCTGTTCTCCGCTACTGCTCATGCTAACGCTCGTAAGAGCGCATAATTCCCGGCCGCACCGAGAGTGAACGTCTCATTGGCCGTTGAGCGCCCGGCTTGACGGGGTGTCTGGCCTTCTCAGCGAACGCAGGCGGACCAGGCCCCGTACGGCTTGTGGGCCCGGGGGTCGGGAATGAAGCCGCAGTCGCCGCATGTAGGTCGTCGCCGACCGACTCTGCTACCAGGGAAGGAAGGCTGGGCCCATGACGTCCTCGCCGGCCACCATGCGCGCCGTCCGGCTCTCCGCCCCCGGCCCCGTGAGCAACCTGCGGCTGACCACGCTCCCGCTCCCGCCCGAGCGGGACGGCTGGGTGCGTTTCCGCGTCGAGGCGTCGGGACTCATCTAGCCGCATGCCGGATGGTCTGGGAATGCTCGGCCTTATGCCTGGCGGGGTGGTGCTGCGGTGGTGGGCGTCCGCCGGAGCGCTTGTGCGGACAGGGCTGTGAGCCAGGCGAAGCTGGTGATGATGCTGACACGCTGGAACAGTCCGCCGAGGTTGACGAGCCGGGGCGATTGGCCGAAGCCCGCACCGGCCAGGGCCATGGTCGTGAGCATGGTCACGGCGGTGCCAGCACTGTAAATACCGAAGTGGTGCTGGCCAGCCCGCCAGAACCGCCAGCCACAGGCGAGTGCGGCCGCGGGCAGGCCGACGAACACCGGCACAGCCGCCAGATTGTGCGCGGTGCCGGTATGGCTGGGCTGGGTGGGCGCGTCGGGCGTTCCTGGCGGGTAGCCACTGACCGGGTCGGTGGTGAAGACAGCCGAGCCGATAAGCCCCGCGCCTGCGGCGCCGATCAACGCGGGGGCAGCCCGCCTGCTGGCCGCCCGATCACCGGCGCGCGCCAGGCCTGCGGCCCCGGCCAGGAGCAACGTCCCTGCCACCGCGAAGTTTCCAGTCTGGACCCAGCCGCGCGGTCCGAGTGCGAGAGAACTGACTGGGTGGCGCAACGGCCGGTAGCCATCCCGGACCGCACCCTCAACCAGGAACACCGCGACGAAAACAGGGCCTGCGGCCACACCGCAGCGCAGCAGCCTGCGGGTCCATGCCTGCGGCGTGCCGGGGATGCTGGCCGGGGTCACGCGCGAAGCGTAGCGGGCCAGCCACTGCCACACATGCGGGGCAGGTATTCCACCGCCAGGCACCATAACGACCTGCCCGGGCTTGGAGTGAACGCGCGAGGGGAATGATGAGACCTGGCCCCCGCACCGGCATGGGTCTACGCTTTGTTACTGAAGTGACCTTTGTGGCCCTCGGATTCACCCGCCGCCGAGAGCGTCACTATGCGGCGGACGCATCCTTCAGGACTTCTTGAACCATCCTAGGCGAGGGGGATTTTCCAATGGCGCTGTACATGTACCAGGCCGCCTACACCGCAGAGTCGGTGGCGGCCCAGATCAAGGAACCACAAGACCGGATCGAAGCAGTCAAGCCGGCACTTGAGGCCCTGGGCGGCAAGATCCTGGTAGGCGGTTATCCGTTCGGCGGCTACGACGTGCTTGCCGTGTACGAGGCACCTGATGACACCGCCGCTGCCGCCTTCGCGCTGGCGATTGCCGCCGGGGGTGCAGTCAAGTCGGCCACAACCACCCGGTTGCTGACTGGCCAGGAGTGGATTGAGTCTTTGCGGAAAGCACAAGGATCTCAATACCGGCCGGCGCGATAACTACGCAATTCCACAGATGCCCCCAGATTCCCCTCAAGCCGGACACATCACCAGTAGCGGCACCATCGGGTGCGAGTAGGGACGCGGCTTCCGCCCGCATTATTGGATGGCCGATCTGGCGGCCCGCCGTTACCGTGGCCAGATGCTGACCCCACCTGATGGCCTGCCCGAGGCGACGCTGGTGTCGGCGCTGGGCTCCTGGTGGGGCATGGCCGTCACCTCGATGCAGTACCGGCCCGTCGGCTGGGGCAGCCACCATTGGGAGGTGGCCGACGCAGCGGGACCGCGCTGGTTTGTCACCGTCGATGAACTGGAGAACAAGCGGCTGTCGGCCAGTGAACCACTGGCCACGGGGTTCGCGCGGCTGCGCTCGTCGCTGGCCTCGGCCATGGCTCTGCGGGCCTGCGGCCGCACGTTCGTGGTGGCGCCGGTTCCCACCCGGAGCGGCGAGCCAGCGGCGCGGGTGAGCGGCAGGTTCGCCGTGGCGGTGTACCCGTTCGTGGCGGGGCAGAGCTTCGACTGGGGAGAGTTCTCCTCCTCTGCCCACCGGCTCAGCCTCCTGGGACTCCTGGTCGACGTGCACACGGCTCCGGCCATAGCCAGCCGCCACGCACTACCGGACGACTTCGAGGTGCCGTCCCGGGACGAACTGGAAGCGGCGTGTGTCCCGGACGGTGACGTCGCCGACTGCGGACCTTACGCCCGCCCTGTGTCATTGCTCGTCAGACAGTATTCGGCACCGATCCGCCGACTGCTCGCCCGCTACGACACCCTCGTCCTGGCGGCCCGAGCCCGGGGAGGCCGGACGGTCCTGACCCACGGCGAACCTCATCCGGGCAACACGATGCTGACGGGCGATGGCTGGGCGCTGATCGACTGGGATACCGCGCTCATTGCCCCGCCCGAGCGGGATCTGTGGGACCTGGACCCTGGGGACGGGAGCATCCTGGAGGCCTACGCCAGCGCGACGGGCACCAGCCCCCAGCCGCCCCTGCTGGACCTCTACCGTCTCCGCTGGGACCTCACGGACATCGCCGTGGACGTGAGCCGGTTCCGCCGCCCCCACGCCGGAAGCATCGACGATGACCAGTCCTGGGAACTCCTCAGCTCCCTGATCAAGCGCGTCAGCGGTTAGGCAGGGCGGCGCGAAGCCCCTGCTGACGCTGTAGGCGCTCCGGGACTTCGGGGTCCGGTTCATCGCGTTGACCCGGCGCGATCTGGCCGGACGCTCGTAGGCTGCGCTGCAGATCCAGGCGGGCACGGCGGGTCACGCAGGCCAGGGAAGAAGGCGCGAGACGGCCTAGGCGGGGCTGGCGGCGACGCGGTCGCGGATGATGAAGCGCTGGATCTTGCCCATCGAGTTGCGCGGCAGGTCGTCCCAGACCTGAACCTCCCGCGGGCACTTGTAGCCGGCCAGCCGGGCGCGGCAGAACGCGATGACCTCGCTGGGGTCAGGGGCCGGGCCGGGCTCGGGCACCACCACCGCGACCACGACCTCGCCCCAGCGCGGGTCCGGCTTGCCGATCACGGTGACGTCGCGGACCTGCCGGTGACTGATCAGCACCCGCTCGACTTCCGCGGCGTAGACGTTCTCGCCACCGGTGATGATCAGGCCGTTCTTCCGGTCGATGATCCGCAGCCGGCCATCCTTCTCCAGGACCCCGATGTCGTCTGAGCGCAGGAAGTCCCCGGCCCACGCGGCGGCGGTGGCGTCGGGCCGGTTCAGGTAACCGGAAAAATGGGCCAGGGTCTTCACGGCCACCTCGCCCTGCTCCCCCGGCGGGACCGGGTTGCCCTCCGGATCCAGGATCGCGATCTCGCAGCCGAGCGTGGAGTACCCGACGGTGGCGTCCGCGAGGGTCTCGGGGCGCTTGACCTCGTCGGTGGCGAATCCGGCTTCGGTCCAGCCGTAGGTCTCGGTGATCCGGGCGTTCGGGAACATGGCGAACGCGTCCGCGAGGGCTTCGGGTGACACCGAGGCGGCCGCCGTCATCATGGCCCGCATGCGGGTCAGCGGGGGCCGGCCCCGGCGCTGCCACTCTTCGATCATCATCGAGGTCATCGACGGCACCAGGAACGCCGTCGTGGCTGTCCCGGCGAACTCGTCGCAGGCGCGGGCGGCGTCGAACGACGGCATGATCCGGATCCGGCCGCCGATCATCAGCGCGCCGAAGGCGAAGCTGCAGTAGGACATGTGGAACAGCGGGCCGGGCACCAGCATGACGTCGTCCCAGTTCAGGCCGAGCTGCCAGCCCCAGCGCATCGCGTTGATCAGCCAGGTGTCGTTGGTCATGGCCGCGCCCCTGGGGGCCCCGGTGGTGCCCGAGGTGTAGAAGACGGCCGCCATCCGTTCCCCCTTGGCCGGATCAGGGATGGCCGGGTCGCGCAGGCTGTCCGGGGTGACCAGCGGGGCCGGGTCGATGACCATGACGTCCTGATCCGCGGCGGCCGCCACCCCCTCCGCCATGGGCAGGAGGTCCCCGCCGGAAAAGATGCGCGCCGCTCCCGAGTCGTTGACGATGTGCAGGATCTCCGGATGCGCGAGCCGCGTGTTGACCGGCACGATCGCGCAGCCCGCCAGCTGCCCGGCCAGGTAGATGAGCAGTGCGTCGGTCCCGTTGCCCAGGAGCGTGGCGGCCACCGGCCCGTGCGGTCCCGGCTCGACCTCGCGTAGCGCGTCGGCCAGGGCCGACACCCGCAGCCACATCTCCCGGTAGGTATAGCTCTCCGGCGTGGCGCCGAGCACCTCGATGGCCTGGCGGTCCGGGAAGGACCGGACGTTCATCGCGATGAAGTCGGCGAGGGTGAGCTTCATGACTGCCTCCGGCCCGCGTCGCCCGGCGTGGCCCGGGCCGCATGCGGCTGATTGATTCTGACGTCGGATTCAACTACTGTCAATGAGCAGCGGAAGGGGCAGCGGATGCGGGACGTGGCCATCACCGGGATCGGCGTCATCTCCTGCATCGGCCAGTCCGCCGGCGAGTACTTCGCCCGGCTCGACGCGGGCGAGCACGGGGTGACCGCCGCGCCCTGGGCCGAACCGGAGGCCGGCAGGTACGCCTGGATCGCCCCGGTGCCGGACTTCGACCCGGCCACGTGGCTGGACGACCGGGTGATTGCGGGCTCGGATACCTTCACGCAGCACGCCCTGGCCGCCAGCATCCAGGCGGTGCGCGACGCGGGCGGGGACTTCGACCCGCTGCGGACCGGGGTGGTGCTGGGGGTGACGATGGCCGGCGCGCGGGCCCTGCTCGACGCCCAGCGACTGCTGGACACCGAGGGGCCCGACGCGGTGCCGCGCAAGCTGAACATCCAGGCCTGGCCGAACATGGCGGCCGGGCAGATCGCCATCCACTACGGGCTGCACGGCCCGCTGCTCACGGTCTCGTCAGCCTGCGCCTCCTCGCTGGACGCGATCGGCACCGGCGCCCGGATGATCGAGAGCGGGCAGGCGGACGTGATCATCGCGGGCGGCACCGAGTGCGGCCTGGCCCCCGCGCTGGCCTACAGCCAGCGCAGCTACGGGATGTCGAACCCGCCGACCCGGGCGGACCGGGCCAGCCTGCCCTTTGACGTGCACCGCTGCGGGGTGGTGGAGGGTGCCGGGGCGGCCGTGGTCGTCCTGGAGAACGCCGAGCGGGCCGCCCGGCGCGGCGCGCACGTCTACGGCCTGGTCACCGGGTACGCGTCGCTGTCCGAAGGCTTCCACCCCTCCTCTCCGGAGCCGTCCGGCCGGTGGGAGGCCGAGGCCATGCGCCGCGCCCAGCGTGACGCAGGACTGCCGGGCCCCGGCGCCGTGGACGCGGTGATCGCGCACGCCACCGCGACGCCTGCCGGGGATCTGGCCGAAGCGAAGGCGATCAACGACGTGTTCGGCGAGCACGCTGCGGAACTTCCGGTCACCTCGATCAAGGGCCATGTCGGGCACACCGGTTCGGCTAGCGGCGTGATGGGCCTGCTCGCCGGCCTGCACGGGATACAGGCGGGCACGCTCGTGCAGGTCGCGGGGACCACCGAAGTCGAGCCGGAGGCCCGGTTCCGGGTGATCACCCGCGCGCCCGCGAAGGCTGACATCGACGTGCTCCAGGTCAACGGATTCGGGTTCGGCGGGCAGGACGCCTGCCTGATCGTCACCCGGGCCTGATCAGGACACCTCAGCCGTCACCGAAGTCCCGGCCACAGCCGGCGCGTCCCAGTCGATCCGGTACCGCTGCTCCCGCCCCAAGACCTTCTCGAAGTTCATCACCTTGAAGAAGATCGGCATCAGTGCGTGCATCGCCTTGCGCGCGACCGGCCCGGGCGTCTTAGTGCTGTTCGTCCGGGCTCCCCGCTTCGTGATCCTCTCCACCCGGTCCCGCCGCAGCCGCTCATAGGCACTGAAGGCCGACGTGGCATCGGGCAGGTCGCGCAGGCAACGCGCCAGCTGGATGGAGCTCTCGATCGCCAGCGACGCGCCCTGGCCGGTACTGTTGGACGGCGCGTGGACGGCGTCGCCGACCAGCACCATCCGGCCCCGGTACCAGTGCGGGACGGGCGGCATGATGTGGATCGCCCCGGTGATGTCGAGGTTTTCCGCAGTAGTGCGGTTGGCCAGCAGCTCGCCGGGATGGTCGCCCGCATACGTGTCGCGCAGTGTCCGCAGCCACTGCCCGGCCGGGGTCGCCCGCGCCTCGGCCAGCGACAGGTACTGCTTCGACGGCAGGTTCGCGCCCCAGGTCACCCGGCCGTCCGCCATCTTCCAGAACAGGTAGTACGCCCGCTTGCCGAAGGCGAACGTCATGACGCCAGGTTCGGGGTCGAGATCGGGGCTGGCGTCTACATAGCCCTGGAAGCCGAGCAATCCCGTGTAACCCGCGCCGGGGGCTTCCGGGTCGATCAGGGTTCTGACGGTGGAACGGACACCGTCGGCGCCGATCAGGACGTCGGCGGTCGCGGTGGTGCCGTCGGCGAACCTCGCCGTGACCGAGTCCGGGGCTTCGTCGACTGCGACCAGGCGCCTGCCGTACTCGAAGCGGACGCCCGACTCGACCGCCCGGTCGTGCAGGACCCGGTGCAGGTCGCCGCGGCCGATGACCTGGAGTGGCTCCACGCCCGCCAGGCTGGGTAGCCGGCGGGTGTTCCCGCCGACCGCCATGACCGTCCCGGTGATCGGTGTGGCCAGGGCCCGGACGGCATCGTCGGCGCCGATGATGCCGAGCGCGGCCAGGCCGTTGGGGGCCAGGGCGAGCCCGCCGCCGATTCCCTCGGCCAGGGTGGGGTAGGCCTCGTAGACCGTCGCCTGGAGGCCGGCTTTGAGCAGGGCGGTCGCGGCGACGGGACCAGCGATCCCGCCGCCGATGACCAGTGCGGTGCGGACTTTGGACGTGGCTGTAGACATGGGTTCTCTCCTGCATGTGGTGTTCATCGGTTGTCCTGCGCCGAGATCACGCACGGGGAACCCAGCTATCCTTTGGTTGCCACCTCGTGGCCGGGTTCGTCTCGTGCGGGCATCGTTCGCGGGTGCTGGACGGGATGGCTGCGAGCAGCCGCCCCGGGTCCCGGCGGCGGTGTTGCCGCACCGCCTCGGGACCATTAAGCGCTATCTAGCCGTCTGCCACCCCCCTCTGCGCGAGCTCGACCAGCTCCGGGGGCATCTCGCCACCGTCGTGCAAGGTCCGCCACATCGCGAGATCGGGGAAGCTTCCCGAGGTCAGCTCCTCCAGGAGGGCGCGGACCCAGGCCGCCTCCGCCTCCACCATCGCCACGGCGTACTCCTCCTCGACCAGGAACAGGCGGGGGATCTCCCTGAGGTGCCCGGTGATCGCAGCATGACGTGCGGCGATCGACTGCTCCAGGTGGCCGAGCCGGGTCCGCAGGAGGGCCATCACCTCGTCGGGCGACAGGATCATCTGCACCGAGAGCCCGGCGGCGAACCTCGGATGCTCAGGCTCCGGTGTGGACAGCAGTTCCCGGGTCCAGTCGAGCATCTCCTGCCGGCCGGCCTCGGTGATCCGGTAGACCGTCCGCTCCGGCCGCGCGCCCTGCCGGCTGGTGCCGACCACCTCCAGGAAGCCGTGCTTGGCCAGGTTCTGCACGACGGTGTAGAGGGATCCCCACTTGACGTCCATGTCCTGGTCTTTGCCACGGGCGCGGATCACGGATGCGATCTCGTAGCGGTGCATCGGCTGCTGGACGACGGTGGCCAGCACCGCCAGGGCCATCAGGTTGTCAACTTTGCGCTTCGCGGCCATCGGGAACACCCTTCATTACTCGCCTGCAAATATACGTCAGCGAGTATCTGCTGGCAACCCCGGGCCGCGTTAGCCAGGCGGCCACTTGAAGCCGAACACCCCGTCACGCCGCCCGTCCTCAGCGACCGCCCGCAACTCCTCGTCGCCGAGGCCGGCCTGGGCCAGCACCTCGGCTGTGGCGTCCAGCGCGCCGCCGTCGCGGCCCCGCTCCCCCGGCGTGCGGGAGAATCGCGGCGCCGGCGGGGGCGCCCCGCGCGCGCTGAGCACCTCGCCGGGGGTGAGCACCGGAGTGACGCAGGCGTCGATCCCGGCGAACGCAGCGGTCCACTCATCCCGGCTCGCGGTGGCGAACCGGTCCCCGATGACCTGGGCCAGGCCCGGCCAGGTGGCGGGCTCGAAGCGGTCAGCCGGATACGGCGCGGGCAGCCCGAGCCCGTCCCACAGCGCCGCGAAGAATCCGTCCTCGACCGCGCCCACCGCCACGTACTGCCCGTCGGCGCAGCGGTAGCAGCGGTAGAACGGCGCCGCGCCGGTGGTGAAACCGAGCCCGCGCTCGGGCAGCAGCGGGGTTCGCCAGGCGTTCAGCCACATCTCCATCATGGACAGCACGCCGTCGGTCATGGCCGCAGTAATCTGCTGCCCGCGCCCGGAGCGGTCCCGCTCGACCAGGGCCGCGCAGATGCCGAACGCGGCCAGCAGGCCCCCGCCGGCCAGGTCGGCGACCACGTTGAGGGGCGGCGCCGGCGGCCCGCCCGCCGGTCCCATCGCGCCCAGCAGCCCGGTGACGGCCAGGTAGTTGATGTCGTGCCCGGCCGCCCCGGCCGCCGGGCCGGCCGGGTCGTAGCCAGTCACCGAGCAGTAGACCAGCCGCGGGTTCACCTGGCTCAGTTCCGCGTAGCCCGCCCCGAGCCGGTCGGCCACGCCCGGGCGGAACCCCTCGATCAGGACATCGGCGATGGCGACCAGCCGGTGCAGAGCGTGGCGGCTGGCCGGGTGCTTCAGGTTCAGGTGCACGAACCGCTTGCCCCGGGCGAAGTCCGCGGGCACCTGCCCGGCGCGGCCGCCGGTGACCGCGATGACCTCGGCCCCCAGGTCGGCCAGCAGCATGCTCCCGTAGGGCCCGGGCGCGAGGCGGCTCAGGTCGATGACCCTGATCCCGGCCAGCGGCCCGCCCGCCGCGGACACGGAGTCGCTCACTGTTCCCCCTCGCTGGAGATGGCCCGGACCGCCAGTGATCATGCCCGCGCCTGAGCGGCTAGGCCCGCGGGGCGGCGGACGGATGGCTGAGCGCCGCCCGGACTTGCCGCTCGGCCTCGGCGTTCAGCACCGCGTGCAGGCCCAGCTCCTCGGCGTCGTTCAGGTTCTGCTTGATCCCGGCGATGACGTGCGGCGGTGCTTCCGCGAGGCGGCCGGCCAGGTCGGCCACCCGGCCGGGCAGGTCCCCGTCGGGTACGACCTCGCCAACCAGCCCCAGGCCGAGGGCCGCGGCCGCGCTCAGTTTTTCGTTGCGGAAATAGAGGTCGCGGGCGCGGCCCGCACCCACCAGGCGGGTCAGCAACCATGTGCCGCCGAAGTCCCCGGTCAGCCCCGCGCTGAGGAACGCGGTGCGGAACACCGCGGACTCCGCGGCGATCCGCAGGTCGCAGGCGCAGGCCCAGGACAGCCCGGCGCCCGCGCAGGGACCGTTGACCGCCGCGATGGTCACCTTGGGCATCTCGTGCAGCAGCTCGGTGGTCCGGTGCAGCCGCCGCAGCTGCGCGATGCTGGCCGCGGGGGTGCGCGGTTCCGCGAATTCCCCCATGGCCCCGAGGTCACCACCCGCGCAAAAGCCCCGGCCCGCGCCGGTCAGCACCAGCACCCGGATGCCCTCGTCGGCGCTGACCTGCTCCAGCAGGGCCAGGACGGCGGCGATCAGCTCCTCGGTCATCGCGTTCAGCCGGTCCGGCCGGTTGAGCGTGATCGTGGCCACCGGCCCGGACACCTCGAAGCGCACCGTGTCGGTCATCGGGTCTCCTCCCGCCGCGCAGGCGTGTGCCTACGCCGCCTGCAGTCCTGCGCCACTTATAGTCCGCCATCGAGCACCCGCCGCGCGGCCCGGGCCCGCATCCCGGGCTGGCGCGCCAGCAGGTCCATGTCCGCGCCGGACGTCCCCATGTCCCCGGACCGGTGCCGGGTGTAGACGCTCTCGGCCATGCAGGCCACCTTCCAGTGCGCCAGGGCCACGTAGAAACTCAGGTCAGCCTCTGGCCGGCCGCTGCGCTCGGCGTACCGGGCCGCGACTTCGCGGCGGCTGGGGAAGCCCGGCGTATCGGTGGGCGCCGGCGGGAGCTGGCCGGCCTCCTGGGGCTCGGTCCAGTAGGCCAGGGCCAGGCCGAGGTCGGCCAGCGGATCCCCCACCGTGGCCAGCTCCCAGTCGAGCACCGCACGGATCTTCGGGGCGGGGCCCTGCCCGGACGGGTCCAGGATGACGTTGTCCAGCCGGTAGTCCCCGTGGATCAGGGACACTGCGGGCTGGCCCGGGACGCGGGCGGCGAGCTCGGTGTGCAGCTCCTCCAGGAGCGGCAGGTCCCGGACCCGGATCTCCTGCCACTGCCGGTACCAGCGGCGGAGCTGGCGTTCGGCGTAGGAGCCGCTGCGGGCCATCGCGGCCAGTCCGGTCGCGTCCAGGTCCACGGCGTGGATCTGGACCAGCACGTCGAACAGCCCGTACGCGATCGCGGCCAGATCGCCGGAGGCCAGCCCGGCCGTGTCGGCCGGCGTCCGCAGGACCTGGCCTGGGACAAAAGACATAACGAAGAACGGCGCGCCGTTCCACCGGGGATCAGAAGTACGGCCCAGCACCACCGGGACCGGGACGCCGGTCCCGGCCAGCGCGGCCATGATCCCGGCTTCCCGGTCCATGTCGTGCGCGGTGGCCAGCACGTGGCCGAGCGGGGGGCGCCGGAGCACCCACTGCTGCCCCGCCGCGTCGCTGACCAGGAAGGTCAGGTTGGAGTATCCGCCCGCGAGCCGCTGGAACCGCAGCGGGGGCGCGGCGCCCAGGGTGGCGGTGAACCAGTCCGTGAGCGGGCCGGCCGCGACGCCGGTTACCGGGTCTCCCGTCACCGGGTCGCTGGCCACGGGTCACCGCTCACTGGGGTTCCGCGAAGCGCTGGCGGACCTCGAATTTGCGGATCTTCCCGGACGGCGTCATCGGGAACGAGTCCACGAAGAACCACTGCCTCGGGGTCTTGAACCGGGCCAGGTGCTCCCGGCAGAAGGCGGCCAGCTCGTCCGGATCGGGCGGGGCATCCGGCCGCGCGGGCCGGATCACCGCCGCGACCTGCTCACCCCAGTGCGGGTCCGGCACCCCGATGACGGCGACCTCAGCCACCCCAGGGTGATCCGCCAGCAACTGCTCGATCTCGAGCGGATGGATGTTCTCGCCGCCCCGGATGATGATGTCCTTCAGGCGGCCCGCGATGCGCAGGTACCCGCGGCCGTCCATTGTCCCGGCGTCGCCGGTGTGCAGCCAGCCCTCGCCGTCGATCGCGGCCGCGGTGGCGTCCGGCATGTCCCAGTAGCCGACCATGTTCTGGTAGCCGCGGGCGCAGATCTCGCCCTCCTCCCCCACGCCGGCCGGCTCGCCGGTGGCCAGGTCGGCGATCTTCACCTCGACGTGCGGCATGGGCTGGCCGAGGGTCTCCGCCTGGTCCTGCGGGCTGTCTGCCGTCTGCGTCTGGGTGAGCACGCCGTGCAGCTCGGCCTGGCCGAACAGGATGGTGAACCCGCAGCCGAGGGTCTGGGTGGTGCGGCGGACCAGCGTGTCGGGCACCTTGGCCCCGCCTGACATCACCGTGCGCAGCGACGAGACGTCACGCGGCTGGCGGTCGTAGTTCTCGAGCATGGCCAGCAGGATGGTCGGCACGGTCAGCACCATGCTGCCCTGCTCGGCCTCGATCAGCTCCAGCACCAGGCCCGGGTCGAACTGCGGGACCACCACGTGCGCGGCCCGGCGGGCCAGGCAGCCGATCCCGGCCAGGACGCCGCCGCCGGTGTGGAACAGCGGGATCGGGTTGATCCAGGTGTCCCCGTCCTGGAAGCCCGCGCGCTCCGCCGACAGCCCGGCCGCGTTGACCAGCCCGAGATGGTGCAGCATGGCCCCTTTGGCAAAGCCGGTCGTGCCTGAGGTGTAGATGATCAGGGCCGGGTCGGACGGCTTGAGCCGCGGCAGCACCGGCCGCCCCGGGCCGCTGGCGGCGAACTCGTCCCAGTCCGCGAAGCAGACGGCCTCGCGCAGCGCGGGGAGTTCCGGCCGGACCTGGTGGACCGCGTCCACCATGGACACGCCGCGGTGACTGGTGCCGTGGACCAGCCCGGCCACCCCGGACTGCTGCAGCGCGTACGTCAGCTCGGCCGGCCGGTACTGCGGGTTGACCGTGACCAGGATGACGCCGGCCAGGGCCGCGCCGAGCTGGAGCATGACCCACTCCGGGCGGTTCACCTCCCAGACGGCGACCCGCTCCCCGGGCTCGAACCGGGCCAGCAGGGCGCCGGCCACGTCCTCGGCGATGGCCAGCAGCTCGGCGTAGCTCCACCGGCGGCGGTCGGCCGCAGCGGCCTGCCCGTCGACCAGGGCGACCCGCCCAGGCACCTGCCCGGCCACCCGCCGGAGCAGATCACCGACAGTGACCTCATCGAGGGGGACGCGGGCGTCGGCAGGCCGGTAGGACGTGGTCAGCACTGACTTCCTCCACCCGCTCGGTGGCCAAGATTCAACACGAACTTGATATTGACGTCAAGGTCATGTTATGTCGATTCGGGCCGGCCCGCCGAGGTCTTGGGAACCCGGGCGGCCCGGCGTAATGTCCGGTACAGGCCCTGCGGGGGGAAGGGGAGTCTGCGATGCCTGCTCGAAATCGCTTCACCGAAGGCCCGTTCGCCCCCGTGACCGAGGAGGTCACCGCCGTTGACCTGCCGGTCACCGGCCAGGTGCCGTCTGACCTGAATGGGCGGTACCTGCGGAACGGGCCGAACCCCATGGGCCTGGAGGATCCGAACTACCACTGGTTCACCGGCGACGGGATGGTGCACGGGGTCCGGCTGCGGGACGGCCGCGCGGAGTGGTACCGCAATCGCTGGGTTCGCTCCCAGGCGGTGGCCAGGGTCCGCGGCGAGACCTGGCCGGCAGGCCCGGTGCACGAGGGAATGGACTTCGCCGCCAACACGCACGTCATCGCCAACGCCGGCCGCATCCTGGCCACGGTGGAGTCCGGGCCGCTGCCCTACGAGCTGTCCGGTGAGCTGGACACCAGGGGGCCATGCGACTTCGGCGGGACGCTGCCTGGCGGGTTCGCGGCGCACACCAAGGCCGATCCTGGCTCCGGGGAGCTGCACGCGATCGCGTACTACTGGGCCTGGGATCACGTCCAGCATCTGGTGGTCAGCCCGGGCGGCCAGGTGACGGCGGCGGTGAACATCCCGCTGGCCGACGGCCCGATGATGCACGACTTCGCGCTGACCGCCAGCTACCTGGTGCTCTTTGACCTGCCGGTCACGTTCAGCATGGACGCCGTGTCGGCCGGGAAGAAGCTGCCCTACACCTGGAACCCCGGCCACCCGGCCCGGGTCGGCCTGCTGCCCCGCGGCGGGAGCGCGGCCGATATCCGGTGGTTCGACGTGGACCCATGCTGGATCTTCCACACCCTCAACGCCTACGACGACGACTCCGGCCGGGTGGTCGTCGACCTGTGCCGCTACCAGGGCGCCTACGACGTGTCCGTCCTGGACGGGAGAGGACCCCTGACCTTCGATCGGTGGATCATCGACCCGGCCGCCGGGAAGGTCAGCCAGCAGCGCCTCGACGACCGGCCCCAGGAGTTCCCCCGGGTCAGCGACCACGTTGTTGGCCGTCCCCACCGGTACGGGTACAGCGCGGTCATCGGGGAGGTGAACCGGGCCGTGGTCACTCCCGGCGGCGACTTCGCCGACCAGGCGTTCTCCAACGCCCTGCTCAAGCACGACCTGGCCCATGGCAGCACTGAGGCGCACGAGTTCGGCCGCGACGCCACGGCGGGCGAGGCCGTCTTCGCAGCCTCCGGACCCGGGGCCGAGGAGGACGAGGGCTACGTCATGGCGTTTGTGCACAATCCGGACCGCGGCGCGGCCGACCTGGTCATTCTCGCGGCCCAGGACTTCACCGGCGAGCCCGTCGCGCGCGTCCACCTGCCCGCCCGGATCCCGCTGGGGTTCCACGGCAGCTGGATCCCGGACCGGTAAGACCCGCAGGCCCAGGCCCAGGCGCGGCCCGCGCCCTGCGCGGGGCGGGCCCGGCCCGTGCGCGGGCCGGGGCTGGGCGCCGGCGAGTGGTTACGGCAGGTACAGGTGCAGGCCGGCGGGCATGTGATCGGTGGCGGCGATCGTGCCGCGGAACACGCCGTTGATGTAGGCCGCGACGTTAGCCGGGTAGGCGCCGCCGGGACTGTGCTCGGCGGTCAGGCGCAGGATCGCCGACGGCTGGCATTTGTGCCCGTCGGCGAGCTTGGCCAGGGACATCTGGCCCGCGGTGGTGTGCTCGATCATCGTGACTCCTGCCTGGGCGGCACTGGAAACGGCTTTGCTACGTCCCCCCGGTTGGGCCGACAATAGTCGGATGCGTGCTCGCCTCGGTAGGTTGCTAGACGGCGCAGGCTGGTCGGTGGGCCTGGCTGCCGCGCTGTTCGCGTTCGCCTTGCTCTTCCTGGCCCTGGACTTCCAGTCCCCCGACATCGTGCTCTGGACCGGCCAGCGCGCCGTCGGAACCGAGCAAAACGGCCTGGTCACCTTCTACTGGAAGCACCACGCCTATACTGCCACGACACCCGGAAGCGGGTCGGCCAAGGCCGTGAGCGTCTACTTCCCGCCGGGCAATCCGGATGCCGCCGTCGCCGAGAGCCTCCCGGACCGGCTCACCGCCGTGGCGCTCTTCGCTGTGCCGGTGGCCGCCGGCGTGGTCGTGCTGGCTGTCGGCCTGACCCGCAAGCGGCGGTGGCAGCGGCGGCTGAACCGCAAAGGCGCGACTTCTGCGTTCGGCGCTGGCCTCGACGAGGACTTCGTCGCCCGGCGACTGCAGGAGCGGCGGAACAGTCCCCAGGACCGCCGGTAGCGCGCGCCGATCCGGCCGGTCCTACTGATGAGGAATGGCAGCGCCTGGTGCCGATGATGCCGACCGAAGTACATGTGATCGCGTTTGTCGTACGGGTGGCCAAAGCTAGGTAAATGAATTGCCTCGAATTCGCATTTCACGTCGAACGCGATAGGGTCCTACTCGCTAGGCAGATACGACCTGCGCTTCCAGCCATACTGGGCGGGTGGCGTAAATGAAAACTGCACCGGAAACAGCGTCAGCGCCTGCATCAGGAGCGCTTCGCTGGCGCTGTTTACTGACGCCGTGGCGCTCGCCCGCGGATCAGCCCGCCTAGGCCCGGCCGTCGAACCACTCCATCCCTTTCGCGCGGCCGCCTACGGCTGGGGAATGGCCGTCGCCAGCGTCGAGCCGTTCTACGGCGCGGCAGCCCGCAGCATGTCGGAAAGCTGGCACGACTTCATTTTCGGGGCGTTCGATCCAGCCGGGACCGTCACTGTTGACAAGCTGCCTGGCGCACTCTGGCTGCAGGCCCTGTCGTTGCGGATCTTCGGCTTTCACATCTGGGCGCTGGTCCTGCCGCAGGTGGTCGAGGGCGTGCTCACCATCCTGGTGCTGTACCGGGCGGTCCGCCGGCTGGCCGGGCCTGCGGCCGGCCTGATCGCGGCGGCGGTGCTCGCCGTCACACCCATCACCGTGCTGCTCAGCCGCGGCAACGTATCGGACTCGCTGCTGATCCTGCTGCTGGTGCTGGCCGCCGACGCCACGTCCGCCGCGCTGCTCACCTTGTCGCTGCAGCAGCTGCTGCTGGCTGGCGTCTGGTTGGGCCTGGCGTTCCAGGCGAAGATGATCCAGGCCTGGCTGGCCCTGCCCGCGCTGGCCGCCGCCTACCTGCTCGCCGCGCCCGCAGCGAGACTACGTACCCGGTGCGCGCACGTCGCGCTGGCCGGGCTGGTCACCGCCGTGGTTTCCCTCTCCTGGATGACGGCGGTCTCGCTGGTCCCGTCCCAGGACCGGCCGTACGTGGACGGCAGTGCCGACGACTCGGTGTACACGCAGGTCTTCGACTACAACGGCGTGGGCCTGGCGCACCGGGAACTGGGTACGCATCGCCGGACCGCCCTCGCCGGTGGTGGTCGCGGCCAGGAAGAGCGGGCGGTTGCTCACCGCCGAGACCATAGGCATCAAGCCGAGCTGGCACCGGCTGCTGGCGGGCCTGTTCGCGGCCGACGGCGGCTGGCTGCTGCCGGCCGCTGTGGCCGGCACGCTGGGCGTGCTCATCTCCCGGCGGCGCCAGGGCAGGCGCGACCCGCTGCGCGCCGCCGTCGTGCTGTGGGGCGGCGGGTGGCTGGTCCTCGCGGTCTTTTTCAGCGCCGGCACCTACCTGAACTCCTACTACGTCGCGGCGCTCATCCCCGCGGTGGCCGCGCTGTGCGGCACTGGCATCGCCGCGTGCGGACCTCGCCCGTGGCCGGCCAGGGTGCGCCTGATCGTCGCCGCGACGGTGCTCGGCTGCGTGGGTTACGGCGCCTACTTGATCTCCGGGACGGCATCCGGCCCGGTCGAGCTCACCCTGGTGGCGCTGGTCGTGGCGGTGGCCGCCGCCGCTCAGCTGCTGCTGCCCGCGTCAGGCCGGGCCGGGCACCTGACCGCGGTCGCGTTCGCCTGTGCCGCCGTGCTCCTGCTGCCCGTGTCTGCGTCCGTGAACTGCGTCAGCCGCGGGCTGGGCCCGTTTGACACCCCGTTCGAGTCCTCGAAGACCGCGCACATCAGCCGGCTCCTGGCCGCCGCCGGGCCCCACATCAGCCGGGCGGTCCAGCGGCTGGAGCTCCTGAGGCCACCCGGTGACGCCCTGTTCGGCACCGACACGTCCGGGCTCGCGCAGGACGACGTCCTGTACAGCGGCCGGGAGGTACTGCCTATTGGCAGCTACCTCGGCAACGTGCCTGCCCCTACGCTGGCCACGCTGCAGGCCGACATCCGCCGCGGCTATGTGCGGGGATTTGTGCTGCCGGTGTCACCGCCGGGCCCGGACGCGCGAGTGCGGTGGATCGAGTCGCACTGCATCAGGCAGCCCCCGCCCCCGGACCGCCCTCCCGTCCCGTACGCGAGCTTCTTCTGCGGGCCCGGACCGGTCAGCCGGACGGCTCCCGCAGCGGAGGGAGCACCACACCATGGGGAGCGGTTGTGACGCCCGCGAGGCTACCGCCGTGGCCAGGTCAGGAAGGCGTGCACGTCCCCGACGCGGTGCTCCATGAGGCTCAGGTGTCCCTCGTCGCCGAACAGCCACGCCTGCGCTGTATCTCGCTACCGCGGCCGTCCCTGCCTGAACGCTACGCGCCCGGCCCGCGGAGGAACGGGACTCGCGCAACTGTAATGGCGAGGAAGCGAGCGTCCCGCCCGGATCGGACGTGCGCGGGCCCGGTCGCGGTTCATCAATAAAACGGTTCATGAATAAATAAGGGGCTATTACTTAGTTACGCCCGACTGGCAGGGGAATTTGCGAGCAGGCGCCGGCATCGCTCTCAACTTTTTCCGGTGCCCAGGTCGCGGCGAACCCGATCATGTCGCTGGCCTGGCATTATTCTCGGCGACGGGGCGCCGGGCCGGGTGTGCGATACACCTTTTCGGTAGTAACCCCCGATTACCTTGAGCCAGATTCCTGATTCCGGCAGAATACCGGCGAGATAGAAAGGGCCGACATCGTGCGCTTCATCCCTAACACCAATCGCGGCACCGGGGCGGGTGGTTCCCGGCGGCGTGGCCTGGGCCTGCAGGTGCGGCGGCCCCGGATTCGTTCCGGCGCAGGTGCAGGCATCGCCCCGCTGCCCGCCACCACCCTGGCCACGGCGCTGGCCACGGTGGCCACCCTGGCCCTGGCCGCGCCCGTCGCCAGCGCGAGCAGCGCCGGCCGCACGGCCGGGGCCGTCCAGGGCGCCCCCGCTATCCCGGCCCTGGCCCTGCATGCGATGCCGGTCGGCACGGTCCGCTTCGGCCGGGGCGGGCACGGCCGCCTCACGATCCACGCCCGCGTGTCCGGGCTTACACCCGGCTCGTCGCACGCGGTGGACCTCCGGGTTCCCGGCCGTTCCCGGGTCATCCGGTTCAGCACGCTCACCGCCAACAGCGTTGGTCAGGCCAGCGGGACCCTGCACAGCCACTTCAGCGGCCCACTGCGGCGCGGGAGCCGCCTGCTGGTCCGGATGGGGGTGCGGGGCAGCCGCCTGGCCCGGACGCCGATCGCCGAGACCAGATGGCTGCGGGATCCGGGCCGCAGAACACACCGGCTCATCGCGGTCGAAGTCAGCCAGCGGGGCGTCAGCTACGGCACACCCCGCGGGCGGACCACAGTCACCTATAACGCCTCGCGCCAGACCCTGACCGTCACCGTCCACGCGAGCGGGGTCACACCCGGCCCACACGCTGCTCATATCCATCTCGGCAGCTGCATGCGCCAGGGGCCAGTCATATACATGCTCCGGGACCTGGTCGCCGGCCGCCGCGGCCGGATCGCGCACGCGGTCCGGGTCTTCACCCACGTGACCGCGCCGATACCGGCCCACGGCTGGTATCTCAACATTCACCAGGGAAATAGCGGCAATATCCTCAGCAACGGCCAGCCCACCATCTACTTCCGGCCGCTGCTGTGCGCGGACATCCGCAACGGCGGTGGCGGTGGCGGTTCACTCCTTCGTGGGTGAACCGAACCGGATCACGTTCCCGTCCGGGTCGATGTGCGCCCCTCCAGCTGGTACGGGGTCAGGCACACGGGCAGCGTCTGACCGCCGAGGCCAGGCCGGCTCCATTCCGTGTAGAGGGCGTCCGCGTCGCGCACGTAGAGATACGCCGACGCGTGACTGTGCGCGTGATCGTGCCCCTGATCTGCGGCCAGGTGCAACCCGATGCCGTCACGATTGGCGAACCCGTAGCCGTTCTCGCCCTGGTCAGGGAAGACATTGAAGCCCAGCGCCGCATAGTGGGCCAGCGCAGCTGTCATGTCCCGCACCGGGAAGATGGGACTGAACTGGCGCAACTGCCGGGGCGGACGGCGTTCCCCGGCCCCGGTGGCCACGGCGTCGCTCTTGATCTCGGCCAGGGCCATCAGCGCGGAGCGCATGGCGGCGACCTGCTCGGCCGGCACCCGCTCGAGGAGCCGGGCATCAACCGACTCCACGCCCCGCACGACGGCGTCGAGCACCTCCTGGCCGCGCGAGGTCAGCGTGAGAGAGATCCGCCGGCGGTCCTCAGGGTCGGTGTTCCTCTCCACATACCCCCGGCTGGCCAGGATCTCGACCACCTGGCTGACGGCCTGCTTGGTGACCCCCAGCCCCGCGGGCAGGTCCGGCCGCGGGCCGCCGGTCGCGGAGATCCCGGCCAGCAGGGTCGCGCCGTTCCTGGGCAGGCCATCGGCGCCGATGGCGTGTAGTTCCGTCCGGATGGACTGGGCGTACACGCCGCGGGCCGCACGCATCAGGGTGGGAGTGGCAAGTTCGTACGGGTCCGGATCAGGCATGGAAGCCAGGCTAGTAGACCGTAAAGTGGATTGACAGTCAACTTTCTTGACGACTGAACCCGCATCGCGGAGCCGGGGTCAGCCCTCGTCCCCGGACCAGAGCCGGATGCTGCGGCCCGCCGCGTCCAGGATCAACTGGGCGTCCAGCCCCGCCCGGGACTCGGGGATCCCGAGCGCCGGCCACTCGCAGACGAACTCCATCGGCCCGGCGGGTGGCAGCGGCCAGGCCCACCAGCGCCAGAAGCTGGCCCGTGGGCCGCCGCCGCCGAGAAACGCCCGCAGGATGGGACCCGCGGGCTCCGCATCGCCGGACAGGCCGGGGCCCCCCTGCTGGCCGATGACCCGGGTCCCGTCGGCCAACTGCAACCCGAGGCGGAAGGACCGCCGCGGCGGGGCGGCCTCCGGGCCGCCGGGGGTATGGTCTCCGGGACCGGACCCACCGCCAGCACCGGGCCGGAACCGCGCGGTCACGAAGATCTCGAATCCGGCCGAGTAGGCCGAGATTCCCGTGATCGCCACCGCAGCCCGCTCAGTCCGGCCGAGCATCAGCGGGCCGGACGGCACAACAGCAGGAAACTCGGCCACCGGCAGATCCCACGCGTGATGGATCCGGGGCTCCGGCTCCTCAGCAGGCATCTCGTCAAAGAAGCTCATGTACGCCATCGTGACCTGCCGCCCGGCCGGGCGCGATGGGGGCGCACCCACATCCGCGGTAGGCCTGGACCCACCGCCCGGAGCGAACACAGCGGCGGGCGGTAAGCAAAATGTCACCCTTACCCGCACGTTGCATACGAACGTGTGGCTGCACGTGCATATGCTCCGTGCAATTCTGGATTCATGTTTGCCCCGAAGTTCTCGGCCTGTGCGATTCACCCCGGCGCGTGCCTGCCTGCCTGCACGGCGGCCCGCGGGCTAGGGCGCGGAGCAGAGGCCGCGGCCAGTCAGCCGTGGCCGGAGGCACGCGCCGCGGGCAGCGCGCCGCGGCCGGAGGCACATGCTGCGCCGCCTTCCGGGTTATCCGAACGGGAGGAGAACCACGATGCTCGTCAATGACAACCTGGCCGCCCTGGCTGCCCGCGGCGCTAGAACCCTGGCTGCCGCGATGACCACGGGGGCCTGGCCGGCCGCCCGGAACGCCATGATCCGGCTGTTCAGCGTGCACGGCCTGCATCATCAGGCCGCGGTCCGGGCTCAGCTGGACGGGGGCATCGCGCTCGTCCAGTTGGCGGGCGATCCTGACCTGGCCCGGAAAGGACTGGTGTCATTATGGGAATTGGAGCTCGCCCTGCTGGTCAAGGAGCATCCCGAGGCCGAGGCTGAATTGCGCCAGTTCATCGCGGAGTTTGGCCCGGCCCTGCCCGGGGGGCCGCATCGGCAGTGCGCCGGCTGACCGGGCCAGCAGGCCTTCCGAGAAGTCCTCCCGACGCCGATGGCGCCTGGCTGTATCCCGCTCAGGGCGGCGGGCCGCGGTGCAAGTCGGCGATCTGGCCGGCGGCCCGGGCCAGCTGCGCGCGCAGCTGCGGCGGGTGCAGAACCTCAACCTCCGGCCCCAGCGCCAGCAGGTCGAGCACGGCGGCCTCGATGGAGTCGATCCGCACCCAGGCCTCGGCCCAGTCGCCCCGGCCGGCCGCGGGCGTGGCGCCCGGCCGGATCCGCAGTGCGCCGAGCCGGCCCTGCAGGGCGGCGAGCCGCCGGCCACCCGGCGACACCCTGACCCGGGCCCGCCCGCTCCCAGGCAGCAGCCGCTGGCGCTCCCCCAGGCGGCTGCCCGGCAGCTCGCTGCGGAACCCGTCGATGAGCTCGAAGCCGCCCCGCCGGCCTCGGGTCGCATAGACCGGGATCCCGGCGCTGCTGAGAGCCTCGATGTCGCGCAGCACGGTACGCGGGGAGACCTCGAGCTCGGCGGCGAGCTGCTGGGTGGTCATCCGGCCGCGGGCCTGGAGCAGGCCCAGCAGCCCGACGAGCCGGCTGGCACGCACCTGATCAGGCTAGCGCTCAATCACGACAGAAGATGTCATGTATTGGCTGCCATACTCCCTTCATCTGCGACGAAGGGAGCGACCACGTTGAGCAGCACCGACGCTGGATCGGGGACGGCCGCCGATCCGTGGATCCTGAGCACGCCGCCCGGCAAGTCTGACTTCGAGGCCTGGCGTGACCCGGACGGTGACCCGCCCGCCCTGGTGGTCCAGGTAGGCGGCACCCAGTTGCGCTACCTGCTCCGCTGCATCGAGGACCTGCACGCGATGCTGAAGGAGCACGGCGACTGGATGCCGCTGGGCAACGCCGATGAGCAGAAGCAAGCTGCCGAGGGCAGCGTCGAGGCGTGGGGACGCTCACCCGGCAACCCGGCCGGAGGCTGGTATGGCCTGAAGAAGGGCCTGCGCGGCCGGTTCGGCAACTACGTTCCCCCGGTGCTGGAAGCCCTGGGCCTCGCCGAAGTCGAGCACAACGCCCGCAACAACCGGATGCGGGCCAAGTAGAGGCATCGTCCCCCCACCACCTCAAACACGGCACAACCGCCGGAGCGTCTGTGGGTAGCCGCGTGTACTCTGACCGTAGGGATGGAGGTGTGCGATGTCAGAGCCGGAAGCACGCAAGCTGGCGTCCCGTGGTGTGACCGGGGAGCGGGACAAAGACGACGTGCTGGCTGCTGCCCGTCCACTGCCTCCCGACGAGGACGTGCTTATTGATGGCCTCACGGAGGACGAGGATCGTCTCTTCCTCGCTGCTGTGCTCGAGGCATGACTCCCCCCTCTCGCGGTCCTGTCGTCATCGACACCGGCGTCTTCGCTGCGCGCTTGACACCCAGCGGGAACTTACTGGCAGCGCGGTATCGCCCGGTCCCTGAGGGTCGGCCGGCTGTCATCTCGTTCGTCACTGTCGCTGAGCTTGGCTATGGTGCGAGGGACCAAGTCTTGCTGAGGCTTATGCCTCGCTCCGCACCTGGTGAGCCAGCGCGATCTCGGGGCGGCCAGGCAGGCGCACCGCGGCCGCTAGCCCAGGAATCGGTACTGGACTTCCGGCCGATTCGATTATGTGTTTGAATACCCTCGTGAAGCAGGAGAGACGTTCGGGCCGGCCGGCCCCGGCTGATAGGCGGCGCAGGCGAACCGGACCGCCGCAAGCCCGCGGACCGCACGTGGCCACGGCCCTGAGGGGGACCACATGCTCACCGCCGTGATGGCTGATGCCGGTCATCCCGTGGTCGCCGGGTTGCTGGGGCTGGGGGCGGCGGGACTCGCCGCGGCCGTGGTGGTGATGGCCTGGAGCGTGCACATCCACCAGATCCGGCTGGCCGAGCAGCTGGCCCGCCGCCAGTTCCTCGTGACCCCGGAGGCCACGTCCGCCGCACCCGCCGTGAACGGCCACGGGAACGGGAACGGCCATGGGAACGGGCACGGTGAAGCGGCGCCCCAGGAGGCCGCCCGGCCGGCCGCCACCGGCCTGGCCGCGCCGGTGATCATCGATGGGCCGGACACCGTCGTCGCCGGAGCGCAGGTCCGCTACCGCGTCCAGGCTTCGGGTACCAGGAAGGTGATGTCCTGGGCCGCCGGCGGCGGGTCGGTGGCGCAGGCTCCTGATCCGAGCCACCCTGACGAACTGCTCCTGGTCGCGGACGAGCCAGGCACGCTGATGCTCACGGTGCGGGTCCGGGAGGGCATGACGGAGACCCGCGGCATGAAGTCCATCACCGCCGTCCCTGACGTGACCGACCCCGCGCCGCCCTTCACACTGCGGCTGTTCCTGCACGGCTGGGGGCTGGTGGCCGTGGCCGTGCTGATCGTCGGCTTCGCCGGGGCCCTCGACGCCCTGGGCAACCTGGCCTCCTCTGACTTCATCGCGCTGGTCGCCCCGCTGGCCGCCCTGCTGGCCGTGGCCCTCATCACGCGCGGGAGCGGTGACACCGGCAGCACCCATCCGGTGACCGGGAAGGACCCCGCCCGGCCCCGGCCCTGACCCGGCCCGCCCTGACCCGGCCCGGTGTCCAGGGCGGCGGGCTGGGTAGATAGCCGGTCAGCACCCCCAGTAGGCACACGGGGGGTTCATGCCGGAATCAGGGCTCGGCGCCACGTTTCCGTCGGGGATACCGCCGATGCTGGCGGTGCCCGCGACCGAGCTCCCGGAGCCGGAGCCAGCGTGGGCCGCAGAGTTCAAGTGGGACGGCGTGCGCGCGGTGGCTTACCTGTCCGCGGGGAGGCTCCGGCTGCTGTCCCGTAGCGGCCGGGACATGACCCGGGCCTACCCCGAACTGGCCGACTTGGCCCACCGGGCCGGGTCCCGGGAGATGATCCTGGATGGGGAGATCGCCGCGTTCGCGGGGGGACGCCCCAGCTTCGCCGCCCTGCAGCGGCGGATGCACGTCACAGCACCCTCACCCCGCCTGCTGGCCGGGGTCCCGGCGGCCTACCTGATCTTCGACATCATGGACCTGGGCGGTGAGTCGCTAATCAGCGAACCCTACGCCCGGCGGCGGGGCATCCTCGAGGCCCAACGGCTGGCCGGCGAGCACGTCCATGTCCCGCCGTCGTTCCCCGGCGGCGGGAAGGCCGTGCTCGCGGTGAGCATCCGCGATGATCTGGAGGGCGTGGTAGTCAAGCGCCTCGACTCTCCCTACCGGCCCGGCCGCCGATCGCCGGACTGGCTGAAGATCAAGAACCGCCGGCTCCTGGACGTGGTCGTGGGCGGCATCAGTCCCGGCCGGGGGCACCGGGCCGGCCAGATCGGCTCGCTGCTCGTCGGGATCCCCGGACCGGGGGGGCTGGCGTACGCGGGCCGCGTCGGGACCGGGTTCACGCAGCCAGAACTGCGGCGGCTGGAGCAGCTGTTCGCTCCGCTGCGGCGGGACCGCCCGCCGTTCGCCGGCCCGGTCCCCCCGGCCCAGGCCCGGGACGTGACCTGGGTGGAGCCCGACGTCGTGATCGAGGTCGGCTACGCCGAGCTGACTCCCGACGGGATTCTGCGCGCCGCCTCCTACCAGGGCATCGTCGCCCGTTCCAACCGCCGCGGCGCAGGGACGTTAGGGTCAGCGGCCCGGCGGCCGGAGTTCGTCCGTCCCCCCGGCCTCAGGGCCGAGCTCGTCGGTGCCGCCCTCCTCGGGGCCGAGCTCATCAGTGCCGCCCGCTTCGGCACCGAGGACATCGGTCCCACCCGGTTCGGAACCAAGCTCATCGGTGCCGCCGGGCTCGGAGCCGAACAGGCCCGGACCCGGCTGGGACTCATCCGGGGGTCTGGAATCGCTTGCCATGTCAACCTCCTCCAAGGATGCTTGCATCGGGTTCTGCCCGGCTTGGGGGCAAAAGACACGGCCTGGCCGCTGGCGGTCGGATGAAGTTTCCGGTACCGCGATCCGCAGGACCGGACCCGGTGACTACTCGGTCCTGAGCACCACCGCGGCCCGGGTCCGCGCGGCGGTCCGCGCCGGGATGGCCGCGACCGCGTTGGCCAGCAGGAGGACCGCCGGGACGGCCAGCAGCAGCTCCGGGGAGATCACGGTCACCGGCTGGATCGCGAACCCCTGGGCCAGCAGGTTCCAGGCCCAACGCCCGGCGGCCACCCCGAGCGGCAGGCCCACCAGCAGGCCCGTCCCGGCGATGGCGGTGGCCTGCCAGGCCACGCTGGCCCGCACCTGCCGGCCCACGAAGCCGACCGCCTTCAGGATGGCCAGGTCCCGGCGGCGGCGGCGGACCGACGTGACCAGCGTCTGGGCGATCGTGCCCACGGCCAGCAGCGTGAGCACGGAGGCCAGGATGAGCGGCAGGCCGTTGACCCCCTCGACTTCGCGGACCTCCGGCGGGGCCACCGCGGGGAGCACCACCCCAGGGAACTCGTGCTTGAGGCGGGCGATCGCCGCGGGGTCACCCGGGTTCCGCAGCCGGACGAGGTACACGTTGACCGGGAGGGGGGTCCGGCTCAGCAGGCGCGCCCCGGCCAGCGTCATGACCCCGCCGGTCCCCAGCCTCACCTGCTCGTTGGTGATCTCCGGGGACAGCACGACCTGCCCGGTGATGCGGAGCGCGACCACTCCCCGGGCGGTCGCGGCGCTGACCAGTCCGCCGACGCTACGGTGCAGCGCGCGGAGTTCCCCGCCGCTGAGGGCGATCTCCCGCGGCCCTTGCGGCAGCCGGCCGGCCAGCAGCGGCGGCGCGACGTGGCCGCGCAGCGTCTGGAGGCCGACGACCGGCACGTCCTGGCCGCCTATGATCCCGTACCCCAGGGCCGTGGCGGTGAAGCCCGTCAGGCTGGCGTTCGCGCGCAGTCTCGGGATGGTCTGCGCGGAGGTATCACCCGAGTGCGGGTTCCCCACGGCCACGTCCCAGTTCCAGCCGGCCAGCCGGGGGTCGCCGATAACGTGGGCCAGGCTCGCCCCGAACACCAGCGCGGCGATGACCGCGGCCAGCGCCAGCGCGGTGCCCAGGACCGCGGAGCGGACCGGGACCAGGGAACGGTCGCTGCCCGGCTCGAACGCGAGGCGGACGCCGGTCACCGCGGGCGACGGGAATCCCCGGCGGGCCAGCCAGCGCGCCAGGCGCGAGCCCCGGCCCAGGCTCCCCGCCGCGGGGTCAGCCTGCCTCCAGGCCGCCCGCTGGGCGGCCAGCGCGGCCCGCGCGGTCAGCAGGAGCGTGAGCAAGACCGCCCCGCCCAGCAGGATCGCGGCGTCGAACGAGAACCCGGGCGAGATCTCGGCCCGCCGGGCCAGGCCGACCGGCGTGAACACCGACAGCGCGTAGGCGGCCGGGACGGCCAGGACCATCCCGCCCGCCGCGACCAGCGCCCCGGGAGCCAGCGCCACGGCGGTCAGCTGTCCCCGGCTGGATCCGAGCGCCCGGAGCACGGGGAAGTCGTCCGAGGCGATGTGGGCCAGCCGGGCCACGCTCTGCCCCACGATGACCAGCATCGCGAGAGCCACGATGATCCCGAACAGGAGCAACGCCAGGGCCTGGAGTCCCGTGCCGCGCTGGGCAGCGGCCGCGGCGATAGCGTCGTCGCTGCCCAGCTCGAACTGGGCCCGGCCCCCGGTCAGGCGGTTCACCTCGGCCTTGAAGGCGGGCAGGCCAGCCAGGCCGCGGTCCAGATGGAAGGACAGCCCCACCATGTTGCCGACCGATCCGGCGAAGCGCTGGTAGAAGGCGGCGGTCACGAAGAGCGAGCCGGTGCCGGTGAAGATGACGTCGGAGGGTGCCCCGGAATTGGCCAGATCGGTGGGCGTCCGGATGATCGCGGTCACGCGCACGTCGGGCAGGGTGACGGTCGGGTGCAGCGCCTGGTTGTTCAGCACCGCCATCACCTGGCTGGGCCGGAACCCCCGGAGCTGGATCACCGAGCCGACGTGCGCGCCCAGGGCCCGCGCGGCGGCCTCGTTGATCATGACCTGGTCGGCCCGGGCCGGGCTGGGCCGCCGGCCGGCCACAACGATCGCCCGGGACTGGGGCGGGGTGTCGATCAGGGCCCACGTCGTCACCTGGCCGGGCCGGGCGGCCGCCGGGTGGCCGGCCGGGGACGCAGCCATCAGCATGAACGCGCCCCGCTCGCTGTAGGCGAGGCCGGGCAGCCGGCGGAGCCGGCCCATGGTCGCGAACGGGACCCCGGCCACCTGTCCGTCGGTCGGGCCGGACCAGGCCAGGAACCGCGGAACCGCGGTATCGGTCCGGCGCGCGCCTGCGAGCGACACTAGGACCAGGGACCCCATCAGGCCGGTGATAAGCGCCAGCACGAGCGGGCTGCGCCAGTCCTGCCGCAGCCCGGCCCGAACGCGCAGCCATACCGCCCGCATCCTGCTCCCGCCCCTGATGTGCACCGGATCCCAGGTGCGATTGTGCCTCAGACCGGCGCGGGGGGCGCGGTGGCTAGCACGAGACTTTCCTGGGAGCCAGCCCCCACCGTGCGCGGGCAGCACCGCCGCCCGGCCCGCGCCAGCGGGCCAGAGGTCAGCGGGCCTTAGGTCAGCTGGACTGCGCGGCCGCGAGCAGTTCGCGGGCGATGATGAGCTTCTGGATCTCGCTGGTCCCCTCGTAGAGCCGGTACAGCCGCGAGTCGCGATAAAGCCGCTCCACCACGGTCGAGCTCATGTAGCCGAGGCCGCCGTGGACCTGCACCCCGCGGTCGGCGACGCGGGAGACCATCTCGCTGCAGTACAGCTTGGCCGCTGAGGGCCCGGCGGCCACGTTCCGCCCGGCGTCATAGTCGTCCGCGGTGCTCAGCACCAGGGACCGGCCCGCTTCGATCTCGGCGTAGGAATCGGCCAGCATCGCCTGGACCAGCTGGTAGCTGCCGATGAGCTGGCCGCCCTGCTTACTCGTTGCGGCGTGGGCGACCGACTCGTCCAGGATCCGCTGCGCGGTGCCGACGCATACCGCCGCGATGTGCAGCCGGCCGCGGGCCAGGACGGTCATCGCGCTGCGGTACCCGCGGCCCTCCTCGCCGATCAGCCGGTCCGCCGGCACCCGGACGTCGGTGAAGACCACCTCAGCAGTCCACGCACCACGCTGGCCCATCTTGTGGTCGCGGGGGCCGACCGTCAGTCCCGGGCTGGCCGCATCGACCGCGAAGACCGAGATCCCGCGGCCGGCCCCGGCGCCAGGGTCGGTCCGGGCGAACACGACAAACAGGCCGGCCAGTGGTGCGTTGGTGATGAACCGCTTGGTGCCCGACAGCACCCAGTCGCCGCCCGGGCCCTCGCCGTCGCGGCGGGCCGAGGTACGCAGCCCGGCCGGGCTGGACCCCGCCTCAGACTCGGTGAGCGCGAACGAGGCGACCAGGTCCCCGGCGGCCAGGGCGGGCAGGAACGCCTTCTTCTGCGCATCCGACCCGAACTTGGCGATGACCTGCCCGGCGATGCCGTTGTTGGTGCCGAACATGGACCGGAACGCGGGGGTGGCGTAGCCGAACTCGAAGGCCAGGCGCACATCCTGGGCCATGCTGACCCCGGATCCGCCGAACTCGTCGGGCAGCGCGTAGCCGAACAGCCCGAGGTCCGCGGCCGCGGCCCGGAGGTCCGCGGGAATTGCGTCGGTCCCCTCGATCTCGTCCTCGCGGGGCAGCACCTTCTCCCGCACGAACCGCCGCACCGCGTCGCGGACCTCACCGAACGTCGCCTCGTCCATGGCCACCTCTTCTCAGCGCTCCCCCGACTCGATGCTCGCACCAGAGTCTCCCTAACGAAACCCGGAGCCCACGCTCCGCCACGCAAAACGGGACCCCTGGCCTGGGAGACCAGGAGCCCTGTCTGCGCTGCGAGCCGGTTCAGGCCTTGGTCAGGCCTTGGCCTGCATGCTCTCCCGGGCCGGATTGGCCTGGTCGGCGGCCTTGGGGTCCTTCTCGCCCGCCTTGGCCCGGACGCCAGCCTCGATCTTGCTGCCGAGGTCCTTGTCCACGTTGCTCCAGTACTCGAAGGCGCGCTGCAGGACCGGCTCGGTCACCCCGTTGAGCAGGTGGCCCACGACGTTGCTGACCAGCCGCTCGCGGGCCGCGTCGTCGAGCACCTCGCGGACCATGGTGCCCGCCTGGCCGAAGTCGTCGTCTTCCTCGTGCGGGACGTAGGCGGACCGCATGATCTCCCCGTCCGCATACCAGCCGGCCGGCTTGTAGTGCTCGCTGTCCGCCTGCGGGCCGCCCTTGGAGTTGGGTGCGTACACCGGGTCGGTGACGTTGACCACGCGCATCGCGCCGTCCTTGCTGTAGGCGTGCACCGAGACGTGCGGCGAGTTGACCGGGATCTGCTTGTAGTTCACCCCGAGCCGGGCGCGGTGCGCATCGGCGTAGGAGAACCCGCGGGCCAGCAGCATCTTGTCCGGGCTCAGCGCGATTCCGGGGACCAGGTTGTTCGGCTCGAACGCGGCCTGCTCAATCTCGGTGTGGTAGTCGGTCACGTTCCGGTCCAGGACCAGCCGGCCGACCTCGATCAGCGGGTAGTCGCGGTGCGGCCACACCTTGGTCAGGTCGAACGGGTTGAACCGGTAGGTCTTGGCCTCCTCGAACGGCATGATCTGCATCTTCAGCGTCCAGCTCGGGTAGTCCCCGGCCTCGATGTGGTCATACAGGTCACGCTGGTGGTAGTCGGTGTCCGCCGACGCCATCTGGTCGCCCTCGTCCTGGGTGAAGAACTCGATGCCCTGGTCGGTCTTGAAGTGGTACTTGACCCAGAACTTCTCGCCCGCGGCGTTGATCCACATGTAGGTGTGCGAGCTGTACCCGTTCATGTGCCGCCAGGACCGCGGGATGCCGCGGTCGCCCATCAGCCAGGTCACCTGGTGGGCCGACTCCGGGGACAGGCTCCAGAAGTCCCACTGCATGTCATGGTCGCGCAGGTTGTTGTCCGCGCGGCGCTTCTGCGAGCGGATGAAGTGCTGGAACTTCATCGGGTCGCGGATGAAGAAGACCGGGGTGTTGTTCCCGACCATGTCGTAGTTGCCCTGCGAGGTGTAGAACTTCAGCGAGAACCCGCGCGGGTCACGCCAGGTGTCCGGGCTGCCCCGCTCCCCCGCCACGGTGGAGAACCGGATCACCGTGTCCGTCCGGGTGCCGGGCTGGAACACCGCGGCCTTGGTGTAGGCGCTGACGTCGCTGGTCACCTCGAAGTGGCCGAACGCCCCGCCGCCCTTGGCGTGCGGCTGGCGCTCCGGGATGCGCTCCCGGTTGAAGTTCGCCATCTGCTCGATCAGGTAATGATCTTGCAGCAGGACGGGGCCTTCCGGGCCGACCGTCAGCGAGAACTCGTCGCTCTCGACCGGGATACCGGCATCGTTCGTCGTGGGTACCGGCTGCTTGTCGGTCACTGCCATACCTCCTCGTCACGCTGTACTCCGTCAACGGAGCTTTCAGCTGCTTTGCAGGCGGGGCACACGCCCCAGAACACCACTTCCGCCTCGTCCACTGCGAACCCCAGGTCCCCCGCCGCGGTCAGGCAGGGCTGGGCCCCGATCACGCGGTCGACATCCTCAGTGCGGCCGCAGCGGCGGCACACCAGATGGTGATGATGGTCGCCGGTCCGGCGCTCGAACCGGGCGGGATGGCCCGCCGGCTCGATCCGCCGCACCAGTCCCACGGCGGCACACGCCGCCAGCATGTCGTAGACCGCCTGGGTGGACACCGTGCGGAACCGTTCCCGCACGCCCGCCGCGATCGCGTCCACGGTGGCGTGCGGATGGCCGTCCAGCCAGGTCAGCATGGCCAGCCGGGGCATCGTGACCCGCAGCCCGGCCGCGCGCAGGGCCCGGGACATCTCGTCGTCCGGGTCGATCGCTGCCAGAACCATATGGCCCTACCCTGCCGAGATGTCTGGAATGAGTCAAGTTTCTTAGGCATTCGTCTCATGGCGAGACGGCCTGTCGCGAACGCCGGCCACCTGGGGAGCACGCCGCATCCTCCCCCTGCCCGCGAGGGCGCGGTCCAACCAGCGCTCCGGGGCGCGGTTTGCCATCCGCGGCCGCGCGTCTTACGCTAGCGATATATCGGGACCGTATCGCGAGTGAATCACTTGGGGCCCAGGTTCCGGGGTCCCAGATCTGGGGGTTCAGATGAGCGCGGCATGGAGTGCGGCCGGGGACTTCGATCCGCGGCTGTGCGGGATCATGCAGGCCGCGAGCGCCCTGCTCGGCCAGGCCCGGCAGGCGATGCACGGCATGTCCGGACCAGACCAGGCTGGCAGAGACCAGGCTGGCCCGGATCAGGCTGGCCGAGACCAGGGACGCCAGGGCCGGCGGGGCGGGCCCTGGGGGCGGCGCGGCGGACCGTGGGAGCGAGGCTCCGGATTCGCTGGCGCGGGCGGATGGCCGGGCGGCTTCACCGGCTCAGCGGGTGGCTTCAGCGGTGGCCCGCGCGGCTGGTGGCCGGGGCAGCCCGGCCCGGCCCGCGGGCCGAAGGCCGGCCGCGGTGACGTGCGGGCCGCCATCCTGGCCCTGCTGCGAGAGGGCCCCCGCAACGGCTACCAGATCATGTCCGAGATCGAGGAGCGCAGTGGCGGCGCCTGGCGGCCCAGCCCCGGCGCGGTGTACCCGGCGCTGCAGCTGCTGGCCGACGAGGGGCTGATCGCCGGCGAGGAGTCCGGCGGGCGCCGCACGTTCAGCCTGACCGAGGCGGGGCGCCGTCATATCGAGGACGACCCGGAGGCGGCCCGCCCGGCCTGGGAGGCCATGGCGCAGGACGAGCCCGGTGAGATGCCCGGCCTGTTCGCGCAGGCGGCCCGGCTGGGCGGCAGCATCGTCCAGCTGGCGCACGCCGGCACCCCGGAGCAGATCCGCGCGGCCGAGCGGCTGCTGGAGCAGACCCGGCGGCGGATGTACCAGATCCTGGCCAGCGACGAGCCGGCCGATGAAGACGACGATCCCGACGATGAATAGGCGCCCGGGAGAAGACGCCCACGAGAAGACGAGGGGACCAGCCATGGATGACCGCATCCGCGCCTCCGATGCCGACCGGGAACGGGTGACCGCCCGGCTGCGCGACCACTACGCCGAGGGCCGGCTCACGTCCGAGGAGCTCGATGAGCGGACCTCGGCGGCCCTGAACGCGAAGACGTTCGGGGATCTGCGCCGGGTCATGACGGACCTGCCGGACCCGGTTCTGGTGCCGCAGGGAGCACCCGGCCTG
This sequence comes from uncultured Actinomycetes bacterium, assembly GCA_963770545.1. Taxonomy (GTDB): domain Bacteria; phylum Actinomycetota; class Actinomycetes; order Streptosporangiales; family Streptosporangiaceae; genus RYN-230. Next base: position 131,606 of record CAVYQF010000026.1, on the reverse strand, counting down.
CAGCCAGGCCTGCGCCGTGGCTGGCCCGCCGCCGCGGGCCGCGGTTCCTCCCCGTGCTGATGGTCTTGCTGCTGGTCGCGCTGCTGGCTCCGGGGCCCGGCTGGGTGGCGTTCGCCTTCTTCAAGGTGATCCTGCTGTTCTGGCTGGTGATGGGGCTGGCGGCGTTCGTGTTCACCCGCAGGTTCCGGCGCCGCATGTCCGGCGGGCCGGGCGGCTATTCGTCGGGGATGTAGAACATCCGCAGCTGCATCGGCCGGGCTCCGGGTGGCGCGTCCTGCGCGGAGTGCCCGTACTTGTGCAGCAGGGCCACGTACTCCTCGTGCAGGGCCTCCAGATCCTCGACGGTGTAAAACCCGCCGGCCCGGGAGGCCTTGGCCCACGGGCCGTGCTGGCGGACGTCCCGGATGAAGCGGTTGACCAGCTCGAGCTCGCCCGGGATCTGCTGGGCGCGCCATTCATCCAGCGCCGCTCGCTCCTGCGCGCTGAGCGTGCCGTAGTCAGGCTCACGGTGGTCCACGGGAAACGTGCGCCACCACCGCTCCCGGCCGTTTGCCCGCTCCGGGACCTCCTCGATGACCCCGGCCTCGGCGAGGACCCGCAGGTGGTAGCTGGTGGTCCCGGTGTTCTCGCCCAGGGCCTCGGCGAGGGTGGTGGAGGTCGCGGGCCCGTGCTCGTCGAGATGACGGAGCATCTCGCGGCGCAGCGGATGCGACATGGCCTTCCAGCGGCTGGCGTCGCCCACTACCCGCCGGGGAGTCATCGCCATGGCTGCAGCGTAGCAGGATTACAGAGGTTTCTCTGCAGAATTTTGTTTGCATAATTTTCTCTGTAACTCTACGGTGAGGGCCATGCCGACCCACGCGACGCTCCACCGCAGCGAACCAGTCATGCCGGTCACCGGCCGGGCCCGCCGCCCCGCCGCGCCCTCCTCCGGCGCGCTTTCCCCCGGGCTGCTCTCCCCCGCTCCGCTGTCCTCGGTCGCACTGCGCCGGGCCCGGCTGGCCGCCCTGGCCGTCGGCGGCTTCCTGGTGCCGTGGTGCGTGGTGCTCAGCCTCACGCTGCCCCGGACCGCCCAGGCCGAGAACTGGTCGCTGGCCTGGACCGGCCTGGACGCCGCCGAGGCGGTGGCGGCGCTGGCCACCGCCGTGCTGCTGGCCCGGGATGACTCCCGCGCCTGCATGACCGCGGCGGCCGGTGGCTCGCTGCTGATGGTGGACGCCTGGTTCGACGTGTGCACGTCAGCACCGGGACTCGAGCGCACGCTGGCGATCTCCGAGGCGGTTCTCGTCGAAGTGCCCCTGGCCTGCGCCGCGGGCTGGCTCGCGGTCAGGATCTTCCGGAGGTCCCGGTGACCGCTAGCGCAGCACCGGCGGGATGACCTGGTTGTGCCCGGTGGCGGTCTCGAAGGCGTGCGCCACCCGCAGCAGCGGCCAGTCCGCCCGGCGGCGGCCGACAAGCTGGAGCCCGACCGGCAGGCCGCCGGAGGTGAAGCCGGCGGGCACCGAGATCGCCGGGAGCCCCGTCACCGAGATCAGGTAGGCCGATGCCATCCAGTCCAGGTACGTCTGCTGCGGTTCGCCGTTGATGTCGTGTACCCAGTCCAGGGTGACGTCGAACGGCACGACCTGGGTGACCGGGCAGGCGAGCACCTCCACCGACTCGAAGAACGCGCTGACCCGGCCCGCTAGCGCGGCGTGCAGCACCGTGGCCCGGCTCAGGTCGGCCACGCTCAGCTCCAGGCCGCGCTCGGTGTTCCAGGTGACGTTGGGGCCCAGCTGGCCGGGGTGCCGGCGGAGCAGCGACCCGAAGGCGGTTGCGAACCGGAACGCCCGCCGGGTCCGGAACACCTCGTCGGCGCCGGAGAGGTCCGGGGTCGCGTCGGTCACCTCGCAGCCCAGGCCGGCCAGCACCTGCCGGGCCGGCGTGAGCACGTCGCGCACCGCCGGTTCGACCGGCAGGCCCAGGTCCGCGCTCCATGCGACCTTGACGCCCCGCAGGTCCCGGGCCAGCAGGCCCGCGATCTGATCGGGCGGGACGCGGGGCGCGGGCGCGTCCAGGGCCAGCGGCACCCGCGGGTCGGGACCGGCCAGCACGGACAGCAGCAGCGCGACGTCGGCCACCGTCCGGCCCATGGGCCCCTCCACGCCGAGGACATCCGCGACGTCGGTGACCGGCCAGGAGGGCACCCGGCCGGGCGAGGGCCGCAGCCCGGTCACGTTGCAGAAACTGGCCGGATTCCGCAGCGAACCACCGAGGTCGCTGCCGTCCGCCAGGCTGATCATCCGGGCGGCCAGCGCCGCCGCCGCGCCCCCGCTGCTCCCGCCTGCGCTGCGGCTCAGGTCGTAAGGGTTGCGGGTGGCGCCGAACACCGGGTTGACCGTATGCGAGCCCGCCCCGAACTCCGGCGTGTTGGTCTTGCCCAGGCTGATCGCCCCGGCCTGGGACATCCGCTGCACCACCAGTTCGTCGTGGTCCGGCAGATGATCTGCGAACAGGACGGAGCCGTAGGTCGTGCGCACGCCCGCCGTGTCGTGCAGGTCCTTGTGCGCCACCGGCAGGCCGTGCAGCGGGCCGGGCTCCGCCCCCCGGGCCAGCGCCTCGTCCGCCCGGGCCGCCTGGTCCAGCGCCGCATCGAAGGTCCGGGTGACCACGGCATTGACCGCCCCATCCACGTCCTCGATCCGCTGGATGTGGGCGGCGGTGACTTCACGGGCGGACACCTCCCGGCGGCGGAGCATCCCGGCCAGGGTCACCGCGTCGGTGGCGCACAGATCCGTCACTGGTGGCTGCCCTCCTCCCCCGCGGCCGTCGCCCACCCTGTGTATCCCACCAGTGTGACTGACGGCTGGCCGGGAGCTGGCCGGCATTTCGCCGACCCGAAACGGCTAACCTGGCGGAGCTTCCGGCCGTCCGGACAAGGCCCCGGCCGATCGATGGAAGGTCAGGTCATGGCGATATATCAGCACATCCGCCATCCGCGCATTTCCGCGCGGCGCGCTGAAAAACCGGTGAAGGTGGCTGATCTGCTGCCCCGGGGCAGCGCGATAAACCGGTTCAACACGAAAGTGGCTCTGCTTATCACGACGGTCGTGGGCAGTATGTGGTGCGCTTATGCGTTCGCCTTGTTCGACCTGATCAGCCTGCCCGAAGCGATCCGGGGCGGGCCGGGCACGCTCGTCTCCTGGGTGGCGCAGACCTTCCTGCAACTGGTCCTGCTGTCGGTCATTATGGTGGGCCAGAACGTGCAGGCGGCCGCGGCAGATAAACGCGCCGAGGCGACGTTTCACGACGCGAGCGCGACCCTGCATGAGGTGGCGCACATACAAGGACACCTCGCCGCGCAGGACGTACTGCTCACCCGCATCTCGGCCAAGGTGGGGCTGGACCCGGTGCCAATCATCGATGCCGATTCCGGCGACGAAGTCACTGATGACCCCATCCCGCCCGGCGACCAGGCAGCGACTCAGAATCCCGAAGAGTGATACGCGCCCACGAATTCCAGGGCGGCAGGCCAGTGCCGTGCCCAGAAGGAACTGTCGTGGCAGCCGGGCATGATTCCGCCCGGCACGCGGCGATGGGTGAGGACGGAGAGCCGGGACCGTACCAGCGCCACTTCCGGCTGGAACGGGTCGTCCGTCCCGCAGGCGATATAGGCGGGCACGCGCCGCAGGGTAGGCAGGCTGGACACGACGTCGTTCCTGGTGAAATCGGCTGGGCTGTCGAAGGCCCCGGGGTTGGCGGCCCGTGCGTCGTCATAGGTGGCGAAGACGGCCGGTGACAGGGCGGCGACGGCCGTAACCGCCGGGACGGCGCCCACGGCCGTGACCGCCCCGACGGCGCCATACGCGCCGGCGCTGCTGAACTGCTCGGCGATCAGCAGCGCGCCATAGCCGCCCATCGACAGCCCCGCCAGGCCGATCCGCCCGGTGCGCATCCCGGCCGCCGCGGCCCGGGGCAGGACCTCGTGCACGATCATGCCGGCCGGATCGTCACCGTCGGCGCGCTTGTGCCAGTAAGTCTCCCCGCCGTCCACGCAGATGACCGCGAACTGGCTGACCTGCGCCCGGCTCATCGCCCGCGCCATCCCCGGGGCCAGGGTGGCCGGGCTCCCCCCTGACCCGTGCAGCGCGATAACCACGCCGAGACCGGCGGGCGGGACCGGCGCGGCCGGGATCAGCGTCACCATCTGCACGTCGCGGCGCCGGTAGGCGGAGTGGAACGACACCTGGTGCCGGGACGGCAGGGGCCCGGCCAGGGGGGCCTGCGTCAGTTGACAGGCGCCGGTCAGGCGGGCCAGCTGGTACCGGCCGGGTAGCGTCCCGCTGCGCACCAGCTCGTACCCGCCCGCCCCGCTGGCCGCCAGAGCCGCCAGCCCCAGTCCGCCCGCGAGGACGCCGCGGCGGGAAGGACGGTGCCCGGCCGCGGCCGTCACGGCTTGCGGGCCACGAGGCCCCGCGCAGGCGCGCCGCCCCGGGCGTAGGTGCGGGCGAACCGGCGCAGGACGTCGGGCGCGTGAACGACGTTGCTGCGGTAAGCCAGGGCCTTGAGCTCGTCCGCCTGCTCGGGCTGGAAGTACCCGGCGTGCTTATAGACGTCGATCCGGGTGCACAGTCCAGCCGCGTCCAGCTCGGGATGGAACTGCGTGGCGTACACCCGGGAGCCGATCCGGAACGCCTGGACCGGGCAGCCGGGCGAGCTGGCCAGCAAGACAGCGTGCCGCGGGAGCCGGCTGATCGCCTCCTTGTGGCCGGTGAACGCGTCGAACGCGGCGGGCAGCCCGGACAGCAGCGGGTCCTGCTGGCCCTCCGGGGTGAGCGTGACCGTGACCGGCCCGACCGGCTCGGCGTACCGGCGGTCGACCTCGGCGCCCTGGTGGCTGCCGAGGGCCCCGACGCCGTAACAGGCCCCGAGAAACGGGAAGTCGTCGCCGATGACCTGGTCGAGCACGGTCCGCAGATCGGCCTCGACCCTCCGCTGGACCGCTGATTTCGACGTCTCCGGGTCGCTGGAGTTGAACGGGCCGCCGCCGAGGATGATCCCCGACCAGTCCCGGAGGTCGAGGCGGCCCAGCGCCCGCTGCTCCAGCCGGCACCGCAACAGGTCCCCTTCGCTGAGCCCGGCGAACCGGAGGAACGAGTCGTACTCGTCGTCCGCAGCGGCATCCTCAGGACGGGTGGCCAGCAGCAGGAAGGGCTTCACAAGATCATGCTATTCGGGCCGGGGGCCCGGTTCCGCCCGCTGCTGGGGCACCGGTCAGGGATGCGGCAGGCGGCCGATCAGTTCCGCGCCTTCGGCCTGCATGCCGCCGGCCAGGCCGCCGACGTCGGGCAGCAGGGTCGGGTCCGCGACCAGCCCGACGTTCAGGGTGCCGGCCAGGGAAGCAGCGTGGCCAGCCGGTGATGCGGCGCTGGCCGGGCCGCCCGTGATCGCGTGCGGGTGACGCGCGGCCCCGTGACCGGCTCGCCGGGTCGCCGCGCGCTCCGGACGCTGGCCGCCGTCACCACGTGAGCGCCCATGTCCACGTGATGGGCGCGGGCACCCACCACGGAGCGCCATCGATCTCACCGAGCCGCATCGACAGCATGGGCGCGCGGGGCAGGCGCCCGCTGATGAAAGTCCGCAGCCCCCGGGATCAACGGCCCCATCCAGCAGGATGACCTTGCACGTGTGCCCGGCCACGGTCTCGTAACCCAGCACCGCCGGCGCCCCCTCCGCCGAACCCCGCCGCCCCGTCTTGAACACACTAAGTACTCAGTACTATACGAAACGCTATTTACGGGCGGCGTCATTGCCTCGGCTGCCCCGCCGGTACTGGTTAGAGTGACCAAGGGCCATTGCCCGGGCCCGCACGCGGCCCGGCAACGGCCCGCCAGAGGACGTCCCCGAGGAGCCCGGCTATGCAGTTCGACGAGGCAACGTCCCGCCGCGTCGAGGCGATCAACACCACGCCCGACGTCTCCGGCCAGCGCCAGGTCGTCCGCACCGTCCTCGGCCTGAGGCCCGGCGAGGATGTGCTCGACATCGGATCGGGACCAGGCTTCCTGGCCAGCGAGATGAGCGCCGAGGTGGGACCCGGAGGCTCGGTGACCGGCGTCGACCCGAGCCCGAGCATGCTTTCCATCGCCCGCGGCCGGCCACGGGCGGCCGACGCGGTCCCGGTCGAATTCAGCGCGGGCGAGGCGACCGCGTTGCCGTGCGCCGCAGGCGCGTTCGACGCCGTCACCTCGACCCAGGCGTATGAGTACGTCGAGAACGTGCCGGCCGCCCTGGCCGAGGCCCGGCGGGTCTTGCGGGCCGGGGGCAGGCTCCTGGTCCTCGACACTGACTGGGACCCGATCGTCTGGCGCTCCACCGACGACGGCCGGATGCGCTCCGTGCTCGCCGCCTGGGACCGGCACCTGGCCGACCCTTACCTGCCGAGACGGCTCACCGGGCTGCTCGGGGAAGCCGGCTTGTCGGTCACCGATGACCTCGCCGCCTGGGCCAGCGACCTCGTCGGACTGGGCGCCGGGTACTTTTTCAGCCTCAATCGCTACCTGTTCGTCGCGGTCAGGGACTAGACCGTGACCCTCCGCCGTGCGCCGCCCGAGAGAGGACCTGACCCGTGAACTTCATGCTGATCATGAAGAATGAGAAGTCTGACCTGATGGCTATCGGCCCGGTCTCCATCGAGTACCAGGCGGCCGTGCTCCGCGACGAACTCGAGGAAAGCTCGAACTGGACATCCGTCGGGATCGCCCGGGTCCTCACCGAGGCGCAGGTCCGTGATCTCACCACCACCGGCCAGCGGTAACGCGCACCCTCGGCCCCGGGGGACTCAGCCCAGGATCTTCGCGTACCAGTGATCGGCGAACCGGCCGTCATTGAAGGGTGCTACTTCCTGGTAGCCGTTCGTGGTGTAAAGCTGCCGGGCCTCGGCCAGGTCTCCGCGGGTGTCGAGGCGGAGCCTGCTGACCGCATGCTGGCGGCGTGCGGGATGGACCCGGTCATGAGGCGGTTACCGGGCTCACCGGCCCGGCGGCCGGCGTTCGGTGACCTGGACCCGGTCACCGACCCGGATGGAGCCCGGAGCGTCCGGGATCATGTTCTGCCCGAAAACCAGCTCCTGGCCGAACCGGCGGCGCCGTCCTAGCAGTTCCAGGGGCTGCCGGCCGCGCTCCCCGGTCGCCTGATCGATCGTGGTGACCACGCAGCGCCCGCAGGGCTTAGCCACCCGGAAGGTGACGGTGCCAATCCTGACCCGGCGCCAGCCGTCCTCCGCCCAGGGGCGGGCGCCGGTGACCACCACACTCGGCCGGAACCGGTTCATCGGGACCGGCGGATGGCCCTCCTCCTCGAGCCAGTCGCCGAGCGCCTCCAGCGAGCCCGTGCTGGTGAGCAGCAGCGGGAACCCATCGGCGAAGCTCACCCGGTCACCGGGATCCCCGTAATCCTGGTCCACCGTCCGGCGCGTTGGATCGTCCAGGTAGACGAGGCGGACGTCGCGGTCCAGGAGACGGCCGAGCCAGTCATCAGCTTCCTTGCCCGCGGCCGCGGCCCAGACCCCGGACTCCCAGACCGCCACCGGCACCATCTCGGTCTCCTCACCCGCCCGCGGCATCCGGACCTCCAGCGGCGGATGCCCGGCCGCGGACAGCGTGATCACGTCGGTGGGCAGGGGCTGGCCTGCGGCCAGCCGATCCGCCCCGGCCACCTGAACAGCCCCGGCCACCCGATCTGCCCCGGACGCCGGGTACTCGGCGGTGACCCCGGCCAGAGCCGACTCCTCGCGCTGGCTGACGAACCGGCCGGCGCCGTCGACCACGAGCCAGCGGCGGTCCCCGGCCAGGCCCCACGGTTCCACGGCGGACTCGCTCAGATCGACAGCTCGCCCGGCCTTGAGCGGATAGATATGGATCGAGGCGAGGCGAGGCGGTTCTTCCACGGTTTGCACGCTACCGAACGAGCCGGCGGCCGGGCGATTGCCGGTCCGGCGGGAATGCCGGCGGGCGCCCCACGCTTGGCACTACCGATGACGAACAACGATGAATCGCTCCCGCTGGCGGTGCTGGATTTCGTCGGGATCGAGCACGGCGAGGAGGCCAGCGCGTCGGTGGCCGGTGCCGTCGCGATCGCGCAGGCCGTCGAGGCCGCGGGCTACCGGCGGTACTGGGTCTCCGAGCATCACAACATGACCAGCCTGGCGTGCAGCGCGCCCGAGCTGCTGACCGCGCACGTCGGGGCGCACACGTCGTCGATCCGGGTCGGCGCCGCGGGCATTATGCTGCCCAACCACGCACCGCTCAAGGTCGCCGAGACCTTCCGCACGTTGCTGGCCATGTACCCGGGGCGTATCGACCTCGCGCTGGGCCGGGCCCCGGGCACTGACCCGCTGACCGCGCACGTCCTGCGCCGCGGGATGGTCACCGATCCGGCCGCGGAGTTCCCCGGCCAGGTCGCCGAGCTGCTCGCCTTCCTCGGCGACGGGTTCCCGGCCGGCCACCCCTACGCCCCGCTGGTGGCGGCCCCGGTGATCAGCGAGCGGCCGGAGCTGTTCGTGCTGGGGTCCAGCCCCTACGGGCCGCGCTTCGCCGCGGTCAACGGGATGAGCGCCGCGTTCGCGCACCACATGAGCCCCGATCTGGCCTTCGAGGCGCTGCGTGGCTACCGCCGCGACTTCACCCCGCGGACAGACGGCGCGACGCCCTATTCGGCGATGTCGGTGCTGGCCTTCGCCAGCGACGACAGCGAAGCGATCCTCGACTTCGAGGCGGCCTGGACGCTGACCATCCAGAACCTCCGGCGCGGGATACGGGAGCCGCTGCGGCCCGAGCAGGTCCGTGATTTCGCGCGCTCTGCGGAGTTCCGCGCCAGCCGGCGCGACGACGGCCGGATGGTGACCGGGGAACCCAAGGCCGTGGCCGAGCGGCTCCTGGAGATGAAGGAGCTCGCCCAGGCCGACGAGATCGTCGCGGTCACCCCCAGCCTGGACCGGGAGCGCCGGATAGGCAGCTATGTGGCGCTGGCCGACGCCTGGCGCAGCGCCGCCTGACCCGGGCTGAAGGCGCCCGACTTGGTGAGCGGGTCACCGGCGAGCGCGCGGGGCAGGTAGTCGCGCTGAAGGATCGCGGCGGTCAGCGCGCCGCGGCTGCGCACCCCCGTCTTGTCGAACACTGACTTTAGGTGGTCCTGGACAGTGTCCGCGGTCAGGTGCAGCTGGCCGGCGATCTGCCGGGTGGGCAGCCCCTGGCACACCAGCGCAGTGATCGTTCTCTCCCGGTCGGTAAGCCCGTAGGCGGTCATGATCATCGGTGCTACCTCGGCGGGCGCCGCGTCCTCGATGATGACCGCCACCGTCTCCTCGGCCTGGGAGGTCAGCCAGGAGGCGTGCAGCGCAGCCCACCGGCCGCTTCTCATCCGGACCCTCAGCCGGGGCAGCCCGGCTTCGCGATCTTCCAGATGACGGAGCCTGGTGGCCAGCACCGCGATCTCGATGGGCAGATCCGACCCGTCCGGGCGGCCGCCCAGTTCCTCGAGCCACCGTTCCGCGGCCGGGTTCATCCCGGCGACTGCCCCGTCGGCGGCGAGCAGGACCAGTCCGGGACCGTCCGCGGGCGCTTCCAGCTCACAGGCTTGCCGCAGCAGGCCCATGCGGACTCCCTCAGCGATGTGCGGGGCCAGCCGCCGGACGAACCGCACCTCCTCGGCGGAAAACTCCGCCTGGGCCGCTTCGCGGTGCAGGCAGATGTAGCCCCAGCAGACGCCCCGTATCCGCAGGACCGCACGGAGCTCGTCCTGCAGGCCGAGCGGCGCGAAAATGTCCCGGTAACGGTCACTCCTCGCTGGGCGGCCGTCGGTCGCCTGCATGAGGGTCCGCACTCCCGAGGCATCCCGGGCCAGCTCGGTCCACTTGTTGACGTCATCGTGCAGGAACTCGTTCTCGACGAAATAAGGCCCGGATTCCTCCGGCAGTTCCTCGCGGTAGGACCGGGTGAACAGGAGGGTGGCCGGGTCCGCGGCAGCCCACCAGAGCGCATCGACCGGCACGACCTTCCGCAGCCGCGGCAGGACGGCGGCCCGCAGAGTGTCAGGATCCAGACCCGACCGGCAGGCGCGGGCGACTGCGGCGGCGAGATTGTCGAGCGCCGGGCCAGTGAGCATTGCCTCCCCTTTACCTGAGTCTAGCTGCTGGCCACGACCTCGTAGCTGCCGCGCGCGACCAGTTCCGCACCGGTCGCGGCCACCGTCGCGGCTCGGCTCTGCTCGGCGAACTGATCGGTGGCGCTGGCGTGCTCTCCGGTGTCCCACAGGGTCAGGGTCAGCGCGGTGCCGCTGTCGCGGTCGATCAGGAACACCACGCCCGCGTGGCCGGGCAGGCCTTTGACGAAGCCCATGACCTGGTTGACCGCGTGGTCCGCCCACTTCTGCAGGACCTCGGGTGATCCTGACCATGTCGTCGTTCGTGCGAACATGTTTGGCTCCTTTCCTCGCCGTAAGCGTCACCGGTCACGGGTCGGATTGCCCTCCCAGAATTCTGGGAACTCTGCTCGCCCAGGTCAGAGGAGCCGGCCGTATGCCCGGGAGCGCACGGCCGGTGATTACCATCGGTTCATGCATTGGGGACGTTGTGTAATCACCATGACGGCTACGGCGAGCATGAGCGGCCTCCTGGCGGCCACCATGGCGGCCGCGCCTGCCACGACGGCCAGGCCCGCCCCGGCGGCGGCCGCGCGCCTGGACGCGGGGCCGGCCGCGGCGCGAGCGCCGCTGCAGCGGGCCCTGGACAGGCTGGTGGCCATGGCGTCCGGGCCGCCCGGCGTCATCGTGATCGTCCAGCATGGCCGGGGCCGCACGGTCTATCAGGCCGGGACGGCCAGCCTGGCCCATCCCCGGCACCTGTCCCCGACGGACCACGAGCGGCTGGCCAGCTTTTCCAAGGCCCTGAACGGGGCGGTCGCGCTCAGCCTGGTCAGCCTGGGGAAGCTCCGGCTCAGCGACACGATCGGGCGGTGGCTGCCCGGGCTTCCCCGGGCCTGGCACCGGGTCACGCTCCGCGAAATGCTGCAGCACCGCAGCGGCCTGCCCGACTACACCGGCAGCCAGGTGCTGGCCCGCCAGCTGCAGCGGGCCCCGCATCGGATCATCCCGCCGGGCCGGCTGATGCGCTACGTCTGGCACCGGCCGCTGCAGTTCCGGCCGGGCCGCCGCTACGAGTACGACAACTCCGACAACACGGTCATCGCCCTCATGGCCCGCGCGGCGGCGGGCCGGAGCTACCGGGCCCTGCTCCGGGCCCTGGTGTACCGGCCAGCCGGGCTCGGCCAGACCAGCCTGCCGGCCGGATCCCGGCTGCCTCGTCCCTACCTGCACGGATACGTGCTGCGGCCAGGCCACCCGGCCGAGGACGTCAGCGAGGCGTTCTCCGCGTCGGCCGCGTGGGCGGCCGGCGGCATCGTCTCCACTCCGGCCGAGACGAACCGCTTCATCCGCGCCTACCTCGCGCCCCGGTTCTTCTCCCGCTCCACCCGGGCGGCCCAGCTGCAGTTCCTGCCGGGCAGCTCGCAGCCCGCCGGACCGGGCACGAACGCGGCCGGGCTGGGCATCTTCCGCTACCGCACCCGGTGCGGCCCCATGTACGGGCACACCGGGAACCTGCCTGGCTACACCCAGCTCGCCGCGGCCAGCCGCACCGGCGCCGATTCGGTCAGCGTCACCGCCACTGAGCAGCTGAGCCTCAGGGCGCATCCCCGGGTGCTCGCCGCCCTGCGGCAGGCCGAACTGCTCGCCGTCTGCGCCGCGATGGACCCCCGCTAGCGCCGCGTTCGCTCAGCGGCCGGTCACCTCGGCGGCGCAGCGGTAGCCGCTGCGCAGCGCCCCTTCCATGAAGCCCTGGAAGTTCACCGAGGTGTGCTCGCCGGCGAAGTGCAGGTTCCCGTGCCGCCGTCCCTGGATGCCGTTGAATCCCGTGTACTGGCCGGTCTTCAGGTAGGAGTACGCGCCGCCGATGTGCGGATCACCGGAGGACCAGGCGTAATAGGCCTTGCCGTTGTACGCGTCCCGGGCGCCGGGGAAATTCTCGTCGAACCCGGCCAGGAAGTCTCGGGCCATGGCCTTCGGCGCGGGCCCTTCATAGCTGGTGAGGCCGTAGCGGGGGCCGATATCCGCGCCAGCCTCCCCGCCCGGCAGGGCGATCAGTATCCCCGCGGGCCCCGCCTGGTCGATCGTGGCCTCCCAGCCGCCCTGCACGATGCCGTCGGTGTAGATGTTCCCGGTCCAGTGCTCCGTGTTCCACACGCGCCGGGAGAACTGCATCGCGATCTTCGAGTTCGAGCCGAGTGGTTCCTCGCGGATGGCCCGGCGCTGGCGCGGCGGCAGCCCGAGCCCGCGCAGGTCCACCTCACGCAGCTTGGTGAACGGCAAGGCGAGCACGACATGATCGGCGGTCACATCCCGGGTGCCCCCGCCGCAGGCAAACGTGCACGTGTACCGGCCATGGCCGCGGCTGCGCACCGCCTCCAGGCGCTCTCCGAGGTGGATGGTCCCGGCCGGAAGCCTGGCGATGAGCCTGGAGATGAACTGGTCATTCCCCCCGCGGAGATGCCACTTCTCGTCCGTGCCGGACAGCTGCGGGCTGGACCGTGGCTGGGCGCCGCTGGGCGCGCTGTCGTAGTAGCCAAGCAGGTAGATGAGGTTGAGCGCGGACTGCTCGGCGACGGGGCCGCCGTACTCATCGAGGAGTACGGCCACGCACAGCCGGCCGAAGTCGCCGCGCAGGCCGCCCGGGATGTACTGCTCGATCCACTCTGCCGCGGGGGTGTGGTCCCACCGCAGCGCCCAGGCGGTGTGCGTGTCATACCGGGTGGGCCAGGGCGCCTTGCGGAAGGCGGCGTCGTGGAACAGCCGGAACCCCCACTCGTGCCACTTCCGGTTGAGCACGGCCTGGGGCCAGAACCGTCCGCCGAACCGGAACCGGTACTGGTCCGGGCGGGTGTGCGGCGGATAGGCGTTGACGTTGTCCAGGGTGAGGTCCAGCCGGGCGGCCAGCCGCCGCATGGCCATGTGCTCACTGGAGACGAACTCGCCGTGCTCCTCCGAGTACTGCGCGCCGTCGAAGAATCCGCGGAGTGTCTGAATGCGCCCGCCTGGCCGGGCCGGGTTGTACTCATAGACCTCGCTGGCGATGCCGTGCGACCTCCACAGCCGGAAGGCGCAGCCCAGCCCGGCGATGCCCGCGCCGATGATGACCACCTTCGGATCCCGCCCGGCCGCGGCCGCAGCGGGCCGCAGCCCCGCAGCCCCCACGGGAACGGCCGCGGCGAAGGCCGCGGCGGCGGCGCCGCGCAGCACGTTCCGCCGGGACACTCCACCGCCCGTGGCCAGGGCCCCCGCGGCCTCGTCGAGGTCACATCCGGTCCGGCGGGCGTAGGCAGCGACCGACTGCGCCTCCCGGAGCGCTCGCGTCGCGGGTGATGATCTCATGGACCTGAATCTCCCCGGACAGACGTGGAGCCGACAGGGCGTGCAGCCCCAGTCTGCCCAGGAGTCCCGTCCAGCGCCAGCAGGTAACCACCGTCCAGCCAGCCGCGACGACCGCGGCGAGGTGGGGCTACTTATCCGGGCCCAGCCCGGTGACCCGGTGACCCGGCGGCCGGCCGGACCGCGGCCGCCGCGCGCCGAAGCCGGCCTGCGCCTGGTGACCGAGGCCGAAGCCCTCCCGGACGGCGCGACCCGGGTCCGGCACACGGTGACGAACACCAGCCACGGGCCGTAGCCGACGGCCAGTCAAGATCAACGCGGCCGCCGAGACCAGCCCCTAGTGATCTCGCGACGAGAGACGCTCCGGCTCCTGCTCCCGGGCGGACTCCCTGGCCGGCTCTCGGGCGGGCTCCGGGGCGGCCTGTGGGACAGGCTCCGGGGCGGACTGGGGCGCGGGCTCCGGGGCGGGCTCTGGTCCCGCGGCGAACCGCGGGACAGTGCCCAGCGGATCACCGGCCGCGGCGGGCGATCCGGCCCGCCCGCCGTTCCCGGACCGGAAGACCTCGGCCGGCGGCCCCATCCAGGCGGGGGGTCTTACTTCCGGCGAGATCAGCGCGGCAGGCAGGTGGACCTCGGCGCTGGTACCGCCATCCGGCGGCGTGCTCAGCGTCACCGTGATGCCGTGCCGGGCCGCCAGGTGCGCGACCGCGAAGAAGCCCATCCGCTGGCCGACGGTCGTGTCCGGAAGGCGCGGGTGGGCCAGCTGCCAGTTGAGCTGGCCCAGCTGCTCCCCGGCGATCCCGGTACCCGCGTCGGTGATGCTGATGAGTGAGCCGCCGTCACGCGCTGTGCGGCCGGCCACGATGACCTGGGTGGTCCGGGGCGAGAACGTGGTGGCGTTCTCCAGCAACTCGGCGAGCAGGTGCACGGTGTCGGCCGCGGAGCTCCCGCTCACCGAGACGCCCTGCTGCACGTCCAGGGCTACCCGGTCGTACTGCTCTACCTCCGACGCCGCCGCCCGCACCACGTCCACCAGGGTGGCCGGCTCAGCCGGGTGATCTGGCGTGCCGTGGCCCGCGATGGCGAGGGCGCTGTCTGTGTTGCGCCGCATCCGGGTAGCCAGATGATCCATCTGGAACAGGCTGGCCAGCCGTTCCGGGTCGTCTTCCGTCAGTTCCGAGCTGTCGATAAGCCGCAGCAACCGATCCAGCAGAGAATGGCTGCGCCGCAGGAAACTGGTGGACACGGCGCTGACGCTGGCGCGCAGCCGGGCCTGCTCGCCCGCCAGCCGCAGCGCTTCCCGGTGCACCCGGTCGAAGGCCCGGGCCACCTGGCCGATCTCATCGCTGGACTGGACGTCCATCGGTGGCGCGGGGAGATGGTGCCTCGGGTACCCGGCCACACCCAGCGCCCCAACCTCCGCAGGAAGGCCCACCCCGGCGACATCCAGGGCAGCGGCCTCGATGCGCCGGAGCGGCCGCACGATGGACCGGGCGATCATCAGGGTGACCAGGAAGATCAGGGCGAGGGCGACCAGGACCGCGCCGGCGGTGATGATCGCGGACCGCACCGCACCGCGCTGCAGGGCCTGGGCGTAGGACAAGATCGACCCGGTCAGCTGCTGCTCGGCGTGACGCATCCAGCGAACCGTGTACGACATCCCGGCCTGCCACTGCTGCCCGGCGTGGTCACCCAGGGCCAGCGAGCCCGGGCCCGTCACGATGGCGCGCTGCTCCAGCGCCCGGGCCTGCCTCGGCACCGAGCTGGCCAGGGTGCCGGTCAGGGCCCAGGTCTCTTCGGGGGTGGCCGAACTGCGGAATGCTACGACCTCACTGGCCTGCTGGTCCTGCGCGAGGGCCAGCGCCATCAGGCCCCCCGGCCCGAAGTGGCCCTGGGCCAGGGCCACGCCGAGGATGGCCTCCTGTTGCGAGGCGTAGTCCTTCATCTGGGACAGCGCACTGAGCGCACGCACGCTATTAATGAGTCCGGAGTTGCCGCTCAGGTCGGCGATGCTGTCATCGACGGTGAGCAGGCCCGCTGTCGCGGTGGAATAGCCGCTGATCACGGTCAGGGCATCCGCCTGGCCCTCCGCGCGATGGCGCAGGCCGGGCACCTCGGCGATGCTGGCCAGCACGGACGCCGCGCTGGCCTGTGTCTGGGCTGGGTATCCGGAGCCGAGCTGGCGAATCTGCCGGCGTACCGTGGCCGCCCGCTCATCGGTGATCACGTACTGCCGGTGCAGGGCCGGGAGGCCTGCGGCCGGGCGCCCGTCCGCGATGTAGGTGGCCGAGTCGGCCCGCTCGTCCTCCAGGGCCTGCGCTAAGCCGGTGACCTGCTGGCCGAGTACCGCGAGCCGGCCGACCTGGCCGTAGGCCCCCGCGCTTCGTGCCACGTCAGTGACTCGCAGCCCGGCGAGCGCCAGGCCCAGCACCGTCGGGATGGCCACCAGGATGATCAGCCGGCGGGTCACCCGCCAGTTCCGTACCGCTTTCGGGGCCGCGAGCCATTTCCCGGGCCTCTTCAGCCATGAGTACAAACAAGGTCACCTTTCTCCTTGCCCTTCCCCAGACCATACCCGCGCTCGTGCCTGTCCGGATACGGCCGACTACGCAGATGGGACAGGCCAGCGTGCTGAGGATACGGAGGGTAAGTGCGCCGCAAGTTTCCCGAATCAGGGAACGGGACATGGTCAACCCGATGAAAGCGGTGAGGTTAAAGAAAGTTATTGTTAATAGATAGGCAGACGGGCCTGGCGGGATCTGCGCTCCGCAAGGGAACCGTATCCGGGCCAGCCGCCAGGATGGTCACAGGCAGGCCACTGCCGGCCGTCCACCGCCGGGCCGTCGCCAGCCGTCCGGCGCGGCAGTGAAGAATGAGCCCCATGACTGACACGACTGATACTCCCACCACGGGCACCCCCGCCACGGGTACTCCTAGCACGGGCCGCGACGCCCAGGGCGCCGGCCTCACCTGGCACGCGTCGGGCGAGTACTCCGACATCCGCTACGAGACCACCGACGACGGCATCGCCAAGATCACGATCTGCAGGCCCGAGGTGCATAACGCCTTCCGCCCGCAGACCCTGATCGAGATGTCCGCCGCCCTCACGGTGGCCCGCGAGGACGAGTCGGTCGGCGTCATCATTCTCACCGGCGAGGGTGGCAGGGCGTTCTGCTCCGGAGGGGACCAGCGGGTACGCGGGGACAGCGGGTACAAGACGGACGAGAACGCCACCGGGCGCTTCCACGTCACCGACCTGCACGTGCAGATGCGCCGCTGCCCGAAGCCGATCGTGGCCATGGTGGCAGGCTGGGCTATCGGCGGCGGCCACGTGCTGCACGTGGTCTGCGACCTCACGATCGCTGCTGACAACGCGATCTTCGGCCAAGTCGGGCCCAGGGTCGGCTCGTTCGACGGGGGCTTCGGCGCCAGCTCCCTCGCCCAGCTGGTGGGCATGAAGAAGGCCAAGGAGATCTGGTTCCTGTGCCGCCGCTACGATGCCCGCACGGCCGCCGAGATGGGCCTGGTCAACGCCGTGGTGCCGCTGGCCGACCTGGAACGCGAGACGGTGCAGTGGTGCCGCGAGATGCTGGCGCTGTCCCCCTTCGCGCTGCGCCTGATGAAGGCCAGCTTCCACGCGGCGGAGGATGGTTACGCAGGCATCCAGCAGCTCGCCCACGACACGAATCTGTTGTTCTACGGCACGGAGGAAGCCCGGGAGGGCCGCGAGGCGTTCAAGGGCAAGCGGGCACCCGACTTCGGCCAGTTCCCGCGGCGCGCCTAGCGCGCGATGCGCCATTAGGAATCTGGTGTGAAGGCGTGACCGCGATGCGGCCTCCAGCTGGGCCGGGTTGAGTTCCGGATTAATACGCTCTCATATTCATCAATCGCCTCATTCAGGGTTCAGGTGACGGTGATTGACTTGAGGGCGGCCCGGCATAAGGTGATGCCCATTACCGATGGCCGGGAGGACCTAATGCCATGGGGACGCCACCTGAGCCGGGGTGAAATCCGGGACGCCGCCGTGGA
The DNA here is from genome assembly GCA_963770545.1 of uncultured Actinomycetes bacterium. Taxonomy (GTDB): domain Bacteria; phylum Actinomycetota; class Actinomycetes; order Streptosporangiales; family Streptosporangiaceae; genus RYN-230. The sequence goes on along the minus strand of CAVYQF010000026.1, from coordinate 114,122 downwards.
CTGCGGCATTCTGGCCGGCGCCTGCCTGGTCACCTACTGGCTCGCGACGCGCATGCTGGCCCACGTCTATCTGCTGTCCCGGGCGGACGAGCTGGTCGGCGGCCTGTGGGCGGTGATCGCCACCATCTTCGTGCTCCGGGACAGTTACCGGCACAGCATGACGGCGGCGGTGACCCGCATGGCGGCCACCGCCGTCAGCTTCGTGCTCTGCCTGATCTACTTGATCTTCCTGCCTTTCGACATCTGGGCCATGGCGGCGCTCATCGGGCTCAGCGCCCTGGCCGTCACGCTGATCGGGCGGCCCGGCGACGCGATCACGGCCGCGATCACCACGGCGGTGATCATGGGCGTGGCCGCGCTGAGCCCGCACGATGCCTGGCGGCAGCCCATCCTGCGATTCGCCGATACCGTCATCGGCGTCGCGGTCGGCGTGGGTACCGCGTGGCTGACACTGCGCCTGCTCCGTCCCGAGACGCGGCCCGACCCGCGATCACCCCGCGCGCGATCAGCCCTCACGCGATCGCGCCTCATGCGAAGGCCCGTCATACGAAAGCCCGTCATACGAAAGCACTGAGGCCGGTGATCGCGCGGCCGACGATCAGGGTGTTGATCTCGCGGGTGCCCTCGTAGGAATAGATCGCCTCCGAGTCGGCGACGAACCGGCCCACATGGTTCTCGAGCAGGATGCCGTTCCCGCCGAGCAATTCACGGGCCCAGCCGACCGTCTCCCGCATCCGGACCGTGCAGAACGCCTTGGCCAGCGCGGAATGGTGGTCCTCGGCCAGGCCCTCCTGCTGCAGCGCGGACAGCCGGGCGCACAGGCAGGCCGACGACGTGATGTTGGCGAGCATCCGCACCAGCAGGTCCTGCACCAGCTGGAAACCCGCGATCGGGCGGCCGAACTGCTGGCGCTGGCGGGCATAGGCCAGCGCGTGCTCATAAGCTCCGCGGGCGCAGCCGGTGGCCTGCCAGGCTACCCCGCCCCGGGTCAGCCGGAGCACCGCCGCCGTGTCCTTGAAGGAGTCTGCCCGCTGCAGCCGGTTCTCCTCCGGAACCCGGACCCCGTCCAGGGTGATGTGCGCATTCTGGACCACCCGCAGCGCGATCTTGTCGTGCATCTTGGAGGTTTCAAAGCCCGGCGTGCCCTTCTCCACCACGAACCCCTTGACCTGCCCGTCCTCCAGGGAGCGGGCCCAGATGATCGTGTAGTCCGCAAACGTGGCGTTGCCGATCCATTTTTTCTGCCCGTCCAGCACCCAGTCATCGCCGTCGCGCCGGGCCGTGGTGGTCAGGCCGCCCGCAGCGCCCGATCCGACGTCTGGTTCGGTAAGCCCGAACGCGCCGATCTTCTCCATCCGGGCCATCGGGGGCAGCCAGCGCTGTTTCTGCTCTTCTGACCCGCACAGGTAGATGGAGCCCATGGCCAGTCCGCAGTGCACGCCGAAGTACGTCGCGATCGAGGAGTCCACCCGGGCCAGCTCCATCGCGATCATGCCGTCCAGCAGGCAGCCGCCGCCCGGGCAGCCGTATCCCGAGTAACCCACCCCCGCGATACCAAGCTGGTGCAGGCCGGCCACCAGGTCGTGCGGGAATTCTTCCCGGGTCCAGTAGTGGTTGATGACGGGCTGGACCGACTTCTCCATGAACTCCCTGACCTGCTGCAGAAGCTGCCGCCCCGCGGGTTCCAGGGACTGCTCGAGCAGGTAGAAGTCGGCGTCGGTGACGGCGACCCGGTCGGCGCTTGGCATTGCGGTTTCCTCCGTGTCTTCAGTCAGCGTTTTCAGTCCAGCGTCCACCCACCGGCTCCCTGGGGTCTGGGTGGCGGTGGCCAGGAGCTGGAGCGGGTCACCGGGTTCGAGGGCGCACCGTGGTCCGAGGGCGCGCTGCGGAAGGAGGCCTTCTGATTGCCCGGCGCGTTGACCAGGGCCGCGATATGCCCGCTGGTGGAGAGTACGAACCTGACCGGGCCGCCGAACAGCATCGTCGCCGCGCCAGGCACGGTCAGCGCGTTGGCCAGGCCCAGCCTGATGAAGTCGTGGTGCAGCGCGGCAGGCAGCCGGGTGGTGTCGGCGTTCCAGTACAGGATGTCGAACGCCGGTGGCGGGCGTCCCCGCAGGTAGTTGTTGACCCAGTAGTTCCAGATCAGATCGTCCGGCCGCAGCCAGGCGAACACTTCGGCCAGGGCCCGCCCGTCCAGGTAGCCGGGCGCGGCGGACGCCGCCATCGCCGCGGCCACGGTCGTCTCGTCGACCAGTGCGGCCGCGGTGCCCGCCAGGGCCTGGTCGAGCACGGTCACCCCCAGGCACAGGCTGGCCAGCTGGTCAAGCTGGCCGGTCACGCCCAGGTGGGCGGCGACCATGGACGTCACGATGCCTCCGGAGCACAGCGCGCAGATGCTCGCCTGGGCGGCCCCGGTGATCGCCCGCACCCCGGCCAGCGCCTCTACCACTGCACCCCGTAAGTATCCAGATTCCAGTCCCGGTGCCGTGCGTCGGGGTTCCGCCACGAGACAACGAAAACCTGATGTCCCTGGGTGGTAAGGAACTCGGCCATGCTGCGCCCGGGCGCGAGGTCGGTAATGTAGTACTTGTTGATCATCGGCGGCACGATCAGCAGCGGGTACCGGAACACGGTCCCGGTGACGGGCTGATACTGGATGAGCTCGAACTGGTCGCACGAGTGGACGACACCGCCCGGCGTGACGGCCAGGTTCTTCCCGCGGACCGGCCGGCCGCGATCCGACCGAGCTCGGTGCCCAGCTGGGCGGTCTGACGGGAAACCAGCCGCGGGCGGCGAGCCAGCCCAGCCCCCAGCCGCAGCAGCGAGCTGTCCGGCCGGAACCGGCGCGCCGCGCCGAGCGCCGCGTCGCTCAGCAGCAGGTCGAGCGGGCCGGCCGCCGTGACCGTGTCGCCCGCCCACGCCTCGCCCGGGCCTGGCTCCGGCCCCGGGTCCGCGGTGGGCCCCGGGCCTCGCGGCCCGGCGTTCACTGGGCATCCTCGGGCGGGTGGACCTCTCGTTTGAGAATCTTGCCGGTCGGTCCTTTGGGCAGCGCATCGACCAGCCAGACGCGGCGCGGGTACTTATAGGCGGCTACCCGTTCCTTGACGTACCCGCGCAACTCCTCAGGCGTGGCCGTGCGGCCGGGTTTCAGCGCGACCGCGGCGGCGACTTCCTCGCCGTGCGTCGGGTGCGGCAACCCGATCACCGCCGCTTCCAGCACGGCCGGGTGCTCGTACAGCACTTCCTCGATCTCGCGCGGGTAGACGTTGAATCCGCCCCGGATGATCAGGTCTTTCTTGCGGTTGACGATGAAGTAGAAGCCGTCCTCGTCCTTCCTGGCCATGTCCCCGGTGTGGAACCAGCCATCCCTGATGGCCTCGGCCGTGGCTTCCGGGCGGTTCCAGTAGCCCTTCATGACGTTGTGGCCGCGGATGGCTATCTCGCCCACCTCACCCGAGGGCACCTCGGTTCCGTCCTCGGCGACCACCCTCATGGCGACCCCGTCCACGGGGTAGCCGATCGAGCCTGGCCGGGCGTCGCCGACCCGGTTGAACGACGCGACCGGGGACGTCTCGGACAATCCGTAGCCCTCGATGATGCGCGCGCCGAACACCTGTGCGAAACCCCTGAGCACCTCGACCGGCAGCGCCGCACCGCCGGAGACGCAGACCCGCAGCGTGGACGTATCAGCCAGGCCGGCGCCCGCGCTGAGTATCGCGACATACATGGTGGGGACGCCTTCGAAGACGGTGACGCGGTCGCGCTCGATCACCTTCAGCGCCGTCGCGGCGTCGAAGCGCGGGACCAGGGTGAGGCAGGCCCCGGCGAGCACAGCGGTGTTCAGCCCGCAGGTCTGGCCGAAGGCGTGGAACATGGGCAGGCAGCCCATGATCACGTCGTCGGGGCTCAGGTCCAGCAGGCTCGTGGCCGTCACCGAGGCGTTGGCGCGCATGTTCGCGTGAGTCAGCTGCGCGCCTTTCGGGGTGCCGGTGGTACCGGAGGTGTAGAGGAGGACCGCGGTGTCATCGTCCGCACGCGGCGCGACCCCCGGCTCGGCCGGCCACGACGCCATCTCCGCCAGCCACCCGGGCGTGACCGTGACGGCCTCCGCGTCCCCCGCGCCCGCCGCGGCCTCCCCGGAGGCCGTGGGCCAGGCGAATACCAGCCGGGCGCCGGAGTCGCCGAGGTAGTGCTTGACCTCGCGGGCCTTGAGCAGCGGGTTCATCGGCACCACCACGCCGCCGGCCCGCAGGACCCCGTAGTACAGCACCGGGAATTCCAGCACGTTCGGCAGCATGATGCCCACCCGGTCGCCGGCCCGCTGCCCCCGCTGGCGCAGCCAGCCGGCCACCTGGGCCGTCCGGCCGTCCAGTTCCGCATAGGACAGGACCTCGTCGTTGAGGCGCACGGCTGGGCGATCCGGGTACTGCCGCGCGGCATCGGAGAGGTTGATGGCCAGGTTGGTCACGAGAATCCCCCCTTCAGGCAACATCTTGGGCCTATCACCGAAGCGGCGGGCAGACAATGGTGCGTCCGCCGGGATAACGCGAGCGGGTTACGCTGGAGACGCATCGCCCGGCACCTCCGGGCGGGCCCGCAGGGAAGGCTCACCATGGCACGCGGCGTCCAGGTCGGCGACAGGGCTCCCGATTTCACTCTCCCGGCACAATCCGGGGAACAGGTCCGGCTGGCGAGCCGCCTCGGCGAGCGGGTGGTGGTCCTGTACTTCTACCCCAAGGACGACACCCGCGGCTGCACCGCCGAGGCGTGTGCCTTCCGGGACAGCTACGAGGTCTTCACCGACGCCGGCGCGGATGTGATCGGGATCAGCTCCGACTCACCCGGCACGCACGCCGCCTTCGCCAGCAAGCACCGGCTGCCCTTCACGCTTCTCAGTGACCAGGGCGGCCAGATCCGCAAGCGTTACGGGGTACCAGCGGTGCTGGGCCTGCTCCCCGGCCGGGTCACGTACGTGATCGACCGCCAGGGCGTCGTCCGGCAGGTGTTCAACTCGATGACGAACATCAGCGGGCACGTCACGGACGCCCTGGAGATGGTCCGGCAGTTGCAGGCCGATCAGCCGGCCTGAGGGAGCCGGCCTGAGGCCTCACCCGCTCCGGCCGGTCACCAGGCCTCCGCGGCGAGGGCGGTCAGCCTTCGCAGCCGCCCGATGATGTCCGTGTGGACCACCTCGGCTGGCTGCGCCCCGTTGACGGTGAACATCCATTCCCGGCCGGCGTAGTACTCGAGCAGGGGCACGGTGTTCTCCTCATACACCTGCAGGCGGTGCTCGATCACGGCTTCGGTGTCGTCCGAGCCCCGCCCGCGGGACAGCAGCCGGCGCACCAGTTCATCGGTGGGAACCTCGAGGTGAACTGCGGCCTGCACCTCGGCCCCGAGTGGCTGGGCCACCGCGAAGGCCGCCTTCGCCTGGTCCACGGTCCGCGGGAACCCGTCGAGGACGTAGCCACCCGTCTCCGACGCGGCGACCACCGGTTTACGCAGCATGTCCATGACCACCCCATCGGGCACCAGATCGCCGTGGTCAACGTAGGACCTGATCGTCTGCCCGAGCGTCGTGGAGTCCCTCACGTGCTGGCGCAGCAGGTCGCCGCTGGAGATGTGCGTGATGCCGAGCCGCTCGGCCAGCAGCTCGGCCTGGGTTCCCTTGCCGGCGCCAGGTGCGCCGATCAGCAGAAGCCTCATCTCATCGCGACCCAGCGGTGACATACGACGTGTTGTGCCCCAATGTGCCCTCCTGAACAGCTGAACTACCCCAAGTGTCCTGCCCGCGGCGGGCGGCGGACAAGGAGGGGCCCAGATCTCACATTCCGGCCTGGGCCGGCGTCTACCTGCTGCACGGGGGATTCCCGGGGCGCTGGGCCCAGCCGGGTCCCGGGCATCGACCCAGAGGTGGTGGCAGATGACCAGCAAGCTCAGGTTCGGAGTGGTCAGCGAGTCTGTCCTGGCCGGGGCGGCGTGGCCTGATCATGCCCGCGGGATCGAGGATGCCGGGATCGGCGCGCTCCGGGAGGACCTGCAGTCCAGGCGCGAGCGGTTCGGGCTGTCCTACCTCGTCACCCCGGACCGGGCCCTGCCTGCCCTCACCAAGATCATCGCCAGTCTCTAGCGGGCATCCCGGGCCGGGCGGCAGGTTTCCGGCCGGCCAGTGGCCGGACCTGGGGTGGTCACGTTCGGGCGGGTCAGCACGCACCAGATGGCGACCCTCAGCCGGCGTACCGCGGGGCGATGGCTGGCCTGGCGCAGCAGGCGCTTCGTCCTGGGCCCGTTCAGCAGCTTCCACTGCAGGCGCCTGGCCATCTGCTGCGGGGGGCCCAGCCTGCGGCGCGGCGCAGCGGCCGGGTACCTCTCCTGGAACTGGCGGCCCGCGAAGGCCGCAGCAGCGTGCACGGCCACCTCCAGCAGTTGCTCGGCGGCCGGGCCGCCGGCGGGCCGCCGGGCGAGTTCAGCCGGCCCCCCAGAGGCATGGCGCCCGGTCGCCGGCCGCGGGAGCAGTTCGCTGAGTTCACCGACGACGTGGTACTTCGAGTCGCGCAAGCCGCTCACGAGGTGTTCCGCCTGTTCCCGGGCCCAGGCTTCCCGGCCGGCCGGCAAGGCCAGCCGGGCCTGGCGCGGCCGGCCATCCAGGACATCGTGCGCGAGGATCCGCTTGATATTCCTCGTGTAGAACCAGTCGGGCAGCTCCCCCGGCAGCGCCTCATTCATCTGGCGCAGGAATTCGGTTTCCAGGAGGCCGAGTGAGGAATTAGCGCGCGCCCGGCTGAGGTCGGCCCCGCCGGGATCAATGCCCAGGACAGACGCGAAACGTACCCAAAGCAGACTAGCCGGGCCACTGCGAGGCATGGTGATCACATGGACGTGATCCGGCGGGATGTGCTGTGACCACGCGTCCAGGATGGCGAGCGTGTCATGCGCATTCCAGAACCACGCCTGGCGGCGGCGGTCCTCGGCCGACCCGGTGTCGATGACCTGGCCAAGCCATTCTTCCCACGGGGCTGTCCCGCGGCACTTGACTTTCTCCTGCCATTCGGCTGGCAGCAGGGACGCGAAGTCACGCACGGTCAGGACGATGTGCACCTCGGCCGGGAATAGCGACCGCACGGCCCGATCGGCCTGCCTGGCAGTGCACACCGCGAGCAGTTCGTCTGAGATGACGGCGGACCGCCGGCCGCGCAGGGCCTGGCGGGTCAGGACATCCCACTCACCCGTCCAGGGATCGGCCGGGTCGGAGGCGGCCCTTCGCGCCTCACGCAGATCCCGGCTCGCACGGGAATGATCTTGATGGCTATAGCCGGGCAGCAGGATCCCGCGGGAGGAAAGCCACGCACGGTTACCCCACATAGCATCCTGGAGAAACGTTGTCCCGGTCTTCGGCTCGCCAATGTGGAGATAAATGCGGGGACAGCGGGGATCTCGCGCCCGGATCTTCCGGAGGGCCGGAATCCGGCCTGGCGTATCGCGTCCCGATACCCGTTGAGGGTTAATGTTCGCATTGGGCGCGAACCGCCAGCCCGTAGGCACGGCCGTTCTGTTATCGACCGGATCCAGCGGTTCTGCCGTGATATCCGCCCGGATTCCAAGTCCTTCAGGCGTCATATTCCGAGGATAAGCAAAACTTGGCCAGCACCGGACGTAATTCAGGTAATCCCATGGGTCGGTGCGCCCAAGAGCGCGGCGAGCCATCTATGTTTGGACCTAAATATGGGGATTGTCACTGCTGCCGCATCTAGCCCTGTTACCGGAGCGTGACTCCCGGGTTGGGCTGTTTGCCCGGGCGGCCGCTGTGGTCACCCGGCTAGGGTGACCACAGCGGCCGACGGCAGCGCCATCCTCCCCACGGGGGACCTCGTGCGCGCTCGGCGGGTCAGGCCGTCCGGGGCTCACCGGGGCTGAGCCAGCCGCAGGCCGAAGGGGCAGCCGGAATGGAACTCGAGTCGCTGAACGCCACCTTCGTTATCGACACGTTCCTGCTGCTGCTGATCGGTGTGGGACCCAAGATCGCGCTGGTCCCGTTTCTCGAGATGACCGCCGAAATGCCCGAGGTGACCAAGCGCCGCGTCCTGCGCAAGATGCTGACCACCGCCGCCACGGTCGCCGTCCTCCTGCTGGCCCTGGGCGGCGTGCTGACGAGGCTGCTGCACTTCTCGCCGGGCGCGCTGGGCGTGGCCAGCGGGATCATCCTGCTCATCATCGCGGTCACCATGGTGCTCGGCCAGGGCACGGGGAACGGCGGCGGTCACGCCACCGAGGGCCAGGACCCGATGCGGCTCGCGGTCTACCCGCTGGCCGTGCCTTACCTGCTCAACCCGGCGGGCATCGTCGTCCTGGTGACCTCGTCCGCCGAAGCCAGCTCGGTGGCCGTGGTCGCGGTCGTGGTCGGCATTCTCGCGGTGGTGCTGGTGCTCGACGTGCTGATATTCCGGTGGGCCGTGCAGGTCAGCAACCACCTGGATGCGAGCCGGATGCTGATCACCGAGAAGGTGTTCGGATTCCTGCTGGCCGCGCTCGCCGTCCAGCTTGCCCTCGACGGCCTGCATGACGTGGGCGTTATCCACCTGACCGGCCATTGAGCAGGCCACCGGCCTCCCGGGGCCAGGTTCACTGCCGGTGGCATACGGGGTGGCCAGTGTCCGCGCGGTGGCGGTGGCGCCAGAAGGGGTCACCGGGGCCTGGATAACCGCGGCGAGCGGCCAGACGCCGGACGTCATCATGTGCGTGACCGATCCGCTGGCCGAGCAGCTGGCCGAGTTGCAGCTGACGCTCGGCGAGGGACCGGGCCGGGACGCGCAAGGGTCGGCCGCGCCCGTCCTCGCCGCCGACCTGGAGGCAGACGAGCCCAGCTGGCGGTGGCCCGCGTTCACGCCGGGAGCACGCCAGATCGGCGTGGGTGCCGTTTTTGTGTTCCCGCTGACGATTGGGGCGATCCGGGGCGGGGAGATGGACCTGTACCCCCCCGGACCTGGCCCGGTACCGGGCCCAGATCGACCAGGCGACTGGCATGCTGACTGTGCAGCTAGGAGTGACCGCCGCCGAGGCTTATGTCCGGCTTCGCGCCTACGCCTATGCGAAAAACCAGCGACTTGCTGACATGGCCCGCGACATCGTGGCCCGCCGCCTGCGGCTGGATCCGGATCCGGCCCCCGAGGGCGAGCCATGATGCGCAGTCCCGCCGGGCGCCGGGCGTCAGCCGCCCATCCTTGCTGTCCATCGACGAGAAGGTGACCAGATGGATTCCGAACTACTGTCCGACACCTTCGTCGACCTGGCGGACACCATGGTCGCCGATTTCGACATCATCGACTTCCTGCACGTGCTCACGGACCGCAGCGCCCGGCTGCTCGCCGCTTCCGCCGCCGGGGTCGTGCTCGCTGACCCCCGCGGCGAACTGCGCATGGCGGCGGCCTCCAGTGAGGCGGCGGAGCTGATCGAGCTGTTCCAGATTCAGAACGACCAGGGACCCTGCCTGGACTGCTTCCGCACCGGCCAGCGCGTCACCGCGGCTGACCTGTCCGGGCCGGGTCAGCGATGGCCCGAGTTCGCCGCCGCTGCCGCGGCGGCCGGGTTCCGCACCGTGGAGGCGCTCCCGATGCGCCTGCGGGGCCAGGTCATCGGGGCGCTGAACCTGTTCCGGGGCGGGACGGCCCTGTTCGAGCCGGCAGATCTGCGCGTCGGCCAGGCTCTGGCGGATGTGGCCACGATCGGACTGCTGCAGGAGCGGAACCTGCGCCGCAGCGAGACCATTGCCGAGCAACTCCAGGCCGCCCTGAACAGCCGGATCATTATCGAGCAGGCCAAGGGCAGGCTGGCCGAGCGCTTCGACCTCACCATGGACCAGGCGTTCACCCTGCTGCGCGATCACGCCCGGGAAACCAACCAGCGGCTCACCGACACCGCGCGCAACCTCGTGGACGCCACCAGCGCCGACTTCCCGCCCCGATCCGGGGAGTGAGGCCGGCCCTAATACAGGCCGAGTTCGCGGCCGCGCTCGACAGCGTCATGCCGGCTGGACACGCCGAGCTTCCGGTAAATAGAGCGGGTGTGCGTCTTGATGGTGTTTCCCGACAGGTACAGCTGCTGGCCTATCTCGCGGGTGGACAGCGTTCCCCGCAGGAGCCGGAGCACCGCCTGCTCGCGTTCGGTCAGCGGCTCGGCGGCCAGCGGCTCGGCGGCCAGCCTGATCCGGGGTGGCCCGGCGAGCCGCCGTTCGAGGCGCTCCAGCCGTCTGAGCTGGGCTCCCGCACCTTCCGGGAATGAGGTGAGGATTTCACGCGCCTCGCCCAGCAAGGCGACCGCCCCGGGCAGGTCGCCGAGTTCCAGCCGCACGGGTGCCAGCCTCAGGAGGTTCTCGATCGTCGGCCACTGGCTGATACCGAACCATTGACGGCGTGACCGGAGCGCCCGCTCCAGTTCAGCACGGGCATCCTCAAACCGTCCCTGCCTGGCCAGGACCGCCCCCACGGCAATAGCGGCGACCGAAGCCTGCGGGGACTCGCTGAGCCCCAGCGCGTCGTCCGTCACGATGTCCCGGGCCGAATAAGCCAGCTGTTCCGCCTGGTCCAGCCTTCCTTCCTCCACCGCTACCAGGGACATCATGGCGAAGGAGAGCATCCGGACCAGCGCGATCGAGCTGCCCTGCAAGAGCGCCTGCTCTAGGTGCTGCGCTGCGGCCCGGAACTCACCGCAGAAGTAAAGAGCGCCCCCGTAGCCCGCCCGGGCCAGCGCGTACCACGGCGAACCCGGGTTGGCTTCCAGGTCCACGGCTTCCGATGCCGACCTGCGCATTGGCTCGAGCCCGCTGAACCCGAAGCTGCCGTCGAGCAGAGCGGCGGAGGACCGCAGCGACCGCATGCCGTCGGGCAGCGGCCCCTCGTTCCCGCCCCCGGCGATGACCGGGAGCCACCGCCGTACCCCCTCACGATCCCCGCGAAGGGCCGCGACCCACGCGGCGCAGTGGGCGGCCAGCGGGTGAGCCTCGATCCCTTCATCACCAAGTGAGTGCAGCCAGCCGAGCACGGTGGCGATCCGCCCCGCGTCCACGTACCGGTACCAGTGCTCGGCGATGAGCCTCACCGAGCGAGCCACGTCTCCCGCCGCGAGTGCGTGGCCCACGGCCTCATCAACCGATCCGTGCTCCAGGTGCCAGGCACTGGCTTGCTGATGCAGGGCCGGGATCGTGCCCGGTTCGGCGCGGGCCAGCTGGGCCTGCTGCAACTGGGCGAACAGGTGGTGGTAACGGAACCACTCCCGGTTGTCATCCAGCGCGATGAGGAACATGTTCTCGCGTTCGAGTACGCCGAGGACATCCCGGGCATCCGACGTTCCGGCGACCGCGTCGCAGAGGGGCGCGGTGAACCGGCTCAGGACAGACGTCCGGGACAGGAACCGCCGGATATGCTCCGGCTGCCGGCTGACGACTTCGTCAGCGAGGAAATCCACGACGTAGCGGTTGCCGCCGGTAAAGTCGCGGATGAAATCCTGCGGAGCAGGATGGTTGCGCAGGGACAAGGCCGCCAGGTACAACCCGGCTGGCCACCCTTCGGTTCGGGCCACCAGGTCGGCCAGACCTTGCTGGTCGAGCTGGACGGAGGCCACCCGCTGGATCAGCGCGTCTGCCTCGTCCGTGGTGAAATGGAGATCGAGCATCCGGATCTCGGCCATCTCCCCCGCCGCTCTCAGCCTGCCTAGCGGCAAGGGCGGATCGGCCCGGGTGCTCACGACAACCTGAGCGCAGGGCGGGAGCCGGAGCAGCAGAAACTCGAGCTGCTGGTGACAGCGCCGCTCCCTGATGACGTGGTAGTCGTCAAGAATGATCACGATGGGGGCCGCAAGTGAGGTCAGTTCGTTGACCAGGCGCGCCAGCGCCTCCTCCACATCGGGTACCTGCCGCTGCAGTGGCCGCAGGATCTCTGCCGCGTGGAGGCCAGGCAAGACACGCTCCAGCGAGCAGATGACGTGCTGCCAGAGCCGTGCGGGGTCGTCGTCCCCGCGATCGAGTGAGATCCACGCGAACGGCCGGGCGGGGGCGGCCGCAGAGCCCCACTGCGCCAGCAGGGTCGTTTTGCCGTAACCCGCAGGCGCGTCCACCAGGATGAGCCTGGATTCAAGATCGTCCAGCTCCCGCAGCAGCCCGGGCCGCTGCACCCACTCCCTGCGAACGCGCGGAGCCTGCAGCTTGGTTTCCAGCAGGACATCGAGATCCGGACGTACTATCTCCACGACGGGCCGGCCCGCAGGCCGCCCGTCCATTACTGAGTGCTCGCTCATTCCACGCACCACCGCGCACCCGCCCCCCCGAGCGGAGGCTATCAGAGCAGCACAAACCGCAGCCAGTCCCGTGCTTCACGGGCGTAACGGACTTTCCAGGAGGCACCGTCGCGGCCGGCCTCCCCCGGCCAGCGGCCGCCGGGCCGCCTGGCCCCGGGCTACGGGCTACGGGGGTGGCGACTCGTGTCCGCGGCGAATCTCCAGGACCCGCACTCCCAACAGCTCGAGCCGGGCGAGAAGGCCATGCAGAGCCGCCTGGTCAGGAAGCGAGCCGTGCAGCATGGTGGCGACGGGCTCTGGCTCGGCGGTCAGCCCCTCAAAATCCACCAGTGCTTCGGGCGGAACGGTCCCTGCCAGACGGATCTCGTAGTAACTCAATGTCACCTTCCGCCCCCTCACCAGCAGCCGGGTGTCGGCCGGAATCTCCAGCATCCGGCCGCCGGCCGGGGCGCGCCACACCCGTGACGGGTGGCATTCTCACCCGGGTGACATCCCGGAACCGGGACCAAGGTCCGTTGACAACTCACCCGTATCGGAGAGTAACTGGCGGCGCGTCGGCCGCTCCAGACCGCAGCGGCCGACAGGAAACAGGCTGACAAGGGAAAACAAGCGCCGGCCGTTCGCCGGTCTAGAGCAGAGGCGTGACGATGACTTCGGGCCCCAACGGCGCGGCGGCTAGTTCCACCCGGCACCGCGCGTCCCGCATCGATGAGACCATCCTCACCTCCAAGATCATCGCACCTGCCGTCCCCGGCTGGCTGGTGTCCCGCCCGCGGATCCACGAGCGGATCGGCGCCGGAAGCCAGGGTCTGCTCACCGTGATCAGCGGCCCGCCCGGGGCCGGTAAGACGATGGCCCTGGCCTCGTGGGCGGCCACCCACTCCGGACACCCCCCGATCGCGTGGGTCACCCTCGATGAGTACGACAACCGCCCGCGAGCATTCTGGTCCTATGTTGTCGAGGCCCTGCGCCGGGCGGGTGTCGAGATCCCGGGAACCATCTGGGCACCTGGGCGGGGGCGGGTCGACCACGCATTCCTGCTCAGACTCACCGCGGCGATTGCGGCATATGGCGCACCCGTAGCCCTGGTTCTGGACGATCTCCATCTGGTTACCGAGGCCCGGACCCTGAACGGGCTGACCCGCCTGCTCAGAAACGCCAGGCCGCACCTGAGCCTGGTGGTTGCCTCGCGTAGCGATCCTGTCCTGCCGCTGCACCGCTACCGGCTGGCCGGCGAGCTGACCGAGATCCGCGCCGGCGAGCTGGCCTTCAGCGTCGAGGAGGCCAGCCAGCTGATGGAGCAGCACGGCATCGCGCTCCCCGCCGATTCGCTGGCCTTCCTCACCGGCCGGACCGACGGATGGGTAGCAGCCCTGCGCCTGGCCGCGATCTCGATGACGACCCATCCTGATCCCGCGCAGTTCGTCAAGCACGTCGCCGCCGAGGACAGCGCGGTCGCGGGCTACCTGGTCGAGGAGGTACTCAACACCCTGCCGACCGGCATGAGGTCCTTCCTGCTGCGAACGAGCATCCTCGATCAGGTCAACGCCGATCTCGCCAGCGAGCTCGCGAGCGCTAAGCCCGCCACCGACTTGCCGGCGCTGGCCCAGGCCAACGCCCTCATCCGGCCTCTTGGTGGCGGCTGGTACCGCTACCATCCGCTGCTGGCGGAGGTGCTGCGCCTGAAGCTCCGGCGCGAGCATCCTGACCTGGAGCGTGACCTGCACCGGCGGGCCGCCCGTTGGCTCCGGAAGAACCGGACCCCCGCCGAGGCAGCGCGGCAGGCCGTGGCCGGAGGCGACTGGCAGCTTGCCGCCCGGATAGCCGTGGATGAGCTGGCCGTCGGCCAGCTCATGGAGCCACCTGGTGTCGAGCCCCTCGCCGAGGTGCTGCAGCGCATCCCCCAGGATCAAGCCTGGAGCGAACCGCAGCCCCTGCTGGTGACGGCCGCACTCAGGCTGGCCGCCACCAGCGATGACTCGGCAGGCGCGTCGCTCGCGGCCGCGGATCAGATGCTGGACCAGATTCCCCCCGATCAGGAAATTCCGTCCCGGCTCGCGCGGGCAGTCATCCAGCTCAGCCTGGGCCAGCGCCGGGGGGAGTTTCACGCGGCCGAGATCGCGGCGGCGGACGCGACTGCCTTGATCGGCAAAATCCCGGCCGATCAGCTGGCCTTGCATCCGGACGTGGGCGCACAGGTGAAGGCGGCTCGCGGAGCGCTGGAACTGTGGGCAGGTGATTTCGATCAGGCGGCGGTCACGCTGGGCGCCGCGGCGGCCGCCGCGCAGAACGCCGGGCCGCGAGCCAACTGCCTTGGTCATCTTGCTCTTCTGGAGGCGCTGCGGGGCCGCCTGGGCCGCGCCGCCGAGCTGGCCGCGGCGCCCGCCGGCGCCGGCCGGGACACCCGGGCCCGGGCCGACGAGAGCTCCAGTTGCGCCGCGACCGTGGCCATGGCGTACGTTCACGTGGAACGCAACGAGCTGCCCCAAGCCCGGCGTTGCCTCAGGCGCGCAGACGAGATTCTGCAGCTGGGCCCGGACAAGCTGATCGGGGCGGTGGCCTGTCTCGTCGCGGCACGCGGATTCCTGGCCCAGCGGCGTCCAGGCCCGGTGGCGGCGCTGGCCGACCGCGCGCGGCGCGGCTGGTCCCCTGTGCCCTGGCTCGAACGGCGCCTTCTGCTGGCTGAGTCGCAGGCGCACCTGGCCCAGGGAAACGTCGCGTCCGCGGTCGAGACCGCGCGCCGGGCCGGAGCTGGCTCCTCCCCGGAGGCGGCGGCCGCCCTAGCGCGCGCCTGGCTGGCCGGCGGGAACATCCAGGCCGCCCGGCGGGCCCTGGCCGGGAGTTCCGCGGATGACGACCGGGTCCCGGATCACGTCCGCCTGCCAGCCTGGCTGGCCGACGCCCAGCTCAGCCATGAGATCGGGGACCGCCGGAGCGCGGAACGCCTGCTCGAGCGGGCCCTGCGGCTGGCCGCGGGCGAGCAGGTGCGGCTGCCGTTCCTCATGGAGGGAAGCTGGATCCGTGAGGAGCTGCAGGACAATCCTGGCCTGGCCCGTGCCTACGGTCAGCTCCTGAATCAGGCCCCGCCCAGCCGGGGCGGCCCGGCCCGCCCCCGGGCGAGCGCGCCGGCCAAGCCACCCGCCACTGCGGCGCGGCAGGCCACTGCGCCGCAGTTCATGCCCCTGGTCGTGGAGAATCTCAGTAACCGGGAGCGTGAAGTGCTGCAGCACGCTTCAGAGTTGCTGGGCACAGCCGAGATCGCGGCCGAGATGTTCGTCTCGGTCAATACGGTCAAGAGCCACCTGAAGAGCATCTTCCGCAAGCTGGGTGCGGGCAGCAGAAACGAGGCGGTCCGCCGCGCCCGCCAGCTCCAGCTGCTCTGAGCCGCCTGGGGGTCTGCCTCCAAGGTGTTCCTCGTAGGCGGCCAGGCCGGCCTGCATCGTGTACGGCCCGCGGATGCGCCGCAGCCGGGGCGACACCTCGGAGTAGTCCAGGTACAGGTGATCGCCGCAGTCGCCGCAGATGAGCTCGAACGCGCCGGTGTAACCGCCTTCCGCCCGGTCCCCCACCCGGCGGGCCGGCTGGCGGCGCAGGCTGGCGGTAAGCCCGTGGCCGAATTGACCCATGGGCAGGACTGCATCGCCAGCCGGTGATGCATTGGTAACGGTGTACGTTTCCTCGTGACTCACTCGGCCCCCCCCGGAGCAGCAGGTTGTCACGTCTGCCGAGGTTCAGGGCAGACGGGTCAGAACCATCGCCCAGCTTCGCACAAAGTGACGATAGGCCGCAAATGATTACAGTTGGTGCACGGGGTCTCAAGTCAGGCCTGGTCAAGCGCAGCCCGGATGGCTGACGCCGCGACGCTGACGCGTGCTGTTCCCACGGTGGGCAGGAGCGCCATCAGGACCCCGGCCATCTCATCGATCGTGACCCCCCGGTCGAGGGCCTCATTCACGGCCCACCGATAGGCGGACGACATATCCCCCGCCCCCGTCGCCACCAGCCCAGCTAGCCGGACCAGCGGGCGGGATCTCATATCGAGCCCCCCGACCGCGCCGGTATCCCTGGCCAGGCTCAGCGAGGGCTCGAGCACCGCCGGATCGTGCTCGGCCGCACCGGCCAGCCATTCCTCACCCGGCCGGTCCGATCCGCCGGCAGGTCCCGCGCCAGGATCAGCGAGTTCACTGACACTGACCACCCGCAGCGCGAATTCCTCCAGCCTGTCCAGCAGCCCATAGAACTCAGACACGTCCCGCACCGAGGCGGTGACGGCGGTCCAGCCGTGGGACGACGTCACCTCGGTTTCCCCCAGGGAGGCACCCAACAGCGAGCCGACCTCACCACACACGACGATCCGGTACCAGCGGGCGTGTTCTCCAGGCATGCGGCTGTTATAGCCCCGGGCCGGGTGAGACGCGCTCACCCCGGCCCGCCGCTCACCCGGGTGAGCCCGCGAGGCCGGGCAGACGGATCCGCCCCGGCACCGGTTTGGCTGAGGACCAAGGCGGTGCCGGGGCGAATCTGCGGCCGGCGGGCAGGCGGGAACGCCCGCGGGGTCAGGCGGCCAGGACCTTGGCCTTCTGCTGCTGGAACTCCTGGTCGGTGATGA
The DNA here is from genome assembly GCA_963770545.1 of uncultured Actinomycetes bacterium. Lineage (GTDB taxonomy): Bacteria > Actinomycetota > Actinomycetes > Streptosporangiales > Streptosporangiaceae > RYN-230. Next base: position 97,228 of record CAVYQF010000026.1, on the reverse strand, counting down.
CTCCCCGGTCATGCAGCTCGGCGAGCTTGGCCAGCTGGTCCGCGGGGCTGGCATCCGTCGCCGCCTCCCGGATGTAGCTGCGGGCCGCCGCGTCCTGCTGCTCAGCCAGCTTCGCCGCTCGGTTGTGCATCTCGCCGCCGCGGGCGATCAGGTAGACCAGCACTCCCACCAGCGGGATCAGCAAGACGAAAATGAACCAGAGGGCTTTGCCCCATCCGGACAGGTCACTGCTGCGGAAGATGTCGATGAACACGGTGATCAGGATCCAGAACCACACTACCCACAGGAAGACCTCGAAGATCGTCCAGAACAGGTTAAGCAGAGGATAGTTCACGGCAGTTGTCTCCTTCTAACGAACCGCTCCCGCCAGCCATGGCGGTGAGGGCAAGGGTCAACGGCGCCCGGCCGTGCCATTGCCGCACTTTCAGCCGGGCGATCGTCAGCAAGAGTGTGACGACTTCCCCCGCTGAGCTCATCACCCCCCGTGGGGGATGTGGCCCCGGCACGTCATCGGGAAGCTGCTGGTACTGAGAGCGGGAGCGTTGGTGCGAGGGGTCACAGCTTCCCGTTGATGGACGAAAGCCGAGCGAGAAACGAGGCAGGACATGGCAATTGGACCAGTGCAGCTCATCGTGCTGGGGTTCAGCCACCCCAATTTCCACGGCGAGGTCATCGCTGAGCTTGAGCGGCTGCGCGAGAGCGACACCGTCCGGGTGATCGACTCCCTGGCCGTGTACAAGGACGCGGACGGGGACATAGAGGTGGAGCACCTCAGCAACCTGACCACGGACGAGGCCATCGAACTGGGCAGCAAGATCGGGGCGCTCATCGGGCTCGGCATTGATGGCGAGGAAGGAGCCGAGGAGGGGGCGGTCGCCGGCGCTGAGGCGGCCGCGGATGGCGTTCAGGTATTCTCCGAGCAGGAGGCCTGGGACGTGCTTGAGGACATTCCCAACGACTCCGCCGCAGCACTCATCCTGCTGGAGCACCACTGGGCCGTTCCGTTGCGCGACGCGATCGCGCGCGCAGGCGGTTTCCGGCTCGGTGACGGTTTCATCAGCCCGCTCGACCTGGTCGAGATCGGGTTGGTGTCCGCCGAGGACGCGGAAGAACTCCACGCCATGGAGGCCGCCGGAGCAAAGTCGTAACCAGTTACGACCGCGAGCAGGACCGTAACCCGCCATGACCACAGGCAGGACCACGACCACAGGCAGGAGGAGAAATGTTCGGAGGACGCAGGGTCGCCCGTCGTACCGGCCGGCGCACCGCACGCCGCGTCTCCCGCCGGCGCTAGGCAGCGCTGGCCGGGAGACCGACTTTCACGGGTGCCAGGACCGCCGCCACGGGGCGGCGGTCCTGGCGTCCGTGCTTCACGTGCCCAGCAGTTTTGCCTTGGCCGCGGCGAACTCGTCGTCGGTGAGAACTCCCTGCTGATGCAGGTCCGCCAGCTGGCCGATCTGATCAGCCACTGAGGGTCCGGCGGCAGGCGCCGCGGGCGCCGCGGCCGGGGGTGCGGCCACCTGTTGCTGTTGCTCGAGGTCGTCGATGCGGCCATCCTGCTCGGCGTCTTGTGCGTCCTGGGCGGCCCGCCCCTGCGCGACCCTCTTGCCCGCCACGTACGCCCCGCCTCCGACCACTGCCGCCCGCAGCAGCGGGCGTCGCCTCCTGAACATCTTGTCCTCCTCGAGGATCGAACGCTGACCGGCGCCGTTCTGGCTTAGGCCCCGCTGGGATCTTGGGGAGGGCCAGGCTAAGGGCGACCATGATTCCGGGCCCAGTATGGGTGGGTCTGCCCGGCGGCGAATCACCCGTGCAGGGGGAGCACGCGGCGCCCCGGGAGGTCATCCGGCTACCCGTCACGGGGGATGCGGGCCCAGGCAGGCCCGGCGAGCATCGGGATCAGTTCACGATCTAGGAGATGCTGATCATGTCACTGCACGAGCGCGATACCGTCCGCGAGCAGATAGAGGATTGCGTGTTCGCCGAGCGTGACCTGACCAGACCGGTGCCGAAATACCGGTTCCCCGAGGGCGAGACGCAAGCGCGCGAAGCGTTCCAGGTGGTGGCGGACGAGCTGATACTCGACGGCAACGCCCGGCAGAACCTGGCCACGTTCTGCCAGACGTGGGAGGAACCCGAGGCTCTGGCCCTGATGGCGCTGTCGATCAACAAGAACATGATCGATAGGGACGAGTACCCGCAGGCCGCTGAGATAGAGCGGCGCTGCGTGCACATGATGGCCGACCTGTGGAATGCGCCCGAGGCGGCCAACACCGTGGGCACCTCGGCTATCGGCTCCTCGGAGGCCTGCATGCTCGCGGGCATGGCGGCCAAATGGCGGTGGCGGGCCAAGCGGCGCGCCGAGGGCAAGCCGACCGACAATCCGAACATGGTGTGCGGCCCCGTGCAGGTGGTGTGGCACAAGTTCGCCCGCTACTGGGACATCGAGATGCGTGAGGTCCCGATGTCACATGGCAGCTATGCCATGGATCCGGCCTCGATGCTCGAGCGGGTGGACGAGAACACCATCATGGTCGTACCGACGCTCGGCGTCACCTACACCGGCGCCTACGAGCCCGTCGAAGCCATGTCGAACGCCCTGGACAAACTGCAGGCCGACACCGGCCTGGATATCGACATTCACGTGGACGGGGCCAGCGGCGGTTTCCTCGCCCCGTTCTGCGCGCCCGAGGTCGTCTTCGACTTCCGCCTCCCGCGGGTCAAGTCGATCAGTGCCTCGGGGCACAAATTCGGGCTGGCCCCGCTGGGCGTGGGCTGGGTCATCTTCCGGGACAGCAGCGAGCTCCCCGATGACCTCATTTTCCACGTCAACTACCTGGGCGGCGACATGCCGGTCTTCCAGATCAACTTCTCCCGGCCGGCGGGCCAGATCATCGCCAGCTACTACAACTTCCTCCGGCTCGGCCATGAGGGCTACCGCCGCATCCACCAGGCGTCCTACGACATCGGCCAGTACCTCGCCGCGGAGATCGTCAAGCTGGGCCCCTTCGAGCTGCTGTGTGACAGCAACCCGAACACCGGGATCCCGACGGTCACCTGGCGGATCCGCGAAGGCCAGGACCCCGGCTACACCCTGTTCGACCTGGCCGACCGGCTGCGCCTCCGCGGATGGCAGGTGCCTGCCTACACCCTCACCGGAAGCGCGGCTGACATCGCCGTGCAGCGCATCCTGGTCCGCCTCGGCGTGAGCCAGGACATGGCCGCCTCGCTGCTGGACGACTTCCGCGACGCGGTGGCTCACTTTGGCAAGCATCCGGTCACCGTGCCCATGACCAAGGAGGAAACCGGCGGGTTCAACCACCTGTAGGTGGCACGGCGGCGGGTTGCCGCCCTCCGGCGCCAGCTGCGCCGCGGCAGCCAGGCCCACGGCCGCCACGACGACGGCCGCCAGCGCGGGTAGGGGCTCGCCGGTAGATTCGATGACATGGGAGAGGCGGAGGGCCGGGACCTCGCCGTCCGGCGCGCGCGGGCGGCGGACGCGGGCGCCATCGGGCAGTTGCTGCACGATTTCAACCGGGAGTACGACGATCCCACGCCCGGGCCTGTCGTGCTGGCTGAGCGAATCGGCCGGTTGCTGGGCTCGGACGAGACTGTGATCTTGCTTGGCGGCCCTGGCCCTGACGGCCTGGCGGTGCTCCGATTCCGTCCTGCTTTCTGGAGTGCGGGCCTCGAGTGCTACCTGGCGGAACTGTACGTCGCTGCGGCCCGGCGCGGGCAGGGACTGGGGCGGCGGCTGATGGAGTGCGCGATCGACCAGGCCAGGCAGCTCGGCGCCGATTACATGGATCTCGGCACCAGTGAGGATGACCTGGCCGCCCGGGCGCTGTACGAGAGCCTCGGCTTCACCAACCGCGAAGGCGGGCCAGACGGGCCGGTCAACTTCTGTTACGAAAGAGACCTCTAAGGGCCGGACCGCCTCGCCCTCCCCGCCCGGCGGTACTAGCGTCCAAGACACGCGCCAGGTTTGTGAACTTCCTGACCATCTGGGCCGTGAACAAAGATGGCCGGGGGGCACTCCAGTTACTCACATCCAGCACGCGTCCGGTGCGGCGCCCGGCGTTCGCCCAGGAGATCACCGGCACCGGCCCGGCCGCGCCGGCGAGGATGGAGTACCCATGCCACAGGCTGGCCTAATTGCCTGGATTCTCACCGCTGGCGCAGGGCTTTACCTGCTGACGATCTGGCTCATCGAATACGACCGCGAGTTCCAGTCGGCCGCGGCGACCCGCCTGCCGGTGCCGGTGATCAGTGCGCATGCCCTGCTCGCGATCAGCGGCCTGGCCATATGGGGGATCTATCTGCTCACCGGCACCGACCGGCTGGCCTGGGTGGCCTTGTTCATCCTGGCTCCGGTCGCTGTGTTCGGCCTCATCATGGCGGCCCGCTGGATCGTCGTGTACCGGACTCACGCGGCCCCGTCGGCCGTCGCCGTGGGCTCCGGGGCCAGGTCCGGCCGCACCTGGACGACCGTCCCGCCGGAACGGCATTTTCCGCTGCCGGTGGTCATCACTCATGGCGTATTCGCCGCGGTCACGATCGTCCTGGTGTTGCTGACGACCCTCGGCGTGGGCGGAAGCTGACCAGCTTACGAACCCGGTGAACCAGACTGGCCGCACCGTACGTCCTGGGGAGTGAGAGAGCATTCGCCTGCTAGCGGGGGTATGTGATGCCCGCCCACCCGGCGGGGAGGGACAGAAATGACCAGGGACAGAACGGGGCCCGCGACGCTGGGACGCACGCCGCGGCTCGGGTTGCGGGTGGCCGGCGCCGGGCTGCTGGCCGCGACCGCCGGGATCCACCTCGACCTCTACCTGACCGGCTACCGCTCCATCCCCACGATCGGCTGGCTCTTCCTGCTGCAGGTGATCGCGGCCTTCGGCCTGGCCGCCGTGGTGCTCGTCTCGGGCAGCCGGCTAGCCGCCGCGGCGGGCGCGGGGTTCGCGCTGTCCACGCTCGGCGGTTATCTGCTGTCGGTATGGATCGGGCTCTTCGGGTTCAGGGAAGTTCGCACCACGGCAGGAATCGTCGCGGGGGTGATCGAGGTGGCCGCCTTCGCCGTGCTGGCGGTCCTCGCGGCCGTCCCGCCGCCCCGCCCGGCCGCCAGTACGCCACCGCAGCCCGGGTCGCTGGCCGCCAGGCTGCAGGTGAGCACGGCGGCTGCCGGGCTGGCCATAGCTGGCCTGTCCGTGATCGCCCTGGTCCTGCTGGGAATCGCCGTGGCCGGAGCAGGCGGGACGGCACCGGCGGGCCCGGGTGGCGGCGCGCAGACCGTACGCACCGAGCAGGCCGGCGGGGCCACGGTCCTGGCCAACTCCAAGGGATTCACCCTCTACTGGTTCGCGCCGGATACCGCCACCAAGTCCAACTGCAACGGGTCCTGCGCCGCGTACTGGCCGCCGGTGATAGGACCGGTGACCGCCGGCCCGGGCGTGACCGGCACGCTCGCCACCATCAAGCGCGCCGACGGCTCGACGCAGGCGACCTACGACGGGCATCCGCTGTACACCTACGTCGGCGACAGCGCCCCGGGCCAGGCGCACGGCAACTCGCTCAACCTGAACGGCGGCCTGTGGCATGAGGTCGTCCCGTCTGGGTGACCCGGATCCACCAGCCGCGTCAGTGGCGACGACAGCCTCAGCTGTCTGATGGCGGCGCGAGCCCGAGGTCCCGGCGGATGATCGGGGAGACCCTGACCAGGTCCTTGCCCCGCACGGTGGTGATGAGAAATCCGCGGACGTCAGCGGCGGGCAGGGCGGAGGAGGCCGGGTACCACGCCCACGCGTGGCCGGCCGCGACCATCCAGCCCCCGGCCGGCATGTCCTGCCCGCTGGCGGTAACGACCTGCAGTTCGCACCTAGTGCCGGGGGAGATCCCGCTGACCTGCACCTGCAGCGCCAGTCCCCAGGGCCGCGGCTGGTACTTCACGATGGCGGACATGCCGGTCTGCGGATCGCTGCCGGTGACGGTGGCGGCCCACGGCACCGCCGGGACCGGCGGCCGGGTGACCGGCGGGTACAGCATGCGCGATCCCGCTACCGCGCCGCCGCCGACGATCACCAGCGCCGCCCCGGCCACGGCCAGGCGGCGCCAGCGCAGGCGCCTGCGGAGCCGCGCCGCCCGGTCCAGCAAGGTCTCCAGCGGGACGTCAGACGGAACTTCACCCCGGCCGCCGCCACGCTCGTCCCCGGCCAGCCAGGTCATATCGGCGGCAGGCACACTGCCCAGCCGGCCCGGCAGGGCAGCCAGCCCGGCCAGTTCCGCCCGGCAACCGGCGCACCCGGCCAGATGGCGCTCGACGACGGCGCGGTCCGCCGGGCTGATCGCGCCCAGGAGGTAGACACCCAGCGCACGTCGGATCCCGCCGCACTCCCCCGCGCCGGTCATGGCGCGAGTCCAGGTTCACCGCCCAGGCGCGGGGCGGCCGGAACTATCTGGCTTGCCCCCATACCGGTAAGAACGTTGCTACCTGGGCTAACCGTTCACGAAGCCGGCACCTCTCTTGGGTGGGCCGGCGGCGGCCGGCTTGGCGGCGGCCGGCTTGGCGGCGGCCGGCTTGGCGGCGGCCGGCTTGGCGGCGGCCGGCTTGGCGGCGGCCGCCGGACCGTCAGCCTGCCGTGAGGGCGGCCGCGGCGTTCAGCGCGTCCAGGGCCGAGCTCTGCTGGCTGGCGCCGGCCTGGTCAAACGGGCCGGACCAGTGCATGCCGAACTGGTTCTCCCGGTTCCGGGCGTTGGCCCACACGGAGCGGGCGTTGCGGAGGAAGAACTCCCGGTACGCCGGGCGGGGGCTGACCGCGTAGAAGTCGTGCAGGTACCGCATGAAGATTCCTTTGAACTGGGTGTCGTCCCCGTAGTGCCGGCCGGGGTCACCGGGCCGCTCGCTGGGCTCGATGAGAATGCCGCCCGGGCTCGCCTCCGCCGGGGTGGTCAGCGTGGCCAGCACGGCGTCCGCGAGGGCCCGGCCCGTCTCGGTGTATCCGTGGTCCCCCGTGATCTGGTGCAGGGCCGCCAGGCCGCCGAGGATCACACCCTGGTTGTAGGTCCAGGTGGTCCGGCCGTTGTTCTGGCAGTCGGCCGTGAGCCCGTCGTTGACCAGCCCGCCCGGGCCGATCAGGCCGGCGGAGCAGAACCAGTCCCAGGACCGCAACGCCCACTCCCGGTACCGCCCCGCGGGATCGGGGGTGCGCTGGCTCAGCCGGGCGGCCAGCGTGAGGAACAACTCGTTCGTGATGGCGTTCTTGTACTTCCGGTCGGTGTTCCACCACAGCCCGCCGCCGCAGGTCCCGTCCCACCCCGACACATTGCGCGCGAAGATGCGCTCGGCGGCGTGAACGTAGCGTCCGTCGCCCGTCAGGTCATACGCTGCCACCCAGGCCAGCGCCCACCAGGCGTTATCGTCAAAGAATTTGTTGCAGAAACCGCGCCGCCAGCGCGGGGCGCGGCGGAAGGTGGTCTTGGCCACCGCCGGGCCCGACGGGTCCCCGGTGACCTGTGCGTACCGGATGACCGCGGTCAGCGCGTTCGCGGACTGCCACCAGCCTGCGCCCTGCCAGAGCCCCCGTGACGGGCGGTACCAGCGCTGCAGGGCGCTGACGCCGGCCGCCGCGTAGGCTCGGTAATCAGGTTCTGGCGGGTCCTGCTCCGCGTTCATACCGTCCCTGCCGCCGATAGTGTGCCTGCGATGGTAATCCTGCCGGTGCTGGCGGACGGCGTCACGGTGGCAGTTCTTCGAGAAGGGGAACCCTATGCCCAATTCCGACGGGGCTACCGTGCCGGTGGCCGTCGTGAGCAGCCGCACCGAGGCCGAACTAATCGTCGGCATGCTGCGCAACAACGACCTGACCGCCGCGGTGTCAGCCGATGATGCCGGAGGCCAGGAACCGGCACTGCAGGTGCAGGGGGTCCGCGTGCTCGTGGCCCCCGCCGATGAAGCCGAGGCCCGCCGGCTCCTGGCCAACGCCGACGCCGAGGCCGACGCGGACGCGGACGCCGACCTCCAGGGGCCCTCATGACGGACCCGGGCTGGGTGCCTCCCGGGGGGGAAACCAGGCGGGCCAACGCGGCCCGGGTCTATGACTACTGGCTGGGTGGCACGCATAACTTCCTGGCCGACGCGGACGTGGCCCGGGCGATCGCCGCGGTCGAGCCCACCGCCCCGCTCATCGGCCGGGCCAACCGCGCATTCATCGGCCGGGCGGTCAGGTTCCTCGGCGCGAACGGCATCCGCCAGTTCCTGGACATCGGCTCGGGCCTTCCCACCCAGGGCAACGTGCACGAGGTCGCCCAGCAATCCGACCCGGCCGCCCGGGTCGCCTACGTCGACATCGACCCGGTCGTCGTGGCGCACAGCAAGGCCCTCCTGGAGGGCAACCAGAACGCCGCGATCATCGAGGCCGACCTGCACGAGCCCGCCGGGATCCTCGACCACGCGATCACCCGCCGGCTGATCGACCCGGCCCAGCCGACCGGACTGCTGCTGGTCTCCATCCTGCATTTCATCGCCGGCGCCGAAGACCCCCGCCGCATCGTGGCCACCCTCCGCGACGCGCTGGCGCCCGGCAGCTACCTGGTCATTTCTCACGGCACTAACGAAGACCGGCCCGGCGTAGCCGACGCGGTCGAGAAGGTGTACAACAGCAGCGTCGCGATGGCCCTGCACCTGCGCTCACACGAGGAAATCCTCGGGTTCTTCGACGGCTTCGCCGTGGTAGATCCCGGCCTGGTCTACATCCCCCAGTGGCGGCCCGATCCTGGCGCCGACGTCCCCGCGGACCCGAGCCGCTACGGAAACCTGGTTGGTGTGGGCCAGCGGCTCTGACGGGGATCAGCGGCGCCGCGTCCCTCCGCGGCGATGAAGCGCGCGAGCAGGTCGGCGGTGCGGTCCCGGTAGGTGGCCACGTTACCCAGCTTGATCTCCTCATACCCCCGCACCAGGTCCGGGAGCCCGGCGATCTCCACCGCCAGGGCATGGTTGGCCGTGGTCAGCCCGGTCAGCAACTGGCCGATGACCGCCTGGTACTCGCTGACGAGCGACCGCTCGGTCCGCCGGACCTGGGTACGGCCGAACGGGTCGAACGGGGTACCCCGCAGCCTTCGCCCCGCGGCGAGCAGCCGGAAGCCCGGGCGGAACCACGGGCCCAGGCTGATCTTGCTGGTCATCCCGAGGGACCGCAGCACCGGGGGGTGCAGCCGGTAGGCGTACCGGGCCCCCTCGCCGAACTGGGCGGTGATGTCCGCGGTCAGCTGCGGATCCAGGGAGAGCCGCGCGACTTCGTACTCGTCCTTGTACGCCATGAGCTTGTAGAGGTTGCCGGCCACGGCGGCGGTGAATTCCAGATCCGGGCTGATCCCGGCTTCGGCCTCGCGCACCCGCGTCACCAGCTCGGCGTAACGGGCGGCGTAGGACTCGTTCTGGTAGGCCACCAGATCCTCAGCACGGCGGCGGACGAGCGCGTCGAGGTCCCCGGTCTCCCCGACGGCGTCCGGGAGTTGTGACGGCGGGCCCGGGAGCTGTGAGGGCGCGGGCGGGCCCGGCTGGCCGGCGGTCGCGTGCCGGCCGCGGCGGAACGCGGCGACGTTGGCGGCCACCGCGACGCCGTTGAGCTGGATGGCCCGCTCGATCGAGTCGGCCGCGAGTGGGAGCGCCCCGCACTGGTACGCCGCGCCGACCATGATCATGTTGGCGTACTGCTCGTCGCCCAGGTGCTCCAGGGCCAGGGCCGCGGCGTCGATGAAACGGGCGTCCCGGGCCGCCTGCCCGAACACCGGCCTGATCTGCTGCTGGCCCGGGTAGCGGGCCGTTGACGTGACGACCATGCTGCCGGTCGGGACTTCGGACAGGGAGATCACCGCCACGGTCTTCCGCGCGTCGGTAACCTGCAGGTTAGCTGGGTCGGCCGCGACCAGCGCGTCACACCCCAGGTACAGATCGCACTCTCCAACGCCCAGCTTCGGCGAGCGATGCTGCTCGCCGCGGGTGATCGTCAGGTCGGAGACGACGGCGCCGCCCTTCTGGGCCAGCCCGGTCTGGTCCAGCGTCCGCACCGACCGGCCCTCGATAGCCGCGGCGGTCGCCAGCACCTGGGACACGGTGACGACCCCGGTGCCCCCGATACCGGTGATCCGCATCGAGAACTGCCGCTGCGCAGCGACCCGGCCCGGCTCGTCCGGCGCGGGCACGGCGCCGGGCTCCCGGGCCACCTGCTGGCCCGGGATGACGGTGAGAAACGACGGGCAGTCGCCCGCCAGGCAGGAGAAGTCCAGGTTGCACGAGGACTGGCTGATCCGGGTCTTGCGGCCGAACTCGGTCGCCACCGGCTGCACGGACAGGCAGTTGGACTTGACGCCGCAGTCGCCGCAGCCCTCACAGACCCGCTCGTTGATGAAGACCCGCCGGGCGGGTGGCTGCGCCAGCCCGCGCCGCCGCTTGCGGCGCTTTTCCGCCGCGCACTCCTGGTCGTGGATCAGCACGGTAACGCCGTCGGTGGCCGCGAGTTCCTGCTGGACGGCCAGCAGGTCATCCCGGTGCCGTACCGCTATCCCGTCCCCGGCCTGCCCGCGGAGCCGCTGCGGATCGTCTGAGGTGACGACGATCCGGCGCACGCCCTCGGCCCGCAGGAGCGCGGTGAGCTGACGCAGGCTCAGCTCGCCCACCGGCTGCTGCCCCCCGGTCATCGCCACCGCCGAATTGCGCAGCAGCTTGAACGTCACGTTCACGCCCGCGGCGACCGCTGCGCGGACAGCGAGGCTCCCGGAGTGCGCGAACGTGCCGTCCCCGATGTTCTGCACGAAATGACGCTGCCCCACGAAGGGCGCCATGCCGATCCAGTGCGCCCCCTCGCCCCCCATCTGGGTCAGCCCCGTGACCTGGCCCCGCTGCTCCCCCGGCATGAGCAGCACCATGGCGTGACAGCCGATCCCCCCGCCCACCAGCGTGCCCGGGGCCACCTCGGTCGAGGAGTTGTGCGGGCACCCGGAGCAGAAGTACGGCGTGCGCGGAGCGAGCGGCAGGGTGGTCCGCTGGCGCGGCGGGGCGGGTACCGCCAGATCCGGCACCCCCGCGCTGGTCAGGCAGCGCGACAGCCCGCCCGCGATGGTGTCGCAGTCCAGTTCGCCGAACGGGGGCAGCAGCGGGCGGCCGTCCGGCCCGGACTTGCCGTGCACGGCAGGCGCGCCCGCCATCCCGTAGAGCACGGATTTCACCGCGTCCTCCAGGAAGGCCCGCTTCTCCTCGACCACGATGATCTGGTCGAGGCCGCGGGCGAACTCCCTGACGATGGACGGCTCGAGGGGGAAAACCAGGCCGAGCTTCAGCAGCCGGATGCCGGCCCCTTCCAGCCGGTCCTGGTCGAGCCCGACTGAGGTCAGCGCCTGGCGCAGCGCGAGATAGCTGGCGCCGGCGGAGATGATGCCGATCCGCGCCGCGGCCGGGCCGGTGATCGTGTTGACGCCACTGCGGCGCGCGTATTCCAGGGCGAGGGGCAGGCGGGCCTGATGGAACGAGCGCTCCAGCCCGGCCAGCGTGGCCCCGAGCAGGTGCGCGGTCGGCCGGTGTGCGTACGCGGTGAGGCCGTCGGGCAGGTCGGTGAGATCAGGCGGGCTCCAGGGCGTGACCGCTGCCGTGGCCGCACCGTCGGCCACCACCGTCGCGACCTTCAGGGCGGCCCACAGGCCGCTGGCCCGCGACAGCTCCACGGCGTGCTGCCCGTACTGGAGGATCTCGGCGGCGTCGGCCGGGGCGAAGGTAGGCATGCCGAGGTCGGCGAGGGCGAGTTCGGACGAGCCGGGGATGGTCGACGATTTCGCCGCCGGATCGTCACCGGCCAGCGCCACCGCGCCACCGTGGGAGTCGGTGCCGATGAGGTTGGCGTGCCGCAGCGCGTCGGAGGCCCGGTCGAGACCCGGCGTCTTGCCGTACCAGACGCCGGTCACGCCCGCGTACCGCAGATCGCCGACCTGGCGCGCGAGCTGCGTGCCCGCCACAGCGGTCGCGGCGAGTTCCTCATTCAGGCCGGGCTGGGTCACGATGGCGTGCTCGGCGAGCAAGGCGGCGTGGCGCGCCAGTTCGAGGTCGAGGCCGCCCAGCGGGGAGCCCTCATATCCGGTCACGTAGGTCGCCGTGGCGCGCCCGGCGCGCTGGTCGGCCCGCGCCCGGTCGAGCAGCATGCGCACCAGGGCCTGGATGCCGGTCAGGTAGACGGAACCGTCCTCGCGGCGGTAGCGATCCTCGAGACTGAACTGCGCACCGGAACTGGCCGCCACTGGACCCACACCGACCTCCACATCTGCCGGCCTAGGGGCCGGCGGTACCGCACGGCGTTCCTCATCATCATCGCCGCAGAGGTGAAGTTCCGGGTGGGCGAGGCCGCTGCTGGTTGAGGTAAGCCCAGGCACCGGTGAGCCCGGGCACCGGTGAGCGGCGTACGGGGTCTCAGCTGCCGGCCGTGGCTGGGCAGAGTACCGCGAAGGGCAATGCCGCCCCGTTGAGCACGAGGACACCCGGCTGGTCCGGCCCGGTGAAGTCGACGCTGACCGTGGTGCCCCGGCTCATCGCGGCCTTGATCTCCCTCTCCAGCGCGGCCAGGCTCGTGGCCGTGGGAAGCAGGTAGTACCGGGCGGGGTTGCTGTGCGGGTCCGGGCCGGTCGGCGACGGGACGTACAGGCACTGCTCGGGCAGCCTGACCCCGTTGGGGACCACACCGTGGTGCGGGTCCATCGCGGGCTGGAAGAAGACGACGCTCCCCGCGGACCGGGGGGACAGCAGCAGCCGTCCCGCCAGCGGCTCCGATACCGGCAGGACCACCGGATCGCCGGACGCCGCTACCTGGCGGGGGTCGACCGGACGGGTCAGGGTCCAGGAGGTGGGGTCACCTTCGATTCGGATGTCCATCAGGCTCCTTACCAGGTGATGCCGCTGGGGCTGCTGAGGTGGTCAGGCCCAGCTGCCCCCCCATCGTCGCCGCTTCGGTACGGTTACGGACGCCCAGTTTGTCAAGAATGCGGGACACGTGCACCGCGACAGTCCGGTCGCTGATGAAAAGGGCGCGCGCGATCTGCCGGTTACTATCCCCCCTGACCAGGAGGGCCAGGACGTCCGCTTCGCGGCCGGTGAGGTCGAACCGGGCACTGGCCGCGGCGGGAGCGGCAGGCGAGGAGGCCTGGCCGCCCAGTCTCGCCCGCCGGGCCAGTTCACCGGCCAGGCTGAGCAGGGGCGGTGACGGAAGCTGGCCCGCGAGGCTCGTGCAGGCCGCCAGGGCCCGGGCGGCCTGCTCACGCCGGCCAGCCCGGATCGCGGCCCCGGCCTCGCGCAAGCGGGCGTAAGCCTCCCGGTAGGGCTGGCCAAGCGCCTGCCAGGCCCCGGCCACGGCCCGCCAGGTCGCCCGGTTGTCCTGGCCATGCTGGCGAGCGCTCTCCGCGGCGGCCAGCGCCCCGAAGGCGGCCACTTCCGGCTGGCTGCCACCATCCTCGCTGGTGATGACCCGGGCCCGGCCGGTCAGGCCGGCCGACGCCGCTTCCCAGCTGGCCGCGACGTCCCCAGCCCGTGCGGCACCGGGCAGCGCGGCCAGGTCGGCGCTGACCCTGGCCCCGGCAGCGAGCAGCCGGATCTCCTCCTCAGCCAGGGCGGCGCCCTGCAGCGCGGCGAGCCCCTGGAGCACCTCATCAGCCGCCGTGGCCAGGTCACCCGCGTTCAGCGCCTGCTCGGCGAGGCAGGCATGCAGCGGCCCGAGGAGCCTGGGATCCTCGGGGGACTTCCTGAGCGTCGTGGCCAGCTCCTCCGCGCTGGCCCGCTCGCCGCGGCCCACCGCCAGTTCCAGCTGCAGCAGCTGCAGGTACCGCGTGACGTTCGCGCGGGACTCGCCGATGAGCTCGGCCAGCAGCTGGCCGGCTTCCGCCCAGCGTCCGGTCGCGGTCAGCACCGCCGCGGTGTTGTTGTCCAGGACCGACGTCAGGGCGGCCGGGGCGCCCAGGGAGCGCGCGGCCCGCCGCCCGCTGCGGGCTACCTCGAGGGCCTCAGCGGAACGGCCGGCCGTGTGGAGCAGGTACGTCTGGTTCGCCGCGGCGCGGACCACGCCCTCGATGCTGCCCGACCGGCGGGCCAGGGTAAACGAGGTGTGCAAGGCCGCCAGCCCCGCCTCCAGCTCACCGCGCTGGGCCTGGACGATGCCCAGTACCGCCAGGCCGTGCGCGTACTCGACGTCGGCGCCGATCTTCTCGGCTAGTTCGACGGCCTGCGTCGCCAGCGGCATCGCCTCGTCCGGCTCGCCCAGCAGCAGGCGGCCGTTGGCGAGCGCGGCCAGGACCCGGGCCTGCAAGGCCGACGCTGGTCCGGTTTCGAGCAGATCCCACGCCTTCCGGGTAGCCTCGACCGCAGCCCGGGGATCTCCTGCTTCCCAGTGGTAACGGCCGAGCCGCTCCAGCATGCGCGCCCGGTCCTGCGTCCCGGCCGCAGCGGGCTGGGCCAGCACGTCCACCATGTAGCGGGCGGCGCGCGCAGGATGCCCGGCCCAGCTGGCCGCCTGCGCGGCTTCCTCCAGCAGGCCGGGGCCGGGACCTGGGTCCGGCAGCCAGCGCACCTGGCTGACGGCCATGGTGTAAAAACGGTCGGCCTCCGGGTAGGCGCGCGAGGTCACGGCCTGCCGCGCCGCCAGCAGGGCCGCGGGCGCGGCGCGGTCCGGGCAATCGGCCAGCTGCCAGTGCAGGGCCAGCAGAGCCGGGTCCGGCTGAGGCTGCGCGGCCAGCGCGTCGGCGACGCGGCGATGCAGGCGGCGCCGCTCCCCGGGGAGCAGCTGGCCGTAGAACACCTGCCGGACCAGGTCATGCGGGAACGCGTACCCATCGGCCGTGGCGGCCAGCAGCCGCCGGGAGACCGCCTCGCGGGCCGCGGCCAGCAGGTCATCCTCACCCAACGGGACGGTCGCGGCCAGCAGTTCGTGCGACATTCCGCCGTCGGCCACGCAGACCTGGTCGACCACCGCCCGCGCCGAGGGGGCGGCCCCGGCGGCCTTCGCCAGCACGGCTTCGGTGATCGAGGCGGGGGGCACCCGGGCACCGGAGCCCGCGAGCTCCAGCGCGTACAAGGGGTTGCCTTCGGCGGCGCGGACCACGGCGGCGACCGGGTCCGGCCCGGAGCCTTCCGGCACCTGGTCAGCGACCAGTTCGGCGACCTCGTGCGGGGCGAGGCCAGCCAGCCGCAGCCGCGTCACCCGCGGCCGCCGCTCCAGGTCGGAGAGCCACCGCCGGGCCTCGTCGGCCAGTTCCTCATCCCGCAGGGTGGCGACCACCAGGACCGGCAGGTCGCGCAGCCTGACCGCCAGGAACGCCAGCAGTTCGTGGGAGGACTCATCGGCCCAGTGCAGGTCCTCCAGGACGAGGACCAGCGGGGCCTCGGCGGCCTGGTCGCCGAGGAGCGCAAGGACCCGCTCGAACAGACGGTGCCGGGCCGCGAACATGTCGCCGGATTCTTCGCGGGCCAGCAGCCATCCGGCCCGCTCTCCCAGCGCGGCCACGAACGGGCCGTAAGCCAGCGCGGCTCCGGCCAGCGGAGCGGACTCGCCGATCCGGACCTGGGCGGCGCACCGCGCCGATGTCACCTGCTTGACCAGGTCCTCGATCAGCCGCGTCTTGCCGATACCAGCCTCACCGGTGATCAGCAGAAGCTGCGGCTGGCCCGCCGCCACGCTCGCATAGACGGCTGTTATGACGTCGCGCTCAACAGCCCGCCCCACAATCGGCAGCGATATCGCCACATACGAAGTGTCCGCGTTCCGGCCGGCCGTGTCGATGCCCGGGCGGCGCTGTCCGCCGGATAGTCAATTCTGGCCGCCGCGTAGTCAATCTCCGCAGGCGTGAATACGAATTCCTGCCGATGTGGCGGCGCCCGGCTCTCGGCAGCCTGGTCGCTATGGAGCTACTGACCCGCCTGCGGTTCGCCGGCGACCTCGAACCGGGTTTTGCCGGGTACAACACCGGGCCTTCACTGCCCCTCGCGCGCTTCGGCCGGGTGATCGCGAATCTGCGAACCGACTTCCTGCAGCGGCGTCTGCTGGAGGCGGAGCGGGCTGAACTCGCGGCTCACAACGCCCGGCTCGGCTCCGAGCTGGCGGCCTCGGTCGAGCAGTCGCGCCGTCAGGCGGCCGAACTCCAGGCCTCGCGGACCCGGATCGTGGCGGCGGCCGACGCTGAGCGCCGCCGGATCGAGCGCAACCTCCACGACGGGGCCCAGCAGCGGCTCACCGCCCTCGCGATCAAGCTGAGCCTGGCTTGCGAGCTGGCCGAAAGCCACGATGACCAGGTCCGGGAGGTTCTGGCCGAGCTCCGCACTGACGTCAGGGAGGCCGCGGATGAGCTGCGCTGCCTCGCGCACGGCATCTATCCCCCGGTCCTCGTCGAGAGCGGGCTGCTGGCCGCGCTGTCCGCAGTGGCGCACCGGTCCGCGCTGCCCATCACGGTTCACGCCGCCCCACTTGGCCGCTACCCGGCGGAGCTCGAGGCAGCGGTCTACTTCTGCTGCCTGGAAGCGCTCCAGAACGCCTCCAAGCACGCTGGCGACCGGGCCCGGGTCGAGGTGCGGATCCGGGCGGACGGGGCAGCGCTCGCCTTCGACGTCCGCGATGATGGCCGCGGGTTCCAGCCCAGCCGCTGCGGCCTCGGTGCGGGGTTCGTCAACATGCAGGACCGGCTGTGCGCCCTCGGCGGCAGCCTGCGGGTTGACTCGGCCCCGGGGCAGGGCACCCGGGTGGCGGGCAGCGTCCCGGTCGGTTGCACCACACACCCGGACGCGCCGGTGCCTAGCTGATCGTCTCGGTGTGCGGGATGTGCCCGTCGTCGTCCACGTAAGCGACCTCGATGCGGTCCGGGTGCAGATCGAGCACGGCGAAGCCGAACCGGGTCCGCTCCTGGCCGTCTTCCCGCACTGACCGCGTGCTGCGCCACGTGATGGCTGGCTTGCTGCCGGCCGGCGGGGCGGCATCGGGCAGGACGGGGACGCCGCCGTTTCCCAGGCATCGTGGGTAGCGGACACCCGCCGCCGCCTCGTAGGTAATGGCCCGGTGCTCGTGCCCCCACCACCACGCCGTAACGCGGTTCCCGGTCAGGACCGGCCCGAGCTTGGCCGGGAGCGTGCTGCCGACATCGGCCCGGTCATAGACCGACACGAGCTGATGATGGCTGAACAGCACGAGCTGGCGCGGTGACTGGGCGGCGACGGCGGCGACGTAGCTGCCCTGCGGATCCTGCAGGACCGCGACCTGGCCAGCTGAGGTGACATCGGTGTCCCAGCTGGTATCGATACCGATGAAGTCCCAGGATGGCGAGCGCAGCCGGAAGAAACTGGTTGGCTTGCCGTCCGGCGATCGCTGGCTCTGGAAGCGGGGATCGCCAAGGACGGTCCCGAAGTAGCCGAACCCGCCGCTGTACATGTCATGGTTGCCATTGAGCGACCAGGAAGTCACGCCCGCCTCGGCCTGGGCCTGCGTGACCGGCCACAGGTCGAGGAACCGCCGCCGGTCCTCGGTCTCCAGCCCCGAGTAATAGACGTCGCCCAGGTGGAGCACGTGCACCTGGCGACCGCCGGCCAGCGCTTCGCCGATGCTTTTCTGCATGAGGGCCGCGACGTCGCGGGCTCGCGGCAGGCCAGTGCCCCAGTCGCCGACGATGACCAGCCGGGCATCGTCAGCGACGTCGCCGTATTCGGCAGGCGCCGGGTTGAAGGGCGCATTTCCCTGCGCCAGGCGCTCGAGCACGCCCTGGGCGATAAAGACGTACCAGTCGGGATCGTCAGGCATGAACGAGGCCGGCGCGAGGTGGAGGACACGCTCGACGGCATGCACGAGCCTCGACCACAGGCTGGCGGGTTCGCCCGGATCCGGGACCCCCGCTTCGCCCAGGGCCGCTTCGAGCTGGGTCTGCACCATGCTCACCAGCGGGGCGCGGGACAGGTAAGGCACACCCGGCGGCTGGCCCCCCGACGACACCGTCGAGCCGATATCCGGTGACAGCAGCGCGGCGATCTTGTCTTGCGGGGCCGCATCTCCTGGCACCTGCGCGGCCGCGCGCCCAATCACATCCTGGAGCCGCGGGTCGCCGAGCGTGTCCCGGACCTTCCCGACATAGTCCCGGACATCGTTCTTGCTGCTGGCGTCCCGTCGCATCGTCCGCACAGCCCTTCTCGTCGGGTATGCGAACCATAGTGGTTCCTGGGCCCCGCTCTAAGTGTGTGCCTGAAACTCGGCGCGGGCTGGCCGGCGGGGCTGAGGTGTGTCGTTCGCCGCAGATGAGCGGCGGGCCCGCCAGCTTCCAGTTGCTTATGGACAAAACGCGGCGGCTGGGGTTTTCATGAGAACCAGCCGGGTCGAGTACCAACCAGGTCATATCGGCGGCCCTACCGTGATCCGCTGGCATCGGGATCAGGGCTCAGCGGCTATCGGGGGGACGGCATGCATGCCCTACTGCGGCAGATCTGGCAGGCTCTGGCGGGCGTTCACCGCGCGGCGGCGGGTGGCGGCGGCCGGCGCGGCGGCGATGCTGACGGCGGCCGTCCTGGTCGCTCCGGGGATCGCAGCCGCCGCATCGGCCGCACCGGCGCTGTCCTTCAGTCCGGCCCCGTTTAACTACGGGCAGGTCACCGTCCGGCAGCCTGCCTCGCAGACGTTCAGCCTGGCCAACTCGGGCCGCTCGGCCACCGGCAGGCTGACCGTGACGCTGACCGGCTCGGCCGCGTTCACCATCACCGGCAACACCTGCAAGAGCCTGGCGCCCGGGAAGACCTGCCGGGTCACGGTGCGGTTCACCCCCGTCACGTCCGCCACCGTCACCGCAACGCTTACCGTGGCCGGCAAGAAACACGCCGCCCACGCCGTCGACGCGCTCACTGGCACCGGGAAGGGGCTTGGACAGGACCTCGGCAGCATCTACTGGGCCGACGCCTCGGATGGCACGATCAACGCAGCCGGCCTCGGCAGCAGCAGCTCGCAGCAACTTATCCAGAGCCAGAACAATCCGGTCGGGGTGGCCGTGAACAGCAGTCACCTCTACTGGACCAGCAGCTTCGGTGACAGCATCAACGAGGCCAACCTCAACGGCAGCAATCCCCAGACTCTCATTCCCGGGCAGGACGGACCCACAGGGCTAGCGGCTGATGGCAGCCACATCTACTGGAGCATCCAATTCCAGTCCGCCACGTTGCTCGGCACGATCTGGGAGGCCGACCTCGACGGCAGCAATGCGCACATCATCGTCGCCCAGCAGACCGACCCGTACGGGGTAGCGGTCAACGGCAGTCACTTGTACTGGGCCAACGCCGGCCCCGCTGCGTCCAAGGTCGGCACGATCAACGAGGCCAACCTCGACGGCACCGACCCGCGTGTCATTGTTCCCGGCCAGAACAATCCGCTCGGGGTGGCGGCCGACGGCAGCCACCTCTTCTGGACCAACAACGCCGGAGACGCGGCCGGGGCCGGCTCGGTCTGGGAGGCCAACCTCGACGGCACCAGCCCGCATGCCATCGCCCCCGATCAGAACGGGCCGCTCGGGGTGGCGACCGACGGCAGCCACGTCTACTGGGCCAACGTCCTCGACCAGGCGATCGAACAGGCCAACCCGGATGGCAGCAGCGCGCATGCCATCGTCACCGGCCTGGGCGAGCCGGAGCTCATGGCGGTCACCCCGCCACCGGCGGCCCTGGCCTTCACCCCCTCCCCATTCGACTACGGGCAGGTCGGCACCGGGCAGCCGGTTTCGCAGACGTTCACGCTGGCCAACACGGGCAGCCAGGCCACCGGCACGCTGACGGACACGCTGACCGGCTCGGCGGCATTCACCATCACCGGCGACACCTGCACCGGCACCAGCCTCGCAGCCAGCGGCACCTGCACGGTGACCGTGCAGTTCACGCCCGCCAGCAGGGGCGCCGCCTTCACCGCTGCGCTGACTTCGGCCAGCACGAACCCGGCCACCACCGCCACCGTCGCGCTCACCGCTGCCACGGCCCCCCGCCTCCTCTACTGGATCAACGACCCGGGCGGTTCCGAATCGGCCAACGGCACGGTCAACCAGGCCGGCCTCGACGGCACCAGCCCGCATGCCATCGTCCCCGGCCAGGACAACCCGAACGGAATCGCGGTCGGCGCCACTCACATCTACTGGCCGGCCGGCGGCTCCATGAACGAGGCCAATCTCGATGGCTCCAACCCACAGGCCGTGGAGCTCACTGACCCGGACGCGGTTAACTATGTCGCGGTGGACGCCAGCCACCTTTACTGGACCAGCGTCCTGGGCCTCAACGATGGTGCGATCTGGGTGGCCGGCCTGGACGTCTCCGGCGCGCATACCATCGTCACCGGCCAGGGTATTCACATGACCGGACTGGCGGTCGACGCCGACCACATCTACTGGACCAGCAGCACCGACTTCTCGGACGGGGATGGCGCGGTCTGGGCGGCCGGCCTCGACGGCAGCAACCCGCACATCATCGTTCCCGCCCAGGACTTCCCGCTCGGGATGGCAGTCAGCGGCGGCCACGTGTACTGGGCCAGTACCCCGGCCACGGGGGGGTTCGGTGCCATCTGGGAAGCCGGCCTCGACGGCACCAACGCGCACATCATCGTTTCCGGCCAGAACGACCCGCATGGAGTGACGGCTGACGCCAGTCATCTCTACTGGGCCGACCTGAACACGATCAACGAGGCCGGCCTCGATGGCACCAACCCGCAGGCCATCGTCCAGAACCAGCCCGCCCCGGCGGGGGTCGCGGTCAGCCCACCCTGAGCACCTGGCCGGTGATGTCGGTGGCTGACGATCACCGCGGACGGGCGGACCGCGACCAGCACGTCACCGCGGCGGCCCTGGTCCGGAACGACGAAGGTGCCGCCTGCGCTGAGCGTCACCGGGACCGCGCCTGACGAACGGATGACCCCGTAACGAACGGCAGGTCCGGGATCTGCGGAGCCGTGACCCTGATGCCTTCCGGGGTACGGGCCAGGGTAGGAATCAGGGCTGATCCCGATCGACGGGGCTCCCGGACAGCGGCAGTGTGGAGGCTGAACGCAACCACTGACCAGCCTGGTCCGAACGGAGACCGATCACCATGCCCGGGATCATCGCCCTCGTCCTCATTGCAATCGTCGCCCTGATCGTCGTCAGCTTCACCATGCACATCCTGTTCTCCCCCTGGCTGCTGGTGGCGATCGGCATCCTGCTCGCGATCAAGTTCCGCCCGCGCCGCTCGCGCCGCTAGTCCCAGTGGCCCGGCAACCCACCGCCGGGCCACCATGAGTCCCAGCGACGTAATCGGCGACCGCCAAGGCGACGTCGAAGGCCGGGCCGGCCCCCAGGAGCGCCGGCCAGGCGACGGGGCCGGGGTCGAGCACGGCCAGGGTGTGCGGGCCGCGGCGCGCACGGCATCGGGGTCCGCGTTGACCGCGTGGCCGGCCCCGCCGCATACTTGGCCCCACCACCAGAAACCTGACCGGGGCGTCGTGCTGCACATCCTGACTTTCTCCCGTTCGGCCGTCCTCATCCGGCACTGGTTCGAGATCAACCTCGACGATGCCTCCATGGAGCACGGTGCCCGGATCGAGATCCGGGAACTGGCCAGTCACCCGCACCGCGGCACCGAGTCAGCCGCCCAGCTCATCACCGCGGACCGCCCGCTGTGGCGAGCGGATCTGTTCGGCCGGCTGGGCAGTGATCCCGGCAGCTTCGACGCGGCGCACTACCACCCGCGGTTCACCGGTGTCGAGCCATGCGCCAGGGTCTGGGATCCCGTGCTGACCGCCACGCCCTGGGCTTGGCTGGCCGATCAGATCGCCAGTTCCGGCGACGCGCCCAGCCGGGCCGGCTGGTCCCTGGATCCCGACGACGCCGCGGAACTCTCCGGCCTGGCCGATCAGGTGGTGACCATCGCGCAGCGGTTCGGGCCGGATCGTTGCGGGTCAGCCGCGGAGTGCTTCCGGCGGACCCGGGACGTGCAGCCCGCGGTGAACCTGATGATCTCTACCCTGCGGGCGCCTGAGCTGCTGAACCGGGACTGGGTTACTCCGTGGGTTTCGTGAGAACCCGGCCGCGCTAGCCCGGGGAACTTAGCGCGAGACGTTGCCGTTCAGCCGGTCGAGCACCCGCTCGAACTGCGCTAGTTCCTCCTCCCCGAGCCCGGCCTGCAGCCGCGCGTTGAACGCGAACGCCGCCGTGCGCATCCGGAAGAACGCCTCCTCACCCGCCGGAGTCAGCTCGACCAGGTGCACCCGGCGGTTCTCCGGATCCCGCCGCCGGGTGATGAGGCCGCTGGCGTCCATCGCGTTGAGGTGATGGGTGAGCGTCGCCTCCCTGATCCCGACCGCATCCGCGAGTTCCCGCTGGCTGGCCAGCGGCCGGGTCTTCAGGGAGATCAGCACCAGCCAGACCGGCTGTGAGCCGCCCGCCCCGGCCAGCGCGTCGTCGAATGCCCTGGTGATCTCCCGGGCCGCGCGGGCCAGATGCAGGCCGAGAGGCAGGCTGGCGGGCGGGCCTGATGGCGGCTCCGGCCCGTCGCCCTGCTGCCGGGTGGGATGTCTATCCGGCGGGCGCGGCGGACCGGCGGGAGGTCCTTCTGGCGTGGCCACGCGCCGAGCATACCACTTCCTTTAGATGCCTAACTCTTTGACATCGAAGGCTTTGGTGTCTATGGTTCTTGCGAGATCGCAGGAGGCATTCATGGAACTGACCATCGTCAACCCGCATCCGAAGTACCCGCGCGTGGGCCTGATCGAGCCGCCGCCGACCGGGTACCTGCTCCTGGCCGCGGTGGTTGAGCCGACCATCGGCCGCACGCCGTTCCCCCGGGGCGGCCCACGGAAGGCTGCCCTGCTGGCCGAGCTCAAGGCACTGGGGGCCAGCCTCGAACGGCTCGAGGCCGTGACCAAGGCGACCGTCTACCGGGCGTCCCTCATCCCGCCGCCAGGCAGCGATGCGCGGCGGATGGCCGCCCGCCCCGCCCGGTATGACGTCGTGACGCTCATCGAGACCATCACCGCCGAGGCGGCCGGTGACGTGGCCGCCAGCCCGGAGTACCAGAAGCTGCACGACGCTATCGCGGCGGCCGCCCGCGAGGTGTACCTGATCCCCGCGCGCTGCCTGCGGCGGGTTGGTGACGTGGACAAGAGCCGGCCAGGGCTGTTCCTGTTCAACTTCTTTGTGGCCGAGGATCCCAGGGTCGCCCTGGACCTGTGGGAGCATCTCGCGGCCTGGTACGCGGTGGAGACCGGGATGGACAACTCCACGCTGCTCGGCCCGGTCGGCCCGGGCGACTACGTATTCGTCAACCACGCGCGCTGGGACATGAGCCTGCCCCGCTTCGCGGCCAGGCAGTTCGGCAAGCGGACCTTCTACAGCTACGTGCTGGCCAACCTGCACGCCAACGGCACCGCCTCGATGCCCATCCTCTACCGCCTGGCCTAAGGAGCCCTGACCTTGAGCATGCCTGCCATATCCAGCCCGATATCCAGCCCGATGCGAGGGCGGGTCGCCCTCATCGCCGGGGCCAGCAAGGGAATCGGTGCCGCCACCGCGGAAGCATTCGCCGACGCGGGGGCCGCTGTCGTCCTCGCCGCCCGGGACGGCGCAGCCCTGGAAACAGTCGCCCGGCAGATCAAGGCCCGCGGGGGCCAGGCCACCGCGATTCCCGCCGACGTGTCGGATGATGGTTCCGTGCGCGACCTGGTCACGTCCACCCTGGACGCCTACGGGCGGCTCGACGCCGCGTTCAACAACGCGACCGACGGGCCGCTGCCCGCGCCGCTGGCCGACATCGATCCGGCCGAGTTCGACCGCGGCATCGCCACCAACATCCGAGGCACCTTCCTGGGGATGAAGTACCAGATCAGCGCCATGCTCCAGTCGGGAGGAGGCACGATCGTGAACATGGCCTCGCTGGCGGGCGTCACCGGCGTGGCGAACCTGGCCGCCTACGTCGCGGGCAAGGCCGGGATCATCGGCCTGACCAGGGTGGCCGCCCTCGACTACGCCGACCAGGGCATCCGGGTCAACGTCGTCGCGCCCGGCACGATCCTGACCCACCACCTGGAGGCGGCCGGCCCCGAGGCCCAGCGGCAGGCCGCCCTGGCCGCGCCCATGCGCAGGATAGGGACGGCCGCTGAAGTCGCCAGTGTCGTGCTGTGGCTGTCCTCGCCGGGCTCCTCCTACCTCACCGGGGCGGTGATCCCGATCGACGGCGGCCAGTCCGCGGGGGTCAAACCGCCCCAGATGTACCGCCAGGGACAGCCCATGACAACGTCCCCAGGAGATGACGAACAATGACCATCGAGCTGAATCACACCATTGTCGGCGCCACCGACAAGCATGCCTCGGCGCGTTTTCTCGCCGGTATCCTCGGCCGGGCCGTCGGCGCTGACGACGGGCCATTCACCCCGGTGCGGCTGGATAACGGGGTCACCCTCGACTACATGCAGCGTGACCAGGTCGCGCCGCAGCACTACGCGTTCCTGGTCAGCGACGAGGAGTTCGACGCGGGCTTCGCGCGGATCCGCGAGGCGGGCCTGGCCTACTTCGCCGATCCCGGGTACCGGCAGGCTGGCGAGATCAACACCCGCTGGGGCGGCCGGGGTTTCTACTTTCACGACCCTGACGGGCACAGTATGGAGCTGCTCACCCGGGCGCCATGACCGCGCCGTCCCCGGATAAGCCGAGCAGTTCGCGGACCCGCGGGATGACCTGGCCACCGTAGAGCTCGATGTTGGTCATGAGCTGGTCGTGGGTCAGGCCCGGCATGCCGTACTTGAGGTCGAAGCGGGAGGCATCCAGGGCACGGAGGTTCGCGGCGATCTTTCGGGCGACGGTTTCGGGTGACCCGACGTACAGCGCACCATCCGGCCCGGTCTCCCGCTCGAACGACTCCTCGGTGGGGATGGCGAAGCCCCGCTCGGCGGCCATCAGGGCGATAATGTCCCGCCAGCGTGGCCAGAACTCCGCCCTGGCCTGCTGGTCGGTGGCCGCGACGTGGCCCGGTGAGTGCACCAGCACGGGCAGCGGCGGGCGGCCGAATTGCTCCAGCGCCCGCCGGAACAGCTGCGAGTACGAGGCGAACCGGGCCGGCGGCCCGCCGATAATGGCGAGCGCGAGGGAGAACCCCAGGCGGGCGGCACGGATCACCGACTGCGGGTTGCCGCCGACGCCGATCCACGCGGGGAACGGGCCGGACTCGGTGTGCGGCACCACATCGGCGCCCAGCAGGGGCGCACGGGTCTTGCCCTCCCAGGTGACCCGGCCGCCCTGAAGGAGCTCGGCGAACAGTGTGGCCTTCTCGTCGAAGAGTTCCTCGTAGTCGGCAAGGTCGTAGCCGAACAACGGGAACGATTCGATACTCGACCCTCGGCCCAGGATGACCTCGGCCCGGCCGCCGGAGATCGCGTTCAGCGTCGAATACCGCTGGAACACCCGGACCGGGTCGTCGGAGCTCAGCACGGTGACGGCGGAGCCGAGGCGGATCCTGTCCGTGCGGGCCGCGATGGCGGCGAGGGCCACGTCACCGGCCGGCATCGGGAAGTACTCGGTGTGATGCTCGCCGATCCCGAAGAAGTCCACTCCGGCTTGTTCGGCGAAGACCCCCTCCTCGGCCACATTGCGGATCGTCTGGGCGTGCGACAGCGGCCGGCCACCGGCGTCGCTGTTCCGGTCGCCGAAGGTGTCGAGCCCGAAGGTGTAGGTCATGCCAGGCTCCCCGCGTCCGCCTGCACGGCCCGCTCGAACTCAGGCGCCGCCAGTACGACCCCGAATACGGGCCCGCCTGGCTGCAAAGCCCGGCCCGCCCGCAGGCTGACCAGGCGAACCGGGTCATAGCCCATCTCGTCGACCAGGCGCGCGATCGTGGCCACCGCCGCAGGGTCGTCGCCCGCGACGCCAGCGGCCCGCCGGCCCGGGTACCGGCCGGCACCGCCCGGTCCTCGAGCTCGTGGTAGCCAATGTGGTTGAGGGCCTTGACCACGCTCGAGCCGGCCAGCCGCTGGGCCACGATCTCGCTGCTGGCACCGGCTTCGAAGGCTGCGAGGACGCCGTCGCTGGCCGGCCAGTAGTTCATCGCGTCCACCACGAGCTTGCCACCCAGCAGCCGGGGGTCGACGTCAGGGAAGCGGTGCAGTGGTATCGCGAGAACCACGATGTCTGCGTCCGCCACCGCGTCGCTGGCCCACCGGGGCTGCGCGCCGGGAATGACCACTTCAGTGATCAGCGCGATGTCTTCCGGGTCGCCCGAGGTGGCGATGGCCACCGGGTAACCGGCCTGGAGGGCCAGCCGGGCGCCTGACCGGCCCGACGTGGCCCGCGCCGAGCACCGCGAGCCTGGTGGGCCGCGTGGTCGCACTCATGGCCAGTCCTTCCTGAGAGATGGGCCCATGCTGGCTGCTGGAGCCTGAAGGCATAACCGGACTTTACCCCGGTTGTATTTCCGGCCTCGGGGACGAAAACCGGGCGCGGGCGGGTGCCGGGCAGGGGCGGGCGGAAGCCGGGTACGGGCGGAAGCCGGGTACGGGCGGGTGCGTCCCGGGGGCAGAAACGGGTGCGGGCGGGGGGCGGGTGCGGGCGAGTGCGTCCCGGGGGCAGAAACGGGTGCGGGCGGCGGATGCCGGTCACACCAGCTTCTCGAGGTGGTCGGCGGCGGTGATGGCGCCGCCCGCCGCCGCGAACGAGTCCCGCGCTACCCCCGCAGCAGCGCGGTAGGAAGGATCGTCGAGGACGGCCCGGACCGCGTGGTGCAGTTCGGCGGCGCGCAGCTGGTCGATGCGCAGCACAACCCCGGCCCCGGCGTCGGCCACCTGCCTCGCGATGATGGGCTGATCGTGCCGCATCGGCGTGACGACCAGCGGCAGGCCATGGGCGAGCGCCTCGCACACGGTGTTCTGGCCGCCGTGGCACACTACCGCGGACATGTGCGGGAGCAGGGCCAGCTGCGGCACGTGCCCGGCGAACAGGATGTGCGGCGGAGCCTGCTCACCGGGCGGGGCGGCCAGCACGGCCTGCAGTTCCCCGCCCAGGTCGGCCAGGGCGTTGACCACCGTCCGGAAGAACCGCGGCCCGGCCGGGCCGCTGAGGGTCCCCAGCGTCACCAGCAGGTGCCGCCGGGCCGGATCGAGCCATTCCCACGGGAACGACCCGCGGCCGGGCCGCTGGGTTAGTGCGGGCCCGGTGAACACAAACCGGGCGGCGAACCCCCTGGTGTCCCCCATCAGGGCCGCCG
This sequence comes from uncultured Actinomycetes bacterium, assembly GCA_963770545.1. Lineage (GTDB taxonomy): Bacteria > Actinomycetota > Actinomycetes > Streptosporangiales > Streptosporangiaceae > RYN-230. The sequence continues at coordinate 69,990 of CAVYQF010000026.1, read as the reverse complement.
TCGTGAACACCAGCACGAGCCGGTCGGAGAACCGCAGGTCGGCCGGGTTGCCAACGCCACAGTCCAGCTGGAACGCGATCATCTGGTCACGCACCCACGCCTCAACCTGCTGCATGCCCGGCGGCCGCAGCAGTTCGCCCGGCGTACTGGCCGACGTCACCCACACTGCCCCCGCCTGCCGCGCGGCGACCGCCCCGGCGATGGCCTGCTGGTCAGCCACGACCACGTGGGGCGCGAACTGCGCGACAGCATCGGTCACGCCGGGCAGCATCGCATGGGCCAGCGGCATGATGAGGTTTTCCCAGACGAACTTCATCGCCGCGGGGCCACGCGGTGGCCGCCGGTGGTCCTGCACGTCGGCCTCCCGGGCGTCGAACGCCTCGCCGGCCGCCGGGAAGACCCGGGCACCACCAGGAAGCAGCGACCGCAGGGCCGCCTGGTGGCCGGCCCAGGCGACCTCGTGGCCGCGGGCGGCGAGTTCCGCCCCGACCGCGACCGTTGGGTTGATGTGGCCGGTGAGTGGCGGGACCACGAACAGGATGCGGCTCATCCGACCGGGCTTCTTAACCTGGGCCCGGGCCGGGCCTGCGTGGGCCGCGCCCGAGTGGGCCGCGCCCACCTGGGCTGTGCCCGCCTGCCCCGTGCCATAGCCAGATACCTCCAGGTCACAATTAATGCTATCCGCCAATGACGCGAATCTGGCCGGCCTTTCGGGCCACGTCATGGACGCCCATCTGGTCACCGCAGCCATGTGCTTTCTCTAATGGCTCATGATTGCCCCGCCGTCGGATGGTTGCAGGGCCAGGGTGCCGCACCTACGCTTGGGCAGCAGACGGCGAACGCCGGGAGCAGACGGCGGAACGCCGGGAGCAGGCGCCCCTGCCGCGGACCAGGTTCGTCGGCTCGTGATCGCGCCGCGCGGGTTCACCACGAGCTGGCGCGGGAGAATGCCCGCCGCCAGGAGGTTCCCGCCGTTATGCTGCCCGGTCCCGGCCCCCACCTGATGCGCGGATTCGCGACCGATTCATCGGTGACCAAGCAACAGCTGAAGCGGGGGACGGTCCGCCGGATCGCCGGATACGCGCGGCCCTATCGCTGGGATCTCACCATCTTCCTGCTGGCCGCCGCGCTGGACGCGGTGATCACGGTGGCGATCCCGGTGCTGCTCGGCCTGGTGATCGACCGTGGCATCCTGCCGAAGCGGGCCGATGTCGTGCTGGCGGTCGCCGCGACCGTGGCCGGGCTGGCCCTCTTCGACGCGCTCTTAAACTTCGTCCAGCGCTGGTACACCGCGCGCGTCGGCGAGGGCCTGATCTACGACCTGCGCACGCAGGTATTCGGCCACGTGCAGCGCCAGCCGCTCGCGTTCTTCACCCGGGCCCAGACCGGCTCGCTGGTCAGCAGGCTGAACAGCGATGTCATTGGTGCACAGCAGGCGCTCACCTCGACGCTGGTGTCCACCGTGTCGAGCACGCTGCAGCTGATCCTGGTGCTGTTCACGATGCTCTACTTCTCCTGGCTGGTCACGGTCATCGCGCTGTTGCTGATACCGATGTTCATCATCCCGGCCCGTCTGGTCGGGCGCAGGCTGCAGCGGCTGACCAGGGAGTCGATGCAGCTCGACGCCGCGATGGGATCGACGATGACCGAGCGGTTCAACGTCGCCGGCGCCATGCTGGCCAAGCTGTTCGGCCGGCCGCTGGAAGAGTCCCGGGTGTTCGCCGAGCGGGCGGCCAAGGTCAGGGACATCGGCGTGGTCCAGGCGATGTACGGCAGCTCGCTGTTCATCGCGCTGACGCTGCTCGCGTCGCTGTCCATCGCGGTGGTCTACGGGGTGGGTGGCGAACTCGTCGTCCATGGCGCCTTCCAGGTCGGCACGCTCGTTTCCCTGGCCCTCCTGCTGAACAGGCTGTACGGGCCGATCACGGCACTGTCCAACGTTCAGGTCAACGTGATGACCGCGCTGGTCAGTTTCGACCGGGTGTTCGAGGTGCTTGACCTGAAGCCACTGATTGAGGACCGGCCAGACGCGACACCGCTCGTGCTCGCGGCGCACGGCAACGGTTCAGCCCGCACCGCCGGGCCAGCGGCGGACATCGTCTTCGACCATGTCTCGTTCCATTACCCGGCCGCGTCCGAGGTTTCACTCGCGTCGCTGGAGTCGATTGCCCTGCCGGCACCCGAACGCGTGGACGCGCGGCTGGGCGTTCTGCACGACGTGAGCTTCACCGCCCCCGCCAGGCAGCTGACCGCTCTGGTCGGGCCCTCGGGCGCAGGCAAGACCACGATCACCCACCTGGTATCGCGGCTGTATGACCCCAACGAGGGCACGGTGCGTATCGGCGGGTTCGACATCAGGGATGTGACCCAGGAGTCGCTGCACGCCTCGGTCGGTGTGGTGACCCAGGACGCGCACCTGTTCCACGACACGATCCGGGCCAATCTCGAGTACGCCCGTCCCGGGGTGACGGAGGAGGAACTGGCCGAGGCGTGCCGGGCAGCGCAGATCTGGGGCCTGATCTCGGTTCTGCCCGACGGCCTGGACACCATCGTGGGCGACCGGGGCTACCGGCTGTCCGGCGGCGAGAAACAGCGGGTTGCCCTGGCCCGGCTGCTGCTGAAAGCACCGGCCGTGGTGCTGCTCGACGAGGCCACCGCGCATCTTGACTCCGAGTCGGAGGTCGCCGTCCAGCAAGCGCTCGCCGCAGCCCTGGCCGGGCGGACCTCGCTGGTCATCGCCCACCGGCTGTCCACCATCCAGGGGGCCGACCAGATCCTGGTCATCGACGGCGGCCGGGTCCGCGAGCGCGGCCGCCACGATGAGCTGCTCGCGTCCGGCGGGCTGTACGCCGACCTGTACCGGACCCAGTTCGCCCGCCAGGCACCCGTCGGTGCTGGCCCGAGATCAGGCCCGCCGGGCGGTCATTTCCCGCCGCCTCCCCCGCCCCCCGGAGGCGATGGCCTGGCCCTGCCCGGAGGACCCTGGCGGGGGCATCCCGGTCCCGGCCCGGCCGGCGGCCCGTGACCTGCTACCTGCGTTCAGCCGGCAGGTGTTAGCCTGGCAGGTGTTAGCCGGGCAGGTGTTAGCCTGGCAGGTGTTAGCCGGCAGGCAGGGAGTGCAGCCACTCGAGCATGTCGGGCGGAGCCAGCTGGGTGGCACGCGCGTAGTAGCCGGCGATCTCCTCGTCGCCGAGAATCTCGCGGCCGGCCCCCGAGGAGCCGCGACGGAAGAATGCGGCCGCGTCCGCGGAAGTCCCGGGGGGAACCGGGATGAGGGTGTCCGCACGGTCCCTCATCTGCCCGAACGTGGCCGCCTGGATGAGCGCGGGCCAGGCCTGTTCCGGCACGGCTACCGCGAGCTTCCCGGCGAGCCAGCGCATCTGGCCCTCCAGGTCGGCGAGCAGGTCGTCGTAGCGCACGAGCAGCACGTTCGGCTCGCCGCGGCGGGCCCAGGCATCGGACAGGTGCCGCATGATGCCGGGCAGGGAGTCCGGGTTCTGGCAGGGATCGTCATCGCTGGCGATCCAGCTGAGCAGGGCGTCGTGCAGCATCTCGCGTGAGGCGGGCGGTTCGGGGGGTTTGGGCGGCCCAGGCGGCTCCGGCGGCTCCGGCGGCCCGGACGGTTCCAGCGGCCCGGGCTGGCCGGAGAGGTGGGGTATCGGGGGCGGGCCGTGGCCGTCCGGCGGGCCGTGCCCCTCCGGCGGGCCGTGCCCCTCCGGCGGGCCCTGCCGGTCCGGCGGCGGGCCGGGCCTGCCCGATGGGGGGCCGCTGGTGTCGGGCCGGGGCCCGTGCCGGTCTGGCGGGGGGCTGATGATGTCGGGCGGGGGGCCGATGATCTCGTTGTGCCGGCGGAGGGACACGAACGTGTCCAGCGGATGCCGGGCGGTCACGATATAGGTGACCAGGGGGTCGAGGGGAATCCCGTCCAGCGGCGTATGCGTCTTGATGAAGCGCCGGTGCCGCTGCTCGGCAAGCTGGGCGTACACGAACTCATGCGGCATGACCTGGCTGTCCATCCAGGGCGAGAGATGCCAGAGTGTATCCGGGAGCTCGGGTGTCTGGAAGATCAGCAGCGCGCAGATCATCTGCATCCAGGTCGTCCCGGTCTTGCGCCGGGTGCTGATCACGATGTCGCCAGGCCGGAAGCGAAAGCCGAGCCACCGGCCACTGTCCTCGCCCGGCCACCGATAGTGGGTCAGGCCGGTGGTCACGCGGCGAGCGTAGCAGAGATACCAGCCGGCGCTGCCTCACGAGGAGGGGCGACCCGGGGCCCGGCTCACCATTCCCGGCCTGCCTGCCGGCGGCGCGCTGAGAACGGCTCACCGCCACCGCGCCAACTTCAGTCACAAATGGTACCATGAACCCCGTATGCCACTCCAGTCGGCCAATGTCAGCGGGGGGCCTGTAGCCTATCCTTGGATCCACGGTCTGGAACTTGCGAATCAGTGGGGGAAGACTCAATACATGATCCGAAATGAGGATGTCCGGGAACTTGCCCGACCAGCGGCTCGTCCTATTCATCCCCCGGCACTCTCCGGGGAAAGAACAGCGGCAATAGCTTCCGTCACCAGTGCATTCCCAGACACCGCCTATTCCCAGGAAGAGATCGGGGCGCTCCTCGGCCTGGAGAACAGGGTCGTGAAAAAGCTTCTCCGTTCGCCGCATATCCAGAAGAGGCACCTCTATCTGCCGGCGAAGGACATGAGCACAGGGCGCCTGCTCGCTGAGTCTGCGGCCGACCTGCACGCCAAGTTCCGGGACGGAGCGCTGGACATCGGGTCGCGGGCCATCCGCGACGCACTCGGCGCCGTCTCCCTGTCGCCGTCGGACGTCGACTACATCCTGTGCGTCACCTCGAGCGGCTTTATGGTTCCCGGGCTAAGTTCGCTGTTCTCGCGAGAGCTCGGATTTGCGCGGGACCTCGTCCGGGCGGACGTCGTCGGCATGGGATGCAACGCCGGCCTGAACGGTCTCAATCCACTCGTCCAGTGGGTCAGGAACCATCCGGGCCAGGTGGCGCTCCTGGTCTGCTGCGAGATCAACTCCGCGATGTACGTTCTCGATGAGACTCCGCGCACTGGCATCGTGAACAGCCTTTTCGGCGACGGTGCGGCCGCCGCCGTGCTGACCTCCTATGCCGGGAACGGCGCTGGGCCAGCGCCTTCCAGGCCGATACCGTGCGTGATTGACTTCGAGAGCTTCTGCATTCCTGAAGAATGGGCGGCCATGCGTTTCGACTGGAACGCCGCGGCCGGGAAATGGAGCTTTTACCTCGACCGGGATATCCCCTACGTCATAGGCTTCAACGTTCGCCAGCCACTGGAAAGGCTGCTGGAGCGCAATGGCCTGGATTTCTCCGCCATCAGGCACTGGGTGCTGCACACCGGCGGCGGCGCCGTGATCGACTCGGTCAAACTCAGCCTGGGCCTTGAAGAGCATGATGTCCGGCATACGCGATCTGTGCTGCGTGACTACGGGAACATCTCGAGCGGGAGTTTCCTGGTCAGCCTGGAACGCCTGCTGACTGAAGGCCACGCGTCAGCCGGCGATCTGGGGGTCATGGTGACGATGGGCCCGGGAGCCCAGATTGAGACGGCCCTCTTCCAGTTCCAGAAGGCTTACGCATGCTGACCATGATCGGGGAGGCTGACGGCGAGCGGGTTCTCACCGCCCGGATCGGTGAGGCCACGATCGATACCGAGCTCATTAGCGGCCTCGGGTCCGTGCTGGACGACGTCGAACGCGGCGGAATCGAGAACTTCGCCTTACTGTTCAGCGGCACCGCGGAGCCGGTTACCGGGGATTTCCCATCGTGGCCGCCCGGTCCGGGCCGGGGCGACATGCGGTATTTCGCCCGCTGGGATGAATTGCTGTCCCGGATTTCCAGGCTGAAGGCCAAGACGTTTGCTGGCTATCACGGCCGGGTCGGCGCGGCGGCGGTCCAGGCCGGCCTGGTCGCAGACCTGCGGCTGGCCTCGGCGGCGGCGCGGCTCTGGATGGGGAGCCTCTCCGAGGGCCGCTTCCCAGGAATGGGCGCGTACTGGCTCCCGAAATTCGTCGGTCTCGGCACCGCACGCAAGATCTTCCTTCTCGGAGAGGACCTCACGGCTGACGACGCGGCCCGGATGGGCCTGGTGGACGCGGTCGGGGACACCCTTGAGGACGTGGTCGGGAACTCGATCAAGGCCTTGCGCGCAGTCACCCCGGAGTCGGCGTGCTTCACCCGCCGGATCCTCGATGAATGTTATTTGCTCGAACATGCTTCAGCGGTCGAATTGGCCAAGGCAGCCCGATACAAGGTGGGAATGCCGGATGACAGCTAGAGGTCGCTTACGCCGATCTTATGGCCTGCAACTGAACCAAGGCGACAAGGAGTAGCAAATGGCTGAAACCATACCTCGGATGTCACCGTACACCGGCACTGAGTTCCCCCGGGATCGGCCCTTCTGGATCGTTGACGGGCGAGCCTACGATCTTACGGAGTGGATGGGCCGTCATCCCGGCGGGGCGATATGGTTTGCGCAAACCGAGGGCCGTGATATCAGCGCCCTGCTTCACACATATCACCGGGACCCGGCGCGGCTGCAGAAAATGCTCGCGAAGTACCTGATCGAAGAACTCGCTGACCAGGACGTAAGCGCCAGGCTCGTCGCACCTTTCCGGCTCGGCGAGAGAGATATGCGCAACAAGCTTCCGGTACCCACCGAGAAGGACATACTCCCGAAGCTTGGCGTACCCCCGTTCCTGCTGCCGCCGGAGTTCAACGCGCCTGAAGATCTGCCGAGGCTCGACTACCGGGACGAGGGGAGCCTGCTGGCAGCGATCCGTCAGCGGGTCAATGCCCAGTTCTCCAAGCAGGCGCTGAAGAAGTACGACCGCGCGTTTGACGCCGTGACGTGGATGGTCGCGGCCGCGCATGTTGCTGCACTGGCCCTCCTGGTCGCCCGCGTCATACCTGGCTGGGCGTTCGTCGTCATCATGGTGGTGACGCGAACGGCACTGGCGGGCTCGGGTCATTACGGCCTGCACCGGAAGTGGAAGCCGGGCCACCCGGCCCTGACCCTGCCGCTCGGAAAAGCACTGTTCGACCTCAACTACGTCGGCACGAGCTTGATTGGGACCGACGGACACGTGCTACTGCACCATCCTTATCTCGGTTCCGGGGCGGATGTTAAGAAAACGTTCTTCGACGGTATGCTCCGGCTGCATCCGGTACTCCGTATCCCGGGTTACACGCTCCACAAACTCGGCATATGCCTGACCGGGCTGCCCCTCCGGGGACGGGAGATCACGAAGTTCGAGCGGCATAAGCCGATCCAGCAGAAAACCGGCGCGCCATTCGTCCAGGATCCAATCCGGGCCGACTTCTGGATCATCCGGGCGTGGATCGTGTTTGAGTTCGTCCTGTGCCTGGCCACCGGTCACATCGTCGCCTGGCTGGTGCAGTTCTTCCTGACCTTGTGGATCAACACCTTCCTGGTGGTGGCCAGCCATGACTTCGAGGACCCGAACAGCGAAGAAGAGCTCGCGGTGATCCCCGAGCCGCTGCGGGATGACTGGGCGGCGAGGCAGATCTGCCTGAGCTACGACCTGAGCGTGGTCGGCAACCGCTGGATCGACCTGTTCCTCAGCGCCGGCCTGAGCCCCCACCGCGTCCATCACGTGCTTCCGTACCAGGGCTCCGGCTTCGCCAACCTCGCCTCGGAGGATGCGGTCAGGGAGGTGTGCGCCGAGGTCGGTATCGCCTGGGAGCGGCCCCGGAACCTGATCGTGGATCGGTTCCCGGCCGTGATAAAGCACTATCTGACCTGCCCGGTGAAACCTTCCCTGCTGCGCACGCTCTCCATGCAGCCGCCGCCTGGCACGGAGCCCCCGTCTGGCCTGCAGCCCCCACCCGGCACACAGCCCCCACCCGGCACACAGCCCCCACCCGGCACACAGCCCCCACCCGGCACACAGCCCCCACCCGGCACACAGCCCCCACCCGGCACACAGCCCCCGCCCGCTATGGACCCCCCGCGGCCGAACCCGCCCGCCAGGCCGCCGCGCTCATTGGTCAAGGATGCGGTCAGCGAGCTCTTCCGCTACTCGTTCGAGGGCTGGCGGGGCGTCGGCGTGTGACCGCGGGCCGGGACAGGGACGATACCCGGCCTCGTCGGCTTCGGCCAGGCAGGCGTCCGCGCGCTTGATCCCATCGGAGGTGTTCGGGCTCCGCACGCACGCCGCGGCGGACGCGACCGCCAGCCGCAAACCGCGTTCGACCGGCCAGCCCTCATGAAGGCCCAGGATGACACCCGCGGCGAAGGCGTCTCCGGCACCTGTCGTGCTGCGCACCTGATCGCGGGTCAGCCGGACCGAGCCCTGCCGCCAGGTCTGGCCGCCGGGGGCAGCCGCGACGCAGCCGGCCGGGAAATGCACTACCGCGAGCGCCGACACCCCGCGCTCGATCAGGCCGAGCGCCATGGCCTCCAGAGAGGGCCAGTCCACGGGCCCGTCGGCCGTCGGCGCCGGCCGGTCGATGCCGGTCAGAGCGCCGGCCTCGAGTTCGTTGACCACGATGCTGTCGAGGTAGGGCAGGCAGGGCAGCGCAACCTCGGCCTGGCGGCCCGGCTCCAGGCTGATCAGTTCCATGTTGGTGCGCAGGCCCGCGGCTTGTGCCCGGTGCAGCAGGGCCGACCAGCCATTCCCCCCGCCGGGGAGCCGGCTGTCCATGATCGGGTGAATGCCGGGGGAACCCGCGTGCAGAATCCGCGCTCCGCAGGACTCGAGGTCGGCGGCCGACGCCTCGAACAGCGCGTTGGCCCCGCGGTGATGGAACATGGTCCGGCGGCCGCCGTCTCGCTCGACCATCACATCGGTGAAGGACGTCACCACGCCAGTCAGCGTCCGGACGCCGGCCGTACCGATGCCCAGCCGCGCGCACTCGGCCAGGAGGAAGGCGCCATGCTCGTCGTCACCGATGGCACCGATCATCGCGATGGGGAAGGCCGCCCCCAGCATCCGCAGGTTGACAGCCATATTGAACCCAGGGCCGCCAGTGCTCAGGGAGACCTGCTCGATGGTGGCGAAATGGTCCAGGGCCGGATAGGCGTCGATCACCTTTCCGGCGTTGACGAGAATCGTTCCCGCGCACAGGATCCCTGCGCCCGGCCGGGCCGGGTGGCTCACTCGGCACGCAGCACGGGATCGGTCACCTCGAGGTCGGCCTCGAGCGTGCGCCGGGGAGCGATCTCCGCCTTCGTCAGGGCATCGTGGTAAGCCCGGACGGCATCGGCCGGACTGAGCTCACCCGCCAGGACCGGCCGCAGCAGGCCCACCAGATCCAGCTGTGACTCGGCGCGCTGGATCTTGCGCCCGAACAGGGCGACCCGCGCGCCGTGCCTCTCGGCCCGGTGCAGAAGCTCGAACGTGTCCCGGGTGGTGCCCGCTGAGCCGCCGAGTACGCCGACCACGACCGAGGGATCGTGCCCGGCCAGTTCGGCGAGCGCGTCTGAGCCGTTGTACGCCACCTTGAGGAAGAGCGGCCGCTGCTCCCGGGTGACCCCGGCCAGGGTCCGGATGATCGAGTCGTTGACGAACGCCCCGACCTGCTCGGGAGCCAGATCGGCCGGCGCGTTGGGATTGAAGACCTCGAGGAAGTACCGGATGCCGAGCGCGGCGGCCTCCTGGCGGAACGCGCGGTACGCCTCGAGCGTGGCCAGGTCGCGGTCGAGATCATTGTTGAAGGTGAGCGAATAAAGGACCAGGTCACAGAACGGGCGGATGGCGGTCAGGTCGGCGGTGCGGAAGGGGCGGGAAGGCAGGGCGGGATAGCGGCCGCCCCGGGTATTCCAGATGTCCGTGCTGTCGTTCGCCCGGATGGCCAGGGTCGTATCGTCCAGCGAGCCCTCTTCCGCAAGGCGCTGTCCGTTGGACGCCGAGGCCAGGAGGATGTCGAGTTCACCCTGGGCGACCAGGGCGCGCATCGCGTCGAGGTATTCGGCGCGGGTGCGATGCCGGCCTGCTGGCGCGCCGGTCACCGGTCCCGCGCACGCCACTCCGAACGCCATGTCGGCGTCTTTGGCGTCCGCGATCACGAAGTCGCCGGGCGTATAGCGTCCTGCGGCGATGTTGGCCAGCTTACGGTCCAGGCGGCGTCCAGCCCCATCCGGTCGAGGGTCTCCAGCAGGAGTAGGCATGGACGTAGCCGGCCTTTCGGTAGTCGCTAAATCGACGGTTTCACGGTTGGGGCCGGTATGGCGAGGATCTGCCGCAGCAGCGAAAGGAGAGCCCGGGGATCGGGCACGGTCACGCCCGCCTGGCCGGCGACCGGGCCGCCACCGCTGGCACTGACCGCGACGGTCAAAGCCGGGCGGCCGGTGCGCTCCGCCCAGGCGTTCACTGCACCGATGGCGGGCAGGTCACCGAGGTCGTCGCCTGCGTAGCAGGCGGCCGCCGGATCGCCGCTCAGCAGCTCGCGGATCGCTGCCCCTTTATCGAGGCCCGGAATGCAGATCTCGAGGACTTCCTTACCGGGCCGGACCCCGAGCCCGGCCGCTGCGGCGGCTTCACCGACCGGCGTGCGCAGCATCTCCAGGACGCAGTCCGGGTCAGCGGTGAGGCGGGCGTGGATGACCAGCGAGAGTCCTTTGCCTTCCAGCCACAGATCAGGAGGTCCGATGCTGGCCAGGAGCCCGGGCAGGCTCACCCGCAGCTCGTCCAGGCCCGCGGGGGGCGCCGGGGCGCGGAGGTGGCCCGCATGCCACCTTTCGGCGCCGTGGGTGCCGTAGATGACGATGCCTGGGATGGCACCGAAGCGGCTGACCCGGAGCAGCGAGGCGACGGTCCGGCCGGTTACCACGGCCAGGGTGGCCCCGGTGGCCCGGACGTCGCGCAGCAGCTGGCCGGCGCCGCCCAGCGGGCGCGCATCGCCGGGGAGCGGTGATATCGGTGCGAGCGTGCCGTCGAAATCGAGGGCCACCAGTCCCGACGAAAGGGCCGCACGCAGCGCGGTCAGGTCTACGGTCACCGCTCGCCCACCGTCACGAGGACCTTCACGTGATTTCCCGACGACGCGAGCTCGAAAGCCTCGGCGACCTGGGCGAGTGGCCGCGTGGCGGTGACGAAGTCCTCGGTCCTGACCGCTCCCCCGCCGAGCAGGCGGGCCGATTCCTGGTAGTCCCTGGGGAGGTACGTGGCGCTGCCCTGAAGGCGTATCTGGTGGTCCTGCACGATCGGAAGCGGGATGGTGACCTCCCGGGCCGGGACGCCGACGACCACGACCGTCCCGCCCTTGTCGGCCATGGCGATCGCCTGGTCTACCGACGACTGAATGGCGACACAGTCGAACACGACATCGGCGCTGCCTCCGAGCGCCTGTCTCACCTGCCCGGCGACATCGGGTGTACCTGCGTCGATGGTCACGTCAGCACCGAGGGCCGCCGCCCGCCCGCGTTTGGCGGGCAGCGGATCAGTGACGACCACTCTTCCCGCGCCGTGCGCCCGGAGCACCGCGAGAGTAAACAACCCGATGGTTCCGGCCCCCAGGATGGCGATGGCCCGGCCGGCGACTTCTCCGGCCAGGCGCACGGCGTGGACGGGCGTGGACAGCGGCTCGATGAGCGCCGCGGTCTGATCGTCCAGCGTGTCCCGCACGGGGTGCAGGCGCCCCTCGGCGAGGGTGAAGTAGTCCGCCATGCCGCCCTGGGGATAGCCGCAGCCGAAGAACTGCAGGTTCTCGCACAGGTTCTCGCGGCCGGACGTGCACATTTTGCACGCCCAGCAGGGCAGGTCGGGCTCCACGATGACCCGCTGTCCTGGGGCCCAGGCTCCGGCGCCGGAGCCCACAGTTTCGATGATCCCGACGACCTCATGGCCCGGCCGGTACGGCAGCGGGACAAAGGGATGGCGCCCGCGGGCCGCGTGCAGGTCGGATCCGCAGACGCCGGCCACGAGGGTACGGACCAGGGCTTCGCCTGGGCCGGGGGCTGGAATGTCCGCAGCCTCGACGGCGATCCGGCCTGGGTAGACGACGACGCGTCGCATGCGGGTCAGGGGGACTTCCTCTCCAGGCCGGCTGGCTTCTGGCCGGCCGTAGACGGTGTGGCGTAGCGGTCAAGGTCAGCGAACGTTTCCCGCACGCCGTGTTCGAGCAGGGCGGTCAGAATCGAGCTGTACACCGCGGTGAAGCGGGGATCGTCGGCCAGTTCACCGAAGACCGCGCGGTTGCCTTCGAGAAAGGCGGTCCGCTGGCCGCGCTGCCGCCGGGCCGCAGCTTGAAGTTGCGGCGCGAGGTCGTCGTTGATCTCGTGCGGTGTGCCGTTCTCGTCGGTGCCTTCGGCGTAGCGCGCCCAGCTGGCCAGGACGGCCGCGGAGCGGGTGAAGGGCCGGCCTGCGGCCAGCTGGTGCCGGATGACGGGGAGCAGGAACTTGGGAATGAGGTCGGATCCGTCGGTGCACAGCCGGGCCACGGTGTCACGAACTTCGGGGTTGGAGAATCTTTCGATGAGCTGGCCCGCGTAGTGATGGAGATCGACGCCTGGAACGGGCCGGAGGGTGGGGATGGCTTCCTGCGTCATGTAGTCCAGGAGGAACCGCGCGAAGAGGGGGTCCGTCGTGACCTCGTGGACGAACCGGTATCCGACGAGGTGACCCGCGTAGCACAGGGCCTGATGACTGGCGTTGAGCAGCCGCAGCTTCATCAGCTCGTAGGGTTCGACGTCGGAGACGATCTGCACGCCGGCGTCTTCGAGCGGCGGGCGGCCGTCGGCGAAATTGTCCTCGAGCACCCATTGCGTAAATGGCTCGCAGAGCACCGGCCACTGGTCGTCGATGCCGAACCGGCGGCTGAGCTCGGCGCGATCGGTTTCGGTCGTCTTGGGCGTGATCCGGTCCACCATGCAGTTGGGGAACCGGACGTGGCGGGTCATCCAGTCGGCCAGCCCGCGATCACGCAGCCGGGCGAACGCCGTGAAGGCGCGCTGGCTCATGTGGCCGTTGCCCTGGATGTTGTCGCAGGACAGGATGGTGAAAGCGGGGATGCCGCGCGCCCGGCGGCGAGCGAGCGCTTCGGTCACTAGCCCGAAAACGGTGCGTGGTACGGCCCCTGGACGCAGGTCAGCCGCGACCGAGGGATCTGACGAATTGAATTCACCGGTGACGGCGTCAAGGTTGTAGCCGCCTTCGGTGATGGTGAGCGACACGATCCGGGTCGCCGGCGCGGCTAGCTTCTCGATGGCGGCTTCCGGCTGGTCGGGCGCGAACAGGAATTCGACGATCGCCCCGATTACGCGGGCGTCCCAGGTGCCATCGCCATGCCGGAGGACCAGGGTGTACAGACCGTCCTGGGCCTCCAGCGCATCACGGATCTTCCGGTTGGAGGGCTGAAGGCCGATACCGCAGATACCCCAGTCCATCGCCGCGCCGCTGTTCATCAGCGTGTCGAGGTACATGGCCTGGTGCGAGCGGTGAAAGTTGCCCACCCCGATATGCACGATCCCGGTTCTCACCTGGCCGCGATCGTAACCAGGACGTGAGACGCCGGCCCCTAGCTGGCTCAGGGTTTCTGCGGTCAATGCGGACATGCGGCCCCTTCCGCGCCGTCTGGGCACCGGGCCGCCTGCCCGGTGGACGCCGGGGTAATCGTGAGAGCTGAAACGATGTGCCGGAATCGTGCGTGGCGTTCGGCGTGAAAAGCGGCCCTCGCCAGGTCCGGCTCGGCCACCAGGCGGGCGGGCGGAGCGAGTGGTCCCTGGATGTCCCGGAAACTGAGCAGTCCGGCGGCGTGGGCTCCCAGCAGGGCCGCGCCCCGGCCGGACGCCGCGGGCACGTCGACGGCGTGCAGCGGGAGTCCCAGCACGTCCGCGAGCATCTGCCGCCAGCCCGCGGCCAGGGTGCCTCCGCCTGCCAGCCGGAGATACGGCGGGCGGTGCTCTCCGAGCAGGGCATCCAGGGCATCGCGGATGGCAAATGCGGTTCCTTCGAGCGCGCTCCGCAAGAGCGAGGTCCGGTCGCAAGCCAGCGACAACGAGGTCCAGGAACCGCGGAGCGCCGGATTGCAGTACGGAGTCCGTTCGCCCGACAGGTGCGGGACGAAGAGCGGATCCTGAGCCTGCCCGAGATGTTCGGCGCTCGCGTACAGTTCCGCCCACGCGGCGTTCATGGTCTCGCGCACCCAGTTGAGGCTGAGCCCGGCGCTGACGGTGGCGCCCATCTGGTACCAGCCGTCCGGAGCCGCCGACCGGTACAGGTTGACCCCCGCGCCCGCCCGGCTGACTGGCGCGGTCAGAGGCCGGAGGACCTGCGCGCCCGTGCCGACGGTCAGCTGGACATCGTCGCTGCTGACGATCCCGCTGCCCAGGGCCGCCGCCGCGGTGTCGGCGGCCCCGGCCGCGACGGGGAGGCCGGCGGGCAGCCCCAGCTCCGTGGCTGCCCCCGCCGTGAGCTGGCCGGCCAGCGCTCCGGCCGAGGGCAGCAGGGGCGCCAGCAAGCTGGTCTCCAGGCCCAGCACTCTGACCACCTCGAGGTCCCAGCGGTCACCGGGCACGTCGTAGAGCAGGCTGGCTGAGGCGTCGCTGGGCTCGGCCTGGAACTCACCGGTGAGGCGGGCCCGTATCCAGTCCTTGGGCTGCAGCGCCCAGCGGGCTTCGGAGTAGGTGCGCGGTTCGTGCTCAGCGACCCACTTGAGCAGTGGCCCGGTCATCCCGGGGACCAGCGGATTGGCCAGCCGGGCCAGGGCCTGGGCGCCGAGGAGCCGGTAGGCGCGCAGCGAGCCGGTGGCCCGGCTGTCGGCCCAGAGCAGGGCCGGGCGAAGCGGCTCGCCATCCCGGGAGGCCAGCACCAGGCCGTGCATCTGCCCGGACAGCCCGATCGCGCAAGGCCGGGCGCCGGCCGCGCGGACGGCCTCGCGGGAACAGGCCGTCACCGCGGCCCACCAGTGAGCCGGCTCGCTCTCCGCGTAGCCGGCCTTCGCCGAGGTCACGGTGTAACCGGCGGCGGCCTGAGACAGAACGTTGCCCCAGGTGTCCATGACTACCGCCTTGGCCGAGCTGGTCCCCAGGTCGAGACCCAGGGTGCAAACCGGGCCCTCCCCGGCGCGGGGGCCGGCCGTGTCCCGGTCAGCCGCCGACCCCGCCGGGCGCGGGGCATCAGCATTCCCGGTGCCAGCATTCACGGCGTCAGCATTCACGGCGTCAGCACTCGATAATGATCTTGTGGACCGTCCGGTCGCTGCGCAGCGCGTCCAGGGCGCCGGCATAGTCATCGAGCTTGAAGCGGTGCGTGATCAGGCCCTCGGTACCGGCCCGGCCGGTCCGGAGCGCCGCGATCGCGGCCGGGAACGAATCGATCTCCGCGAATGACCCCTTGATCGTGATCTCGCGGCGGAACACGTCATACGGGCTGACCCGCACGAGGTCCTCGGGCTCGGTCACGCCGTAGAACATCACCGTGCCGCCGCTGCGGGTCAGCGGCACACATTGCTCGGACACGGCTGCCGATCCGGTGGCATCGACGACGATGTCGTAACCGCCGCCTGAGTCCGCCTTGAGCTTGGCGGCGTCGCCCGCCAGGTCCGCGCGGTCCATCAGGAACGTCGCGTCGATCCCGAGTTCGGTGGCGCGCTGCAGCTTGAACGCTGACGACGCCGCAACTGTCACGCTGGCCGCACCACCACGGGCGATGAGCTGCGCCAGGAGCAAGCCGGTCGGGCCGGCCCCGAAGACCAGGGCCGAAGTCCCCGGCCGGGGGGCCAGCGTCTCCAGGCCGTGCATGGCGCACGCCGTGGGCTCGGTGAACACGGAGACGTCGGGGTGGATGCCGTCCACGGAGAAGACCAGGCCGGCCGGGACGACGACGTACTCGGCGAACGACCCCGGCCAGTTCGTGCCGAGCCCCTTGAGGTTCGCGCACATCAGGGTGCGCCCGGTCCGGCAGTACTGGCAATGCCCGCAGTTCATGTTCGGGTTGACCGAGACATACTCGCCGACGCGGAATCCCCCGGTGCGCTCGCCCAGCGCGTCCACCGGCCCGACCAGCTCGTGCCCCGGGGTCAGGGGGAACTCGGCGAAGAATTTGCCGTTGTGGATGTGCAGGTCGGTGCCGCAGATTCCGGTTTGCTGAACCCGGACCCGCACCTCCCCCGGTTCCGGATCCGGGGTCGGGACCTGCCTGATCGAGAAACTGCCCGGGCCATCGTAGACAACGGCTTTCATGCTGCTCCTTAACCGGAATGAGCCGCGTGGTCCCTGAGGCTCGGGAAGGGACGGCCAGGCGCCCCGGGGCACGAGGGCCCGGGGCGCCCAGAGGTCATTCCCGCGCAGGCGCCGCCCGCGTCATGGTGGTCATGCGATTCAGCAGGCCGCTCATGGTCGGCTTACCGCCCCGCAGGGCCGCGGCGCGCCGTCGCTGGTCCACATAGACAGCGGCGATGAGCACGGCTCCGACCACGACCTGCTGCCAGAACGGCTGGATACCTATGATCACGAATCCGTTCTGGAGCGTCGTGGGGATGAACAGGCCGATGGTGGTGCCGAGGATGGATCCGTACCCGCCGAACAGGCTGGTGCCGCCGATCACGGTGCCGGCGATCACGCTGAGGTTCGTCGTACTCTGCCCGCCGATGGTGGTCGACTGGAAGAACGCCAGGTTGAGCCAGCCGGCGAATCCGGCCAGCAGCCCGGACAGGGCGTAGACCATGATCAGGTGACGGGTCACGTTGAGGCCGGAACGCCGTCCCGCCTCGGGGTTTGATCCGAGCGCGTAGGTGTGCAACCCGAAACGGGTCCGGTGCAGGAGCACGATACCGAGCGCGATGACGACCGCGGCGATGACCGCCAGGGTGGGGATCTCCCAGAAGATGTTGCCGAATCCCACCGTGTTGACCATGACGGTGGGGATATCGCGCAGGTCCACGCCTGCGGTGATCACCTCGGCCAGGCCCAGGGCCATGCCGAGCGTGCCGAGCGTGACGATAAGCGGCGGAACCTTCGCCCTCGCGATCAGGACCCCGTTGAAGAGGCCCCAGCCGAGCCCGCAGGCGATGGCCACCAGCGCTCCGACGAGGGCCGCGCCCCAGCCCTGGCCGCCCATCGCCGCCATCGCCTTATCGGCGATGACGCCGCTGAAGACCAGGACGCTGCCCACGGAGAGGTCGATACCGCCGGTGACGATGACAAAGGTCATCCCGACCCCGAGAACCGCCAGGATGGAGGTGTCCTGCACGATCCCGCGGATGTTGAAGACGGTCAGGAAGCTGCCGGGCTTGATGATCGCGAAAATCGCGACGATCACCGCCAGCACGATGATGATCTGCAGCGCCTGCAGCCGGCTGATCCGGGCGAGACGGCTGGTCGGCTGCTCTTCGCTCGGCGCCGCTTCAGCGGGCGCGGGAGGAGGCGCGGTCGTCTGCCCGGTCATGTCTGGTTCTCCTGCGTCACGGCGCCCGTCATCGCGCCGACCAGCTCCTCCATGGTCGTCTCCTTTGCTCTGTACGTGGCCACCCGCCTGCCCAGCCGCATGACCTGCACCTCGTCGGCGACCTGGATCACGTGGGGCATCGAGTGGCTGATGAACACCACACCGAGCCCGCGGTCACGCACCCGGCGGATCAGGTCCAGCACCCCCTTGGTCTGCACCACTCCCAGGGCGGCGGTGGGCTCATCGAGCAAGATGACCCGGTTGGCCCAGGCGGCGGCGCGGGCCACCGCGACAGCCTGCTTCTGGCCGCCCGACATGGCGCCGATGCTGCCGGCGTAGTTGCGCACCGTGGCCCCGAGCTGGTCGAAAGCCTTCTTGCTGCCCGCAAGCATGGCGGTGTTGTTCATGAACCCCAGCCGCCCCATGATCCCCGGGCGCATGACCTCGCGGCCGAGGTACATGTTCTGCACCGGATTGAGGTGGGGGGCCAGCGCCAGATCCTGGTACACGGTCTCGATCCCGTGCCGGCGCGCCGCCAGCGGCCCCGGGATCGTGACCGGCTGGCCCTCGATGAGGATCTCACCCGACGTCGGCGTTTCCGTGCCCGAGAGGATCTTGACCAGCGTGCTCTTCCCGGCTCCGTTGTCCCCGATGAGCGCGACCACCTCGCCGGCTTTCACCCCGAAGTCAGCGCCCGACAGCGCGCTCACGTGACCGTACAGCTTGGTGATGCCCCGAGCTTCCAGCGCAAAGCTCATCGATCCACTCCTTCCCGACCCAAGTCCCTGATGAAACGGCGGAGCCGCCGAGCCGGCTTCGTCCGGCAACGCTGCCGCAATCATGCGGCAATATGCGTACCAAGAGGGTGCTCTCGTATGTCACCGATGTCAAGCGCAGACTTATAACAAAAAGGGCTCGTCTGCTGGGCAATCAAGGCTCGTTGAGAAGTTTCGGACTAGAGCCTTGACACCGATGACATGTGGATGCACGATCGAGCAAGCATATTTCCGGGAGATTGCCAGCCGCTGAACAAGGCCCGGCCCACAGGAACCCAGAGGGGCGAGGCACAGCACCCCGACAGGGCCTGCACCCGGTGTCACCGGCACCGGCTAGCCGGCCCACGTCTTCACGTACGAAGGAGCAGGTATGAAGCGGTCTTTGGTAGCACCAACTGCGGGTGCGGCAGCGATTCTGCTAACACTCGCTGCGGGTTGCTCGTCCTCGGGCAACTCAGGCGGGTCCGCGTCCGGAGGGTCCTCATCAGGCAGCTCGAGCAGCGGCAAGTCCTACAAGATGACGTTCATCCAGGGCGTAGCCGGTGACGGGTTCTATGTCACGATGGCCTGCGGCATGAAGGCAGAGGCCAAGAAGCTCGGCAACGTCACAGTCAACGTCCAGGGTCCCTCGAAGTTCGATCCCACGCTGCAGAACCCGATCATCGAGTCGGTCACCGCGGCCAAGCCTGACGCGCTCCTGATTGCCCCCGACGACGTGTCGGCGAGCCAGACCCCGGTCGACCAGGCCATGCACGCGGGCATCAAGGTCGTTCTCGTGGACACCACGCTGAACAACCCGGCGGGCGCGGTCTCGCAGATCTCCTCGAACAACCTGGCCGGCGGGGCGGACGCCTTCACGGCGATCAAGCAGCTGGTGCCCGGCGGCGGGCAGGTGCTCGTCGTCAATGTTCAGCCCGGTATCAGCACCACCGACCAGCGCACCTCCGGCTTCGCTTCCGCGGCCAAGGCCGACTCGAAGTACCACTACGTCGGCGTCCAGTACGACCAGGACAGTGCATCCGTGGCCGCGCAGGTCACCGCAGCCGCGCTGCAGAAGTATCCGGGCATCACCGGCATCTTCGCCACCAACCTGTTCTCCGCGGAAGGAGCCGCGACCGGCGTCCGCCAGGCGGGCAAGTCCGGCAAGGTAAAGATCGTCGGATTCGACGCCGAACCCGATGAGATCACTGCTCTGCAGCAGGGCACCGTGCAGGCGCTCATCGCCCAGTCGCCGTACGTAATCGGGACCAACGCGGTGGACCAGGCGGTCGCGGCCCTGTCAGGCAAGCCGACGACCAAGAAGATCGGCACCAAGTTCACCATCATCACCAAGGCCAACCTGAACTCGGCGGCCAGCCAGGCAGCGATCTACAAGACCAGCTGCTGACCTGGGCGCCGGTATACTCCAGGCGAACGGTTCCCCGGCAAAACGGGGGACCCTTCGCCGCCGGGGCAGCGTCGCTCACCTGCCGAACCATCCCTGCAGTCGGTGAGCAGGCGCCTAGTCTGGAGGCTCCTCGATGACCACCATGCGCGACGTCGCTCGTGTCGCCGGCGTCAGCGCGAAGACCGTATCCCGGGTCTTCAACGACGATCCCCACGTCACCGAAGAGACCCGCGAGCGGGTCCGCTGGGCGATGCAGAAGCTCGACTACGTCCCCAACCTGCTGGCCCGGAGCTTCCGTGCGGGCGCGGACCCGGCGGTCGGCCTGGCCGTCCCCGACATCGGCGACCCGTTCTTCGCGGAGATCACCAGCAGCATCGAGATAGACCTGGTCGGCCGGGGCATGGCGGTCGTAGTGAGCAGCCTGGGCCAGGCCGCCGAACGCGAGCGCTCCGCCCTGGAAGCCCTGCTGAGGCGCCAGATCAGCGGCCTGATCGTGGCCTGCGCGAGCGCGGACCAGGCCTACCTGGCCCCGTGGCAGAACCGGACACCGATGGTGTTCGTGGACCGGCCCCCCAGAGGGCTCTCCGGCGTGTACGTGATCGAGGACGATCTCGCCGGCGCCCGGCTGGCGGTCACCCATCTCGCGGGTCACGGTCACCGGCGGGTCGCCTTCCTGGGTATCTCCACCCCGATCACGACCGTCGTGCGCCGGCTCAAGGGCTATAGGTCCGCGGTAGCCGAGCTGGGACTGGACGGCCGTCCCGATCTGATCTGCATGCCCAGCGGGTCAGCCGACGAATGCGCCGCTGAGCTGGTGAAGCTCCTGGAGGCGCCGAACGCCCCCACCGCGGTGTTCTCCGCCACCACCCTGTGCACGATGTCGCTGGTCCAGGCCTTGCAGCGGGCCGGGCGCACTGACGTCGCCGTCGTCGGATTCGGTGACTTTCCCATGGCCGACGCGCTCACGCCCCCGGTCACAGTGCTGGACCAGGACCCGGCCCGGCTCGGCCGGGTCGCCGTCGAACGACTCGTCGAGCGCATCGAGAATCCCCAGGCCAAGGTACGCCGCAGGACCGTCCTCCCGGTTCAGCTGATCCCGCGAGGATCGGGCGAACTGCCCCCGCACGACGCCGACTGAGAAGGAAGACCGTGAGCGAGCCCGGGACCGCGCCATGGCGTCGCGCCGAAGCCAGCCGGCTGATCACCTTCGCGCGGGCCGCCGCGCTGGCCGACGGCGGATTCGGGTGGCTGTCCGTCCACGGCGAGATCGACGTGACGCAGCCCCGCCCGCTGTACATCAACGCCCGCATGACGTACGCCTTCGCACTGGCGCACCTCAATGGTGTGGCCGGCGCGGATTCGCTGGCCGCCTCCGGGCTGCAGGCTCTCGCCAGCCGGTACGCCGACGGTGAGAACGGCGGCTGGTTCTCCGCCCTCGGCCCGTCCGGGAAGGTCAGCGATCCCGCCAAGGCGAACTACGCCCACGCCCACACCCTGCTGGCGGCCTCCAGCGCGGTAGCCGCCGGGATACCCGGCGGCGACGCCGCCCTCGGAGCCGCCGCGGCCGTCATCGAGCAGCACTTCTGGTCCGACGCCGAAGGGTGCGCGCTGGAGTCCTGGAACGCCGACTTCTCCGAGCTCGAGCCCTACCGTGGCGCCAACAGCAACATGCACTCGGTCGAGGCCTACCTCGCCGCGGGCGACGTGACCGGCGACCCCGCCTGGCCCGCCCGGGCCGCCTCCATCGCCTCCCGCCTGATCAATGAGCACGCCCGGGCCCATGCCTGGCGGATACCAGAGCACTACGACGAGAACTGGCGGCCCCGGCCGGACTACAACGCTGACCGCCCCGACGACCCGTTCCGGCCGTACGGCACCACTCCGGGCCACTCGTTCGAATGGGCCCGGCTGCTGGTGACCCTGGAAGCGGCCCTCCCGGCTCCCCCCGCCTGGCTGCCCGAAGCGGCCACCGCGCTCTTCGACCGGGCCGTCGCCGACGCGTGGCAGCGGGACGGCCACCCGGGATTGCTGTACACCGTTGACGCGAACGGCCAGCCGGTGGTGACATCACGAATGCACTGGGTGGCCTGCGAGGCGGTTCTCGCCGCGGACGCGCTGCACCGGCGTACCGGCGAGGAACGCTTCGCCGCGGCCGCACAGCGGTGGTGGGCTGAGATTGACCGCTATTTCCTGGACCGGGAGAACGGCGGCTGGTGGCAGGAGCTGGCTCCGGACATGACCCCGGCCACGTCCACCTGGTCGGGCAAGCCAGATCTCTACCACTCCTACCAGGCCCTGCTGCTCCCATCACTGCCGCTGAGCCCGACCGCGGCCACCGCGCTCGCCAGGCGAAGGACCGCTGGCGCGCCGGGCGGCGCGGGTCACGATCAGCCA
The DNA here is from genome assembly GCA_963770545.1 of uncultured Actinomycetes bacterium. Classification (GTDB taxonomy): domain Bacteria; phylum Actinomycetota; class Actinomycetes; order Streptosporangiales; family Streptosporangiaceae; genus RYN-230. Next base: position 48,039 of record CAVYQF010000026.1, on the reverse strand, counting down.
TCTGCCTAGGTCATGAGACGAGCCGCGGCCGTCCTGATCGGCGGGCCCCCAGCCACCGGCAAGAGCACGCTGGCCATCGCCCTGGCTCCCGAGATGGGCGCCGCCCTGCTGGATCTGGACGTCGCGACCGGCCCGCTCACCCGGGTCGTGTCGGGGCTGATCGGCGCACGTGACCTGGAGGATCCGGTCCTGGCCGGGCTGACCCGGGACGCACGCTACGACACGCTGCTCGAACTGGCGGGGCAGAATCTGCGGATGGGCCTGCCGGTGGTTCTCGTGGCCCCCTTCAGCAGAGAACGAGCGGAGCCTTCGGCCTGGGGCGCCACGGCGCGGCGGCTCGCCACCGACCCCACGATGGTCTGGCTGCACCTGCCACCGGGGCAACTGATCGCGCGCCTGACGCGGCGCGCGCTGTCCCGTGATGAGGACAAGATCCGCGACCCGGCGGCCTTCCTGGCCGGCCTGGATCTCGAGCCGCCGGTGGTGCCGCACCTGGCCCTGGACGCCTCCCAGCCCACCGGCACCCTGGTCAGGTCCATCCTGGATCACCTCGCCCCCTAACCCTTGCCATCGATGGCATAGTTCGGCACAATCGAACTATGCCATCGATGGCAACGTCGGCGCCGGACGGCGCCCCCGAGGCGGGCGGGCCACTCGCCGCGAGCCGGCTGCTCGATGTCGCGCACGCGGCAGGAGTGAGCCTGCGCACCGCGTCGCGGGTCCTGAACGACGATCCGCGGGTCGCGCCGGGCACCCGGCATCGCGTCCGGGAAGCCATGCTCGACCTGCGTTTCGAGCCCGACGCGATGGCCCGGTCACTGCGAGCGGGAACGGACACTGCGGTCGGGTTCGTCGTCGAGTCCATCGCCGATCCGTTCTTCGCCGACGTGATCGACGCCGTGGAGCTGGAGATGTCGCGCCACGGCCGGTCAGTGCTGGTCACGAGCACCCGGCGTGATCCGGAATGGGAGCGCGACGTCATCGGGCGCATGATGGCGCGGCGGATCGCCGGGCTGCTGCTCAGCCCGACCTGCGATGACCACTCCTGGCTGGACCCGCGGCGGCTGCCCATCGTGCTCATCGACCGGCCGGCGCCTGGCCTGTCCGCGGACCTGGTCGAGATCGATGACCACCGCGCGGCCTTCGACGCCACGGCTCACCTTGTCGCCCACGGGCACCGGCGCATTGCTTATGTGGGCGACACGCCTGCCATCCCGACCTCCGCCGCCCGGCTGCGCGGTTACCGCGCCGCCCTGGCCCATCACGGGGTCGAGGTGGACGAGCAACTGGTCAACTGCGAGTGCGCTACCAGTCAGTCTGCAGCGGAAGCGGTGTCCGCCCTGATCGGCGGCTCCAGCCCGCCCACGGCCATCCTGAGCGCCACCACGCGGGCGTCGCTGGGCGTCGTGCCGGCCTTGCACTTGGCAGGACGCACGGACATCGCCCTCGTCTCGTTCGGTGACTTCCCCATGGCGGACGCCCTGCGCCCGGCCGTCACCGTCGTCGATCACCCGGGGCGTGAGGTCGGGCGCGCAGCCGCGGCGCGCCTCCTGGCCCGCCTGAACCAGCCCGGCCTGCCCGTGCGGCGTATCCAGGTACCGGCCGGGATCATCGAACGCGGCTCCGGGGAGCTGCGCCGGTGACCTTCAGCACGGATGTCGTCCTGGGCATCGACATCGGCACCACCTCAGCTAAGGCCGTGGCCCGGTCGGCCTCGCAGCGCGGTACCCCGTATGCAGAGCAGCCGACCCCATGGCACACCAGTGGGTGCGGCCAGACCGAGATCGATCCGGATCGCCTCCTCGATGTGACCGTGGAACTGATCGGGGCCACCGTCCGGGCGGCCGAATCAGCCTGGGGACCGGTCCGCGTGCGCAGCATCGGCGTGGCCGGCCTGGCTGAGAGCGGCGTGCTGCTCGATGCCAGGCGGCGGCCCGCCGCGCCCGTGATCGCCTGGTTCGATCACCGCGGCGACCACGAGCTCGGGCTGGCAGGCCGGAAATTCCCCGGGTTTGCGGCCAGGTTCGGGCGCACGACCGGACTCCGATGGTCCAGCCAGGCCAGCATCGCCAAACTGCTCTGGCTGCGCGCCAGCGGATACCGGCCCGGCCCCGCATCTACCTGGATGAGCGTGCCCGAATGGATTGTCTTTGCCCTGGGCGGCGATCCGGTTCGCGAGCCGTCGCTAGCATCCCGGACCGGTCTCATCGACCAGGGCACCGGCCGGGCCTGGCCCGACGCCCTGGCCATGGCCGGGCTGTCCGCCCGGGTCCTTCCCGATGAACGGCCGGCTGGTTCCCGCGCCGGCTGCCTGCGGCACGACGGCGTGATCTCCTGCGCCGCGGACGCCGTGCTGACGGTGGCCGGACATGACCATCCAGTCGCGGCCATCGGTGTCGGCGCGGTCGAGGCGGACGAGCTGTTCAACTCGAGCGGCACGGCCGACGTGCTGGCCCGTTCTATCCCCGGGACGCTGGATGAGACCGAGCGCCAGAACGTCGTCAGCGCCGGCTGGTCCATCGGCCGGCATGTGCTGCCGGACACCAGCCTGCTCCTGGCCGGGGTCAGCGGCGGCCTGCTGCTGCGGCGCGTGCTGACGGCCCTGGGGGCAGAGTCCGGCCCCGCCCGGGCGGCCCTTGATCACGCCAGCCTGGACGTCGGTGACCTGCCCGCAGGACTGTCGGTCACCGGCGACGGGCGGACGCAGGACGACGTCGTCATACGCATCCAGGACGGCGCCTCCCCCGCCGCGATCTGGACGGCCGCCGCCCGGTACACGGCAGCCCAGACCCGGCTCTTGCTCGACGACATCGAGAAGATCGTCGGCCCGCACCGGCGGGCCATCGCCGCCGGGGGATGGACCCAGATGGCCAGCGTGCGCGCGGCCAAGGCCGCCGCGATCGACGCGATGAGCTTCTCGGCTGCCCCGCAGCCGGGTGTCACCGGGGCCGCGCTGCTGGCCTCGTTCGCCCTGGATGGCGACGGCATGCCACTCGCCGACTTCATCCTCGACCAAGGAATGAAATGACACACGCCACCAAGACCCGGACCGGCACGCTGGACGACATCGCCCCCGACAGTCACGTGTTCTCCATCATCGCGATGGATCAGCGCAACACCCTGCGCCGGATGTTCACGGCCGTGGGCCTGAATGCGAGCGACGACGACCTGTGCATCGCAAAAGCCGACGTCGCCCGCGTCCTGACGCCCGCCGCCAGCGGCCTGCTGTCCGACCCGACCTACGGAGTTCCCGCCATCACCCGAGCCGGTGCGCTCGCCCCCAACTGCGGGCTGCTCGTCGCCGCCGAACCCTCCGAGCGGCGCACCTACCAGGGCGAGCCCCGTACCCACCGCGACCCGGCCCTGGACGCTCAGTGGGTCCTGGATCAGGGCGGCGACGCCCTCAAGTTCTTCGTCCAGCTCCGCGCCGACCGGCCGGCCCCGGCCCCGGCGAGCCGGATCTCGTCGCGGAGGCCCTGGCCGTCTGCGAAGAGATCATCCGCGACTGCCGCGCCACGGGCGTCCCCGTGGTGATCGAGAACCTTGTGTACGTGCGCCCCGGGGAAGATCTTCAGGGCCAGGCCCGCGAAGACGCCATTATCGAGTCGGCCCGGGCCCTCAACGACCTGGACATCGACCTGCTCAAGCTGGAATATCCCGGGTCACCGGAAGGCTGCCGGCGGCTGGCCGGGATCCTCGGCCGGCCCTGGGCCGTCCTGTCCGCCGGCGTTCCTTTCGACCAGTTCACCGACATCATCGCGATCGCGGCCGACGAAGGAGGGGCATCCGGTTTCATCGCCGGCCGCTCCGTGTGGCGCGAAGTTGTCAGCCTGGCCGGTCAGCAGCGGCAGGAGTTCCTCACCTCGGTGGCCCGGCCCCGGCTGGAGAGGCTCATCACCGTCGCGGAACGCTGGGCCCGGCCATGGACCGAGGCCAGCGGCCAGCACCCGCCGCTTCACCCGCGGCGAACTGAATCCCGCACCACCTCGCACCCGTCTGAGCGGCGATGCTGTCGTGACGTGACGGGTGGTGCTCCATCCGGGCCTGGGTTATCCGGCGCGCAGGTGGTCGTGGACCAAGCGGATCGCGGTCGAGCCCTCACCGACGGCTGCGGCAACGCGTTTCACCGACCCGTGCCGGACGTCACCGACCGCGAAGACGCCGGGCAGGCTGGATTCCAGGAACATCGGCATGCGCCGCAGCGGCCACTCCTGGTCCGGCCGCCCGTCCTGGAGAAGGTCGGTGCCGGTGACGACGAACCCCCACTGGTCGAGCCGGACGGTGCCCGGCAGCCATTGGGTGCGCGGCTCGGCCCCGATCAAGATGAACAGGGCCGCCGCTTCCACGGTTTCGGCCGCGCCGGATTCCAGATTGGTGAGAGTCAGGCTCTCCAGCCGGGTCCGCCCGGCGCCGCCGGTGACCGCGACCCGGTAGCGGACGGCGATGTTGCTGCTCGATTCGATCTCCCGGATGAGGTACTCGGACATGCTGTCGGCCAGCGACCGGCCCCGGACGAGCATGGTCACTTTCGCCGCGTACCTGGCGAGGTGGACGGCGGCCTGCCCGGCGGAGTTGGCGGCACCCACGACGAAGACCTCGCGGTCCCTCATGGCCTTGGCCTCGGTGGCGGCGGCGCCGTAGAACACTCCGGCCCCGGTCAGCATGTCGAGCGCCGGGATCCCCAGGCGCCGGTAGGCCATGCCGGTGGCGACGATCACCGCCCGGCTGCGGACCTCATTCCCGCCGGCCAAGGTGACCGCGAACTGCGCGCCCTCGGGCCGCAGGCCGGCAGCCGGGTGGCCATACACGTACTCCGCGCCGAAGTTCCAGGCCTGCGTGTAGGCGCGGACGGCCAGGTCTCCCCCGCTCACCCCGGTCGGGAAGCCGAGATAGTTGCGGATCAGCGAGCTGGTACCGGCCTGGCCGCCAATCGCTTCCGGCTCCAGGATCAGCGTGGACAGACCCTCGGACGCGCTGTACACCGCGGCGGCCAGGCCGGCCGGGCCCGCCCCGATCACGGCCACGTCATAGCACCCGGCCCCTGGCTCGGTCTGCACGCCGATCGCCCGGGCCACGTCCGCGTTCGAAGGGTCAGAAAGGACCCGGCCGTTGACCAGCACCACCGCAGGCAAGACGATCCCAGCCGGGCCGGCCTCCCCGAGCAGGCGCTGCCCATCCGGGCTGCCGGCGGGGTAGAAGCCGAAGGGAACGCCGTTACGGCCGAGCAGCTCGCGGAGCTCGTGTGACCGCGCCGCCCACTCCTCGCCGACCACGCGAACGGCCTCCAGCCCCGGCAGGTTCGACCGGCCCCACTCATCAAGCTGCTCGGTGACAAAACGGTGGAAGCGCTCGTCCGGTGACGGCCCGGGCCCGGCGACGTAGGCGTCGAGGTCACCGAGGACGGTCGCCTCCAGCATCGGCTCCAAGGTCGCCTGGTCGCCCCAGGTGATCAGCAGCACCCGCCGCGCGGATGGGTGAAGCTGCCGGACCCGCGCCAGCAGCTGCGTTCCGGTTCCGCCAGGCAGCCACTGGTCGGCGAGCACGAGAGCGACCTGGCGCCCGGTTTCGCGGAGCCCACTGAGGGCGTCGAGCGCCGCCTCGACGGACCTGGCTGCGATGACCTGGTAGTCGGCCCCGTAGCGCTTGCGCACCTCCGCCTCGACGTGCTCATGCGCTCGCGAGTCATCGGCCAGCAGCAGAACCGGTTCCAGAGTTGTGCCCCCGATCTCGGAAAGTCACGGCGATTGTAGCCGCGACGACCAGGATCCCCACGGCTGACGTACCTTCATATGAGTCCCGGCTGCGGCGGGAGGAGACCCGATGCCGCTGAATGATTTCCCGCGATATCCGCTGATGTTCGGGCCGAGCCCGGTGCATCGGCTGGACCGGCTGTCGGAGCATCTGGGCGGAGCGGCGATCTGGGCGAAGCGGGAGGACTGCAACTCCGGGCTGGCCTACGGTGGCAACAAGGTCCGCAAGCTGGAGTACCTGGTGCCGGACGCGCTGGCGCAGGGAGCGGACACGCTGGTCTCGATCGGCGGGGTCCAGTCGAACCACACCCGGCAGGTGGCCGCGGTTGCGGCCCGGCTCGGCCTCAGGGCCGTGCTGGTCCAGGAAAGCTGGGTGGACTGGCCGGACCCGCTCAATGACCGGGTCGGCAACATACTGCTGTCGCGGATCATGGGCGCCGACGTGCGGCTGGTCGAGGCGGAGTTCGGGATCGGCGTCAAATCCAGCTGGGAGCAGGCGCTGGATGATGTCCGCGCCGCCGGGGGGACTCCCTACCCCATCCCGGCCGGGGCCTCGGACCACCGGCTGGGCGGCCTGGGCTTCGCGAACTGGGCGCAGGAAGTCCAGCAGCAGGAAAGCGACCTAGGGATCTTCTTCGACACCATCGTGGTGTGCAGCGTTACCGGGTCGACTCAGGCTGGGATGATCGCGGGATTCGCCGGGCAGGACCGCCCGCGCCAGGTGATCGGCATCGACGCGTCGGCGAAGCTGGACGAGACCCGGGCCCAGGTGGCGAAGATCGCGCGCGCGACCGCGGAGCTGATCGGCCTGGGCCGCGACCTGGGCGAGGAGGAGATCAGCGTGCTGCCCGGCTGGGCCGGGGACTATTACGGCATCCCGGTGCGGTCCACCCTGGACGCGATCCGGCTCACCGGGCGGCTCGAAGGCATGATCATCGATCCCGTCTACGAAGGCAAGTCCATGGCCGGGCTGATCGACCTCGTCGGCACCGGCCAGATCAGTGCGGACTCCACCGTCCTGTATGCCCACCTCGGCGGCCAGCCCGCGCTCAACGCCTACAGCGCCCTCTTCCGCTAAGCGTCCGGCTCGTTCGGCAAGCGTCCGGCTGCCTGGCGGCCCGGCACCGGACCTCTAGGGTGGCCAGCATGGCCGTCGTGTTCGCTCTGCTCGCTGCCTTGTCTAACGCGGCCAGTGTCGCCACTCAGCACATTGCCAGCACGGCCGGTCCACGCCGGTCGTCGGGCTGGCGGGTGGTCACGTACTTGTTCCATAATCCGCTGTGGCTGTTCGGCTGGGTCGCCCTGGCCGGGGCGTTCCTGTTCCAGGCGCTCGCGCTGCACGATGGCCTGGTTTCGGTCGTGCAGCCGCTCCTGGTCACCGAGCTCGTCTTCGCGCTCGTGCTGCGCCGGTTCTGGATTCACCAGTCCATCCGCGGGATCACCTGGGTCGCCGCCGCCCTGACCTGCGCTGGCCTGGCCGTGTTCATCGTGGCCGGGGAACCAGAAGGCGGCCATCCCACCCCCACGAGTCAGCACTGGATGGTGGCCGCCGTGACTTGCGGCGCCGGCGCGGCGGTCCTGGCCGCCGCGGCGCACTGGGGATCTCCGGGCCGGCGCGCGGCCCTGTACGCCGCGGCGTCCGCGACCATCTGGGCGCTCGAGGCGACGTTCATCAAGGCCACGACGGACACCCTCACCCAGTTCGGCGTGGCCGGGATGTTCGCCCGCTGGCCGGTATACGCCCTGGCCGTGGGAGGTGTCGCAGGCACCATCCTGCAGCAGGTGGCGCTGCATGTCGGGCCGCTGCGGGTCTCCCAGCCGTTCTTGGTGATCGTCGACCCGATCATCAGTATCGCCCTGAGTGTGTGGCTGTTCGATGAGCGTTTCAAGCCGGGCGCCGGGGTCCTGGCCGTGGCGGTGATCGCCTTCGCCGTGATGTGTGTCGGGGTCGTCTTCCTGACCCAGACCGCCCCGGCCACGATGAAACCCGATGCCGATGAATGAGGAGCCGGCCAGAACCCGCCGGGGTCACGGTCCCGGCGACCCGTTCCCGGCTGAGGTTGAATCGCGGGAAACCAGCCGGAGCCCCACCCGGGCCGCCGGGATACGTTCTTGCTCACGGGCCAGCAGCGTCATCGCGCGGATGTCGGCTGCGGTGGGCTGGTTCACGTCCAGGGCTCGCGGCCACAGGCCGGCGTACCGGACGGCTGCGATCTCGGCCGCGTAGACCAGCGCCTGGTTTACCAGGTAGAGCAGGGCGAACATCCCGGCCACGGTGGCGAAGCTCCCGTAGACGGCCCCGGCTTTGCTCACCAGCCTGGCCAGCAATGGCGCCCCCAGGTTGAGCGCCAGGGTCACCGCGGCCGCGCCCAGGACGGCGGCCGGCCAGAGGGCGCGGACTGGCGCGGGCCGCGCGAGCAACATCCGGGCGCCAAACAGCAGCACGGCGAAGATAATCACGGCCGACCCGAGCACCGCGGCGGCGCGTTCCGCGCCCGGCACGCCAGGCAGCGCCGTCACCACCACGGTGAGCGCCCCGACCGCCACCGCGCCCAGCAGCAGCGCCGCCAGCATGCCGAACACCCGGAGGTACCGGGACCAGAATGCACCCCGAAGGCGCCGCGGGACCGCAGCGACATGGTTCAGCGTCTGGGACGCGGAGAACACGACGCCAGTTCCGGAGAACAGCAAGCCGATCAGGCCGATAACGAACGGGATGGTGGACGTCGGCAAGGCCGCCAGCGACGTTTCGACCGTGGATCGCAGGGCCGCCGGGACGATCGCGGTGATGAGCCGCTGGCGCAGTTCCGGGTTATCCGCCAGGACCCGCGACACGACCGCGACGCCGAGCAACAGCAACGGGAAGATGCTGAGGAATCCGTAGTAGGTGATGAGCGCGGCCTCGCGGCCGCCATCGTCGTCTCCGTACTTCTTGATCACGGCGTAAGGAAATCCGAGCACGCCGTGCCTGCGCTGCACACGATCCGCCCAGGCGAAGATCCGGTTCACCAACGCGCCCAAGTCCCCGAACACCCGCATGCTCAGCCTCCCCATCATGGTCAAGGAGCACGGCGGATGAGCCTACGCGCGGACAGCGGCTGCGCCTCGGCATCATCAGGTCCTGACGGGACGGCGAGGCGCGGCCCGTAGCGGCGGGCGAGCGGGTTGGCGGTCAGGCCGTGTGCAACCACGCTGAGCAGCACGGTGAACGCGATCACTGTGATCGCGGGCTCGGCAGAGTGGTCCAGGTCCTCCAGCGCCAGCAAGGCGAACACCACCGAGGCCAGGCCCCGGGGCCCGAACCAGCCCACGAAGGCCACCGCGCCCCGGCCGAGACGCCCGCCCACCAGCGCCAGCGCCACCGGCACCATCCGGATCACGGTCAGGCTGAGCACCGCATACGCTGCGGTCTGCCAGGTCAGGTTCTCGAATGCCGGCACGACCGCGATGGCACCGAACGCCAGCCAGACCAGCAGTGACACCAGGGCGCCGGTCTCCTCGACGTAGGGCACCAGGCGCTCGCCGGGCTTCCCGCTGGCGGCCCCATAGGCCAGGCCGCCCACGAACGCGGCGATGAAGCCATTTCCGTCCAGCGCCAGCGCGCACGCGTAAGCGCAGATGGCCAGGGCCAGCACCGCCGAGCCGGCGAAATCGCTCTCGGCCCAGCCGCGACGGCGCGCCACATTCACGATCAGCCCCCCCGCGCCGCCGATCAGCACGCCGGCGAGCACGCCCAGCAAGAGCTCCGCCGCCGCCGCACCGGGACCGACGCTGGCCGCGTGCTCGGCGGTCGCGGCCCCGGCGATCGCCACCACCACGACCGGCGTGGCGATCCCATCGTTCAGCCCGCTCTCGACGTTGAGCAGCCGGCGGATCCGGGCCGGGACCGCGGGGTTCACCATCACCCCCGCACCCAGGGCGGCGTCCGTCGGCGCGAGCGCCGCGCCCACCAGCAGAGCGAGCCAGATGCCCAGGCCAGGAAATAGCGCAAACGCCAGCAGGGCGCCGAGGGCGATGGTCAGGGGCAGGCCGATCCCCAGCAGCCGAAGGCACAAGCCCGCGTCAGCGCGCAAGTCCCGCACCCTGACCCGGGACGCGTCCGAGAACAGCACCAGCACCAGGGTGATCTCGGCCAGCGCTTTCACCAGCTCTGGGGAAGGGGTGAACCCGAGCACGCCGAGCGGGCCATGGGTGAGCACCAGGCCAGCGAGCACGAAGATGATCGGCGCGGTCACGTCGAACCGCTCCAGCCGCGCGGACAGCGTCCCCCAGAGGAAAACGATCCCGGCCACGATGGCCAGATCAGAAGCGCTCATCGGGTCCCGCCTCGGGTCCGGGTGCTCACCACCTGCCGTCACCCACCTAGCCGACGGGTTCTGCAGGAAGGTCGGACTGATCGTCGCCGGTCCACTGGGCGCCGGTTTCGCCACGGAACGCGGCGACGGCGGCGGCGATCGTCGGGAAGAAGTGGTTCGGATCGATCGTGCGGGTGAGCCCGTAACGTTCGATCTTGTGCCGGACCGGGTCCTTGAGCTCGGCGAACACCAGGCTGATGCCCTGGGCGTTCAGCGCCTCGTCGAGGTCGGTCAGCACGTCGGAGGCGGTGGTGTCCACATCGGTCACGGGCTCGGCCGCGATGAGGATCCAGGCGGGCTTCGGCTCAGCCCTGGCCAGCCGCCTGATCTCGTCGCGGAACGTGGTGGCGTTGGCGAAGAACAGCGGGCCGTCGAACCGGTAGATCACCAGGCCGGGCAGGTGCTCGGCGCCGGGATACGAGCGGGTGTCGTGGTAGCCCTCCACCCCGTCCACGCGGCCGAGCACCGTGGCGTAGGGCCACCACGCCCGCCGGAAGACGTTGAGGATGGACAGCGCGACCGCGATCGCGATCCCGGGCAGCACGCCGAGCAGGGCGACGCCGAGGAAAGCCGCGATCGACAGCAGGAACTCGGCCTTGCGCTGGCGCCACAGCCGCACCGTGGCCGGAATGTCGGCCAGGGACAGTGACGCGGTGATCACGACCGCAGCCAGGGCCGGCTGGGGCAGGTTCCGGAACAGGCCCGGGACCAGCACGATCATGAGGATGATCAGAGCGGCCCCGACGACGCCGGTGAGCTGCGTCTTGGCACCCGAGCGTTCCGCCACGGCGGTCCGCGACCCGCTGGTGCTGACCGGGAACCCCTGGAAGAGCCCGGCCGCCAGGTTGGCCGCGCCGATACCGATCATCTCGCCATTGCCGCGGACTTCCTGCCCGGTACGGGCCGCGAACGCCGACGCGGTGGAGATCGTGTCGGCCAGGGAGACCAGGGCGATCCCGAGCGCCCCGGCGAACAGGGGCCCGAGATCAGACAGGCGGACGGAAGGGATGGTGAGCGGCGGGAAACCCTTGGGCAGCACCCCGACCAGGCTGACGCCGTGATCAGCCAGGCTGAAGACCACGGCCGCCGCGATGGCCAGCACGACGGCGATCAGCACGGCCGGGACCTTCGGCAGCCAGCGCTGCAGTACCAGGATCAGCACGACCGCTGTGATCCCGACCGCGGCCGCGGCCGGAACTACGTCGCCGTTGGCCAGGCCTTTGACGAACCCGGTGATCTCCTGAATCAGGCCATCGGCCTCGACCTTGAACCCGAGCAGCTTCGGCAGCTGCCCGATCAGGATGGTCAGCGCCAGGCCGTTCATGTAGCCGATCATCGTCGGTTTGGAGATCAGGTCCGCGATGAAGCCGAGCTTCGCCACCGCCGCCAGGATCATGATCGCCGCGACCATGATCGCGAGGATCGACGCGAGCGCGACCGCCCGCTTAGGGTCGCCCTTGGCCGCCATCAGCGGCAGGATCGTCGCGGCGATCATCGGCCCCAGCGAGGAATCCGGGCCCAGGACCAGGATCCGCGACGGGCCGAACGCGGCGTAGCCGAGCAGGCACAAGATGGACGTGTACAAGCCGGTGATCGGCGGCAGGCCCGCCAGTTCCGCGTACGCCATGCCCTGCGGGACCAGCAGGGTGGTCAGCACCACCCCGGCAATGACGTCCTTCAGCAGCCACTGGCGGCGATACGACGAGATCACCTGAAGCCCGGGCACCCACTGGAACATGGACACCCCCAGGCCCTGGTCAAATGCCGTACCGGCAATCTCGTCCGTCCGGGCAATCCCGGCATCACCCGCACCGGGTGACGGCCCGGGCGCGAAAGCAGGTGAAGGTGGCGAGATGACTCCCCGCCCAGGATCAGCCGTCAGCCCGCCGGACAGAGGCGGTGACGTGTCCGGGACGCTAGCCCCAGTCACCCACGGCCAGCGCTGGCTGGCCCGGCTCGCGTTCGTCGCCGCGCTGGCTGCGGTGGCGGTGCTGCTGCTGGCTGGCGGGCTGAAGAGCCTGACCGCGCTGCTGCTGGGTTTGGCCGGGCTGGCCATCGTCTGCGCGGCGGCGTGGTGGTTCCTGGCTCATCGCGGCATCGGGCGCTGGCTCGCGGCCGTGCTGCTGGTCGCGGCGCCGGTGGCGGTGATCGTGGTGTACGTCGCCGCGGGGCTGCTGTGGGAGATCGCGCTCAGCGTCGCGCTCGCGATAGTGGCCGTGGCCGCCGGGCGGGCGGCCCTCAGTACCGGCCGTCCGGCGGCGAAACCGCAGGAACTGGCGGCAGCGCCGCAGCGTCAGCCCTTCGTGATCATGAATCCGAGGTCGGGCGGCGGGAAGGTCACCAAGTTCGGGCTGGCCAGCAAGGCTACCGGGCTCGGAGCCGAGGTGGCCCTGCTCGAAGGCCCGGGGGTGGTGGACGTGGCCGCGATGGCGCGCGAGGCGGTGGACGCCGGCGCCGACCTGCTCGGGGTGGCGGGCGGCGACGGAACCCAGGCTCTGGTCGCGGGCATCGCCGCGGAGCGGGATATCCCGATGATGGTGATCTCCGCGGGTACCCGCAACCACTTCGCCCTCGATCTCGGGCTGGACCGCGACGACCCGGCCACCTGCCTGGACGCCCTCACCGACGGGGTAGAGCTGCGGATCGACCTGGGCCTGATCGGCGACCGCACGTTCGTCAACAACGCGTCGTTTGGCGCGTACGCCCAAGTCGTGCAGAGCCCGGCCTACCGCGACGACAAGTCCGGCACCGCCCTGGCCATGCTCCCTGACCTGCTGACCGGCCACCAGGGAGCCCACCTGGTGGTCCGGGTCGACGGGCAGGTCGTCCTGGACGGGCCGCAAGCGGTGCTGGTCAGCAACAACCCGTATGAGACCGGCGACATCGCCGGCCTGGGCCGGCGGGCCCGGCTCGACCAGGGCGTGCTCGGTGTCGTCGGCGTGAAGATCAGCAACGCCGCCCAGGCGGCCGGGCTGCTGCGCCAGGCCCAGCGGTCCCGCAGCGTCACCGTGCTGGCCGCCCGCGAAGTTGTCATCGACGCCGACCAGCCGCACATCCCGGTCGGGATCGACGGCGAATCCGTGCTGATGCCCACCCCGGTGCGCTGCACCATCCACCCACTGGCGTTGCGGGTCCGGGTTCCGCGCACCCGGCCGGGTGTCCCCGAGCCGCGGCCGGCCCTGGACTGGTCGCGGTTGCGGTTGCAGGCGCTCACCTTCACCCGGGACGGGTGAGCACGCTGGCTTTCGCTATGGATTGACTTGGCACTCGGACCGGCCGGGGCGCCGGTCTGCTAGACCGAAGGTGGATGGATGGCGCTGACGGAGTACGAGCCGGGCACGGCGTTCCCGGGCGAGATCGGGCGGACGGCGGAGGAGTCGAGTCCGGCCTGGCCGCGGCCGTTGCGGGCGGCTCACCGAGCGGCTCCGCCGCACCGGGACCATTGACGGTCCCATGCGTACGTTCGAGGCGACCCCGATCGTGGGAGAGTCCACCCACCAGGCCTACCTGGATGCCGAATCATGGCTAGTCAATCGGCGCAGCGAATAAATACACGCTAGGCCAGGGGCGGTGTGATGAGATGCACCTGGGTAATTTCGAGGCGCAGGCTGAGGACCCGCTGGATGAGCCCGGACAGTGCACATTGATCGGGCAGATCGGCACGGAGGGTCGTCGTGCCGGCGCCCAGGATCACTTCGCAGTCGTCGAACTCTGCGCCCACCGCGGGGCCCGCCTGGCCCGTGAAGGTGATCTCGTACACTCGCACCAGGATTATCCCCTTTCGACCTGCTGCTCCACGTGTGTAGACAGCATGCTCGGTGCTGGGGGGTCGCGACCTCACCCGGCTTAGGGTGATTCCGTCTTGAATCGTTGGTCAGGGAGCGTGCACCCTACGGGTAACAGGCTGCGAGTATCGCCGAAGACGGGACCGCCGGGGGACGAGTGGTAACACAGGACGTAACAGCGGGGCACGGCGCACGGTTCGCGCTGGGAAAGTTCCGCCTGCCGCCCCTACCCGCCACGCTGGTCAGCAGGCCAGTGCTGCATGACCGGCTGATGGCCGGGGCGGGCCAGCGGCTGACCGTGGTCGTGGGGTCGGCCGGGGCGGGCAAGAGCGTGCTGCTGTCCAGCTGGGCCGCGACGCGGGCCCCGCACGTCACGTCCTGGCTGTCGTGTGATGAGGCGGACGCTAATCCGGTCCGGTTCTGGACTGGGTTTATCGAGGCCCCGCAGGGGGCGGAGCCGGGATTCGGCGCCGACGCAGCCGATCTGCTCGCGATGGACGGAGCGATGTCACCCGATGTCACCGCGTCGATCGCCAACGATGCCGCGAAGCTGCCAGCCGGGACGGCGATCGTGGTCGATGACTTCCACTACGCGGCCCCCGCGGTCTCGGGAACCATGACCGACCTGGTGGAACGCTGGCCGGCCGACGCCGCCCAGCTGGTGCTGGCCAGCCGCATTGACCCGGCGCTGCGGCTGCACCGGCTACGGATGGCCGGGGAACTGTGCGAACTCCGCGACCGTGACCTGCATTTCTCGCTCGCGGAAAGCCGGGATTTCCTAGCGAACTTTGGGGTCGAGGTCGCTGCGGATGATGCCGCGCTGCTGCACCAGCGAAGCGAGGGCTGGGCCGCTGCGCTGCAGATGGCCGCGCTGTCGCTGCGCGGCGGCACAGACCCAGCGCGGGCTGCACGGGCGCTCGAGGTCCACAGCCACGAGATCGCCGAGTACTTCACCGCCGAGGTCCTCGATCAGCAGCCTCCTGAAGTGGCCCGGTTCATGCTTGACACGTCCATCCTGGGCGAGTTGACGGCAGACGCGTGCGCCGCCGTCACCGGACGCCAGGACGCGGCTGCGCTGCTGCGGAGCATCGACAGGGCCAGCCTGTTCCTGGTGCCCCTCGATGAGAACCGGACGATCTTCCGTTACCACCATCTGGTCCGCCAGCTGCTCCACGCCGAACTGCGGGCCAGGGACCGGACCCGCGAGCAGGCCCTCCAGCTGCGGGCCGCCGAGTGGTTCGAGTCGATGAGCGATACCCGGCATGCGGCCCGCCATTTCCTCACGGCCCGGCAGGCCGACCGCGCCCTGGCCCTCCTGCAGGACCGGGTCGTGACCGATTTCCTGCGCGACCCGGCGCTGCCGCCGCCCCTCGACCTGAGCACCGTGCCTGCTTCGCTGCTAGCCGCCGCCCCAGACCGGCTGCTGGGCCTGGCCACTGACCTGCTGCTGTCGGGAGACATCGCTCGCGCTAGCGAGTACCTGGACCTGCTGGAGCGCGCCGGGCCATCACCCGTGCGCGACTCTCCGCTGGCGGCCCGGTTCGCGGCGACGCGCACCCTGCGCCACGCGCTGGCCGGCGAGGCGAGCGAGGCGATCACAGAAGCCCTGACCGCGCGGGCCATCCAGGAGCAAACGCACATCAGCGACGACTGGATCGCCGGCATCCCCATGGTGCTCCTGCGCGCCTACACCTGGCTGGAGGACCTGGCGGGCGTGGACCGCGAGGCGGCCGCGGCCCTGGCGAGCCCGGCGCTCTCCGAACCGGTCAAGCTGGTGCAGGTACCAGGGGCCCAGGCGCTGGCCTGGCTCGAGTCCGGTCATCTGGCCCAGGCCGCGGATGCCGCCCGGTTGGCCGCGCAGCAGGCCCGGCGGCTAGGGTTCGACCAGCATTTTTTCGCCGTGGACCACCTGCGGGCCCTGGCCGGCCTGGCGCTGGAGAGGCGGGATCTGGACAGCGCCGAGCAGCTCACCGAGCAGGCACTGTCGGTATCGGAGCATGGGCGGCCCCCGTTTGAGTTCCTCGCGCTGCTCGACCGGGCCGCGATCTGGGCCGATCGCGGACAGATCCGCGACGCGCTGGCCACCGTCGAGGCGGCCCGCCTGATCCTGCCCGGGAACGGGTCGGTACTGCTGTCGCGGGCCGATGAGCTGGAGGCGGTGCTCAGATTGTCACTGGGCGACCCGCGAACCCCCGCTGAGCTGGCCAGCAGGCTGCCCGCCACCCGCCGCGGCCTGCTGCTGGCCAGGATCGCGCTTGCCTCTGGCGACCACCAGCGCGCTCAGGAACATCTGCAGGCTCTCCTGCGGGCCGACCTGACGCCCCGGCGAGCACTTGTGCGACAGCTCCTCCTGACCGCCACCGCAGTCGAGCGCGGCGATCCCATGACCACCAGCATCCTGGCTGATGCATTGGACTCCGCCCACCGTGGGGGCTTCCTGCGCACCGTGGTCACGACCGCCCCCCAGGTGACGAGCTACCTGGCCGGACATCCGGCCCAGGTGCGGCAGGATCCGTTCACTCAGCAGCTCATCGCCGCGGCTCTCGAGGTACGCGCGGCCCAGCCCGAGACGTCCCGGCCTGGGAGCGGGCTCCCCGAGCCGCTGACCGCAGCCGAGCTGCGCGTCCTGAAACTCTTGCCGACCAGCACGTACCCGCAGATGGCGGCCACGCTCTATGTCTCGCGCAACACGGTCAAGACTCATCTGCGGTCCGTCTACCAGAAACTCGGCGTGGCGTCACGCTCGGAGGCCATCGAGCGGGCACTCGACCTGCGCCTGCTCTGAGCGGATCCCGCCGTCATGCGCGGCCTCGCCGCGGCGGGACCCTGCCATGACCGCAGCCTCCCGGGGATGGGAATCACCCTGACCAGGGTGGGGAAACTCCACACCGATTCGAACAGGGTGAGGAGTCACAAGTTTCGCGATTCTCCCCTGGAGGTCAAGATGACGTCGGCCACCACTATCCCTGCGCAAGGCGCAGGCGGGCACCGCGCAGAAGGCCAGGGCTATGGCCTGGTCCTGTTCGCGGCCATCCTGCTGTTCGTGATCAGCTGCTTCAACCTGATAGACGGCATCGCTGCCATTGCCAACTCGCATGTGTTCGCCGCCAACGCGCACTACGTGTTCGCCAACTTGCGCACGTGGGGCTGGATCACTCTCATCATCGGTGCCTTGCAGTTGCTCGCAGCGGGCGGGGTGCTGGCCGGCAACCAGCTGGCCCGCTGGTTCGCGGTGGCGGTGGTGGGGCTGAGTGCTATCGACCAGATGTTCTTCATCCCCGCCTACCCGTTCTGGTCGCTGACCATCATCGCGGCGGACATCGTCGCGCTGTGGGGGCTGTGTGCTTACGGCAGCCGCCAGAACCTCGCCGCCTAGCAGGTCAGCGCCCTTATATGAGGCCGACTTCGACGACGTACCGGGAGCAGGGGCAGACGATGGGACGCACGACGACGCTTCCAGGGAGGCGGCCAGCCGATGATCTTGTCCTGGCATCCAAGCTCACCGCTCCCCGCCTGCCGGGATGGATGGTCGCCCGGCCCCGCCTGGACCAGCGCATCGCCGAGGGCGCCAGTGGGCCGTTGACCGTGGTCACCGGCCCACCCGGTGCGGGCAAGACGACGGCCCTGGCGTCATGGGCCGCCGCGAGCATCACGCCCATACGCGTGACCTGGGTGACGGTGGACGACTACGACAACCAGCCCGGCAGCTTCTGGTCACACGTCGTGAGAGCGCTGCGGCAGGGCAGCGCCCCCCTGGGGAAAACACTGCCGACCCTCCCGCGAACACGCGCAAGTGCTCGCGCTTTCCTCCCCCAGCTGGCCTCAGCCCTGGCCACGCTCGACCCGCCGCTGGCCCTGGTCCTTGATGATCTCCATCTGCTCACCGCGTCCAAGCCACTGGCCGAGCTCGCCTACGTGCTGAAATATGCACGGCCGGGCCTGCGCCTGGTGGCGGCGGCCCGGATCGACCCGCACTTCCCCCTGCACCGGCATCGGCTCGCCGGGGAGCTGACCGAGATCCGCGCCGCTGACCTGGCCTTCACCGCCGCAGAAGCAGACCGGCTGATGACCCAGCATGGCCTCACCCTTCCCGCCGGGGCGGTCGATCTAATTACCGAGCGGGTGGGCGGCTGGGCCGCGGGCCTGCGGCTGGCCGCGCTGTCGCTGGATGGCCATCCCGATCCTCAGCTCTTCATCAAGAACCTGGCCGCCGAGGACAACGCTCTGACCAGCTACCTGGTCGATGAAGTGCTCGACGCGCAGTCGCCCGCGCAGCGGGAGCTCATGCTGCGGACCAGCATTCTGGACCGGGTCAGCGCGGACCTGGCCTGGGAGCTGACTGGCGATGAGCAAGCCGGCGGCACCCTGGCGGCGCTGGCCCGGTCTGGCGGGTTTATCGAGCCGCTCGGCGACGGCTGGTACCGCTACCATCCCTTGCTGGCCGAAGTGCTGCGCCTGAAGCTGCGGCTGGAATCCCCGGATCCTACGCCCGGCCTGCACCGGCAGGCAGCCAGCTGGTACCAGCGGAACGGGTCGCTGGAGAAGGCTGTCGCGCATGCGGCAGCAGTCACCGACTGGCAGCTGGCCGCCCGGATCCTGGTGGACCAGCTGGCCGTCGGCGAACTCCTCAAGCCGCGCGGCAGCTCCCCCGTAGCCGACACCCTGCGGCAGATACCCGTCCCTGGCGCACCTTCAGACGGCTCGACCCAGCCACCATCCCTGCTAGCGGCGGCCGCCCTGGAGCTAGGTGACGGCCGTGACAAGGAAGCCGACGGCTTGCTCGCGGCGGCGGGAAGAGGCCTCGACCGGCTCCCCGCAGGTCACGAAATCCCCTCCCAGCTGGCCGCCGCGACGCTCCGGCTCGCTGCGGCTCGCCGGTGCGGGGACCTTGACGGGGCCAGGAAGGCTGCGGCTCAGACGGAGACCCTGTTCGAGCAGCTTCCGCCAGGACTGCGGAGCCGTCACCCGGAGGCTCGGGGGCAAGTACTGGCTGATCGCGGTGCCGTCGAGTTCTGGTCCGGCGATCTGGGCCCCGCGGCTGTGGCCTTCGCCGGTGCGGCCGCTGCCTTCCCGGAAAGCAGCCGCGAGCGGGCGGCCTGTGACGGGCACCTCGCCCTGATCGAGGCATTGCGCGGCCGGCTGAGCCGCGCGGCCGAACTGGCCTCGGCCGCGATCAATCCGCCTGCGGACTCCCAAGCCCGGTCCCCGGCACCCTCGGCCGCGGTCACCCTCGCACTTGTGCACGTGGAGCGCAACGAACTGGACGCATCGCGCAGCCGACTGAAGCAGGCTGACGCCGCCTTGCGAACTGATCCTGACCGGCTGATCGGCGCGGTGGCCTGCCTGATAGCGGCCCGCGCCGCCTTGGCCCGGGACAACGGTCCCGCCGCCGCCGACCTGATTCAGCGTAGCCGGGATAGCTGGGCACCTCCGCCCTGGCTCGACCACCTGCTCACCATCGCCGAAGCGCAGGCCAGCACGGCAGCCGGGGATATCCGGACCGCTCTCGACGCGGCTCGCCGCGCCAGCGCCGGATCCAGCCTCGACGCGGCTGTAGCGCGCGCCAGGGCCTTCCTGGCCGCAGGAAACCTGCACGCGGCACGACAGGCGCTTCCCGTCGGCGCCGACGCCGCCACCGGCGAGACCGGCGACCGGCTCGAGGCATACCTCACCGACGCCCTCATCAGCTATCGCAGCCACGACCCCGTCCGGGGCCGCCGATCGCTCGAGCGCGCCCTGCGGCTGGCCGAGCCAGAACGCCGCCGCCTCCCGCTCGCCATGAATCAGACCTGGATCCAGCCCGCGCTGCACTACTGTCCCGACCTGGTCCGGGTCTGCCGCGAACCGCTTCAGCCCGGAGCTGGGCGCCGGGAAATCCCCGTCCACCCAGCCACCAGCAGCCACCTAGACCCGGTCATCGTTGAGCAGCTCAGCGAGCGCGAGCGCGAGGTCCTGCGTTTCGCATCGTCCATGCTCAGCACCGAAGAAATCGCTGCCTCGATGTACCTCTCTGTGAACACGGTCAAAACTCACTTCAAGAGCATCTTCCGGAAGCTCGGAGCGACTCGCCGGGGTGAAGCGGTACGCCGGGCCAAGAAACTGGGATTGATCTGACCGGAACGGAAGCGGGCTACAGCCGCCTGGGCACCGCCCTCGGCGGGTGATGCCGGTGCGGCGACGACTGCGGATCATGGGGGCAAGCACAGTCAGCTTGCCGAGGTGGCAGCGTGGTACAAGCGAGCCCATCAGGTCCCTGGCGCACATCTGAGCGTCCTGGCCGGCGGTTCACCAGGCGCCACCGGCAACTGCGCGCGGGCCTGAGCCAGCTGCTGTTCGTGATAGCCGGGCTGGCCCTCGGCATTTTCGTGCCCAGGATCACCGCGCCTCCCACCGTGTCCAGTGGCCGCATTGTCGACCTGCTCTTCACCGCGGGCATTACCGTGATCAGCCTGATCACCGTTATCTACTCGCTGCTGTTCCTGGTCGTGCAATGGGTATCGAGTACCTTCAGCCTGCGGCTTAGCCTATTCCGCGACGACCCCATCGTCTGGCGCGCGTACGCCTACTCGATCGGCGTTTTCGTCTTTTGCTTCACCGCTGCCTTCTCCATCGGGAACAGAAAGACCGTCTCGGTCACGGTGCCAGTGCTGGCGTTGCTTCTCGTGCTGGCGGCGCTGGTGTTTATCCGCATGCTGCAGACGAGAGCACTCATCTCGATACTGCTCGCGCCCAACCTGGACGCGATCGCTGAACGGGGCCGCGAGATCCTGGATGGGTTGTACCTGCAGTCTGCCGCCGAAGACTCAGCGGCAGGCGCGCCTTTGCCGCCGCTGCGCAGCACGGTGGTGTGGCCAGAGCCGCCGGCCGTGCTGCAGCAACTGCACCTGGGTCCGCTGGTGGCCGCAGCCCGCACCGCAAACTCGGTCGTGGTGCTCCGCCAGGCCGTGGGAGTCACCCTGCTCAGCGGGATGCCCATCGCTGACGTGCACGGCGGCGACCTCGGCCAGCAGGCTGTCCTCCGGGCGATCGTGCCCGGGCGGGAGCGGACGTTTGATCAGGATCCGCTGCTAGCGTTCCGGCTGCTGGCTGACATCGCGCTACGGGCGCTATCCCCCGCGATCAACGATCCGGCTACTGCCGTGCAGGTGCTGGACTGCCTGGAAGGCTTGCTCGGCCCCTGGCGGCTAAGAACGCCCTCGCCGGTCAGGTGCCCGACGCCGACGGCGTCATCCGGGTGATGCTGAACCTGTCGCACTGGGATAACTTCGCCCGTAGCTGCCTGGACGACATCATCGCCGCCTCAGCCGGGTCACCGATGGTGCTCGTGAGAACGCGGGACATGCTGACGCGGCTCGGCCCGACAGTTCCGGGCCCAGCACAGAAGGTCCTGGCTCGGCGGCTCCAGTGGGTCGAGGACACGCTGGCCCGCAACCTTCCCGTCGTGTGGGCCGACATCGCATCAGACTCAGACGACTAGCCACCCGGGGCGGGTGAAGACCCGAAATCCCCCTCCCTGGAAACTGACCGCAATGTCCCGGCTCACGGAACAATGCGTGGAGGAACCCTGATGCGACGCTTAATTAAGAGTCTGCTGCTCGCGGCAGCGATCCTTCTCTGCGGATTCGTTCTGGCCGCTTGCGGGCAGGGCGGCGGCGGCGCGATTGCCAGTTTCTCCCCCAGCCGAAGTGCCAGTATCTCTGTGCCTAGCCGAAGCGCGAGTGTCTCACTGCCCAGTCCGAGTGCATCGGCGAGCGCCCTGCCAACGACAGCTCAGAGCGCTGTCGCACCCGCCGCGAATGCGCCAGCGAGCGGATCCGCCAGCGGGGGTAGCGAATCCAGCTCTTCTCTTATCTGGCTATGGATCGTCATCGGACTACTGGTCCTCATCGGCCTGATAGTGGCGATCACCCGGGCCGCCGGCCGCCGGTCCGCAGCTGCGGCCGGATGGCAGGACAGGGTCGTCGGGGTGTACGCGGAGAGCGCGGCCCTCTGCGATTCGATGCGTGCCGCAGAGACACCAGCCGCGCTAGCGGCCTGGGATGCGGACGCTCGATGGTCCGACATCCAGCACCGGGCTGATGACCTGACGCGGAGCCTGTACGCGCTCCGCGAGGCAGCCCCGGATGAAGACGAGCGCGCCAGGGTCTCGGACGTCCTCGTGGCCGTGCAGGGCGCACGCACAGCCATGGAGGCCGAGCGCGGTCCCGGCGGAGACGACGGATCGAGGGCACAGATGGTGCACAGCCGCCTGCTGGCCTTTGCAGCGTCCATCCGAGCTCTCCGGGCACCGGAGGAGACACACCTCTAGCGCGGCAGGCTTTCGTGCTTGTTCTGCGGCTTGGCTGGCGTTAGCGGAAGTGTTTCTATCAGCCACCGGGCAGCGCGGCAGGATAGTTTTCCTGGAGGAAGGCCAGGAGGGCTTCCCGGACTTCCCAGCGCAGTGGCGCGATAGCGTCACCATCTACGGCCGTCACCATGGCGATCAGCTTCACCGCCGAGCCAGTCGCGTCTTCGACGACCATGTCAGCCCGGCCCCGGTCCCAGTTCGAGGAGCGCTCAAGGACGCGGCCGAGTTCCTCGCGCAGCGCAGCGAGCAGGGCATCGAGAGGCGCGTGAGCGTCAACCCCGATTTCCACCATCCCGGTGATCTGGGCACCCTTGTGGGTCCAGTTCTGGAATGGGGTCGTCGTGAAATAGGTGCAGGGCAGGATCAGGGTCGTGTTGTCCCTCAGGCGCACCGAGACGAACGTAAGAGTTATCTCCTCGATGCGGCCCGTCTGCCCCGCAGCGGCGACGATGTCATCGATCCGGATCGCATCGGTGAAGGCGATCTGGAGGCCCGCGAACAGGTTGCCCAGAGTTGTCTGCGCGGCCAGGCCGCCGATCACCCCGATCACGCCAGCCGACGCGAGGATGCCGGCGCCTATGTCGCGCAGTGCCGGGATCGTCCACAAGATCGCGGCCACGGTGACCGCCCCGATCAGGGCCTGGATCACCCGGGTAACAAGGATGATCTTCGTCCGGACGTGGCGGGAGCGGCGGTTCTCAAGCTCGGTATCGGGATACCGGGCCAGCATCGCCCGTTCCAGGACGACGGCGACCGCCGTGAGGAGCCATCCGACGACAGCGATCGCCACGAGGCCGAGAACGTACCCGGCGTGGGCGGCCCAAGCACGCTGCGAACCTGCCGCCAGCAGGACTCCGCGGACGGCGAGCACGACGAGCAGCACGGTGACCGGCGCCCGCCAGATAGGCCGGCGCCGGACGTCGAGATTGTGACGTCCGGCGAGCCGCCTGATCGAGGCCGCGACGACCACACCCACGACGAAGGCGACGGCTCCGGCCACGACACAGGCCACGATGACTGTCGAGACCGAAGCCTGGCTCAGCTCAGGCATCGTCACCCTCTATCCGCCGGTGGTAGATCACCAGGCCGCCCGAGAAAGCGGGTTATGCCATGGTTCGAGTCCGCGACGACCTTACAGCGCCTGCACCTGACCAGCGATGCCTATGAGCAGCATGGACGGCCGGTGCTCAGGGACTTTGTCCCTCGGCAAGGGCCATCTGGCTGGTTTACTAAGGCGGGCCGGCCGCGGCGGCCCTCGATGGGGAGCGCGGCTACGAGGACGCTGCAGGGCAAAGTCCGGGGGGCGGGACTGCTTGATTACTGTCCGGAAGATCGTACGAAGCCTGACCGCCACCATGCCGGGATGGCTCCTGCTCATGTGCGGTGTCTGCCTGGCTATTCCGCTGGCTCGCCTGGCCGCGTTGCTGGTGACCGCCATCTTGTGCCTGGCTCAGCCAGCCAGAGTCCGCCGCGCCGCTAGCGCCTGGAAGGGCGGCAAGTCGCATCGCGGTCGTGACGCCTGTTGAGGGTCAGAAGGTCCAGCGGGTGGCGCCGCCGGGCTCCTTGGTGGCCACCGCATAAGCGTCGCCGGGCTTGAACTCATAGACGTACCACGGCGGCGGGCCGGCGCTAGGGGCGCTGAAGTCGTGGGTGAAGCCCCCGTCGGCCACGGTCGGAGCCCAGCCGCCCGTGGCGAACACCGCGGCGAGGCGCTGCAGCATGGCCTCGTCAGTGACCCGGGCGGCCTGGCCCTCGAGCGCCACGTCGTAACCGTGGAGGGCGACGCCGAAAGCGCACCGCGGGTCACGCTCGATGTTCCGGATCTTGCGCGACCTGGGACTGCCGCTGAAGTAGTAGCGGCCGTCGACCCAGAACGCGCCGACGGCCGTCATGTGGGGCCGGCCGTCGAGGTCCACCGTGGACAGCCAGAACGTGTGGTGGTCGGGTCCGCCGGTGCCGGGTGCCTGGTCCAGGTTGGATTCCAGCGTCCGGCGCACATCGGCCCAGTCGAGTGGCGCGAGGTGGTAGAGGCCGGCGAGGTTACTCGCCCGAGGTTCGGTAGTCATGTCCGTTTCGACGATCGACGGCGGTGGTACTCATCGGTGAGAATTGTCCAAATGATTCTGCGCGGGTAATTCTGCGCTGAGCTGCACCGGCCTCGGGGGCCTGGTGGTGAGCGACGTCTCGCTGAGGGGAACATCATGGAACTGGCTGCAAACTTTGCCTTCCAGCCGCTGGACAACGATCCGGCAACTGCAGTGGCCGCTGTGCCGGACCAGGGGCTGGGGCCACTGGCTGGTCTGGCCGGAAACTGGAGCGGCCAGGGCTTCAACGCCATCTGGCGCCCGCATACCGGCGCATCGGACCATTTCCTCGAGCTCAATGTGACCAACGACCAGATCGACCTGGAGGTCATCAACGGGCGGATCCCGAACCGCGGCCTGGTGCAGGGCCAGATCTTCATGCATGGGCTGACGTACCTGCAGCAGATCTCCGACGCCAACGTGGAGGTCAACGGAGCCCCAGCCGGGCTGCATATCGAGCCGGGTGTGTGGATAAACATCCCGCCCACTACCGACCCGAAGGAGCCCACCACCCTCGCCCGGCTGGCCTCCATTCCGCACGGCACCACGATCCTGATCCAGGGAACGGCGACCACCGCGGCCGGAGGACCATCGATTCCGGCCGTCAGCCTCACCCCGTTCACTATCGGCAATCGGCAGCAGACGGTCGACTTCGACGAGCAGCACCTGAACAAGACCACGCAGTTCCGGACCTCCGGTGTGGGGCTGACCGGCATCACCCAGGCCATGCTCGACAACCCCAACAGCGTGCTGACTCACAATCCGCCCAGCGTCACCAGCACGACCAGGCTGCACGTGTTGACCACCGCGGGCACCATCGTGGGCGGCGGCACGTCGAACACGTCCTTCCTCGTCGGCACCAAGGACGGCCCGAACGCCGACGCCGCGCACGTCGCCGCCACGTTCTGGCTGCAGACGCTGGACGGCGATACCGGGCCCAAGCGGCTGCAGTACTCCCAGATCGTGCTGCTGAACTTCGCGGGCCTGAGCTGGCCGCACATTACCGTCGGCACGCTGACCAAGGCCTGAGGCCAGTCCGACTCGTTCGGCTGTACTCCGTCGCCACGCAGCTCCTGCCGTGGTCGGTGATCGGGCTGATCTTCGCCCCCCTCGCCGACCGGCTGCTGGCTCCCGGGCCAGCCAGTGCCGAACTGCGCTCCCCCGAGCCAGCCGGAGTGTGACACGCTGACGTTCGGTGCCCACTCCGCAGACCGAACCGCGCGGCGTGCCAGGCGACGCTGATCCAGCCGCCCGGCACGTGGCGGAGCTAGCCCGCCTCGGGCCGTATTTCGCCGTCCGTGTCCACCGGCCTGGCCAGCCCAGGCCTGCCCCCTGGCGGCCGCTTCGTACCCTGCTGGACTCCCCGGGAGACCTGCGGCAGCGGATCGCGGAAGTCCGCTGCGCGCTCGCCGCGGACCGTCCGCCCGAAGCCGTGGAGTTCCGGGTGGCCGCGTCGGTGACCCACCTCGGGGTGGCGGCCCGGCTGATCTCCCCCATCCTCGGGACGGCGGTCCTGTTCGGCCGGGTGCCGCGGATGGATCCGGCTGAGGTGGCTTGGCGGCCAGTGCTTGGCGGGCCGCTGCCCCTGTCCCTCCCGGCCTCCGTCCTGGCCGGGGACGGGGACCAGCCCGGCGCCGGCCAGCTGGCCAGCGAGCTGCGGCAGAACCTGCTCAACGGCCCAGTTCGCGCCCTCACCGAGGTCACCGAGGCCATGTCCGTGTCCCCGATCGTGCTGGAGGGCAACATCGCGTCCGCGGTCAACGCCGCCGCCGCCATGATCGCCACGGCGCGCCCCGGTCTCGCCACCGAGGCCGCCACCATCCGGAGTGCGCTGCTGGGCGCCCCGGAGCTGGCCGGAACCTGGACCGGCAGCGGGGCCGGGTTCCGCAGGCGAAGCTGCTGCCTGATCTACCGAGCCGACCCAACGGCCACCTCGGCGGTTTGCGGGGACTGCATCCTCAACGGCACGTCACCGAAAGCTGCCCAGCCGGCGCACGAAGCAGGCCAGGAGGTCTGATGAGGACAGTGTCCGTGGTCGGGATCGGCGCCGGCCATCCCGAGCACGTCACGGTGCAGGCGATCAATACCCTTAACGCCGCCGACGTCGTGTTCATGATGGACAAAGGTGATGCGGCCCGCGAGCTCCTCGAGTTCCGCCGGGAGATCTGTACGCGGTACATCACCAGTCCCTCCGGCCGGATCGTGACCGCAGCCGATCCTGAGCGTCCCCGTGGCCCGGCGGCCGGCGGGCGGGCCGTGGCGGACTGGCGCACGCGGCGGGCGGAGATCTACGAGCAGCTGATCGCCGGCGAGCTCGGCGGCTACGGGCACGGCGCGTTCCTGGCCTGGGGGGATCCGGCGGTGTACGACGGCACCGTTGACGTGCTGCGCCAGGTGCTGGCCCGGGGGACGGTCAGCTTCGAGCTGCAGGTGATCCCCGGAATCAGCAGCATCCAGGCGCTGGCTGCCCAGCACAAGATCAGCCTGACCCGGGCCGGGCGTCCCCTGCACATCACGACCGGCCGCCTGATCGCGCAGGGGTTCCCTGAGAACGCCGACGATGTCGTCGTCATGCTCGACGCACAATGCGCCTTCGCCGAGACCGGCCAAGACCTCGACATCTACTGGGGCGCCGGCATCAGCGGGGCCGATGAAACCCTGATCTCCGGCCGGGTCTCCGACGTGGGACAGCAGATCGTGGCGGCGCGGGCGGCCGCCCGCAGCCGCCGCGGCTGGGTCATGGACACCTATCTGCTGCGCCGACGGGCTACACGGCAGGCTAGGCCTGACGTAGACGTGTGCTAGCATCGGTACATGTCGCTCAAGCGAACCAACGTCTATGCCGACAGCGAAGATCTTGCGCTGATCAAGGAAATCGCCGCGCGCCGCGGCGTCCCTGAGGCGCAGATCATCCGGGAAGGCATTCACCTGGCGGCCATGAGCAACCGGGTCTGGGACGGTTCCTTCGACTGGCCCACCTTCGACGGAAGCGGTGACCCAGCCACCAGCGACCAGGTCACCGAGGCAGTCGCCCAGGCGGCCGCCCGCCGGTGATCGCGGTCGCTGACACCTCCGGCCTCATCGCGGCGTCCGATCGCAACGCTCCCGAGTCCGCAGCCTGCCGGGCGGTCTTGCAGGAAGCCGGCACAGTGATCATCTCGCCGCTGGTTCTCACCGAGGTTGATCACCTGGCCAAGGCCCGCTTCGGGTCCCGGGCCCGGACCGCGATCATCGATTTCGTCCTCGCCCAGGCCGGGCAATCCCGTTTCCAGATCCCGGAAACCGGCCTTGAGGTCTTGGACACCGCACGCATGGTCCAGCGCCAGTACGCCAGCCTGGATCTGGACCTGGCTGACGCGGTCAACGTGGCCCTGGCGGCCCAGTACCGGACCGACGCCATGCTCACGCTCGACCGCCGCGACTTCCGCGCGATGCACCCCCTTACCCCGCACAAATGGTTCCGGCTCCTCCCCGACGACCTGTAGCCGACCTCCGGGGCGTCGTGCCCTCCATCCCTGGGCGCGTGCGCCTGGTGCGCGGCTACCCGGCCTAGACCGCTCCGGTTCGTTCCCGGGCGGGACGAATGTTCACGGTCGCGCACGGGCACCGTTTTCCGGCCGGCGGCTGTTACGTCGAAGTAAGGGTCGGAGCCCGAACGAGCGGAGAGTCCACATTGTCCCAGTCTGAGAAGGAGACGAGCCCACCGGGCACCTCGCCGGGGGACGTGGCTGAGACAGCCGACTATGTAGCGAACTACGCCATGCGGTGGTGGATCCTGGCCGTGCTGGGCATCGCCCAGCTGATGGTCATCCTGGATAACACCGTGGTCAATATCGCGCTGCCGACAGCCCAGCACGCGCTCGGTTTCTCCAACGCCGACCGGCAGTGGGTCGTGACCGCCTACGCGCTCGCCTTCGGCAGCCTCCTCCTGCTCGGAGGCCGGATCGGCGACATCTTCGGACGTAAGCGGACGCTGATCATCGGGCTGGTCGGGTTCGCCGTAGCCTCGGCCATCGGCGGAGCCTCAGTCAACTTCCCGATGCTGGTGACCGCGCGAACCGTGCAGGGCGCCTTCGGCGCGCTGCTCGCCCCGTCGGTCCTGGCCCTGCTGACCACCACCTTCACCGAGGTGCGTGAACGTGGCAAGGCGTTCGCGATCTACGGCGGCATCGCCGGAGCCGGCGGGGCCCTGGGGTTGCTGCTCGGCGGGATCCTCACCTCGTACGTGTCATGGCGCTGGACCCTCTACGTCAACCTGGTCTTTGCCGCTGTGGCCACGGCCGGCGCCGTGTTCTGGCTGAAGAATGACAAGGCTGCCGACCGCGATCCGCTGGACATTCCCGGGCTCCTGCTCGTCACCAGCGGCCTGTTCTGCCTGGTCTACGGTTTCTCTCACGCCGAGACGACCGCCTGGAGCAATCCCTTCACCATCGGGTTCCTGATCGTCGGCGTGATCCTGCTGGCCAGCTTCGCCTGGCTTGAGCCCCGGGTGCGGTTCCCGCTGCTGCCACCCCGGGTGGTACAGAACAGGACCAGGGGTGGTTCGATCCTGGCCATGCTGCTCGCCAGCATGGGGCTCTTCGGGGTCTTCCTGTTCCTCACCTACTACCTGCAGGAAACACTCAAGTTCAGCCCGGTCAAGACCGGCCTCGCCTTCCTTCCCATGATCGCCGCGCTGGCAGGCATGGCGCAGGTGTCCAACCGGGTGCTCCTGCCCCGGTTCGGCCCCAAGGTGATCGTGCCGATCGGGCTGCTCGTGAACGCCCTTGCGTTGTTCCTCCTGCACGGGGTCGGGCTGCACAGCTCGTACGCGGGTCACGTGCTGCCCTATCTCCTGCTGCTGGGCCTGGGGTTCGGCCTGAGCCTCGCCCCTTCATTCAGCACCGGCACCCTGGGGCTCAGGCCCTCCGATGCCGGGGTCGGGTCGGCCACCCTCAACACCTCCCAGCAGGTCGGCGGCTCGGTCGGCACGGCCCTGCTGAACACGCTGGCCGCCGGGGCCGCCACCACTTACCTGGCGGGCCGGGCGCCCACGCCGGTGAACCTCCAGACGGCAGCGCTGCACAGCTACACCACGGCGTTCCTGTACTCGGCGCTGATCTTCGTGGTGGCCGCGGTTATCGCCGGACTGGTGCTCCCCAGGGGCAACATGCGCGCCCTGTCAGGGCTCACCGCGGACGGCGCCCCAGCCGAGCCGGTCGCGCAAGGGCCGGTCTAAGGCCAGCGAAACCTCAGTTGCAGGACCGGAAACACGGGGAGTGCGTAACGCACGCTCCGTGGGAGGCGGCGGACAGCCCGGAGAGTCAGCGGCACCACCCCAAGTGCCCGCGGCGGCACGAGGTCGCGAATCCCCGCGACGCCAGGGATCTCGCTGATCGCCGTGCGCTCCTGCGGGCTGAACAACCACGACCACAGCTCGACTGCCTGGTCACGCTCGGGGCCAGGCGTCCTCCGGACGAGCTCGAGCATCTTCTCGGGCACGACGTCGAAGACGAAGGATGAGCCGGGAAGCCGTTCGGCGATCGCCCCGATCAGCCCGAAGACCTCGTTCCGCTGGAAGTACATGAGCAGGCCCTGGGCGGTGACCAGCACCGGCGCCACCGGATCCAGCCGGTCGAGCCAGCCCAGGTCGAGTGCCGACCCGGCATAACTGCCTTGCCGCGAGCTCTCCGGCAGAACCTGGCGGCGAAGATCCAGGATCGCCGGGAGGTCAACACTCAGCCAGCGCACGCGGCCGTTGTCCACCCGCCAGAACTGGGTCTCGAGACCTTCACCCAGCGCAACCACCGTGCCAGCCGGATGCTGGTTCAGGAAGCGGTGTACCGCGTCATCGAACGTAGCCACCCGAACCGCGTGC
This sequence comes from uncultured Actinomycetes bacterium, assembly GCA_963770545.1. Taxonomy (GTDB): domain Bacteria; phylum Actinomycetota; class Actinomycetes; order Streptosporangiales; family Streptosporangiaceae; genus RYN-230. Next base: position 17,861 of record CAVYQF010000026.1, on the reverse strand, counting down.
CACCTGGCGCCGCGGGAGGCATCAGCGAAGTCGTACTGGATGCGGTCGGCCACCTCGACGGCGAGCGGGTCCTTCAGCGGCGAAGCACCGATGCGCGCTGCGGCCGCGCGCCGGCCGAGATTCCACAGCAGCGTCTCCGGCACGCCGGACAGGTCCACGGATATCGGCTCCATCCTCGCGATGGTAAACGGTGCCGTTCCTACACGCAGTACGCCGGCACTTTGGGCCCGGTTCCGCCAGGAAAGACTCCACCTGGCAGTCCACTTTCGGGTGACGTCCAGCCCCCCGGACGTTCCTAACGTGCGAAGGAAAGGAATGCACCACCGACCGGAGGAAACAAATGGGCGCTCTCCAGCCCGACCTGCTGAGGAACACGAACACTGACCTCCCCGCCAGGCGAGACGTGCGTCGTCGTCTGCTGACGGTGACCGGCGTCACCGGAATCGCTTACACACTGTCCTGGATAGCCGGGCTGGCCGTGGGGGCACCCAGCCCGAAGCTCAACGCGTCCGGGGCATCGATCACCGCCGCGCTCGCCGGGCACCAGGCCGCCGTGACGCTGCAGTTTGGCCTGACCGAAGGACTGCCTGCCGTGGGCTTGGCGGTCATCTCGATCGCCCTGGCCCGGGCGGCCCGTCAGTCCGGGGCGGTCGCGCACGCCCGGATCGCCGTCATCGCGGGCCTGACGGCCGCACTCATCTCGCTGGTGCAGTTCGTGCTCGGGGCCGTCCTGGCCGGGACGGCCAGCCCCGGCCCCGCGCACCTGCTCTACGAGTCGGTGAACCGGCTGGACGGGGTCAAGATGGTCGCGCTGGCCGTCCTCGCCCTGGCCGGCGCCACCTCGGGGATACTGCCCCGGTGGCTGCGTTACGCCGGGATCATCCTGGCCATCGCCATCACCTGCTCCGCCGTGGCCTACCTGCTGCTTCTGCCGGGTGTCGCCGACCTGGCGTACGTGTCCGGGCCCCTGCTCCTGCTGTTCATCACGGGAACCGGCATCGCGCTGGCGTGAGCCCTTGGCGTGGCTGTTCGGTAGTCGTCGCCGGCCGCAGTCCGGCGGGTTTGCCTCCGCCGTAGGTTCGTGCGACGCTGGCAGCATCTAGCGAGCCTGGATCGGTCCAGACCATGCGCTCCCTCGCCGCTTGCAGCCCTGCGTTGAAGGTGGCGAAGCTATGACAAATCCTGGGATGAGCCGCCCCTCCGGGACCGACGGAGCGCGACGCCCCGGGCCAGCACCCGATGCCGGCCGGAGCACGCTGTGCATCTACTGCCGGACCGACAGATTCGTTTACTGGCCGTCCGCGATCCGGCTGTCCCTGGCGGAGTGCCCGGGTTGCCAGCGGCGGGAGCCCGCCGGCCGGGATATCGCGCCTCTTCTTGCTGCTGGCCGGGTGGTGTAGGTACGCCCGTCGCTCCAGACCCTGACCGCACGCCCAGCTTGGCCCTACTACGGCAAGGAGCCACCACGATGTACCGGGTACCAGGTGCTTATTCCAGCCGGACCACCACGTCCGCATCGGCTATCCCCCCGGCCCAGCCGACCCGCGATCCCCCGCCGGGCAGCCCGGACGACGTCGTGGTCCGCCGGCTGCTCGCCGCGGGCCAAGACCTCCAGTCCGCGCTGGAACTGATGGTTAATCACCCCGCGGACGACAAGATCCGCCACGCCGTGCACGAGCTTGATCAGGCCATCCGGGAAATCCGGGACGCCAGCTTCGATCACGCGGCGGGTGAGCCGCCCCGCGACGCGTTCACCAGCACAACCTGAATAAGACCCATCCCGGTGAGCACGCCACGGTCGCCCGGATGGGCGTGGGTGCCGTTCCGCCACGAAGCGTTCGCGGGCCCTCTGGGGCGCCCAGTTCATCAGCAACATCGGCAGCTGGATGCAGACCGTCGGCGCCCAGTGGCTGATGCTGGCGCTCACGGGCCGACGGCAAGGTAGACCGTAGGTCAGGACAGCGCACGCCCCAGGGGAGATGGCGCATGACGGCTCAACGGCACCGCGTAGTCGTCGTCGGTGGTGGTTTCGGCGGCATCAACGTCACGCACGCCCTGGCTCGCGCCGACGTCAACCTGACGGTCATAGACCGGACCAACCATCACCTCTTCCAGCCGTTGCTATATCAGGTGGCCGCCGGACTCCTGCCCGAAGGGGTGATCGCACCGGCGCTGCGCAGCGTGATCAGGTCCCAGCAGAACGCACGCACGTTGCTGGCCGACGTGAAAGACCTGGATGTGAAGGACCGGGTGGTGGCCGCGGTGGCCCCAGACGGCCGCGAACTGTTCCTGCCCTATGACACCCTCGTGGTCGCCAGTGGCGCGACGGACGCCTACTTCGGGCACGACGAGTGGGCTGAGTTCGCGCCCGGGATGAAAACCCTGGAGGACGCCCGCCATCTGCGCAGCCACATTCTCACCGCCTACGAGATGGCCGAACTGGCCACCGACCCCGCGGAGCGGACCGCCTACCTGACCTTCGTGGTCGTCGGAGCCGGGCCGACCGGGGTTGAGCTGGTGGGCCAGCTGGCCGAGCTAGCCCACCAGGTGCTGCCGAGGGACTACCGCAGCGTGGTCACCACGGAGGCGAGGATCCTGCTGGTCGAGGCGGCCCCGGCGGTGCTGGGCGCCTTCCACCCGAAGCTGCAGCGCTACACCCGGCGGCGGCTGGGGAAGATGGGCGTCGAGGTACGGCTGAACACCACGGCGGTCGGGATGGACCACGGCAGCATCACCGTGCAGGGCCCCGGGGGCGAGGAGCAGGTTCCCGCTCGCACCAAGATCTGGGCCGCTGGCGTGCGGGCCTCGCCGCTGGCCGCCATGCTGGCCGAGGCCACCGGGGCCCGGACCGACCGGGCCGGGCGGGTGGCGGTGCGGCCAGACTGCAGCCTGCCTGGCCATCCGGAGGTGTTCGCCGTCGGGGACATGATCTCGCTGAACGGGCTGCCCGGGGTCGCGCAGCCCGCCATTCAGCAGGGCAGGTACGTCGGCCAGCTGATCCGGGCCCGGCTCGGCGGCGGCCCGCCAGCCGTCCCCTTCAAATACCGCGACAAGGGCAGCATGGCCACGATCGGCCACCTGTCCGCGGTCACGGAGTCTTTCGGCCTGCGGTTCACCGGCGTGATCGGCTACACCATGTGGGGATTCGTCCACGTGCTCTACCTGATCGGCTGGGGTAACCGGCTCGCGGCCGTGTTTTCCTGGGGCCGCGGGCTGACCTTCACCAAGAACCGGGCCCACCGGCTCATCACCTTCGAGCAAGCCCGGTACGAGCTCACTGAGCGCTGACGCCGCGGGCCGGTTCAGGGCCTGGACCCGGCGGCCACAAGATCATGCGCGGGCCTGATGTCACGGGCCGCTCCCGGAGTCCCAGCGGGCCCGGCTGCCACCGCGCAGGGGGCGGCCTCGAAGAGCAGCACGGCCACGTCGTCGTCGAGCCTGCGGCCGGTGTGGGCCACCAGGCGGCCGAGCAGCTCGTCGGCGGCGGCCTCCAGGTCGGGGCCACGGAGGCTGTCAGCGCAGTCCTCCAGCCGGAAGTAGCGGCCCGTCCGGTCGCGGGCCTCGAGCAGGCCGTCGGTGTAGAACACCACCCGGTCACCCTCGCCGACGGAGAACGTGGACGTCTTCATGTCGGGATGCAGGCCCAGCGGTGTCGCGTACGAGGAAGGGGTCAGGGCCTGCAGTCCGCCGCCGGAGTTCAGCCGCAGTGGCGGCGGGTGGCCGCAGGTGACGAGCTCAAGCCAGCCACGCGGGTCGAACTGTGCGAACAGCGCCGTCACGAAGTCCTCCTCGCCCGCGGCCAGCGTCACGGACCGGTCCACCACCCGCGCCACCTCGGCCAGCGACAGGCCCGGCTGGGCGCAGGCATCCCGGAAGCTGGTCGTCGCGACGGCGGCCAGGCGCACCGCCGGCAGTCCCTTCCCCCGCGTGTCCCCGATCAGCCAGCGGGTGCGGCCCCCCTCGGAGATAACCTCGAGGATGTCCCCGCCCACCCGGGCCTCGGCCGCGGCCGAGACGTAGCGCGAGGCCAGCCGTCCCGCCGTGACCGTGGCCGGGACCTCACGCAGCAGCGCGCTCTGCGCCACCCGCGCCACCGCACGAACCCGGCTCAGCCGCTGCTGCGCCGCGGTGCGCAGCGCGGCGTTGGCCACCGCGAAGGCGGCCAGCAGGACGAACACCCCCAGGTGCGACACCAGCGTCCCGGGCCGGGCGGGCTGACCCGCGATCAGCCCCACGCCCAGCAGCGTCGCCCATCCCGCGAGCACGGCGGTGATCCACGGGCGCAGCAGAAGGGACGCCAGGAGCGGGCCGACCGCCAGCCACGCGACCACGACGGGACCCCGGCCCGTGCGGTACTGCACCACCGCCACGAGCGTGATCGCCAGGCCGAGCAGCACGGCGAGCACCCGCTTAGCCAGCACGCCGGACGGCTGGGAGGGTCCCGACATGTTCAGCGGAATGCCCCGGCCCGGGCGCCGGAACCAGCGCCGCCACCTGGGCTCAGCAGGTCTGTTCACGTGGTTGCCCCTCATCTGCCGTGCCTCGGCTCGTCGGCTCCTCCACGTACTGCTACGCAATCATGCTGGTCACGCCAGGAGAGTTGCTGAACGTCAGCTCTGGGAAAGCTCACAGAAAATTGCAGATAACGAAAACCAGGCGGGGCGCCTGCCAGCCCGCTCGCCACCGGGCATGATCACGACCGGGTGCCTGCTGGCTGAGGCCTGCCAGGAAGGGGGCAATACCATGGAGAACGCCATGAATGCACCCACCGCCGAGAGCAGCGGCCAGATCGTGGTGGCCGGTGCGGGCTACGCCGGGTTGCACGTCGCCTTGCGCCTGTCGGCCAAACTGCGGCGCAACCCGGTGGAGCTGATCCTGGCCGACCGGCACGACTACCACCAGGTGATCACCGAGTTGCCCCGGGTCGCCGGCGGCACCCGGGCCGCCGACGCGGTGCGCATCCCGCTCCATGACGTGCTGGCCGAGCGGGTCCGCTTCGTCCAGACCGAGATCAACGGTTTCGATCTGCCCGGCCGGCGGCTGCTCACCGGGGCTGGGCCGATCGGCTGGAGATGGCTGGTGCTGGCCCTGGGCAGCCGGCCCAATGACTTCGCCATCCCCGGCCTGGCCCAGCGCACGCTGTCGCTGTATTCGGCCAGCGACGCCGAGCAGGTGTGGGCGGCGGCCACCCAGGCGATCTCGGCGGCCGCGGCCGCCACCGACCCTGAGGAGCAGCGCCGCCGGGCCACCGTGGTCGTCGGCGGCGGCGGCGCCACCGGGGTCGAGCTGGCCGGCGATCTGGCCGAGATCCTGCCCGAAGTGGCCAGCCGCCACGGCCTGGCGCCCGGCCGGCCCGCCGTACTGCTGGTCGAGGCAGGTCCTACCATCCTGGCCGGCTCCTCACCGCAGCTGATCGACAAGGCCACGAGGATCCTTTCCGACCTGGGGGTGCAGGTCCGCACCAACGCGGCGATCGCCGCCGCGACCGACGAGGGCTTCCGGCTCCAGGATGGCCAGCTGGTGAAGGGCGGCGTATTCGTCTGGGCGGGCGGGGTGAAAGCACCCGAGCTGGTGTCCGATTCGGGGTTGCCGGTCGGCCACAACGGCCGGGTCAAGGTCAACCAGTACCTGCGCGTGCTGGACCACCCGGAGATCTACGTCGCCGGAGACCTCGCCTCGGTGACCGATCCGCGCACCGGGCACGTGCTGCCCCCGCTGGCGCAGGCGGCCCTGGAGGAAGGGGAGACGGTGGCCCGCAACCTGGACGCGGAGCTCAGGGACCGGCCACTGGAGGCATTCACCTTCCACGACAAAGGGTTCGTCGTCTCGGTCGGGACCCACCGCGGGGTCGCCGACATCGCCGGCATCACCAGCGGCGGGCACCTGGCCCACCTGCTTAAAGACGCCATCGAGTGGGAGTACCGCCAATCTGTCAGCCACCTGCGCGGCTGGGACCCAGTAGCCCGCTGAGCGATGGCGCTCAGGCGCGGCCAGATGACAGCAGCCGCAGCTCGCGGCCGCGCTGCACCGCCGAAGAACGGTCGGCCGCGCCAAGCTTGGCGTAGATCCGGCGGATGTGGGTGTTGACGGTGTTCAGCGAGACGGACAGCTCCCCGGCGATTTCAGGCCGGGTGAGGTTGGTCGGCAGGTAGCGCAGCACGCGCAGCTCGCTCGGGCTGAGCTCCTCGGCTGGTCCGGCAGGCGCAGCGTGGCCGGCGCTGGCCCCGGGGCCGGCGCCGTGGACGGCGTCAAGGATGTCGGCGACCAGCGTGGCCTGCGACGTCCCCCGCGGCGGCAGGGCCGTCAGCAGCGTCCACGCGCCGGTCATCGCGAACGGCAGGATCAGCCGGTCCGGTTCGGCCAGACGCAGCGCCTGCTCCACGCCCGCCCGCGCCGAGTGCTCGTCGCCCAGGTCGCGGCAGGCGAGTGCGTCCAGCAGATGGGCCTCGACCAGGGTCAGGTAGGGATTGACCGCGGCGCTGCCGTCGAGGACGGCCCGGAGCTCCCGGCGGGCCCCGCCGGGGTCCTGCTCGGCGAGGCAGATCACCGCGGCCGCGTTGCGGATCTCACCAGCGGTGGCCAGCCGGTCGTCGAGAGAGGCGAGCAGGGCCCGCGCCTGCTCGGTCTTCCCCAGCCGGGCGTGGGTGGCGATCGTCCACGACGCGACCCGGGAGGTCAGCGCGTGCTCCCCGGACATGAGCTCCTGCACCCGCCAGGCGGCGATGAACTCGGCCAGCGCCTCATGGTGCCGGCCGCGCACCGCCGGGAGGATGGCCGAGATCAGGTGGATGAGCAACTGGATGCCCGGCTCACCACCGGCCTGGGTGGCGCGCCTGGCCCGGTCCAGCCACTGCTCGCCGCGGTCGAACTCGCCCGTCCAGATGAGGATCCCGGCCAGCGTGGCCTGCGCGGGAGCGATCACCGCTTCGGCGTCCCAGCCGTGCCGGGCCGCCTGCGTGATGGCTTCCTCGCAGTGCCGCCGGGCCAGGGCGAAGGAGTGGCCGACGGCGGCGAACCCCAGGTGGGCGAGGCAGGCCACCTCCAGGTACGGCCGGCCGATGCTCCGGGCCAGGTCGGCGCCCTCCGCCAGGTGCCGTTCGCTGTCGGCGAGCCGTAGCGACCAGGCCTCGGTGACGCCGAGATTCAGGAGCGCGAGCGCCCGCAGGTCACTGCCGAGCGCCACGTCGGCTCAGCCCAGCCGCCCAGCCTTCGGTCCGCTGGTGCAGCAGGGCGACCACCGGGTCGGGCAGCGCTACCCCGGCGGTAGTCAGCAGCCCGCGAGCCTCATCTTCGGAGAAGCGCAGCTGCGCAGCGCGGATCTCGGACAGCTCCCCGTCCAGCCGGAGCTGGTGCAGGCGCAGCGGGGGGTCACGGCGGGTGGCCACGACCGCATGGACGCCTGCGGGGAGGCTCGTCAGCAGCGACCCCAGCTGCTCGACAGCCTCGGCGGAGACTAGCTCGTGCAGCTCATCGATGATCAGGACCAGCGGGCCGCCGAACACCGCGAGCTCGGACAGGATCTTGTCCACCATCGCCGGGCCGTTGAACCCGGGCGACGCGGGCGGGGACTCGGCGCCGCCGCTCACGCCCCGGACCGCACCCAGCAGCGCGAGCCAGAACAGCTGCGCGTCATGCTGGCCCGGGGGCACGGACATGAAGGCGATCCGTTCCTGGTCCGGCCGGTCAGCAAACGCGTGCAGCAGGGACGTCTTCCCGCTGCCGGCGGGCGCCGAGATGACCGTCACCCGTTTCCCGGCCGCGCGGTCCAGGGCCGCGACCAGGTCGTGACGGTCGATCAGCCCCGGCCGGGCCGCGACCCCCGCCCGCCCTCTCGCAGCCGCCCTATCGGTCACCGGGCCATCTCCTCCGGCACCTGGTCAGCGTAGCCCACGCAGATCACCAGAATCCGGTGACGACCTCTCACCTGCCTGGTGGTGAACCTGAACATGTCCCGGAACGACCAGGTGCGTTAACGACCGGAAGGAGAACCCATGACATCCGTCGTCGGCGGCGCTTCCACGGAGGTGGCGGCATGAGTAGCGAGCGAGTGGCGATCGTGGTTGGTGCGGGCGGTGAGCTCGGCCTCTCAACCGCGCAGAAGCTGGCGGCCGCCGGGTTCACGGTGGCCGGGGTTGACCGGAGCGAGGAAGGGCTGAAGGAACTGCCGGACGAGATCTGGCGACGGGCGGCCGACCCGACCGACCCCGCTGCAGCCCGCAGCGTCGTGGACCAGATCGCCGCCGAGGTCGGCCAGCCTGAGGTGCTGGTGAACACGATCGGCACTTACCACCTCGGCGACGCGCTGGCCGCAACGCCCGACGATCTGCGGCTCATGATGGACGTCAACGTGGGCCCGGCGCTGTGGCTGACCCAGGCGGTAGTCCCGTACCTGCGGGAACGAGGTTCAGGTTCGATCGTGCATGTGACCGCCCGCCCGGGCCTGGAGCCGACCGCCGGGATGGCCACCTACGCCATCAGCAAGGCGGCTCTCGTGTACCTGACCCGGGTGCTCGACCTGGAGCTGCGCCCGCTCGGGATCCGCGTGAACGCCGTCGCGCCGCAACTGCTCGACACGGCTAAGAACCGTCCGTACCTGACGCCGGACCTGCTGGCGCACGCGGTCGCGCCGGAAGCGGTCGCCACCATCATCGCCTATCTCGTGAGCGACGCCGCCGCGCCGGTCAGCGGGGCGATCGTGCCCGCCTACGGCGCCTGAGCAGCGTGACCAGGAACCGGCAGGAGCTCGGCGGGTCCTTTCCGCTCGGCCCGGGGCGCGTGCGCCGGGCCGGGTACGGCGCCATGCAGCTGGCCGGCGACGGGGTCTTCGGGCCGCCGCGCGATCGCGGGGAAGCGCTGGCGGTGCTGCGCGCCGCCGTCACGGCCGGGGTCGATCACATCGACACCGCGCAGTACTACGGGGCGGGCACGGTGAACGAGCTCATCCGCGAGGCGCTGTATCCCTATCCGGACGGCCTGGCGGTCGTGAGCAAGGTGGCCGGCCGACGCGACGCGGATGGCGGCCCGCTGCGGTTTCGGCGAACCGCGCGAGCTGCGCCAGGGCATCGAGGACAACCTCGCCACGCTCGGCGCCAACCGGCTGGCGGCCGTGAACCTGCGGATAATGGATCCGTCCGAGATCCCGGGCAGGCAGTTCGACGCCCAGCTCGCGGCGCTGATCGAGGCCCGTGAGGAAGGACTGATCGGCGGCGTCGGGATCAGCAACGTGTCCCGCCGGCACCTGTTGCGGGCGGTCGCCCAGACCCAGATCGTCTGCGTGCAGAACCTCTTCAACCTGGCCGACCAGCGGTCCCTGGACGTCCTTACCGAGTGCGAAGCGCGGAACATCGCGTTCGTGCCGTTCTGCCCGCTGGGCTGGCCCGGCGGGGTTCGCCGCCGGCTTCTCGCCGACCCCGTACTGGCCGCGATGGCCCAGCGGCTGGGCGCGACGCCGGTGCAGGTCGCGCTGGCTTGGCTGCTGGACCTCGCCCCCAATGTCCTGCTCATCCCCGGGACCCGCACCCGCGTCCACCTGGCCGAGAACCTCGGCGCGCGTGACGTCCGGCTCGACGACGCGGCCCACGCCGAGCTGACCCGCCACTTTCGCATCGGCCAAAGGAACGGTGCCCGGTGAGGACCGGCCAGGTGGCCCTGTTCACCAACGACACCCACGTCGCGACCATGCACTTCAACGGCCAGAGCACGGTCGAGCTGGACTGACACACGGCCGTCGGTGCCCTGACGTTCGCGGTCAGGTCCGGGCCTCCGCCGGCGAGCCTGTGCCCGCAGGACCATGCCTGGCCCCGGGTTCGTAACCGGCGACCAATGGAAGAACGCGCCCGGCTGCTTAGGCTCCTCTGGAGGAGAGATTATGAGCCAGGACAGCGAGACGAATAGTTCGGCCGCGGCGGAAGCCGCGGCCGAAGCGGTGGCGGCGCCCCTAGACCTGCTGCTCACCGACGCGGCCATCGGCGCGCTGCGCCGGGTGAACCCGGGTGGTTCCGGTCTGCGCCTGGCTGCGGCGCTGGCCGGCCAGCCCCGGCTTGTCGCCGGGCGGGGCGGTCAGCTGCTGGGTGAGCTGGCCCGCATCGCGGTCGGCACTTCACGGGTGCAGCCATCCCGGCGCGACCGCCGGTTCGCCGATCCGGGATGGGCGGGCAATCCGCTGCTGCGCCGGGCGATGCAGGCGTACCTGGCCGCGGCGGGGACCGCGGAAGGTGTGGTCGCCGACGCCGGACTGGACTGGGCGGACTCTGAGCGCGTCAGTTTCGCGGTGACCAACCTGATCGACGCGCTGGCCCCGAGCAACAACCTGCTGCTGAACCCGGCGGCGCTGAAGGCCGCCGTGGACAGCGGCGGCGGCAGCGCCCTGGCGGGCCTGCGGAACTTCGTCGCCGACATGGCGGCCGCGCCGCGGATTCCGTCGATGGTCGAGCCGGACGCGTTCGAGGTCGGGGTGGACCTCGCCGTCACGCCCGGGTCGGTGGTCTTGCGGACTCCGGTGTTCGAGCTGATCCAGTACCGCCCGTCCACGGCCGCGGTGCGGCAGGTCCCGTTGCTGATGGTGCCGCCGACCATCAACAAGTACTACGTGATGGACCTGGCGCCCGGACGGAGCATGGTGGAGTACCTGACCGGCAGCGGCCTGCAGGTCTTCATGATCTCCTGGCGCAATCCGGACGCCCGGCACGCGTCATGGGACTTCAACACCTACGGGCAGGCGGTTCTGGACGCCATGGACGCGGCGGCGCGGATCACCGGGAGCGAGCAGACCGCCCTCATGGGAGCCTGCTCCGGCGGCATCATCTCCGCGATGGTGGCCGCGCACCTGGCACACACCGGCCAGCAGGACCGGCTCGCCTCGTTCACCCTCATGGTCACCGTGCTGGACGAGGCGCGGGCGGGCCTGGCCGGCGCCGTGATCGACGAGCGGACCGCGCGGCTGGCCGCGGCGGCGTCCCGGACGCGCGGGTACCTGGACGGCCGGTCGCTGGCCGAGGTGTTCGCCTGGCTGCGCCCGAACGACCTGATCTGGAACTACTGGGTCAACAACTACCTGCTCGGACGCAAACCGTCACCGTTCGACATCTTGTTCTGGAACGCGGACACCACCCGGATGACCGCAGGCCTGCACCGGGACTTCCTCCAGCTGGGCGCCACGAACGCGCTGGTCCAGCCGGGCGGGGCGACGATGCTCGGCTCACCCGTGGACCTGGGCCTGATCGACCGCGACAGTTACCTGGTCGCCGGGATCACCGACCACATCTGCCCCTGGCAGAGCTGCTACCGGACCACCCAGCTGCTCGGCGGCCGCAAGCGGTTCATCCTGTCCACCAGCGGGCACATCGCCGCGATGGTGAACCCGCCCGGAAACGACAAGGCGAGATATCAGGTGGCCAAGGACTGGCCTGAGGATCCGCAGGAGTGGCTCCGGCACGCGGAGACCGCGCACGGCTCCTGGTGGGCGGACTACGCGGGCTGGCTGGCCGAGCGGTGCGGCGAGGAGAAGGCCGCCCCGGACGAGCCCGGTGGTGGCGGGCTGGTGCCGATCTGCGACGCGCCGGGAACCTACGTCTATGACCATTGACGCGGCCCCTCCCGGACCGGCCGGCGAAGAGCGCCCGGGATCTGGCCTGGGCCGGATCATACGAGGCCGGCTGGGCCGGCCCGCACCGGCTGAGCGGATGAGGATCGTGAGGGTCGGCGGCCGTTCCCTGCGGGTCGTGGTACGGGAGGGAACCTCGGACCGGCCACCCCTGCTGCTGTGCAACGGCATCGGTGCGAGCATGGAGTTGCTCGAGCCGTTCGTTGACGCGCTCGATCCGCGGCGGGGGGTCATCCGGTTCGACATGCCGGGTATCGGCGGCTCGCCGGCCCCGGCCATCCCGTACCACCTGATCACGCTGCCGTCGCTGGTGGCCGGCCTGCTCGACCAGCTCGGCCATGAGCAGGCCGACGTCCTGGGCATCTCCTGGGGCGGCGGGCTGGCGCAGCAGTTCGCGCTGAGCCGTCCGGACCGGGTCCGCCGCCTGGTGCTCGTGGCGACCGGGCCAGGCGCGCTGATGGTCCCCGGGAATCCGCGCGTCCTGCTGCGCATGCTCACGCCGCGCCGCCACCGCGACCCCGGGTTCGCGGCCCGCATCGCCGGCGAGCTGTACGGAGGCAGCGCGCGGACCAACCCGGTCGTGGCCCGTGACCTGCTGCACGCGGCGACCCGCCTGGGCCCGACCCGTGGCTACTACTACCAGCTGATCTCCAGCGCCGGCTGGACCAGCCTGCCGTGGCTGCCGAGGCTGCGACCGCCCACCTTGATCCTGGCCGGTGACGACGATCCGATCATCCCGCTGATCAACGCGCGGATCATGCACTGGCTGATCCCCCACAGTGAGCTGCACATTTATCACGGCGGCCACCTCGAGCTGGCCACAGACGCCGGACGCATCGCCCCGGTGGTGGACGCGTTTCTCGACGCCGGCCCCGCCACACCGGAGCCAGGCCTGAAAGGAAGCCAGCGATGACGCAGGTGACGAGCATGCATCTCGGGGAATCCCTCGGGACGGACTTCTTCTCCGTCCGGGAGCAGTTCACCGAGGAGCAGTGGTCGCACTTCATCACCGTCCGGCGGTTCGTCGACGAGGAGGTCGTGCCGGTCGTCGGCCCGTACTGGGAACGGGCCGAGATCTGCTGGCCGCTGGTCAGGCGGCTGCCCGAGCTCGGCATCGTCGGCGAGGACATCAAAGGATACGGCTGCGCCGGGATGAGCCCGATGGCGTGCGGGCTGGTCACGATGGAACTGCACCGCGGCGACGGCAGCCTCGGGGTGTTCCTTGGCGTGCACGCGGGCCTGGCCATGCTGTCGATCGCGATGTGCGGCTCGGAGGAGCAGAAGGCGCGGTGGCTGCCTGACCTGGCCCAGATGAACAAGCTGGGGGCCTTCGCGCTGACCGAACCGGAGCACGGCTCGGACTCGGTCGCCCTGGAAACCTCGGCCCGCCCGGTGAAGGGAGATGGGGAGGCGGGTGGGGACTGGGTGCTGAACGGCCGCAAGCGGTGGATCGGCCTGGGCACGGTCGCTGACCTGATCGTCGTCTGGGCCCGCAACGCCGAGGATGGCCAGGTCAACGCGTTCGTCGTGGAAAAGGGAACGCCCGGCTACCAGGCGCAGGTCATCGAGGGAAAGGTGTCGCTGCGCTCGGTCTGGCAGGCCGACATCACCCTGGATGAGGTGCGGGTGCCGGCCGAGAACCGGCTCCCCGAAGCCCGCTCGTTCAAGGACACCACCCGGGTCCTGGCCACCACCCGGAGCACCTGCGCCTGGGCCGCCCTGGGCCACGCCACCTCCGTCTACGACACCGCCTTGCGGTACGCGCTGGAACGGCGGCAGTTCGGCGAGCCGCTGGCCAGCTTCCAGATCATCCAGCAGAGGCTGGTGTCGATGCTCGCGGACCTGACCGCGATGCAGCTGTACTGCCTGCAGATCGGCCGGCTGGCCGAGGCCCGGCTGACCCCGACCGTGGCCGGGCTGGCCAAGATGCACAACACCCGCAAGGCCCGCGTGATCGCCGCCGACGCCCGCGACATGCTCGGCGGCAACGGCATCCTGCTCGACTACCAGGTCGCCCGGCATATGGCCGACCTCGAGGCCATCCACACCTTCGAGGGCACCGAAACCATGCAGACGCTCATCGTCGGCCGCACCATCACCGGCATCGGGGCCTTCACCTGAGCGGTTCCTCAATGGTGAGCCTGTGCCTGCTCACGGATCGTGGTAACACTTCCGCGTCAGGCTGGTTCCCGGGTCTCGCGCTGGCGGCGCCGGGAAGCTTCCACCTCGGCTTCGGCGGCGGCGCGGTCGGCCCAGGACCGTCCTTCGACGCTCTTGCCCGGCTCCAGTTCCTTGTAGATCAGGAAGAAGTGCTCGATCTCCAGCCGGTCGAAGTGGGGCAGGTCGTGGAGGTCGCGCAGATGTTCCTGGCGTGGGTCGCCCGCGGGCACGCACAGGACCTTGTCGTCGCCGCCCTTCTCATCGGTCATCCGGAACATGCCGATCGGCCGGCTGCGGATCAGGCAGCCGGGAAACGTGGGCTCCTGCACGAGCACCAGCGCGTCGAGCGGATCGCCGTCCTCGCCCAGAGTGTCCGGTATGAAGCCGTAGTCGGCTGGGTACTGCGTCGCGGTGAACAGCGTCCGGTCCAGGCGGATCAGGCCGCTTTCGTGATCGACCTCGTACTTGTTCCGGCTGCCCCGCGGGATCTCGATCAGGACGTCAAACTCCATGGCGCTCAGTCCGCGCTGATGAACATCGAGTAGCGGCGATAGTGTCCATCCCGCCCCCTTTCGCGGTGTGATCCACGACGCTAGGCCGCGGTGAACCCGCCGATAACGTGCTGGCAGCACGAGGATGGGCCCCGTCCTCGGGCTACCGGCACAAATGGTTGTGCCGTCGTACCAACGCCCGGGGACAGCCTTGATACCGGGGACCGACGACCGTGTGGATGGCCAGCCGGACAATGAGCAGCGTGACGAACCTGGCCAGGAACCTGACGGACACCACCCGTGCGCACGCCGGACGGGAGGCCGTGCGGGTGGACAACGCGGCGATGACGTACCGAGCCCTGGATGAGGCGAGCGCCCGGGTGGCCGGGCTGCTGCACGAGCGCGGGGTCAAGGCCGGCGACCGGGTCGGCATCATGATGCCCAACGTCGCCGAGGTCCCCGTGGTGTACTACGGCGTGCTCCGGGCCGGCGCCGTGGTCGTGCCGATGAACCCGTTGCTCAAGGCACGGGAGGTCGCCTACTATCTGGGCGACTCCGGGGCCGGGCTGATCTTCGCCTGGCATGCGTTCGCGGACCAGGCCCGCGCCGGGGCGGAGCAGGCCGAGGCGGAATCTATCGTCGTGGACGGGGTGAGCTTCCCCGATCTTCTGGCTTCCGCCGTCCCGGACGAGCAGGTCGCCGACACCGACGACGAGGACACGGCCGTGATCCTCTACACCTCCGGCACGACCGGCCACCCGAAGGGCGCCGAGCTCACCCACGGCAACCTCCTCAGCAACACCGAGGTGGCGCGGGCCGACATCGTCCTCGCCGGCCCGGACGACGTCATCTTCGGCGGGCTGCCGCTGTTCCACGTGTTCGGGCAGACCGTCGCGCTCAACGTGGCCGTGGCGTCCGGGGCGTGCCTGACCCTGCTGCCGCGATTCGACCCCGAGCACGCCCTGCGGATCATCGCCGAGCACCGGGTCACCGTCTTCGAGGGCGTGCCGACCATGTACGTGGCGCTGCTCCACCAGCCTGACCGCGCGGACTACGACACCTCCGCGCTGCGGATGTGCATCTCCGGCGGCGCCGCCCTGCCGGTCGAGGTGCTCCGCGGATTCGAGGAGGCGTTCGGCGTCCCGGTGCTGGAAGGGTACGGCCTGTCCGAGACCTCGCCGGTGGCGTCGTTCAACCATCCCGGCCGCGAGCGCAAGCCCGGCTCGATCGGCACCCCCATCCGGGACGTCCAGATGCGGGTCGTGAACGGCGAAGACCACGAGGTCCCGCAGGGTGCGGTGGGCGAGATCGTCATCCGCGGGCCGAACGTGATGAAGGGCTACTGGCAGCGCCCCGAGGCCACCGCTGAGACGATCCGGGACGGCTGGTTCCACAGCGGTGACCTGGCCCGGGTCGACGAGGACGGCTACTTCTACATTGTGGACCGGAAAAAGGACCTGATCATCCGCGGCGGCTACAACGTCTACCCGCGGGAGATCGAGGAAGTGCTCTACGAGCATCCCGCGGTCGCCGAGGCCGCCGTGATCGGCCTGCCGCACCCGGCCCTGGGCGAGGAGGTGGGGGCCGCGGTGGCCCTCAAGCCGGGCGCTGTCACCACCGCCGGGGAACTGCGGGACTACGTCAAGGGCCAGGTCGCGGCCTACAAGTACCCGCGCCACGTGTGGATCGTTAACGCGCTGCCCAAGGGCCCGACCGGCAAGATCCAGAAGCGGGACATCGTCATCCCGGCTGACCTGGTCCCGTGAAACTTCTGCTGCTCGCTCCCCCGGGCGCCGGCAAGGGCACCCAGGGGGAGCGGCTCGCCGCCAGGTACGGGGTGCAGCACATCGCCGCCGGCGACCTGCTGCGAGCCGAAGCCCAGGCCGGCACGGGCGCAGGCCGCGAGATCGCCGCCTACCAGGCCCGCGGCGATCTCGTGCCCGATCAGATCGTGCTCGACGCGCTGACCCCGGCCGTCGTCGAGGCGGCCGCGGGCGGCGGGTACATCCTGGACGGCTTCCCGCGAACCCTGCCGCAGGCCAGCGCCGCGGCGGAACTCGCGGCCCGGCTCGGGGTGGCGCTGGACGTGGTCGTCTACCTGTACGCGCCGGAGGAAGTGCTCACCCGGCGGCTCCTGGACCGGGCGAGCCAGGCCGGCCGCGCCGATGACGTGGCCGACGTGATCCGGCATCGGCACCGGGTGTTCGCGGAGACGACGGGGCCGCTCGTCGACTACTACACCGAGCGGGGCATCCTGCTCTCGGTGGACGCCGACCAGCCACCCGATTCCGTCACCGCGGACATCCAGACCCTGTTGTCCGGGCTGCGGCTGACCCACCCCTGAGCGCCAGCGCAGCTGGCCATCCCGGCCCGGCGAACCAGGCCACCTGGCTCTTCTCGCACGACCGAGCCTGGTGCCGGCGAGGAAGTAGCGCCGGGGACGCCGGACACCTCCGCGGAAATCGCATCGGCCAGCGCTGGACTGTCCATCCGGGGGATGTCGCTCCTTCGCTTGGGGGTTAGCGTGTTGCGCATGGCGGCGATCTGAGTGCTGCTGTGGCGAGTCCTGTAGGTGGTGCTTGATGGCAGGCAGGGAGTCCGGTGCCGGGGTGGTCCCGGTCGAGCGCGCTGAGCTGGTCACCCAGGATATGGAACTGATCGCGGGGCTGATCAGCCAGCTGTACGTCGAGCACCGGGCTCGTTTCGGATGTGCCGATCCGAGCCGGGTAGACGGGAGCGTGCGCTCGGCGACGGCAGGCGGGCTGAGCGCATGCCTGATGCGCTACGGCGGTTTTGGATATGCCGCTCATATCGACCCCCATAGCGACCCGCACGCGGTGGTTGTGCTGCAGGGGGACGGCGTTGTCTCCTCAGCCCGAGGGGAGCTGTACTTCACCGGCGGAGATGCGTTCATGCCTCCGCCCGATCTGCCGCACGTGACGAGAATGCATGACGTCGGGCTGGCGATGGTACAGGTCCCATGGGCGGTCGTGGGCCGGCTGGCAGAAGAGGCCACCGGCGTGCCGGCCGCGGATCTGCGGTTCGAGTCGATGCCTCCGGTCTCAGCGGCCCGGCAGGCTGCGTGGGCCAGGACAGCCGGATTCATCTGCCACGAACTGGTCAGTTCCGGTATCACCGAGGTCAGCCCGCTGATGGCCCAGGAGATGACCCAGCTGGCAGCCGCCGCCCTGCTGGAGACATTCCCCAACACCACGATGACCGTCGCCTACACCGGGGGGCCGGGCGGTGCAGCACGCGTTCCGCCGCTATTACGGCATTACCCCGACCTGGTATCTGCGCCGGGTCCGGCTCGCGCGCGCCCACCAGCAACTGCGGACCGCCGACCCGGGCAGCGGGGTGACGGTTGCCGCTGTGGCCCGCCAGTGGGGCTGGGCCAGCCCGAGCCAGTTCAGCGCCGTCTACCGGCGCCAGTTCGACCTGCCGCCCAGCCAGACCCTGCGCAGCTGAGCTGCTAACCGATCTTCATTCTTGGGGGTTACTGCTCTGGTGATGGCTGCCGCGTCGCAGTACGCCGGTGTCATGAGGTATCCGGATGGCGGCGGGCTGACGGCGCAGGAGCGGGCCCGGCGGCGCAGGCGGGGCCCGGT
>CAVYQF010000025.1:0-106916 GCA_963770545.1 uncultured Actinomycetes bacterium | reverse complement strand
GTCACGGCGCTGCTCGCGGTGCTGGATTCCGCGGCGATGTACCTGGGCGCTGTCCCCGGAGTCCGCGCCGACGGTGGCAGCCCGGCTATGTCTGCGTGGCGGTCTCCCAGTGCTTCACCGACGTGGCCCGGGCCATGAACCTGCACCCACCGGAGATGCCCGATCCGGCCGCGGGCATCAGCCTGTCGTACCAGGACTGGCTGGACGCGATCGCGACGCTGGAGAAGGTGAACTTCCCGATCCAGCGCACGCCCGCCGACGCGTGGCCGGACTTCGTCGGCTGGCGGGTCAACTACGAGCAGGCCGCCTACGCCATGGCCAAGGCCGTCGACGCGGTCCCGGCGCTCTGGTCGGGGCCGCGGCGCCATGCCCAGAAAGCCATCCCGCCCATCCGCCCGAGAGCCTGACCAGTTCCGGGACGACCACGGCTACGCGGATCACCGCTTCAGTCGGTACGCTTCGTCCGACGGCGCCGGCCCAGCCCGCCCGTCGGAGCCGGCCTGGCCGGTTCCAGGGGCGTTAGCTCAATGGCAGAGCAGCGGACTTTTAATCCGTCGGTTCTGGGTTCGAGCCCCAGGCGCCCCACACCGCCCCACCGACCACAGCCCCACCGACCACAGCGGGAAGGGCTCGGTGAGCAGCCAGCAGGCCGAGATCAGCGCGGCAGACCGGGCCGACGCCGAGACCATCTGGGATTTCCATCAGATGCACCACCAGCAACTGCCATGTGCAGCCGCGATTGGCCTGGGGAGCCGTGACCTCGGTGTGGCGGTCTTCGCCGCGAAGCTCTATCACGCCGGGCTGTTCCCCGTGGTGGTGTTCAGCGGCGCCAACAGTCCCACCACCGCCGGGCGGTTCCCCCGCGGCGAAGCCATCCACTACAGCGAGCGCGCCCTCGGACTTGGCGTCCCCGCCTCGGCCATCATCATCGAGCCGGCCGCTACCAACACGGGCGAGAACATCAGCCGTTCCCGCGACGCCCTGCGCCAGGCGGGCATCCATCCCGCCTCGGTACTGCTGATCTCCCTGCCGTACATGGAACGCAGGGCCTACGCCACCACCCGTAAAGCCTGGCCCGGGGTCGAGGCCATCTGCGCGTCCGAGCCACTGACCTTCGACGAGTACGTCAACGCGACCGGCGACCCGAAACTCGTCATCGACAATCTGGTGGGCGATCTCCAGCGCGTCATCGAATACCCGGCGCTGGGCTACGCCATCGCCCAGACGTCCCCCCGCCCGTTGACGCCGCTTACCGGCGGCTCCTGCGCACCGGGTACGACACCCGCCTGATCGGGAGGTAACACACGGCGGCTACGCCGAACGGACTTTAGGGCCGCTTCCCCCTAGCCGGACATGGGCCGGATTCGGGAAGGCTGGCGCGAGCCGTTCCTTGCCCGGTTACCGCGACGGCACGCGGTGTACTACCGGCATGGCTACCCTCCATCACCCGGCCTACGAGCACCGGGATTCCGCGTCCCGGCAGGCGGATACACCCCTTTTCCACGCGGTCGAGCAGAAGCTGCACGCCGGATGGCTGTTCGATCCCCGGCTCCCGGTACCAGGGCCGGTCTCCCGCACGCCCGCCCCACGCCGCCGCCACGCCAAACCGGGCCGCGCCGCCCCGGCTTGATCACCGGCTGCAGCCCTCAGGCTCCGGCCACGGACCAGAGCCTGAGGGCTGCCCCGGTCACGCCGTCGCCGTTCCTTCCTTTATCTCCTTGAGTTCCTCCAGCACTTCCTCCGTCACCTCGGCCAGCTGCTTCGCCTGCTCAGCGGCCGCCTCCGCCTGCACTTCGGCGGCCCGGTCCGTCTCTTTCAGGGCCTCGTTCTCGGCCTTGATCTCCGCGACGGTGGCCTTGGCCTCGTCGGTCTGCAGGTTCATGCCCGCCGGTTCAGGCTGAGCGGAAGGGCCCGTCTGCTCACTCGATGTCGTCATGCGCAGGCAGGTACCCAAGATCGGCCTTCTCACCGCGCTCGCCGCCGCCGTCCTACTAAATCCTCCTCCCGCTGGCCCGCGCCCGTGGGCCGGGTGGGCTCCGCGGCGGACCGCGCGGGGCCGCGCGGCCGGGTTTCCGGGGAGAGGAGGCCGAGTACGGCGGCCACGGCGAGAACCCCCGCGGCCAGACCGAAGGCGGCCCCGTACGAGGCAGCGTCCACGAGGTAGCCGGCGGTCACCGGTCCGGCGACAGCACCGAAGTCCCCGGCCATCTGGTAGGAGGCGATCACCGTGCCGCCCTGCCCGCCCAGGATGTCGCCGATCATCGCCGCCGGGGCGACGTCGAGCAGCCCCGACCCAAGCCCCAGGATGGCCAATGCGGTCATGTACCCCCAGAGCCCGGGCAGGACGCTCAGCGCGACCAGGCCAGCAGCTGACACGCAGCAGCCGGTGACGATGACCGGCCGCCTGCCGATCCGGTCAGCGGCCCACCCGGCAGGCAGGAGCGCCGCGGCGTTCAGCGCGGCGACGGTCAGGAACCCGATGCCCGTCCACACCGCCGACCGGTGCAAGACGTCGCGGACAAACAGCGGCACGATAGCGCTGCGCACGCCGACGGTGGCGAACCCGTCGGCCAGGTTCGCAGAGGCCGCGGCACGGTAGGCCCGGCTCCGCAGCGCACGGGCCATCCCGGCGAACCGCCGGGGCGGCCGGGCATCGCTGGGGACCTTCCGGGGCGGATCCCGCAGCACGAATGCGGCGATCACCGCCGGCACGATGAGCATGCCGCCGTAGATGAAAAACGGCGCGCGCAAGGACCAGGCGGCGAGGAGCCCGCCGACAGCGGGGCCACTGATCCCGCCCACCAGGAACCCGCCCGAGTACAGGCCGCTGGCCCGGCCCCGCTGGTCGTCGGCCACACTGACCAGCAGCAGGGTCTGGGCACTGACACTGAACATCGCCGAGCCCAGGCCGCCGATCCCGCGCAGGATGAGGAGCTGCACGAAGGATCCGGACAGCGCGGCGAGCACGCTGCTGACCGCGACCACGGAGATACCGACGGCCATCACCCGGTGTTCGCCGAACCGGTCCACCAGGCGTCCGGCGGGCAGCGCCCCGGCCACCCGCAGCAGGGCGAACGCACTGACCACACCGGCGGCCGCAGCGGTGCTGACCCCGAAGTGACTGGCGAACGCCGGGATGTCCGGGGCGACGATCCCGAAACCGAGCGCGACCGTGAACGAGACCGCGGTCAGAATAGCCACCTCGGCGGGCATATCGCGAAATGGTCCGTGAAGGCGGCGGGGCACGGCACGGCAGTCTAGGCGCCGCGATGCCCAGCCGGTCACTCGCAGTCCGCGCGCCCTGGTGCGGCTGGCTAGCTGAGCTTCCTGAGCCCGTCCAGCACGCGGTCGAGGACCTCCGGCGGCGGCGGGAAATCGCTCTCGCCGGCGAGCTGTGGTTCTTCCAGGCGCACATAATCGAGGAGAGTGAACTGCAGGGGCCGGTCATCCCGGGAGCCGGCCCTAGGGCTGGCTGACCCAGGCCATCCGGTGTTGCTGGCCCCTCGCGTACGCTGCGGCAGGGCCTCCCGCGGGCTGTCCGCGGCGCTGCGCGGCCACGACGCCGGATGACCCCCATTCTCGTGCGGGACGGCAAGCTCCTTTGCTCGATGTGGCGCGACCACGCCGGCGCGTTCGGAGGCGGCGTCACCACAGCCGGAATCCCATCTTGATCACGCGCTACCCGGTGCGTTTCGGGTCAAACCGTACCGGGCCGGGCCCTCCGGCCCGGCGATCACTGCCGGTCAGCACACCGGCGTGTCGCTCCCACCGGTGAGTCCGGTCCGCCGGGATCGTCTCAACCAGCAGAATCCGGCGTGGACGGCACACCGGCGGGACAGAAAGCCCGGGCAGGTAACCCGGCGAGAGGACCGGCATGACCATGTTCGCGAACGCCAGGGCCTTCAGCGGCTTCGCCGTGGAGGACCTGAACGCGGCCCAGAAGTTCTACGGCGACGTGCTCGGCATCGCCACCTCGGAGCAGAACGGCCTGATGACCCTGCACCTGGCTGGCGGCCGGGACACGCTCGTCTACCCGAAGCCTGGCCACGTCCCGGCGGACTACACCATCCTCAACTTCCCGGTCGACGACATCGACTCCGCCGTGGACGAGCTGACCGCCCGGGGTGTGACGTTCGAGCGCTACGAGGGCCTGGCCCAGGACGGCAAGGGAATCAGCCGCGGCTACGGGCCAGATATCGCCTGGTTCCGAGACCCGGCCGGGAACATCCTGGCCGTCCTCAGGGAAGCCAGCCCCAGCTAGCCCGGCCCGCCTGGATGCCGCCGGCCGGGCACCTTAAGGTGGCGGGCATGGAATTCCAGGACGTGATCCGGCGGCGGCGGATGGTGCGCGCCTATACCGACGAGCCCGTTGCCGAGGAATCCGTTGAGCAGATCCTGGCCGCCGCGAACAAGGCGCCGTCCGCCGGGTTCAGCCAGGGCTACGCGCTGATGACTTTGCAGGGCCCGGAGCAGCTGGGCCCGTTCTGGGAGCTGCTGTCGCGCTACCACGGTGATGAAGTCAGCACCGGACCGTCCTTCGAGCCGGTCACCCGCGCGCCGCTGGTAGTTGTGCCACTGTCGTGCAAGGACATCTACCTCGACCGTTACGCGCGCCAGGACAAGGGCTGGACGGACCGCGACGAGGCGCACTGGCCGGTGCCTTACTGGGACATTGACACCGGTTTTACCGCGCTCCTCATGCTGCTCGCCGCAGTCAACGAGGGCCTCGGCGCACTGTTCTTCGGCATTCCCCCGCACCAGATCGGCGAGTTCCGCAACCTCTACGGAGTGCCCGGTAACTACCTGCCGATCGGCGCGGTCGCCATCGGTCATCCGGATCCCGCGGCCGACCAGGGCGGCTCCGCCAAGGTGATCAAGCGCCGTGGCCTGGACGAGCTGGTCCACCGCGGCCGATGGGGCCGTCGCTAGGCGCGGGCGCTGAACAGATGCTCGCCGGCCGCGCCCGGCAGCCAGCTCAGGTTCTTCTCGAAGTGCACGGTGGTGCCTTCGTGGCCGTCGCCGGTCAGCTCCAGATGGTCGACCACCGCATCGATGATCTTCAGGCCGCGGCCGTGCTCGGCGGTCACCGGGACCGGCTCCACCGAGGGCCCCAGGGCCGCACCCGCGGGCACCGGCGCCTCGCCACGGTCCCCGCTATTGACCACCTCGATGACGCACTTTCCGTCCCGGGCCGTGGCCAGGACCTCATAGTCCACCCCGGACCTGCCGTGCTGGACCACGTTCGCGCACGCCTCACCCAGGGCCAGGGCAATGTCGGTCCGGGTGTCCTCGGTCACGCCGAGGGTCTCCAGGCAGCCATCGAGAACCTGACGGCTGACCGGCACACTCGCGGCGTCGCGGGGCAGGAACAGCACCATCTTGATCTCCATGTCATCCACCTCCGGGGGCAGGGGCACCGGCCATCGGCATGCTCCCGACGCACTTCCCCGGCTAGACGATCTCTAACTCGCCCGGCACCCGGACCAGCAGCGCGCCCGGGCGCAGCGTGATGGTCAGCGACCGGCCCGGGCTGATGACTTCCCCGTTGACCTCCCGCGGCAGCTCGGCGTCGGCCTGGATCTGGACCCGCCGGCCCGGTGCCGTTCCAGGTTCCGGCTGTCACGGCGGCCGCCGGTCAGCACCCGCTGGGCGACCACGCACCAGCCGACCGGGCTCGCGGGGGCCAGGATCGCGACGTCGAGCACGTTGTCGTCCAGCCGGGCGTCCGGCATCAGCGCGAAGCCGCCCGGCAGGAGCCCGACGTTGCCCACCACCACGGACCTGGCCAGCCGGGTCAGCGGCGGGCCATCATCCAGGCGCACGGTGAACGTGCGCCGCTGCCCGGCGAGCCGGATCACTCCGCCAGCCGCGTAGGCCGTCCAGCCGAGGCGCCGTTTGAGCAGATCGGGCGTACTGTCCACGACCGCGGCGTCGAGGCCGATCCCGGCCATGGCTGCGAACGGCATCCCGTCGGCCTCGGCCAGATCGACCTGGCGGTTCCGCCCGGTGAACCCGGCCGCGAGGGCAGCGTCCAGCCGGGCCGGTATGCGCAGCGCCCGGGCGGCCAGGTTGGCTGTGCCGCGCGGCACGATGGCCAGCGGCACCCCGGTGCCAGCCAGGGCGTGCGCGCAGGCCCTGACGGTGCCGTCACCGCCTGCCGCCACGACCAGGCGGGCCCCGCCCGCGACCGCGCCCCGCGCCAGCTCCAGGCCCCGGTCCTCATGGCCGGTCACGGCGAACGAGGGTGCCCAGCCCGCCGCCCGCGCCGCCCGGCAGCACTCACGCCGGAACCGGCGCTGGTCCCGGATCCGGGTGGGATTGATGATTATCACGGCGGCGGGCATGGCGCCGAATCAGGCTAGACCATGCCTGGCCCCGCGCCCCGGCCGGCACCCCCGCGAGGGCGCCAGCGCACCGCGACTCAGCTCACCGGGAACGGCGGCGGATCAGCATCTCCTCGTCCAGCCGCCAGGTCCGGCGGCCATCGGTGGAGACTTCCCCGGTCCACCGGAAAGACGCCGGCGCGGGCCCCGGGGCGATGTCGCGGAAACACCAGCGCTCGGCCGGCTCGTCATCCAGCCCGTCGAGGATGATGTCCTCGCCGTCCGGCCGGCCGATGAACCGGCGGACCCGGCCGTTGCCGGGATCGATCCAGGTCGACCGCCATGCGCCCAGCGCCGGATCGTAGAAGCGGAGCGTGGTGCCGTAAAACGGCCGCAGCCCGGGCGGGGCGGCGCCGGACGAGGGCACCCGCCATACGTCCTGGACGGCCCGGCCGTCCAAGACCCAGCCGAAGTGCAGGTCGCCCCGCATGGTGGCGGCCTTCCCGTCCTGGTCCGCGCCCCGCCACTCGATGTCCCAGGCCCCGGCGAACCGCCCGAACAGGGCCAGCGGCCCAGCGAGGTCCGGATCCGGGCCTGCCGCCTGCAGTACCTCCGCGAAAGCCACCATGCCGTGAACATATCCGGACCTCTTCGTGCCCGGCGAGCGAATTACCAGCGAGGGAATTACCAGGTGGGCCGGAGAGGGCCGTGCGGCGCGATGCGGAGCAGGTCGTCCTGGATGGCCCGCAGCCGCTGCTCGCCGAGGGCAGCCGACCACGGGCGAACGGTGTCCGCTATCGCCGCCTCGGCAGCCCGGGTGCAGGCCCAGCCTTTGCTGGTCAGCGTGATCAGGCGCGCCCGGGCGTCGTCCGGGTGGCGGACGCGCTGCACATAGCCCTTGGCTACGAGCTCGTCCACCAACTGGGCCGCGGCCTGCCGGGTGACATCGAGATGCTCGGCCAGCTCGGTGATGGTCGCCCCGTCCGGGGCGAGCCGGGCGAAAGCGAAGCCGTGCGCGGGACGTACGTCGCCGAAACCGCGGGCCCGCACCCCCGCGGAGATGCCGTCCACCAGGGCCCGGCTCACCGACAAGAGCCCGACGGCCAGCGCCTGAGGGTCATGCTGCTGCATGCCCCCAGCTTGACAGATTTAGGCAAGTAGCTTGAACATATAAGCAAGCTACTTGCCTAAATCTGCCAGGAGCATGCCATGCCCGTCATTAGCGCCGCCCAGTCCGTCGTGCACCAGATGCACGGCACCAGCTTCACGTCCTACGCCAGCCCGGCGCGCGGCAGCCGGGAACTGTGTGCCTGGCGGGTTGAGATTCCCGGCCGCACTGAGGGCGTGCCCCATCACGTGTCCCGGGAGGAGGTGCTCTACGTGCTCAGCGGGACGCTCCGGGTCACCGTGGACGGGGACGCCGCGGACGCGGCAGCCGGGGACGTGGTCCTGGTCCCGGCCCGCGCCAAGTTCGGGGCCAGCAACCAGGCCGACGGCCCGGCCACCGCGTGGGTCACGACGACGGTCGGGTTCGCCGGCGTCCTCCCGGACGGATCCTGGTTCACTCCCCCGTGGACCCGGTGAGTGGCCTCGCCGACCGGATCAGGTCAATACCGGACTCGCCGGGTACCCTCACGATGAGTGGACGACGTGAGCGCGGACCAGGTCAGCGCGGAGGTGGTGGGTGAGGCACCCGCCCCGCCGCGCCGTCCGGCGACCAGGCCATACTCCCGGCTGATCTCCGGCGCCCTGCTCCTGATCCTGGCCGTCCTGACCGTCGGCGTACTGGTGCACGGGCCTCTGACCGGCCTGGACGAGCGGATCCGCGCAGCCGTGCTGGCCCGGGCGGACTCGCCTGCGTGGCGCTGGCTGAGCGACACCCCGCACCGCCCCGCACCGCTGCTGACCGACCTGGGGATGTACACCGTGGCCGTGCCGATCCTCGCGGCGGTCGCGCTGACCCTGGCCATCCGGCGGCATACGCTGCGTCCCGTGCTCATCGCCGCGACCGGCGTGGTGCTGCTGCTGGGCACGGTCATTCCCGCGAAGATCATTATTGGCCGTCCGGGCCCCGGGCTCCCCGCGGTCCTCCCGGGCCAGCTGGGTGTCTTTCCATCCGGGCACACCAGCACGGCGTGCATCTGCTTCTCACTGGCCGTGCTGATGCTGGTGACTGGCCAGCCAGCCCGGACCCGGTACCTGGCCCTGGCCGGCCTGGCGCTGCTCTGGCTAGGCGTCGGGGCCGCACTCGTCTGGTGCGACTACCACTGGTTCACTGACGTGGCCGCGGCCTGGGCCCTGTCCGGGCTGGTCATCCAGCTCACCTACTGGATCAACCGGGCGGGCAGGCCGCTGGACGGCCGCCCGCTGTAACCCGCCGGTGTAACCCGCCGGGCAGGTGGGGGGCCCCAGGCGCAGACGAGCCCAGCGGCCGGCGTGGCCGGGTGTTCCCGTGCCTCCTGGAGGCACCGCACCCGGCCAGCCGGCCGCTGGGGCTCATATCACTACGGCTGGACTGTTACTCCAGATGGATCACTACTGCGGCTGGGCCGCTCGTCGCGGCGTGGCCGGATCAGCGGATGAGGCCGGCCAGCATGTCGCGGTAGCGGTCACTGCCCGGTGTGGCAGGCGTGCCGTTCCCGGGCGATGAGCCCCCCGGGCCGACAGCCGGGATCCCCCGGGCCATGGCGGGCCGTGCCGGAGTAGGCCGGGACAGGCCCGGCTTTGCCGCCATGCCCGCCTTGGCGGTCAGCTTGGGCTTGGCGGTCATAGTGGACTTAGCCGCCATTTTGGGTTTGGCCAGCATTGTGGACCTAGCCACCATCTTCGGCTTCGCCGTGGCCGCCGCCTTTGCCGGCGCGATGGTCGTCCGCTTCAGGGCCGGGCCGCCCCGCACCGCCGTTTTCGGCTTCGCGGCGGACCGCGATGACGCGGCTGTCCCGGGCCGCGCGGCTGCCTTCGGCTTCGCCGCCGTCCGGCTCGCGGTCGCCCGGGTGGCGCCCGCCCGGCTGGCGCCCGGCCGGCTGGCACCGCCGGCCCCCGCCCGGCTCGCGGTGCTCCGGCTGGCGGCCCTCGCTGGCCGAGGGGCGCTGCTCCGGGTCGCGGCGCCCGTGGACGTCCGCGCCGTGGTCCGGGCCCTGGCCGCCGTCCGCGGCTTGGCCGCGGTGGTGGACCGCACAGCCGTCCGGGACTTCGCCGTAGTCTTCGGCTTGGCCGCGGTCGTGGACCGCACAGCCGTCCGGGACTTCGCCGTAGTCTTCGGCTTGGCCGCGGTCGTGGACCGCACAGCCGTCCGGGACTTCGCCGTAGTCTTCGGCTTGGCCGCCGTCCGGGATTTCGTGCTGGCCCGCGACTTCGCGGTGGTCTTCGGCTTGGCCGCTGACCTGGGCTTGGCTGCTGTCCGCGGCTTCGCGGCCGTCCTGGGCTTCGCGGCCGTCCGAGGCTTAGCCGCTGCCCCGTTCCGCGGTCCCCGTGGCGGCGGGCGCGGCCGAGACCGTCATCGCAGCGCCGGTCAGCGCCTTAGCCGCGGACGACATGGCCTTGGTCGCCATGTTCATGGCCTGCATGGCGGTGGACATCGTCTTGGTCGCGGTGTTCATCGCCTGCATGGCGGTGGACATCGTCTTCGCTGACGAGGTGGCCTTGGTGGCCGCCGCCGCCATCTGGGTCGCCGACGAGGCGACCTTCACGGCCGCAGAGGACACTGTCCTCGCGGCGGCTCCTGTGGTCCGCATGCTTCTCGCCCCCGAGGCCGCGCCGCGCATTGGCTTGGCGGCGGTCGCCTTCGCGTTGGTCCTGGTTTTCTGATTGCTGGAAGAATTCTTGGCCACACTGCTGCGAATCGCTCCGGTGCGCACGGTCGCCGCCGATTTGCGGCTAACGGCCTTACGTGCCTGGGTTTGCACAGGCATTGATCTCCCCCCGTAATTGAATCAATTACGGGAAGGTCTATTCCACGATTGGCGTGTTCTCACACCACCACAGAGAAAGTGTTCATCGCCCCGTGTTCATGCCACCGTAGAAAGGAACTGCGCCAGTTCGCTAGCGGTGGGAGCAGTGGCCGGCCCGCGCCTGGCCACCGAGAGCGCGGCCGCGGCATTGGCGTAGCGGGCGGCCTGCCGGGCGCCTGCTCCTGTGGCCAGGGCGGCGATGAAGGCTCCGGCGTGCGTGTCGCCCGCCCCGTTGGAGTCGAGTTCGGTGACGTGGAAGCCGGGCACCGCGACGGTGTTCGTTGCGGAAAAAGCCAGCAGGCAGCCGTCCGGTCCGGTGCGGACGAGCACTCCCGCACCGGGGCGGCCGTGACCGGCGACGCGATCCGCCAGCGCGCGCACCGCATCAACGGGACGGGTCTCGCCGGTCAGCAGGAGGGCCTCGCGTGCGTTGCAGGTCAGCCAGTCCGCCCGGCCGAGCACACGGTCCAGTGCGTCCGGCGGGATGGACGTGACCAGCGGGCCGGGATCGAACACGACCGTGTTCTCCGCGGGCAGCCGGGCCAGCCAGCCGAGCAGCGCGCCGCGGTTGCTCGGGTGCACCAGGCCGTAGCCGGACAGGCCGGCCGCGTCGCCGGGGCGGGCGGGCACGCCCGCCAGGTCCGCCTCGGTCAGCGTGGCCTCGGCGCCCCGGCTGGTCACGAACGTCCGCTCGGCCGCGTCGTCCACCATGGCCACCACGAAGCCGGTGTCGATGTCCGGCCGGGCCGGCTGGAGCACCTCGATGCCCTCCGTGGCCAGCCCGGCGCGGGCCAGATCCGCGAACGGCCCGCTCCCGTGCGCCCCCGCGTAGGCCACGGGCAGGCCCTGCCGGGCGGCCGACGCCATCACGTTGAACCCGCCGCCCGGGGCCAGCTGGGACCGGCGGGCCAGCACGTCGCCGCCGCGCCGCGGCAGGGCCGGCACGTCCAGCACGATGTCCACCACGACGTTGCCGAGATACAGCAACCGCTCGATGCTCATGGCCGGATCACGAGTCACGGACCGCGAGCAGCCCGGCCGCCACCTCGTCCAGGTCCAGCCCGTTGACCGCGCTGACCATCACCCGGGCGTGCTGCGGGAACGCCGCCGCCCCATGGCAGGCACCCCCGACCGCGCCGGTGAGGGCCGCGATGGTGTCGGTGTCCCCGCCGGCCGACGCGGCCATCCGGACGGCCAGCCACGGATCATCCGGGGCCGCGGCCAGCAGGGCGAACGCGGCGGGCACCGACTCCTGGGTGGCCAGGCTGGTGCCGACCAGCGTGTCCACGGCGTCCAGCACCTCGTCCGTGGGCCTCCCGGCGGTCAGCCCGGTGGCCCAGGTGATCCGGGCGGCCACGTCAGCGGCCGCCACCCAGTGGCCCAGCCCCGCGGCCCGGCGCGCCGCGGTCACCGCGGCCTGGCGCTTCGGGCACCCCCGCCCCGGCCACGCCGGCGCTGACCGCCGCGGCGACCGCGGCCGCGCCGGCCAGCGCGACCCCGGTGTTGTGCGTGACCCGGCTAGCCGTCACCACCCGCCGCACGAGCAGGCCGGGATCCCCAGCCGGGGTGGCCACGCCGACGGGGGTGATGCGCATGGCCGCGCCGTTGGTGGTGCCGCTGCGGCCCGTCTCGGCGAGGGGGGTCCCGGCGAGCAGTGCGGACAGCGCCCGCCTGGTGGACGGGCCGAGCAGGCTGAGCGAGCCGCGGGCCCGCATGTCCTCCTCCCAGGCGAGCAACTGGACGGCGAGGTCTGCCTCGTCGATCTCACCGTTCCCCTGGATGATCAGGTGGGCGAGCAGCAGGGCCTGCTCGGTGTCGTCAGTGACGGTCCCCGCAGGCAGGCCCGGCGCGAGCGGCTGGTCAGGCGCGCCGGGCTGGAACTCCTCCAGCAGCGGGCCATACCGGGCCACGATCTCCGGCCTGGGCAGCGACTCGGTGGGCATGCCCAGCGCGTCGCCCACGGCCAGCCCGTACAGCGCGCCGGCCGCCCGGTCCTGGCGGTCCCGCGGTCCGGTCCTCTGGAACGCCTGGCCCTGGGTCATCCGCCCAGGACAGCATCCAGGCTGACCACCTCGACCAGCGGGGCGTAGAGCCGGAGGATGTCCAGCGCCTTCCGGTGGCTGTCGTCGTCCACACCCGCGCACGCCTCGGCGACGACCCGGACCGCGACGCCCGCGTCAGCCGCGGCCACCGCGGTGGACAGCACGCAGCAGTCGGTGGACACCCCGGCCAGTACGAGTTCGCCGACGGGGCCGACGCGGCCGGCCAGCTCCGGGCCCCACTTGCTGAACGTGGTCATGTCCACGGTCGGCCCGGCGCCCGCAGCGAACTCGTCCACCAGCTCGTAGATCCGCGCGTCCGGCGGCTGCAGCGCGAACGGCCACGCATCGTAGTAGTGCCGCCAGGCCCCCACCGGGGTGGCGGGGGCGACGAACCGGGTGAACACGACGTCCGGGCCGAACGCCGCGACCAGGTCGCGGACCGGTTTGACGATCTCACCGAACCGCGGGGCCAGCCAGGGACTGCCTGGCTCGCCGAACACCCGCTGCATGTCGATGACCGCCAGGCAGCCCGAGGGTTTACTCAACGGCCCGTGGCCGTGGCCGGGGCGAGCGCGGGCCGGGATTCCTGGGACCGCACCGGGGCGACGTCGAGCGCCCAGGCTGCGACGAACCCGATGACCAGCGCGACCAGCACCCCCAGGTTCGCGAAGGCCCACGCACCATTTTTGCCGCCCAGACCGAGCGGGCCGAGCAGGTAGCCCTGCCAGGTGAGCCAGCTCGCGTTGAGGTTAGTGACCAGGCCCCAGCCGATCCCGGTGGCGATCACGATGATGGCCAGCGGGGCCAGCCGCACGTCGCCATAGCGGCCGTGCGGGTCATACAGGTCCGGCTCGGCGTAGTCCTTCCGGCGCAGCATAATGTCGGCCAGCATGACACCGCACCAGGCGGCGATGGGCACGCCGAGGGTGATCAGGAACCCCTCGAACTGGGGCAGGAAGTTGTGCGCCACGAACACGACGTAGATCGTGCCGAGCACCATCACAGTGCCGTCGACCAGCGCGGCGGCGTAGCGCGGGATGCGCACTCCGAGGGTGAGTAGCGCCAGCCCAGAGGAGTAGATGTCCAGCACCGAGCCGCCGACCAGGCCGAGCACCGCGACGATCGCGAACGGGACCAGGAACCAGGTGGGCAGCAGGGTGGTCAGCGCTCCGACCGGGTCCGCGCCGATCGCGCTGCTCAGCTTCGCGGAGGAGCCCGCCAGCAGCAGCCCGAATATCAGCAGGACGATGGGCGCGATTGAGGACCCGAACGTGGTCCAGCCGATCACGCCCCGGCTGGAGGACCGTCGCGGCAGGTAGCGCGAATAGTCCGCGGCCGCGTTCACCCAGCCCAGCCCGAAGCCGGTCATCACGAACACCAGCGCGCCGATGAACTTCTGCGGCGAGCCCGCCGGGATCGCGGACACCGTGTGCCAGTGGATCTTGTCGGCCACCAGCCCGATGAACACGAGGGTGAGAACGCCGGTGACCCAGGTGATCACCGACTGCATCCGCATGATGAGGTCGAAGCCCATCACGCCGCCGATCACGGTCAGTGCGCTCACCACGATCAGCGCGATGACCTTGACCACGGTGCCGCCGCCCCAGCCCAGCCGCTCGAACACGGTGGCCGTGGCCAGCGTGGCCAGGATGATCAGCACGGTCTCCCAGCCCACGGTGAGCATCCAGGAGATCAGCGAGGGCAGCTTGTTGCCGCGGACCCCGAAGGCGGCCCGGCTGAGCACCATGGTCGGTGCCGAGCCTCGCTTGCCGGCCACCGCGATGAACCCGCAGAGCAGGAAGGAGACGATGATCCCGATCAGCCCCAGCGCGATGGCCTGCCAGAACGAGACGCCGAAGTCGAGCACAAACGCGCCATAGCCCAGGCCGAGAACCGAGATGTTGGCCGCGAACCAGGGCCAGAACAGGTCGTGCGGGTGGCCCTTGCGCTCGGCATCGGTGATGACGTTGATGCCGTTGGCCTCGATCTGCAGCGGTTTCAGTTCGGGCTGAGGCTCTTGGGTCGTCGGGTTAGCCATGGCGGGCCCCTTCGTGCGAGATGAACCACGGGGTATCAGGGAGTTGGACTTCCGGGTGACGGCGGCGCCACACGGCCAGGGCGAAAGCGCCGGCCGCCACCGCCCCACCGGCTAGCAGCAGGGCCGTGGCGGCGACCGCCCGCTTATCGGGCCGCGAGGGCGTCCAGCGGGGACGGCCTGTGGGGGGTGTCCCGGTTGGGGCCTGGGTCGTGCTGGCCGGGCCGGGTCGCGCCGGCCTGGCTCGTGCTGGCCTGGGTCGCGAGCAACTGCTCGACGTTGCCGGCGAACTGCTCGACCAGGCGCTGGCCAACGTCGCCGATCGCGCCCGGGGCGTACTCAGCGACCTTGCCCCGGATGATCAGGTCGGCGCTGATCAGCACGCGCGTGCTGCCCCCGCGCGATTCCACCCGCAACGTCACGCTGGCGTCCGCCCGGCCCTGGCCGCCCTGCTCCCACCCGGACGCGTGCAGCGTGGCGGTGCCCGCATCCCGGTCGGCGTTATCGAGACGAACGGTGCCTGCGTAGACCGCCTGCATCGGGCCGATCCGCAGCCGCAGTTCCCCGGCGTAGGTGTTGTCGGCGACCTCGCCGATGAGGCGGCTGCCCGGCAGGCAGGCGGCCACCGTTCCGGCGTCCAGCAGTGCGTCGAGCACCTCGGGCGCAGGCCGGCTGAATGCGGATCGCGCTGGTCAGCTGCACAGCCTGTATCCCTACCGGTCCATGATCGCTTTACGTTGGGCCCCGTCCACCGGGATGTGGGCCCCGTTGATGAAGCTGGCCCTCGGCGAGGCGAGGAAGGTGACGAGCGCGGCGACTTCGGCCGGCTCGCAGATCCGGCCGAACGGGATCGATTCCTCCGCCAGCTGGTGCGCCCGGTCCTGGCTTACGCCCTTGTCCCGGGCGAACGCTTTCTCCAGCGTGTCCCACCGGTCGGTGTTCACCGGGCCCGGGTTCACCGTGTTGATCCGTACCCCGTATCGCCCGTACTGTTCGGCGACCGACGACGCGAAGTTGATATCCGCCGCGTTCGCCACGCCTGCGGTCATCTCCCAGTAGCTGGGCTTGAGCCCGTCGTTCCCGACGACCAGCACGATCGACCCCGTGCCCCGCTCGCGCATCTGCCCGATGACGGCGCGCACCGTGCGGACGTAACCCATGAACTTCAGGTTCAGGCTGGACATCCACTGGTCCTCGGTCAGGTCCTCCAGCAACCCGCCGGGCGAGCTGCCCGCGCAGGTCACCAGGATGTCGATCGGGCCGAGCCGGTCCTGCGTCGCGGCCACGCAGCCCACCACGTCCGGCGTGACGCTCATGTCGCCGGCCAGCGCCAGCACCCGGCGGCCGGTAGCGGACTGGATTTCCTTGGCGGTGAGTTCCAGCGGCCCGGGCGTCCGGGCAGTAATGGCCACCTCGGTGCCCTCGGCGGCGAGATGCCCGGCGACCTGCCGGCCAATACCTTTGCTGGCCCCGGTGACCAGGGCCACCTTTCCGTCCAGCTGAAGATCCACCGCAGACCCCTTCCGCCGTGCCGCGGCCGGCCAGGCCGCTGGACACGGGCCCGCCTTAACGCCGTGGCGGTCACGCTCTCGCGATAACGCCCGTGTAGGCAATCCAACGCTCCTGGGGAGCGGCGCATGCCCTGAGGGGCACTTCCGGCAGCCTGCTGGCAGGATGGTATACCAAATATCAGTGTGGCGGAAGGCTCGTGGGCTGGCCCTATATAGCAGACATATCCCCGCACAACTCCCCTCAACCCGGCGAGGCGCCTGGCCTAACTGGCGGGTGACCCGAGGTGCTGCGGGCCGCCGCCGGGCTCGAGTGTCTCGTCCAGCGGCACCATGCACACCACGAGTCACATTGATCCTGGGGCCATCGACTCTTCCCGCATGACGTGCGTCCTGACGGGTGTTTTGTCCGATTACGGCGAACGTTGCGCGGGAAGAGTCGGCGAATCTTGCCCGGACCGGGATCTGGTGGCCAGGTTCAAGACCCGTGGGTGGGTGTGCTGCTACAGGGGCGAAGAATCCGGGGGGTGGGCGGACGCGGCGGTGAGGGCGGCCCGGTTCAGCTTGCCCATCTGGTTGCGGGGCAGCGTGGCCAGGGTGAACACCTGTTTGGGGCACTTATAGGCGGCCACCAACGTCCTGGCGTGCGCCACCAGCTCGGCTTCGCTGACCGAAGCCCCGGGGCGCGGCACGACCCAGGCGGTCACCTGCTCACCCCAGCGCGGGTGGGGCAGGCCCGCGACCGCCGCCTCGGCCACCGACGGATGCTGCTCCAGCGCGAGCTCTACCTCGCGCGGGTAGACGTTCAGCCCGCCGCTGATGATCAGCTCCTTGGTCCGGCCCCGGATGATCAGGTGACCACAGGCCGGGTCGATGACCCCGAGGTCGCCGGTGCGGAACCAGCCGTCGGCGGTAAAAGCCTCCGCCGTGGCCCGGGCGCCATGCCAGTACCCGGAGAAGACCTGCGGGCCGCGCAGTTGGATCTCACCGTCGGTGCCCGGCGGCGCCTCCCGCTTCGCGGACCAGATCCGGCATTCCACTCCGGGCAGGGGCAGGCCGACGGTGTCCGGGCGGGGTGCCTCCAGCGGGTTGGAGACGTCGAGGCCGGTTTCCGTGGTCCCGTAGCGGATCAACGGCAGCCCGCCGAGCAGGCTGGGCAGCCGGGCGGCCAGGGCCGGGCTGAGCGGGGCGGAGCCGCACACCGCGAGGCGCAGGCTGGGCAGTAGCGGCGCCCCGGCCGCCGGCGCACCCGCCGCGGCCGCACCCGCCGCGGCCGGACCGGCCGCCGGCGCACCGGCCGCGAACGTGCCTACGGCCGAGTCGAGCAGCGCCCGATACGTAGCCGGCACACCGAACAGCACCGTTCCCCCCTCGGCCCGCGCCGTGGCGATGAGGCCGGCCGGATCGAATTTGGAGTGCAGGTGCGCGGTGGACCCGGCGATCAGCGTGGCGTGCACGCCGCCCAGGCCATGCTGATGGAACAGGGGCAGCGCGTGCACCAGCACGTCGGCCGCGGTCCACCGCCAGGCGGCCATGGCGCCCTGGATGGACGCGACGAGCTGCCGGTGGGCCAGCGGCACGCCCTTGGGCCGCCCCGTGGTGCCCGAGGTGTAGGCGAGCAGCGCGGTGTCCTCCGGGGCGGGAAGAGCACGCGGCGCCCGCCCGGGAGCTTCCTCCGGCCGGGCCGTGGCGGGCACAATCTGCAGCGCGGCCGCTCCCGGTCCGGCCAGCCGCCGGGCTGGGACCGGATCGGCGACGGCCAGCCGGGCCCCGGAGTCGGCTACCAGGTGCCCCAGCTCGGCTGCGGTGTACCCCGGATTGGCCAGCACCACGACCACACCCGCGCGGAGCGCCCCGAGGTACCAGCGCAGGAACTCCAGGCTCGTCCCAGTGGCCAGCAGCATCCGCTCCCCCCGGTCCAGCCGGCCCGCGAGCCATCCGGCGGCCGGCTTGGCCTCGGCGTCCAGTTGCCCATGGGTGACCGGCTGCCCGTCCACGCTGATCGCAACCTGGTGCGGCACCCGCTGCGCGGACCGGGCGGCCAGCTCCGGGATCGTGGCTGGCCCGGCCCAGTCGCGCCCCCAGGGCTCATCACCGCTCCCGGCCCGGTCACGCCCGCTGGGTTCATCACCCAGCGCGGCGGCCGCGTGAATCCGCCACCCCGCCCGGCTCCATCCGGCCGCCGAGGTCCACGGACCGCCCGGGATCCCCCCGCCCGCCGTCCGGCCGGCCGTCACGCCCCGCTCCAGGCCGCCCGGTTCGCCTCCCGCTCGGCCCGCAACCGTTCCAGCAACCCGCCGGCCGAGGTAACCAGCTTCACGTTCCCGGCCGCACCGTTGCCGCGGAGCAGCAGCCCGCGGGCCAGTTTCGCGGCCACTTTTCCGGGCTCATTTACGACCAGGTTCGCCAGTCCCAGCTCCTGGGCCTCAGCAGCTTCCACCCACCGGCCGGTCAGCGCCAGCTCCAGGGCGGCGCCCCGGCCGATGAGGTCCGGCAGCAGCCAGGCCCCCACCGACAGGTCCCGGCCGGGCGGCCCGACCCAGCGGAATCGCGCGCGCGGTCCGGCGATACGCAGGTCCGCGGCCCCGGCGAGCTGCGCGCCGCCCCCGACGGCCGGGCCCTCGACGACCGCGATAACCGGGCCAGGGCGGGTCACCATCGCCTCGTAGCACTGGTAGAGCAGCTCAGAGACCTCGGCCCGCTCGCGGTCCGGCACGGTCAGGTCGGCGCCCGCGCAGAACGCAGCGGGGTCGGTGCTCTCGATCAGCACCGGGACGGCGGGGTCAGCGCGAACGATGTCCAGCAGTGCGCGGGTCATGCCGGCATCCAGCGCGTTGCGGCGGTCGGGGCGGGCCAGCCGCACCCTGAGGTACCCAGACGGACCGGGCGTAGAAAGGTCCGGCGTAGAAAGGTCCGGCGTAGGACGGCCCGGCCCTGGCGGACCCGGCGTAACCAGCACAGTCTCCGCCAGGACAGACGGATGCGGCATCGGCAACTCCCGGCAAAGCGCCATCGGCGGCGTCCTTGACATATGGTATACCAAATCCGAGTACTCCCGGGAGGAGGCCGGTTGAAGCCCGCCCCGTTCAGCTACTACCGCACGCGCTCCGTGCCGGAGACCGTCGCGCTGCTGGCCGAACACCACCCGGCCGAGCACGGGCCTACCCAGCACCACCCGGCCCAGCACGGGCCTACCCAGCACCACCCGGCCCAGCACGCCCAGCACCACGCGGCCCAGCACGGGCCTACCCAGCACGGGCCGGCCCAGCACGGGCCTACCCAGCACCACCCGGCCCAGCACCACCCGGCCGAGCACGGGCCGGCCCAGCAGCCGCCGGCCGAGGACGGGCTGGCCGACCACGGAGATGGGGCGAAAATACTGGCCGGCGGGCAGAGCCTGGTCCCGATGATGAACTTCCGGCTGGCCCGGCCGTCCGTGCTGGTGGACGTGACCCGGATCCCGGGCCTGGAGTACCTGCGGGCCGGCCCGGACGGCCTGCGGATCGGCGCGCTGACCCGGCACCGCACCGTGGAACTGTGCCGTGACCCGGCCGTCCTGGACGGCTTCGGGGTGCTGCCCCGGGCGGCCCGGTGGATCGGGCACTACCCGATCCGGGCCCGGGGCACGTTCGGCGGCAGCATCGCGCACGCCGACCCGGCCGCGGAGTGGTGCCTGCTCGCCGTGCTGCTCGAGGCGAACGTGATCCTGACCGGCCCGGGCGGGCAGCGCACGGTCCCGGCGGCAGAGTTCTTCGAGGGTTTCTACACGACCGCAGCCGAGCCGGACGAGATGATCACCGAGGTGCACTTCCCTCGGCCCGCCAAGTATGCCGCGCTGACCGAGTTCGCCCAGCGCCAGGGGGATTTCGCGATCGTCGCCGCGGCCGTGATCGCCGACCTGGAAGACGGGGGGAGCACCGCGCGCGAGGTCCGGATCGTCCTCGGCGGCATAGGCCCGCTGCCGTTCGCGGTGGACACCGCGGACCTGCGTGGCCAGCCGGCGACCGCCGCCACCTGGCGCGCCGCCGGTGAGCTGGCCGCGGCCCAGATCGACCCGCCGGCGGATGGGCACGGGAGCGCCGCGTACCGCAAGAAGCTGGCCGCCACCCTGGTGGAGCGGGCCCTCACGGAAGCCACCCGCACGGAAGCCGCCCGCCGCCCATGACCTGGGTCGGCGCGCCCGTGGCCCGGACCCAGGACCGGCGGATGCTGCTCGGCCGCGGTAAGTTCACCAGCGACCTGGCCCGCACCGGGACGCTGCATGCGGCGTTCGTGCGCAGCCCGTTCGCCGCCGCCACGTTCGGCCCGATCGATACCTCCCCCGCCCTGGCCCGGCCCGGTGTGGCCGCCGCGTTCACCGGCGTGGACCTGGGGAACCCGGCCCTGCTGGCCGTCCTTGAACGGCTCGAGTTCGTGCCGACCGCGCTGCCGCTGCTAGCCATCGGCCAGGTCCGGCACGTCGGTGAGCCGGTGGCCGTGGTGCTGGCCGAGGATCCGTATCTCGCCGAGGATGCCATCGAACTGGTCGACGTGGACTGGTCCCCGCAGCCGGTGGTGGCCAGCCTGGACGCCGCTACCGCCCCAGGTGCCCCCCAGGTGCACGACCAGGCGTCCGGCAACTGCCTGGTGGACCTGACCATGTTCGACGATGAGCGATTGGCGGCCATCTTCGATGAAGCACCGGCGGTGGTCACCGCCTCCCTGAGCAGCGGCCGGCTGGCCGCCATGCCGTTGGAGGGCCGGGCCTGCCTGGCCGAGTGGGATGAACGGGACCAGCAGGTCGTCATGCACGTCTCCACCCAGGTCCCGCACCAGGTCCGGTCCGCGGTAGCCCAGGCGTTCGGGGTCGCCGAGCAGCGGGTCCGGGTGATCGCCCCGGACGTGGGCGGGGGGTTCGGGCTGAAGTGCGTGGCCGGCCGGGAAGAGGTCACCCTGGCCGGGATCGCGCTGCGGCTGCGCCGCCCGGTGCGCTGGGTGGAGGACCGGCAGGAGAACCTGACCGCCTCGTTCCACGGCCACGAGCAGCGCTACCGGGTCCGCGCCGCGTTCGGCCAGGACGGCCAGATCCTGGGCCTGGCCGCCGACATCGAGTGCGACGTGGGCGCGTACTCCGCGTTCCCGTTCACCTGCGCGGTTGAGCCGCTGATGGCCGCGACCGAACTGCCGGGCATCTACAAGGTGCCCGCCTACCGGGCCCGCGGCCGCGCGATCACCACCCACAAGGCGCCCACCGCGCCCTACCGCGGCGTGTCCCGCCCGCAGCTGGTGCTGGTCATGGAGCGGATCATGGAGAAGGCCGCGGAGCAGCTGGGCCTGGACCCGCTGGCCGTCCGCCGCCGGAACATGATCGGCCCCGGCGAATTCCCGTACACCAGCTGCAACGGCATCACCTACGACGAGGGCAGCTACGCCGAATCCCTCGACCTGGCCGAGAAGCGGATCACCGAGGCAGCCTGGCCCGCGGAACGGGACCGGCTGCGGGCCACTGGGCGGCTCGCCGGGATCGGCTACTCCTGCTTCTCCGAGCGGACCGCCTACGGCACCCCCACCATGTCGCAGCGGCGGATGCGGATGACCCCCGGGTACGACACCGCCGCGGTCCGGATGGACCCCTCCGGCGGGGTCATCGTGACCACCGGGACCTGCGGGCACGGCCAGGGACACGAGACCACCTTCGCCCAGATCGTGGCGGACCGGCTCGGCGTGCACCCGTCCCAGGTCCGGCTCCGCCAGGGCGACACCGACCTGGCCTCCTACGGCTGGGGCACCTGGGGCAGCCGCTCGATCGTGATCGGCGGCGGCGCGGCCCGCCGGGCCGCCGACGGCGTGGCCGCGCAGCTCCGGCGGGTGGCCGCGCACCTCCTGGAGGCCAGCCCCGCCGACATCGAGCTGGGCGAGGGAATGGCCGCGGTCCGCGGTGACCAGAGCGCCGCCGTCCCCCTCAGTGAGCTGGCCCGGATCGTGCACTTCCAGGCGCACCGGCTGCCAGAGCGGCTGCGGTACGGCCTGGAGGCCCGCGAGTCTTTCGACCCGCCGGGCACGTTCTCCAACGCCTGCCACGCGGCCCTGGTCGCCATCGACCCGGGTACCGGGGAGATCCGGCTCCGCCGCTACCTGGTAGTGGAGGACTGCGGCGTGGTGATCAACCCGGTGATCGTGGACGGGCAGGTCCGCGGCGGGGTGACCCAGGGGGTGGCCGCCGCGCTGCTGGAGCAGGTCCGCTACGACCCCGACGGGCAGCCGGGCAGCGCCACCTTGATGGATTACCTGGCCCCCACGGCCGCGGAGATCTGCCCCATCGAGATCGTCCACCTGGAGACGCCGTCCGCGTTCAGCGAGACCGGGGCCAAGGGCATGGGCGAGGGCGGCACCATCGGCGCCCCGGCCGCGGTGCTCAACGCGGTCAACGACGCGCTGGCCGGGGCGGGCTCGAAGGCCAGCATCGAGCACATCCCGGTGCGCCCCTGGGACATCTGCGCCGCCATCCCGGCCGGGAGGACCGGATGAAGGACCTGCATCTCATCAGGCTCCGGGTCAACGGCCGGGAGCACGAGCTGGCCGTCGAATCCCGGCGGACGCTGGCCGACATGCTCCGGCACGACCTCGGTTACACCGGCACCCACCTGGGCTGCGAGCACGGCATCTGCGGGGCGTGCACGGTGCTGGTGGACGGAGTGCCCGCCCGGGCCTGCCTGATGTTCGGGGTGCAGGCGGACGGCCAGGAGGTCGCCACGGTCGAGGGCCTGGCGGACGGGGAGGACCTGTCCGACCTGCAACAGGCGTTCAGTGACCGGCACGGCCTGCAGTGCGGGTTCTGCACGCCGGGATTCCTGATGCTGGCCGAGGGCTACCTGGCCGAGCAGGAGGACCAGGGCGCGGACGCCGCCGAGCTCAGCGAGCAGCAGATCCGTGAGGTGGTCGCGGCCAACCTGTGCCGGTGCACCGGCTACCAGGGCATCATCGAGGCCGTGCTGGAGACCGCCCGGCGGCGGCGCACCGCGGAGCGGCCATGATCGGCACCAACCTCCCGCGCGGTGTTATCGGCGCGAGCATAGCCCGCAAAGAAGATCCCCGGCTGCTTCGCGGCCAGGGCCGGTTCGGCGCGGATTTCGCCCGGCCCGGCCAGCTGTGGGCCCGGGTGGTCCGTTCCCCGGTGGCACACGGCCGGCTGCGCGCGGTCCTGACGGGTCACGCTGCCCAGGCCGACGGCGTGGTGACGGTGGTGACCGCGGCCAGCCTGCCGGTCGGCGTGGCCATCCCGGTCCGGCTCCAGGTCGCCGGCGCCGACTTGCGGCCTTACCTCCAGCCGGTGCTGGCCGCCGGCACGGTGCGGTACGTGGGCGAGCCGGTGGCGGTGGTGGTGGCCGACGACCCGTACGCGGCCGAGGACGCCGCCGAGCTGGTGGACACCGACATCGAGGAGCTGCCCGCGGTGCTGGACGCCGTGGCGGCCGGCGCCCCGGACGCCCCCGCGCTGTTCCCCGGCGGCAACGTGGCCGCCGACTTCACCCTGGGCTTCGGCGATGTGGCGGGGGCGTTCGCCCGGGCCGACCACGTGGTCGAGATCGAGGTGGAGATCGGGCGGCATGGCGCGGTCCCCCTGGAGCCACGCGCGCTGCTGGCCGACGTGGACCCGGCCACCGGCGCGCTGTCGATCTTCGGGATGACCAAGGTGCCCGTGTTCAACCGCGATCTGCTCGGCTCGCTGCTCGGCATGGACGAAACCCAGATCCACGTGCACGCGGTGGACGCCGGCGGCGGCTTCGGCGCGCGCGGCGAGTTCTACCCGGAGGACTTCCTCATCCCGTGGCTGGCCCGGACGCTGCGCCGGCCGGTGATGTGGGTGGAGGACCGGGCCGAGCACCTGGTGGCGGTGAACCACTCCCGGCAGCAGGCCCACCGGATCGCCGGCGCCTTCGACGCGGGCGGCCGGATCCTCGGGCTGCGCGACGACATCGTGCACGACAACGGCGCCTACTGCCGCACCCACGGGATCATCGTGCCCGAGCTCACCGTGGCCATGCTCCCCGGCCCGTACCGGCTGCCCGCCTACCGGGGCCGGATCCAGGTGGTGCTGACCAGCAAGACCCCGTGCGGTACCTACCGCGCGCCCGGGCGGTTCGAGGGCAGCGCCGCGCGCGAGCAACTGCTCGACGTGGCCGCGGAAGAACTAAAAATCAGCCGCAACGAAATTCGCTCTCGCAACCTCCTTCACCCCGGTGAACTGCCGTGCCAGCGCTCGATGAGCACCCTGGGCACCGATGTCGTCCTCGACGCGGGTGATTACCCGGCGCTGCTGGCGGCGGCCCAGGCCGAGGCGGACCGGCTCGGTTACCCCGGCGAGGTGGAGCGGGGCCGCCGGGCGGGCCGGCGGCGCGGGCTCGGGGTGGCCGCGTTCCTGGAAAAGAGCGGCCTTGGCCCCCAGGAGACCGCCGACGTGATGGTCAGCCGGACCGGGGCGGTGCATGTGTTCTCCGGCGGCACCTCGCTGGGCCAGGGCATCGAGACGGTGCTGGCCCAGATCGCCGCGGACGCCCTGGGTGTGCACCCGGACCAGGTGAGCGTGGTCAATGGGGACACCGAGCGGCAGCCGTTCGGCGGCGGGTCGTGGGCGTCCCGGTCCACCGTGGTCGCGGGCAGCGCGGTGCACGCGGCGGCCGGCGCGGTCCGGGACCGGGCCGCCGAAGTCGCCGCGCGGATGCTCGAGGCCGCCCCGGGCGACCTGGTCAGCGAGCCGGGCCGGATCAGTGTCCGGGGCGATCCCGGCGCAGCCGTCACGCTGGCCGAGGTAGCCCAGGCCACCGCGCCGGCCAGCCCCTACCTGCGGGCCGGGGAGCCGGCCGGGCTGTCCGCGCGGCGCCGGTTCGAGGTGACGCACATGACCTACCCGTACGGGGTGCACATCGCCGTGGTAGACGTGGACCCGGGCACCGGCGCGGTCCAGGTTCTCCGCTACCTGGTCGCCTACGAGGTCGGGCGGGCCATCAACCCGGCGCTGGTGGCCGGCCAGCTGCGCGGCGGCGCGGCCCAGGGCATCGGCGGTGCGCTGCTCGAAGAGTTCTGCTACGACGAGAACGGGCAACCGCAGTCGGCCACGTTCATGGATTACCGGATGCCGACCGCGGCCGAGGTGCCGCCGATCGACGTGCTGATCACCCAGGATTCACCGGCCCCGGGCAACCCGCTGGGGGTGCGCGGGGCGGGCGAGGGCGGGGTCTCCGCGGCCGGTGCCGTGCTGGCCAGCGCGGTGCGGGACGCGCTGGGCCTCGCGGGCAGTGTCGGGCGGCTGCCACTCACCCCGGCCCGGGTGCAGGAACTCGCCACTAACGGAGGCGGCAGATGACCACGGCCAGCCACAGCACGGGCAGCCAGACCACGGGCAGCCCGACCACCGGCAGCCCGACCACCGGCAGCCCGACCACCGGCAGCCCGACCACCGGCAGCCCGACCACCGGCAGCCAGACCACGGGCAGCCAGAGCACGGGCAGCGAGACGGGACGCGTGCTCCCGGGGCCCGGCTACGTGAGCAAGACCGACATGGTGGCGGCGCTGATCCGGGAGCAGATCATCACCGGGGAGCTGGCCGCGGGCGAGCAGCTGCGGCAGCGGGATCTGGCCCAGCGGTTCCAGGTCAGCCAGACGCCGGTCCGCGAGGCGATGCGGCGCCTGGAGTCCGAGGGCCTGGTGATCGGCGACACGCACCGCGGGTTCACCGTGGTGGAGCCGGACGACGGCCCGGTCGAGGAGAACTTCCAGATCCGCGCGGCGCTGGAGTCACTCGGCGCCTCGCTGGCCGCGCGCAAGATCGACGCGGCCGGCCTGGCCCGGCTGGAGCAGCTGAACGACCAGATGCGGGCCATGGACGAGGACGACCCGCAGTATGCCGCCCTGAACCGGGAGTTCCATTTCGGCGTGTATGAGTACGCGCGGAGCCCGCTGCTGCTGTCCCTGATGCGGCTGCTGTGGGCGTCGCTGCACGGTGGCCCGAAGGTGGCCCGGACACACGCGGAGTCCGCCCGCCAGCACGAGGTGATCGTGGCCGCGCTCC
Organism: uncultured Actinomycetes bacterium; assembly: GCA_963770545.1. Classification (GTDB taxonomy): domain Bacteria; phylum Actinomycetota; class Actinomycetes; order Streptosporangiales; family Streptosporangiaceae; genus RYN-230. Next base: position 81,010 of record CAVYQF010000025.1, on the reverse strand, counting down.
GGGCGGGTGATCCCGGGGCCGCGGCGGCCGGCACGTACCAGCACATCATGGGGAGCCTGGACCGCCGATGCTGACCAACACCGCCCCCGGCACCACCACCACAGGCATCACCACCACGGGCATCACCACCGGCGACGGGGTCAGACTGCACGCCGAGAGCACGGGCCGCGGCACCCCGCTGCTGTTCCTGCACGAGTTCGCGGGGGATCACCGGAGCTGGGAGCCGCAGGTCCGGTACTTCTCGGCCCGCTACCGCTGCCTGACTTACGCGGCGCGGGGCTACCCGCCGTCCGGGGTGCCCGCCGATCCAGCGGCCTACTCCCAGGAACGCGCGGTGGCCGACGTGGTCGAGGTGCTGGACGAGCTGGACATCCCGGCCGCGCATGTGGTCGGCCTGTCCATGGGCGGCTTCGCCGCGCTGCACCTGACCCTCCGGCATCCCGGCCGCGTGCTGTCCACGGTGGCGGCCGGCACAGGCTACGGTGCGGCCCCGGAGCGCCAGGCCGCGTTCCGGGCCGAGTGCGAGACGATCGCGGAGGCGTTTGAGAACGAGGGGTCTGAGCAGGTCGCGCGCTGGTACGCGGTCGGCCCGGCCCGGGTGCAGTTCCAGAACAAGAACCCGCGCGGCTGGGCCGAGTTCGCGGGAGCGCTGGCCGGGCATTCGGCGCTGGGCTCCGCGCTGACCATGCGCGGCGTGCAGGCGGGCCGGCCGTCGCTGTACGCGCTGCGCGACGAGCTGGCCCGGATCACCACGCCGCTGCTGGTGCTGACGGGCGACGAGGACGAGGGCTGCCTGGACGTGGCGCTCATGCTCAAGCGCGCCATTCCCACCGCGGGGCTGGCCGTGCTGCCGCGCACCGGGCACACCGCGAACCTGGAGGAGCCGCACCGGTTCAACGAGGCGGTGGACCGCTTCCTGGACTTCGCCGGGAGCAGCGCCTGGCCCGCCCGCGACCCCCGCAGCCTGTCCGCCTCCACCACCGGGGCCACCCCTTCATGACCCCTCTCCCCCCGACTCCCGCGCCCGTGATCACGGTCAATTTCTGCCCGCCCGCACTCCTTATTGACCGGATCATGGCCGGAGGTGACCCGTGACCCGCCTGCTCGGGCGGTTGTCGCCGCGGCGGCGGGTGTTCGTGGCGGGCGTGGCTGGGCTCGTGGCCGTGATCGTGGTGGCGGTGGTGGTGGGTGTCCTGGTCTCGGGCGGCGGCGCCAGCCCGGCGGCCCCCGCGGCGGGCCTCCCCGCGCAGGACCGGCCCGGGCCGGTGCTGCTGGTCCCCGGGTACGGCGGGAGCCGGGGTTCGCTGTCCGCCCTGGCCCGCCGGATCCGGGCGGCGGGGCGGGTGGCGACCGTGCTGCACCTGCCGGGCAACGGTACCCGCAGCCTGGTCGCCGACGCCGGGGTGCTGAACGCCGCGGTCAACCGGGCGCTGCGCGGCGGTGCGCCGTCAGTGGACGTGATCGGTTACTCAGCGGGCGGGGTCGCCACCCTGGTGTGGGCCCAGGAGGACGGCGGCGTGCACAAGGCCCGGCGGGTGATCACCCTGGGCTCCCCATTCCACGGCACGACGCTGGCCTCCGCGGCCGAGGCGTTCGTGCCGGGGGCGTGCCCGGTCGCGTGCCAGCAGCTGGTGCCGGGCAGCAAGCTGCTCACCCGGCTGGACGCGACCGTCGTGCCGCCCCGGCCGCGCTGGCTGTCGCTGTGGAGCACCGACGACACGACGGTCACCCCGCCGGACTCTGCGCGGCTGGCCGGGGCGCTCAACGTGCCCATCCAGTCGGTGTGCCCGGCCGCGGCGGTCAGCCACTCCCAGCTGCCGACTAACCCGGCTGTCACCGCGATGGTCCTGCAGGGCCTCGGCTCCGGCCCGGTCCGGGCGCCGACGGCGTCGGACTGTCATGGGTGACCCGCGGCCCGTCCCCAGCTGCCGGGCCGCGGGTCACCGTGCCGTCCCCTCCCCAGGGGGACAGTGGCCGGTCGCCATCCAGGCTCCGCCGGCCGCCACCGGCCGGACCTCGTAGCCGAGGGCGGGCAGCATCTCGGCCAGGGAAAGGTTCATGATCTCCCGGACGTCCTCGCAGACCTGCTCGCGACCGGGATCCAGCGCCAGGAGATCGTGCACGGCCCAGCTCAGCACGACCCCGCCCTGCCCCTCGGGATCGGCCTGGGCCGGGACCGGCCGCACGCATATCCCGCCGAGCCGCCGCGCCGGGTCCCAGCCGTAGCAGTGGTGCACCGCGAAGCCCGCCTCGACCAGGTCGCGGGCGATGTCGCGGGCCAGGCCCCCCGGCTGTCGCGCCGTCAGCGGCGTTCCGTCCGGGTCGGCCAGGCCGGACACCGCCGAGGCGAGCTCACTGCACTCGGCCAGCGCGCGCACCGCCGTCAGATCTCGGCCGCAGGCCGAGGGTCGGGGCGCCGGGGCCACGGCGCCCCACCCCGCCGTGTATCCGGAGCCGACGACCCGCAGATGCCGCTGCACCATCAAGATCGGCGCTCCCATCGCGAGCGGATTCACCACCGGATGCTGCTTTACCCCGAGTTCTACACCGGGTTTCGGTCGTACCTCAATGGGTCCGCCATGCGCACATTCGGGTACGTTCACAGGCACTTTGCTGTGCGCTACGTGGCCTCTGGCAACATGGCGACCAAGAGCGACAGGCGTGCGGACAGCGCGGTGAACACCACGCTCACCTCGGCCTTACGGCCCGCACGGTCGTGGACCCGCTGGCGGTACAGCTTGCGCGGGATTTCCAGTTCATGACGCTTCCACAGGTTCCGGGCTTCCGGGCCGGTGGCCAGCAGCCGCTCGACCAGGACGGCGAAGCGCGGGCTGTCGATGTTCCGCGCGTACTGGTAGCGCAGCCCGGCCAGCGCAGCCTGCCGCGCGTTGGGCAAGTCGGACAAGACCCGCCCGGCCTCGGGGCTGAACAGGTACAGGATCAGGTTCTGCTCGTCAGGGGGCACCCGGTCGAAGTACTCACCGACCCATTTCGTCATCGCCGCGTTGCGGGCCAGGAAGGTCCACATCTCATCGGTGATCGCGGCCGGCGTGGGGTCGAGCCTGCGGACCAGTTCACGCAGCGGCGGCGGGACCGCGGGCGGGGCCGCCGGGAACTCGCTCAGCGGGGCCGGCATGGGCGGGTCGTGGCCCAGGACCAGCACGTGCAGGGCCGAGCGCTCCGCATCGCTCATCCCCAGCGCGAACGCGATCGATTCGACCAGATGGACGCTCGGCCTATCGATCTCGCCGCGCTCGAACGAGGCGTAGTACCGCACGCTAATGCCGATCAGGTCGGCGACATCCTGCTGGCGCAGGCTCCGTTCGTGCCCCCCGGCGTCCGCCCGGAGCAGCCGCGACCGGCACTTCAGCAGCAGATCGCTGAGTTCGCTCCGCCTTCTCCAGGCCGCCTCAGCGGATTCCGCCATGCCGGCATCCCCCGTTCCGGGCCAGATGCCAGCCCGTCCCGTACCTTGATGGGAACTCACAGTTCCGGCCGGGCCGTGACGGCTGTGCTTTCCTGGACGACTATGAGCCGCTCCCAGCCTCGCGATGATCCATTTCCCACCTGGCGATCAAGACTGCTGGACCGGACCTTCCGTCACATTACCGGCCGGTGGCGTGATGCGGGATACGGGCCCCCGCGCAGATCGGGGGATGCGGGGCGGTGAACTGGCAGCACTTCATGCGCTTCCTGGCCAGCATCAGGGGCCGGTGGGATCTGGCTATCCTGGCCAACCTGACCGAGGGCAGCAGCCGCCCCACCGAGCTGCTGGAGGCGATCAACGAGCAGGCCTGTGACGGGCACCAGCTCACCTGGAAGGTCATGCGCGACCGGCTCCGGCATCTGGAAGACGCAGGCTATGTGACCCGCCGCGAGGTGCGGCGGTTCCCGCGTGAGACCCATTACTGGGCCACCGAGTTCGCCCGGCGGCTCGTCGCCGAACTGGACACCCTGGACGCCTGGTACACGGCCAACGCACCAGTCACTTCCGTCAATACAGCCCCACCAGAGGGCCATTCATGCAGCGAATTTTAATACGCACTTTAAAGTAATATCAGGACGAGCCATGGCATAACCCCCGCACCCTACTCATTCTGACTGGTGACATATTCGCCAGTGTTCACTACCGTTTACCCGGTGTGCGGTACAGCAGGGGGCCACAGGGCTTAGCGCCTGTGGCGTGCCGCCGACCCGCGCATGTTTACGTCCAGCCCTCGCCGCGCATGCCGACCACCTCCTCCCTGACGGAAGTCACCCGGCTTCAGCGCTTCAGATACCCGCGGAGCCCTGGATCCACCTACCGAGAGCGTAACAAATAGGTCCTTAATGCCATTACCATGAGAAACCGTATAATTGCTTACCGTCATCGGTGGCGGGCCGGGGAGCTGCCCGGCTGGTTAGTGGCGTTCATCGTAGCGGTGATCGCCGCGGACCTGATCGTCATCGGGGCCTGCGCCGTGCTCACGCGGTTCCGCGGCGGCGACTTGGAGCTGGCCAGTGTCCTCCTGGCCTGCAACCTGCTGACGGTCGAGCTGACCCACCGCGCCGGCGAGCCCGCGGGCCTGGTCAAGGACGTGCACGCGATCTGGGAACTGCCGCTCGCCCTGCTGCTGCCTCCCCTATACGGGCTCCTGGTGCCGATTCCCCGGATGGTCCTGGTGCAGTGGCGGGTCCGGGCCACCCTGGTGCACCGGCGCGTGTTCACGGCCGCGGCGGTGGGCCTGTCCTACGGCGCGGCCTCCGAGGTCTTCCACCGGGCCGAGCCGGTGGTGGCCGGGGCGGTCCCGGGCGCCCAGGCCCGGCTGCTGGCCTGGGCCCTGGCCGCGGCCGCCTGCGGGGTGCTCAAGTCGGCAGTGAACAAGGTCCTCGTGATGACCGCGGTCAAGGGCGCCGATCGGGCCGCCAGCGTGCGCGCGCAGTTGTTCACCCGCGAGCCCCTGTTCCACGACGCCGCCGAGCTCTCCGTCGGCATCATGGTCGCCCACGCGGTCACAGACAGCCCGTTCATGGCGCTGGCCGCGCTGCCATTAGTCGCACTGCTGCACCGCTCCTCCCGGCACGCCCAGCTGGTGGACGCCTCCCGGCTCGACGCCAAGACAGGCCTGCTCAACGCGGGCACCTGGCTGCGAGAGGCCCGGCTGGAGACGGCGCGCGCGGCCCGGACGCGGACCCCGCTCACCGTGGCCATCGCCGACATCGACCACTTCAAGAACGTCAACGACACCTTCGGGCACCTGGCCGGGGATGCCGTGCTGGCCGCCATCGCCAGCGCGCTGAGCGCACTGCTGCGCGAGGAGGACCTGACCGGCCGGTTCGGTGGCGAGGAGTTCGCCATCCTGCTGCCCGGCACCGGCGCGGCGGAAGCCCGCCAGATCACCGAGCGGGTCCGCGAGAAGATCTCCCGGATCGCCACCCCGGTCGGTGACGGCCATCCCGGGGACCCCCCGCTGCGGGTCACCATCTCGATCGGCATCGCGGCCCTCGGGTCCTCCCGCCTCGATCTCGAGGAACTGCTGACCGCCGCCGATCATGCCCTGTACCAGGCCAAGGAGGGCGGGCGGAACCGGGTGTGCCTTCATGCCGCCGGCTCCGCGGTCAGCTGGTGATGTCCTTGGTGGCGAAGTGCGCCCAGGACGCGGCCAGGAACACCACCACATAGACGCCCTGCACGGCGAAGCCCCGCTCGATGTTCCGCCAGACGATGGGGTCGCGGAAGAAGTCGATCCAGGCCAGCCAGTACCGGGTGGGCAGGTAAGGATCGACCGCCGACGCGGCGTTCAGCGTGACCAGCACCTCGCTGGTGATCAGGGCGGCCAGCGCGCCCAGGGCCGCGCCGAGGGCGGAGTCGGTGACGGTGGACAGGAACAGCGCGATCGCGCCCACGCCCAGCATGGACACGGCGATGAAGGCGACCGCCCCGATCGTGCGCAGCGCGATGCCGGCGGGGGTCAGCCCGCTGCCGGACAGCGAGGTCGCGGCGATGTTGGAGGTGGTCAGGCCGCCGGGCGTGGCCGCTACCGGCTGCGCGCCGAACAGGGCGATCCCGGTCAGGTAGGCGGTCACCGCGATCAGGATCACGGCGGACAGCGTGTACACGATGAGCGCGATCAGCTTGGCGGCCAGCAGCCGGGTCCGGCCGACCGGCCGGGCCAGCAGGTAACGCAGGGTGCCTGACCCGGCCTCGCCGGCAATGGAATCGCCCGCCACCACCGCGACCGCCACCGGCAGGAAGATGGGCAGCACGATCGCGAGTGCGGCGGCCGGGTAAAGCGACCCGCTGGACAGCACCGCGGACAGCAGGGCCGGGCCCTGGCCGGGGGGCGGCGCGAGGTGGGTCACCGCGACGAACACGGCGACCAGCACGGGCAGGCCGCACAGCAGGACGAGGCTCACCCAGCTGCGCGGTCGGCGGACCAGCTTCGCCAGCTCGACGCGGATCATCCTCGCTCCTCATCCAGGAGGTCGACGCGGTCAGAGCCCGAGCCGGTCACCGAGAGCACCACGTCTTCCAGCGACCGCCGCTCGGCGGCGATCTCGGTGACCCGCACGCCGTGGGCGACCAGCCGGGAGTTGAGCGCCGCGGTGTCCGCGCCGGCGACCACCAGCCGGCCGGAATCGGCGCGCTCGATCTGGCCGTCCAGCAGCTCACGGGCCCGGTCGGTGTCGGGGGTGTGCACGATCGAGCGCCCGGTCAGCGCGCGCAGTGTGTCCAGGTCTTCCTGCCGGACCAGCCGGCCCCGGTTCACGATGCCGACCCGGGTACACAGCTGCTCGACCTCGCTGAGCTGATGGCTAGACAGGAACACGGTGGTACCGGCCGCGTTGAGCTCGATCAGCAGGTCGCGGATCTCCCGGATACCCTGCGGGTCCAGCCCGTTGGTCGGCTCGTCCAGGATGAGCAGCTTCGGGGTACGCAGCAGCGCGGCGGCCAGGCCGAGCCGCTGGCGCATGCCGAGGGAGTACCGCTTGACCGGCCGGTTGTCGATGCCGCCCAGGCCCACCCGGTCCAGGGTGGCGGCGATCCGGCTGCCCCGGGTCCGGCGGCTGCCTGATTTCCCCGCCGCGTCGATCAAGGCCAGGTTGGCCCGCCCGGACAAGTGCCCGTACGCGGACGGGCCCTCCACCAGGGCACCGATCGAGGGCAGCACCTGGGCCGCCCGTTTCGGCACCGGCTGGCCCAGCACCGTGATCTCACCGCTGGTCGCGTAGACCAGGCCGAGCAGCATCCGGACCACGGTGGTCTTTCCCGACCCGTTGGGGCCGAGGAAGCCGTACCGGTCACCCTCCCGGACGTCCAGATCGACCTGATCTACCACGAGCAGGTGCCCGTACCGCTTGGTCAGGCCGCGGGTAACGATCATCGATGGAACCTGAACCTAAAGTGTGACAAGTCAGTGACCAGGGTGCCTGCTGAGTTTTCCAGCACGGCCGGGGTCACCGCGCCGGCGAACAAGAAGACGGCGTGGTGGAACCCGGCCCTGACCATCAGAACGGACAGCAGCGGCGTCCGGATCAGCACGCCGTCCTGGGTTCCCGCCTGGCCCCCGGGGGTCCCGGGCAGCGCGACACTGTCCGCCCCGGCCTGGATCGCGGAGTTGACCGCGTCCGTACCGACCCCGCTGGGCAGCGGCAGCAGCACGAAGCGGGAAAGCCCGCTGCCGTAGATCGCCACCCCGGGCGGGCTGCCCGGGAGGGCGACGTGGCGCAGCCCGCCCAGCTGGAGCGGGAACTGGTCGCCGTCGCGGTCCCCGTCACCGTCCCCGTTCAGCACGCCGTCCACGTCCGGCAGCCGGGTGGTGGTCAGGCCCACCCCCGGCGCCGGATGCGGGGTGACGGCGTTCAGGTCCGGCTGGGTCCGGCTTAGCTCCAGGAAGGTGCTGAGCAGTACGGCCTGACCGGGATGTCCGGCCGTGCCGCGGCCGGTGATCTGGACCTGGACCGGGAGCCCGCTGGCCGGCTCAGCCCAGATCTGCACCGATCCGACCGTGGTGCCGGTCCCGGTGGGGACCAGCCGCAGGCCCGCCGCGTCCACCCCGGCGATCCGGCGGTCCGGCAGCCGCGAGATCCGGTCCGCGCGGCCCGCGGTGTCCAGCAGCCGCCGGGCCAGCGCGGGCGGCAGCAGGTCCGCGGCGCGCGGCAGCCGCACCGGCTCCGCGCCGGTGATCTGGGTGAGCAGGTTGGCCCCGTAGTTCCACAGGTAGGTCACGCCGCCGTCGGCGTAGGTGTCGCTCTCCCCCGTGCCGGTCACCTCGTCGGCCCGCCAGTACGCCGGGGAGTGGTACCAGACGTACTGGTCCGTGGTGCCGTCCAGCAGCAAGCTCACGTTGTGCAGGTCAGGCAGTTCCGGCAGGCCCAGGTTCACGGTGCTTTCCGCGTATCCCTGGTACGGCACCCCGGCCGAGGCCAGGATGCGGTCCCGCAGGGCTGGGGCGCTGATCGCGGAGGAGGACACCGGGAGGGCTGCGATCACCGCCGGAAGTGCGCACAGCAGGGCGGTCCCGGATACCACGAGCGACCATCTGCGCCATCGGCCCCGGTTCACCGGCGGCGCCGCATCTCCGCTTCCGCCACGAAACCAAACTACGTCGGGACGCGGCCCAGCGCACCGATCCGGCCCTCCCGTAAGGTGCCCCTAAGGACAGCGCCGCAATGACAGTGCTCGAGGAGGCAGGCCCGTGATCCTGGTGACCGGAGCGACCGGAAGGGTCGGCTACCCCCTGCTGGAGGCGCTCGCCGACGCCCGGGCCGACGCCACGGCGATGGTGCATGTCGAGGCCAAGGGCCTTGACCTGCCCGGCCCCGGGGAGAACCTGGTGGCCACGTTCGACGACCCGCCTTCCGCGGAGCAGTTGCGGGCCTTCGACCGGGTCTTCCTGCTGAGCCCGTCGAGTGAGGCCCAGGCCGAGCTGGAGATCTCCTTCATCGACGCACTCGTGGCCGCGGGGCACGGGCCGCACGTGGTGAAGGTGGCCGCGGACGGCTTCGTCGACCCCGGCTGCGACGTGCGCTTCATGCGCAGCCATCGCGAAATCGCCCGGCACCTGGATGCGAGCGGCCTTCCGGCCAGCTACCTGGCCCCCTCGCCGTACATGGAGACGCTCCTGCCGTCCGCGGCGGCCATCCGCAGGGAGGCCACGCTGTCCGCCCCGGCCGGTCACGGCAAGGTGGGTTTCGTGGCCGCCGCGGACGTGGCCGACGCTGCCGCGCGGCTGCTGACCAGCCCGGCACCTGAGGCCGGCGGCGATCCGGCTGTATTCACGCTGACCGGACCTGAATCCCTCACGTATTCGAACGTGGCCAGCCGGATCTCCGAGGTGTTCGCCCGCCAGGTGCGCTACCGCAACCTGCCAGACGAGCAGGCCCGGGAGGAACTGCTGGGCTCCGGCCTGGCCCCCTGGGAGGTCGAGGGGACGCTGGAGCTGTTCGCGTGGATCCGTGCGGGCGGGGCCGGCCAGCTCACCTCGCACGTGCGGGAAGTGACCGGGCACGCGCCCCGGGGGCTGACCGACTGGCTCGAGGGGTCCCGGGCCACCTTCCTGGAGCCCCCGCTGGACGGCCCGCCACTGACCTACTAGCCACCGGCTCCGAAGCGGATCAGTGACCAGATGAGTCCTGACGGTGGTGGCCAGGCGGGCCCTGATCCGCAGGAGGGAAGTCGCCGTGGCGATGAACGATCTTCCAGGTGCCGCTCTCCCGGCGGAACACGTGGGTGACGCGGAGCACGTTCTCCTGGACGGGGCCACCGTCGATAGACAGTGAGGAGCGCTCGAAGCCGACCGTGTAGGCCAGGTCGCCACTGAGGCCGGCCGCCACGAGGTCCAGGTGGTAGTCGCTGACGCCGGAGAACCGCGACGCGAGCCAGCGGAAGACCGGGCTCACCTCCTCCCAGCCGCTCTTGCACGGTCCCCACGCCCCGAACAGGGTCACCGGGTCCTGGTCTGACCACATGGCCAGGCGCGGTTCCGGGTCGCCGTCGTGCAGGGCTTTCTCGGCCTCCACCAAGCGGGTGAGGGTTGTGGCGCGGAAATCGTCCAGCTCGCTCATGGCCTGCTCCCTTGCGTAGTCCGGGCCAGCACTGCCGGTCACCGGTTCCAGTCCACCCCGGGGGCGGACGCCGGGTCGATCCTGGTGACACGCATGTGCCCGGCGTGCTGGCACGACGGCCTGCTGGCGGCTGGCCACCTTGGCGCCTGACCCGGGCCCGGGCCATGCTCAGAGGGCCGAGCAGGGGGTGGCCGAAGCGGGGGTGGCTGTGCGGGCCGTGGTCATGGTGCTTCGCGGGCGGCTGCGCCAGCACTGGAAGTCCTGGCTCAGTGGCCGACCAGCTGGGCGGTGTGGAGCAAGGACAACCACCGGGTCAACAAGATCGCGCCGTTCGAGACCTGGGGGAACGCCTGGTTCAATGCCCCGTGCCTGCACTGGCCGGCGCCCGCGTCACGAACGACCCCGATGCAGATCAATGGCAACGGGATCAGCAGTGCCCTGCTGATCGACGAGACCCTGGACGCGGCGACGCCGTTCGGGGGCAGCCTCGAGGTCCGCACACTGTTCCCGCACTCGGTGCTGCTGGCCGAGCCGGGCGGCACCACGCACGCCGACTCGCTCTTTGGTGACCTGTGCGTGGACAACACCATCGCCAACTACCTGGCCAGCGGCAAGTTGCCGGCCCGGAACCCGAATGCGAAGTGGGATAAGACCTGCAAGCCGCTGCCGGTGCCGAATCCATCGGCCAGCAGCAGTAGCTCACCCGGGGCGGCCCGGGCGCTAGTTCCCGCTCTGCGCAGCTAGCTGGCCCGTCATCCAGACCACGACGGGGCCCCCCAGCCACACCAGGCTGGGGGCCCCGTCGCACTGCAGTACCGCAGTCAGTACCAGCCGTAGGCCTGCGAGTGGTTCCAGGCCGCCCGCGGACGGCCGTACCGGCTCTTGATGTAGCGCAGCCCCCAGCGGATCTGGGTGGTGGCGTTGGTGCGCCAGTGATTGCCGGCGCTGGCCATCTTGTTGCCCGGTAGGGCCTGCGGGATGCCGTACGCGCCGGAGTACGGGTTGCTGGCGTACTTGTTCCAGCCACTTTCCCGGTTCCACAGCCACTTGAGCGGCTTCCACTGGTGGCTCTTGGTCCAGCCGAAGCGGGCGAGCATCCGCTCGGCGGTGCGCTGGGCGGCCTGCCGCTGCGAAATCGCGGCCACGTCGAGAGTGGCCATGGGCCGGGAGATGGCCGGGGCCGTGGCCGTGGCGGCGGCCGGGCGGGCCGCCGCTGAAGGGGCGGTGGCCGGGTGGGCCGCGGGAGCGGCGCTGAGCGTGATGACCGCGGCGGCGGTGGCGCTGCCCGCGGCGGCCAGGCTCATCATGAGCTTCGGATACTTACGGAAAGACGTCCTGATTGAGGACAAAGGGAACCTTCGGTCGGCGCGGGATTACGCGCACGGCTATCACCCGGGCACATGCCAATTACCGGCGGATTCTCCAGGAAGGGCAGCGGCGTGCGGACGTGGCGCGGGGGCAGGGCGCCGGGCGGCTCAGGGCGGCCATCTCGCACACGGGGTGCTTGCGGGCTTAACCATGCCGCAAACCAGTCGCTAACGTGACCAAAACTCTAAATAAGGACGATATGAAATAGGTCACACGCCACGCCGGGGCGGCCCCGGGATACCCGGGGCCGCCCCGGCGGTCATGGCCTGCGGCTGAGCCACGGCCAGGTGGCCGGGCCCGTGGCTAGTACCAGCTGTAGGCCTGCTCGTGCGACCAGGCCGCGCACGGTGAGCCATATACGGACCGGATGTACCCGAGGCCCCAGCGGATCTGGGTGGCCGCATTCGTCTGCCAGTCCGGGCCGGCGCTGGCCATCTTGCTCCCGGGCAGGGCCTGCGGGATGCCGTAGGCGCCGGAGGAGGTGTTGCTGGCGGAGGCGTTCCAGCCGCTTTCCGCGTCCCACAGCGGCAGCAAGCAACTGAACTGCGACGATGACCAGCCGTAGGAGCCGAGCATGCCCTCCGCGATCTGCTGCGGCGATCCTGTTGCCGTGACGGGCTGGGCCGTAGCCGGCCTGGCGGCCGCCTGTTGTTTCCGCGCGGCGGCCGCCCGGGCCGCCGCGGCCCGGGCGGCCGCGGCCTTGGCCCGCGCCGCGTCCCGGGCCCGCGCGCGGACGATCGCCTGACGCTGGGCCGCCAGCCGGGCCGTGGCCCCGCTCACTTTGAGCTGGTGGATCGAGGCGGCCATCACGTGGTCCGTCGCGGCGGACGCCGCGACGTTGCGTGAGCCGGCCACGCTGGCCGCGTCGGCCAAGCTCGCCGACGCGGCCGGGGTGTCCCCGGGCCAGGCGGCTGTGGCGCCCGCGGCGATGCCCGCCAGGGCGAGCGCCGAGCCGGCCGCGATCAGCGTGATCTTCGGGGTCTTGCGGTACAGCGTCCTGGGGTACGAGCTTCTGCCGGACGAGGTCTTGCCGGACGACGTCTTGCGGTGGAGCGGCTTGCGGGAGGGTGTCTGTCTGCTGAGGGACAAACGTGAACCTTTGATCGGGCGCGTGCGCGCCGCCGGTTTCCACCCGGGCACAGACCAGCCACCGGGTCGGGGCGGGTCAGCGACGTCGGATGCGGCGCGGGGGCAGGGCGCCTGGCCGCTCAGAAGGCGGCGGTCATCACGTACGCGGGGTGCTTGCGGGACTCTACGATGCCTGAGACCACGATTCCTGTGGCCGAAAAGTACCTTTTAGGCGTTATGAGAAAGGTCACACGAAGCAACCATTACCCCCACGTTCCCCCAGGCGCCCGCCTCGTATCCGGCGGCCCGGCGTGGGCACGAGGGCCGCAGGCACGCCGGGCCCGGCGCTCAGCTGAGCGCCGGGATGATCTCCGCGCCGTAGACGGCCAGCGTCTCCCGGGGCTGGTCGTGCATCAGGTACACGGCGAACTGGTCCACGCCGATGTCCGTCAGTTCGTGCAGCCGGTCCAGATGCGCCGCGGCCGGCCCGAGCAGGCAGAAGCGGTCCACGATGGCGTCCGGCACGAAGTCGGTGGACGGGTTCCCGGCCCGCCCGTGATGGGCGTAGTCGTATCCGTCGCGGCCCTTGATGTAGTCGGTCAGCTCGCGCGGCACCGGGCCGTCCTCGCCGTACCGGGCGACCAGGTCGGCGACGTGGTTCCCGACCATCCCGCCGAACCAGCGCAGCTGATCCCGCTGGTGCGCCACGTCGGTGCCGACGTACGCGGGGGCGGCCACGCAGATCGTGATCTCCTCCGGGTCCCGCCCGGCCGCACGGGCAGCGGCCCGTACCGACCCCACCGTCCAGCGGGCGATGTCCGGGTCGGCGGTCTGCAGGATGAAGCCGTCGGCCTGCTCGCCGACCAGGGCCAGCGCCTTCGGTCCGTAGGCGGCCATCCATATCTCCAGCGAGCCGTCACGGACCCACGGGATACGGATCGGCGCGCCGTGCAACATCACCTCGCGCCCCTCGGCCAGTTCCTTGATCACGTGCATCGCCTCGGACATGGTAGCCAGGGTGACCGGCCGCTGGCCGATGACCCGGCGGGCCGAGTCGCCGCGGCCGATGCCGCACACGGTCCGGTTACCGAACATGTCGTTCAGCGTCGCGAACAAGGAGGCGGTGACCGACCAGTCCCGGGTGCCCGGGTTCGTCACCATGGGGCCGACCTTCATCCGGGACGTGGCCGCCAGGACTTGTGAGTAGATGACGAACGGCTCCTGCCACAGCACGTGCGAGTCGAAGGTCCAGCCGTAACCGAAGCCCTGGTCCTCGGCGTGGCTCATGGTCGCCACCACGGCGCTGGCCGGCGGGTCGGTCTGCAGGACCACCCCGAATTCCATCTTTGCCCCCGTCAGATCAGATACTCGGACCGGTCACGGCGCAGGAAGTGGCCGTGGCCGGTATGGCCGTGGTACTCGCCGCCCTCGATCACCACCGCACCCCGGGACAGCACGGTCCGCACCTGCCCGGTGATCTCGAAGCCCTCGTAGGCCGAGTAATCCACGTTCATGTGGTGCGTGGCCGCCGACAGGACCTGGGTGGCCTGCGGGTCGTAGAGGACGATGTCGGCATCGGAGCCCGGCGCGATGATGCCCTTACGCGGGTAGAGGCCGAACATCCGGGCCGGCGTGGTCGCGGCCACCTCGACCCAGCGCGCCAGCGACAGTTCCCCGGCCACGACTCCCTGATGCAGCAAGTCCATCCGGTGCTCGACCCCGGGGATCCCGTTGGGGATCTTGGAAAAGTCACCGCGGCCCAGTTCCTTCTGCTCCTTGAAGCAGAACGGGCAGTGGTCCGTGGACACCACGGAGAGGTCGTTAGTGCGCAGCCCGCGCCATAGGGTGCCCTGGTGCTCGCGCGGCCGCAGCGGCGGCGACGCCACGTACTTGGCCCCCTCGAAATCCGGGCGGGCCAGGTCGTCCAGGGACAGGTACAGGTACTGCGGGCAGGTCTCGGCGAACACGTTCTGGCCGGTGTCCCGGGCTTCGGCGACCGCCTGGAGCGCCTGCGCCGCCGACAGGTGCACGATGTACAGCGGCGATCCGGTCACCCGGGCCAGGGTGATGGCCCGGTGCGTGGCTTCCGCCTCCAGTTCCGGCGGCCGGGTCAGTCCGTGCTGCACCGGATCGGTCTTCCCCGCGGCCAGGGCCTGGGCCACGAGCTGGTCGATGGCGATGCCGTTCTCCGCATGCATCATGATCACGGCGCCGGTCTCGGCGGCCCTGGTCATGGCGCGCACGATCTCCCCATCGGTCGCGTAGAACACGCCCGGGTAGGCCATGAACATCTTGAAGCTGTTCACGCCCGCCCCGATGCACGACTCCATCTCCTTCAGCGTGGTGTCGTTGACGTCGGAGACGATCATGTGGAAGCCATAGTCGATCACGCAGTGGCCGTCCGCCTTGGCGTGCCACTTGTCCAGCGTGGCCAGCAGCGAGGTGCCCTTGGCCTGGACCGCGAAGTCCACGATCGTGGTGGTGCCGCCCCAGGCGGCGGCCCGGGTTCCGGTCTCGAACGTGTCCACCGAGAAGGTGCCGCCGAACGGCATCTCCATGTGGGTGTGCACGTCGATACCGCCGGGCAGGACGTACAGGCCCCGGGCATCCATGATCCGGTCCGCCGAGGCACCCCAGGCCACCGCGGTCTCGCTGCCGGGAGCGGCCAGCGCGCTGATCTTCTCGCCCTCGACCAGCACGTCCGCGGGCACGGTGCCCGTGGGCGACACCACCGTGCCACCCTGGATGAGAAGGCTCATGGCTGCACCTCTTTCTTCGGCCGCAGCCGGTTCACGGCTGCACCAGTTTCCCCGGCCGCAGCCGGTTCACGGCTGCACCAGTTTCCCCGGCCGCAGCCGGTTCACGGCTGCACCAGTTTCCCCGGCCGCAGCCGGTTCACGGCTGCACCAGCGGTCCGTACTGGTCGGGACGGCGGTCGCGGTAGAACTGCCACAGGTCCCGCACCTCGGCCAGCTGGTCCATGTCCAGGTCGCGGACGATCACCTCGTCGTCGGTATCCGACGCTGCCTCGCCGACCAGCTGGCCGCGCGGGTCCACGAAGTAGGTCTGGCCGTAGAACTCGTTGTCGCCCAGGGGTTCCACGCCGACCCGGTTGATCGCGCCGATGAAGTACTCGTTGGCCACGGCGGCGGCGGGCTGCTCCAGTCGCCACAGGTACTGCGACAGGCCCCGGCTGGTCGCCGACGGGTTGAACACGATCCTGGCCCCGGCCAGGCCCAGCGCCCGCCAGCCCTCTGGGAAGTGCCGGTCGTAACAGATGTACACGCCGATCCGGCCGACCGCGGTGTCGAACACCGGGTAGCCCAGGTTCCCGGGGCGGAAGTAGAACTTCTCCCAGAACCCCTTCACCTGCGGCAGGTGAGTCTTCCGGTACTTGCCAAGGTAGGTCCCGTCGGCGTCGATCACGGCCGCGGTGTTGTAGTAGAGGCCCGGGTGCTCCTCCTCGTACATGGGCACGATCAGGACCGCGGAGTGCTGCCGGGCCAGCTCGCACATGAGCTCGGTGGTCGGCCCGCCGGGGATGGCCTCGGTGTAGGAGTAATAATCCGCGTCCTGCACCTGGCAGAAGTACGGCCCGTAGAACAGTTCCTGCAGGCAGACGACCTGGGCGCCCGCGGACGCCGCCCGGCCGATCGCGTCGGCGGACGCACGGATCATGGAATCCTTGTCACCCGTCCACTGCTGCTGAACCAACGCGGCCCTGACGACCTCTGACACGGATGCCTCCTTCTCTCGCCGGGACAACCAGGAACAGCACCAGGTAGGACTGTAGCCCCGCAACCGGAGCCGGCCCAGATGTAGCGTGCAGCGCCTGGCGGGCCGGGATCAAGCCCTGACTGCGGCGGCATACCCGCGCCGGCCACCGGGAGCACCTGCCTCAGGCCGGCGGCTCCAGCGGCTCGGGCGGCCGGCGCTGGGCCCGGATCACGTGGATGACCGCGTTGATCAAGGCCAGATGGGTGAACGCCTGAGGGAAGTTACCCAGATGGCGGCCGGTCCGCGGGTCGATCTCCTCGGCGTACAGGTCGAGCGAGCTGGCCAGCGAGAGCAACCGCTCGCACAACTGCCGGGCGCGGTCAGGCTCACCGATCTCGGAGAACGCCGAGACCAGCAGGAAGGAGCAGATCGTGAACGTTCCCTCGTCGCCGGGCAGGCCGTCGTCGGTCTCTTCGGGCCGGTACCGGACGACCAGGCCGTCCACGGTGAGCTCGTCCGCGATGGCCAGGATGGTGGCCCGGACGCGTGGATCGTCGCGGGGCAGGAATCCGGTCATCGGCAGGAGCAGCAGCGAGGCGTCGAGCGTCTTCGTGTCATAGTGCTGGGTGAATACGCCGCGTTCGTCCACCCCGTGGGCCAGGACGTCATCCCGGATCTCGTCGGCCGCCTCCCCCCAGGTCTTGGCCAGCGCCCCCTCCCCCCGGGCCAGCGCGGCCTGAGTGCCGCGCTGCACCGCGGACCAGCACATCAGCTTGGAGAACGTGAAGTGCTTCGGCTCGCCGCGCACCTCCCAGATCCCCAGGTCGGGCTCACGCCAGTACTTCAGCGCGGACTCCACCTGGCGGCGGACCACCCGCCACATCCGGTCATCCAGCCGTTGCCAGCTGCCCAGCCGGATGTGGATGGCCTGCAGCATGGTGCCCCACACGTCGTGCTGGCGCTGGGTATAGGCCTCGTTGCCCACCCGGACCGGGCGGGCTCCGTCGTACCCGCCGAGATGCTCGAGGATCTGCTCACTCAGGTCCCGTTCGCCGTCCACCCCGTAGACCACCTGGACCTCGTCGTCGCGCTGGGCGAGATCGGCCAGGAACCAGAAGAAGTCGTCGGCTTCCCAGTCGAAACCGAGCGCGTACAGGCTCCACAGGGTGAACGCCGAGTCGCGCAGCCAGCAGTACCGGTAATCCCAGTTGCGCTCGCCGTGCGGGACCTCCGGCAGTGACGTGGTCGCCGCCGCCACCATGGCCCCGCTGGGCGCGAACGTGAGCCCCTTGAGGGTGAGCGCGCTGCGCTGCAGATAGCGGGTCCACGGGTGGTCCGGGAACCGGCCCCGGGCCAGCCAGTGCTGCCAGTGGTGCGCGGTCCAGAGCAGCCGCTGGCGCGCCTCCTGATAAGTGAACGGCGGCGCGTGATCGGTCCAGGACAGGGCGCAGAAGTGGACTTCACCCTCCTGCATGCGGGTCCGGGCCATGGCCCGGCCGCCCTCGAACCCGAGCCGCATGTCGGTGGTCAGGGTCAGTGGCACCCCGGGAGCTCCGCCGCTGGGGTGACAGACACCCTGGGCGTACCCCCGGTCGCTGTAGGACCAGGTCCCCTGATAACGGCCGTAGTCGAAGACCGGCTCACATTCGAAGGTGACCTGGACCTCGCCGGTGACGCAGCGGATGGTGCGCAGCAGCACGTGGTCCGCGTCGTAGTCGGTAGGCGTGCGGCGATGCGTGTGGGACAGCTCGTTCTCGTGATGCCAGGGCCCCATGATCAGCGCGTCCCGCACCACCAGCCATCCGGTCGGGGTAGCCCAGCTGGTCTCCAGCACCATCGTCCCGGGCAGGTACCGGCGGGCCGCCGGGACGTCGATCCCTTCCGGTCCGAGCCGGAACCCGCCGGCGGAGCGGTCCAGGATCGCGCCGAACACACTCGGCGAGTCCATCCGGGGCAGGCACAGCCACTCCACGTTCCCGCTCGGCGCGATCAGGGCGGTGGTTTCGCAATCGGACAGGAACCCGTACTCACCGATCGGCGGGAACAGTGAATCCTCCGCAGTCACGTCCACTGGACCGGGAGTCGCCATGTCCAGGCCGTCCCAGTCCTCGCCCGCGATGCCCCTGGCCCCACGGTCACCCAGCGCGCTCATCTGTTGGGTATACCCCAGCCGGGGCCCGCGATGACGCTCAGGCCGCAGATCAGCCGCCCGGCCGCTGCCCGCGGAGCCGGGCCACGTAACGGTCCGCCGAGCGGCGGACCGCGGCCGCGCCGTCCCCGACCACGACCCGCCCCCACCAGCCGCCGTAAACCCGGTCGAAGGTGAACCGCTCCGCCCGCCGGGCGATCTCGAGCACGGTCGCCTCGTCCAGCGGGATGAGGTTGGGGTAGCTCCACATGAAGCTGACCCAGGCCCGGTCCGGGACGACCGTGATGGTGTCCCCCGTCAGCAGGGCACCGCGGCCGTCGGAACCGGCCGGCCAGTGCAGCACGGCCGCCCCGTCGAAGTGACCGCCGATCCGGGCCACGGTGACCCCGGGGACCGGCTCGGCCTGGTCATCGAACAGCTGGATCCGCGGCGACGGCCGCTGGATCCACTGTTGATCGGCCCGCGGGATGAAGACGCGGGCGTCGAAGGCGTCGGCGAAGTCCACGTGCGCGGCGTAGAAGTGCGGATGCGACATGCAGATCGCGTCGATGCCGCCTAGTTGGGTGATCCGGTCCCGGGCCGCGTCATCCAGCAGCGGGACGCAGTCCCACAGCACGTTGCCCTGCGGCGTGCAGACCAGCAGGGCCCGCTGCCCGATGGCGACGGCCGGTTCCAGGCCGATGCCGGCCAGGCCCGGTTCCTCCTCGCGGATCACCACCGCATGATCGCGGGCGATCTCGGCCATCGTGGTCCACTGCTGCCCGCCCCAGCCCACATACTGGCGCTCGTCGTCACAGATGGGGCAGTTCACCGGCGGCTCCGGTGTATCGGGCTGCTGGACGGCGCAGGTGCGGCAGATCCACGCGGGCATCAGAATGCCTCCTCGTTTAGTGACACTCTCCACAGTAGAGTGATCCAATGCACCGGATCATGATCACTGCCGCAGTGCTGGCGCTGGGCGCCGGGCTGGCCGCATGCGGCAGCACCGCCAGCGGTAGCGGGTCCGGCAGCGGCACCAGCGCCAGCGTCAGCACGGCGGCCACCTGCAGCAACGCCTCGATCCAGAAGGATCTGTACACCAAGGGCACGCTCACCGTCGCCACCGACAAGCCCGCCTACCCGCCGTGGTTCAGCAACAACGACCCCGCGAACGGCAAGGGCTACGAGAGCGCCGTGGCCTACGCGGTGGCTGCCCAGCTCGGTTTCAAGAAGTCGCAGGTCACCTGGGCATACGAACCGTTCAACGACTCCTACGCGCCCGGCCCGAAGAAGTTCGACTTCGACATCAACGAGGTCTCGGTGACCCCGGCGCGGGCTCAGGCGGTGACGTTCTCCACCAGCTACTACGACGTGGATCAGGCCCTGGTGGCGCTGAAGGGCACCCCCATCGTGACCAAGCACGCGCCGTCCGACCTGAAGGGGTACGTCTTCGGCGACCAGATCGGCACGACCAGCCTGGCCTTCATCAACAGCCAGATCCAGCCGACGCAGACCCCCAAGGTCTACGAGTCGCTGAACGACGTGAAACAGGGGCTGCAGACCCACCAGATCGCGGCGCTGGTAGCGGACACGCCCACCGCCCAGTACATCTCCTCCTCGGAGATCAAGAACTCGGTGCTGGTGGGCCAGTTCCCGTCCAGCGGCGAGCACTTCGGCCTGCTCTTCCACAAGGGCAATCCGCTGGTGGGGTGCGTGGACAAGGCCCTGGCCACGCTGCACCACAACGGCACGCTCGCCGCGCTGCAGAAGAAGTACCTGCAGGTGTACCTGAGCGTGCCCCTGCTCAAGCCCTGATGGTCGGGCCGCCCCAGACCTCCTTCGGGGCACCCCAGCGCAGGTCACACCTGCTGAGCAGCGGCCGCGGGGCGGTGGCCGTGTCCACGGCCAGCACGATCGTCGTGCTGGCCGCCATCGCCGCGCTGTTCTTCCTGGCCCCGGGCAGCGCCGCGGTCCGGCACACGTTCTTCAACCCGGAGTACATGTGGAAGTCCCTGATCGGGGACCCCCGGGCCGGCTACTACTCGGTGGGCGAGGCGCTCTGGCTGAACATCCGGATGTTCCTGGCCGCCGAGGTCCTGATCCTCATCCTGGCCCTGGTCATCGCCGTCATCCGGCAGTCGGACAGCCCGGTGATGTTCCCGCTGCGGATCGTCAGCACCATCTACGTGGACGTGTTCCGCGGCGTCCCGCTGATCCTGGTGATCTTCGCGATCGGGTTCGGGGTGCCCGCGCTCAACCTGACCTTCGTGTCCACCCAGTCCGCCCCGGTCTACGGGGTCGCCGCCCTGGTCTTGTCCTATTCGGCCTACGTCTCCGAGGTGTACCGGGCGGGCCTGAACTCGGTCCACCAGAGCCAGGTCGCGGCGGCCCGGTCGCTCGGCCTCTCGCATACCGCAGCGCTGCGCTACGTGATCTTGCCGCAGGCGGTGCGCAACATCATCCCGCCGCTGCTGAACGACTTCATCAGCTTGCAGAAGGACACCGCCCTGGTGGGCATCCTCGGCGCGATCGAGGCCAACAAGGCCGCCGAGATCTTCAGCGACACCGTGTTCAACTATTCCAGTTACGTGGTGGCGGCCATCCTGTTCCTCATCCTCACCATCCCGCTGGCCCGGTTCACCGACCACCTGATCGCCCGCGACCGGCGCCGCCGCCTGGCCGGGGCGGTGGCGTGACCGCCGAACCGCCGGACGAGCCGGCGGCGACCGCGGCGGTCCAGATCGAGGGTCTGCGTAAGTCGTTCGGCGCCAATCTGGTGCTGGACGGTATCGACCTGAGCGTGGCCTCGCATGAGGTGATCTGCCTCATCGGGGCGTCCGGTTCGGGCAAGTCAACGCTGCTGCGCTGCATCAACCTGCTGGAAGCCATCGACGCCGGCCGGATCCTGCTCTGGGGGCAAGACGTCACCCAGCGGGGCATCGACCAGAACTGGGTGCGCCGGAACGTGGGCATCGTGTTCCAGGCCTTCAACCTGTTCCCGCACATGACCGTGCTGCGCAACGTCACGCTTGCCCCAGTCAAGGCGCTCGGCGCATCCCGGCGGCAGGCCGATGAGGAGGGCCGGGCGCTGCTGGAGCGCTTCGGGCTGCTCGACAAGCAGGCCGACTACCCCGACCGGCTCTCCGGCGGGCAGCAGCAGCGGGTGGCGATCGTCCGGGCCCTGGCCATGCGGCCGCGGCTGATGCTCCTCGACGAGGTCACCAGCGCCCTCGACCCGGAACTGGTGGCCGAGGTTCTCGACGTGATCCGGGAACTGGCCGCCAGCGGCATGACCATGCTGATCGCCACGCACGAGATGGGCTTCGCCCGGGACATCGCCAACCGGGTGTGCTTCCTGTCGGGCGGCCAGATCGTGGAGCAGGGGCCGCCCGCGGAGTTGTTCACCAGCCCTCAGGACGAGCGCACGCAGCGGTTCCTGCGGAGGATCACGGACGCCAGGCGACTGTAATCCCGCGGCCCTTCCTGCCGCCAGGGCGCTCTGACCCTGCGCCCCTCTGGCGTCGGGGCGCTCTGGCGTCGGGGCGCTCCGGCGTCAGTGCATCACCCAGCCGCCGTCCACCACCAGCAGTTGCCCGGTGATGAAGGACGTCTGCGGCGCGGCCAGGAACAGGGCCGCGTTCGCGATGTCCGCTGGCTCGCCGCGCCGCTTGATGGCCTGCTGATCCAGGATGAACGCGTTATAAGCCTCCAGGTTGGGGTGGATCGCCTCGGCGGCGGTGGGGAAGGCGCCCGGGGCGATCGCGTTGACCGTGATCCCGTATCCGCCGAGTTCCCGGGCCAGCGCCCGGGTCAGCCCGACCAGGGCGCCCTTGGACGCCACGTACGGCACGAGAAATGGGGTGCCGCCAAAAAATGTGATGCTGGACACGTTGATGATCCGGCCCGACCCGGCGGCCCGCATCGCGGGCAGCGCGGCCTGGGCGCAGACGAAGGCCGCATCCACGTTAATCCGCTGGACCGCGAGCCAGTCTGCGGTGGTGTAAGCCGCTACCTCTTTCCTCGGGTAGATCGCGGCGTTGTTGATCAGCACGTCGAGCCCGCCCGGACGCGCGGCGAGGTCGGTGATCAACTGCCGGGCGGCGTCCAGATCGGCCAGGTCACATGGGGCAAAGAAGGCTGTGCCCGGCCCATCCCGGCCGGCGGCCGCCGCGTTGATGGTGGCCGCCAGCGCCTCCCCGGGGCTGCCCGGCAGATCCACGAGCGCGACGTCCGCCCCCTCAGCCGCGAAGGCGGCGGCCATTCCCGAACCAAGCCCCCCGGCGGCTCCCGTGATCACGACCGTGCGGCCCGCGAAGCGCATCCAGGCCCTCCCGTTAACCAGTTGTAAGACCTTCTTAGGATTGTGATCACGGTAGTCCCCCCGTGCTGACCCCTCACCAGATCGAGCCAGCCGGACCCACAGCAGCACCGGATCAGCCGCACCGGACACGCAGGGGGCCGCACAACGAGGATGAAGCGGTACGCGGGATCCTGGGCCGCCAGGGAATTCCTGGCCCACCGGGGCCTGATCGCGCTGTCAGCGGGGGCTGCGATGGCCGAGGCCGTGCTGCTCTGCTGGCTCGCGCCCCCGGCCCGCTCACTCGCCGGGCAGGTCACGGCGGTGGCCCCGCTGGCCCTGTTCCACGATCTGCGCTGGATGTACGGATATGACCGTTCCTGGGCCGGGTTCGCGGTGCTGCTCGCCGCCGTCCTGGGCATCCGTTCCGCGCTGAACACCGCCCTGATCCGGCTGGCCTGGCCCCGGTCGGTGCCTGCGCCCGGCCTGGCGGACATGTTCCGCTCCGCGGCCGGCCTCACCGCCGGGGCCTGCCTGCTGCTGTCCCCGGTGGCGGCGATGGCGCTGGGGGTGGCGATCCTCCCGTTCTCCTGGCCCTTCCTGGCCACGGTGCCGGTCATGCTGCTCATTTCACTGCCACTGAGCCACGGCGGCATCCTCGGCTCCTGGTGGCGGACCCTGCCGCCCCCCCGGGCGATGTACTGGCTGCTGGCCGACTTCGCCACGCTGTCCGTGGTAGCCGCGGCGATCGGGCGGCTGCCGGTGGCCGCGGCCATCCCGGTGTGCGGCCTGGCTGGTGTGGCCAACGCGCGGGCCTGGTACGGCGTGACCAGGGCGGTCGTCCGCCGGGAAGGTGCCCGCCGTGACCTGGTCGCCGCGGTGACCCGCCGTCCGGCGCCGCTGCCACTGTCGGTCCCGCTGGCGCCGGTGGCCATGGTGCTCGCGCTTGCGATGGTGGTGGGGCTGACCAGGCTGGCCTTCGTGATCGGCAACCCGCCGCACCATAGCAACCTGGCCGCCGTGAGCCCCGCGCCGGACGCGGCCGGTGTGCCGGGCAGGTCCGCTGCCTCCGGACCCGCAAGCAGCCAGGTCAACGGGTCGGCGAGCAGCGTGGCCCCCGGTCGCGCCGCCCGTGATCCAGTGCTGGAGATCCGGGGATTCGGGTCAACCTGCTGCGCCGCACCGAGGACCCTGCGACCGGTCGCCCCCGGAGCCCTGGTCCAGCAGTTCTCCTACCGGGGCATGACCTCGTCGGGTCACCCGCTCCCGCAGGGCAGCGCGGCGAGCGACCTGCCCCTGCCGGCGCTAGGCCGCCGCATCGCCGCCCAGGTCCGGCGGCTGCATCAGGAGACTGGCCGGCCGGTGGACATCATCGCGGAGAGCGAGGGGACCCTGGGGGTGGATGCGATGCTGGCCACCCATCACGGCCTGCCGCTCGGCTCCGTGGTCATGATGAGCCCGATCGTCGCGCCCGGGCAGGTGACCTACCCGGGCGGGAACGGGCAGCTCCTGGTCCCGGCGGACGAATTGCGGGCGATGGTCTGGTTCGTCGGGGGCCTGTCTCCTTTCGGGCCCTCCGGGGCGCAACGGCTCATCGACTCGGTCGACGAGGTGGGGGCCCGATTCGCGGCCTCGGCCGCCCGGCATCACCCGCTGCGCTGGCTGCTGCTGGTGCCGCTGGCCGACGCGGTCACGCTGCCCGTCTGCCCGCTTCCGCAAGACATCCGGGTCGTCCCGGCGCTGCACGGCGACCTGCTCGGCAGCCCGGGGGTCACCACCATGGTGCGCGGTTTCCTGGCCCACCAGCGGGTCCCGGAGCCAGATGGGTACAGGGCCACCGCCGAGATCGTCGCCGCGGCCGCCGCCGCCTGGCGGATGCCGGTGACCACGGCGCCCACCCACGCGTGCGGCCAGGGATGAGCAGTCTCGGGACGGGCCCGGGCGCCCAGAGCCGGGTTGTCTACGCGGCCGGGCTCGTGCCGGGCGTCGTCCTGGTCACTTTCGGGCCGGGCTCACCCTGCCCGATCTGTACGGCGCGAGCGCCGTGGTGGCGGTAGCCCTGGGACTGCTGTCCTCGCGGTCGCGCACCGCCGCCCGGCACCCCGGTCCCTGCAACCGCGCCCCGGCCCATGACGACAGCCCGGCCGGCCCGGGACCTGATTAGTTAGGCACGACGGGGAGGAGGCCGATCGTATGGCACTCCTCGCAGAGGTGACTGAAGCACGGCACGTCGCCGATCACCCAGCCCGCCATGGCCGTGGCCGGCCCTCGGCAGATCTGGCAGCAGGCTGGCTTCGCGTCGGCCGCCCGCAGCAGTGCGCCGGTGCAGTCGCAGCAGGTGAGCGACCCCGCCGGGAGGTACCAGAGCGGAGGCTGGTCCGGATGCGGGCACCGGGGGAGAGTGCCCGCGGCCAGGATCTCAGCGGCCGCGTCCTGGAGCCTCCCGGCAGGGGAGCCGTTCAGCGGGCGGCCCCGGAAGGCCCGCGCGACGGCGAGGTCGTCAGGCACGCCGCGCACCTCCAGAGCGACACTCGGGCAGGAACGCTGTGAAATTACCGCAAACCTCGCATGGTTGACTGGCCAATCAGGAGATCTGTGACGTGGCTGGCTCAGGGTGCCGCCGGGTCACGAGAGGCCCCAGGTGGCGCCTCGGCCTCGAGTTCCCTCTTGGCCTGCTCCAGTTCCTGCCGCGCCGCCGGGTCCGGGGCCGGGTACGTCGGCCCGATGTCGATCAGCGTGTCCGCGATGACCGCGGCCGCACACAGGCGGGTGAACCACTTGTGGTCCGCGGGCAGCACGTACCAGGGTGCCCATTCCGTGCTGGTGTGGCTGAGCATCGCGGAGTAGGCACGCTGGTATTTGTCCCAGTACTGGCGTTCGCGGACGTCGCTCGCGGCGAACTTCCAGTTCTTCTCCGGCTGGTCGATCCGGCGCAGGAAACGGGCCCGCTGCTCTTCCCTGGACACGTTGAGGAACATCTTGACCACCCGGATGCCGTTATCGGCCAGGTAGCGCTCCCAGTCGTTGATCTCCCGGTAGCGGCGCGCCCAGATGTTGCCGGTGCGGCTCTCGGGCGGCAGTTTCTCGCTGTCGAGGATCTCCCGGTGCACCCGGACAACGAGCACCTCCTCGTAGTGGGAGCGGTTGAAGAGGCCAATCTCGCCGCGGGCGGGCAGTTCCCGGGCGTGCCGCCACAGGTAGTCGTGCCGGAGTTCGGAGGAGGATGGCTCCTTGAAGCTGGACACCCTGACGCCCTGCGGGTTCACCCCGCTCATCACGTGCCGGATCGTGCTGTCCTTGCCGGCCGCGTCGAGGGCCTGCAGTACCACCAGCACACCGTAGGTGTCCTGCGCGGCCAGCCGGTCCTGGTATTCGGCGAGCAACTGGACGCTCTGGCGGAGCAGGTCCTGCCCGTCCTTCTTCTTGCAGACCCCGAATCGTGCCCCGGGATCGAAGTCCCGGGTCAGGTCCACACTCGACCCCGGCTTGACCCGCAACGGACCGACCAGGCCCTTGATCCAGCCAGCGTGCTGATCGGTCATCCGCGGTCCTCCCGGTCGTGGGCCGGCTGGCCCGGGGCCGGCGGCTCAGTAGATCGTGCCTGGGCTCAGGTAGATCATGGTCAATGTGGCGGATGCGATCCAGATCCGGGGCAAGGTGATCCCGGCCGACGAGCTGTCCTGGCGGTTCTCCCGGTCATCCGGGCCCGGCGGGCAGTCCGTCAACACCAGCGACAGCCGGGTGGAGTTGTCATACGACCTGGCGGCCTCGTCGGCGCTGGGTCCGGTGCTCAAGGAACGTGCGCTGGCCGCGCTGGCCGACCGGCTGGTCAACGGGGTTCTCACGATCAGCGCGTCCGAGCATCGCTCCCAGTTGCGCAACCGCGAGGCGGCCACCCGCCGGCTCACCAGCGTGCTGACCGCCGCGACCGCCCCGCCTCCGGCCACCCGGCGGCCGACCAAGCCGACCCGTGGTTCGCGGGAACGCAGACTCGCGGCCAAGCAGCGCCGCTCCCAGATCAAGCGGCTCCGCCGGTCCACCGACGAGTGATCTGGCCGGACCGGATCTGGTCTGGTCTGGTCTGTCCGATCTGGCCGGGTCCGACCTGGCCGGTCGGCTGGAGTTTGGTGAGGTCAGCTCCGGCGCAGGCCGGTCACGGTCACGGCGAGCCCGCAGAGCGCAATCAGCGGCCCGATCAAGACCCACAGCATGACGCCCGTCATCACGCTGCCCTTGATGAAACCAAGGCCTTGCAGCGTCCAGACGACACCCGCGATGGCGATGAGCATGCCCGCCAGCGTGAGAAGGATCCTCCACACGTGTATCGACCCCCTCTGCTGAGCATGGCCCGCTCAGTGCCGCCGTCGCTCCGCACCGCCTCGCCTGACGGCGGGCAGCGACACCCGGACCGGGATCTGCTCCCGGTAAATAATTGTGGGCTGAAGTCCGCCGAAACGTAAACAAGCCGCAGGTTTCAGGTTGGTGTAGGACAGACCGATGCCCCGGCCGTGGTCAGCACGGCTGGCGGGCCTCACGATCGCCCGCCCGACCACCTCAGCCGGGAACGGAATCCCTCCGACTCGCAAATCAGATGCACCGAAACGCTTGCGCCCGGTCATGATCACCGGAATCCTACGGCGTGTCCAGCCGCACCACCCAAGGCGCGCGCCCCGCCTACGGCGGGGCATACGCCAGGACGCGCGATCGGGTAACGACAGGGGGCACCGCGTTTGCGTGCCGGTACTCCCGGCACGGTGAGGACCTGGCCCGGCCGGGGCGGCCGGGCCAGCGCGCGGGCATCGCGCCGCCATTCCGGGGCCGTTCGTAGTAGCGAATCGGAGGAAAGGGCATGTTGAGGGGCTTCAAGAACTTTCTCATGCGTGGCGACGTCATCGTCGTCGCGGTCGGGCTGGTCGTCGCGCTGGCCTTCAGCGGCCTGATCCTGGCCTTCACGACCGACATCATCAGCCCCATCGTGGCCCGCTTCCAAGGCGGCGGCGGCCAGGGCCTGGGTATCCAGCTCGGCCACCCGAATAACCCCAAGACGTTTATAGATATCGGCTCCTTCATTTCCTCCATCATTTATTTCATCATTTTCATCGCGGTTGTCTACTTCCTCATCGTGGTGCCCTACAAGCACGTCCAGGCCCGCCGCGGTCAGGTGGTGTTCGGCGATCCTGCGCCGGTAAAGACCTGCCCGGCCTGCCTGTCCAGCGATCTGCCCGCTGCCGCCAGCAAATGCAAGTACTGCGGCACCGAGCAGCCGGCCACCACGGCCTGACCGGATGCGAGGCTCACCCGGCCCGGGCTCACCCGGCCCGGGCTGGCCCGGCCCCGGGCAGGCCCGGGATCACTTCGCATCCGCGTAGCAGTTGACCACGGCGGTGGTCACCGGGAACCGGACCCGCGTGGCGCCGAACAGCAGGCGGCCCGCTTCGTGGGCCGCGTCGCCGATGGCCGCGACCACTTCCGGGGCCGCAGCCCGCGGGCAGTGCACGATCACCTCGTCGTGCTGGAAGAAGACCAGCCCGGGGCCATCCAGGGGTCCGGCCGGACCGGCCAGCGCGGCGAGCCGCCGGCGCAGGCCGGCCAGCAGGACCAGGGCCCAGTCGGCCGCACTGGCCTGCACCACGAAGTTCCGGGTGAAGCGGCCGCGCGCCCGCAACGAGCGCCGGGCCCGCTGGTCATCCGCGCCTGGCTCATCGGCCGACGCGGTCAGGCCCCGCCATTCCGCTGACGGCGGCGGGCACGACCGGCCGAGCCGGGACCGGACCACCCGGCCCTCCTCCCCGGCGCGGGCGGCGGCTTCCACGTAGGCGTCGGCCCGGGGGAAGCGCCGCCGGAGCACGGCCAGCAGTTGGGAAGCCTCGCCGCCGGCCCCGCCGTACATCGCAGACAGCAGAGCCACCTTGGCCTTGGCCCGGTCACCGCCGAACGCCCCGGCCAGCGCCTGGTACAGGTCGCCGGACCCGGCCGCCTCCGCGAAGGCGTGATCACCGGCGAGCGCGGCGAGCACCCGCGGCTCCAGTTGCGCTGCGTCCGCGACCACCAGCACCCACCCAGGATCCGCAACGACGGCCTGGCGCACCACCCGCGGAATTTGCAGCGCGCCGCCGCCACGGCTGGCCCACCGGCCGGAAACCACTCCCCCGACCACGTACTCCGGGTGGAACCGGCCGTCGCGCACCCACTCATCCAGCCAGGCCCAGCCGTGCGCCGCGTGCAGCCGCGCCAGCTCCTTGTATTCGAGCAAAAACGGAATCGCGGGATGGTCGATGCCCCGGAGCACGCCAGAGCGGGTGGACTGGACCGGGACCCCGTCGGTCGCGAACGCCTTCAGCAGCTGCGCCGGGGAGTCGGGGTTGACCGGGCGGCCGCCGAACGCGGCGGAGACCTGGGCCGCCAGGCCGGCCAGCCGGGGCGGCCGGAACCCCGGCCCTGGCCTCCCGCCGAGCAGGCCGGCCAGCAAGGCGTCGTGTACGTCAGCCCGCCATGGCATGCCGCGGGCGCTCATCTCGGCTGCGGCCAGGCCCCCCGCGGACTCCACGGCGACGAGCAACCCGAACCTGGCCGGGTGGGTATCCGCGGTGATCCGGCGCAACTGATCCGCGTGCACGGCGACCAGCGCGCGGAGGATCTCACGCGCTTCGGCGACTCCGGGCTCGGCCGGCCCGAACAAGGTGGCCTGCCCGGCGGCGGGAGCCCGGCCCGCCGGGCCCGCGGTGAACAGGCCCGGGCCCGAAGGCCCCGTCGCGCTCAGGTCCGTGCCCTCGCGAGCGCGCAGCAGGGCCTCGGTCAGGGCGGTGTCGTGACAGCGGTCCACCCGCACCCCGGCGCGTAGCAGGGACGGGTAGATCACGGACGTGTCAGCCCAGACCCAGCGCACATGTTCGTTACCTGGCCGGGCGCGCTCGTACTCAGCCACCGCCGCCGGGAAGTCGTTGACCAGGGCGGGCGCGGCATAGCCGGTGCCGTCCTCGGCGAGTTCCTGCAGCAGGGCCGTGCGCCCGGGCCCGGCAGCTACCGCAACCCGCACGCCTCAGATTCTCCGCCGCCCCGCCGACAATCCGGCGCGGCGGATCGCAATTTCCCTGGTGTCTGGCCCCGGCCCGGTCCCTGGGCAGGCCGAGCCGGGCCCAGACGTCTGCACCCTCAGCCTGAGGGTGGTCCCTGGTGCCCGCCGACCGGGCCGGAGAACCTCGCGGGGGTCACAGCAGTAGGCAATCCCCCGGACCTTAACGATGGCTGGGAACATGCTTAGGAATGCCTGTTGAGGAAGGCGGTGAACCCGGCGGCCAGAGCCACCGCGATGCGCTCGCGGAACCGCGGGCTGGTCAGCCGGGCCGCGTCGGCGGCATTCGGCATGTTGCCGCACTCGATGAAGACCTTGGGCACCGTCGAGAGATTCAGTCCGCCCAGGTCGGTGCGCACGTCGAGTCCTCGCATGCCGACGTAATCGGAGTAGGGCTCGCCGGTGATCCGGTGGTAGGCGTTCCTGATGTCGCGGGCGAGCCGGCTGGACGGCCCGATGACGGGGGTGTCCGGCGCCCCGGCGATGCGGCCCGGGGAGATCACCTCGAAACCGGTTCCGGTGGGCGGGCCTCCGTCGGCGTGGATGGAGATGGCCGCGTCCGCGTGCGCCCGGTTGCCGATCGCTGCGCGCTGGGTCACGCACGGGCCGACTCCGTGGTCGTTGTGGCGGGTCAGCACCACGGTGGCGCCTTCGGCCCGGAGCAGCCGGGCCAGCCGCATGGCGACGTTGAAGGTGAAGGCGTGCTCCGGGTACCCCGCGTCGGTCTGCGCCCCCGCGGTGTCGCAGGCCTTCCACTCAGTGAGCACGTTGACCAGCCGGTCGATGATCGCCGGATGCGACCAGTTGGCGCCGTTGTGCCCGGGGTCCAGGGCAATGACCTGGCCAGCCAGGGGCCGGGACGTCGGACTGGCGGCATTCACCGGATGGCCGACGCTGGGCTGGCCGGCGGGCGTGGCCGCGTCCGGCCCAGCCGCGGCCAGGCCAGATGTGTCCCCGGCCCCGGTGCTACCTGCGGCACCGGATGCTGCGCCGCCGGATGTTGCGGCACTGGCTGCGGCGCTGGGCGAGGGCTGGCTGCCCGCGGGCCGCGCGGCGCCGCTCACCCCGGCGCAGCCGGTGAGCCCGGCCACGAACCCGGCCAGGACTCCCGCAACGAGGACCGAGCCGGGCCGGGCACGACGGCGCATCATCCGGAACTCCCGCTCGCTGGGCACCAGGCCACCGGTATGGTCCGGCCCGGTTCAGCCTGAGGGTACTCCGCTAGCTCACCCGTTCCGTGGCGGTTCCGCCGCTTCCGAGACGGGCTTGCTGCCGGCTGCGCGCCACGGCACCTCCGGCCGTCGCCCAGCTGGCCAGGCGGGCCGCGGCCTGGCCCGGCAGCTCACCGGCGGCCCATCCGGCCAGTTCCGCGGCCATGGTGTCGGTGATGGCGCCCCGGCTGGCTGGATCAGCCGGCGGGTCAGACGCCCCGGCCGGCCCTTCGGAGAGCTGGTCGGCGGAATGCGTGGCCGCGGGCGGTTCCTGCCCGGGACCAGACGGCGGCGAGTCTCCAGAAGCGGAAGCCGGGGAGTCGCCCGGAGCGGTGGCCGGGGAGCCCTCCGGCGCAGATGGCGAGTCTCCCAGCGCAGATGGCGAGTCTCCCAGCGCAGATGGCGAGTCTCCCGGAGCCGGCGCGGGCCAGTCCGGCCCGGCCGGCCCGGATCCGTGCCGGGGGCCCGGCACGGGGCCGTCACCCCGGCCGGCGGCCGCGGGCCGCTGGGCATCCCCGATGTCTTCTCCCGGGATCTCATCGCCAGCCACCTGGTGCTTACCCGGCAGCGCCGGTTCTTCACCCTCGCGCGCCTCCCCGGCTGGCGCATCGCCGTCGTGGACCTCCCCGGCCGGCGCGTCGCCATCCAGCGCCTCCCCGTCCCGCACGTCCCCGGCTCGCACGTCCTCGTCCCGCACGTCCTCGTCCCGCACCTCGCTGGCCCGCACCCCGTCGTCCCGCACATCCTGGCCCAGGGCGTACCCGCCCGCCGCGCCGTACGGGCCCGCGGGGTCGTACGTACCTGGCGGGTCCTGCGGCTCCCCCGGATAGGGAACCCCGTAGGGGGCGCCCCCGGTGTAGGGCACGCCATACGGTGCGTCCACGCCATACGGCGTGTCTTCGCCGAACAACCGGGGCTCGTCTTGCGCCGCGAAGTCATCCGCCGACTGGAATTCATCGGACAGCCCCAGCTCACTGGGCGGTCTCAGGTCATCGGGCCACCCGGGCCGCTCAGCTTCCCCCAGCGCCCCTTCCGCAGCCGGGCCCAGGTCCAGAGGTAGGGCCGGCTCGCCCGGCTGAACCGGACCAGCCTGAATCGGGCCAGCACCGTTCAGCTGCTCCCGGCTCTCGCTGAACTCCGGTGGCCAGCCCTGCACGGGGATCCGCCCGCGCACATCGTCGAGCAGGCTCTGGTCGTATCCGCGATCTGGCCCGGCCGGGCGGTCGGCCGCGAACCCGGGCCGGCCAGGCACCCGGTGGCCGGGATCGGCGGACGGGGGCATGCCCTCGGCGGTGAAGCCGATGCTCGTGTGCAGCAAAGCGGCGAGCCGCTCGGCGTCTTCGGCGTCCACGCCAAAGACGACCCGGGGTCGCCCCCACGGCTCCTCGATCGAGTAGCCGACGTAGCTTGATACCGGCGGCAGGGGCTCTGCCTCCAGGCCCTGCGTGGTACGCCACCGCTCCCACGCCCGCTCCAACATTGTCGCGGCGCGTTGCGCGCGAGATACCAGCCTCGGATCAGGCATCGTGCGATCCTCCCCTAAGAAGCGGTGCCGCGCCGGGCCCCGCAAGTCCCCGGCGAGCCGCGGCATCGCGGCCCGCCACGGAACGTGCCCCCGCACGTACCGCGGCACCCGGTCCGCAGATGCCGAGCGTGCCGCCCACCCCCCCTTGGCCGACGGCCGTGCTGGCTAGCGGCAGTGCTGGGTCGTATCGGTCTGGGTGCAGCACCGCTTGCTATCAGCAGGGACCAGTATGGCGGACCTGGCCGCCGAGCAAGGGCAGTTACAAAAAGTTAGACCGCCACTACGCTTAGTAGCGACGGTTCGGTCACTTGCCCCCGGGAAGAATGTGGTTCCCCGTCTGGGAGATGACCCAGGATCGACCCCGGCAGTTCTCTTGAACCCCTGCGAGCGACCTGCGCGTTTGCCGCTCGCCGGCCCGGCTGTCCGCCGGGGCCGACCCCCCCTCGTGTACTGCTGTACTTCGAGTACTGCGTGTAATGCTGTCCTGCGGATCGTGCTTGCGGGCCTACTCCGAACGCTGCTGCGGAATGCCTGCCAGGAGCGCGCGGACTTCGGTTTCCCGGTACCGGCGGTGCCCACCCAGTGTCCGGATGGAGGTCAGCTTCCCTGCCTTCGCCCAGCGGGTCACTGTCTTGGGGTCAACGCGGAACATTGTCGCGACCTCTGCCGGTGTCAACAGCGGCTCAGCCTCGGGTGTACGTGCAGACATGTCTACGGCCTCTCCTCTTGGACCAGAGTGCGATCCTGCGGTTGTTGCTTTGCCTGGCTCCTGGCGGAGCCTGCCGTGGATGTCCTATATGGCCCACTGAGACCATATTGCCATCACCAGCGGTGACAAGTCGACCACCAGGAGCAAAGATTCTGTGACAGGTCGCCCCCGTTGCTCCACTGTTATGCGTCACGCTGCGTGATTCTAGCGACACGTATCGTTGCAACGGGTGGAATCTGGAAAGTCGTCCTCTGATAGTTCAGTTGGCGGCTTCGAGTGACTCCAGGCTCTGCCACCTGTTGCGGAACCGCTGATACAGCACACCGGCCAGATCCTGCCGGCCTTCCCGGCTGGCGCTGATGGCCGCCGACACCTCCGCGACCGACTGATCCGCCCGCAGCGAATCGTCGTCGAGAAGGTGCACCAGGCCGCCGTAATCGAGCTCCACGACCGAATGAGGATGGAACTCTTCCAGCCAGCGGCCGATCTGCGCGATCTCCATGGTGGCGCTCCACGGGCCCAGGCCGTCCCGGCTGCTGGACTCGCCAGAACCATCACCACCGGAGCCATCCCCACCCGCCCCGGTACCGGGCGGGCTGGTTAAAGCGTCGCCACTGGTGCGCCGGAGCGCGTTCAGCGCCCGGGCCACCCGCCGCCGGGCCTGCGACATGGCGGTGGCGTAGATGAGCGTCCGGGCTACCGCGGCGGCATCCGGGCCGCGGTCCTCCGCATCATCTGCCCCGCCCAGCACCAGCCACCGCTCCTCGGGAGCGAACGGCACGAACCATCCGGGCGGGACGGCCCACGTACAGGACTGGATGAACACCCGCAGCGATGACGCCTGGCCCTGCCAGCACGCGAAGTCACGCAACGCCTCGTCGGCCTGGCCCGCCGCGAACGCGCTGGCCAGCAGCGGCCGGGCGGTGGACCGCAGCCGGGCCAGTTCGAGCCAGGATCGCAGCCGGGTCTGCCATGGGCAGATGTAGGTAACGCCGTCGGCCCAGCGGACGTAGGCCTGACCGCTCTCCCGCCGGGGGGCGGCGATCGGCGGCGTGGCGATCAGCCTGCTGAGCGCCTCAGCCTGCTCGGCGTCCAGCGCGGCCGCCCGCCGGGGCCGCTGCGCGGAGGCGGCGTACTGAGACCAGTACCGGCCCTCGGCGTCGCTGAACGCGGAGAGCGGTTCGTAGACGCGCAGATAAGCCGCGTAGGGTCGCACGTTCGAATCGTGGCACGGCTGCGCAGCGGGGTACATGTCCTGCTGATAACGAGATCGTCACTGGTCCGCCGCAGCGATAGTGTCGGATCCGGGCCGGCCCCCACCCCAGGCCGGCTGACCGGCTGTTCAGCCAGGCCACACGGACCCACCAGAACGCGAAGGGTGTCACTACCGTGACGAACGTGTTCCCCTCTCCCGCCGCCCTCACCTCCAGCGCCGACCCCGGGCACGAGCAGGTCGTTTTCTGCCAGGACCGGCCGAGCGGCCTGCGTGCGATCATCGCGATCTACTCGACCGCCCTCGGCCCCGCACTCGGCGGGACCCGCTTCTACCCTTATCCGGACGAGGACGCGGCTCTGTCCGACGTGCTCAACCTGTCCCGCGCGATGGCCTACAAGAACGCGCTCGCGGGCCTGGACCACGGCGGCGGTAAAGCCGTGATCATCGGCGACCCCGCCACGCTCAAGTCCGAAGCGCTGCTCCGCGCGTACGGGCGCTTCATAAAGTCGCTGAGCGGGCGCTACATCACCGCGTGCGACATCGGCACCTACAGCGAGGACATGGACGTCATCGCCCGCGAGTGCGGGTACGTGACCGGGCGCACGGCGCCCCACGGCGGTGCGGGCGACTCGTCCGTGCTGACCGCGTTCGGGGTCTTCCAGGGCATGCGGGCGGCCGCTGAGCACCAATGGGGCCACCCCAGCCTGGAAGGACGCCTGGTCGGCGTGGAGGGCGTCGGCAAGGTCGGACGGCGGCTGGTGACCCTCCTGGCCGAGGCCGGGGCGGCCACTGTCGTGTGCGATGTGGATCCGGGCGCGGTCCGCCGGGTGGTGGGCGCACATCCGGGCGTCCAGGTGGCGGCCAGCCGGGCCGACCTGCTCGCCCGCGACCTGGACGTCTACGCGCCCTGCGCGCTCGGTGGCGCGCTGGACGACGACACCGCGGCGACCCTGCGGGCCCGCATCGTCTGCGGTGGGGCGAACAACCAGCTGGCGCACCCGGGCATCGAGAAGCTGCTGGCCGACCGGGGCGTCCTGTACGCCCCCGACTACGTGGTCAACGCCGGGGGCGTGATCCAGGTCGCCGATGAACGGGACGGGTTCAACTTCGAGCGGGCCCAGGCCCGGGCCGAGCAGATCTTCGGCACGACCAGGCAGATCTTCGCGCTCGCGGGCACCGAGGGCGTACCGCCCGCGGTCGCGGCCGACCGCCTGGCAGAACGCAGGATGTCCGAGGTAGGCAGGTTGCGGGGGATCTGGCTGGGAGGCTGAGGCTCCGCCCTGACCGGCCGCGTCAAGCAGGCGCAGGCAGGAATTGATGCGGGTCAATCCGCCCCGCTCGCGTCCTGCAGAGGCGCTTACGGCGCAAAGCAGGTACGGTTGGATCTGTACGCAAGCTGGAAGCGCGTCGCACTTCAAGCGGTGGAGCGGCGACGAGCGGTCTTGCATGTGTAAACCCGCAAGTCATCAGCGCAGGGAGCAGGGGCCCGAGAGTGGCTCCGCATGTTCGAGGGGGTCGAGCCAATGGGGCGCGGCCGAGCCAAGGCCAAGCAGGTAAAGGTGGCACGCCAGCTGAAGTACAACAGCGGCGGCACGGACCTTGACCGGCTGCGGACTGAGCTGGGTGTCGGCAGGGACGATGAGGGCGGCGAGGGCGGCGACGCCTACGCAGACCTCGGCGGGCGTTACTCCGATGACGCCGACGATGCCGATGACGACGATGAAGACGACGACGATGACCTCGGCGGTAACGGGTCATACATGAGCAGGTCGGAGCGAGCCTGACCAGGGCTGGGCGTTAGCCTTCCGACGGATGCCGTCCAGCCAGACGGGCGGTTCCTGAGCCGGGCACGATCTCGCCGAGCACCCACGCCGGGACGCCGCGGCTCGCCAGCGTGCCGAGGGCCCGGTCAGCGTCGGCCCGCGCCACCACGGCCGCCATGCCGACACCCATGTTGAACACCCGCTCCATCTCATCCGGCGGCACCCCGCCACGCTCCGCGAGCAGGCCGAACACGGCCTGCGGCCGCCAGGTTCCCCGGTCCAGGAGCGCATCAGTCTCCGCGGGCAGCACCCGGGCCAGGTTGGCGGCCAGCCCGCCCCCGGTGATGTGCGCGTAGGCGTGCACGTCGCAGTCGCGGGCCAGGGCCAGGCAGTCCTGGGCGTAGATGCGGGTGGGGGTGAGCAGTTCCGCGCCCAGCGGGCCCCCGAGTTCGCCGAACTCCGCCGCCAGGTCCAGCCCGGCCCGGTCCAGCACCTGCCGGACCAGCGAAAAGCCGTTGGAATGCAGCCCGGAGGACCCCAGGGCCAGCACCACGTCGCCGGCCTGCACCCGGTGCGGGCCGAGCAGGTCATCGTGGTCCACGACGCCGGTGGCCGCGCCGGCCAGGTCGAAGTCGTCCGGCCCGAAATGGCCGGGATGCTCGGCCGTTTCCCCGCCGATCAGGGCACAGCCCGCTTGCACGCACCCTTCGGCCACGCCGGCCAGGATGGCCGCCGCGCGTTCCGGCTGGAGGGCCCCGAAGACCATGTAGTCGGTCATGAACAGCGGCTCCGCCCCGCACACCACCAGGTCGTCCACCACCATCCCGACCAGGTCGATGCCGACCGTGTCGTAGCGGCCCAGCCTGCTGGCGATCAGCACCTTGGTGCCCACGCCGTCGGTGGAGGTGGCCAGCAGCGGCCGCCGCATGGTGGTCAGCCGGGTCGCGTCGAACAGCCCGGCGAACCCGCCCAGGCCGCCGATCACGTCCGGGCCGCCGGTCCGGGCGATCGACGCGCGCATCAGGTCCACGGCGCGCTCGCCCGCGCCGATGTTGACGCCCGCGTCCCGGTAGGTGCTCATCGCGGGTCCCGGCTGGTCTTCATCACGACAGGACCGGGGGGATGACTTCCAGCAAATGCTTGCCGCGCTCGGCCTCGGCGACCGGGATCGGGTACTGGCCGTCGAAGCAGGCCCGGCACAGCCGCCCGGCCGGGATGGTCGTCGCCTCGGTGAGCCCTTCCAGCGAGATGAAGCCGAGCGAGTCAGCCCCGATCTCGTCGCGGATCTCCTCCACCGAGGAACTGCCCGCGATCAGCTCGGCCCGGGTCGCGAAGTCGATCCCGTAGAAGCACGGCCAGGCCACCGGCGGGCTGGAGATGCGCACGTGCACCTCGGCGGCACCCGCCTCGCGCAGCATGGCCACGATGGCCTGCTGGGTGTTGCCGCGCACGATCGAGTCGTCCACCACGACCACCCGCTGCCCGGCGATGACCCCCCGGAGCGGGTTCAGCTTGAGCCGGATGCCGCGCTGCCGGATCGTCTGGCTGGGCTGGATGAACGTCCGTCCCACGTAGGAGTTCTTGACCAGGCCCTGCCCGTAGGGGATGCCGCTGGCCTGTGCGTACCCGATGGCCGCCGGGGTGCCCGACTCCGGTACCGGGATGACCAGATCCGCCTCGACCGGGTGCTCGGCGGCCAGCATCCGGCCGACCTGGACCCGGGTGGTCTGGACGCTGCGCCCCGCGATGGCCGTGTCCGGGCGGGCCAGGTAGACGTACTCGAACAGGCAGCCCGCCGGGTGCGGCCGGGCGAAACGCCGTGACCTGACCCCCCGCTCGTCGATGGTGACCAGCTCACCCGGCTCGATCTCGCGGACGAACGAGGCACCCACGATGTCCAGGGCCGCGGTCTCGCTGGCCACCACCCAGCCGTCGGCCAGCTGGCCCAGCACCAGGGGGCGGAAGCCCTGCGGGTCACGGGCCGCGTACAGGGTGTGCTCATCCATGAAGACCAGCGAAAAGGCCCCGCGCACCAGCGGCAGGGCGGCCAGGGCACTCTCCTCGACGCTGGCCATGCGCGGGTCAGCGAACAGCGCGGTGAGCACGTCGGTGTCGGTGGTGGCCCGCCGGCCGGGAAAGAGGGCGTGCTCGTCGTCGGCGCCGCTGGCGATGGCCGCGAGCTCGAGGGTGTTGATCAGGTTGCCGTTGTGGCCGAGGGCCAGGCTGGCCACCGGGGTGGACCGGAACGTGGGCTGGGCGTTCTCCCAGGTCGAGGCGCCACTGGTCGAGTAGCGGCAGTGGCCGACCGCGATGTGGCCGACCAGCGTGGACAGCGCGGCCTCGTCGAACACCTGGGCCACCAGGCCCATGTCCTTGTAGACCACGATCCGGTCACCGTCGCTGACCGCGATGCCCGCCGACTCCTGGCCCCGGTGCTGCAGGGCGTACAGGCCGAAGTAGGCGAGCTTGGCGACTTCCTCACCAGGAGACCACACGCCGAAGACTCCGCATGCGTCCCGAGGAGGCCGGTCTCCGGGATCCACATCGTCCGTCAGTCGGCCATCGGGGTTGACCACCCGGTCAGTCTAATAACGCGGAGGCGCTGGTCGTACCGCGCAGCAGGGGCAGATACCCCGACAGGTCCGCCCGCGGCCCGCTCGCGCTGACCCGCCCGGCCTCCCGGGCCTGCGCCCAGGAAAGCCGGCCCAGGGCCAGCCTGACCCAGGTCACCGGGTCGGTCTCCACCACGTTCGGCGGGGTGCCCCGGGTGTGCCGCGGCCCGGCGATGGCCTGGACCGCGGCGTACGGCGGGACCCGGACTTCCACCGCGCGGCCGGGCGCGTCGGCGGCCAGCAATCCGAGCAGGTAGGTCACCGCGGCCCGCAGGGCCTCCCGCTCCGGCTCCGCGCCGGCCTCCTGCGCCTCCAGCACCGCGAAGGCCAGGGCCCGGCCGAGCACCGCGGGCTCAGCCGGCCCCGACCACGGCTCCTGGCCCAGCGCGGACCGCTGGGCGTCCAGGGCGGCGCGCAGTCGCTGCGGGTCGGGGCGGCGGGGGGGCATCAGCGCCTAACGTACCGTGACTTTCCGCACCATGATCCGGGACACCGGGTTGATCTCCGAGCCCGCTGGGTGACGACATATATCGTGATTTGAGCGATTTTCCCATACCACTGGCCTAACCGGCCGGAAGCAAGTAATCGTCATGCCTATGGCAGGGATGCACGGTCCTGGGCGACGAGGCAAGGGCAGATCGCGGGCCTCCGCGGCTGTCCTGATCAGCGCGACGGTCGTGCTGGCGGTCCTGGTCGGGGTGGGCGTGGTGGCGTTCCTGCAATCTGGGAGCGCTAACACCGCGCCAGACGGGCAGGCCAGGCTATCCAACAAGATCACCAGCCAGCAGACGGTGGGCCTGGCCAACCTGGGCCGCACCGGCCAGGCAGGCTCCTCCGGCTCCTCCTCCACACTGCTGTCCGGCGGGGCAGGCGGTCTCGTCTTCACCCCCAGCAGCGGTGGCGAGAGCGTCCAGCCCAGCCAGCAGTGGCAGGCCGACGAGATGAGCTCCGGCGGGTTCGTCCTGCTCTTCGCGGGCAGCGGCCAGTGCCTGACCGCGGTCGGCAGCGGCGCCCAGGCCACCATCCAGCTGGGCCGCTGCGACACCGAACTCAACCAGCGCTGGTATCACCCCTTCCAGGGCACCGACGCCCACGGCCGCGACTACTGGCAGCTCCGGAGCGCCTCCAGCGGGCGCTGCCTGGCGCTGAGCGACGCCTCGTCGGGCGGGTCCGTGGTGCCGGAGTTGCAGAAGTGCTCTGCGGCCAAGCCCTGGACCCAGCTCATCATGTTCTGGTCAGTGTTCTAATTTCTCCGCAACGAAAACCGTCCGGCCTGCTGACCAGGCTGAACCCTGCCAGCCGCTAAATACCCAGGGCCCGCCGCTAGCTGTACAGGCCGGGGAGCGGGCCGCGGTGGGCAGCGGCCATCTCGTCCACCGGGATGTCGAAGCTACCCTGCACGACCAGGCTGTCGCCGCCCGCCGCGCCGAGTTCCGTGGCGGGCACGCCATGCTGGGCGGCCAGCGCGGCGAAGGCCCGCTCGGAGCCCGGCCGGACCGCGACCACGGCGCGGGCCGCCGACTCGCTGAACAGCTGGGTGAACCGGTCGCCCTCCAGCGTGACCTGGCAGCCGAGCCCCTGATCCAGGCAGCACTCGGCCAGCGCGATGGCCAGGCCGCCCTCGGACAGGTCGTGGGCCGCCTCCAGCAGGCCGTCCGCGGCCGCCGCGGTCAGTACCGTGGCCAGGGCCTGCTCGGCCGCCAGATCCACCTCAGGCGGCCGCCCGCCGCAGTGGGCGTGGGCCACCTGGGCCCACGCCGAACCGCCGAACTCGGCTGCGGTCCGGCCCAGCAGCACGATCGCGGCTCCCTCGGTGCGGGGCCCGATGGCCACCCGCCGGGTCACGTCGGGGTGCACTCCCAGCACCCCGACCACCGGCGTGGGATGGATGGGCGTCTCACCGGTCTGGTTGTAGAAGCTCACGTTGCCGCCGGTGACCGGCACCCCGAGGGCCGCGCACCCGTCGGCCAGGCCGCGGACCGCCTCGCTGAACTGCCACATGACGCCGGGGTCCTCCGGCGAGCCGAAGTTCAGGCAGTTGGTCACCGCGAGCGGCACCGCGCCGGTGGCGGCCACGTTGCGGTACGCCTCGGCCAGCGCCAGCTGCGCGCCCGCGTACGGGTCCAGCAGCCCGAACCGGCCGTTCCCGTCCGTGGCCAGCGCGATCCCGAGGCCGGTGTGCTCGTCGATCCGGATCACCCCGGCGTCCTGCGGCATCGCGAGCACCGTGTTGCCCCGCACATGCCGGTCGTACTGCTCGGTGACCCAGCTCTTATCGGCCAGCCCGGGCGAGGCCAGCAGGGACAGCAATGTGGCCCGCAGCTCCGGGCCGCCCGCCG
The DNA here is from genome assembly GCA_963770545.1 of uncultured Actinomycetes bacterium. Taxonomy (GTDB): domain Bacteria; phylum Actinomycetota; class Actinomycetes; order Streptosporangiales; family Streptosporangiaceae; genus RYN-230. Next base: position 39,938 of record CAVYQF010000025.1, on the reverse strand, counting down.
GGCGGGCCAGCGCGGCCGGGTCGTCGGCCAGCAGCGCGTCCTGGCCCGCGGGGCGCGCGATGGGCCGCTGGTAGACCGGTCCCTCGTCGGCCGCGCTGGCCGGCGGGATGTCCACCACCTGCTCACCGCGCCAGGTCATGCGCAGCCGGCCGGTGCCGGTGACCTCGCCGATCACCGTGGCCAGCACGCCCCAGCGGGCACACACCGCCATGAACCGATCGACGTGAGCCGGCTCGACCACGGCCATCATGCGTTCCTGCGACTCGCTCATCAAGATCTCGGCCGGGCCGAGCCCCGGGTCGCGGAGTGGTACCACGTCGAGGTCGACGTCCATCCCGGTCCCGCCCCCGGCGGCCAGCTCAGTGGTGGCGCACGCGACGCCGGCCGCGCCCAGGTCCTGGATGCCGGTGACCAGGCCGGCCGCGTACAGCTCCAGGCAGCACTCGATCAGCAGCTTCTCCATGAACGGGTCGCCGACCTGGACGCTGGGCCGCTTCGCGGAATCAGTGTTTGCCACCCCGTCGCCGGTGCTAGCTACCCCGTCGCCAGCCCCGCCAGGCCCGCCCGGTCCACCAAACGTGGCACTGGCCAGCACCGAGGCGCCGCCGATGCCATCCGGCCCGGTCCGGGAGCCGAACAGGATCACCTGGTTCCCGGTCCCGCGGGCCGCAGCCAGCTTGAGGTCCTGGTGCCGCATCACCCCCACGCACAGCGCGTTGACCAGCGGATTCCCGCTATAGCAGGGGTCGAAGGCGAGTTCACCACCGATGTTGGGCAGGCCCAGGCAGTTACCGTAAAACGAGATGCCGGCCACCACCCCGGGCAGCACCCGGTGCGTATCCGGCGCCTCCGCGGGCCCGAACCGCAGCGAGTCCATCACCGCCACCGGGCGGGCCCCCATGGCCAGGATGTCACGCACGATCCCGCCCACGCCGGTCGCCGCGCCCTGGAACGGCTCCACGTACGAGGGGTGGTTGTGCGACTCGACCTTGAACGTGACCGCGTACCCCTGGCCGATGTCCACCACGCCCGCGTTCTGGCCGATCCCGGCGAGCAGCGCCGGGGACGGCGGCGCGGATTCCGCGAACCGCCGCAGGTGGACCTTGGACGACTTGTAGGAGCAGTGCTCGCTCCACATGACCGAGTAGATGGCCAGCTCCGCGTCGGTCGGCCGGCGGCCCAGCAGCTCCCCGATCCGCTCGTACTCCGCGGCGGTCAGGCCGAGCTCGCCGTACGGCTGGGGCTGGCCAGGCGTGGCCGCGGCCCGGCTCACGGTGTCCGAGGTGCCGCTCACTGTGCCTCCCGAGATGCCGTCGCCGTCGCCATCGCCCGCAGCACCGAGGTGAAGAAGCCGAGACCATCGGGGCCAGGCCCGGTGAGCGCGTCGATGGCGTGCTCCGGATGCGGCATCAGCCCGACCACATTGCCTGCCTCATTGCGCACGCCGGCGATATCTCCCACCGAGCCGTTGGGGTTGCCGCCCGCATACCGCGCGACGACCTGGCCGGCCGAGGTCAGCCGGGCCAGCGTGGCCGGATCCGCCACATAAGCCCCTTCGCCGCTCTTCAGCACCAGCTCGATTTCCTGGTCCTGGGCGTAGTCAGAGGTCCAGGGGGTCCGGGCGTCCTCGATCCGTACCCGCACCACCCGGTCGATGAACCGCAGGCCCGCGTTGCGGGTCAGCGCACCCGGGAGCAGGTGCGCCTCGCAGAGGATCTGGAAGCCGTTGCAGATGCCCAGGACCGGCAGCCCGGCCCGGGCCGCCGAGATGAGCTCGCCCATCACCGGCGCGAACCGCGCGATGGCCCCGCAGCGCAGGTAGTCGCCGTACGAGAAGCCGCCCGGCAGAATCACCGCAGCCAGGCCGCGCAGGTCACGATCGCCGTGCCAGAGCGGGACAGGCTCAGCGCCCGCCCGGGCCACGGCCCGTGCGGCATCGGCATCATCCAGCGATCCAGGGAAAGTGATGACACCCACGCGGGCGGTCATGAATATCCTCGCAGCGGGGAGAGCGGGGTGGTCTTCCTGCAGGTTACCGCGCCCACCCCAGTAAGCGGTCCCGGGCGCCGCAGGCCGCGCCGGCGCGCTGGCCCGGGGGGTGGCCGCGGTCGTGGCCCGGCTCAGCCGGCGTTGCGGAGCTGGCTCTCGCTCCCGAACTGGCCTTCCAGCATGGGCGCGTCGTTCCGCCAGGCCATCCGCTTCTCCAGGGATACCACGGTGCCCAGGCCGGGCCCGCTGCTCAGCGTCACGTCGTCCACGCAGGCCCGCATGATGGCCAGGCCACGGCCCGACTCAGGCAGCATGGCGATCATCTGGTCCTCGGTCAGCGGCCGCCCGGCCGCCCGCCATCGCCCGCCGGGGCGCGACGTCCGGCGGCCCGCGGTGCCCGCGACCCGGCGGCGGAAGCGGGCCGGGGCGTGCACGGCGTCCCACATGGGCCGGCGCGGGGCAGGCACCAAGAGGGAGTCGAGGCCGCGCTCGTCGTTCAGCACCTGGATCAGGCAGCCACGCTGGCCGATCCGGGCCACGATCTCGTACCTGGGACCGGGCGCCCCGTGCTTGAGCACGTTGGTGCAGGCTTCGGTCACCGCGAGGAGGAGGTCACTGACCCCTTCCTCATCGGCCCCGAGCCGGCGTAGGGTGTCGCCCAAGACCCTGCGCATGACCGGCACGCTGAGTGCCTCATGCGGAAACACCAGGCAGAACTCAACGTCCACAATCGACTCCTCGGCGCGTCTCATGTGAGCCCGCATCCGCCCCTCAGGTTCCCTCATCCCGTGTTGGCGCTGGCCACTTGTGACCTTTCCCGGCCCTGGCGTGGATAATCGTGAACTCTGAGTGTTATGTAGTTGTGCTCGAGGGTCCGGTCAGCTGCCTGAGCGGTCAGGTCAGCTCTCGTGCAGGGTGAATTCCTCGATTACCTGGTTGGCCAGCAGTTCCCCGGCCAGCTCAGCCACCCGGGCCAGGGTGGCGTCGTCCATGGGCCCGCTCAGTTCCACCTCGAACCGCTTGCCCTGCCGGACCCCGAGCACCTGGCTGAAGCCGAGCCGGTGGGCGGCGCTGGTGATCGCCTCCCCCTGCGGGTCGTGGATCTCCTTGCGGAGCATCACATCGACGACGATTCGGGCCACTGGTTCCCGCCTCTCTCACGAACTGCGCTTCGCTGGCTGATTTGGCGGCTGGGTGGCCGCTGGCTAACACCAGGGTTTCCCGGGCCGGAGTCCGGTCTGCCACGATGGCCTTAGTGAACCCCACCACCATGGGGGCTAGTGAACCCCACCACCAGAGGGAGTGCACGTGACCGTTGACGCTGACGGTGCGGTCACCGCACCGGGAGTCCCGGCCGGCCTGGACCGGCCGCCGGGGCCGCGCACCGAAACTGTCCAGCTGCTCACGCCGGAAGGCGAGCGGACCGAGCATCCGGACTACCCGCTGGACCTGAGCGCCAGCGAGGTGAAAGACCTCTACCGGGACCTCGTCCTGGTCCGCCGGATTGACACCGAGGCCATCGCCCTGCAGCGGCAGGGTGAACTCGGGATCTGGGCCTCCCTGCTGGGGCAGGAAGCGGCCCAGGTCGGCTCGGGCCGCGCCCTCGGGCCGCGGGACATGGCCTTCCCCACCTACCGGGAGCACGGCGTGGCCTGGTGCCGCGGGCTCGACCCGACGCGGCTCCTGGAGCTGTTCCGCGGGGTCAGCAACGGCGGCTGGGACCCGGCCGCGCACCGGTTCCATCTGTACACGATCGTGATCGGCGCCCAGACGCTGCACGCCACCGGCTACGCGATGGGCATCCAGCGGGACGGCGCGGTGGGCGAGGACGGCGAGGCGGTCATCGTCTACTTCGGGGACGGCGCGACCAGCCAGGGGGACGTCAACGAGGCGTTCATCTGGGCGTCGGTGTTCAACGCGCCGGTCGTGTTCTTCTGCCAGAACAACCAGTGGGCCATCTCCGAGCCGCTGGAGCGCCAGAGCCGCATCCCGCTCTACCAGCGGGCCAGCGGGTTCGGCTTCCCGGGCCTGCGGGTGGACGGCAACGACGTGCTGGCCTGCCTCGCGGTGACCAGGAAGGCCATGCAGGCCGCCCGTGAAGGCCAGGGCCCCACCCTGATCGAGGCGTTCACCTACCGGATGGGCGCGCACACCACCACCGACGACCCGACCCGCTACCGGCTGGCCAGTGAGCTGGAAGCCTGGAAGCTGAAAGACCCGATCGAGCGGGTCAAGGCGTACCTGGTGCGCACCGGCTCGGCGGACGCCGCGTTCTTCGAGTCAGTGGACGCCGAGGCCGACGAGCTGGGCGGCCGGGTCCGCCGGGCCTGCCTGGAGATGCCCGACCCGCAGCCTCTGGCCATCTTCGAGAACGTCTACGCCGGGCCGAACCCGCTGCTGGACGCCGAGCGCGAGCAGTACGCGGCCTACCTCGACTCGTTCGACGGGGAGGAGGCCCGATGACGGTCATGACGTTGTCCAAGGCGCTCAACGCGGGCCTGCGCAAGGCGCTCGAGGACGATCCCCGGGTCCTCATCATGGGCGAGGATGTAGGCAAGCTGGGCGGTGTGTTCCGGGTCACCGACGGACTGCAGAAGGACTTCGGCGAGAGCCGGGTGGTTGACACCCCGCTGGCCGAGTCCGGCATCATCGGCACCGCGATCGGGCTCGCCCTGCGCGGCTACCGGCCGGTCTGCGAGATCCAGTTCGACGGGTTCGTGTTCCCGGCCTTCGACCAGATCGTCAGCCAGCTGGCCAAGATGCGGCTGCGCTCGCTGGGCCACGTGACCATGCCGGTCACCATCCGGATCCCGTGCGGCGGCGGGATCGGCGCGGTCGAGCACCACAGTGAGTCGCCGGAGGCGCTGTTCGCGCACACCGCGGGCCTGCGCGTGGTGGCCTGCGCCAATTCCACCGACGCCTACACGATGATCCAGCAGTCGGTGCGCTGCGACGACCCGGTCATCTTCTTCGAGCCGAAGCGCCGCTACTGGGACAAGGCCGAGGTGGACCCGGCCGCGGAACTGGACGACGCGCTGGCGCTGGACCGGGCCCGGATCGTGCTGGACGGTACCGACGTGACCCTGCTGTGTTACGGGCCGATGGTCCGGACCTGTGTGGAGTCGGCCGTGGCCGCACGGGCCGAGGGGCGGTCGGTGGAGGTCATCGACCTGCGCTCGCTGGCCCCGCTGGACCTGCAGGCCATCGTCAACTCGGTCCGGCGTACCGGCCGGTGCGTGGTGGCCCACGAGGCGCCCGTGACCGGTGGCCTGGGCGCGGAAATCGCGGCCCGGATCACGCAGGAGTGCTTCTACCAGCTGGAATCGCCGGTGCTGCGGGTGGGCGGCTTCTCCACCCCGTATCCGCCGTCGCGGCTGGAGGACCACTACCTGCCCGACCTGGACCGGGTGCTGGACGCCGTCGACCGCACCTTCGCCGTCTGAGAGGGGCTGGGCGTGACCGAGTCTGTGACCACGGGGCCTGCGACTACACAGCGCCGTGAGTTCCGCCTCCCGGACGTGGGCGAAGGGCTGACCGAGGCGGACATCGTGAGCTGGCGGGTGCAGCCAGGCGACACGGTGACCGTGAACCAGATCATCGTGGACATCGAGACGGCCAAGGCCGTCGTCGAGCTGCCCAGCCCGTACGCGGGTGTGGTGGCCGCGCTGCTGGTGTCCGAGGGCGAGACCGTGGACGTGGGCACGCCCATCATCGCGGTGGACGTGCCGGACGCGGCGGGCCGCGGACCCGGGACGGCTCCCCCGGCGGCACCCGCCGGGACCGGGACGACCCCGGCGACCGGCCCGCCGGACGGCGCTGTCGATCCGGCCGCGATCGCGGCGGCAGGACCGCGCCCCTCGTCCGAAGACCTGGTGCCGCCGGTCCCCCCGCCCGCGGAGCGGCAGGCCGTCCTGGTCGGCTACGGCGTCAAGGCCGGCGCGACCACCCGGCGCCCACGTAAGGGAGCCTCTCCTCCGGCCCCCTCCCCCGCGGACCGGCGAGAGGCACCGGCGGGAAGCGGTTCCGTTGCGGAGACTGTGACACCAGCCCGCGCGAACGGTGGGGCGGGCAGCCACCCGAGCGTGCTGGCGAAGCCGCCGGTCCGCAAGCTGGCCCGGAAACTCGGGGTGGACCTGGCCGGGCTGGCCGGCACCGGGCCGGGCGGGTCCATCAGCCGCGACGACGTGCAGCAGGCCAGCGCGCAGAACAACGCCGCGGTGGCGGCCCCCCAGATCCAGGCGGGCCCGCCGGCGCCCCGGGAGGAACGGATCGCGATCCGGGGCGTCCGCAAGCACACCGCGGCCGCCGTGGCCGAGAGCGCGCGGCGGGCCCCGCACGTGACCGAGTTCCTGCAGGTTGACGTGGGCGCCACGGTCGACGCGGTAGGCCGGCTGCGGGAGCTGCCGGAGTTCACCGGGGTCCGGGTGTCGCCGTTGCTGCTGGTGGCCCGGGCGCTGCTGGTCGCGGTGGCCCGGCACCCGATGATCAACTCATCCTGGGACGAGGACGCGCAGGAGATCGTGGTCAAGCACTACGTGAACCTGGGCATCGCCGCCGCGACCGAGCGCGGGCTGATCGTGCCGAACATCAAGGGCGCGGACACCCTGAGCCTGCCCGCGCTGGCCCAGGCGCTGGGCGGGCTGGCCGGCACGGCCCGGGCCGGACGGGCGTCACCGGCGGACCTGTCCGGCGGGACGATCACCATCACCAACGTCGGGGTGTTCGGGGTGGACGCGGGTACCCCGATCATCACCCCGCCGGAAGCGGCCATCCTGGCCTTCGGGCAGATCAGGGATGCGCCGTGGGTGGTGGACGGCCACCTGGCGGTGCGCAAGGTGACGACCCTGTCGCTCTCGTTCGACCATCGCATCGTGGACGGCGACCTGGGGTCGGCCGTACTCCGCGATATCGGGGCCATGCTGCACGACCCGACCATCATGCTGGCCTGGGGTTAACCACTGAAGGCTGACCCGCCCAACCAGAAAGGACCTCGATGTTCCGGCACGTTGTGCTGTTCACGTTCACCCCGGAGACCACGGTGGAACAGCAAGAGGAAGTTGCCCGCCAGCTGCTCACGCTGCCCGGGGTCATCGGGGAGATCCGGGATTACCACGTGGGCCTGGACGCGGGGCTGGAGCCGGGCAACCTCCAGTTCGCGGTGGTCGCGGACTTCGACGACGTGGAGGACTATCTCGTCTACCGCGACCACCCGGCGCACCAGGACATCATCGGGAAGTACATCCTGCCCATCCGGGCCAGCCGGGCCGCGGTGCAGTACGAGATCGAGATCTAGAAGGCGTCTTCCGGGAGCTCCATCACGTCGAGCGTGGTGCTCTCGGCGATCTGGCGCTCCACCGTCAGCCGGGGCAGCACGGTCTCCGCGAAGAACCGCGCGGTGGCCACCTTGCCCTGGTAGAAGGCCTCGTCACGGCCCGCTCCCTGGTCCAGGGCACGGAGCGCGACCTCGGCCTGCCGGGCGAGCAGCCAGCCGATGAGCAGGTCGCCGAGGGCCATCAGCAGCCGGGTGCTGTTCAGCCCGGCCTTGTAGACCTCGGCAGGCTGCTCCAGCGAGGCCAGCGCGTACCCGGACATGGACGCGACCATGGCCTCGACGTCGGCGACCGCCGCGGACAGCGCGGCGCGCTCGGTCTTGAGCCGCCCGTTGCCGGCCTCGCCGGCCGCGAACTCCTTGATCTCGCTGAGCACGGCGCCCAGCGCGACGCCCTGGTCGCGCAGGGTCTTGCGGAAGAACAGGTCCAGGCCCTGGATCGCGGTGGTGCCCTCGTACAGGCTGTCGATCTTGGCGTCCCGGATGTACTGCTCGACCGGGAAGTCCTGGATGAAGCCCGAGCCGCCGAAGGTCTGCAGGGACAGCGTCAGCAGCTCGTAGGCCCGCTCGGAGCCGACGCCCTTGACGATGGGCAGCAGCAGGTCGTTGACGCGGACCGCGAGGTCCCCGGCGGTGCCCGGCTCGGTCCGGCCCTCGGCCTTGGCGATCTGCACCGCGTCCTGCCAGGAGGCCGTGTAGAGCACCAGGGCCCGCATGCCCTCGGCGTACGCCTTCTGCATCATCAGCATCCGGCGGACGTCAGGGTGGTGGATGATCGTGACCCGCGGCGCGGTCTTGTCCGTCATCTGGGTCATGTCCGCCCCCTGGACCCGCTGCCGGGCGTATTCCAGCGCGTTCAGGTAGCCGGTGGACAGGGTGGCGATGGCCTTGGTGCCGACCATCATCCGGGCGTGCTCGATGATCAGGAACATCTGGCGGATGCCGTCGTGCACGCCACCGACCAGGGTGCCGACCGCCGGGCTCTCGCCGCCGAAGGTGAGCTCGCAGGTGGTGGAGGCCTTCAGGCCCATCTTGTGCTCGACCCCGGTGACCCGGACGCCGTTACGCTCGCCCAGTTCACCATCCGGGCCGACGAGGTACTTGGGCACCAGGAACATGGACAGGCCCTTGGTGCCCGGCCCGGCGCCCTCGGGGCGGGCCAGCACCAGGTGGAAGATGTTCTCGGTCATGTCGTGCTCGGCACTGGTGATGAACCGCTTGACGCCCTCGATGTGCCAGGTGCCGTCGGTCTGCTCGATGGCCTTGGTCCGGCCGGCCCCCACGTCCGAGCCGGCGTCCGGCTCGGTCAGCACCATGGTGCTGCCCCACTTGCGATCGATGGCCTGCTTCGCGAACTCCTGCTGCTCCGGGGTGCCGATGGCCCACAGCACCTGGGCGAAGTTGGGGCCGCCGGAGTACATCCAGACCGCGGGGTTGGCGCCCAGGATGAGCTCGGCCACCGACCAGGCCAGGGTCCGCGGCGCAGCGATCCCGCCCAGCTCGGCCGGGAGGTCGAGGCGGAACCACTCGGCATCCATGAACGCGGCGAAGGACTTCTTGAAGCCCTCCGGCATCGCTACCGTGGCGGTTGCGGGATCGAATACCGGAGGGTGGCGGTCCGCGTCGGCGAAGGACTCGGCGATCGGCCCGACAGCCAGCCGGTTCACCTCGTCGAGGATGCCGCGGGCGGTCTCCTCGTCCACGTCCGGGTAGGGCTCCCGGCCCAGCAGGTCCTGACGGCGCAGCACCTCGAACAGGTTGAACTCGAGGTCGCGCAGGTTGCTCTTGTAGTGGCCCATGGCCGCCCCCATGTGAAAGCTACCGACGAGTAACAAGCCTATAATACCCGTTAGTAACCAGGATGGCTATCGGGACGGATCAGCTCGATCGGACGGATCGGCTAGAGAATGTTCACCGCGCGGGCGATCACCAGCGCGCCCAGGGACAGCGATACCGCCGACTGGACCAGCATGGTGAGCTTGGCCCAGCGGACCAGCGGCATCACGTCGGTCGGGCTGAACGCGGTCGCGTTGGTGAACGACAGGTAGAGGTAGTCCACGAACCGCGGCTCCCAGTCCGGCGGCGTCAGGTCCTCCACGGTCATCTGCGGGAACAGGAAGTCCAGGTACTGGAACGTGCCGTGGGCGCGATGTACCGGGCCGCCCCGGTCGAACTCCCAGTACCAGAGGGCGAACGCGATCACGTTGGTGGCCCAGATGGACGCGCCGGAGGCCAGCAGGGGGCCGGCCTTGCTGCCCGCGTTCCCGCTGATGATCTCGCGGATGAGCAGCACCGCCGACGCGGCGTTGGCCGCGCTGATGAGCAGGATCAGCACGATGCTGACCCAGCGCACGAACACGCCCCGGCGCTCGATCCGCACCGGGTTGGCGATGGCCAGGCCGATCAGCACGCCGCCCTCGAGAATGGGCAGCAGCCACAGCGGCAGCGGCCGCATGGACAGCTGGTCGGGCAGCAGCCGCTGCAAGACGATGGCCACGATAACGCTGATGGTGACCGGCCAGCGCGGTTCACCCCGGGTACTGCGCCGCCAGGCCGGCACGGCCTTCTGCACGTCGTCCACGGCCTCGTGCTCGGCGCGCTCGGCCCTGGTCACCAAGGCGTACCAGACCGGGTTACGGACCCGGCCCGGGTGCGGCGGGCGGAGCATGCGGTTGCTCCCGACCGGGCGCTGCGCCGGGCCGGCCGCGACTCCCGGCGGCGCACCGGCTGGCCCGGGCGGCCCGTCGGGCCGCCCGGGCGCGGGCTCGCCCGGGCTGGCCGGGTCCAGCTGCGCGGACGGCCTGCCCGGCTCTCCGGTCCCGGCAGGCGACTCTGGCTCCATCTACCCATTGTTGACCTGGTCCGGCCATGCTCTGGCGCACTTCCCCCCGATTCTCGCGGGCCGGATCTCGCTTTACCGTCTTCCGCTTTTTAGGGTGGCGGCACGGGCATCACTCCTGCAGTGAGGTGACACATGGCGCTCGGGGTCAGCGAAGAGCATCTGGAGCTGGCCGCGTCGGTACGCGGCTGGGCTGAGCGGCAGGGCGGCGGCGCAGCTGAAGGTGATGACGGCGCGGCTGACCAGCAGAGCGGCGCCGACGCGGTGGCGGACAGTTATCCCGCGAGGCTGCGGGCCGGCCTGGCCGGACAGGGCCTGCTCGGCCTGCACCTGCCGGAGGAGCACGGCGGCCAGGGCTACGGCCTCAGCGAGCAGGCGGTGGCCCTGGAGGAGCTGGGCCGGGCCCTGGTCCCGGGAAGCTTCCTGCCCACGGTGCTGGCCAGCGCCCTGCTGGCCCGGGCGGATAACCCCACGGGAAACACGGACACCGCCAAACTCCTGGCCGGGCTGGCGGACGGATCACGGACCGGGGCCGTCTCGCTGGCCACCGGGCTGACCGGCACGGCCGGCGACGACGGGCTGACCCTCGACGGCGAGTCGGCCCCGGTCCTCGGCGCAGGCCTGGCCGACCTGCTGGTCCTGCCCGCGCGGACCGGGGAGGACGAGGTGTGGGCCGTGGTCGACGCCGCGGACCTGACCATCACCGGGCTGGACAGCCTGGATCAGACCCGCCCGCTGGCCACGGTCCGCGCCCGCCGGGTCCGGGTGCCCGCCGGGCGGATCCTGCCCGGCCTGACCCGGACCCAGGTCAGCTCGGTGGCCGCCGCGCTGTTTGCGGCCGAAGCGTGCGGTATCGCCGACTGGGCCGTCCAGACAGCGGCGGACTACGCCCGGATCCGGCACCAGTTCGGCCGGCCGATCGGCCAGTTCCAGGCGGTCAAGCACCGGTGCGCCCGGATGCTCACCGCGGCCGAGCAGGCGGCCGCGGCCAGCTGGGACGCGGTGGCCGCGTACGACGCCGGGGCTGATGACCGGGACGCCGCCGGGACACCGGCGCCGGCTTCCGCTGAATTCGCCGCCGCGGTGGCCGCGGTCGTGGCCCTCGACGCGGCGGTCAGCTGCGCCCACGAGTGCATCCAGGTCCTCGGCGGGATCGGCTACACCTGGGAACACCCGGCGCACCGCTACTACCGGCGCGCCCTGTCACTGCGCGCACTGCTCGGCCCGTCCGGGCAGTGGGCCCGCCGGGTCGCCGAGCTGGCCCTCGACGGCGTCAGCCGGCCCGTCCGGGTTGACCTGCCCGCAGACGCCGAGCCCCTGCGGACCGGGATCCGGGCGGAACTGGCCGCGATCGCGGCGCTGGAGCCTCCGGCGCGCACGGCCGGGCTGGCGGCCGGCGGCTGGGTGGTCCCGCACCTGCCTGCGCCCTGGGGCCGCGCGGCCGGGCCGCTGGAGCAGCTGGTCATCGCGGAGGAAATGAAGCAGGCCGGGCTGCGTGCCCCGGCGCTGCTGATCGGCGCCTGGGTGGTACCGGCCCTGGTTGGTTACGGGACCCCGGCCCAGCAGGAGCGTTTCCTGCCCGCCACGCTGCGCGGCGAGATCACCTGGTGCCAGCTCTTCAGCGAACCTGGCGCCGGGTCGGACCTGGCCGGCCTGACCACCCGGGCAGAGCGGGTGAACGGGGATGGCGAGGCCGCCGGGGGCTGGCGCCTGAGCGGCCAGAAGATCTGGACCTCACTGGCCAGGGAGGCGGACTGGGCCATCTGCGTGGCCCGCACGGACCCGGCCACCCGCCGCCATGCGGGCATCACCTACTTCCTGGTGAACATGAGATCACCGGGGGTCAGCGTGCGACCTCTGCGCGAGATGACCGGGGACGCCCTGTTCAATGAGGTCTTCCTGGATGGTGTGGAAGTGCCCGACGACCTGGTGGTGGGCGAGGTCGGCGACGGCTGGCGGGTGGCCAGGACCACGCTGGCCAACGAGCGTGTGTCGCTGTCGCGGACCTGGACGTTCGGCTGCGGTACCCCGGAACTGCTGGACGTGCTGCGCGGGCTGGGCGAGCCGGCCGGGCAGGCCTGGCTCGAGCAGGCCGGGCGGCTGGTGGCTGAAGGGCACGCCCTCGAAGTCCTCGGCATGCGGGTCACGCTGAAACAGCTGTCCGGAACCGAGCCGGGAGCGACCGGAAGCGTCCGCAAGCTGCTGGGCATGCGGCACGCACAGCAGGTCGCGGAGCTGTGCTGGTCCATGCGGGGTCCGGCGGGGGCGCTCGGATTCCCGGCCGGCGGTACGCGCGGCCCGCACTCGACCGGATCCCAGTGGGCCGGCGCCCAGCCGGCTGGCCCGCATTGGGCCCGGCAGGTCCTGCTGACCAGGGCGCTGACCATCGGCGGGGGCACCACCGACATCCAGCTGAACATCATCGGCGAGCGGATGCTCGGCCTGCCCCGCGACCCGGACCCACCGGCCGGATAACCCGCTAGATAGGCGATATGACCGGCAATCCACGGGACACGCCCCGGGTCCCGGCCAATCCCTGTCCGCCGCGCTAGCCTACTGAGAGCCGGCATCTGGGGGGCCGATGGCCGACCGCGACGACGACGCGATGGGTGGGTACCGTGAACCTGGCTGGATGGCCGGTTCCGGTTCTCCGTCTGCGCCGGGCGGACCGGGCGGGCCGCCCGCCTCACCGGCGGATCCGGTGACCGGGCCCGGCGAGCAGCCCGGGCCGCCGGTCCGCCCGGGGCGGCGCCGGCCGGGGCCGTCGGCCGCGCAGCAGCGCCTGGTGATGCGGATCGCGGCGGGCCGGAAAGCCAGGCGACGCCGCCTGGTGCTCACGGTGAGCGCGGCCATGTCCGCGGTGGTGCTCTTCGTCGCCGGGACGGCGTGGGGCTTCACCAGCTACATCAACGACACCATCGGCCGGGTCAACGCCGGCACCGCGGGCACCCCGGCGAGCGGGCCGCTGAACGTGCTGCTGGCCGGGGTGGACCAGCGCTCCGGGCTGACCCGCCACCAGGAACTCGCTCTGCACGTGGGCAACGACGTCAGCTCCAACTCGGACACGCTGATGCTGATCCACGTGTCCGGCGACCGGAGCCGGGTCACGGTGATCAGCATCCCCCGGGACTCCTGGGTGAACATCCCCGGGCACGGCTTTAACAAGGTCAACGCGGCGTACGGACTGGGCGGCCCGAAGCTGGTCGTGCAGACCGTGGAGGCGAACACCGGGCTGACCATCAACGACTTCGTGCAGGTCAACTTCCTCGGCTTCGTCAAGGTCATCGACGCCCTGGGCGGCGTGAACATCTGCCTGCCGTTCGCGGTGGACGATCCCTACAGCGGCCTGCACCTGTCGCAGGGGGTGCACCACGTGAGCGGGATCACCGCGCTGGAGTACGCCCGGGACCGCCACTCGTTCGCCACCTCGGACCTGGCCCGGATCCAGGACCAGCAACGCCTGCTGTCTTCGATGCTGACCGAGGCGATCAGCTCCGGGACGCTGGCCAACCCGGTCAAGCTGGACCGGTTCCTGCATGCGGCCCTGGCCGCGATCAAGGTGGACCAGGGGCTCAACGTGGCCGCGCTCGCCGACCAGATGCGCGGCGTTTCCCCCAGCGACGTCCGGTTCATGACCGTGCCGCTGTCGAACTACAACTACCAGACCCCGACCGGGGAACTGGCGGTGCTGTGGAACGCCGAGGAGTCGCGGGCCCTGTTCAACGAGCTGAAGCACGACCAGCCGGCCACGAAGCCACCGGCCCGGCACAGCCGGGCCTCCCGCCCGAAGCTGCGGCGCAGCCAGGTGCCCGTCGCGGTATGGAACGGAACGCTGATCGGCGGCCTGTCCGCCAGCACCGGCACCGACCTGTCCCAGCTGGGCTTCCCGGTGAAGTCCGGTCTGACCTGGCCGGCCCACAACGTCAGCCAGACCGTGATCCAGTACCCGCCCGGGGACGTGGCCGGGGCCCGGCTGGTCCGGAAGGTCATGCCGGGTGCCGCACTGCAGCAGGTCAAGGGGCTGGCCAAGGTACGGGTCCTGCTGGGCGCGAGCGGTTACTCGGTGACCACCGGGACGGCCACGCCCAGCCCCTCCGCCACCTCGACCGGCGTCCCCTCCGCCACCGCGGCCCAGGACGCCTGCCGGGGGGGCCACTAACTAGCGGGTGGCGTGCCCCCAGGGGATGAGCCCCCGGAGGGCGAGTCCCCGGGCGACGACCCACCGGGCGACGAGCCCTCGGAGGACGAGCCCTCGGAGGACGACGCCCCGGAGGACGACGCCCCGGAGGATTTGCCCTCGGGATGCGAGCCCCCCGAAGGCGTGCTGCCGTCCGGGTCACCGAGCCCCTGGGACGCCTCCTGCCGGGACAGCGCATCCACCAGCCGGTCGATCTTGCCCTGGCTGTCCGGGGTGCCGCGCCCGGTGCGCTCGGCGTACACGGTCGCGCCCAGGTCCCGGAACATCGCGTCGGCCCGGCGCTTGGCCTGGGCCTGGTCCAGCTTGACCTTGCCCTCGCGCGCGGTTTCCTGTGCCATCTGGGCGAGTTGCGTACTCTGCGCCCTGACCTTGTCCATTAGTCCCATGACCGCCTCCGCCGAAATCCCCGCAGGTTGACGCTCTTCACCGAGCAGGATATGCCGACGCCCGCCGACCTCCGACGGTGACCAAGCGTGACCTCCAACTACTACTGCGGAGAGTAGTCGAACGGTCATGAATTGTCGGGAGGGACCAGGCCAATTCGGTTGTTCTCGCCGCGCCGACGGACAGGCCGACCTTACAATCCTGTGAAGCCCCGCCCGGTTCGTTTCGTTCGCGCCTTACGTCCGGGTACCCGTCAACGGCTTCCGGATGGAGAAAAGGGTCAACGATGGCCGGAGTCATCGAACGCAGGGGGGGTACCAGGGCGGCGCCGCGGCATCGCAAGCGGCGAGCGCTCCTGTCCCGGCCGCCCCGTGACTCGGTGCCCCCCGTTCTCCCGACTCCCCCGCTGGACAGCGAGAAGTACTCCTACGTGCGGCGGCATATCTGGGTGCTCACCCTGTGCATGGCGCTCAGCTTCCCGCCCCTGGTGTACAGCCAGATCAGGATGGTCGAGAACTCTCGCTGGTTCATCGTCTACGCGCCGTTCGCGGTGTTCGGGGTGCTCTGCTTCCTGCTGTCGCTGATCGTTGACGGGCTGAGCCGCAGCTTCGACCTGGACGAGCACAAGCGCATTGTGGCCGCCTGGGCGCCGCAGCGCTACCCGTCGGTGGACGTTTTCCTGCCGGTCTGCGGCGAGCCCATCGAGATCCTCCGTAACGCCTGGTCGCACGTGGCCGTGATGCGCGATCACTACCCAGGCCAGGTCACTCCTTATGTGCTCGACGACTCGGCCAGCCCAGCGCTGAAGGCCATGGCCCGCCGGTTCGGCTTCGCGTACGCGACCCGTCCGGACCGGGGCTGGTTCAAGAAGGCCGGCAACCTGCGCTTCGGGTTCCAGATCTCCGACGGCGAGTACATCCTGCTGCTCGACGCGGATTTCGCCGCCCGCCCGGACGTGCTCGATGAAACCCTGCCCTATCTGGACGCCTTTCCCGAGGTAGGAATCGTCCAGACGCCGCAATTCTTCCACGTCCTGGATCAGCAGACCTGGGTGGAGCGCGGCGCCGGCGCCATTCAGGAGCTTTTTTACCGGTCCATTCAGACCGCCCGGGCCAAGAAAGGCGGGGCGATCTGCGTGGGGAGTTGCGCGGTCTACCGGCGTGCGGCCCTTGAGCCTAACGGCGGAATGTCCCTCGCGGAGCACTCCGAGGACTTGTGGACCGGCTTCGACCTGCACCGGCTGGGCTGGCGGCTGCGTTACCTGCCGGTCGCGCTGTCCACCGGCAACTGCCCCGACAACATCCTCGCGTTCGTGAACCAGCAGTACCGCTGGTGCTCGGGCACCATGAGCCTGCTGAAAGACCAGATCTTCTGGAAGACCAAGCTGCCGCTGTACACCCGGCTGTGCTACCTGACCGGCTTCATCGGTTACGTGTACACGGCCGTGTTCACGTTCGTGGCCCCGGCCCTGGCCGTGGGGATGATGCTGTTCGTCCCGGGCAGCCTGCTGCTGCGCAACCTGATCTTCGTAGCGCCCGTCTTGTTCTACGCCGGGGTCATCTACCCCATGTGGCATCGCGCCCCCTACCGGCTGGAAGCCTGGTCGGTCCGGGTCATCTCGGGCTGGGCTCATGTGTTCGCGCTCTGGGACATGCTGCGCGGGCGGCTGCGCGGCTGGCAGCCGTCCGGCACCGGCGGGATCCGGCAGGACGGCAGGCGGCGCTTCTGGATCGGCCTGGTCCTGTGGAGCGGCGGCTCCGCGGCGCTGTGGGCCGGCCTGGCCCTGTGGCGCATGATGACCATGGATCCTTACAACTTCTTCCTCCTCTTCATCCTCGGCGTTTTCCAGCTCGTCGTGGTGGGCCGGATCCTCATCCAGCCGAGAGCGGGGTACGTCTCGTGAGGGTCACCCGGGGCGCCCTGGCCGGCCTGGCCGCGCTCGTCCTGGCCCTCAGCGGGTGCGGGCTGCTCAGCCCGCCCACGACCGCGACCACCAGCGGCCAGAACGCCGCGGCCAGTCCCTCGGTGAGCGCGCGGGCCGTCGCCAAGCCGTACAACGTCTCCGGGCTGCTTCACCCGGCTACCGGGAAGTACTTCGGGATCGAGACCGACGGCGCGCCCGACTCCCTGGCCCCGGTCCAGGCCTTCGCGGCCAACACCGGCCGTAAGCCCAACCTGATCGGCCAGTACGTGGCCTGGGGCAAGCCGTTCGACACCCAGGCCGTGAGCAACGCCTGGTCCTACGGCGCGCTGTACTACATGGCGTGGGAGCCGTTCGGGGTCAGCGTGCAGTCCATCGCCGCGGGTCACAGCGACGGCTACCTCACCCGCTTCGCCAGGGCGGTCCGCGCGCTGAACCTTCCCGTCGCGATCAGCTTCGGCCACGAGATGAACGGCAACTGGTACCCCTGGGGGACCAGCCAGACCACCGCGGCCCAGTTCGTGGCGGCGTGGCGGCACATCCATGACCTGTTCGCCCAGGCCGGGGCCACGAACGTGATCTGGGTGTGGAACCCCAACATCATCAACCCGGTGCCCCAGATCCCGCTCCGGCCGTACTGGCCGGGCCGGGCCTACGTCAACTGGGTGGGGCTGACCGGGTACTTCGCGACGACCGGGGCCCAGACCTTCGCCACGCTGTACCAGCCCACCATGCTCGAGATCAGGCACTTCACGGGCAAGCCGTTCATTATCGCCGAGACGGCCATCGAGACCGGGCCGGCCGCAGCCTGGTGCGCGAAGCAGCTGGTCGGCACCGTGACCCAGCATCCGAACGTGCTCGGTTTTGTCTGGTTCGACTACAACAAGCAGGGTGTCGACTGGCGAGTCGAATCGCGCCCGGTCGTGCGGGCCGCTGTCGCGGGTGACATCGCGGGACTGACCCTCGTCAATCCGCGGAAATGAGCAGGCGGCCGCACAACCCGGCGCCTCCTGGACGTCCCGGCCCGGTCCGCCGGGACCGCCCCCCCGCGCCGGATCAGCGCTCCAAGGAACGCCCGCCGGTCTGGCCGGACATGGTTGACACCGTGATGCTGGCCAAGTTCACCCGGCGGCCCGACCCGCACCGGCCGGACCAGGCGGAACCTTCCGCTCCCCCGGAGCACCCAGGCGAAAGCACCCGGGTGCTCCGGCTGCCGGGTGGTAAGCACGGCTCGGGCGCGATGCGGTTCGCCACGTCGAGCCGGCGCCGGATCTGGGTGAGCCGCGCCGTCCTGTTCGCCATCATGTGCGTGCAGGCCGCGCTGACCCTCCGGATGAGCAACACGGCGTTCGAGGACGAGGCCCTCTACCTCTATACCGGCCACCTGGAAATCGCCCATCTGCTGCACGGCGCGGGGCTGCAGGGCAACTACGCCTCGTACTTCTCCGGGGCCCCGGTCCTGTATCCCGTGCTGGGCGCGCTGGCCGATGACGTTGGCGGCCTGGCCGCCGCCCGGACGGTCAGCCTGATCGCGATGCTGGCCACCACCGGCCTGCTGTACTCGCTGACCCGGCGCCTGTTCAACGAGCGGGTCGGCCTCTGCGCGGCGGTGATCTTCTCGGTCACCGAGTCGGCCCTCTTCCTTGGCCACCTGGCCACCTACGACGCCCCATCGCTCTTCCTGCTCGCGCTGGCGACCTGGATCGTCGTCCGGACCGCGTCGTTCCGCTGGCCCGGGTACCTGCTGGCCGCCCTGCCGATCGCACTCGCGGTGGCCACCAAGTACGCGGCCGGCCTGTTCGTGCCGACCATCGTGGCGCTCAGCGCGCTCGCGGCGTGGCCTGCCCGCGGGCGCAAGGCGCTGATAGCGCCAGCGGGCCTGGGCGCGGCGGTCGCCGCGCTGCTCGCCGGGGCCCTGTACCTGGGCGGGCCGGCCTACCAGACCGGCGTCAGATTCACCACCACGGCGCGGTTCCAGGGCACCACCGCGACCTCGGTCCTGCTCCGGGACAGCCTGATGTGGGGCGGGCTGCCGTTCGCGCTGGCCGTGATCGGCACGGTGGCTTACGGGATCCGGGCCCGGACCGAGCCGGGCGAGGTGGTCGCGGATGCCGCGGGCCGGGCCTGGCGGGTCACCCTCGGCATCGTCCTGACCGGGACCGCGCTCCTGGCGCCCGCGGACCAGATCCACATCCACACCCTGACCTCACTGCAGAAGCACATCGGCTTCGGGCTCTTCTTCGCCGCGCCTTTCGCCGGCATCGGCCTGACCCGCATTATCGGCGATCATTTCCGCCGCGCCCAGGTGGGCATCGCGATCTGGGGAGCCGCGCTGGTCATCGGGATGACCCAGGCCAATGACCTGTTCGACGGCTGGCCGGATTCCAGCAGTTTTGTCCCGGTGCTGGCCCACTACCTCCAGCCCCGAGCGCACTACCTGGTCGAGGTGGACGAGGTACCGATCTACTACTTGCGCCATCACGCCGACGCGCAGCCTGATCAGTTCACCTCGACCTATTTCATCGGATTCACCGGCCGGCAGCACCAGTACCTGACCGGGAACGCCGGCTTCGTCGCCGCGATCAAAGCCGGGTACTTCAAGGTGGTCGCCTTCGACGGCCAGGTCACCCCGGCCCTGGACAACATCCTGGCCAGCACCCTGCGGGCCGATCCTGACTACCGGCTGGCCGCCGCGATCCCGGCGAACGGGCACACCGTCACCTACTACGTCTGGGTCCGGCGCTAGGCCGACCCGGCCCCGCCGGTGCCAGCCACCCGCGCACTCTGCCTCCGCGGGCTACACCAGGGCGGACTCGCCGATCCCGGCCGCGCGCATGATCACGGCCAGCATCCGCTGGTGCTCCGGGATCAGCGTGCCCTGGTGCTTAACGGTCAGCTGCGCGGCCCGGGCCAGCATCGGCTGGTCCACCGCGCTGAGCGTCGCATCGAGCAGGGCCCAGGACAGCTGGTCCAGAGCGGACCGCAGCACCGCGGGATCCTCCGTGCTGCGGCAGGCCTGGTCCAGCTCCTGCAGCCGCCGGTCCAGCTCCGGGCCGGGCGTCACGGCCAGTGGGAAGGCATCCACCATCGCGCCCGGCATGGGCTCCGCCGTGGCCGCCTCGAACGCGCTGAGCAGCGGGCTCACCTCGCCGGCGGACAGCGGGTCGTAGAGCCCCGGGAACGGGATGGGCTCGTAGCCGCGGTCATAGCCACTAATGTAGATCGGCGTGGCGGACCCGGTGCGGGCCAGCACGCCGAGGGTCACGTCGAGCAGGGTCACCGGCCAGCCCAGATCGGTGATGGCGTGCACGCGCAACTCGCCGGGCCGCGCACCCAACCCGGCCGCCAGCAGCAGCTGAGCCGATTCGAGCGCTGATTCCCCGTAGAAGCCGATGTCCGCACTGTGCAGTCGGATCACCCCACCGCGGCACCAGTCGACCAGCCGGCCGTGAATGATCGAGTTGTTGACGACGTGGGTAAAGCGCGCCGTGGAGTACGTGGTCGTGCTGCTCGTCCCCGCGGCCGCCGCGACCAGCCATTCCGCCACCCGCTTGGACGCCGTGTACACGTCCGGGGAATAAGGCCGCAGCGCCTTGCCGGTGGAGGCGCAGACGACCTGCGGGACGCCCAGCTCATCCGCAACCTTGATCACGTTCTCGGTGCCCAGCACGTTCGTGCTCAGCGTGCGGTGCACTTCCTGCTCGGCCAGGCCGGGGTCGCGCTGGGCGGCGACGTGAAAGACAACATCCGGCCGCAGCTGCCCGAGCACGGTGGTGAGCCCCCGCCGATCCCGGATGTCGGCCTGCAGGTATTGCGCGCCCGCCAGCCGCGGGTAGCGGTCCGTGACGCCCCGGCCCACGCTCACCAGCCGCTTCGGACATCGGACCTCCACCTGCTGCATGAGCTTGGACCCGATGCAGCCGGTGCCGCCCACCACGACCACGGTCTTCCCGCGCAGCCACGTGTCCAGCTCATCGCCCGGCAGCGGCAGCGCCCGCTCGCTGATGGCCAGGAACCGGGCGTACTCCTGCTGGGCATCGGGCTTGGCCTCGAGCAGCGCCCGGGTCAGCTCCCGCAACCGGGTCAGGGACGCCTCGTCCAGGGTCTCCCTTCCCGGCGGTACCGCCTGACGCATCAACGCAACGATTTCGGGCGCAGTGAGCACCGCTGGCCTCCACTCAGCGTTCCTGGCTGGCCCCACGGGAAACACGCCATCGCTCCCCGCTGGGCCATATCCGGCCCGGGGAATCCGGCGCCGTTCCCGCCATTACCCTGGCAGGTTCGCCTCGATCGCCGCGACCAAATCGGGGTCTTCGGGGTCGGTGCCCGGCCGGAACCGCGCGATGACCGCCCCGTCCGGGCCGACCAGGAACTTCTCGAAGTTCCACTGGACGTCGCCCGCTTCTCCGTCCGCGTCGGGCACCGCGGTGAGTTCCTCGTACACCGGATGCCGCCCCGGCCCGTTGACCTCGATCTTCTGCAGCAGGGGAAAGCTCACCCCGTACGTGGCCGAGCAGAACTCCGCGATCTCCCCGGCCGTTCCGGGCTCCTGGCCGCCGAACTGGTTGCAGGGGAAACCGACCACGGAGAACCCGCGGTCGCCGTACCGCTCGTGCAGCCGCTCCAGCCCCTCGTACTGCGGGGTGAGACCGCACTTGGACGCGACGTTGACCACGAGCAGGGTCTGGCCCGACAGGTCACCGAGTGAGGCGGGCTGACCTGCCAGGGTGGCGAGCGGGATGTCATGCAGGGTCACGATGTGGTTCCTTTGCTGGTAGCCGGGAGTGCGAGGGTCCTGATACAACTCCACCAACAGCACCGGCGCCCGGCTCATGCCCGCGGGTGCTCCCAGGCGGGCAGCTCACCCTGGTGCCCCTGGATGACGAAGTGCCTGGCGGGAAGAGGTGGATGGGTGAAATCAGCCCCGGATGCCCAGGACCCGGTGGCCCGGCTCGACCAGCTGGTCGAGCCGGCTCCCGAGCCGGAGAACACGGTCCTGACCGATGACGCGCGGCTCGTGCGCTGGGCCGGTCCCTCATTCCTGCTCTTCTCGCTGATCCTGCTGCCCTGGATCGGGTACATCGCCGTCTCGCTGCCATCCCGCCAGCTGTCCCCGAACTACGACATCGCCTGGGCCGGCTTCGACGTCTTCCTGCTCGCCGGGCTGGCCAGCACGGCCTACTTCGCGCTGCGCCGGTCGCGGTACTTGTCCACCGCGGCCGCGGCGACCGCCACCCTGCTCGTCGTGGACGCGTGGTTCGACTGCATGACGACCCCGGCGGACCAGCGCTGGCAATCGTTCGTACTGTGCGCGCTGGTCGAGCTTCCGCTGGCCGCCCTGTGCCTGTGGCTCAGCTATCACACGCATCAGATCGCCGAGCTCCGGATCCGGCTGCTGCTCCGGCAGCAGCAGCGGTTGCGCCTGCATCTGCGATCGTGGCGGCGCTCGCGCGCGCCGTAATTCTCGCGGCCGTAATTCTGTTGCCCTGCGCATGAAGAGTCCGCCGGGGGGCACTTGAGGTCCGGTTGTTCCGGTTTCCGAGAGCGGAGACAGTGATGTCGTCATCATCGGCTCGTGTATCCATGAAGGCCCGGCGGGCCTCAGATAGCCGCGCGGCCCAGCTGCTGGCCCGCGCGGGCCTGACCGCCCGCGGGATTATCTACATCCTCATCGGCATAGTCGCTTTCCTGGTCGCGACCGGCCAGGGCGGCCACCAGGCTGACCAGCAGGGCGCCCTGCAGCTCGTGGCGGCCCAGCCGTTTGGCCTGGTCCTGCTGTGGCTGCTCGCCATCGGCTTCGTCGGCTACGCCCTGTGGCGCTTCAGCGAGGCCGCGTTCGGCGTCCCCGGCGAAGGCAGTGGCGCGGGCCCGCGGCTCAAGTCGCTCGTACGGGGGCTGGTCTACGCCAGCTTCGCGGTGCTCACCTTCAAGGTCATCACGGGCAAGCACTCCAACCAGGCGGGCCAGCAGAAGGACTTCACCGCCAGCGTCATGCATCACACCGGCGGCCGCTTCGCGGTCGGGATTGTCGGGCTGATCATCGTGATCGTCGGCCTGGCGCTGGTGGTCGAGGGGGCCCGGCACAAGTTCATGAAGCATCTGCGGACCGGGGAGATGAGCCCGCAGACCCGGAAGATGGTGAAGCGGCTGGGCACGGTCGGGACCATCGCCCGGGGCCTCGTGTTCGCACTGGCCGGGGTGCTGGTCATCGACGCGGCCATCACCGCCAGCCCGTCCAAGGCGGGTGGCCTGGACACGTCCCTGCACACCCTGCGCAACGCGCCGTTCGGTGAGTTCCTGCTGATCATCGCGGCGCTCGGCCTGATCGCGTTCGGTATTTACGGGCTGGCCGAGGCCCGCTGGCGCCGGGTTTGACCGGTGCTTTAGAACGGGACCTCGGTGTTCATCAGTTCGCCCAGGGTGATGCTGGCCGGACGCCGGGCCACCGCGCGGCAGAAGTCGATGGCATCCAAGGTCATGGCCGGGCCGTTCTCTGCGGCCGCCCAGGTGCCGCCCGCGGGGCCGGTCAGGGTCAGCGTGAAGTCCTTACCGTGGCGGTCGGACCACTCGGCGACGATATCGGCCACGATCACGCCGTCGTGATCGGCGGTCAGCTGCAGCGGGGTCCCGGTGGCCTGGGAGATGTCGACGCGGTGCATCCACGGGTCACGGGTCAGGATGATGTCGATGAGGTAGCCGAAAGTCCACGGCTCCTGGGCGCCGTTGACGTCCATGAGCTGGGGCATGGTGCGATGGCGGATGAATGACGGCGCGCGGCGCCGCCCGGTCACGGCCTTCGGGGTGCGGGCCCGGTAGCGCCCGGTAATCCGGTCGGGGGCCCAGCTTGCGCGCTCGTTGACCTGAAGCTGAGTGAGGGCGTCGATATAGAGGCCGCCAGCCTGGTCCACGGCGCGGCGGGCCAGGCGCTGCTGGCGGAGGTTCTCCCGCATCGACGCGGCCATCTCGACCATCCCGAGCATGTGCGCGGCCATCTCCCGGACATCCCAGGCCGGGCAGTCCGTCGCGGTGGTCCAGTGCTCTGGCTCCAGGGAGGAAAATACGGCGGTGCATCGGTCGTACTCGGTGGCGGCCAGGCGCAGGGTCAGCGGCCGGGGCAGAGCGGGTGTGCGTGGATTCATGATGTCTTCTTCCGGGTCTGGTCGATGCGGGTCTGGTCGATGCGGGGCAGGTCAAGGTCGTCCGCGAACATGGAGATCAGCCGCGGGATGAGGCGGCGCCATCGCTGGCCGCCCGGGTCGTTGGCGAGCTGCTGGGAGATCAAGCCTGCGATGAGCGCGGTGAACAGGTCAGCGTCCTGATCTGAGGTGATCCCCAGGCTTTCCAGCTCCTGCTGCATCAGCCCGTAGACCTCCAGGGCGGGCGCATAGGCCTCGGGGCTGGGATGGAAGCCGGGTACGACGCTGACGTCCATCAGCTGGTGCCGGGCCAGGTCGGCGACGGCGAAATCGAAATAGCGCTCGGCGATGGCGGTCAGCCGTGCGCGCGGTCCGGTGGGCAGGTCTGCCAGTCCCTCCCTGGCGTGGTCCAAGAAGGTCCGCCAGGCCTGCTCGAACATCCCGTCGTAGATGGCGTTCTTCGAGGCGAAGTGCGAGTACAGCGAGGGCTGCTGCATGCCTACCCGGGTGGCGATATCACGCAGGGTCAGCCCGGCCAGGCTGCTCTCGTGCGCGGCATCCCAGGCTGCGGACAGGATCTCCTGGCGGGTTGCCTCACGCCGTTCGGCTTTCCTATCGCGATTAGGTGAAACTATCATGAATAGATCGTGTACCCGGGAGGGACGCCTGTCAAGCGGCGGCGGCGCCCGGCCCCGGGCGACCGTGACGGTGTCCCCGGCACCCGGCAGGCGTTAGATATAATGCGGGCTATTGTCATCCGGTAATGAGCAGGAGTGAGCGTGCCGATCTCATCAGTGGGACCTTTCCCATTGAATGAGGTCACGCAGGGTGACTGCCGGAAACTAATCCTCGATTTGCCAGATAATTGCATCGACATCACGGTGACCAGCCCGCCGTACTGGGGTCAGCGCATGTCCGAGGGCAATGGCGTCGAATCCGATCCCCGCGCTTACATCGCCGAACTCACCGCGCTTTTCAGCTCGCTGCTGCCCAAGCTGAAACCGGATGGCCTGCTGTGGCTCAACGTCGGCGACGCCTACAACACGCCGGTGAACTGGCGCCGCGAGGACCACTCCTACAGCACCCTCGGACCCGGCGGGACCGGCCTCGACCCCGCCAACTCCGCCTACGTCAAGCCCCGGCACCGCCGGAAAGCGTTCCTGGACTCCAATGAGCCGTGGCTCCAGTACGGGAACCTCCTCGCCCTCCCCTACCGCCTGGTCATCGCGATGTGCGATGCGGGCTGGCTGTTCCGCGGCGAGGTGATCTGGCGTAAGCGCAATCCGATGCCGGAAGGGAAGTGCCGCCGCCCGCACCGGCAGCACGAAACCATCTACCTGTTCGCCCGCGAGGAGCGGCATCCGTTTCGTACCGCGCCCCCGGTCGGCTCCATCTGGGAAATCAGCAACGAAAAGCTGACCGGGCTGAGGCATTTCTCCCGGTTCCCGGAGGAACTCCCGCGCCGGTGCATCCAGGCCTACGGGGCTCTGGGCCACGACGTCATCGTGCTCGACCCGTTCAGCGGGTCCGGTACCACGGGCGTGGCCGCCCGCCTGCTCGGCTGCTCGTACCTCGGCTTCGAGATCGACCCCGCGCAGGTGCTGGCGGCCAATGAGCGCGTCGCCCGGGCCGCCCCCGGGGGCGCCGCACGGCCCGGTTAACCGCTGGAGTGCTTCTCGCAGCGGGAGTGCAACATCACCAGCCCGCTGACCGGCAGGGCCACCAGGCAGGCGAACACCAGCGCGACGATCAGGCCGAACACCGCGGGCTGCCCGGACTGCATCGCCGAGGCGGCCACCACCATGCCCGGCAGCATGACCGTCGCGCTGGCCCACGACCTGATCACCTTCTTGTCCATCGAGATCCCCGCGGACGGGCGAGCCGGTTCCTGCGCCGCCTGGGCCTGGATCAGCCTGGCGGGGATGTCGGCGGTGACCACGGCCAGATCCCCGTAGGTCCGCGACGCGAAAACCCGCCCGATGCGCTGGTCAAACTCGTCCTTGGCCAGCCGGCCTTGCACGAACGCGGCCTTGACCACGTCAATGACCTGCTCGCGGTCGGCGTGTGACGCCCGCAGGCGACTGCGGTCTCCCGCGCCTGGCGTCTGGTCTCCGGGCCCTGCCGTCACTGGCGCCTCCCCGTTAGGACGACGTAGTGAAAGCCTAACCCGGCCACCCTCGGGGCGTCGCGGGTCACTTTCTTCGTGCGCGGCGGGTCGTCCGGGGCCAGGTAGGCGCCGATCGACCGGAAGATCGGGTCGGCGGCGTTGGGTTCCACCCCCGCCGAGTTGAACGCGGCCGGGTCGAAGGTCGCGGCCACCGCGATCGCGATCTTCCGGGCCGGGAGATACGCCTCGGTGGAGCTCCAGCCGGACAGCAGCGAGTCCTGCAGGATCCACGATCCCGCCTTCACCACGCCCAGCCCGAAGTTGTACGCGGGGATCTGCTTGAAGCAGCTGGGTGCGCAGTCGCGCTGTTTGTGCCCGAAGCCGAGCAGGTGGGAGCCGATCATGGCGTGGTAGCTCGACCTCGACAGGAGCTGGCCGGTGCCGACGGCCACGGCCGTCTTGATCAGGTCGTAGACGTTGGTGGTCTCGTTCGCCCCGGTCGGGGTTCCCCAGACGGTGTTCCAGTACGTCGCCTCTTCATAAAACCTGGCCCGGGGCGGGATATGGAGGGCCGCTTCCCGCCCGGAGCTGAACGAGTGGAGCACCGGGCCCGGCAGGGAGGACGTCTCAGAGCTGGTGGTGCCGGTCAGGCCCATGGGTTTGAGCACCCTCCGGCGCAGCAGCGTGGCCAGTGGCTCCTTCCCGATCATGGACAGGATGTGGCCGAGGATCATGAAGTTGGTGGCCGAGTAGCCCCAGTTCTTTCCGGGCGGGAACAGGACTGGCCGGCGGAAGGCGTAGCCGAGCCGCTCCTGATAGGTGAAGATCCGGAACGGGTCGGCGTTAAAGGCCGCGGTCCAGGCCGGGTCGGTCTCGAAGTCCGGATACCCGGACGTCTGGTTGGCCAGCATCTTCAGCGTGACCTGGCGGGCCTCCGGCAACGACGGTACCCAGCGGCTGAGGGGGTCGTTGAGGCTCACCCTGTGCTCGTCCACGTATTCCATGAGCAACGTGGCCACGTACGCAAAGGCGATGGAGCCGTCGCGGAAATGCATGGCCGGGGTGGCCGGCACCCCGGCCATCGACGGGCCGGACGCCTGGGTCGTGACAACCTTGCTGCCCTGGGTGACTCTCACGATGACCGCCCGCAGATGATAGGTCCGCATCGCCTGGCGAACGATCGCGGCGATCGCCGACGCTTGCGGCGACGGCGATGGGATGGTCGTGACCTGCAGGGTTTTCGCTGTGATGGCCGGGGCCGAGCAGGCGCTCAGCGAAACCGCCAGGGCGGAGACGGCGGCCGCGGCCACGGCCGGGGCCCTCACCTGAATGGGCCGGCTCCATCCGCTCGGGAGCTTTTCCACTATTACCCCAATTTAGTCACAGATTACGGGGCACGTTGCGGCCACCCGGCATAGACGATCAGGCGGCGCCACCCTGCGGTCTTACCCCCCGGCGGCCGTCCTCACGCACGGGTTAACCAGGGGTGCAGCTCAAGTTCCGGAGGGCTGGTTGAGGTCCAGAGCGCGGGCGGCGTTGTTTCGTTGTTTTCTCGGCCCACGTACGTAATTGTGCCAGCCAAGGGAAGAGAACAATGCGCCTTCGATAACAAAATACACTGCCAGAAATCTATTCTCAGACAGAAAGAGTGAGGCGATTGCGAGACCTATCATGGCAGGACCCAGTACCAGGTTCGCCCCGGCGGCTAGATACAGGACCCGGGTTCCGGGAACCTTTCTGCGGAGGGTCGCGTCGGCCAGCCGGTGCGCGGCGTCCTCCAGTCCCGGATCACCGACCCGGCGGCCCCGGGCGACCGCGTCATGGATCAGGGAGCACTCGGGCCAGCCCAACTGGTACTCGCGGTGAATCCACGTTTCGGCACGTCCGTGATATGGCTGGAGCGGAGCCGAGGGCCGGCGGGCCAGGCCGCGAGTGGCCAGCCACGCGGTCAGCGGCAGTCCTGCGCCGATGACCACGAGAGCGCCCAAAGCCCACAGCATGGCGCCCTGCTACCCGGAAGCCCGGTCTTCACTCGGGACGGCATCCGGGGCACCGACGAGCCGGCGGGAGGGGGAGGAGAATGGCCTGCTCGGTGAGGACCGCGGCACGCTGATGCCCAGGAACGGAACCGAGATCACCAACGTCGGCGAGCGGCGGGCCCTGGAGAGGGCGGGCTTTACCGGCCGATGCCATGGGCAGGCCATCGGCTACCTGACCCTGGCTAGCGCCCGGACGGCCCGCTGTCCCCGTTACCGCTGGTCTCCCCGGCGTTGCCGACGTGGCCGCTGTAGTACTGGCGGAGCGCGTCCTCCTCGCTCTCGCTGATGTGACCGTCCTCGTCGACGTTGGGGGCGCCCTTGATCTGGTCCTTGGACACGGCCAGCACGACCCGCTCGCCATCCAGCCGGGCTCCGTGGATCGGCGCGAAGCTCTGCCGGGTGCCGAACAGGCCGGTCTCCACGAGGAGCCACATCGGCTGGCCAGTCTGGTCGTCGTTGAACACCCGGCTGACCTTGCCGATCCTGTTGTCCTCGGCGTTGACCGCGGCGCGGTGGACGTACTGCTGGGCATCCTGCGAGTTGGTCATGACTGTCTCCCTTTGCCGCCTGCACGCAGGCCGGTGTCCTGGGCTGCGCGACGAGGTACAAGGCATGCGGACTACCCCGCGGGGACGGCCACAAACAACCCGCACAAGCTCCCGGCCCGGCTACAGCCCGGTTTGGGCGGTCAGCCGGCCTGAGTCAACGGCCGCCCGGAACGCGGCATAGTCCCGCTCGTTCTGGTCGGCGTACGCGGCGGAGAAGTCTGCGATCGCCCGGTCGAAAGCGTCCCCGTTACCGAGGTAGGAGGCGATAGCGATCCGGTCGCCCCAGCGGGCGTGGGCCCGGGCCAGAGTCGCTCCGCAGATCCGCGCGTACAGGGTGGCTCCTGGGGGGAGCATGGTGTCCACGTCCGCGCTGCCCTTCCAGTCCTGGAACTGGCGCACGTAGTAGTCGCGGGTGACCCCGTCCATCCCCTTGATGCGCTGCCAGCCCAGGAAGATGTCGGTCGCGGCTTGCATCAGACGCTGCCCGGCCACCACCCGCTCGCCGTGGTGTGAGTATGCGCTCGCGCCCAGGAAGCGTTCGAGGACGGACGCTTGCGCCTCCTTGACCTGCAGGAACAAGGGATCATTGTCGTCTCGGCCCAGCATCAGCATGATGTAGCAGCGGGTGCCGACGCTGCCCACGCCCACGACCTTGTGGGCCGCGTGGGCGTAGCGGTACTCCTCGACCGGGTGGTGCTGGCGCCCGAGCGTGTGCCGGTACGTGCTGAGCAGTTTCTTGATCATCGGAACGGAGTCTTCCCATTCCGACCCCGGCTGGATCAGGTCCTCGATCGGGATGATCAGCGGGGGATCGGCGACGATCCGCAGTTCACCGCCGACCTCGTCCGCCCGCTTGGCGAACACCCGCGTGCTGTCGCGGGTACGCGCCTTGGCCACCATCTCCTCGGTCGCCCGCGCCTCTTTCTTGCTGACCCGCTTGACGCGCACCTCTTTGCGAACCAGCTTGAGCAGCATCCCGGCCTCGAGGTGCTCGTACCAGGCCTCCAGGGAGCGCATCCCCGCCGCTTCCTGCATGCGGACCCGGTACTCCTTGACAGCGGCCATGACGACGTCCCGGCGGTCGGCCGGGCTGAAGCCGCGGTCGCGCCCCATCACCTCGAAGCTGGCGGCCAGGCGCTTGACGTCCCACTCCCACGGGCCGGGAAGGGTCTCATCGAAATCGTTGATATCGAACAGCATCCGCCGCTCGGGGCTGCCGAACAGGCCGAAATTTGACAGGTGCGCGTCGCCGCACAATTGCACGGTGACCCCGGACTGAGGGGTCGCCGCCAGATCGGCCGCCATGATCAGCGCCGCGCCCCGGTAGAAGGTGAAAGGGGAGACCAGCATCCGCCCGTACCGGATGGGTACCAGGCTGGCGACCCGGCTCTCCGCCTGCTCCTCAAGCAATGCGATCGGATCCGGGCGGTCCGGTTCGGGCGTCCATCGCCCGTGGCTCGACCGCGGGGCCTGCTTGCGGGCGGCCCGGCCCCTGGCCACCCGCTCATCCACGGTCAGGTGGGCCCGCCTCCAGGCCGACGCGAACGTCGAGGCCGCCGCGTGCGTGGTACCGGCCCGCGAGGTCTGACCTGGGTGCGAACGCTCTTCCATGACGCCTCAGCGTAAACCAAGCCCAAGCGGACCTATCACGCGCCGGTCGGGAGAGTTTCTTCACGCGCCGGGCGGGAGAGTTTCTTCACGCGCCGGGCGGGGAGAGTTTCTTCACACGCCAGGCGGGGGGAGTTTCTGCCCAGGCAAATTGGCAGGCGGCTGCCACCATCCTTCAGTGTTTCGCCGGGCTATACGTGCAGCGTAGGTATTACGGCGCGTCTGCTGGCCGTATACATAAGGCACCCGCGGAGGCAGCCCATTCTGGGATGAGGAGCGCTGGCGGGCCGTGGGGCGGGTGGCCTTGATCGCGGTCATGATGTTTTCTCTTCCCTGCGGTACTGCCCGCCGCTGACCGCATGACTGAGCACTATCACGCGAATCCCTGCGAGTCATGGCCCTGATCCTGGTGCGTACCTCCGGGCGGGCCTGCGCTGACTCGGAGTGGGGTCTCTTTGAGTCTACATCAAGCACACACTCAACATCAGCTGTCGCTGATCACGATCTCCACATGATCCACGCATCATCTGCAGCCAGCCTGCATACGGACCTGACCATGGTCGTGGTAATAGCCGCTCGGTCAGCAATATCACCCACGGGCCGTGTGTTCGGAGGTGGATTCGGCAGTAACAGGGGCTGGCGGCCGCAACGTCAAATGACACCAGCGCGGCCTAACCCACGGGGCAAGCATTTAGCCGTCCCTCGTCGATCCACCAGCGAAAAGAGCCCGGATGAACTCAACCAGAAAGACCGCGCTAATTGCGGGCGCGCTCTTCTTGATCACATTTCTCACGTCGATTCCAGCCGCACTCTTGCTGTACCGCCCGGTGCTGGACCATACCGGCTACATCGTCGGCGCCGGCGCCGACACGCGTGTGGCCCTGGGCGCGTTGCTCGAGATCATCCTCATCATCGCCAACGTGGGCAGCGCCGTCGTGCTGTTCCCCGTCCTCAAACGGCAGAACGAGGGCCTCGCCCTCGGCTACGTCACCGCCCGTATCATCGAGAGCACCTTCATCGCCATTGGCATCGTCAGCCTCCTGGCGATCGTGACATTGCGGCGGGACGTCGGAGGCGCAGGCGGCGCAGGCTCACTCGTCCCGGTCGGCAGGTCGCTCGTCGCGATCCACGACTGGACCTTCCTGATCGGGCCGGGCTGGATCGTCGGGGTCGGGAACGGGCTGATTCTGGGCTACCTGATGTACCGATCCGGCCTCGTGCCTCGGCGCCTGGCGATACTGGGGCTGATCGGAGGTCCGCTGATCATCGTCTCGGGGACCGCCGTGCTGTTCAACGTCATCGAGCCAGGCTCCGCAGCGCAGTTCATCGCGACCATCCCGGAATTCGTGTGGGAATTGTCGCTTGGCATCTATCTCATGGTCAAGGGATTCAGGCCGTCTCCGATCATTGCTGAAGCCCCTCCGACCGTTCACCTGGATGCGGTTGTGCCCGCCGCATAAGACAGCCACCGCGCCGTATCGGGCGATACTGACCCATCCGGCCGGCCCTCGCTAAAATCTGCGGATGACCAGAAAAAGGCCAGCCAGCCAGGCTGAACATACGAAGAGAACGCGCGAGGCCTACGACCAGCTGGCGTAAGTCTGGTCATCCACTACCGACGATGGGCCCTTCAACGGGCTCCTGGAACGGCCTGCGCTCAGGGCACTGGTCCCCGGCAACCTGAACGGTGCCGTGGTGCTGGAGGCCGGCTGCGGATCCGGAGCGCAGGCACAGTGTGATCTCAGTCAAATAGTTCGGACAGGCGGGCTTTATCCCACCCAGGGGAGTGCACCCGGGCAGACACGCGGACGAACCGGACTGCCCGGACATGGGCGTGGAGCCCCAGTAGAAGAGGTCTCACCACAAGATCGTCTTCCGCTGAAAGGCTCCACGTGATCGCCTATCGTGCCACGCTCGACGTCCCCAGGGAACTGGCGCAGTTCACCGCAAAGCTGCTTCTGGCCGAGCGCCGCCGCGGCACCCCGCGGGGCAGCCGGGCGCTGACCTGCTTCTGGCAGGCCGTGCTGGGGCTGCGCTGGTTCCGCGACCGCACCACCCCCGACGCACTGGCCCGCGATCACGGCATCTCGCGGGCCACCGCCTGCCGTTATCTGGACGAGGTAATCGCCGTGCTCGCCGCCCAGGCCCCGGATCTGCGCAAGGCGCTGGAACGGGCTCAGGACGAAGGTCTCCCGCACGTGATCCTGGACGGCAAGATCATCCCCGCGGACCGGTGCCGGGAGAAGACCATCAGCGTGAAAGGCGAGGTCATCGACCTGTGGTATTCCGGCAAGGCACACGCTCATGGCGGTAACGTCCAAGCGGTGTTCACCCCTGTGGGTTCCCGCTATGGCTCTCCGACGCGGAGCCGGGCTCGGTGCACGACATTACCGCCGCCCGCCTCCATGCCCTCCCCGCGCTATACCAGGGCGCCGCGGCTGGCCTGCCCGCTCTCGCCGACCCGGGCTACGACGGCGCGGGCATCGGAGTTCACATCCCGGTCAAACAGCCCGCAGACGGGCAGGAACTCGATATTGACACCCGCACCCGCAACGCTATCCAGCGTTCGTTGCGCTGCCTGGGCGAGCGCGGGTTCGCCCTGCTCACCGGCCGCTGGCGTACCCTCCAGCACATCACCGCCAGCCCAGGCAAGATCGGCGGCATCGCCCGTGCAGCGCTCGTCTTGACCCATTTCGAACACGGCTACATCAAATGAAAATCGCTGAGATCACCTCAGTGCTGCTGGACCAAGGCGCCGGGGGCGGGAAGGGGTCGATGCGCCCTGCCCTCGTCGTGGGCATGCCGCCTTTGGGACGCTGGCTCAGTAGCGTCCCGCGCCAGCCATCCTCTGGGAAACGCCAGCCCGAGCTTGATCCGCGAGGATGGCACGCAGTTCGGAGGTGTTTTCGGCCGGGTACTGGTCGAGAGTCGCTTCAAGATCGCACCGCTGGGCGGGGGTTGAGTATGCGGCCAGCTCTCGCGCCAGCTCGGAGTTCCGCTTGCGGTCCGCCTTAGGGAGGGCAGGCATCAGCGGGGCGGAGAAGATAAGCAGGAGTCCGGGGAGGAGAACCACGCCCGCTGGCTGGCTGCGCAGCATGATGCCGGCCGCCGTGAGGACCGCCCCGGCCAGAACGAGCCGCCCGCGCGGCCATGCGCCGCCCGCGAACCGCACCAAACCGAGGACGGCCAGCAGCGCGCTGGTCCGGATAAACCTGCGGACCGGCCTGTTCCGGGGGGGACGCGTGAGCCAAGAGCTCCCAGCCCGGCCAGAGGAATCCCATACCGCCAGGTTCCGCCGATGCACTCGTCGTCTCATCGTAACCTCCTGCACCTGGCTCGATGCTGCGTGTTGTCAATAGTACGCTTGTGCGATCGTGCATCTTCGGCTCGCGATAGACCACCTTTGACCGTGGCTAATCGCTGCTAATTGATCACGAGGGCAGCCCGGGCCTGGCTCATGGTCCGGAGGCGGCAGATGCCGGCTTGAGGCCCACTCCGCGACAGTGGTGGCGTCCCTGATGCTGGCTAGCCAACGTCCGCGATGACCCGTATCGGACATGGACATGGGCACACTGTAACGGCGGCGACCATGGTGAGCTGATTAACGTCGTCCTCCTGGTATCAAGACTCGCGCCGCGGCGCCACCGCCACCGGCGCACGCGGTCGGCGCAAGCTTGACGTGGCCGCGCGCGCCCCATATGAACGACCCCAGCATGGTCGTGATTTCGGGCCGTCTGTTTCTGGTCCGGGGCCGCCAGGGCGGGAGCTGGAGGAGAGCAGGACGGTGACATCGGCTGTGACCCAGTACACGACGCGTCTGCTCACGCCCGGTACCTGGGATGACTTCGCCGCACTCGTTGAGGCGAACAACGGTGTCTGGGGTGGCTGCTGGTGCATGGGCTTTCATCCCGGGGGCATCAGCAAGGACAGCACCGCGGCGGGAAACCGCGAGGCCAAACTCGCTCATGTGAACAACGGCACTATCCACCAGATGCTCGTCTATCACGAGGGTCGCTGCGTGGGGTGGTGTCAGTACGGGCCGCCGGCCGAGGTGGCTACCATCAAGAACCCCAAGGCCTATGAGAAGGGCCTAGCCGAGTTGCCTGACTGGCGTATCGGCTGCTTGTTCACCGGCTCCGGGTCCCGCCGCGAAGGCGTGGCGCGGGCCGGAGTTGCCGCGGTGCTGGCCGTGATAGCGCATGCTGGCGGAGGCGTGGTCGAGGCCTACCCCGAGCAGGTGGCTGGACGTGACCCGCAACGTGGTGCCTATCTGCATACCGGGCCAGAGAGCCTGTTCGAAGAGTTCGGATTCGTCCGCGACCGTCGCATCGCCAAGTGGCGCTGGGTCATGCGTCTGCGCATCTCCGCCTAGAAGTGCCGCGTCATGCTCCGGGACAGTCAACCAATCCCTGGCGCGAGGCGGCCCAACGCGACACACGCCGGATGATCAGCAAGGCCAAAATGGACGCGCGCACCGACAGCAGGTGAGGATGCCAAGCCACGGGCTCGGCATTGCGGCCCCTGGCCTGGGCCTTCACGGTAAGAGCGGGTGACGGGAATCGAACTCGCACTATCAGCTTGGGAAGCGCAGCGGTTACGACTGCCCGGGGCGGACCCAGGCGGTATGGACCGCTTCCGTGCCCTGCTCCTCTCCATCTCCCGTAGACGCCCACCCTCGGCCGCAGGCCGCCAGGTCCAGACTCGCGGCAGGCTGCACCGCACGAGAGTTAGCAAGATCGACTCGCTGCGTGATCTGCCCGACACATGCGCGTCATCGCTTGGTAAGGAAGCGTTTGAACACGGCCCATACGATCCAGGGATCGATTCTGGCGAAGGGAGCGAACATTTGAACTCGCGAACGAAAGTCGCGACGGCCAGGAGTCGCTGCGTTGGCGATCGCGGCGGCCCCACTAGCGCTGTCTTCCTCCAGCGCCTTCGCTGCTGGCCACGCTCAGATCAAGCACGTGCTGCTGATATCGGTTAACGGCATGCACCAGTCCGACCTGGACTGGTACGTCGCCCACCATCCCAACTCGGAGCTCGCGCGGCTGGCCACCGGCGGCGCTGAATACACCGACGCGCAGACCGCCGACCCGTCGGACTCCGATCCGGGCGGCACGGCGCTGATGACCGGCGCCGACCCGAAGCTCACCGGCATCTACTACGACGACGAGTACAGCCACGGTGTCTTCCCGCCGGGGACGACGAACTGCTCCGGGCCGGTCCCGGGCGGCGACGTGATCTACGACTCGCCGGACGACAAGCTTCCGGCCGTGCCGGACCTACTGCATAACGGGAGCGGCAACACCTTCCCCTCGTTCGATGAGGGCGGCTCGATCTACCCGGGCGGCGTTGACACCAAGGGCTTGTCTCCGATTAACCCGTAGTTTCTGGGGATTCTGGTTCATGATGTGCTATGAGCGTGGCAGAGGGAACCAGGGAGACGCTGGCGGCGAAGTTCGGGGCGATCTTCCCGCACCTGGATGAGCGGCAGCGACGGCTGCTGATGGGGGCCGAAGCCCGGGCCCTGGGTCATGGGGGAATCCGCGTGGTGGCACTCGCCGCCGGGGTCCGCGAGGCCACCGTGTCGCTGGGCGTCAGTGAACTGGACGCCGGCACCCCCCCGCTGGGCCGGGCCCGCAAACCCGGCGGGGGCCGCAAGCGGCTGGCTGACCTGGACCCGGGGCTGCGTCCGGCGCTCCTGGCGCTGGTGGAGCCCGATGAGCGCGGGGACCCGATGTCGCCGCTGCGGTGGACGACGAAATCGCTGCGCGCACTGTCCGCCGAGCTCACCCGGCAGGGCCACCGCGCGGGCGCGGACACGGTGGCGGACCTGCTGCACGAGGAGGGTTTCAGCCTGCAGGGCAACGCTAAGGCCCTGGAGGGGAAGCAGAGCCCTGACCGGGATGCGCAGTTCCGTTACCTCAATGAGCAGGTCAGGGACCACCGGGACGCCGGGGAACCAGTCGTCAGCGTGGACACCAAGAAGAAAGAGCTGGTCGGCAATTATCACAATGGCGGCCGTGAGTGGCGGCCAGCGGGCGACCCCGTCCGGGTCAATGACCACGACTTCCCCGACCTGGAGCTGGGCAAGGCCATCCCATACGGCATCTACGACCTGGCCGCGGACACCGGCTGGGTGAACGTCGGCACGGACCACGACACCGCGCAGTTCGCTGCCGAGTCGATCCGCCGCTGGTGGAACCACGCGGGCCAGGCCGCTTATCCCCGTGCGCGGCGGCTGCTGATCACCGCCGACTCAGGCGGCTCGAACAGCACCCGGACCCGGGCCTGGAAGACCGAACTGGCCGCGCTCGCCCTGGAAACCGGACTGGAGATCACCGCGTGCCATTTCCCGCCCGGCACGTCCAAGTGGAACAAGCGGGTATGGCCTGGTGGCCGCCCCGGAGCGATGAAATGCTCACGATGCCTGCCGGGCGCGGTCGCTGTCTCGATAGTGGAGCGCTGAGAGTCCGTAACAAGTGTGGCGCAGGACCCGCGGGGCCTGGGATTGTCGCTGCGAGCACGAACCCCAGATTCGGTTAACTGCCAGGTCCTCCCCGGCGGGTTGTCCATCGACTCGAGCGAGGAGGAAGCCATGGAGCAGATCCACGACCGGGTGGCCGGCCTGGATGTGCACCGCGACCAGGTGACGGTGAGCGTGCGGACGCCGGGGCCGCGCGGCGGCGTGCGGACGGAGAAGGCCCGGTTTGACACGACCACCGGCGGGCTGGCTGCCCTGGCCGGGTGGCTGGCCGGGCGGGAGGTCACGCTGGCCGCGATGGAGGCGACCGGCGTGTACTGGAAGCCTGTCTATTACGCGCTGGAAGACCGGTTCCTGGTGTGGTTGTGCAACGCCTATCACGTCAAGAACGTCCCGGGCCGCAAGACCGATATGTCCGACGCTGAGTGGCTGGCTGACGTGGCCGCGCACGGGATGGTGCGGCCCAGCTTCGTGCCGCCGCCGCCGATCCGGGAGCTGCGGGAGCTGACGCGCTACCGCAAGAAGCAGGTTGACGTCCGGGCCGCCGAGATTGCCAGGCTGGAGAAGGTGCTTCAGGACGCCGGGATCAAGCTCACCTCCGTCGCCTCGAAAGTGCTGACCCAGTCCGGGCGGGCGATGGTCGAGGCGCTGATCGCCGGACAGCGCGACCCGGCGGCGCTGGCCGATCTGGCCAAGGGCAAGTTGCGGCCGAAGATCCCGCAGCTGACCGCCGCATTGGACGGCCACTTCGGCGGGCATCACGCCATTGTCGCGGCTCGTATCCTGGCCCATCTCGACTTCCTTGATGCGACGATCGAGGCGCTTGACCACCAGATCGCCGCGCGGGTTGCCGAGCGTTACCCGTCAGCGGCCAGGCTGCTGGCTGAGGTTCCCGGGCTAGACCGCAGGAGCGTGGAGGTCATCATCGCCGAGACCGGCGCGGACATGAGCTGCTTCCCCAGTCAGGCGCACCTGGCCTCGTGGGCGGGGCTCTGCCCGGGCAACCACGAGTCGGCCGGCAAGCGCCGCCGCGTGGCTACAACGCCAGGCAACCCGTGGCTGCGGCGCACCTTGATCGAGTCGGCCCGGGCTGCAGCGCGGACCAAGAACAGCTACTTCGGCGCCCAGTACCGGCAGATAGCCCGTCGCAGGGGCCCGAACAAGGCCGCCGTCGCGGTCGCCCACAGCCTCCTCGATGTGATCTGGCACCTGCTCACCACCGGGGAGGTCTTCACCGACCTCGGCGCGGACTACTTCACTTCCCGTCAGGACGCCGAGCACCAGGCCCGCCGCCTGATCAGCCAGCTGGAGAAACTCGGCTACACCATCCAGCTCAACGCTGCCGCCTAACCCATAGGCCGCAGCCCCATCGGCCAGTGCCCCGACCTGGCCAGCTGACGCCTGCCCACGATCCAGCCGTATTTCACCCCAGATCGAGCACCGGCTCTTTTCCCACATCACCATGAACTGGCGGGGCAGGCCCCTGACCAGCCACGAGATCATCATCCAGGCCATCGCTGCGACCACCACCCGCGCCGGGTTACGCGTCCACGCTGAACTGGACACCGCGACCTACCCGCCCGGGGCAAAGATCAGCAGCGAGCAGATGGCAGCGCTACCCCTCCACCGCCACGACTGGCACGGCGACTGGAACTACACCCTTTATCCCGCGCCGCCCGCCCCGGCGCCAGCGTCAGCGCCCCAGCCCGGCCGCGGCGAACGCCCCGGCTGGGCCCATCCGGCCCTGACCGGGATGACGGCCAGCAACTGGGACCGGCTCACCGCCGCGCTGGCCATCCCCTACCAGGCCCAGCGCGAAGCCGACCGCCACGTCGCACGCGGCGGCCCGGCAACCCGCCGGCGCGCCGGCGGCCACCCCCAGGCAATGAGCCTCCCGGAGAAAACCCTGGTCACCATCATGCGGCAGCACCTGGGAGTGCCCCGGGCCGTCCTCGCCGAACTCTTCGGCGTCGCGCCCAATACCATCGGCACAGCCGAACGGCAGGTCAAGCCGCTGCTGGCACGGGCTGGCCACACCATCGAGCCCGCCACGACCCCGCTCACCACCCTGGCCGATCTCACCGCATACGCAACAGCCCAGGGCATCACGCTCACGCCCAAGACCAAACCAGCGCGTTAATAATCGACGATCCCCCAACCCGGCCTTGATCATGAACCTGAGTGCGCACCCGCAGTCGGGCCTGAACCCAGCGACGTACCCGGTCAATCCGAAGACCTGCAAGCCGATTCAGCCGTGGGACTACGTGGGAGTCAACACGATCTTCCAGGTGATCCACAACGCCGGCATGCGAACGGCCTGGTCTGACAAGCACGCGATCTACACGTCGTTCAACGGCCCGGGCTCGAACGGCGTGAGCATCGACGACTTCTTCGGGCCGGAGATCGACTCGCAGGCGGTCGAGCCGAACGGCGTGCCATACCCGGTGGACGACGCGTGGACGGCCGACAACGCCGCGACCAAGCAATACGACTCCTACAAGGTCCAGGCGGTCATCAACTGGATTAACGGCTACGAGCACTCCGGCAAGGGGCCGAAGGTCGGCACGCCGGCGATCTACGGAATGAACTTCCAGACCGTCTCGACCGCGGAGAAGCTGAAGAGCTCCCCGGCGGTGCTGATCGGCCCGAATGCGCAGGGCAAGTACACCGAGGGACCGTCGCTGCGCGGCGGGTACGTGACCGTGGACGGCCAGCAGGTGCCGGGCCCGCTGCTCCGCAGCGCGCTCAACTACGTCAATGACGCCCTGCAGCGGGTGGCCGACACGATCCAGGCCGACGGTGAGGCCCACTCGACGGCGATCATACTGACGGCCAAGCACGGCCAGTCGCCGGTGGATGACAACCAGCTGCAGCGGATCGACGACGGCCCGATCATTGCCGGCGTCAACGCCGCCTGGGCCGCAAAGCATCCGAGCAGCCCGACGCTGGTCGTCCAGGAGGCCGACGACGACGGGCTGCTCTGGTGGCTGTCGGACCGCTCGCAGGCGGCGACCGACTTCGTCAAGAACTACCTGTGGGCGCATACCGCCCCGGCGGTCAACTACGCCGGCCAGACGATCACCGTCCAGCACTCCGGCCTCCGGGAGATCTTCGCCGGCCACCAGTCGGCGAAATTCTTCGGCGTACCGTTCTCCGACCCGCACCACCCGGACGTGTTCGCGATCGCGCAGGTCGGCACGATCTACACGACCGGCACGAAGATCGCCGAGCACGGCGGCGACAACCCGGGCGATCGGGACGTTCCGCTCGTCGTCTATGCGCCGGGCACCGTCCAGCCTGGCCAGTCAGGCCACCCGGTGGAGACGACCCAGGTCGCCCCGACAATCTTGAAGCTG
>CAVYQF010000024.1:0-45611 GCA_963770545.1 uncultured Actinomycetes bacterium | reverse complement strand
AGGGCTCGGGCGTACCAGTTGCTTGACCGCAAACAAAACCCCAGTGGTGGTGGGGAGGGCACCGTCGGCCGGGGTTGCACGAGGGAGGTGAGCTCGGTCACGATCTCCGCCGCCGACTCGTCTGCCTTGGCCAACGCAACGCGTCGACGACGGCGTGGATCGAGAGAACTTCGATCTCACCCCTCGTTTAGGCCATAGGGAGCGCTGGCTGGTGAGACGAACGATTACTGAGCCAGAGGCGAAGTGCGCAATCACGTCACCCTCTACATGACCACTCCCCGAGTAAAAAGCGCTCCGCGCCCTCCCACCCGCGTGGCAGTTCAGATTGCAGAGTGCGCGGTGAGGGGAGTCGGGCCGGTCCCCGACCTCATACGGGTTCAGGTCCAGCTGTGCATAAGTCTCGACCTCGGCTCTGGGCCCGCCGCCCGGTCATCCTGATGATCGACGTGAGACCAGCCAGCTCAAAAATAACATCCTCCTCTGTGACGTCATCCTTTTTTTCCAGTTCGAGCTCCGCGGCGACCCACGACGTCACTGATCCCGCCAGCCGCGTCACCGCACCGCGTCACCGCGTCCCCATGGCCGGCGCCAGTGCAGTGTCCCGACGGTCCCCCCACGTGCCCGCCGCTCCAGCCCTCGCGACGACCACGTCCACGCCGGACGCGACCGTCCGCGTGCCTCCTCGGCATTCCCGACCGTGTGCACGACGACTCCCCCGGCGGCGTGCACAGGGTCGATGTACCCGCTGGGATATCCCCACATGAAGGAGACGATTCGCAAGCCGGCTCAAGGCCTGGTCAAGGCGACGATGATGCTCCTCGGCGAGAACCAGGTCGCCCCCGAACGGCCGCGCCGTCAGCGCGCCTGTCTCACGACGGTGGCTCCGGCGTCATCGGACCACGTGAGCGTCACCATGCCGAGCGCACCGGCATCCGAGACCGCCGCGGCTAGCTGGGGGATCGCGCCATGGGTGCCTGGACGATCGGTGGTCGATCCCGAGCATCTCGCCTACCCGCGTGCGCACTACGTCCGCCTCCTCCGGGAAACCGGCAGGCCGCCGGGAGCTGGCCTGGGCTACCTGGCCGTGGCCTGGCCAAGTTCATCACGTATAGATGTCGGCGTTCACTCGGGGGCTGCCGGTCCCAGCCGTGAAATTTGGAAAAGTCACCCTTGTCCCAGGCTTCGCGGAGGCCCGGGGTGCCCAGATCCCAGTCCGGGCGGATCTCGGCGTTGGCGGCACGCAGGTCGCGCCATAGGTCATAGAACGACGGGCGGCCCCAGAACCAGTAGCCGTTATAGACACTGTGAACGACGAGCCCCGGCTTGAGTACGAGCGTGTGCGGATGATGGGGTTGTGCTCAGGGTCGGTGTACTCCTGGATGTCCAGGTCCTGCTGCACGGTCCGGCCGGGATCGGCCAGGAAGGTCGACTGGGCGCCCACCGACGCGCGGAACTCTTGCAGGGTGTGATGGTCGTCGGTGGCGATCGTGGCGACCTGGGTGTAGGCCACCGCGATCTTCGGGTAGTTGGCGGCCAGTTCGAGGTGCTGCTGGTGCTCTTTGGGGCAGTAGTTGCCGCGCGCCAGGGTGAGGATCAGCGGATCGCGGCCCTGAAGGTCGCTGAGCGTACGCACCGTGCCGGTGTGGTCCGGGAGCGCGTAGTCAGGGAAGATGCCGCCAGGTCTGATGTCAGGACGCATGGGATGAGTACCTCTCAGAGCCTCAAGTGCCAACCTCGCACGGTGCCACGGTCAACTGCGTCACAACGTTCGGTCGTACCCGCAAGCACCATATCGACACCCAGCGAAACGGGCTGACCCGGGCTGGGAGTTAGCCGGATGCCAGTGCGGCATGAGCTTCACGCCGGACGGCAGCCTCACCCGGACCACGTACGGGGCGGGCTCTGCCGGATGACCTACCACCACGGCCAGGCGGGCCGACGGCGGGAACGCCGCGAACGGCTCCCAGCCGATATCCTCCGCCAGTACCGACCTGAAGGCGTCTTCATCTGGCTGATGGGTGATCATCGTCACTGACCCTCCGGCTTGGTGAACGGCTGACCCCGCCTTCGACCGTAGCTAAGGAAGGGTCTGGCATCTGCTCGGCTAGCGCCGCCCGCGACTGGGGCGCCTGGAAGGGGTCGGCGAAGTACTGGGTCTCGTGGGCGACGAGGCCGCCGGTGAACTCCATGATGCTCACCGAGTGCGTGGGGGCGCCGTCGTAGGTAATGATGCACTCGCTGACCCACAGGTCGCCGGTGCCGGTGATCCGCAGGACGGTGAAGTGCCGCTCCGCGGGATGACCGCCGCGTTGGGCGGCGATGGTCGCGCGGTCGCGAAACCGTTCCCCTGACTGGGGGTAGTCCAGGATCGCGTCTGTGGCGTAGATGGCGTGCTCGGCGGAGCTGTCTCCCTGCTCGGAGGCCCGCCAGTGCTCCATGATCCGGGCCCGGGCCCGGGCGTCACCGTCCATCGTCCCGCTCCTCATCTCTGCCAGGCGGCCCCTGCTGGCTGCGCCTGGGCTGTTATGGGTTCACCGCCCAGGGAAGTTACCGGTGGCGCTGGCGGCAGGTGCCGTTACCGCCGGGCTGCTGTCCTCGGTGCGTTCGGGCAGGAGCAGCAGCGAACCGGCGAAGAAGCACACGGCACCGATGAACGTGCCGAGGTTGGACCGCTGGGCGTTGAGAAGCTGACCGGTATCGGGGTTGATGTAGCCTGCCACGGCGGATACGCCGAAGGCGACAGACCCGAGGAGGTTGGCCAGGTGATCCACGATG
This sequence comes from uncultured Actinomycetes bacterium, assembly GCA_963770545.1. Classification (GTDB taxonomy): domain Bacteria; phylum Actinomycetota; class Actinomycetes; order Streptosporangiales; family Streptosporangiaceae; genus RYN-230. The sequence goes on along the minus strand of CAVYQF010000024.1, from coordinate 42,836 downwards.
ACCAGGACCGGGGACGCCAGGCGGCCCAGCCGTGGCAGGCCTCGAACCAGGCCAGCGCGCTGGCCACCAGAAAGCAGACGGAGCCTGCGGCATCGGGCCGCCACACGCGCTGGTGCGCGGCCTGAGCAGACAGGTCGGACCGCACCGCGTTTCCGGTGCCGACATTGAAGAACAGGGTCCCGGCGAATTGCACGGCTGTGGCCCACCAGTCGATCCGCGCCGGCTGGAAGACGAAGAACCGCCGGTGCGCGGGGTTTCGCGCGTGCGGCCGAGCATCCACGGCTTCCCGGTAGGTCAGGAACCCGGCCGCGGTGAAGAACAGGGAACCGATGAAGAAGGTCACGGCGTCCCACTGGGCGCCGACCGCACTGGCGTACCCGGGAACCGCGCCCAGGGTGAACAGCAGTGATCCGATAGCGAACAGGACGGCGATCCACAAGCCCCGGTCCCGGGGGCGCCCACCAGGTTGACCCGCCAGCCGCGGCACCTTCCGGGTGCTTGCGGTGCCCTGGGAATCCCATCGGGCGACGGCGCCGTCCGGGCGGACCCGCTCTATGTAGGTCACGAAGGGCCCACGCGGCCTGCTCGATCCGGCACGGACATGCCCTGGGCCGCCTCGCTTCTCAAGGCCCGGACGGGCTGGCTCGGGGTAATGATAAATCCCAGCACCGCCCAGAACATTGGTCGCGTTCGCTTCACCGGCGGCAGAGCCCCGTAGCCCATGTTCGTCATGCTCGCTCCCGGCCGATGCACTGAGGACGTCCAAGTTAGTGAGGATCATCGCGGGCCGGATCACCTCCCGCGGCTGAGACATCCGGGGTCTGGCGAGCCGCCTCGTGCGGCTCACCGCGCTGGCCGGGGAAGCGACGCACGACGGGGGCGGACCGTGCCGCTATCCTCGCGGCAGCGCTCGCGGTCAGCCTGCTGTTCGCCAGCTGGCCGCGAACCCCGGCTCACGGGGCGCACCGGCCCAATCGGGCTAAGGCTGGAACAGGACAATGGCGCCCACCATGTACTACAGCGGGCCGACCCTGGACCGGGCGTCCGCGGCTCGGGGGATTCGGGCGGGGGGGGGGAGGTCCTTGGGGAGGACGGCAACAAAGGGGTTCCTTTGGTGGGGGGCAGGGCCTGGTCCCGAGAGGTGTTGGGTGAGGTGCTGACGCGGGGGGGCGGAGGGGCTGTGGTGGCTGCGGCGAGCCTCGCTGTCTTTCTGGGCTTGGACGGCGGTTCAGCTGTCTTCGTCGCCGACGTCTCGGCCCTGGAGCAACTGGCCGCACTGGCGCTGGCCGATGCTCATGCGGTGATGGATATCCGGGCCCTGGTCAGCGCGGTCCCGCCGGCTTAAGCACGATGAGCAGGCTTAAGCACAATGAGCAGAAGACGCGAGAACCTCGTCGAGGGCCTGCAGGAGAAGGTCGGCGTGTTCACGCTGGAACACCAGGGGCGGCCGGATCTTGAGCACGTTTGCGGCCGGTCCGGTCGCGCTGAGCAGGATGCCCCGCTCGCGCAGGGCCTCGGTCACGCTCTGGGCGTGCGCAGCCGCGGGCCTGCCGGTCTCGTCGGTCAGTTCGACGCCGAGCAGGAGCCCCTCCCCCCGGACGTCCCCGATCAGGGGATGGCGTCCGGCGAGGGCCGCCACGCCCTGCCGGAGATACCCGCCGACGTCCGCGGCGTTGGCCACGAGACCCTCGTCCTCGATGACGGCCAGCACCGCGAGCGCGGCCGCACAGGCGACCGGGTTCCCGCCGAAGGTGCTGAACAGCTCGACTTCCCCCGGCACGGCCTCGAGCAGGCCGGACCGCACGACGAGCGCGGCGACCGGGAAGCCATTGCCCATCGGCTTGCCCATCACCACCATGTCGGGCTCGATTCCTGAGGCCTGGAAGCTCCACAGGTGCGTCCCGGACCGGCCGTGACCGGCTTGTACTTCGTCGGCCACCACCAGCCCGCCGAGCGCCCGCGCCCTCCGGGCCGCTTCCCGCAGGTAGGCCGCAGGAGGCGCCAGGACGCCGTCGGCGGTAAAGGCCGGGTCCAGATACAAGGCGGCGAGGCCGTGGCCGCCGAGCTCCTGGGCGGCGTCGTCCAGGTGGGCGGCGTACCGCTGGGCCCACCCGTCCTGGTCCCGCCGGTACGGGCCGCGGTACCCGTCGGGACTGGGGATAGTGGCCACGTGGCCCGGCTGCTCACCCTGGGCCCACTCTTCGGGTGACAGGGCGTGCGTGGCCTCGGTCAGGCCGTGATACGCGTACGCGGTCACGACCGCACCGGATCGCCCGGTGGCCGCCCGGGCGATCCGCCAGGCGAGGTCGTTGGCCTCGCTGCCGGAGTTCACGACCATGACGGCGTCCAGTTCCGGCGGCAGGGTGGCTTTCAGCCGCTCGGCGAGCTCGACGATGGCTTCGTGAAGATAGCGGCTGTGGGTGGCCAGCAGCCGCTGCTGCTGCGTGATCGCCCGCACGACCTGGGGGTGGCTGTGGCCGACCACGGGCACGTTGTTGTAGCAGTCGAGGTACCGGCGGTCCTCGGCGTCGAACAGCCAGACGCCCTCGCCGCGGACCAGGTGCACGGGGTGTTCATAGAACAGTGGCGAGCGGGGCAGCGCCCGGCGGCGGCGCTCCAGCAGGTCGCCGGGGGCAGATCTCCGGTAGGGAAGCCCCTGGCTGGCGTCACGGAAACGCCGCCCGACGGCGTCAATCCCCATGGTCTCGATCGCGTCCAGGAAGGCGCGGGCTCCAGGCTCCCCGCTGGCGGCGTAGGCCGCGTTGTCGGGGTAGAGGCCCTGCCGCCAGGCGGTGATCGTGATCTCGGTAGCCAGCCTGGCCGCCACCAGGTCCGCGAGCAAGGCGGCCTCTTCATCGTCGAGCGGCGTCACCGACACGTAGCCCCGGATCAGGGCGTCCGCGGCGTCGATCGCGTCGTCCCGCCCGTGCAGCACATCGGCGAGGGTGACGGCGAGATCGCAGATCAGCGGCGCATGGGTCATGTCCCCGAAGTCCACGATCCCGCTGACCCGCAGGTCCTCTCCCAGCAGCACGTTGTCCAGGCTCAGGTCCCCGTGGATCACCTGGGCCCGAAGTCCCGGCAGCGCCGGTTCGACCACGGCCTGGAACCGCTCCAGAACCCGTTCCACCTGAGCCCGGCGAAGGTCATCCGGCAGATGGGTAAGCAGCGGGCGGAGCCTGGGCAGGTGAGTGATGTCCCACAGGATCTCGTAGTCGGCGGCAGGGTGGAAAAAGCCACGCAGCGCCCGCCCCAGGCGGGCCGTGGTCTGCCCATGGGACCAGATCGCCTCGGTGGTGAGCGCCGTGTTCACGACCACCTGCCCGGGCAGGAACGTGAAGAGCCGGGCCGGGTAGTTCCGGCCGTCCGGCCCCGCCACCTCGACCCAGGAGTCCCCCGTCACCGTGGGCAGGGGCCGCATCACGGGCAGGCCCGGATCCACCCGCTCGATGTGGCGCAGCGCGGCCGCCTGCATCTCCAGAACGGGCCGGTCGTCCGCCGGATTGGAGATCTTGAACAGGAAACGCTGCCCGTCGGGCGTGGCCGCCCGGAAGTTCTGGTCCCGTTCGCCCGCCAGCGGCCGCAGCGAGGACGCCTCGACGCCGAAGCCTTCCCGCAGGATCTGCCTCGCTGCCTCCTCGCCGAAGGCAGGGGGCGTGCTCTCCAGGGGGTCAGCGCGCTTCACCATAGGCCCGCAGGCTATCTTGCCGCCTACCAGGGCAACCGCCCGGCCGGGGGCGTGGTCAGGGTGCTACGACCACCCCGGATGGCAGGATGCGCGCGGCACTCGGACCGAAATCCTCCGAGGACAGCCGCGCGGTGAATCCGATGGCGCCCCCGCCGGGCACAGGCTGACCTTCCCCGGTGAACTGGACCGGGTTTATCCGGGCCCGCCTGAACCGGCCTGCCGACGTCAGCGTCACATGGAGGATCATGCTCATGTCAAAGTTGCCCTCGGTCGCGAAGTCGCCGTAGCTGGCGAAGTTTCCCATGCTGTAGGCGATGAGATGCTGCTTGTAGAACTGCATCCCCCTGAGCACGTGCGGGCCGCTCCCGATGACCAGGCTGGCGCCCGCGTCGATCGCCAGGTGCGCGAACGCCTCGGCGTTACCGCGATCCTCGTCCAGGAAGTGCTCTTCCTGCCCGGTCACGTGGTCGGCGGTGACGCCCTCCGCACCGGCGTGCATGTAGACCACGACGACCTTCGCCTCCCGGGCCGCGCGCGCGATGAGCGCCTGCGCCACGGGCAGGTCGAGGAGATTCGCGTCGTAGGAGTAGGGCGCGAAGGCCAGGAACGCGACCTTGATCTTATGCACCTTGATCAGGGTTATCTCCCCGGGCAGCCCCGTCTGGGCCAGGCCTGCCGCGTGGATCGCCGCAACGGTCTGGGCCTGGCCTGTCTCGCCGAAGTCGAACGAGTGGTTGTTGGCGTCATTGAGGATGGTGAACCCGGCCCGCTTGAGGTAACGCGCGTAGCCGGGCGGGGCGCGGAAAGCGAAACAGTCTTTGTCCGGGCGCTTCACGGGACCGCATTTGCTGATGGTGGCGGTCGTGAGCGTGCCTTCGAGGTTGCCGAAGACGATCTGGGTGCCCCCACCGAGGATCGGCTCGACCCGGTTGAAGTAGGCCGCAGGGTCCGAGGGGAGGTCTGGCGTGTTCCCCAGCATCGTGTCGCCGACGGCCGCGATGGTCACCGAGGCACTTTTCGTGGTGGCGCCCGGTCTCGTGCCCGCCTGGCCCGCTCCGTTGCTGCTGGCCCCGGGACTGACCGGGCCTGCCGCGCCGGGCGGCGTGGACGCAGCCGGCGGCGTCCCGGGATCGGGAGCGGACTGATGGCCGGACGTGCAGGCTGAAAGGCACAGCAGGGCAGCGAAGCCGATGGCGGCGCAGGATCTCTTCATGGCAGCTCGCCCCCCGGCTGGTGTCCTCTAGTCAGCCACGTCGGCCACGAGTCCGCTTTGGCCAGGCCAGATGGATCCGCGGCGCGTGTGGATCAACCTAGCCTGAGAGTCGCCGCCGGACCCCGCAACTCGCGGGCCCAGCGAGCGCGGCGGCGGTCACTTGCCCGCGGTCACGGCTTTCAGCTCGTCCAGTGACTCCTGGATGAGCCGCGGCAGATCCTGCTCGCCGTCCCCGCCGATCCAGAGCCCGAACGCGATCTTGAAGACCGCGATCCCCGCCTCCGCGGTCAGGCTCGCGGCCGGTTCAGCGACGCCCCGCTGGCGAAGCGCGCCCGCGAGCGCCGAGGCGAGTGAGGCGAGCTTGATCAGCTCGCGCTCCTGGAGGTCTGGGTTCGCGGCAATGATGGCCTGACGTTGCCGGGCGCCGTCCCGGCGTTCGGTGAGGAGGGCGCCGGCCACCTCGATGGCGGCGGCCACGGCGTCGATCGGCGCTGCGCAATCGGGAGCGCTGGCGACGGTATTAACGAGGTGTTCCTGCAAGGTGGCCGCCCCCCAGAACAGAACCTCGCGCTTGTCCGCGAAGTGCCGGAAGAACGTCCGCTCCGTGAGTCCGGCCCGCCTGGCGATCTCGGCCACGGTGGTCTGCTCGAACCCGCGCTCGACGTAGAGCTCCATGGCGGCCTGCTCCAGCCGGCCGCGCGCGTTTGGCTCCCATCGACCCATGTCCCAGATCGTACTTGATGACAGCAACTGACATTGGGTACGCCGTGACGCACCCGTGAGCTCTCGGCGTCCCCTGAACTGGAGGGTGGGTCACCCGGTGGCACGCGACTCGTTCCGCCGCCCCGCCCAGCTCCGGGCTCCGGTAGGTATTGCGCAAATAGTGGTTCCTGTGCCTTCATGTATCCGGCTGCTCCATAGCGGGTGATGTGGACTGCCGTTTCTGATGGGAGCCAGGCGATGGGGAGACGTCCGCCACCAGCGCACGCCGCTCGCCGCCGGCGCGTGCTCACTCTCCCGCTCGCTATCGGCCTGCTCGCGGTCCTGGGGGCTGGCGCCGGCGGGGCGTCGTGGGCGGTTCACCGGTGGACCGCCGAATTAACCGGTTCGTCGCCAGCCGGCGCGAGACCCTTGGCAGGAATCCGGAAACCGGCGAGTACCCCGGCCGCAGCCTGCCACCACGAGAAGGGGCCGTTCCACGTCAGCGGGACGGTGGTCACCGGCTCCACCGGGCGGTACATCCCCTACGGGATCAATCTCACCGGGCTGGCCCACACTGACTACGCCGAACTGATGACCCAGGATGAGGCGGACATCGCGGGTGCCGCGGACGACTGGTGCGCGAACACGGTCCGATTCCAGGTCCGCCAGGCGAATCTCATCAGCATCACCGGTCACGTTAACCAGGCCTTCCTCGGGGCCGTCACGACCGAAGTGCGCTTCGCTGAGGCCCGGGGCCTGGTCGTGGTGCTGAACCTGCAGTGGCAACTGGACAACGCCGCGCTCGTGGAGTCCATGCCGACGCGGCGCAGCGAAGCCTTCTGGGCTTCGCTCGCCTCTCAGTTCGGCCGGGATCCCGACGTGGTGTTCGACATCTTTAACGAGCCAGCACAACGGGCGCCGTGCGGCTGGGCGTTCTGGCACAACGGTGGCGTGTGCCGCGGTCACCAGTACCTCGGGATGCAGGCCCTGGCCGACTACGTCCGCGCCCGCGCGTCGAACCTGTTCTGGGTCGAGGGGATCAGCGCGGGAAGCCTCCTGAACGAAGCGTGGCGATACCACATCACCGGCGACGGGCCCCTGGAATACAGCGAGCACCGCCCGCCGGGCCGACACCAGTACCAGACCTGGGACTCCGAGTTCGGGTACATCGCCCTCGACGGCTACGCCCCGGTCGTCGAGGGTGAGTGGGCCGACTACGCGCGGCCCGACGCACCGTGGGCCTGCTGGGACAACGCGCCCGTTTCTGCGCCCCGGTTCCTCAGGTACCTGAGCGCCCGCGGGTTCGGCCTGATCATGACCCTGCTGGTCAAGAACCAGCTCATCAAGTCCGGGAACCTGAACGATCCGACCCGCTTCCAGAGCAACTGGTCCTGCACGGCCGGTCTCGACCAGGGTGTGGGCCATCAGGCCCAGCAGTGGTTCATCCGCCAGAACGGGTAGCACGCCGCGGGCAGGATCACTGGCGGGATGGGCCGATCCGGGCCTGGTTTGGGGCCAGGCCCGGGATCGGGCCGGAAGGCATCACGTCCTGTTCGTCAGCGGCCGCGCTACGCGCCGGACCCACTGGCGGGCTGGATGTTCTGGTTGATGTGGAAGATGTTGTCCGGGTCGTAACGCTCCTTGACCTGGGCCAGCCGGGCGTAGTTCCCGCGGTAGGACGCCTTGACCCGGTCCTGCCCCTCGTTCATCAGGAAGTTGACGTAGGCACCGCCGGCGGAGGTGGGGTGCAGTTCCTCCCAGTAGTCGCGGGCCCATTGCGAGATGAGGCCGGCGTTCGCGGGGTCGGGATCGACGCCGACGATCACGCCCGCCCAGCCACCATCCCGGTAGGCGAAGGCGGTCGCGTTCTCGGGCACCCGGCTGGCGGCCCCGTCGATGGGGTACATGTGCATGGTGGAGTGGCCGGTCGGCAGCATCGCGCCGTACTTGCGGTGCACCTCGATCGCCTGATCGGAGATCTCGTTGAAGAAGTCCGCCCGCCAGTACCACTGCAGCCCGGCCGGGTAGAGGGGATCGAACGCGCCCTGCAGGGCGCTGAACGGCATGGGCGCCAGGCCGACCATCAGCGGCGAGCCGTGCGTCTTGACCGGCGCGAGTACCTCGTCGGCCTTGTCGTGGGCTCCGGTGTAGCACCAGACGATGCCGCACACCTTGCGGCCCCACAGAGCTTCGGGGAACGGCGATACCGGGGGGACGGTCAGCAGCGCGATCCAGCCACTCAGCTCCTCGGGCAGCGAGGGGATCAGGTCCCGGTACCAGCGCATCACCTCGGCGGTGTCGGCGAAGTCGTAGAACACCGGCCCGCCGATGATGGTGCCGTGCTCGCCGATGTCGTGGCAGCGGAACGTGAACGAGGTGACGATGCCGAAGTTCCCGCCCCCGCCGCGCAGCGCCCAGAACAGGTCGGGGTGGGAGTTCGCGCTGGCCGTGACGAACGTGCCGTCGGCCAGCACCATGTCGGCTTCGAGGAGGTTGTCCACGGTAAGGCCGAAGCGCCGGGACAGGTAGCCGATGCCGCCCCCGAGCGTCAGGCCGGCCACGCCGGTAGAGGCGAGGAAGCCGGACGGGGTGGCCATGCCGAACGCGACCGTCGCATGGTTGACGTCGCCCCAGGTGCATCCGGCGTCGGCGCGGACGGTGTGGTCCTGCGGGCTGACTGTGGTGCTGCGCAGCAGGGACAGGTCGATGACCAGGGCGTCGTCCTCCACCCCGAGCCCCGCCGCGTTATGGCCACCGCCCCGGACGGCGATCGCGACGCCGTGCTCGCGGGCGAAGCGGACGCAGGCGACGACGTCGGCGACGTCCCGGCAGCGCGCGATGGCCGCGGGCCGCTTGTCGATCATGCCGTTGTAGACCCTGCGGGCCTCGTCATACCGGGAATCCGCGGGCCCGATCAGGTCGCCGCGCAGCCCGGCGGCCAGCTGCTCGTAAGCCTCGGTGGCCAGGTCGGCCGATGTGGCAGTCATGTGGTCCCCTTCAGATTTGCCGCCCTGACGGTCAGGACAACCCGAAGCTAGGACGCCTACCGTTCGCGGAGCGTTCGCGTGGATGCGCTCGCCTCAGGCCACGGGGAGAACGCCGGGAAACGCGGCGCCAGGGCCTCGTGCGGCGAGGTCGCGCTCGCAGCGCTGCAGGAGGGCGATACTGCCCTGGGCCGCCGCCAGCTGCGCGGCGGATCGCAGCCGGGAGGGGGCGGATTCCGCGTCGTCGTAGGCGGCGCGCATCCGCATCACCTCGGGCAGCCACCACACGTCATCGTGCGCATGGGCGGCGGCGAGCGCGGCGTCGAGGGTCGCTCGGGCGGCGTCGGGCCGGCCGGACCGCGCTGAGAGGTCGGCCAGCAGCGACAGCCAGTACGGCATGCGCGCCAGCGAACCCGCCGACCTGAGGTTGCTGATACCCCGCCGGGCGAGGTCGAGGCCTGACTCGTCCGCCCGGGACCAGCCGTCCAGGATCAGTACCCACTCGCGGTAGTAGGCGAAGCCGTACCGCTCGCACAGGTCCCGCAACTCGGCGACGGTGCCCCTCAGCTTTGACATGTCACCGCGCATCTGGTGGGTGATGCTGCCGTAGGCCAGCGCCACCGCCAGGCTGTAGGGGTGTCCGATCGCCCGGGCCTGCGTGATAGCGCTGTTACAGCTGGACAGGGCATCGTCGTCGTGGCCCAGCAGCCAGTGGGCGTGCGCTGCCCAGGCGGTGCCTTGTACATCGGCTCTCGTGCCGACGCTCAGCATCATGGCATCACCCGCCAGCTTTGCGGTGAGTTCTAGATGACGCAATCCCTCGGCTGGCATCCCGAGGCTGACGGCCGATCCACCGACCGCGAAGTGAGCCGGGCCGCTCAGCTGGGAGCCAGGGTTGACCAGGGTCAGCGCGCGGGTGGCTGTCTGGTACCCATCGGCAGTACGCCCCTGAACGAACCGCGACGCCCAGAGCGCGACCAGGCCGGTGAGGATCGAGTCTTTGCGGCGCAGTGATTCCGCCAGGGCAATCGAGCGCTCTAGAGTCTGCTGCAGCTCGGAGGACGAATAGCCGTACCTGGCGTTGAGCGGTGCGGCCATGGCTTCCAGGACTTCGAGCTCGCGGGCATCCCTGTCTCGTCCCTCCGGCAGGTTGCGAACGATCGACAGCGCCTGCTGGTCCAGCCGGATCGCCTCGGCATGGGCGAACCGGCCGGCCGCGACGTCGGCGGCGCGCCGGTAGTAGGCCACCGCCCGCGCAGGCCGGCCGCCCCGGGCGTACTGCTCCGCCAGCTGCGCGGAGACCGCGTCGATGTCCTCCGCCTGGAGCAGCTCGAGAGCCTGGGCGATCCGCCGGTGCAGCAGCCAGCGTTTAGGCGGGCTGACCTGGGCGTAGGCCGTGTCGCGAAGCAGATCGTGGGAGAAGTCGTAGCCCTCACCGAACTCGTGCATGATCCGCCGGCGCCACAGTTCGTCGACGGCCTCCACGACCATATCGGCGTCGAGATCGCTCGCCTCCGCGAGCAGATCGAGGGTGAAGTTCGTCCCGACCGCCGCCGCGAGGCCGGCCACCTCCCGGGCCGGGGCGGTCGCATGTTCCAGGCGGTTGTTCAGCACGGCGGTCAGACCACCAGAGGGCAGCCGGGCGCTGCCGAGATCGACGAGGCCGCGTACCGCCTCGACGACGTACAACGGGAAGCCACCCGTCGTGGCCTGCAGGAGATCCGCGTGATCCGCAGCCAGGGGGCGCCCGGAGATGGCCTCGGCCAGGCGGGCGGTGTCGCGGGCTTCCAGCGGGCTCAGGGAAAGCTCGGTCAGCAGCCCGGTGGCCCGCATCCGCACGATCCAGTCCGCGAGTTCCGGGTCCTGGTCGCGGAGGTCGTTGCGCAGCGTCCCCGCCACCAGGACCGGGGTGCCGGCCGCCAGGCCCAGGAAGAAGGTGAGGAAGGTCAGCGTCTCCTGATCACACCATTGCATGTTGTCCAGGACCAGCAGAGTTGGCCGGCCGACGGCCATCAGCGCCCGCGCGAGGCCCTCGAAGAACCGGTGACGCTGCCAGGCGTCGGCCATCGCCCGCAAGCCGGACCCGCGCTCTTCGCGGCCCTCCTTCGGTACCAGCCTGCCGACTTCGGTCCGCCAGGCCGGGTCGAGGGTGGCGGTAGCCGATTGGGCAGCCGGGCTCCGCAGCCAGTCCGCTACCGGCGCCAGGGCCAGCCGGCCTGAGGTTCCGAAGCACTGGCTGCTGGTCACCACCCCTCCGTGCTGCCGGGCCATCTCGGCCAGTTCGGCCGCGAGGCGGGTCTTCCCGACCCCCGCCCCGCCCCCGATCAGGGCCAGGCCCGGCTGGCCGTCGGCGGCGGCCCGCCAGAGATCGGCCAGCAGGCTGAACTCCCGGGCCCGGCCGATCAGCTGGCCTGCCGCGCGCCCGGAGCGACCGGGGGCAGGCTGGACGGCTTGCGGGCTCGTCCCGGCCGGGTCACTGCGGGCCATCAGGCGCTGGAAGGCCTGCTGGATCGATGGGTCAGGCAGGACGCCCAGCTCACGTTCGAGGACTGACGCACAGTGGTGATAGGTGCTGATCGCTCCGGCCCGGTCGCCCAGGTCGGCCTGCAACAGCATCAGGGTCCGGTACCCGACCTCCTCCAGAGGCTGCAGCTGGATCCGGCGGCGCGCGGCATCGACCGCCCCGGCCAGGTCTCCAGTGCGCGCCCGGGTGGCACTCAGCAGGTCACACAGGTCCGCGCACTCGCGCTGCAGTTCCGAGCGGGCTTCGAGCACCCAGTCGTCGTAGACGCCGGGCAGCAGGTCTCCCTTGTACTGGGCCACGGCCGCCGCGGCATGGGCCGTAATTCCCTCGCTGTCCCCGGCGGCCGCCGCGGCCAGGGCGGCCTCGGCATGGATGGCGAAGGTGCGCAGGTCCACCTGGCAGGTCTGCGTGTCACGCCAGCACAAGTCCCGGGAGGTCACCACGAGCGAGGGCTCGTCGCCCAGCACCTGGCGCAGGTGGTGCAGTTCGCGGCGCAGGTTGGTCAGCGCTTGCACGTCCGTCGAATCTGGCCAGAACGTCCCGGCGATACGCTGCCGGGGCTGGGGTGACCCCGCGTGGGCAACCAGGTACGCGACGAGCGCAGCCGAGCGCGACGAGCGCGCCGCAACGGCGGTCCCGTCGTCGGTGATGGCCTGTTCCCCCAAGAGGGACACGTGCAGCATCTCGACGTGGCCTCCTGGAGTTCACCCTAGCCCGGGACCAGCGCCAGGACCATGGGCGAAACGATCGGGTCAGGCCGGCGGTGCGCACGATGGCGCCGGCGTGGGCCTCCGGCAGGCCTATCTGAGGTGTCCGGGGGTATTGCGTTGATAGAGGTGCGTGTGCCTTTATTACCCCTGGTGCGTGCGGGCCGGCCGCACACTGGCGTTAGTGATAGGGGTGTGATGACGACGACGCGTCACCCGCTGGCGGCTGCGACTGGTCGCGGGCGGCTGGCGCTGATCCTCCCGCTCGTCATCGGGCTCGGGGCGGCTCTCGCGGCCGGTTCCGGCACGTCCACGGCCGGAATCTGGACCCTGGCGAGGGCCCGCGCCGCGGCGGCCTGCCACCACGAGAAGGGGCCGTTCCACGTGCGGGGGACGGTCGTCACCGGCTCCACCGGGCGGTACATCCCCTACGGGATCAACATCACCGGGCTGGCCCACACCAACTACGCGGCGAAGATGGCGCAGGATAAGGCGGATATCACCGCTTCCGCGGACGATTGGTGCGCGAACACGGTCCGATTCCAGGTCCGCCAGGGGAACCTCGTCAGCCCCGCCGGTCACGTCAGCCAGGCGTTCCTGAAGGCGGTCACGACCGAAGTGCACTTCGCGGAAAAACGCGGGCTGATCGTGGTGCTGAACCTGCAGTGGCAGCTGGACGACGTCAAGCTCGTGGAGTCCATGCCGACGCGGCGCAGCGAAGCCTTCTGGGCTTCGCTCGCCTCTCACTTCGGCCGGGATCCCAACGTAGTGTTCGACATCTATAACGAGCCGGAGCAGTTTTCGGCCTGCGGCTGGGCGTTCTGGCACAACGGCGGCGTGTGCCACGGCCACCACTACCTCGGGATACAGGCCCTGGCCGACTACGTCCGCGCCCGGGCGTCGAACCTGTTCTGGGTCGAGGGGATCGGCGCGGGTTCCACCCTGAGCGGCGCCTGGCGGTTCCACATCACCGGAGATGGGCCCCTGGAGTACAGCGAGCACCGCCCTCCGGGGGCGCACCAGCCCCGCACGTGGGACTCCGAGTTCGGGTACATCGCCCGCAGCGGCCACGCTCCCGTCGTCGAGGGTGAGTGGGCCGACTACGCGCGGCCTCACGCACCGTGGGCCTGCTGGGACAACGCGCCGGTTTCTGCGCCCCGGTTCCTCAGGTACCTGCGCGCCCGCGGGTTCGGCCTGATCATGACCATGCTGGTCAAGGGCCAGCTCATCCAGACCGCGAACCTGAACGACCCGACCCGCTTCCGGAGCAACTGGTCCTGCACGAGAGGCCTCGACCAGGGTGTGGGCCATCAGGCCCAGCAGTGGCTCATCCGCCAGAACGGGTAACGCCCGGGCCCCATCAACGGGTAACGCCCGGGTCCCATCAACGGGTAACGCCCGGGTCCCGGTAAGGCGCCGGGTCCACGGGGCGCACACTTGAGGCAGCACATCCAGCGGAAACCTGAGGGGTGCTGGCCGTGGGCACGACCTGGCGGGACGCGGTGTCGGTCGTCACCTTCGTGGTGGTCGTCATTGCCTACGTTGCCTACCTGGGCGGGACGAGCCTGGTGCTGCTCTCCACCGCGTCGGCCGCGTCCGCCGTAGTGCTGGTCTGCGGCATCGGCTGCACGGTCCTGACGGCCGGTGACCTGTACCGGACAGCGCAGCCACGCGCGGGGGTGGTCTTCCGGCGGATCGTCACCGGGCTCGGCACGCTGGCCGTGCTCTCCGGCCTGGCCGGGATGGTCACCAGCAGCCAGCACGCGCTGGAGATCCTGGTGGTGCTCACGATCGCCCTGCTGGCCACGCCGCCGTTCTGGCACGTGCTCACGATCGGCTCTGACCGCTGAGCCGGTCCTGGGCGACCCCGGGCCGCCCGGCGGCCGGCCCCACGACCGGAAACAACGGCCTGGCCTCGCCTGCTGACCTACCAGTCAGTACGGACCGATACTGGTCGTGTGCGTCAGGTGCCGTGTCCAGTGCTCGTGGGGCGGGACGAGGAGATCCGCTACCTGCAGGCTGCCCTGACCGCAGCCGAGGCGGGTCGCGGCGGCACGGTTTTCTTCGCGGGTGAGGCCGGGATCGGGAAGTCGCGGCTGGTCCGCGAGATTTCGCACGCGGCCAGGACGCGGGGCTTCGCGGTCCCGGCCGGGAGATCGGTGGCCGGCGGCGTGCCGACCCGGCGTGCCGACCCGGCGTGCCTATGACGAGTGGCACCTCACCGGAGCCGTCCTGTGGAACGTCTACACCGACCTGAAGGACGCTGACTACCGGCTCACCAGGGCCGCCGCGCTGCAGCAGCTGTTCGCCCGGTCGGGGATCCGCCCAGACTCGACCGTCGTGTTCTATGGCTACGCGCCGGCCATGGGGTTCTGGATCATGTGGCCGCGCGGGACACGTCCCCTCCGCGGTCCACCAGCCCATCGATGAGCTGTACGACGACCGCGGCGCCTTCCGGTCCGGCGCCGACCTGCGCAGCATCTTCCCCGCGGCCGCCATGCCTGGTCCCGGCCGGCCCAGCGAGCTGATTACCTACTGCACGATCGGCGGGCGCGCCAGCACCGCCTGGTTCGTCCTCAGCTACCTGCTCGGCCGCGAAAACGTCCATGTCTACGACGGATCCTGGGCTGAGTGGGGAAAGATGACGGGCACTCCGATGGAGCGGGCGTAAATGCTATTCCTCGACCAGGATCACCAGGGTCTCGGGCAGCACGCCATCCTCCGCCATCACCTCGGATGCGGCCTTGGTCTGCATCGCGCTCATGACGGCATCCATGTCGGCCACGTCCATGAGCACCGCTACCTGGCTCGGGTTCTGCGGATCCACGAACGTCCGGATGTTGGTCACCCCGAGCGGCCCGAAGAATTCTTCGCGCTTAGGCGAGCTCAGCCAGTGGTCCTTGTCCTTCACATTGTGGTGGGCGACAACAGTCGGCATGGTTCCCCCGGAAAGTCACGTGCCAGGCCGGTATGGCCCGGAGCGCCGACCCTACCCCAGGTATTTCAAAAGCACATCCCCCCAATTCACCGGGGCGGGCCATAAAATCGCCTAATTGTCCGGGGAGACAGGTAGTCCAGCACGGATAAAGTTTCCCGAGGATACTGGGACGGCTAACCACCCCGGGAGTAGGCCACCCATGGAATATCTCGTCACCATGACCACGCATGTCCCCCAGGGCACGCCCGCAGCAGCCGTCGATGACATCCGCGCCCGCGAGGCCGCGCATACGCGCGAGCTCGCGGCGCAGCGGCACGTGCTGCGGCTGTGGCGGCCGCCGCTGCAGCCCGGCGAATGGCGGACGCTCGGGCTGTTCGCCGCGGCCGACGACGCACAACTCGAGGACGTGCTCAGATCGATGCCGCTGCGGGTGTGGCGCACCGACGAGATCACGCCGCTCGCACCGCACCCGAATGACCCGGCACCCGGGCCTGGGCCGCCGCCGGGGCCGGCCGCCGGGGACGGGCAGCGGGAGTTCCTGGTCACGTTCACCCTCACCGTCCCGGCGGGTACGCCCAGCGAGGAGGTTCAGGACGCCGGGACGCGGGAGGCGGCTCGCGCCCGGGAACTGGCCGGACAGGGGCATCTGGCCCGGCTGTGGGCACTGCCGGGCCAGGGACAGGCGCTGGGCCTGTGGCGGGCCCAGGACGAGGCCGGGATAGCGGCCATCCTGGCGTCGCTGCCGTAGGATGCCTGGCTGACCGAGCAGATCACGCCGCTCTCCCCGCACCCCAGCGACCCGGGGCTGGGCCGCGGGTGACGGCGGCGGGCAGCGAGCCAGCGGCGGGCAGCGAGCCAGCGGCGGGCAGCGAGCCAGCGGCGAGAGGAAACCGGGCATGAGCCAGCAGGACCAGAAGGTCGCCATCATCACCGGGGGCTCCCAGGGCATCGGGGCTGGCCTGGTCGCTGGCTACCGGCAGCAGGGCTGGGCCGTCGTGGCCACCTCACGGACGATCAAGCCCGCCGCGGACCCCGACGTGCTCACCGTGGACGGGGACGTGTCCGACCCGGCCACCGCCGACCGGATCATCGGTGGGGCGCTCGGCCGCTTCGGCCGCATCGACACCCTGATCAACAACGCCGGCGTGTTCATGTCCAAGCCGTTCACCGACTACACGGCGGAGGACTACGCGCTGATGGTAGGGGTCAATCTGACGGGATTCTTCTGGCTTACCCAGCGGGCCGTGGCCGAGATGCTGAAACAGGACCGCGGCCACGTGGTCAACATCACCACCACCCTCGTAGATAACGCCAGCTCCAGTTCGCCCTCCGCGCTGACTGCGCTGACCAAGGGCGGCCTGGCGGCGGTGACCAGATCGCTGGCCATCGAGTACGCCTCGCGGGGCATCCGGGTCAATGCTGTCTCGCCCGGCATCATCCAGACGCCGATGCATCCCCCGGAGAGCTACGCGGCGCTGGGCCCCCAGCTTCCTCCCCTCGGGCACGTGGGCCAGGTGAGCGACATCGTGAACGGGATCTGGTTTCTGGAGTCATCCCCGTTCATCACCGGGGAGATTCTGCACATCGATGGCGGCCAGGTCGCTGGTCACTGATCGTGACCCAGGGCCCCAGGTCGCGTCTCAGGATGGCCCGGCGGGTGCTTCCACGTCGTCGTAGACGCGCGCCGCCGCCAGCAGGCCGTCCGGGCCGCGCTCGAAGACGCCGATTCCCGCCTGGGGCGGGAGGTCATGGCTGCCCCAGCGGACGCAGTTGTATTCCAGGGCGCAGCGCACGCCGTCGTCGGTCACGGCGCAGTTCTCCAGCCCGATGCCGCCGCCCGCGCTGAAGCACGCGGCGAAGAACGAGCGGAGTTCGGGGGCGCCACGGTGGGCGTTGTGCGGGCCGATGGGCTCGCGGTAGTACCCATCCGGCTCGAAGGTACCCACGACCGCGTCGGCGTCACCCGCGGCCAGTGCGGCCTGGTAGCGGCCGACTACGCCGCCGGGGTGCGCGGCCCCGGGCTTGAGTATGGACGGCCTGAGGCGCCGCCGCCCGTCGACCGGCCACTGGCTGCAGTAGGTGCGGAACACCACCGACGAGTCGTCGGGGGATTCTGCGACGACCGCGATGGGCCAGGCTACTTCCCGCCCGTCGTGGATCAGGTGCGCCACCAGTTCCACCACCGCCCGCCCGCCGACCACGGTGGAGGCCACGGTCTCCGTCCGGGCGTGCCGCTCGGCGAACAGCGACTGGTTCGTGCTGACGAACTCACGCAGTCTCTTGTGGCCGCGGATCTCACCCGCGCGGGGGTCGTAGATCACTACCTCGCCCGGCCACACCGTCTCCAGGGCGTGCGTGTCACCCTGGTTGAGAGCGGCGAAGTACTGCGCGACCGGATCAGCGCGACCGGCCGCCTGGGATTGCCTGCGCGCCAGCTCCACGGCACTGGTGAAGTCCGGAAACCACGGCATGTCAGCTCCTGCGCTCCCTGGACGGCCGGACGGGTGGCCTGCCGGATGCCTGCCTTGTCCGCCGGCATCCTACTTACCCTCCCGCAGACCGGATGAAAGCCGGGCCCGGGCCGGAAGCCGGCCGCTCACGGGCAGGAATCTCGCCCCGCCCCGACGGGCGGCCGGTACGGGCCGGTCAGCGGGCCCCGGCCGGAGCGATGTTCGCGTTGATGTGGAACATGTTGCCCGGGTCGTATTCCGCCTTGATCCGGGCCAGTCGCTCATACTTGTCCGGGCCATAACTTCTGCGAACCCCGCCGTCGGAGTATTCGGAGCTGCCGTTGATATAACCGCCCCCGCCGTCGATGGCCTGCGTATTCAAGGCCTCCCAGAAACCCTGGACCCAATGGCGCTCTGCGGCAAGCAGGCCGGCGTCCGGGGCCAGGCCGACGATGAAGGCGGCGTATCGCGGTGAACGCCCGCCGCTGAAGGCTGTCTCGTCCTCACCGATCCGGCTGTATGCACCGTCGAGCCGGTAGAGCATCAGGACTGACATCGCCGACTGCTTGCCCGGGACGTGCCTGGTGACCACGTCGATCACGGGGTCGGACAGGTCCTCGAGATAGGTGCCCTTGTCGTACGCGTGCGAGCCCCAGGCGTTGGCCTCGTCGAGCAGCTGCTGCAGCTCGACGTAGAACATGGGTGTATTCAGGTCGAACAGCGGCGGGACACGCCGCCGGACCTCGGTGACCAGCCGGGCGTGCTCCGCGGCGGATCCGAATCCGGCCAGCAGCAGGGCGTAGCCGGGGGCGAAGTGATGCTCCTGCGGGACAAAGGGCGCCGGTGGCGCGTTCACCGCCGCAAATATGGCGTTGATGTCGGGCGGCAGGGCCGCAACGATCTCGCGGGTCAGCTGCATCGCCTCCTGGCCCTGGTCGAGGCTCCAGAACATCAGCGCGAACTGCACCACCGGGCCGGCCTCGTGCAGCCGGAACTCGAAGGAGGTGACGACGCCGAAGTTGCCCCCGCCGCCACGGACCGCCCAGAACAGGTCGGGGTTCTCGTCCTCGCCCACCCGCAGCAGCCGGCCGTCGGCGGTGACCACGTCAGCGGAGATCAGGTTGTCGATGGTCAGCCCGAACTTACGGGTCAGCCAGCCCATGCCGCCGCCCAGGGTCAGGCCCCCGACGCCGGTGTGGCTGACCAGCCCGGCAGGCACGGCGAGCCCCTCCGCCTGGGTGGCCAGGTCCAGATCGGCCAGCAGGGCACCCCCGCCGGCCCGGGCCCGGCGCGCGGCCGGGTTGACCACGACGTTGTTCATCTCACGCAGGTCGACCATCAGCCCGTCCTCGCAGACGGCGGTGCCTGCGGCGTTATGCGCGCCCCCGCGCACCGACACCTCGAGCCGCTGCCTGCGCGCAAAGTCGATCGCCGCGATGACGTCGGCCGCCGACGCGCACCGGGCGATCGCCGAAGGACGCCGGTCGATCCCCGCGTTCCACACCTGCCGGCCTGCATCGAACCCCGGATCGCCAGGCGCGATCAGCGTCCCGCCCATCGCCGAGCGAAGTTCGCCGAGCCTGCCATTGACCGCCTGCCGCATCACTGTTCCCCCCGTCGATCCCCCGTCGCAACAAGCACAGACGATCACGGGCACGTGCAGCCCAGATGCCAGCTCTGTGCACATCGGATGGAGAACGTGCAGGTGGTGGCTCAGTGCTCGGTGCTGGCCAGGGGCTCAGTGGCTGGCTCGCCGCCCGGCTCTCCGGCCGGTTCGCCGCCCGGCTCGCTGGCCGGGCCGGACGCAGCCAGCAGCGCGGCGATCGCGGCCTCGGTCTCGGCGGGAACGGGAAGTTCGGCGGGCAGTGCGGGGATCCCGGGCAGCTCTCCCTCTGATTCGTAGTGGCTGATCACCCGGGGATCAATGTAAGAGCCCCGGGCCACCGCCGGGGTGTCCCCGAGCCAGCGGGCCACCTCCTTGACGCTGGCGGTGATGACGCGCTGACGGTTGCGCGGGTTTACCGCCGGTCCTGCGTTCGCCAGCACGACGGCCATCAGCACCGTGGCGTTCCAGGTGCGGAATTCCTTGGCCGTGTAGTGCCCTCCGGCCCGGGTGGCGAGATAGCTGCCCACGTCCCGGGAGTGCAGCCGGTGCCAGCCGTCGTCGTGCTCGTAGCAGAACAGGGCCTCATCGCCGCTATCGCGCTGGATCAGGGCCCGGACGGTAGGCAGCACGACCCTGTCCCGGACCATGATCGTCCGGTGCTTGCCGGCCTTGGCGATGTAGTCGAACAGCACGCCCTCGCGCGTCACCCGCACATGCCGTTTCTCCAGGGTCGTGGCGCCGTAGTGATGGTCGAGTTCGGCGTACTTCTCCTCGCCGATGCGGAACAGGCCCAGGTCGATCAGCCGGACTACGCCGGCAGTGACGCGGTCCCGGTTCAGGCGGCGTCGTCTCAGGTCGCGGCGGGTCGCCGTCCGGAGTCCGGGCAGCGCGCTGGCGAACCGGAGCATGTGGCTGAATTTCTGGGCGTCACGCTGCTCTCGCCACATCTGGTGGTAGAGGTACTGGGTCCGGCCCTTGCTGTCCACTCCCGTGGCCTGGATGTGTCCGAGGGGATCGGCTGAGATCCACACGTTCTCCCAGGCCGGCGGGATCTTCAGCGCGCGGATGCGCTGCAGCGTCTGCTCGTCTGTGATCTCTGCGCCGGACGGATCGCGGAACCCGAACCTTTCCCCGTCGCGGACGCGGGTGATGCCGGGCCCGTGCGGGTCGCTGCGCACCAGCCCTGGCACCGCGGCCGCCAGCGACGGCGTTTCGAGACTCATCACTACCGAGCGTATGCCGCGCTGACCCACACTTGGATCAGCAGGGTTGGTAAGAAACTGCGGCCGCGGCCAGAAGCGGGCCGGGGCAGTCAACTTTCCGGGCCGCTGCGTCGTGCAATAGCTATGTGGGAAGTGATGCGTGGCCGGTGATGAGCGAGGACGGGCCGCCTGACGTCATCGGCGTGGATGACTCATCCTTCGACGACTTCGTCGCGGGGTCCTCAGCCCGCTTGTTCACCACGGCGAGGCTGCTGACCGGCGGGCACCGCGCCGAGGCCGAGGATCTGCTGCAGGCGGCGTACGAGCGCGCCTACCGGCGCTGGGGACGGATCTCCCGCCGGGCCGACCCTGAGCGTTACGTGCGCCAGATCCTGGTCAACGCGTCCATCGACCGGTGGCGCCGGCTCCGGCGCCACCCGGAGATCCCGCTGGCCGCCAGCCGAGCCGACCCGGGCGCCGCGGACACGGCGGCCGCCGTCGCCGACCGGGACCTGCTGCTGCGCGGCCTCACCACCCTTGCCCCGAGGCAGCGGGCCGTGCTGGTGCTGCGGTACTTCGAGGACCTCTCCGAGGCCCAGACGGCGTCGATGCTCGGCTGCAGCGTCGGCACGGTCAAGAGCCAGAGCGCGCGGGGGCTGGCCCGGTTGCGTGACTTCACTCGCGACGCAGGCGCCCCGTACAGCGGCGCCCGGGAAGGCGGCGGAGCGCCATGACGGATTTTGAACGCCGGCTACGTGCGGCCATGGCGGCTGCCGCCGAGCCGGCCCCGGCCGGGTTGCTGGACGGCATCCATCGCCGGCACCGGCGCCATGTCCGGCGGGTCGCGACGGCCTGCGTCGCGGTGCTGGCGCTCGCGGTCACCGGGACGCTGGTCACGCGGGGCGTATTCGCCGCCGGTCCGGCGGCCCGCGGCCCAGGAGGCACCGGCCCGGCCATCAGCGGCCCAGCGGTCAGCGGCCCGGCGGTCAGCCCGGCGGCCGGACCGTCCAGTACGGCCACGGCCGAACCCGGCACCGTGCTCCGGGACTGCCAGTCCGACAACGGCGGGACGCTGGGCTCCAAGTGGAAGGCACAGAGCGTCCACGCTGGCCCGGTCTGGTTCATTTACAGCCGCCCGGCCACGCCCTCGCCCGGCCACCGGCTGACCGTCGGGAAGACACGCGCCTCCGCCATGGTCATCGCGGTGCGCAACGGCTACACGGCGGTGGTCACGGCGGCCCCCTCGCTCGGCGGGCGGTTCCGGTTCCTGGCCGAGGTCAACAACAGCGGAACCCCGTACACCCTGTCCGAGGGTGCCCCCGGTCTCACCCTGGCCGGCTGCCCGGCCAGCCCGATCGGCCACCATATCCCGGCGAGCTACGCGCCCGGGCTGACCATGTTCTGGGAAGGCTTCGTCACCGATCTGCGGGGCTGTATCCCGCTGGAAGTACGTGCCTCGCCGGGCAGTCACCCGGTGCGGGCCACTATCGCCGCTACCGACGGCGGCTGTGGCTCGTGACCTGCTCACGCCCGGTCCGCGTAATGAGGTTGCTGCTCCCGGGCGGGCTCGGGTAGGAAACAATGCTGCGATGATCGCCACGGCGACGTGGGCCGGGTTCGTGCCGGAAGGCACCCTGCGCCAGTTGGCCTGGGTCGACGGGCAATTCGCCGAAGAGGCCATCCTTGGCCTGCTGGCCCGCAACTGGCGCCGGGCCTAGCTGCGCCGCCCAGCCGGAGTGCCGGAACCAGCCCGGCTGACGTTCAGCCCGAGTTCGGCCCGGCGGCGGGCCGCGTGGCCCGGGCGGTTGGTGACGAGGACATCGATTCGCTGGTCCCTGAGGAAGTGGTCGATCAGCGGGTCCTGGTCAACGGTCCACACCATGATGCCGATGCCGTTGCGGTGGCACGCCCCGGCCACCCCCAGCCGTGCGATCCGGTAGTTCACGGCCACGCAGTCAGCTCCGCAGGCCCGGATCCGCGGCAGCGGAAACAATTCGCCATGCCGGACGGCCGCCCACTGACGGCGCGGCACTCCCCGGAGACTGCGTCCCAGCGACAGTGCGGTCCTGACCCCCGGGAAGGTTCGCTTGATCGTGGCGAGCGACGCATCTTCCAGGGTGGTGACGACGAAATTGCCCGGACCCAGGATCGAGGACGCCAGCGCGACGACGTTCTCCTCGTAGCCGGTCTCTTTCAGGTCCAGGTGCCCGATCAGGCCGCCCGCAAGGAGGGCCATCACCTCGTCTACGCGGGGGACCACATAGCCCAGCCGGTCGCAGAGTTCGGTGTACCCCAGTTCCGCGAGCCGCGGGCCGCCGCGCCCGGCGCGCCCATCGTGGTAAACGACCAGGACATTGTCGGCCGTCTTACGGATATCGAACTCGGCATACTCCGCGCCGCTGGCGAGGGTGTCCGAGTAGGTCTGATAAGTGATCGGTTCCGCGTCTCTTGAGTGGTCACAATGAGCGGAGATCTGTACCACTTCGCTGGACTCTCCAGTTGACGGCAACTCAGCCTGCGCAGTGTCAATCGAGCCGTGTCAGTCGAGCTGGCCCGACCAGCTCCTATCCTCAAGCGCTCAGGCAGCCAGCAGATGAACCCTGGGCCTCCAGCCGAAGGCTTCCGCAGGAACCTCCACTCGAACGCAGCCCTCCCGGGCTGGCCACTCCCCCTTGATCATGGTGGGCGGGCTCGTGATCATGGTGGGCGGGCTCGTGATCATGCCCAGGGCCGACTCTTCACGCTAAACGTTCGCCGAACCGGACAAATCGTCCGCTTGGACGCACGTCGCGCGTGAAGAGTGGCTGGCGCGTACGTGTCACGTCCGCCGGGTGTCAGGTGTCAGTCTGGTGAGACCTGGCCTCGAAGGAATGTGACAGATGACCAACAGTGAGTGGCTGGCAACCGCGTTCGAGGAGCACCGTGACCACCTCCGCGCGGTGGCCTACCGGCTGCTCGGCTCATCCAGCGACGCCGACGACGCGGTTCAGGACACCTGGCTGCGGCTGACCGGCGCGGACCCCGGCGAGGTAGAGAATCTCGGTGGCTGGCTGACGACCGTCGTCGCGCGGGTGTCACTCAACATGCTCCGGTCGCGCCGCTACCGGCACGAGGAGCCCGTCGGCGGTGCGTGGCCGGGTGCCGCGGAAGCGGCGGCCGGGACCGGCGCGGTGGCCGGGCCGGGCGGCCCAGCGCTGGCCAGCCGCGCGGATAACCCGGAAGACGAGGCGGTTCTGGCCGATTCCGTCGGCCTGGCCTTGCTGGTCGTGCTCGACACGCTGACCCCAGCGGAACGCCTCGCGTTCGTGCTGCACGACACGTTCGCCATGCCATTCGCTGAGGTGGCGGCGGTGCTCGGGCGCTCGCCGGAGGCGACGCGACAACTGGCTAGCCGGGCCCGGCGCCGGATACGCGGGGCGCCCAGCCCGGACCGGGCCGCCGACCTGGCCCGCCAGCGGGAGGTGACCACCGCGTTCCTGGCGGCCTCGCGGGGCGGCGATCTCTCGGCCCTTGTCGCACTGCTGGACTCCGACGTTACCCTGGCCGCCGACGCCGCGGTGGTTCCGGCTGGCCGGCCGACCCTGCTCCGCGGCGCGGACGCGGTCGCCCGGGGCGCGCTGGTGGCCTCGGCCCGGGCCGGGCAATCCCAGCTCGCCCTGGTCAACGGGTCCGTGGGCATCGTGTTCGCCCCAGACGGGCGGCTCCAGGTCGTCCTGATCCTGACCGTCAGCCCCGCACGCCGGATCACCGCCATCGAGGTCATCGCCGATCCTGACCGCCTGCGTCGGCTGCGCCTGGCCTTGCTCCCGGAATAGGCAGTCAGTCCGGGGCCGCCGCGACACCGGCGTGCGGGTGGGCGCTGGCCAGGGCCGCGTCGAGCAGCGCCCCCGCGGCGGCGCGGGCCGCGGCGGACGCGGCGGGGTCGTGGTCCATGCGGGACGACACCGAGGTCCCGTCGTAGAGCAAGTGCAGCTGGCGGGCCAGCGCCGCCGGGTCGGGCGCCCCGGCCTCCTCGGCCAGCCGGGTGAACAGGGAGCGCACCCAGCCGCGGTAATCGTTGTAGGCCTGCTCCACCCGGTCACCGGGGTGCGATTCCGCGCTGGCCCGGGCGAAGGCGCAGCCGCGGTAACCCGTGTCCGCGAGCGACCGGCCCTGGGACTCGAATACGCTCAGCAGCCGGTCGCGCGGGGTGTCGTAGCTGTCCAGGGCGCGGGTGATCCGCTCGGCGATTCTCTCGTGGCGGCCCTTCAGGTAGGCATGGATCAGTTCGTCCTTGCTACCGAACGTGTTGTACAGCGAGCCCTTGGCCACACCGGCGCGCTCGATGACACGGTCGATACCGACCGTATGCACGCCTTCCTCATAGAACAGCTCGTTGGCGGCAGCCAGCAGGCGCTCACGCGCCGACGGTCTGGCCGCATTCTGCACAGCCATGTCGTCCATCTCCTCTAGACAGCTCTGTCTAGTCTATCGCTTCGCGGGCGCTCGGGGAACGTCGCGGGAACCACGCACACCAGGATGCCGCCGTTCACGCTGAGGGCCGGCCCACCGCGAGCCGGTCAACCTCGGACCGGTTGGCCACGCAGTGGCCGGTAGCGGGCCGGCCGGTGGCGGGGGTACGGACGCGCAGCAGGCCGAGCAGTGCGAGCCCGGCGAGCAGGATGACCGCACCCCCGTAGTAGATCGCGGTGTCAGTCAGCCCTGCGCCGTGCACGATAACGAACCCGGCCACGACGGCGGGCACTCCCAGGCCAAGGTAGGACACGATGTAGATCAGGGACAGGACCCCGGCTCGCTCGTGGGCCGCGGCCAGCGGCAGGACGGTCCGGATGCCGCCCTGGAAACCGCTGCCGAACCCGACCCCGCTGATCGCCGTGCCCAGGAAGAACACAGGCGTGGACTTGATGGCCAGAGCGAGCATGGTGACGGCCGCGCCGATGATCAGGGTGAGGATTCCGGTGAGCATCACCGTCCTGGCGGCCGCAGTCCGCAGCACGACGATGGAGATCACGGCGGTCAGGGTGAGCACGAACAGGCTCAGCCCGCCCAGCACCAGGTCCAGGGACCCGGTCAGGGAGTACACCAGCGCCGGGCCGAGCGCGGCGTACAGCCCGCCCTGCGCCCAAACCGCGAACAGCATGGGGGTGGCGACCAGAACGGGCCCGCGCAGCGTACGGGGCAGCCGGATCTCCGGCCGTACCGAGGCCAGCGCCCCGGGGGTCCGGCTCACCGTCTCCCGCATCAGGACGATCCCGGCGGCCTGAAGCACGAACACGCCCACCAGGGCCAGGTAGATCAGGTGTGTGGGGGCCGGCAGATAGCGCACCGCCAGGGCCGAGAGCAGCACGCCGGACCCGGTGCCCATGCCCGGGGCGACCGCGTTAGCGAACGTGCCGCGCTCGCGGTCCACGTCCAGCAGGCCCGCGCCAATCGCACCGAGTGCCGCACCGGTGGCCAGGCCCTGCACGATCCGGGCGATGAGCAGCTCGGGCACCCCGCTGGCGGTGGTGAACACCAGCAGTGCAGCGGCCTGCACGGTGATCGCGGCGAGCAGCACTGGACGCCGTCCGACGTGGTCGGAGAGCTTGCCCAGGGTCAGCAGCGAGGCGAGCACCGCCACCGCGTACACCCCGAACACGATCGTGGTGGTGATCGGGGTGAAGCCCCAGCGAGCCTGGTAGATCGCGTACAGCGGCGTGGGGGCGGCGGACGCAGCCAGGAGCGACACGATCAGGGACGCCAGCAGGTACAACGCCGGGCGCCCGCTGAGCCGCCTCTGGCTGGCCGGGGCCGGCCGGGTGAGTTGCGCCTCGGCCGCCAGGCGGCTGGCCAGGCGGGGCGGGTCCGTCGTGAGGGTCCGGGCCCGTGTCGTCATGATCAGTCCTCACGTTGATTGAGTAGACAGGTCTGTTCAATGAACAATAGACAGACTGGTCTAATCAGTCAAGTCCGAACTGAGACCCCAGCCGGCCGCCGGGCCCTCACAGCCGAGCAACGGTGGTTGCCCTATCCGTGCTGCCATAACGTGTCCTAACGGCCACGGTGCCAGACCCCCGCGTGAGGCGGCCCTGCCTGGCTACATCAGAGGACGGCATCCGGCCTTGGAAGGCGTAGCCGCTGATCAGACCCGGGGTGACCGTTGCGGTACTCAGTGGAACCAATCGTCCGCGACCCCCGAAAGGGTCGCTGACGCACACTTTTAACGCGCCCAAACTGGGTTTCGGGCGACCGTTATCCCGGTTGCCCCCTTTTTAGGACGCTATTCGGGCGTTTCCCTGCGTCTGGCGTTCAGCTTCCCGTAAGTTCCGGCAAAGACAGGCGTTCCCTGTGCCACCTGACGTCGGCTCGCTGAGCCGCCGCCAGCCCGCCAGGTGAATGCGAAGGCTCGCGGACAGGAGTGGGATGCCCCCAGCACCCCGTCATTCCAGGCCCAAGACCCCCCGGAAACCCGCCATCAAGATTGGCGTCCCGGTGCTGGCCGCAGCCACGCTGGCAGGCGTAGCTGCGGCTTTCGTGTTCTTGACCGGCGGATCAGCCGGATCCGCCGCGGCCACGTCTCCTTCGCCTAGCAAGATCTCGGTGGCGAGTTCCGCGTCGAGTCTGACCAGCGACGACATGATGATCGACGTCCACCATCAGGTTGCCGCCCGGACCGTCCGTGATGCCGCCCGGGCCATCCGGCGCCACTATCTGGCCCGGCTCGCCGCGGTCCGGCTCGCCCAGAAGAAGGCCGCCGAGAAGGCCGCCGAGCAGGCCGCGAAGCAGCAGGCGTCCGCCGCGGCCCAGCCGACTGCCAGCCCGAGCCCGGCGGCCAGCTCCCCGAGCAGCAGCACGGATGCCGCTCACTCCCCGCTCGGAGTCTGTATCCGCAACGCCGAAGAAGGCGGCAGCTACGCCTGGGGGCCCGGTAACGGCGGCGGGGCTTACCAGTTCGTGCTGGGAACCTGGGAAAATTACGGCGGCTCAGCCAGCGAGTTCGGCGTGGCCGGCCCTGCTTACCAGGACCAGATCTTCGATAACGCCATCGCGGCCGGAGGTGCCTCGAACTGGACGGCGTACGACGGGTGCTGACGGTACGTCGCCTCAGCTCGCGGTGTCAGTCACTGGGAGCCTCCAAACGCCGCGCTGCGCAATCGCCAACCTGCCTAGGGCGGCCGGGGCTGACTGTGTGATGCTGGCAGGATCGCCCGCATCGACCAAGCCCGGGGGCCCTCGTGACCAATCCGACCCGGCCGAGCCGCGTCCCGGCCGGCTCCACGCCCGAAGGTGATGGCATCGTCCTCGGGGACGGCCCGGTCCAGGTGGACGCCTTCATCGACTTCCTGTGCCCGTACTGCCAGCGCTTTGAGCTGTCCTCAGGCCCGGCGCTGGCCACCATGCTGGCCGAGCACCGGATCAGCCTGGTCTACCATCCGATGAACTTCCTGGATCAGGCCTCGACGACACGCTACTCGACCCGCGCGGCCGCGGCGTCGGGCTGCGCCGCCGACTCCGGCCGGTTCCTGGAGTACGCGCACGCCTTGTTCGTCAACCAGCCCCCCGAGGGCAGTGCGGGGCTGAGCGACTCCGAGCTCGCCGCCCTCGCCGGCGAGGCGGGGCTGCCGGCCCAGCCTTTTGCCGGGTGCCTGGGCGAAGGGCTGTACCTGGACTGGCCGCCGTACGTGACCGCGCGCGCCGAGACCGCCGGGGTCAGCGCCACCCCGACCGTCCTGGTGGCCGGGGTGCCGGTCTCCGCGGAGAGTAAGGCCATTACCTTCGCCGTGGACCAGGTCAGCGCCTAGACCTGAGCGCAGTACCCGTCGTCGGCGGCCTGGCTGGCCGATAAGCTGGTGATCGTCAGATGATGCCCTGACGTGGAGGTCGTGGCCTCCCGAACCGCTCCGGCTGATGGCTTCTGCCCAGACCGCTGCGCCCGGAGGCCGTTCGCGTTGCCTGACCTTAATCCCGGCCCGTCCAGGCTGCCCGGCCCGGACCGGGCCGACGCACCGGCCAAGGCCCTGGCCGTCGCCTCCGTGCCGGGCCCGCCGCCCGGGCGTCCAGCGGTGCGCAGGCTGCCCCGGATCGACCGCCGCGAGCTCGCCGCCATCTTCGCCGGCGGCGCCCTGGGCACGCTGCTGCGGGCGGCGCTGGCCGAGGCGTTTCCGCACCCGGCGACCGCGTGGCCGTGGCCCACGTTCGCGGTCAACATCGTGGCCGCATTCCTGCTCGGCTACTTCGTCACCCGCCTGCAGGAGCGGCTGCCGCTGTCCAGCTACCGGCGGCCACTGCTGGGCACCGGGCTGTGCGGCGGCCTGTCCACGTTCTCGACCATGCAGGTGGAGATCCTCAAGATGCTTGACGCGCACGCCTGGACGCTGGCCGCCGGCTACGCCGCGGCCAGCGTGGTGGCCGGGTACGCCGCGGTCCACCTGGCGACCGTGCTGGTCCGGCGGGTACGGGTGCTGCGGTGAGGAGGCCGCCGTGAACATGTTCCTGTGGGCCGGGGTCATCCTCATCGGCGGAGCCGGGTCGGTGGCCCGCTTCCTGGCAGATGGTCTGGTCGGGTCGGCCGCTGGCCGCGACTTCCCCTTCGGAACCCTCGTCATCAACGTGTCCGGCGCGGTGATCCTCGGGCTGCTCACCGGGCTGGCCCTCGGCCATGACCAGGCCCTGCTCGCGGGCACGGCTGCGGTCGGCTCGTACACCACGTTCTCGACGTGGATGTTCGAGACCGACCGGCTCGCCGAGGAACGCCAGTACGGAAAGGCGGCGGCCAACGTGATCGTCAGCCTGATCCTCGGCGTCGCTGCCGCCGCGCTGGGCCGGCTGATCGGAGTGCATCTATGAACGTGGACTGCATCAAGCTGACCAGCTACTTTGGCGAACGCCACCGGGCCGGCGGCCGGTTCGTCGCGGATGCCCTCCTTGACCTGTACGGGAGGCATGAGATCGCCGCGAGTATCCTGCTCCGGGGCACCGAGGGGTTCGGGCTCAAGCATCATCTGCGCACCGACCGCACGCTCACCCTCTCCGAGGACCTGCCGCTGACTGCGATCGCGGTGGACAGCCGCCCGCGTATCGAGGCCGTGCTGGGCCCGACTCTCGAACTGAACCGTCCCGGGCTGGTCACCCTGGAACGGGCGCGCCTGCTGACGGGGCCCGGATTCGCCGAGGGCGGGTTCACCGCCGAGGCGGGGTTCGCTGCCGGGGCTGGGCTCCGCGCCGCCCCGTCGGACCTGCCCGGGGAGAGCAAGCTCACCGTCTATCTCGGCCGCCAGGAACGGGTGGGCCGGGTGCCAGCGTTCGTGGCGGTCTGTGACCTGCTGCACCGCCGGGGCGTCGCCGGGGCCACCGCGCTGCTCGGCGTGGACGGCACGGCGCGCGGCCAGCGGGAACGGGCCAGGTTCTTCGGCCGCAACGCCGAGGTGCCGATGATGCTGGTCGCCGTAGGGTCCGGGGACCGGATCGGGCAGGTGCTGCCCGAGCTGGGCGGGCTGCTGCGCCAGCCGCTGGTCACCCTCGAACGGGTCCGGGTGTGCAAGCGTGACGGGCGTCTCCTCGCCCCGCCCGCCCCGCTGCCGGCCGCCGACGAGCACGGTATGGCGTTGTCGCACAAGCTCATGATCTTCAGCTCCGAAGCCGCCCTGCATGGCGGCCAGCCGGTGCACCGCGCCATGGTCCGGCGGCTGCGCTCCGCGGGGATCAGCGGCGCCACCACCCTGCGCGGGATCTGGGGGTTCCACGGCGACCACCCGCCGCACGGCGACCGGGTCCTGCAATTGGGCCGCCACGTGCCCGTGGTGACCATCGTGATCGAAACCCCGGAGCGGATGGCCATGGCCTTCCCCATCATCGACGAGCTCACCAGCGAGCGCGGGCTCGTCACCAGCGAGACCATCCCCGCCCTGCGTGCTGCCGCGGGTGACCGGCTCCGGGGCGGCCTGCGGCTAGCCACTCACCATCTCACCGGCGGCCCGGCCTAGCCCACCCGGCGTCCAGGGGCCATCGCGGCCACCGCGGCCGGTGTCAAGGCGGGCTGCGTAAAGTACGGCGCAGAGGCCCGGAGCCGGAGGAGGTCGAGGCCATGGCTGATCTCCCGCTGATCGACGGGCGGACCGTGCGCGCGCCCCTGCACGGGACGGTCATCGCCATCGCGGCCCGGGCCGGCGAGGCGGTCACGGCGGGCCGGGAGCTCCTGGTGCTGGAGTCCATGAAGATGGAGCACGTCGTCACGGCCCCCGGCGCGGGCGTGATTACCGGCCTGGCCGTGCAGGTCGGGGAGACGGTCGCGGCCGGGGCCCTGCTGGTCACCATCGAACCGCGCGACCACGGCGAGCCGGGCGGCTCCGGGACCGCCATCGCCGACCCCGGCCAGACCCGCCCCGATCTGGATGAGGCGATCCAGCGGCACCAGGTGGGCTCGGACTCCTACCGACGGGAGGCGACCGCGCGGCGGCACGCCAGCGGCCGCCGCACCGCCCGGGAGAATATCGCTGACCTGGTCGACGAGGCCAGCTTCGTGGAGTACGGGGCGCTCACCATCGCCGCCCAGCGGCGCCGCCGCCCACTCAGCGAACTGATCGAGCGGACCCCGGCCGACGGCCTGGTGATGGGCACGGCGGCCGTCGCCGGCCGGTCGGTCGCGGTGATGTCCTACGACTACACCGTCCTGGCCGGTACGCAGGGCATCCAGAATCACCGCAAGACCGACCGCCTCTTCGAGTTGGCCCGGCGCCAGCACCTGCCCGTGGTGATCTTCGCCGAGGGCGGGGGTGGCCGCCCGGGTGACACCGACACTGCCGCGGTCGCGCAGCTCGACGTGACCACGTTCCGGCTGCTCGCCGCGCTGAGCGGGCAGGTACCGCTGGTCGCCATCGTCTCCGGCTACTGTTTCGCCGGCAACGCCGCGCTGGCCGCGGCGTGCGACGTCATCATCGCGACCGAGGGCAGCAGTCTCGGCATGGGCGGCCCTGCGATGATCGAGGGCGGCGGCCTCGGCGTGGTCGCGCCGGGCGACGTGGGGCCTATGTCGGTGCAGGTGCCCAACGGCGTGGTCGACGTTCTCGTCCCCGATGACGCGGCGGCGGTCGCGGCGGCCCGCGCGTACCTGGGCTACGTCGCCGGCCCGGCTGGTGCCGGGGCCGGGGCTGCTCACGCAGATCAGCGGGTGCTGCGCCATCTGGTGCCCGAGAACCGGGTCCGCGTCTACGACGTCCGCCCCGTCATCGACGCCCTCTTCGACACCGGCTCGGTCCTGGAGCTGCGCCCGGAGTTCGGGGTGGGCATCATAACCGTGCTGGCCAGGCTGGACGGCCGGCCAGTCGGGGTGATGGCGAATAACCCGCGTCATCTGGGCGGCGCCATCGACGCAGACGCCGCCGACAAGGCGACCCGGTTCCTCGGGCTGTGCCAGGCCCACCAGCTCGCGATCATCTCGCTGTGCGACACCCCCGGGTTCATGGTCGGGCCGGAGGCCGAGAAGACCGCGACGGTCCGCCGTTTCGGCGCGATGTTCATTGCCGGGGCCCGGCTCAGTGTCCCGCTGTGTGCGGTGGTCCTGCGTAAGGCCTACGGCCTCGGCGCGATGGCCATGGCCGGCGGGGACCTCAAGGCCCCGCTGCTGTGCGTGGCCTGGCCGACCGGGGAGTTCGGCGGGATGGGCCTGGAGGGGGCGGTCCGGCTGGGTTTCCGCCAGGAACTGGACGCGATCGCCGACCCGGCGGCCCGCCAGGAGCGGTACGAACAGCTGGTCGGCGAGTACTACGAGAAGGGCAAGGCACTCAGCACCGCGGCCGCCTTCGAGATCGATGACGTCATCGATCCGGCCCAGACCCGTCACGTCCTGGCGCAGACCCTGGCCCGGACGAGGTCATGACCGGCTCGGGGAGGGCAGCCGGCGGGGGCCGGGCCGACCGGCAGAATGATCTCGAAGGCCGCGCCGCGGCCCCGGGGTGCTCCGTACCTGGACCGCGCCGCCATGGGCCGCGGCGATGGCCTGGACGATGGACAGGCCTGAGGAGGCTGATGTGGTTCGGGTGTGGCTGATCCGGCATGGGCAGAGCGAATCGAACGCCGGGCTGCCCTCGGCTGACTGGCGGGGGATCCCGCTGACCGGGCTCGGGCAGCAGCAGGCAGAACGTATCGCCGGTGCATTCGCGGACCCGCCGGTGCTGATCGTCAGGTCGCCGTACCTGCGAGCCCAGCAGACGGCGCAGCCCACGATTGCCCGGTACCCGGGGGCAGCCAGCGAGGAATGGCCTGTGCAGGAGTTTTCCTATCTCCGGACCCTCGACGGGCCCGCGACCACGTCGCATGAGCGTGCGCCCGAGGTCCGGGCGTACTGGGAGCAGGCCGATCCGCTGCACGCGGAGCCCGGCGCGGAGTCGTTCACCGGCCTGCTCGGGCGCGTGACCAGCTTCCTCGGCCGGCTCGCCGCGCAGCAGGCCGGGCCGGTAGCGGTCTTCACCCACGGCATCTTCATGCGCGCCGTGGCCTGGCACCTGCTGACCGGCGTGGCCGACCCCAGCCCAGCGGACATGCGCCAGTTCCGCCGCTTCACCAGCCTCTATCCTGTCCCTAACGGCGGGGTTCTCGAACTGCGCTACTATCCGGGCGAATCGGCCCCGTCGCTGATCGGCGGAACGACGTTGCACCTGCCCGCCAGCCTGGCGCCGCAAGATCCCGACGAACGACGATCGGTGTCGCTGGCCTGACCCGGGCTCGTGGCCGGCCTGGCGGTAGGGTCGGACGGCATGGGCAGTCCGGTCACTCACATCCGGCTCATCTCGCTCGACGACGCCGAGGCCATCACCGCACACCAACGGCGTGATGCCGAGGCCACCGCCCGCTGGGACCCGCCCCGCAGCCCGGACTTCTACACCCTGGAAGGGCAGCGCCGCCGCATCGAGCGGATGCTGCTGCGGCACGCCACCGGCGAGTCGTGGCCCGCGGCGGTGCTGGACGGTGATCAGGTGATCGGGCAGATCACTGTCCAGGAAATCCTGCAGCGGGCCTGGCGCAAGGCGTCCATCGGCTACTGGATCGGGACCCCCCACCAGGGACTGGGCCACGCCACCCGCGCGGTCGATCTGGTGATCCGGTTAATGATCCGCGAGCTTGGCCTGCACCGGGCCGAGGCGAGCACCCAGATCGAGAACATCGCCTCGCAGAACGTACTGCGCAAGAACGGGTTCGTGCCGATCGGCATCGCCCACGAGTACATCTTCACCGCCGGGGCCTGGCACGACGAGATTTTGTGGGAACGCGTCCTCGCCGGGTGACCCGCGCCTCCTGCGCTTCTGGGGGCGGCCCGCCCTATTGGGGGCAGTCCCCGCCCCTATTGGGGGGCGGCCCGTTCGGTGGGCGGCTCTGGCCGTTCCCGGGGACCGTGCCCGGCCAGGAGGTGCCCGACGTGAGACAGCCGGAGCGGCTCGAACGGCCCGCTGCTTCTGGCGGCGATAGGCTGGCCGGTCACGCAGACATGGTCGCCGCCCTCGTCGAGCAGCGCGATCCGCTGGAGGATCACCCAGTGCGGGAGGTCCTCCAGCACTGGCACACCGCCCGCGCCCTGGCTCACCCGCAACCCTGCGAACTTGTCGGTCTTGTCCCCGGTCAGGGTCCCGAACCGCTCGGCGAGCGATTGGTCGGCGGAGGTCAGGAAGTGAATTCCCAGGTGCGTCCCCCGCAAGGCCACCCGGTAGGTGTAGTTCGCCTTGGACAGCCACACGGCGTAGCGGCCGGGGTCCATGCTGGACTGCGCATGGAAACCCACCAGGCACCCGGCCCGCTCCTGGCCCTCCGCCGCAGTGACCACGATCAGCGCGTTATCCAGGCACGACATGATCTCGGCGAACGTGTCAGGGGACATCGGGACCTCGCTCGTAGCGGAGGAACAGCGTGTCGCCCGCGCGCAGCACGTGCCGCAAGGCGAAGTGGGCCAGCGGCGCGCCGGGGGGCGCGACGGACACCGGCAGCAGGTCCCCGCCCATCAGCGGGGAAATGGTCAGGCAGAGTTCGTCCACGAGACCGGCCCCGGCCAGTTCGCCCAGCCAGGTGGGACCGCCTTCACAGAGCACCACCCGGTAGCCCCGCTCGCCCAGCCGCTGCAGGGCCAGCGCGGGATCGACCCGGTCGGCGCCGGCCATGATCACGTCCGCCACCTGCCGGGCCTCCGCCAGCCGTGCCGGGTCCGCCGCCGTGCAGGTGATCACCAGGGTCCGGGCCTCGGGCGGCGCGTCGGCGAACGCCCGGGCCGACCAGTCCAGCTTGAGCGAGCGGCTCACCACCGCGAGGGGCGGCGTGGTCGGCCGCCCGGCCGCAACCCGCGCCGCGGCCCGCGCGGCCGGCAGCCGCACTACCCCATAACCCTCGGCGCGCACCGTCTCGGCTCCGACGAGCACCACGTCGGCGAGCCCCCGCATCAGCCGGAACAGTTCAGCGTCCGGTGCGGTGGACAGGGCACCGACCCGGCCCCCGATTGCCGCCGAGCCGTCCAGGCCGCCCACCATGTGCACCATGAGCCAGGGTCGGCCGTCCGCCCCGGTTCGCGTGACCTGCTCATACGGCGCCAGCGGATCCGTGATCCGCGGGCCAGGCTCCAGCATCCGCATCTCGCTCATCCGGCGCTCGCTGTCTGGGCCGCGAGCCAGCCGTCCTCGCTGCCGTAGTCGAGCAGTGGAGCGAAGTACTCGTCTTCGGGACCGGGGATAAGGTCCGCATCCTCCCCACCCCGGGCCGCGGCGATGAGCCAGTCCACCTCGGCGGCCACGGTGGCGGCGTAATCACCGGCCGGGGTGTACCCCAGCCCGGCGGCGGCGGTCATGTCGAGAACGAGAGGATGCGGCCGGTCCCAGGGATGACGGCCCAGTGTTAGCTGACCCGGTGTTGGCTGACCCGGTGTTGGCTGACCCGGTGTTGGCTGACCCGGTGTTGGCTGACCGGGCGTGGCCTGCTGGTCGTCCAGGAGGACTTCATCCCAGTCGTGCCCGAGGTAGCGGGCGATGGCCCGCGAGATCTCCAGGGCGCTGGGCGCGTCCGGGTCAGCGGCGTTCAGGATGCGCCGTCCGGGCCGGGCCGCGGCCAGGTCGATGAGCGCGGCGATGTTAGCGGCGGCTGTGGGGTGATCCACGCCGGCGCCGCGGTGAGCGAGGAACAGCACCGGACGGCAGTCGAGCACGCGCTTGACGAACACCCACTCGCGGGGCTGCCGCGATCCCGGGCCGTGGATTTTGGACGGGCGCAGCACGGTGACCGGGGCGCCGCTGTCCAGCAGCACCTGCTCGGCGGCGACCTTGCCTGCCGGGTAGCCTTCCGCGCTCCGGTAGTCCCCATATCCGGGGGCTACCGTGGGCTGGTCTTCCCGGACCGGGCCACCGAAGTCGGGCTTGACCGGGGAGTTGGAATGGCGGCCGACGGCGTCCACGTACACGGCCTTGCTGGAGATCAGCACGGTGGATGCCGTGTCACGGGCCAGGGGCAGGAGCCTGGCCGCGTCCTCGGCTGTGAAACAAACGCAGTCCACCAGCAGGTCGGCGCCGTCCCCGAACGCGGCTTGCAACTGCCCGTCGTCACCGGCGTCTGCGGCGATGAACTGGCCGCCTGCTGCGGCGATGTCGCGTGGCATCCGGGCTGGATCACGCCCGGTGAGCCCGACAGACCAGTCCGTGGCCAGCAGCCGTCGCGCGGTGGCCCGACCGATCGCGCCCGTCCCGCCGATAATGACCGCCCGTGCCACCCAGTCACCGTATCTCTCCGCGGGCCCGGTCTCCCGCGTGGCCGGCCCCTCTAACCGCCCGCCCGTTGCACCCCGCCAGTGCCTCGTCCGGCAGCGTGAGTGCCTCATCCACGCGAGGTATCATTGAGTCCATGATGCGATGCATGGGTTGGTGGCAGCCGCAGTAAGGCGGCAGCTGTCTCATGTGTCTGATGGCCCGCCTCTGGCGGGCCAGTTTCGTATTACCGGCTGGTCGCGGCCGGAGGCCTGATCTGAGGAGGCCTTCGTGCCCGCTCTCACTCTGCCCGCTCCTACCCTGCCTGGCTCTCCAGCGCCTGCCGGTGCCGTGGCCCCCAGTTCCGTGCTCGCCGAGGTCCAGGAAAAGCCCTCGCTCCAGGCAGCGCGACGGCGCAGCGCTTCCGTTGACGCTGCCATCCGGGACGATCCTGGCCGGTTCCGGGTGCTCACCGGAGACCGCCCGACCGGCCCGCTGCACGTCGGCCACTTGCTCGGCACCCTGCTCAACCGGGTCCGGCTGCAGGATCTCGGCGTCGAGGTCATGGTGCTCATCGCGGACTACCAGGTGCTCACCGACCGGGACGCCCCGGAAACACTGCCGGCTGGCGTACTCGGCCAGGTCGCGGACTACCTCGCGGTCGGCATTGACCCGGGACGTAGCGCGATCTTCGCGCACAGCCAGATTGAGCCGCTGAACCAGTTGCTGATCCCGTTCCTCAGCCTGGTCAGTGTGGCGGAAGTGAGCCGGAATCCCACCGTGAAGGAGGAGTTCACGGCGGCCGGCGGCTCGTCGATGAGCGCACTGATGTTCGCTTACCCCGTCCACCAGGCCGCCGACATCCTGTGCTGTCACGCCAACCTGGTGCCGGTCGGCCAGGACCAGCTTCCTCACCTGGAACTTACCCGCACCATCGCCCGCCGCTTCAACGACCGCTACTGTCCCGGCCAGCCGTACTTCACCCCCCCAGACGCCCTGCTCAGCGATGTCCCACTGCTGCTCGGGACCGACGGCCAGAAGATGAGCAAGAGCCGGGGCAACGCCATCGCGCTAGCCGCCAGCGAGGACGAGACGGCGCGGCTGATCCGCACGGCCCGCACCGACGACCAGCGCACCATCACCTACCAGCCGGAATCCCGGCCGGCCGTGTCCAACCTGGTGCAACTGGCCGCGCTGTGCCTGGAGACCAGCCCGGAAGAAGTCGCCGCTGGGCTGGGCGGAGGCGGCGCCGCCGCGCTGAAGCGACTGCTCACCGAGGCGCTGAACGAGCGGCTGCGCCCGATCCGGTCCCGCCGGCGTGAGGTCGCCGCTGACCCGGGCTATCTGCGCCAGGTCCTGGCGGACGGCAACGAGCGGGTCCGCGCCCGGGCCGAGCAGACCCTCTCCCAGGTCCAGACCCTCATGCACACCCGCTACTGACCCGCCCGGGGCGGGTGCCAGAGTCAGGAGGGGAGAAGGCGGGTGGGCAGAGCGGTTTCCTCCACGGTCCCGTCTGGGCGGCGGGTGATGTGCCAGGTCTGCGCCCCATCCACCTCGGTGATGCAGTCCACCAGCTCGGTGCCCTCGAAGACCAGCCCGGTGCCGTCGTCGGAGGCGTAACCCTCGGGGAGGGTGCCGTCCCCGATGAGCCGGTGGATGGCCGGCCGCCGCTGCTCCTCAGAGTCGTGGTGCGGGCTGTTGGAGTAGGGCAGGAAGCCCAGGCCGTTGGTCACCGGGTGCAGCGGCAGCCCGAACGAGTCCGTGGTGCCGCCCTCGAACCAGCAGATCGACCCGGCGGACACGCCCATCAGCACCACACCCGCGTCCCACGCGGTGCGCATGGCCTGATCCACCCCGTGCAGCCGCCACAAGGCCAGCAGGTTGGCCACGCTACCGCCCATCACCCAGACCACGTCCTGGGCCAGCAGGTGCCCGGTGATGTCCGGGACGTTGGGCTCCGCGAACAGGGCCAGGTGGCTGGGCCGCCACCCGGCCCGGCCGAACGCGGAGTACAACGCGGTCAGCGAGTCCGCCGCGTCGCCCACGGCCGTCGCCACGATGCACACCCGGGGACTGTCGCCCGCCCGGGCCAGGGAGGCGGCGTGCCCGTAGGCAGGCCCGAGCCGGAAATCCCGGGGTCCGTGCCCGGCGGCCTGGAAGCCGATGCTGGTGGCGATGATCGTCGGGGTGCGCGCGGTCATCCGGTGATTATGGCAACTGATCGCCCGGTTCGCGGCACCCGGTCAGCCGGAGCCCGACTTCCCGCACCTGGTCAGCGGGAGCCGGGTTCGCGGCGGCCCAGCAGGTTCATGGCCACCAGGGACAGTACAGTCTCGTCGTCGGAGTTGAGCAGTTCACCCCGAGTGCGTACCAGTCCCCGATCGGGCTTGGAACGCGACAGGCGAGCCTCCATGATCGTGGTCCGCAGCCGCAACTGATCCCCGGGCCGTACCGGCGCCGGCCAGCGCAGCTCATCGATCCCCGGCGAAGCGAGGCTGGCCGCCTGGGACAGGTAATGGTCGGCGAACAGCCGCATCATCATGCTGGCCGTGTGCCAGCCACTGGCGATCACCCCCCCGAACGGCCCGGCTGCGGCGAACTCCGGATCGGTGTGGATGGGTTGCGGGTCGAATCGCCGGGCGAACTCGAGGATCTCCGCCTCGGTGACGGTCAGGTAGCCGTACTCGTACACCGCCGCCGGCAGGTAGTCCTCAAAATAACGGTCTTCTCGCGGGACCCGGAAGTCGGTGGTGCTCAGGGTCCGGGTAGGCGCCGGGCGGGTATCAGGCTGGGACATGAGGGCCAGCATGGCATGAGGCGGCCGGCCCCTACGATGGGCGTCATGCCGAGGACGCCATGAGCCCCCAGATAGCCACCGCCGACACCGTCGGGCGCGAGGAACTGCTCGACTTCGTCCGCAGCCGGCACCACGTAGTGCTGGTCACCACGAAACGGGACGGGTCCGCCCAACTTTCCCCAGTCACCGCGGGCCTGGACGACGAGGGCCGGGTCGTGATCGCGACCTACCCGGAGCGGGCCAAGACCCACAACGCCCGCCGGCACCCCCAGGTGGACGTGCTGGTCCTGTCGGACGACTTCGGCGGGGCCTGGGTGCAGCTGAGCGGCACCGCCGAGGTCCTCGACCTGCCGGAAGCCGTCGAGCCGCTGGTGGAGTACTTCCGCTCTATCGCCGGCGAGCATGACGACTGGGATGAGTACCGGGCGGCCATGCAGCGTCAGGGCAAGTCGCTGATCCGGGTCACGATCGAGCGGTGGGGGCCCGTCGCCACCGGTGGGTTCCCGGCGCGGCTGGCCTGACCGGCTGCCCGGCTGACCGGCTGCCCGGGGGCCCGGGGGCCGGGTGACCGGGCGCACTTTTCCCGGATACGGTTCGCCGGAACCGGGCAAAACGCCCACCCAGACGCACGCCGTACGGGAAAGGTCGCCGGCGACTCGATAACCCGTGGACCGCGGCACGGTCGCTGCCTACAGTGCTGGGCGTGGGTGACGAGCCGGCGTTCGCGAGGCTCCTGGCCGAGGGCGAGGCGGTCCCGGTGGAAGGCTGGGACTTCTCCTGGTTCGACGGGCGGGCCACCGAGGAACGCCCGTCCTGGGGCTACGCCCGGATGATGGCGGAGCGGATGGCGCGGGCCAGCGCGGCGCTCGACATTCAGACCGGAGGCGGCGAGGTGCTAGCCGGGATCATGCACCCGCCGCCCGTCCTGGCCGCCACTGAGTCGTGGCCGCCGAACGCCGAGCTGGCCCGGCGCAACCTCGCCCCCCTGGGCGGCAGGGTGGTGCAGGTCGCGGACGACGCTCGGCTGCCGTTTCCCGCGGAGTCCTTCGACCTAATCGTGAGCAGGCATCCCGTCGAGCTGGTGTGGCCGGAGATCGCCCGCGTGCTCCGGCCGGGCGGCACCTTCTTCTCCCAGCTGGTCGGGGCGGGTTCGAACCGGGAGCTGACCGATTTCATGATGGGCCCGCAGCCGGTCAGCCAGGTTCGCGCCGCCAACTGGGCCAGGGCGGAGGCCGAGGCGGCCGGACTGGTGGTCCTCGACCTGCGCGAGGAGGCGCTACGGACGGTCTTCGACGATGTCGGCGCGGTCGTGTACTTCCTGCGGAAGGTGCTGTGGACGGTGCCCGGATTCACCGTGGAGGGCTACCGGGACCGGCTCCGCCTCCTGCACGAGAAGATCCAGTCCGAGGGGCCGTTCGTGGCGCACGCCCAGCGTGCTCTGATCGAGGCACGCAAGCCCTGACTCGGCACCCGACGCCGCGGCCGGCACCCCGCAGATCATCGACACCACGATCGCGGGCACCGGCTGGTCCAGAAGGGCGGAAGTTACGTCACGGTAATCCCGGCGTGCTCGGCGAGCAGCGGGGCCAGCGCGGTCAGCTGGGCGGTGGTGATCGTCGCCCCGCTCAACGCGCCCGGCGTCATGATGATGCCCAGCTCCGCGCCGCGCAGGTCCACTTTGTCCAGAGTCACCTGGCTGAAGTCTGTCTCCTGGAGCTGTGAGCCCGGAAACTGGCAGCGCCGCAGGGTGGCCCCCCCGAAATCGACCTCGCGCAGCGTGCAGTCCTGGAAGCTGACGTCGGTGAGCGTGGCCGCCCGGAAGTTCACCCCGTGCAGCTTGCAGCCGCGGAAGGTGACCTGGCGAAGCAGTGATCCGTGCGCGATCACCCCGGCGGCTACCGAGCCGATGATGGTCGCGTCGATCCAGCTGCTTTCGATGAGCTCGGTCGCCGTCAGCCGCACCCCGGACATCCACACATCGCTGAACCGGGCCCGGCGCAGTCGCCCGTCCTGCACGGTCACCTGGGTGAACGCGCATTCCAGGAAGCGGCTGCCCGGAGCCCGCGGCGCGTCGAAATCCAGTTCGTCGAAGTGGGCACCCTCGTAGTCTTCGTCGGCGGCCAGGTCACCCTGATGGGGTGTCAGGGCGCTGGCGTAGGGCAGGTCAGCCAGGCGGTCACGGGGCACCACACCACCCTATGGATGGGCAGCTGGGAGGACACGACGTACCCTGGGCCTTGCAGGACGGCAGGGGCCCGGAGGGCGCCTGGAACGTCCGGGGGGTGGACGCATGAGCAAGATTTCGCCGGGGGTACTGTCCGAGGCTCACCAGATCCTCACGCCAGAAGAGTGGCGGCAACTGGGCCGGGAGCGGCGTAAGTTCGTGCCGAGGTCCAGCCACGCGGAGTGGTCGCCGCCGCCCGGCCGGCCAGATCCCGTCGCGATCCTCGAGGAGCAGGCCAAGAGCCGGGTGCCGGATCTGGTACCGATCCGGCACGGCCGGATGGCCGCCTCGCCGTTTGCGTATTTCCGCGGCGCGGCTGCGCCGATGGCCTGGGACCTGGCTCATCTGCCTACCACCGATATCCGGGTGCAATGCTGCGGAGACGCACATCTGCTGAACTTCGGCATGTTCGCGGCGCCGGACCGGCAGCTGGTGTTCGACGTGAACGACTTCGACGAGACGCTGCCCGCCTCATTCGACTGGGATGTGAAGCGGCTCGCCGCCAGCGTGGCGGTCGCGGCCCGGGAGAACGGGTTTCACATTCGCTCGATCCGGACTGCGGTCCGGCGGTGCGCGCACATGTACCGCACCGAGATGGAGAACTTCGCCCAGATGCGGTTCCTGGATGTCTGGTACTCCCGGATCGACGTGGAGCAGGTCCGCCAGCTTTTCGACGCGGTCCAGTCGCCTGCGGCTGTCCGCCGGCGCAACCAGGACATCCACCGGGCCTACCGGCACACCAGCGTCCAGGCCCTGGAGAAGCTCTGCCACCTGGTGGACGGCCAGTACCGGATCAGGCCAATGCCGCCGGTCGTGGTCCGTTTCGGAGTCGAGGAGGAACCCGGCATTGCCGAGGAGCTCCGCCGCGCGATTCAGCTGTACCAGGAAACACTGCAGGCTGACCGCCGCGAGGTGCTGCGCCGGTACTACTTCGGGGATTTCGCTCGCAAGGTGGTCGGGGTCGGCTCGGTCGGCACCGAGGCGTTCGTGTTCCTGCTGCTCGGCGACCGGCCGGACGAGCCGCTGTTCCTGCAGCTCAAAGAGGCTCAGGAGTCGGTGCTGGCCCCCTTCGCCGGACCTAGCGAGTACAAGCACCAGGGTGAGCGGGTGGTCCGCGGGGAGCGGATGATGCAGGCCGCGGCGGACCCGTTCCTGGGCTGGACCAGTGGGCTCCAGGTGGACGGCACCGAGCCCAGGGAGTACTACACCCGGCAGTTGCGGGACATGAAGGGCGCGATGAACGTGCCGGCCATGGACCCGCCACAGCTCACCTACTACGCGGGCCTGTGCGGCTGGGCGCTGGCCCGGGCGCACGCCCGGACCGGCCGGGCCACGATGATCTCCGGCTACCTCGGTTCCAGCGACCGCTTCGACCAGGCCATCGAGGAATTCGCGGTGGCCTACTCGGAGCAGAACGAGCTGGACTACCAGCGCCTGCTGACCGCGATCGAGGCCCGGCGGCTGCCCGCGATCCAGGGACTCTGACCCTACCCGGGCCTCTACGGCTGGGTCCGTGCGGCCGGCAGGGAGGCAGATGCCCCCTGCCCGGCGGCCCCGCTGAGGGTAGATCCGCCCGGGCAGGGGGCCCGGCTAGCAGCGGCAGGGATGGTGGGGTATCCCGCTCCGATTCCCGGGGTGGGCCGGGTGGCTAACCGGGGTTCGTCAGCCCTGCTGCGGGCCCTGTTGCGGCCCGTGCTGCGCGTTGCCTCCGCCGGACATGCCGGGACACTTGTGGCCGCTGCCCGGGGTGGGCTTCGGTGAGGCCGCAGGCGAGGCGGCCGAGGAGGACGTGGCGGTCTTCGCTGTTGACTCAGAGGTCCCCGTGGATGTGGACGCGCTGGCCATCGTCACGCCCAGGGCCAGCGCGGCTCCGAGGGCGCCGGCGCCGATGGCGGTACCGATGAGCGGTCGGGTGATTCTCACGGTCATCTCCCTGAGTCGGGCGTCCGGGGCGGCGTTGATCCGGGGGCGGAACCTGACCTGTCCGTCTCCAATTAGGCCCGCCGAAACTCGGTGCGCCGTTGGATTAACCTCTCAATGTCCGCTGAGAACTGCGGATTGTGTTGCGCTGGACCTGAGGGTGCCCCTCAGTCTGAGTCGTCCGAAACCCGCCCC
>CAVYQF010000023.1:0-23039 GCA_963770545.1 uncultured Actinomycetes bacterium | reverse complement strand
TCCCAGATGGCGCGGACCGCGTCGATCGGGTCCGCCTCGGCCGCCTGCTTGTCCGGCCGGTACCGGAGGACGCGGGCGAAGCGCAGCGCCAGCCCGCCCGGATACCGAGGGCTGGCCTGGACGCCGTCGAAGGCGATCTCAACTACCATCTCCGGGCGGACCCGCAGCACACCCCGGGCGTCGGTGAGGTTCCCCTCCGGAACCTGGCCAGGCGTCTCGGCGATATCGAGGAACCGCTCTGTCTGCCAGCGGAGCATCTCGTCGGTCAGCCCCTTGAACGTCTTGCCGAGCATGACGAAGCCCCCCGCCGGATCACGGGCCCCCAGGTGCAGGTTGGACAGCCAGCCGCGCCGCCGGCCATGACCCCATTCGGCGGCCAGTACCACCAGGTCCAGCGTGTGCCGTGGCTTGACCTTGACCCACTCGCTGCCTCGCCGGCCGGCCGCGTACGGGGCGTCCAGCGACTTGACCACCACACCTTCATGCCCGCGGGCCACCGCGTCCGCGAAGAACGCCTCGGCGTCCGCTACCTCGCCAGTCATCAGGCGCGGAACCCGCAGGTCCGCCGGGAGGACCTCAGCCATCAGCGCCTGCCGGACGCTGGCTGGCTCATCGATGAGGTCCCGCCCGTCCAGGTGCAGCAGGTCGAAGAAGAACGGCGTCAGCGGGACGTCGGGAGATTCCTGTCCCGGTGCCGCCTGGGTGCCGGCCCGGCTGGCGGTGACCTGGAACGGCCGGGCCCGGCCGGCGGGGTCCAGCGCGATGGCCTCACCGTCCAGGACCAGCGCCTCGGCGGGACTGGCGAGCACGGCGCGGGTGATCTCGGGCAGCCGGGGAGTGATGTCATCCAGGGTCCGGGTAAACACCCGGACCTCGCGGCCTTGCCGGTGTACCTGGATCCGGATTCCGTCGATCTTCCACTCGACCGCAGCCGGTGACA
Source organism: uncultured Actinomycetes bacterium (assembly GCA_963770545.1). GTDB lineage: Bacteria > Actinomycetota > Actinomycetes > Streptosporangiales > Streptosporangiaceae > RYN-230. Next base: position 22,099 of record CAVYQF010000023.1, on the reverse strand, counting down.
CTCGCTCGAATGCGGCGGCCACAGTCGGGGCCGAGGCGGCCAGCATCGGCCGCAACGGCCGTCCCACCTGGAGCCGGAAGGCCCGCAGGGCCGCGAGGGCGGCGTCCGTGCTCGCGTCACCGGCGGGCTCCGTGTGCGCCTCACCGGCGGGCTCCGTGCTCGCGTCGGCGAGGGCCTCTCCGATGATGCTCTGCGCAGGAGGCTCCCCGATGTTGCTCTCGACTGGGCTGGCCTGGTCCGCCCCGGCCTGCCCCTGGACGGCGGCCGCCGCGGACAGGGCCGCCTCCGCGACGGCGGGTAGCGAACCGCCCAGCAGGAGAGCCCGGCGTACCTCTCCGGCCGGTACCCCCGCGGCCCGCGCGACGGCCTCGACCATTACCCCTTCCAGCGCGCCCTGGTGCAGTTCGCCGGCGAGCAGCCGGGTCAGGAAGGACTGCTCGGGCGGGGTCGCGCGGGCGAACAGGGCACCCAGCAGCCGCCGCCGCTCGGTCTGGGACCCGGGACCGGTGGTGGCCCCTATCGCCGCGAACACGGAGTCGGTCTCGGCCAGGGTCAGCGGCCGGACGGCCGGATCCGGGCCAGGCCCTCCGCCCGCAAGGCCCCCGCCCGCAAGGCCCCCGTCAGCAAGGACTCCGCCAGCGGGGCTCCCGCCAGCGGGGCTCCCGTCAGCAGGGCTCCTGTGAGCAAGGCCGTCGTCAGCGGGGCGGCTGTCGCCCGGCCGGTCGTCGGCGGCCAGATCGGCCCGGAGCAGGCCACCCAGCGCCGCATAACCCACCCCGATCTGCCGCTGGCGAAGCTCTCCGGAGAGGAACGCGACCGCCACAGAAATCTCACCCGGCGAGGCCCGCCGCAGCAGCCCGGCGATCTCGTCGATCTTGACCCGACGGCCAGCCGTCAGCGATACCGCGTCTGACGTGCGCACCAAATCGCTTAGTAGCACACCAGCATTGTGCCCGACGCCGCTGACACTCCCCAGCTCAGGGACGCACTCCGCGCGCGCGTGGATTGGAACCCAGATTTGTTATGGAATGCGGCTTGACCGGCATTGCTACCAGGCGGTAACTTCCATCAAATCGCTCCGCTGTGGCCTATCTCACCCGCCTCAGCCGAGACCCGACAACGGTGCTGGTATCCAACCCGCAGGCTGCCTGGCACCACGGACACCAGTGCCCAGGAGCCGCCATGTCCCCCCCTACCAGCACGTCTACGGACCCCGCCGAGCCAGCCCCCCAGGGCCGGGTGCGCTGGCGGCGGTTCGCTATCTTGTTCGTCCCGGCTATGGCTGCGGCCGCCGTCCTGATCGCATTGACGACCGAGGGCGTACTCGCAGCATCCATCTCGGTGTCCGGCAGCGCCTTCGAGGTAGCCTCTAGCCAACTGAAAGGCACTGGTTTCGAGCAGTTCGGCGGCGCGGTCACCGATAGCAAGGGGAATCAGCATCCGGTAGCCATTTCCGCTATCAAGTCCGCCTCTCTCGCCAACCTCTGCCAGAGCATCAGCGTGGGTCCGGTGACCCTGCGGATCACTGCTGGCGGCGGGGGCAACCCGGCCACGGCCAGCAACCTGATCGTCGACTCCGACAACCTGTCCGGCGACGCGACGTTCAACAACATCGTCATCGGCCAGGACGCGGGCACGCTCAGCGAGGACCCCGGGGTCACCGGGCCGTCGGGCGGCTTCGGGCAGCAGGCCGACTCGGTCACCATCGACAACCTCCACCAGAACACCTGGCTGACCACGGCCGGTACGTTCACCCTGCCCGGCTTCAACCTCAGATTCGGAAGCGCCTGTTACTAGTGGACACGCCCGAGGACGCTGCGGGCCCCGCCGGGAGCAATCCCGCGGGGCCCCGACCCAGCAACCCCCAGCCTGATGAGACCCAGACCGCCGAAGTGCCGACGGCCGGGGCCCAGACCGTGGCGACACCGGCGGCCGGGGCCCAGACCGTGGCGACACCGGCGGCCGGGAAACCAGGCACCGGTGCCCGGGACCGGGCCGCCGGTGCGTGGCAGGCGTTCCGGGGCTGGCGCCGGAGCCGGCCGTTCTGGGGTGGGCTGCTGCTCGTGCTGGCCGGTATGGAACTGGTCGCCATCCCACTGCTGAGCGTGCTGGCCCACGGCTCGGTCAAGGTCGTCATCTACATCGGCATCGGCGGCGTGTTCGGCGTGCTGATCGGTGGCCTGCTGGTGGCCTGCGGCCTGCTGATCTGGTTTCACCCGGCCCAGCGGGTCTTCTACGCGATCGCCGGGGTGCTGCTGGCCGTCGCGTCCTTTGTCGCGACCAACCTGGGCGGGTTCTTCTTCGGCATGCTGCTCGGCGTGACCGGCGCCTCGCTCAGTTTCGGCTGGACCCCGGGGCCTGGTCGGCTGGCCGGCCAGCACCAGCCCCGGCCACGACGGGCCGGTCCTCCTTCCGAAGGCCTGGGACTGGTGCTGGACACCGCCCAGGCCAGGGAGCGTGCCGCTGATCGGGCTGAGCGAGTGCTGCGGGAGGGAGCAGGCGCGTCCGGGGCAGACCACGAGGCCAGGTGGACGCCGTGACCCCGAGGCTGGCCCTCGCCGTCATGCCGCTGGCCCTGGCCAGCCTGATGCTGCCCGGGCACGCCGCCGGCCCGGCCCGTCCCGCGGCCGTCACCCAGCCCGGCTGCATCATCCCCGTTCCCGTCTTGTGCCCGTCTCCCAGTCCGACGCCGACCCCCTCGGCCAGCAGCAGCCCGGGCCCGGCCCCGTCCGCAGACCCGACCGCCTCCGCGGATCCGACGCCCCCGGCAGGCGCGTTGCCCACCGGAAGTCCCACCCCCGATCCCAGCCCGAGCACACCCGGCAGCCGGCGGAAGGCATCTTCGGTCAAGGCTGCGGCCAGCGCCGGGCTGCAGGTCAGCGAGGCCCAGTTCACGCTCGTCACGGGCTCGGCACTGCTGCTCGGCGCCTCCTACCAGGGAGTGGCGCAGGTTCCCACGGCCGGCGGGAAGGCCGTGCCGATGATGGAGTTCACCATGAAGTCGCTGACCCTGGACGGCGCGCCCACGCTGACCGTCACCCAGGGCGGGGTCTCGTCGGTGACCAGCGGCTCATCAATGCAGTTCACCGGGAGCGTGGTGCTTTACGCGACGCAATTGTCCGGCGACCTGCTCGGAGTCCCCGTGACGCTCTCGCCGAGCAGCCCGCTGGCCACCATCCTGCAGCTGCTGAACTCGGTGACCCCCCTGGTCCCGCTGAAGCTCACCAACGTGACCACGAGTCAGCCATACATCTCCTCGAGCTCGCTGCAGATCCCCGGGCTCCGGGTCGCTTCCTAGGGATGCAAGCAGCGGGTGGCCAGTCTCGCTGGCCACCCGCTGCCCTCACGACCCGGTCAGGGCGTCCTGACCTGCCCATTCACGTCCGCGTGCGCGGCGTCGGCCGTCTCCTGGTGCTCGGCCGGAGTGGCCGGCGGCGTCGTCACCGGCGGCTCCGACGCTGCCATGGACGCGGCGTTCTGCCTGCTCCGGAGCACCTGGGCGGCGGCGACACAGCCCGCGCCCAGCACCACGACCCCGGCCACGATGAGCGGCCAGCGACGTCGCCTGGCCCTCGGTGGCTCGATACGCCGGGCGGCGGTCACCAACGCCGCCGAAACCGCCGGGGCGATCCGCTCCTGCACGGCTACCCCGCCCGCCTCGACGCGCGGGGCCGTCCAGGCCCGGGCTCCGAGCAGCCCACGACCCGCCTTCTCCTGAGCGGTCCTGGCCAGCGGCGCCACCTGGGTGGTGGCGGCCTGGCGGGCGAGCTCCTGGGCGCGCACCGCAGTGGCCTTGGCCTGGTAGGCGCGACTTTGCGCGACTGCCGCCCCGGCCTTGGCCCGGGACTTTACGTCCTCACTGCTACTTCTCGAAAACACCATTAACCTCCGAACGTCCCCGGGACAGCGCCCCCGCCCACTCACTTCCCCGGGCGGGCGCGCTCAACCCTGCCCTTCCCCTTCTGGTGGAGCTAAACCGAACTCCGGGTAAACCGTGGCTGAGCCAATCGGGCCGGGCCCGCCCGATTCGCAGGCTCGCCGAGAGCGCCGTAGGGTCGGGAGGTGGGTGACCCGGCGGCAAAAGCCGTCGGGCAGGAAACGTCCGGCGGAAACGGCTAATGACCGGGCGGGCCATGCAAGGATTCCACTTATGACAAACTCGCTCACCGCGACTCTGCGGACGAATCAGGGGACGATTGTGGTCCGGCTTTTCCCTGATCAGGCACCGAAGACGGTGCGGAACTTCGTCGAGCTCGCCGAGGGAACCAAGGACTGGACCGACCCGCGGACCAGGAAGCCCAGCCGGGCCAGCCTGTACAACGGGACGATCTTCCACCGCGTGATTCCGGACTTCATGATCCAGGGCGGGGACCCGCTCGGCACCGGGACCGGGGGCCCTGGGTACCAGTTCGCGGACGAGTTCCACCCCGATCTGTCGTTCAACCGCCCTTACCTGCTGGCCATGGCCAACGCGGGGCCCGGCACGAACGGCTCGCAGTTCTTCATCACGACCGTGCCCACCCCCTGGCTGACCGGCAAGCACACCATCTTCGGCGAGGTCATCGAGGGCAGCGACGTGGTGGACGCCATCACCCAGGTGGAGCGGGACCGCAGGGACCGCCCCGCCAAGGACGTGGTGCTGGAATCGGTCGAGATCAGCGGTCCCGCGGACGCGCCGGAATCCGCGGGCTGACCAGGTCCGTAGGCGAGAAGTGGACGAACTTCCGGCGCCTGGCCCCGAGGCGTCCGCACCGGTTCCTACCTGTTTCCGGCATCCGGACCGGGAGACTTACCTGTCCTGCAGCCGGTGCGGGCGCCCGGCCTGCCCTGACTGCCTGCGGGCCGCGCCGGTCGGCCAGCACTGTGTCGAATGCGTGCACGAGGGCAATCGCGGTGTCCGGCAGCCCACGGCGGTGTTCGGCGGCCGGGTCACCTCGGGGGCGGCGGTCACCTGGGTGCTCGTCGGCCTGAACGTCCTGGGCTACCTGATCGAATGGGTGTACCCGCGGGTCGTCAACTACTTCGACATGATCGGCGCGGCCTACGACCCGACGATCAACCAGACCGTGGGTGTGGCGCACGACCAGTGGTACCGGCTGCTCACGTCGGCGTTCCTGCATGAGCCCGGGCTGAGCGGGTTCGGCCCAGCCCACATCATCTTCAACATGTGGGCGCTGATCGTGGTCGGGCCGGCTCTGGAGCGGATGCTGGGACATCTGCGCTTCCTGGCCGTCTACCTGCTCAGTGCGCTCGGCGGATCGGTCCTGTATTTCCTCTTCGCCGCGCCGAACCAGTCCGCGCTGGGGGCCTCCGGCGCTATCTTCGGCCTGTTCGGCGCCTGGTTCGTCCTGGCCAGGCGGCTACGGCTGGACAGCCGGGGGATCGTGTTCCTGATCGTGCTCAACCTGGCGATCAGCTTCGCGGTCCCGTCGATCGCCTGGCAGGACCACGTCGGCGGGCTCATCACCGGGGCCGTGCTTACCGCGGCCTACGCGTACGCGCCTCGGCAGCACCGGGCGCTCCTCCAGCTGGGGGCCACCCTGATCGTCGTGGCCCTGCTGGTCGTCGCCGTCATCACCCGCGACAGCCAGCTCGCTGCGGCCGGCTTCCGCTAGTGCTCTGCAAATGCCCGGGGGGACGACCCCCCGGAACCCCCCGCGATCGCTGACTCGGAGGGAACACGGCTCCGCCGCGCCCCGCCTCGCCACCGGGGAGTACCCGGAGCCCCCGGCCCCGCGATCGCTGACTCGGAGGGAACACGGCTCCGCCGCGCCCCGCCTCGTCAGCCAAATGCCCGGGGGGACGACCCCCCGGATCTCCTAGGCCGGCGAACTACCGCCACTTGGTGGACAGCACCACGCCAGCGATGATGAAGGCGAATCCCACCACCAGGTTCCAGTCGGCCAGAGCCCCGATCGGCAGGCTGCCCTGGGTCACGTAGAACACCGCGATCCAGGCCAGTCCCAGCAGCAGGCAGGTCAGCATGGCCGGCACCAGCCAGCGCGGGCTGACCTTCTTCGACGCCGACCGCTTGGGCGGTGGCGTGTACACCGCCTTGGATCTCACGCGGGACTTCGGCACGGTCGTCTCCTGCTCAGTAGCTCTGCTGAGTGTAACGCCGGGGCACCGCCTAGGGACTCGGCGTACGCGAGTTGGCGCCCGAGGTCGGCGTGCTGGCGGTCGGCGTCGGGGTGGGCGTAGTGGCGCTCGGCGTCGGGGTCGGGGTCGTGGCGCTCGGGGTGGGCGTCGGCGTCGAGGCGACGTAGATGGTCACCGTCGATCCCTGCGCCAGGGTCCCGCTGGAGGGGGTCTGACTGAACACGTTGCCCGGGGTGGCGGTGGACGGGCCGGCCGCGGTGATCACCTGGACCTTGAATCCCTCGTTCTGCAGGATCGAGACGGCGGTGGCCTTCGGCTCGCCGACCGTGTCCGTGACCTGAGTGCCGCCGCCGGACACCCAGATGGTGACCGTGCTGCCTGGCAGCTCGAACGTGCCGCCGTCGGGGTTCTGCCGCACCACGGTGCCCTGAGGCTTGGTGGAGTTCGCGTCGGTCTTGGTCACGACGTGGAAATTCTGTAGCTGGTTCTGGGCCGTGGTCTCCGATTCGCCGACCACAGACGGCACCTTGACCTTGCCCGGGCCGCTCGAGACGTTCAGCGTGACCACGCTCTTCGGCGCCACTTTGGTGCCGAACTGCGGGTTGGACGAGATGACCGTGCCCTTCTTGACCGACGACGAGGCCATCTTGACGACCCTCGGGGTCAGCCCCGCCTTCGTGACCTCGCTAACTGCCTGCTGCTGGGTCTGCCCGACGACCGAGGGCACCGCGTTGGTCTTCCCATTGCCGCCGCTGAGCAGCAGATAGCCGATCACGATGAGCAGGAGCGCGGCGACGATGCCCAGGATCCACCACAGCGCCTTACGGCGCCCGTTCCCGCCGCCCTCGCCGTAATCGTCCCCGTCAGGACCGTACGGGGAGATCGCGCCGGTCGGCGCGGCCCCGGCCATCATCGTGCCGGGTCCCATCTGGCGGGTTCCGGGAGCGTACATCTCGGTCGCCTGCGGGGGCGCAGCGACCGGGACGCCAGACAGCGCGCGCTGGATGTCGGTGCGCATCTCGGCGGCGGACTGGTAGCGCTCGGCCGGGTCCTTGGCCATCGCCTTCAGCACGATGGAATCGGCCCAGGCCGGGATCTCCGGGTCGACGCGCGACGGGGGGATCGGATTCTCGCGGACGTGCTGGTAAGCGATGGCGACCGGGGAGTCCCCGGTGAACGGGGGCCTGCCGGTGAGCAGTTCGTACAGGAGGCACCCGGTCGAGTACAGGTCGCTGCGCGCGTCCACCCGCTCACCGCGGGCCTGCTCGGGTGACAGGTACTGGGCGGTGCCGATCACCTGGGCGGTCTGGGTCATGGTGGCCTGGGCGTCGCTGACGGCCCGGGCGATGCCGAAGTCCATCACCTTGACCTCGGCCGCCCGGGTCAGCATCACGTTGCCGGGCTTGATGTCCCGGTGCACGATCCCGTTCCGGTGGCTGTAGTCCAGCGCCCGGAGCACCCCGTCGGTGATCTCCAGGGCCCGCTCGGGGAGCAGGCGCCGGTCATCGCGGAGCAGTTCGCGCAGGGTCCGGCCGTCCACGTACTCCATCACGATGTACGGGACGTGCGCCGGGCCGGCCTTGTCTTCGCCAGTGTCGTAGACGGCGACGATGGACGGGTGGTTCAGCGAGGCAGCGGACTGGGCCTCCCGCCGGAACCGGGCCTGGAAGGTCGCATCGCGGGCCAGGTCCTCGCGGAGGGTCTTCACCGCGACGATCCGGTCCAGGCGGATGTCCCGGGCCCGGTACACCTCGGCCATGCCGCCCCGCCCGACGACGCCGTCGAGTTCGTAGCGGCCGCCAAGGAGTCGTGGCTGTGTCATGTCTCGCACGTCAGTAACCGTCCTGCATCGTTATCCGTCCATCGGGCGCCGCGGTGGCCCCGTCTGATGCCGCTGCCGCGGGCGGGGGGCCAGTCATCCAGGTCCCGGCGTCTGCCGTGATCACGCGGCTCACCCCTTCACCTGGGAGTTGAGGTAAGCCTTGATGATGGCCACTGCGATCGGGGCGGCCGCATCGGCACCGAAGCCGCCGCCCTTTACTACGACGCCGACGGCGATCTGCGGGTTGGTGGTCGGCGCGTAACAAGTGAATACCGCGTCGTCCAGCCCCGAGTTGTTGATGCCGTTCTGGGCCGTCCCGGTCTTGCCGGCGATCTCGATCCCCCCGGTGACCTGCGTCCCGGCGGTCAGATGCGCGGTGCCCAGCGGCGACTGGACCACGTTGGTCATCATCGCCTGCAAGTGGGCCGCCTGGGTGGGAGTTACCGCGGTGCCTAGCGGGGTCGGGGTGGTGGTCGCCACCGCGGACAGGTCCGGCGCCGTCACCTTCTGCACTAGGTAGGGCTTCATGAGAACGCCGTTGTTGGCCACCGCGGCGGACAGCATCGCCTCCTGCAGCGGCGTCACTGTGTCGCTCTGCTGGCCGATGGCCCCCCCGGCCCTCTGGGCGGGGTCCGTGTAGAGGGGGAAGTTGCTCTGGGCGACCCGCATCCCCGGGGCGAGGGTCTGGTTGGGGTTGTTGAAGTTGTACTTGTTGGCCTGCGTCCGCAGGGCGGACCCGCTGAGGTGCAAGCCCAGGTCACCGAACGCGGTGTTACACGACACGGTGAACGCATAGATGAGCGACACCCTGCCGTTCCCGCAGGCTGAGCCGTTGTCATTGATCAGCTGCGTGGTGGTGCCCGGCAGGGTGAGCCTGGTCGGCGCGGGGACCTGCGTGTTCTGGTCGGCGACCTTCCCGGTCTGGAATGCGGTGGAGCTAGTCACGATCTTGAAGGTCGAGCCGGGCGGGAACGTGGTGCTGATGGCGTTGTTGATCAGGGGATGCTGCGGGTCGGCCAGGAGCCGCTTGTCGTTCTTGATCAGCTTCTTGCCGTTCAGCGTGGCCAGCATGTTCGGGTCGAAGGAGGGATAGGAGGCGAGGGCCAGGATCGCCCCCGTCCGCGGGTTTATCGCCACCACCCCGCTCTCCCTCCCCGAGGCCTTGAGCGCGTTCCAGGCCGCCTGCTGGGCCACCGAGTTGACTGTAAGCTCGACCGTGGCGCCCTTTTTCGGCTTCCCGCTGATCAGGTCGATGAGGTTGTGCACCTCGAGGGCGGGGTCGGTCCCGGCCAGGTCCTTGTTCTCAGCCTGCTCGATCGCGGTCTGGCTGTACAGGGTGTCGTACCCGGTGACCGGCGCATAGGTCTTCCCGAGCGGGTAGTGCCGCTGATACTCCCCGAAGTTCTTGTTCATCGCGGAGTACGCGATGACCTTCTGGTCGGCGGTGACGATCGAGCCCCGCTGGAACTGCAGGCTGGCGGAGAACGTCCGGCCGTTGCCGGGCTTGGTGGCCAGGCTGCTCGCCTCGAACCCCTGCACGTAGTTGACGTTGACCAGCAGCAGCACGAACAGGACCAGGCAGATCAGCGAGACACGGCGCAGCGCGCGGTTCATCCGGCCCGCACCACCTGGGTCATGCCCTCATCCTGGATGGGCTGCGGGGCCGGGCGCCGGGCGGTGTCGCTGATCCGCATCAGCAACGCGATCCCCATCCAGGAGGCGATCAGCGAGGACCCGCCCTGGGACAGGAACGGCGTGGTGATGCCGGTCAGCGGGATCAGCCGGGTGACGCCGCCGACGATCACGAACACCTGCAAGGCGATCACGAACGCGAGGCCGCCGGCCAGCAGCTTGGAGAACGGGTCGCGGACGGCGATCGCGGCGCGCAGCCCGCGCTGCACGATCAGCCCGTAGATGAGCAGCAGGGCCATCACCCCGGTCAGGCCCAGCTCCTCGCCGAACGCGGTGATGATGAAGTCGCTCTGCACCAGCGGCGTGTTATACGGCTGGCCCTGGCCCAGCCCGCGGCCGAGCACCCCGCCGAAACCCATCCCGTACAGTCCCTGGGCGGTCTGGAAGCCGATGGTGTGCACGTACTTGAACGGGTCCAGCCAGACGACGAAGCGGTCGCGCACGTGTGCGAAGAGCTCGCTGGCCACGAACGACCCGAAGAGGAACAGCAGGAACCCGATGATCAGCCAGGACGAGCGCTGCGTGGCGACGTACATCATGACCACGAACAGGCCGAAGAACAGCGCCGAGGTACCAATGTCACTCTCGAAGATCAGGACCACCAGGCTGACGCCCCAGGCGATGAGCACCGGGCCCAGGTCGCGGGCCCGCGGGAGGTCGATGCCCAGGAACCGGCGCCCGGCCAGGGCGAGCACATCGCGCTTGGTCACCAGGTAGCCCGCGAAGAACACGGCCAGGGCCAGCTTGGCGAACTCCTCGGGCTGGACGGTGAAGCCCCCGACCGAGATCTGGATCTTGGCCAGGGTGCCCGGGACCTCGCTGATGCTGGCGGGCAGCACGGCGGGCAGGGCGACCAGCACCAGGCCGATCGCCCCGAGCGTGTAGGTGTACCGCTGGAGCGTGCGCGGCTGCCGGATGAACGCGAGCACGGCCACGAACGCCGCCATCCCGACGGCGGTGTAGAGCACCTGCAGTGCCGTGGTGGACGTGCTCATGGTGGTGATAACGAACCCGCCGTTGCCGTTCCGGCCGGCCTCCTGCAGGCGGTAGATCATCACGATCCCGAGCCCGTTCAGCAGCGCGGCCAGCGGCAGCAGGAGCGGGTCGGCGTACGGCGCCAGCCAGCGCACCGCCATGTGGGCCAGCCCGACGAGGATCGCGAAAGCGATGCCGTACTCGAACAGCCCGGCCGGGATCTTGCCGTTGAGCCCCAGCCCCACGTTCGCGTAGGCGAGCAAGACCACGCCTACCACGAAGATCAGCATCAGCAGTTCGGTCCGGCGCCGGCCCCGCGGGGCCGGCGCGGCGGCGGGCTGATGGTCCTGCCCGGCGCCGGCGTCGGCGTCGAACGGCTGACCAGGTGAGGTGACCGCGCTCAAGAAGTTCCTCCGGTTCCGCTGGCGGTGCCCGCCGGCGGGGCCGGGCAGTCCGCCGGGAAGGGGGGCTTCGGTGGCTTCACGTGCGTGGTGACGGTCTTGTTCTTGACCTTCTTCTTGACCGTTTTCGCCGGGGTCGCCTCCCACTGCTGCAGCTTCAGGACGGCGGTGTGGCACCGCGCGTAGTTCGACCGGAGGTTGGCCACGATGCTCTGGGCGCCCGCCAGGCCGTTGTTCGACGTGATCGTGGCCCGCACGTCCGCGGCCATGGAGGCGGGCAGCCCGGCCACCGGGATACCGGACCGGCTGGCCACGCTGGACAGGTTGATCCCGGCCGCGCTCTGGTTGATGCCCCGGAAGATGACGACGTGGCCGCCATCCGCGGCCACGTAGTACTGGCTCTGGGTGTACCGCCAGCCCCCGTAGGCGCCGCCGACGACCAGCACGAGCAGGATCACCAGCGCCGTCTTGACCAGCGGGAGCCTGCGCCGCCGGTGTGAGTACTCGTCCTCGGGCTCCTCCGGCGGCTGGGGCGCGGGATCGTCGTGCGCGATCGCCACCGCGGCTTGCGGGGCGGTACGGGTGAGCAGGTGCGCGCGCCCGGCCGGGCTGTCGGTGCGGAAATGGGGGCTACCACTGCCGTTGGAAGCGGCGCCGGCCATCACCGAGGCGTCACTGGCCGGCGGGGCCGTGGCGGCGCTGTCCACCACGTCCGCGACGATGCAGGTGATGTTGTCCGGGCCGCCGCCGCGGATGGCCAGCTCCACCAGCTGCAGCACGACCTCGTCGAGGTTGGCCACGGTGGCCAGCGTCCGGTGCAGGGTTTCCTCGCTGACCACTCCGGACAGCCCGTCGGAGCACAGCAGGTAGCGGTCCCCGAGACACGCCTCGAGCAGGGTCAGGTCCGGCTCGACGTCGGCCCGGCCGTCCAGGGCCCGCAGCAGCATCGAGCGCTGTGGATGGGTGGCCACGTCGTCTGGGCTGATCCGGCCCTCGTCCACCAGCGTCTGGACCAGCGTGTGGTCGTGGGTGATCTGGTGGAACTCACGATTGCGCAGCAGGTAAGCCCGGGAGTCGCCGATATGGCAGAGCGCCACCCGGCCGTCGGACCACAGCATCGCGGTGAGCGTGGTACCCATGCCCTCGAACGAGGGATCGGCGACCACCATGTTGTGCAGCGTGTGATTCGCATCGTTGACCGCGTCAGCCAGCGCATCGAGCAAGTCGGTGCCGGGCGCGTCCTCGTCGAGCCTGGACAGGGCCGAGATCGCCGCGGCGCTAGCGACTTCACCGGCGGCATGACCGCCCATGCCGTCAGCCACAGCCAGCAGGCGGGGCCCAGCGTACGCAGAGTCCTCGTTCCCCTCCCGGAGGAGGCCGACGTCGGAGCGAATCGCGTACCGGAGTGCAAGTGTCATCTGCGCAATTCCAGAACGGTCTTGCCGATGCGGATCGGCACGCCTGTCGGCACCGGGGTCGGCTGGGTCACCTTCTGCCGGTCGAGGTAGGTGCCGTTGGTTGACCCGAGATCCTCAACGATCCACTGACCGTCTTGAGGGAACAGCCGGGCATGTCGGCTCGAAGCGTAGTCATCGTTGAGGACCAGCGTGGCGTCATTTGACCGACCGATGGTGATTTGCTGCTCGGTAAGGGGCAGGGTCGTTCCAGAAAGCGCGCCGCCGGTGACCAGGAGCCGCTGCGGTTCGCCGCGCCCCGGTTTGGCCGGGCGGGGAGGCCGGGCCTGACGGGGGCGGGCGTTCTGCCGCTGCCGCTTCTGCTTGCGGCTGGACGGGGACTGGCCGAACAGGTCCGTGCGCACCACACCCACCGCCGTGATCACGAAAAGCCACAGGACCGCCAGGAATGCGAGCCTGATCAGGAGGAGGGTAAGCGTGCTCATCGGCTTATGTGTCCTTGGGTGCCTCGCCGTTGCGGCCTTAATCGGGGGGAGTGCGGAGTCAGGGTCTGGGCCAGGGTGAAGGCCTGGATCAGGTCCGGGACTTTGGCCATTGTCCGGGCTGCGTCAATAGATACCGTCCCGGCGGAAAACCAGTGTGGTCCGGCCGAGGGTCACCTGCGTTCCGTCGGCCAGGGTCACGCGTCGTACCGGCTGGCCGTTCACGAAGGTCCCATTAGTGGAACCCAGGTCGACCAGGACTACCTCGCCGTCCTCGACCCGCAGCTCGGCATGGTGCCGGGAGACGCCGGGATCGACCAGCCGCAGGTCGCAGTCGGTACCGCGGCCCAGCATCGTGACCGGCGCGTTCAGCTCGTAGGTCCGCTGGCTGCTGCCGTCCGGTCCTGGCTCAGGGCCCGAGACCAGCAGCCGCGGCCGGCCGCCGAAGGAGCCCGGCATGCGCGGCAGGTCACTGGCCGGCCTGCGGATCTCCCCTCCCTCGACGGTGGTGCCACGGATCACGCCCGAGCGGATCCGGAAGGTGCCCGTGGTCAGATCGGGAACCCCCTCGAACCGCATCCGCACCGGTCCCACGAACGAGTACCCCTGCTCCCGGGCATGCTCGCGCGCCAGTGTGGCCAGCTCCACGCCGAGGCTGTCCGCATAGACCTCGAGGCGGTCGTAGTCGGTCTCGGCGATCTCGACCACGAAGTCGTTCGGCACCAGGGTCCGGCCCTGGGCCACGATCGCCGCCCGGTCATCCATCTCGCGCTGCACCGCGCTGGCAACCTCGACCGGCTGCAGCTCGGACTTGAACGCCCGCGCGAAGGCACCCTCGACCATGCCCTCGAGCCTGCGCTCGAAGCGACTGAGAACTCCCACCGGGGTACCTCCTTCCCCTATCCGCATCCGATGGTATCGGCGCTCAGGGTGCTGTTGCGGACGTGCTAACCTGACTCACTGCGTAGGGCGGGTGGCGGAACGGCAGACGCGCACGGTTCAGGTCCGTGTGTCCGAAAGGACGTGAGGGTTCAAATCCCTCCTCGCCCACTGGTAGTGCTGGTTTTCCTGGTTGCGCTGAGCGGTTCTGGGTGTGCTGAGCAGGTAGTGCCGGGCAGGTTTACGGAACAGGTGGTAGGCGCACTGGCCAGAGCTTATGCGCCAGAGCGCCGTGCCGGGGGCGATCTGAGCAGGTCAGGCGACCGCACTATTACCTTGAGGCCATCGCCTGCGGTTTCACGAAGGCACGGGTCATGAAGGCGGATGTCGCGGTCGTCGGGGCGGGTGCCCTCGGGCTGAGCACGGCCCTGCATTGCGGGCTGCGCGGCCGCTCGGTCGTGGTGCTGGACCGCCGCACGCCAGGGTCGCAGGCCTCGGGCCGCGCGGCTGGCCTGTTCAAATCCGTGCAGGGCGACGAGGTCCGCACCTTCCTGGCCCGCCGCAGTATTGACCTGGTGCGGACCTTCGCCAGCTGGGCGGGGGTGTCGCTGGACGTGACGGCCTCCGGAAGCCTGCTGGTGGCCCGCAGTGCCGGGCACAAGCAGCTGCTGGCCGCCGAGCTGGCCCAATCCCGTCGCTGGGGCGTGGACCTGGCCGCCATCAGCCCGGCGGAGGCGGGCCAGCGGACCGGCGGTTACTTCGCCCCCGCGGGGGACGAGGATGTGGTCTGGTGCCCGGAGGACGTCTACATCGAGGAACCCGGGAGCCTGACCGACGCCTACCTGGCCGCCGCCCGGCGGGCCGGCGTGCAGGTGCTGGCGGATGAGCCGGTCACGGCGGTGACCACCAGGGCGGGTGAGGTCACTGGCCTGCATACTGCCAGCCGCCAGATCGAGACGCAGATTGTCGTCGACGCCGCGGGCGCCTGGGTCCGCCAGGTCGGTGAACTGGCCGGGGCGTGGGTGGCGGCCGCCCCGGTCCGGCACCAGTTGCTGGTGACCGAGCCTCTCCCCGGGGTGCCCGCCGGGGCGCCAATTTCCAGAATTCTGGATTCTGCGGTGTACCTGCGGCCGGCCCGCGGCGGCCTGATGCTCGGCGGGTTCGAGGCCGCGCCGCTGGCTGTCGACCCGCGGGCGGAGGCGCCTGAGTTCGATACCGACGACGTCCCGCTGGATCGCGGCGTCCTGGACGCCATGGCGGCGGCGGTGGCCGGGCTGGTCCCGGTGGCCCAGGCCGTCGCGGAGGGACGGCCGGTGGCCGAGCACCGTGGCGGGCTGTTCACGATGAGCCCCGACGGCCGGTTCCTGGCCGGCCCCGTGCCGGAGGTCCCGGGCCTCTGGGTGGCCAGCGGCTGCAACGGATCAGGGTTCTCTTCGTCCCCCGCGATCGGGGAGGCCCTGGCTGGCTGGATCACCGGCGGTCATCCAGCCGTGGATCTGTCCTCCCTGTCCCCGGCCCGGTTCGGCTCGCTGGCCGGCGGGGTCCTGGCGGACGGGGTCCTGGCCGCCGGTGCCTTGGATGACCGCGTCCTGGTCGAGCGGGGCCGGTGGCAGTACAGCCACTACTACGATCCGCTAACGCCTGACCGGCCGGCGGCCTGACCCCGGGTCTGGACACCTGGCGCCGGGTCAGGCGCACAGCGGCGCAGATCCCGGGTCCTGACCTGAGGGCTCGCCCGGCTACGGGACCACGATGACCGGGCAGTGCGCGTGCCGGGCCAGCCAGCCTGGCACCGATCCCGCGACCTGGTGCCATATGCGCGCCGGGGCGCCGATGACCAGTGCGTCCGCGCCGAACTCATCGGCGGCGGCGGCCAGTTCCCGGGCCGGGCTGCCCTGCCGGGTAACGATGCGCACGTCCAGCCCCTCCCGGTCGCAGACCTCATCGAGTTCGGCCAGCAGCCAGCGGTGCGTCTCATCCGAATCCCGGATCGGGGCTATCACCTGGCCACTCAGCGGCTCGCAGAAGATGCTGGGGCTCGTGATGTAGGCCAGCAGCAGGGGACGGCCGAGCCGGCGGGCCATCCCCGCGGCGTAGGCCAGCGCATGCCTGCTCGACCCGGATCCGTCGTAGCCGACCACGACCGGATGGTCGAGTTCTATCGCGGGGCCGGGACCGTCGCTGGGTGACGGCACGTCGAAAGGCCGCCCGTGCGGCGGGGGGCCGTCAGGCTGGGCACCGCCCGGCTGGGCAGTACCCGGGACGGGCCGCTCCGGCTGGCCCGGGAGGGGCTGAGGCTCTGCCTGGTCCATGGCTTCTCATCCTTGTGAATCCATGCTCCGCTTACCGGCGGCACACCGCAAGCTACGTTAGTTTCGATTAAACAAATAACTAGCCTGTTCCCATACCGGCCAGGCTTTCCGGCCTCCGGGACGTCCCTCTCGTCTACCCGGGGCCGTCCTTTCCACGCACCCACACCGTCCTTCCTCGGCTCCAGGGCCCGGAACCGTTTTCCGCACCGGCCCGCGGGCCCATGATCACGGGGTCAGTGTGACATGGCCACGGGACAACCGTTATCGGAGTGATAACGATCTGCGAGCCGTCGCGCCGGATCCGCCGGCCAATCCGCTGGTGAGGCCGGCCGCGGGCCCGGGCCTCCCCACCTGGCGGGCCATGGCGCGAACATGCCGGACCACGAGGCAGAATCGATGACGTGCCGGAACTTCCCGAGGTGGAGTCGCTCGCCCGCTTCTTGCGAGAGCGGGCCGTCGGGCATGTCATCGACCGCGCGGACAGCGCGGCCATCTCAGTCCTCAAGACCTACCGTCCCGACCTCGGCGCCCTGCGGGGCCGGATCGTCACGGATACCCAGCGGCACGGCAAATTCCTCGACCTGGTGGCGCCCGCCCCCGGTGTCGGCGGTAGCCAGCCCGGTGAAGAACCGCTGCACCTCGTGATTCACCTGGCCCGGGCGGGGTGGCTGCGCTGGCGCGACAACCTTCCGGAGACGCCGCCCCGCCCCGGCAAGAGCCCGCTGGGCTTCCGGCTCCGGTTCACCGACGGCGTGGGCTTCGATCTGACCGAGGCGGGCACCAAGAAGCGGCTCGCCGTCTACCTGGTCACCGACCCCGCCGAGGTGCCCGGGGTAGCCGCGCTGGGACCCGACCCGATGGCGGATACGTTCACGGTCGAGGCGCTGGCCGGGATGCTGGCCGGCCGCCGGACCCAGATCAAGGGCGTGCTCCGGGATCAGAAGATCATCGCGGGCATCGGCAACGCCTACTCAGACGAGGTGCTGCACGCGGCCAAGATGTCGCCGTTCCGGCTGGCCAGCAGCCTGACCGACGACGAGGTGGCCGGTTTGCACGCGGCCATCACGGCCACCCTCCGTGAGGCCGTGGAGCGGTCGGCCGGGCTGGCGGCGGGCGACCTGAAGGCCGAGAAGAAGTCCGGGCTGCGGGTGCACGGCCGGGCCGGGGAGCCCTGCCCGGTGTGCGGTGACACGGTGCGGGAGGTCTCGTTCGCGGACTCCGCGCTGCAGTACTGCCCCACGTGCCAGACTGGCGGCAAGCCGCTCGCCGACCGCCGGATGTCCCGTCTGCTGCGCTGACCAGCTCCGGTAGTCAGTGCACCGGTGACCCGGACTCAGCCCCGGAACCGGACGTGGCCCCGACGCCGAACACGTCGCCCAGCTCAGACCACCGGGCGGCCTCGCACCCGGTCCGGCTGAAGTTCGAGGCCACGTGCTGGCCGAAGAAGATCCCGCTGATCGTGGCCCGCTGCGGGCCGGCTGCGATCATCGGGCACATGATGCCGCGCGGGATCGGCGCGAACGGGTTCTTGGCGGCCAGCAGCTGACGGCAGGCGGCCTGGGCGTCGGGGTGCGTCCCGCCGGCCGGGTCGCAGCGCAGCGTCCACCGCTTCGGGGTGGCACCGGGGCTCGCCTTGACCGTCACGGTGAGCGAGACCTTGGCCGCAGGCGCGGACGCGGAGGGTGTGGAGGCCGGGCTCGTACTGGTGGCACTGCCGCAGGCGGCCGCCGTGATCACGCACAGGGTGGCGGGCAGGAGGTACCCGGCGCCAGACTGTGCGTGCCGCAAGGAGAATTTCATGCCCATGTGACGCTTCCCGGCGCCCGCCGGTTCCCGCGGCGCCACGGGAAGACCGCTCTGTCCGTTCGTAGGTGCTTGGTGGTCATTGTCGTTGCGAGGCTACCGGCCGCCCCGAGAGGAACGGGACCGCCTTCCGCCGGCTGATGGCCGCCGGACGCGTTACTGGGGGCGGGCCGTCCCACCTACTGTTACCCCCTGGTACCCGGCAGCCTTGATGATGCTTGAGATAAAGGTTCACGCCGCCGTCACACCGTTCTGCACAGGGAGAAGCGCATGAACCAGGCAGGAAGGCTTCCGGTCAGATTGCTCATGGCGGGCGTCTGCACCTTCACGCTGGCGGGCGGCGCGCTCACCGGCCAGGCGCCCGCCCAGGCGGCCGTGTGCGCGCCTGCCCAGCACATCACCGTGAACGGGACTGACTGGATCAGGACCCCCGACAACTTCGGCGGCGGCAACGCCTGCCTCAATCAGCCCAACGGCACGGTCAGCTTCACCATCAAGTCACAGACCGCACCCCCGCCGGCCAGGAACAACGTGGCGGCCTACCCGCACCTGGCCCGCGGCTGTGAGTTCCCTGACCCTGGCGCTCTCGGGGACTGCACCAAAGGCTGGACCGCCAAACAGGTCACCCAGATGACCGGCTCGACGATCACCTGGACCACCAGCCACGCTGGGGTGGCCAAGACCGCCAAGTACAACACCGGGGCTGACCTGTGGTTCTCCGCCACCCCCACGTTCAGTGCCCCGGTCACCGAGGTCATGTTCTGGCAGAACGTCCAGGGCCTGAAACCCTCACCACGCGCCGTGAAGGTCCGTAAGGACGGGCACAACTGGTGGTACTGGACTGAGGCCGCCTCCAGCGGCCCATTCACCTGGACCGAGGTCATCTTCATGCGCACCCGCAACATCACCAGCTGGAACAAGATGCCCATCCATCCACTTCTCAACTACGCCGTCCAGCAGGCAGCCATGAGCTCCGGCTCGTACTGGGTAGGCGCCGAACTCGGATTCGAGCTGTGGAGCGGCGGCGGTGGCCTCAAGACAACCTCCGGCTGGATCCACCAGTGAGCTGGAGCGCGAGCAGCAGTGCGGTACCCGCTCACCGCGCCTGCTGAAGCCTGCCAGGGCTGCGTTGGTCAATGACGGGCCAGGATCGTCCCGGGATGGCACCATGATGTCGTGGGCCTGCAACAGGCGACCGGGCAGAACCGGGTAGACGCGACGGCGTGGGCGGTCATAGAGAGTGCCGCCGACGCCATTGTTGCGTTCAGCACTGACCGCAGCGTCCTGCTGTGGAACCCGGCGGCCGAGCGGATGTTCGGCTGGGCCGCCCACGAGGTGCTCGGCCTGGAGCCGCCGATCATCCCCGAGGAACTCCAATCCGAGCACAATGCGGTGCTGGAGCGGGTGCGCAGCGGCGGCCAGATATCCTTCGCCACCCGCCGGGGCCGCAAGGACGGCAGCCTGATCGACCTGCGCATCGACATCAGCGCGCTGACCGGGCGGGACGGCGAGATGCTCGGCTGGGTGAACGTGTGCCACCGCACCGGCGATGACGACGCGGCCAGGTACATGGTCGCCCAGCGCGCGCGGGTGGTCCGCCGCCTCGGCGACGTGGTGGCCGACATGAACGCCCAGCGTGACCTCGAAGCGGTGCTCGACCGGATCGCGGCCAGCCTGCGCGAGCTGACCACGGCGGACGCGGGCGGCTTCGTCCTGATCGAGGACGGCAAGCTGCGCCTGGTGAGCATGGACGGGCTGCCGGCCAGCCTGCGCGGCCGCAGCGCCGACCTGGAGACCAGCCTGGTCGGCGAGCTGATGCGATCCGGCCAGACCGTGATGATGGCCACCGGGGAGTCGGGTGATTTCGACGACCTGATCTGGTCCGCGCTGCCCGGCCTGCACACCATCGCGCTCAGCCTGTCGCATGTGGGTGGCCGTCCCTACGGCGCGCTCTACGCCCTGTACAGCGGACGGGAGGTCGGGCACGTCGAGCTGGAACTGCTGGAGCTGATGGCCGGCCACGCCAGCGTCGCGCTGAGCAACGCCATGGCCTTCGAAGAGGTGGTCCGGCAGCGTGCCCACGAGCGCGCCGTCATCGACGCCAGCGCGGACGGCATCGCGGTGCTGGACACCGATGGCCTGATCCGGCAGTGGAACCCGGCCGCGCACGAGCTCACCGGGCTGTCCGCCGGCGAGGTGACCGGGCGGCCGCCGCCGTTCCCGGTGCCGGATGCGGCCGACGGCAAGGTGACGCACCGGCTGCCCAACGGCCGGTGGCTGGACGTGCTCTGCAACGACCTGGATGGGCGCGACGAGCGCGTCATCGACTTCCGCGACGTGACTGCGGCCAAGGAACTGGAGGAGGCCAAGGACCTGTTCCTGGCCACCACGAGTCACGAGCTGCGCACCCCTATCACCGTGGTGCAGGGCTTCGCGAGCACCCTGGCCAGCCGGTGGGACAAGCTGACCGACGCGGAGCGGCGCGCGGCGGTGCAGACCATCGCCGACCGGGCCGGTTCGCTGGGACGGCTGGTGGAACAGCTGCTGCTCGGCTCGCGGGCCGGGGCGGACCAGCTGACCGTCACCAACGGGCCCTTCGACCTGGCCGCGTTGCTGCGCGGGACCGCGGTGGCGTTCCGGCCGCTGTCCGAGGCCCACACGCTGGCCGCGGACATCCCGGACGGGCTGCCTCCCGCCTACGGCGATCCGATGGCCACGGACATCATCGTGGGCCAGCTCCTCGAGAACGCGTTCAAGTACTCTCCGGGCGGCGGGATGGTCGCCGTGGCCGCGCGGCACGCCGGGGATTGGATCGAGGTCAGCGTGGAAGACGAGGGCATCGGCATTGCCCCGGGTGACCACGAGCGGATCTTCGAGCGGTTCGTCCAGGGCGAGACCGGCGACCGGCGCCGGTTCGGCGGCATCGGCCTGGGCCTGTACATCGTGCGGCAGCTGGCCCGGGCGCAGGGCGGCGAGGTCGCGGCCTCATCCCGTCCGGCCGGGGGCACCTGCATGCTGCTCCAGCTCCGTCCCGCGGCCAGCTGACGGCCGGCCCGCAAACAGTACTGGCCGGGCCGGCGAAGCTATCCGGGCGGAACCCGGAATAGTGGTATGAATCTACGGTGCCATTGCGGAGCGGATCACGCAGATCGCGTCCGGCCTTAGCTCCGAAGCCCATCCCCGCCATCCCGGCCCCTCTCAGGGCTGCGACTGCGCGCCCTCTGGAGGATCCATGCCTGTAGTCGTGCTCCCACGGTGGGCGGGAGCGCTCGCAGCCGCCGCCAGCCTCACGGTGGCCGGCCTGGCCGCGGTGGCGGCGGAAACGGTGCCGGCCACGGCGGCCACGCACGTCACCGCGTCGGGGCCATCGGCCTCGCCCCGGTTCGTGGGGGCCCATCACGCGGTCCGGCTGCCGAGCGGCTTCACCCAGGTCTGCCCGCAACCCGCCTCGCCTGGGGTGATGCAGTGCTCCATCGTGGTGCAGTCGCAGGTCGCGCAGGCGGCCAGCAAACCGTCGTCGAAGGCCCTGTCGCCGGGCCAGCTCCGCTCCGCCTACGGGCTGAGCAAGGCCGCCCAGGCGGCCAACCGGGGCACGGTCGCGATCGTGGACGCCTACAACGACTGGCACGCCGCGGCTGACCTGGCCAAGTACCGGAGCTACTACGGGCTCGGAGCCTGCGCGACGTCCTCCAAGTGCCTGCGCGTGGTCAACCAGAGGGGGACCACGGCCTGGTACCCGAAGGGCGACGCCGGCTGGGCTGAGGAGGAGTCGCTGGACCTGGACATGGTGTCCGCGATCTGCCCCAAGTGCAAGATCATCCTGGTCGAGGCCAACAGCACGTCGATCGGTGCGCTGAGCAAGGCCGACGACACTGCGGTGAAGCTGGGCGCCAAGTTCGTCTCCAACAGCTGGGGCGGCCAGGAGTTCACCACCGAGACCAGCTACGACGGCCACTTCCACCACCCGGGCGTGGTGATCACTGCGTCGTCCGGTGACTTTGGGTACGTGTTCAAAGCCCAGTATCCGGCCGTCTCGCCGTACGTGACCGCGGTCGGCGGGACCACGCTGTGGATGAAGGGTAAGACCCGGACCCAGGAGAAGGTCTGGAGTCAGGATGCCCAGGACGGGACCGGCTCAGGCTGCTCGCTTGTGGAGAGCCAGCCGTCCTGGCAGCAGCCGTTCAACTCCGGCTGCTCGAACCGGATCGATAACGACGTG
>CAVYQF010000022.1:0-154801 GCA_963770545.1 uncultured Actinomycetes bacterium | reverse complement strand
TCGCGGAGGGACGGCCGGTGGCCGAGCACCGTGGCGGGCTGTTCACGATGAGCCCCGACGGCCGGTTCCTGGCCGGCCCGTGCCGGAGGTCCCGGGCCTCTGGGTGGCCAGCGGCTGCAACGGATCAGGGTTCTCTTCGTCCCCCGCGATCGGGGAGGCCCTGGCTGGCTGGATCACCGGCGGTCATCCAGCCGTGGATCTGTCCTCCCTGTCCCCGGCCCGGTTCGGCTCGCTGGCCGGCGGGGTCCTGGCGGACGGGGTCCTGGCCGCCGGTGCCTTGGATGACCGCGTCCTGGTCGAGCGGGGCCGGTGGCAGTACAGCCACTACTACGATCCGCTAACGCCTGACCGGCCGGCGGCCTGACCCCGGGTCTGGACACCTGGCGCCGGGTCAGGCGCACAGCGGCGCAGATCCCGGGTCCTGACCTGAGGGCTCGCCCGGCTACGGGACCACGATGACCGGGCAGTGCGCGTGCCGGGCCAGCCAGCCTGGCACCGATCCCGCGACCTGGTGCCATATGCGCGCCGGGGCGCCGATGACCAGTGCGTCCGCGCCGAACTCATCGGCGGCGGCGGCCAGTTCCCGGGCCGGGCTGCCCTGCCGGGTAACGATGCGCACGTCCAGCCCCTCCCGGTCGCAGACCTCATCGAGTTCGGCCAGCAGCCAGCGGTGCGTCTCATCCGAATCCCGGATCGGGGCTATCACCTGGCCACTCAGCGGCTCGCAGAAGATGCTGGGGCTCGTGATGTAGGCCAGCAGCAGGGGACGGCCGAGCCGGCGGGCCATCCCCGCGGCGTAGGCCAGCGCATGCCTGCTCGACCCGGATCCGTCGTAGCCGACCACGACCGGATGGTCGAGTTCTATCGCGGGGCCGGGACCGTCGCTGGGTGACGGCACGTCGAAAGGCCGCCCGTGCGGCGGGGGGCCGTCAGGCTGGGCACCGCCCGGCTGGGCAGTACCCGGGACGGGCCGCTCCGGCTGGCCCGGGAGGGGCTGAGGCTCTGCCTGGTCCATGGCTTCTCATCCTTGTGAATCCATGCTCCGCTTACCGGCGGCACACCGCAAGCTACGTTAGTTTCGATTAAACAAATAACTAGCCTGTTCCCATACCGGCCAGGCTTTCCGGCCTCCGGGACGTCCCTCTCGTCTACCCGGGGCCGTCCTTTCCACGCACCCACACCGTCCTTCCTCGGCTCCAGGGCCCGGAACCGTTTTCCGCACCGGCCCGCGGGCCCATGATCACGGGGTCAGTGTGACATGGCCACGGGACAACCGTTATCGGAGTGATAACGATCTGCGAGCCGTCGCGCCGGATCCGCCGGCCAATCCGCTGGTGAGGCCGGCCGCGGGCCCGGGCCTCCCCACCTGGCGGGCCATGGCGCGAACATGCCGGACCACGAGGCAGAATCGATGACGTGCCGGAACTTCCCGAGGTGGAGTCGCTCGCCCGCTTCTTGCGAGAGCGGGCCGTCGGGCATGTCATCGACCGCGCGGACAGCGCGGCCATCTCAGTCCTCAAGACCTACCGTCCCGACCTCGGCGCCCTGCGGGGCCGGATCGTCACGGATACCCAGCGGCACGGCAAATTCCTCGACCTGGTGGCGCCCGCCCCCGGTGTCGGCGGTAGCCAGCCCGGTGAAGAACCGCTGCACCTCGTGATTCACCTGGCCCGGGCGGGGTGGCTGCGCTGGCGCGACAACCTTCCGGAGACGCCGCCCCGCCCCGGCAAGAGCCCGCTGGGCTTCCGGCTCCGGTTCACCGACGGCGTGGGCTTCGATCTGACCGAGGCGGGCACCAAGAAGCGGCTCGCCGTCTACCTGGTCACCGACCCCGCCGAGGTGCCCGGGGTAGCCGCGCTGGGACCCGACCCGATGGCGGATACGTTCACGGTCGAGGCGCTGGCCGGGATGCTGGCCGGCCGCCGGACCCAGATCAAGGGCGTGCTCCGGGATCAGAAGATCATCGCGGGCATCGGCAACGCCTACTCAGACGAGGTGCTGCACGCGGCCAAGATGTCGCCGTTCCGGCTGGCCAGCAGCCTGACCGACGACGAGGTGGCCGGTTTGCACGCGGCCATCACGGCCACCCTCCGTGAGGCCGTGGAGCGGTCGGCCGGGCTGGCGGCGGGCGACCTGAAGGCCGAGAAGAAGTCCGGGCTGCGGGTGCACGGCCGGGCCGGGGAGCCCTGCCCGGTGTGCGGTGACACGGTGCGGGAGGTCTCGTTCGCGGACTCCGCGCTGCAGTACTGCCCCACGTGCCAGACTGGCGGCAAGCCGCTCGCCGACCGCCGGATGTCCCGTCTGCTGCGCTGACCAGCTCCGGTAGTCAGTGCACCGGTGACCCGGACTCAGCCCCGGAACCGGACGTGGCCCCGACGCCGAACACGTCGCCCAGCTCAGACCACCGGGCGGCCTCGCACCCGGTCCGGCTGAAGTTCGAGGCCACGTGCTGGCCGAAGAAGATCCCGCTGATCGTGGCCCGCTGCGGGCCGGCTGCGATCATCGGGCACATGATGCCGCGCGGGATCGGCGCGAACGGGTTCTTGGCGGCCAGCAGCTGACGGCAGGCGGCCTGGGCGTCGGGGTGCGTCCCGCCGGCCGGGTCGCAGCGCAGCGTCCACCGCTTCGGGGTGGCACCGGGGCTCGCCTTGACCGTCACGGTGAGCGAGACCTTGGCCGCAGGCGCGGACGCGGAGGGTGTGGAGGCCGGGCTCGTACTGGTGGCACTGCCGCAGGCGGCCGCCGTGATCACGCACAGGGTGGCGGGCAGGAGGTACCCGGCGCCAGACTGTGCGTGCCGCAAGGAGAATTTCATGCCCATGTGACGCTCCCCGGCGCCCGCCGGTTCCCGCGGCGCCACGGGAAGACCGCTCTGTCCGTTCGTAGGTGCTTGGTGGTCATTGTCGTTGCGAGGCTACCGGCCGCCCCGAGAGGAACGGGACCGCCTTCCGCCGGCTGATGGCCGCCGGACGCGTTACTGGGGGCGGGCCGTCCCACCTACTGTTACCCCCTGGTACCCGGCAGCCTTGATGATGCTTGAGATAAAGGTTCACGCCGCCGTCACACCGTTCTGCACAGGGAGAAGCGCATGAACCAGGCAGGAAGGCTTCCGGTCAGATTGCTCATGGCGGGCGTCTGCACCTTCACGCTGGCGGGCGGCGCGCTCACCGGCCAGGCGCCCGCCCAGGCGGCCGTGTGCGCGCCTGCCCAGCACATCACCGTGAACGGGACTGACTGGATCAGGACCCCCGACAACTTCGGCGGCGGCAACGCCTGCCTCAATCAGCCCAACGGCACGGTCAGCTTCACCATCAAGTCACAGACCGCACCCCCGCCGGCCAGGAACAACGTGGCGGCCTACCCGCACCTGGCCCGCGGCTGTGAGTTCCCTGACCCTGGCGCTCTCGGGGACTGCACCAAAGGCTGGACCGCCAAACAGGTCACCCAGATGACCGGCTCGACGATCACCTGGACCACCAGCCACGCTGGGGTGGCCAAGACCGCCAAGTACAACACCGGGGCTGACCTGTGGTTCTCCGCCACCCCCACGTTCAGTGCCCCGGTCACCGAGGTCATGTTCTGGCAGAACGTCCAGGGCCTGAAACCCTCACCACGCGCCGTGAAGGTCCGTAAGGACGGGCACAACTGGTGGTACTGGACTGAGGCCGCCTCCAGCGGCCCATTCACCTGGACCGAGGTCATCTTCATGCGCACCCGCAACATCACCAGCTGGAACAAGATGCCCATCCATCCACTTCTCAACTACGCCGTCCAGCAGGCAGCCATGAGCTCCGGCTCGTACTGGGTAGGCGCCGAACTCGGATTCGAGCTGTGGAGCGGCGGCGGTGGCCTCAAGACAACCTCCGGCTGGATCCACCAGTGAGCTGGAGCGCGAGCAGCAGTGCGGTACCCGCTCACCGCGCCTGCTGAAGCCTGGCCAGGGCTGCGTTGGTCAATGACGGGCCAGGATCGTCCCGGGATGGCACCATGATGTCGTGGGCCTGCAACAGGCGACCGGGCAGAACCGGGTAGACGCGACGGCGTGGGCGGTCATAGAGAGTGCCGCCGACGCCATTGTTGCGTTCAGCACTGACCGCAGCGTCCTGCTGTGGAACCCGGCGGCCGAGCGGATGTTCGGCTGGGCCGCCCACGAGGTGCTCGGCCTGGAGCCGCCGATCATCCCCGAGGAACTCCAATCCGAGCACAATGCGGTGCTGGAGCGGGTGCGCAGCGGCGGCCAGATATCCTTCGCCACCCGCCGGGGCCGCAAGGACGGCAGCCTGATCGACCTGCGCATCGACATCAGCGCGCTGACCGGGCGGGACGGCGAGATGCTCGGCTGGGTGAACGTGTGCCACCGCACCGGCGATGACGACGCGGCCAGGTACATGGTCGCCCAGCGCGCGCGGGTGGTCCGCCGCCTCGGCGACGTGGTGGCCGACATGAACGCCCAGCGTGACCTCGAAGCGGTGCTCGACCGGATCGCGGCCAGCCTGCGCGAGCTGACCACGGCGGACGCGGGCGGCTTCGTCCTGATCGAGGACGGCAAGCTGCGCCTGGTGAGCATGGACGGGCTGCCGGCCAGCCTGCGCGGCCGCAGCGCCGACCTGGAGACCAGCCTGGTCGGCGAGCTGATGCGATCCGGCCAGACCGTGATGATGGCCACCGGGGAGTCGGGTGATTTCGACGACCTGATCTGGTCCGCGCTGCCCGGCCTGCACACCATCGCGCTCAGCCTGTCGCACGTGGGTGGCCGTCCCTACGGCGCGCTCTACGCCCTGTACAGCGGACGGGAGGTCGGGCACGTCGAGCTGGAACTGCTGGAGCTGATGGCCGGCCACGCCAGCGTCGCGCTGAGCAACGCCATGGCCTTCGAAGAGGTGGTCCGGCAGCGTGCCCACGAGCGCGCCGTCATCGACGCCAGCGCGGACGGCATCGCGGTGCTGGACACCGATGGCCTGATCCGGCAGTGGAACCCGGCCGCGCACGAGCTCACCGGGCTGTCCGCCGGCGAGGTGACCGGGCGGCCGCCGCCGTTCCCGGTGCCGGATGCGGCCGACGGCAAGGTGACGCACCGGCTGCCCAACGGCCGGTGGCTGGACGTGCTCTGCAACGACCTGGATGGGCGCGACGAGCGCGTCATCGACTTCCGCGACGTGACTGCGGCCAAGGAACTGGAGGAGGCCAAGGACCTGTTCCTGGCCACCACGAGTCACGAGCTGCGCACCCCTATCACCGTGGTGCAGGGCTTCGCGAGCACCCTGGCCAGCCGGTGGGACAAGCTGACCGACGCGGAGCGGCGCGCGGCGGTGCAGACCATCGCCGACCGGGCCGGTTCGCTGGGACGGCTGGTGGAACAGCTGCTGCTCGGCTCGCGGGCCGGGGCGGACCAGCTGACCGTCACCAACGGGCCCTTCGACCTGGCCGCGTTGCTGCGCGGGACCGCGGTGGCGTTCCGGCCGCTGTCCGAGGCCCACACGCTGGCCGCGGACATCCCGGACGGGCTGCCTCCCGCCTACGGCGATCCGATGGCCACGGACATCATCGTGGGCCAGCTCCTCGAGAACGCGTTCAAGTACTCTCCGGGCGGCGGGATGGTCGCCGTGGCCGCGCGGCACGCCGGGGATTGGATCGAGGTCAGCGTGGAAGACGAGGGCATCGGCATTGCCCCGGGTGACCACGAGCGGATCTTCGAGCGGTTCGTCCAGGGCGAGACCGGCGACCGGCGCCGGTTCGGCGGCATCGGCCTGGGCCTGTACATCGTGCGGCAGCTGGCCCGGGCGCAGGGCGGCGAGGTCGCGGCCTCATCCCGTCCGGCCGGGGGCACCTGCATGCTGCTCCAGCTCCGTCCCGCGGCCAGCTGACGGCCGGCCCGCAAACAGTACTGGCCGGGCCGGCGAAGCTATCCGGGCGGAACCCGGAATAGTGGTATGAATCTACGGTGCCATTGCGGAGCGGATCACGCAGATCGCGTCCGGCCTTAGCTCCGAAGCCCATCCCCGCCATCCCGGCCCCTCTCAGGGCTGCGACTGCGCGCCCTCTGGAGGATCCATGCCTGTAGTCGTGCTCCCACGGTGGGCGGGAGCGCTCGCAGCCGCCGCCAGCCTCACGGTGGCCGGCCTGGCCGCGGTGGCGGCGGAAACGGTGCCGGCCACGGCGGCCACGCACGTCACCGCGTCGGGGCCATCGGCCTCGCCCCGGTTCGTGGGGGCCCATCACGCGGTCCGGCTGCCGAGCGGCTTCACCCAGGTCTGCCCGCAACCCGCCTCGCCTGGGGTGATGCAGTGCTCCATCGTGGTGCAGTCGCAGGTCGCGCAGGCGGCCAGCAAACCGTCGTCGAAGGCCCTGTCGCCGGGCCAGCTCCGCTCCGCCTACGGGCTGAGCAAGGCCGCCCAGGCGGCCAACCGGGGCACGGTCGCGATCGTGGACGCCTACAACGACTGGCACGCCGCGGCTGACCTGGCCAAGTACCGGAGCTACTACGGGCTCGGAGCCTGCGCGACGTCCTCCAAGTGCCTGCGCGTGGTCAACCAGAAGGGGACCACGGCCTGGTACCCGAAGGGCGACGCCGGCTGGGCTGAGGAGGAGTCGCTGGACCTGGACATGGTGTCCGCGATCTGCCCCAAGTGCAAGATCATCCTGGTCGAGGCCAACAGCACGTCGATCGGTGCGCTGAGCAAGGCCGACGACACTGCGGTGAAGCTGGGCGCCAAGTTCGTCTCCAACAGCTGGGGCGGCCAGGAGTTCACCACCGAGACCAGCTACGACGGCCACTTCCACCACCCGGGCGTGGTGATCACTGCGTCGTCCGGTGACTTTGGGTACGTGTTCAAAGCCCAGTATCCGGCCGTCTCGCCGTACGTGACCGCGGTCGGCGGGACCACGCTGTGGATGAAGGGTAAGACCCGGACCCAGGAGAAGGTCTGGAGTCAGGATGCCCAGGACGGGACCGGCTCAGGCTGCTCGCTTGTGGAGAGCCAGCCGTCCTGGCAGCAGCCGTTCAACTCCGGCTGCTCGAACCGGATCGATAACGACGTGGCGGCGGACGCCGACCCGCGGACCGGGCCGGCCGTCTACGACTCCTCCCCCCCGTCGGGGGAGGGCCTGCCCCAGGGCTGGCAGCAGCTGGGCGGAACCAGCGTGTCGAGCCCGATCATTGCCGCCGTGTACGCGCTGGCCAACCCGGGCGGCAAGCCGGCCGGCGGCCTCACGGCTGAGTCCCTCTACCAGGCTGGCTCGGGCCTGCGGGACATCACCATCGGCTCTGACGGGAGCTGCGGCGGGTCCTACCTGTGCACCGCCGGGTCCGGTTACGACGGCCCGACCGGGCTGGGCGTGCCCAGCGGGGTGAACGCCTTCAAGTAACCGCATGCCCTCGGGCCGTCCCAGGACCTGGGTCCGCGGCCAGGCCGCCGGCCCGTCACGGGCCGGCGGCCTCGGCGGGCTGAGAGCCAGTCGGTGTCCCGGTCCCACGGTCATCCGGGGGTCTCAGCCGGGCGAGCTGGTTCTGCAGGGATCGCCGCTCGGCGTCGGTTTGCGCGAGGTCGAGGGCTCGCCGGTACGCATCCCCGGCCTCATCGGCGCGGCCGGCGCGGCGCAGTAGCTCGGCGCGGGCGGAATGGAAGTAACGGTAGTGATCGAGTTTGAGGCCGTCGAGTACGGTCAGGCCCGCCTCCGGTCCTTCGATCTCGGCCACGGCGATGGCCCGGTTCAGCTCGACGATGGGGGAGCCGGTCTGGCCAGCGAGCGTCTCGTAGAGCCCGGCGATCTGCTGCCAGTCGCGTGGCTGCTGGAGGTGCAGGTCGGCGATGGCCGCCTGGATGGTGTAGGGCCCGCTGTTCCCGCGGGCCATGGCCCGCTGCAGCAGGTGCCGGCCGTCGCTGAGCTGTTGCTCGTCCCACAGTGCGCGATCCTGCTCGTCGAGCAGGACGACCTCGCCGTCACGCAGCCGGGCCTCCCGGCGCGCGTCGTGCAGCAGCATCAGCGCTACCAGCGCCAGCACCTCACCCTCATCCGGCATGAGTTCGGCGAGCGCCCGGCCGAGCCGGATCGCCTCGGCGGCGAGGTTGACGCGCCCGCCGCCCCAGCCCTGGTTGAACACCAGGTAGACCACGGCGAGGACCGCCGCCAACCGGTCGGGCAGCTGATCATCGGGCGGCACGGCGAACGGGATGCTGGCGTCCCGGATCTTATGCTTCGCCCGCGTCAGCCGCTTGCTCATCGTCTCGGACGGGACCAGGAACGCGAGCGCGATCTCCTCGGTTGACAGCCCGCCGAGGGTGCGCAGGGTCAGTGCCACCTGCGCTTCCAGCGCCAGCGCGGGGTGGCAGCAGGTGAAGACCAGTTCCAGGCGCTCGTCCGGGAAATTGGCCGCGTCGTGCACGGTTGCCTCCGGTCCGGCCTCGAGCTCACGCGCGAGCAACTTCGTCTTCTGGGCTAGGCGACGCTGTCGGCGAATGCCGTCGATGGCCCGGTTTCGCGCGGTCGAGATCAGCCAGCCAACGGGATTGCCCGGTTCCCCGTCGCGCAGCCAGCGCTCGGCCGCGATCGCGAAAGCCTCCTGGGCGGCGTCCTCGGCCAGCTCAATGTCACCGAGGCTCCCGACGAGCGCCGCCAGGACCCGCCCCCAGTGCTCGCGGAAGACGGCGTCAAGCGCCACGGAACTGCGCTTCAAAGATCGGCCGCACCTCGATCGCGCCGCCCGTTCTCATCTCCTGTAGCTCGCGCGCCACGGCCAGCGCGTCGTCGAGGTTATCCGCCTCGATCACGATCAGGCCGGCGAGATACTCCTTCGTCTCGATGAACGGCCCGTCGGTGAGCAGCGTGCCTGCGTCGCCGCTGGACACGGTGGTCGCCGACTCCTCAGCGTGCAGGCGGGCCCAGCCGGTCACGTACGGCCTGGCGAGCACCGCCGCCGTCGCGCTCTCCATAGGGCGTGCTGCGTCCCGGGTGTTCTGGTGGCCGTAGGCCAGCAATGCGTACTGCATCAGCCCTCCAGGAGTGATCGGTACCGGTTCGAGTATCAGACGAACGGCACCGTCGCCTATGGACAGAGTCGGCCGAAGAAATTTGGCCAGAGGGTGTCCGGGCCGCGTGGAGCCGTTCGTCATAGCTCCAGATCCGCCCGGAGGCGGCACCCCAGCCGGAGAAGCCATGACGAGCACCCGATCCCCGTCCACCACTACTGCTGCCCAGCTGCGCTGGGTGCTGGCCCTCACCTCGACCGCGTACTTCATGGTCATCCTCGACACCGGCGCACTGTTCACCGCGCTACCGAGTATGCAGCGCGACCTGCACGCCGACCTCGCGTCCCTGCAGTGGACGGTCAACTCCTACGGCATCGCGTTTGCCGCGGGGATCATCACCGCCGCAGCGCTCGGTGACCGGTTCGGACGGCGGCGGGTTTTCAACCTCGGCCTGGCGCTCTTCACGCTGGCCTCGGCGGCGTGCGCGCTCGCCCCGAACGCGGCCGTCCTGATTGTGGCGCGCACCGTCCAGGGCATCGGGGCCGCCGCGGTCCTGCCGCTCAGTCTGACCATCCTGACCACGGCGTTCCCGCCGCAGCGGCGCGGAACGATCGTCGGGATCTACGGCGGCCTCGCGGGGCTGGCCGTCGCGTCCGGCCCGATCGTCGGCGGAGTCGTAACCGAGGAACTCGGCTGGCACTGGATCTTCTGGCTCAACGTCCCGATCGGCCTCATCGCCACGGCTCTCGCGACTCGCCTGCTTCCCGAGAGTCACGGCGCACCTGAACGGCTCGACCTGGTCGGCGTGGCTCTGGTCACCGCCGGCGTCATCGCCTTGGTCTGGGCTCTCGTGCGGGCGAACGATGTCGGCTGGTCGAGCGCGGAGATCATCTGCACCCTGGTGGCCGGTTGCGCACTGCTGCTGGCGCTGGTCTGGTGGGAGCAACGCGTGCGTGAGCCGATGCTGCCGATGCGGATGTTCCGCAGCCGGGCCTTCGCGGCCGGCAACCTCACGACGTTCCTGATGTCCGGGGCCACCTTCGCCGCCGCGTTTCTGATCACCCAGGAGTTCCAGTTCGCCCGGGGATACTCACCGGTCTCGACCGGGCTGCGGCTGCTGCCCTTCTTCGGGACGCCGATGCTCGTCTCACCGATCGCCGGTGCGCTCTCCGACCGGATCGGACGGCGCCCGATCATGGTGACCGGCCTGGCGCTGCAGGCGCTCGGCTTCGCCTGGGTCGCCGAACGCGAGTCGCTGCACACCAGCTGGGTCGAACTCGTCGTCGCACTGCTGGTGGCCGGCATTGGCGTCTCGATGGCGCTGCCGACCGTGCCCACCGCCGTCCTCAGCTCGGTCTCCGGGATCGAGATGGGCAAGGCCTCGGGCATCAACTACATGGCGCAGCGTTTCGGCGCCGTCTTCGCCATCGCGATCGCCAGCGCGGTCTTCTCTGCCCACGGCAGCCTCAGTGATCCGGCTGCTGTCACCGCCGGGTTCCGGCCCGCGCTGTGGTCCTGCGTCCTCTTCGCCACCCTGGCCGCGCTGACGTCGGTGGCCATCAGTGCACGCTCGCCGCGGGAGAGCGACCCCACGTATGCGGCCGACATCCCTGTCGCCGCCTGACCCATCGAAAGAACCAGAAAGGACACGATAATGCCCGACATCCTGCACCGGATCAGCATCGACGCCCCACCGGAGCACGTCCACGACCTGATCGCCACCACAGAGGGCGTCGGGCGCTGGTGGACCGGTCGCCCGCTCAGCGGGGGAAGCTCGGTGGGGAGCCGGTTCAGTGTCTACTTCGGGGACGCCGACAAACCCGCCGCGGTCATGGAGGTGACGTCGGACAAGCCGGACGAGGTCGCCTGGCGGGTCATCGACGGCCCCGGCGAGTGGATCGACACACTGATCACGTTCGCCCTGCGCCCTGCGGGCACCGGCGGGACGACGCTGCTGTTCAGCCACGCCCGTTGGGCTGAGGCGAGCGAGTTCATGAGCGGCTGCACCTCGAACTGGGGGGCCTACCTGACCAGCCTGAAGACCGGCGCCGAAGGCCTCGGCTTCCGGCCCTACCCCGGCGGCGAGATCAGCCGCTGGGAATGACGTGCGAACGCCAGAAATGCGACGCCAGGGAGTATCTCCCCGGGTAGCAGGAACGGTCCGCCGCGCCCACGACGGGGGCGCGGCGGACCCTTGGCGCTCAGCGCTCGTGCACGTCGGCTGCGGCTCGCAGGTCGCACTGGCGGAGCCTAGTTGCCTGACGAGGGGTAGTTGGCGGTCGCGGCGGCCTCGCGGAAGCGGGGTTTCCCGCCCGAGGCCACCAGGTACTCGTCGAGGATGCCGGGCACGTCGTCGCCGGCCTTCACGATCTGGCCCTTCTCCAGCCAGATGATCCGGTTGCAGGTCTCGGCAATCTCGGCCAGGTTGTGCGCGACCAGGAACACCGTGCCGGCCTCGGCCCGCAGCTCGTCGATGCGGTCGTGGCTCTTGCGCTGAAACTCGGCGTCGCCGGTGGCCAGGGCCTCGTCCACGAGCAGGATGTCGTGGCTCTTGGCCGAGGCAATCGCGAAGCGCAGCCGGGCACCCATCCCGGTGGAGTAGGCCTTCATCGGCAGGCTGACAAAGTCACCCACCCCGGAGAACTCCACGATCCGGGGCTTGGCCTCCTTGGTCTCCTGGGTGGTCATGCCCATGGCCAGGCAGCCGAGGACCACGTTCCGCTCGCCAGTGAGATCCTCGAGCAGCGCCGCGTTCACCCCGAGCAGCGCCCCGTGGCCGTCGGTGTACACAGCGCCCTGCTCGGCGGGCAGCAGCCCGGCGATCGCGCGCAGCAGCGTTGACTTGCCCGAGCCGTTGCGCCCGATGACGCCGATTGCGTCGCCCCGGTAGGCCACGAAGGACATGCCGCGGATCGCGTGCACCTCACGGATGGACGGCCGCCGCTGGCGGCGGATCATCCGCAGCAGGGCGCTGGCCGCGGTGCCCTTGTCCGCGCCGCTGCCGTACACGCGGTAGACCACGTGCAGGTCGTCCACCACCACCATGGGTCGTTCTTCAGCCACGGCCGTACCTCGCCTCCGCGCGCCAGAAGAACAGGAAGCCGATGACGACCGTCACGACGGCCCAGCCCACAGCGTAGATCCAGAGGGTGGGGATGCCCGGCAGGTTCGGGTGGCAGTACGCGCTGTAGGTCGGAACGTGTCCAGGTATGAGGTGGTAGAGCTTGCACTTGGCCGCGTCGTACGGCTTGGCCCCCGGCATGGCGTTCCGGTACTTCTCCAGCAGCGCGTACCGGATCAGCGTGATGTAGACCGCGGCCGGATTGATCTGCAGCAGGTACGCGATCGTCGGATGGAAGATCAGTGGCCGCTTCAGGGACAGCGACTGGAGGCTGAACAGCACGCCGGACACGTACAGCCAGGTCCGCACGATGAACGGCAGGAGCTGGCTGACGTCGTCGAAGCCGGAGCCCCAGCGGGCCAGGATGAGCCCGGCTCCCACGTTGAACACGCTCTGCAGGATCAGGACCGGGATGATCAGCAGCCAGTAGGGGGTCAGCGGCTCCCCGGCGATGAGGATGATGACGAACAGCACCGCGAAGGACAGGAGCAGTTGCTGCAGCTCGATCAGCACGTAGCCGAGCGGCAGGCAGGCCCGGGGGAAGTACAGTGCCCGGATCAGCGGCAGCGTCTCCCGGATCACCTGGGAGGATGTGAGGAACGCCCGCTGGGTGAAGTTGAACACGAAGATGCCGGTGACCAGGAACGATACGTAGTCCGGCACGCCCCGGTTGGTGCCCAGGAGCACGCCGAAGATCAGGTAGTAC
Organism: uncultured Actinomycetes bacterium; assembly: GCA_963770545.1. Taxonomy (GTDB): domain Bacteria; phylum Actinomycetota; class Actinomycetes; order Streptosporangiales; family Streptosporangiaceae; genus RYN-230. The sequence continues at coordinate 142,008 of CAVYQF010000022.1, read as the reverse complement.
ACGCCCGCGTTGAGCAGCGGGGTGAGCACCTGCCACAGCTGGCCGAGCCGGGCCTCGGTGTACATCGCGACGTTCCGCGCGGTGGCGAAGCCGCTGATGAAGTAGCGTCGCTGCCAGAGTTCGGCGGCGTAGCTGCGCAGCGGAGGCCGGACCGCGGTCTGCTTGAGCCCGTAGCGGAGAGCCAGTTCGCGCAGCGGCTCGTCGGGCAGCAGCGTGTTTTCCGGCTCGGCGGTGGCGGTCGCTGCGCTGTCGCCCCCCGCGACTGGCCCGCTGAGCCCGCCCGGTGCGCTTACCCGGCCCTGTTTTGTCACGACCGTGAGCCTACGGTGGAATCGGGGTGCTCCGGGCCGGCTGGCGCCGATCCGGTGGCCATCCTCGGGTCTCCAGCGGCCGATCGAACCGCCGGCCGCGGATGGCCTGACCCTGAGTTGTATGGGGCAACTATCACGTGGGAAACGTATCATCCGGCCAGTTGTGCGGTACAACTGTTACGTGAACTTGTCGGCTGATGACGCGGAGCTGGTACGGCTGCTCGGCCAGCTGCTCCGTGTGGTGAGTCCGGAGAGCGCGGGCCCGGGCCACGGGGGGCCTGGCCCGGGGCACGGAGGACCGGGCCCGGGTAACGGGGGACCGCGCCCTGGAGGTGGCCAGGCCCGGCAGGATGGCGTGGCGGGAGACGGCCCGCCGGTACCAGTTTCCGGGGAGAGGGACCGCCCCGCCGGCGAGGCGGCCGAGACCGTTATCCCGGCCCCGTCCGCGTCTGAGGCCCGGGCGCTCATCGAGCTGGTGGCCGCGCGCGGCATCGCCCAGGGGCAGCTCGGCACCCTGCTCGGGCTGGAGAAGAGCACGGTGAGTCGGCTGGCGGTCGGCCTGGAGCGTAAGGGCTGGGTCTGGCGTGGCCGGGACGAGGCAAACCAGCGCTACATCCGGCTCTATCTCACCCCGGAGGGCAGCCGGGTCGCGGCGCGGGTCTGGAGTGCGTGGCAGACGCGGCAGGCCCGGATCCTCGCCGCGCTCACCATCGAGGAACGCGCGGGTCTGGCCTCGGGACTGCGCGGCCTGATCCGTGGACTGGCCGCGGAGGGCCTGGTGGCCGACGTCCCGCCTCCCGGCGACGGCCCAGTCGCGGAGGGTCCTGTTCCGAGTGGTGCTGCCCCGGATGGCACTGTTCCGGGCGGCGCGGCCTCAGCGCCAGTCCGCCGCGGCTGATCGGACCGCAGTGATCGCCAGCGGCCGGCCCTCGGGCCTGGCCCGTACGTCGTGGGCCGGCCGGTACACCAGAACCCCGTCGGCCTCATAGGCCCGCCGGAAGCCGGTCAGCCTGAGCATCCGCAACACCGCGGGTTGCTGTCGCCAGACCAGCACCCAGCCGATGTTCATCTCCCGGGCGCTGGCCCGGGCCCGCCTAAACTCCGTCGAAGTGTTCCGGATGCGGCCGGCCTGGGCGCGCAGCAGCGCCGCGTAGAAGGGTCTCCGCTCGATCCCGGTCAACGTGCTGGCCGGGATTCGGGAGATGAGCGCGTCGGCCAGTGGATGCCCGTCCGCGGTGGGCAGCACCATCGTCTCGGGCGAGAACCCGTCCCCGATCACGGGCAGCCCGCCCCGGATGCCGAACGGGAGGTCCACCACGATGGATTTCGTGTGCTGTGCGGCGATCGGGCCGTCCAGCGCGGGCAGGGCGGTGGGCATGGTCCCGATGGCTGGGTTCCCGGACCAGCCCGTTTCGAGCAGGGCAACGGCCAGGATCGGGATCAGCCCCGCCTTGATGTGGGTGCGCAGCCACTCCACTGCCGCCCCGGCCAGCAGCACCATGGGCACCAGGGCCAGCTCGGTGAACCGGTTGGCCTCCCGGAAGGTGGCCAGCCCGGGGATTCGCACAAACCAGGTGAAGGGCATGATCGCCGACACGCGGACTCCATGCACCACCTCGGCCACCGGGGTGTAGCGGTGGCTGCCGATCCACACTGCCGAGCCCAGCGAGAGGAGCGCGCAGGCCAGCCAGAGCAGGGCGAGCGAGCGCGCACCGCGACGCCGCCACGACACCGCGATCCCGGACAGCGCCAGCGCGGTGAGCACGACCCCGAACGTGACGGTCACGATGCTGAAAGGGCCGTGGTGGTAGTAACGGCTGACCGAGGTGAGCCCGTAGTCGGCCAGCCGGGGGGACGGGGCGAATAGCTGCTGCAGCGCGGCCCCGGAGACCACGTAGTTCACGTCGAGCAGCCCGGCCCGCGACGGGAGCCCGCGGTTGGCCGACGCCTGCATGACCATCACGATGAACTGAGGGCTGCCGGCGAGCAGCCCGGCCAGCGCAGCCTGGGCGGCGGCCCGCAGCCGGGCTACCGACGGGTGCCAGGCCAGCCACGGCACCAGGACGAGGGCCGCGACGATCGTCGCCAGCACCGCCGATTCCTGGTCGGTGAGCACGGCCGTACCCAGCACGGCGCCGAGGATGATGGCCTGCCGCCGGCCGGGCTGGCGGCGCAGCCGGACTGCGGCCTCCAGCGCCATGGGCAGGAACAACGCCCCCAGGGCCAGGTTCACCTCATACCAGCTGCGCCAGGTGAGGATCGCGGACAGGCCGAAGAACCCGCCGGCCGCGATCGCGCCCAGCTGGGTGGGCAGCCAGAGCCGGGCCGCCCGGTACATCACATAGCACAGCAGGCCAGGACACAGGATGGAGAGCAGGTTGTAGGTCAGGCTCGGCCCGAAGGCCAGCGTGACAGGGGTCATCACCAGGCCGGGCAGCGGCATCAAGGTGTGGTAGCTCAGGTCCGACCCGACCGGCGCGGCCAGGTACCGGGTGGACCAGGGGCTGGACAGATGGGACACCTGGCGGGCTACCCACCAGAAGTCCCAGACGTAGCCGCCGGCGTCCCGGGTGCTCGGCAGCCGGCCGGCCAGGTACGTGACCCGGGGCCAGGTGACCGCCAGCCCCGTGATCAGGTAGCCCACCAGTAGCACTAGGTGCGCTGCCAGCGGGTGCTGCCTCAGCCGGGTGAACCTCGGAGCAGGCGCACGCGGACCGCTACCCCTGCCCGGAACCGCTTCGACCAGTGGCGCGCGGCCCGGTACCGCCCGGGCCAGTGGTGCCCCGGCCAGTGGTGCTCCGGCAGTCGGCGACCCGGTTAGTGCCGCTTCGGCCGGTGACACCTCGGCCTGTCCCGCCCTGGCCGGTGGCGCCCCGGCCAGTACCGCCCTGGCCAGCGTCGACCCGACTGGCGTTTCCCCCGGCAGCGCCGCCCCTCCGGCCGGTTCCGCGTCCGTGGAAGGGTAGGCCGTTTCCTGGGTCGGGGACGTCAGCCCATTCCGCCGTGCGGTGCTGATCTGGCCGGAGGCTGGCTGGTCCGGCGGGTCCTCACCCGCGTGGGCCATCGTCACCCCGTTCATGTTGTCCGCCAAGTAGCCGTACCGACGCATTGATTATGGAAGCATGCTGGCCAGCTGGAAGAGCAATTGTGTTTACGAAGATAGAATAGATCTATTACGAAGCGAGAAAGTTAAGGCAAAGCACTAGGAATAACCGAGTAATAATAGCTAAATACCTCAAGTGGGATACGAGCAGAGGTAAAAGTCCGGAATAGATGAGGCGTCCCGGGTCGCTGCGGCACGGCCGGGGCCAGGCCTGGATGCCCCCTGGATCCTGGGTCTTCCGCCTTCCGCCTCCCGCCGGTCGCTGGCAGTCCCCTGACCGGCTCGCGGGCTCACGTAACCTGGCCGCGAGCCGCCTTTGCACCCGGGCGCCGCAGTCCTGGCCTTGCCCCCCGGGCCTGCCCTTGCCCCCCGGGCCTGCCCTTGCCCCCCGGGCCTGCCCTTGCCCCCCGGGCCTGCCCTTGCCCCCCGGGCCTGCCCTTGCCCCCGGGGGTCCTGACCCCATTGCCCTCGCGCTGGTGATCAGCGGGCGGGCTGGTAGACCGACACGCGATCGGCGCGGTAAGCAAAGCGGAAACCCGTCTGATGCAAATATTGCACAATGGCGGGATTGGAGTACCAGACCACAACCCAGCCGATATGCATTCGCCGGGCATCGCGGCGCCCGGCGGCGACCTCGGCTGCGGTCAGCGGCGTATAGGTTGACAGTTTCCGGGCCCACAGCGGCCGCACCGCCGACGCCGCGGCCGTCAGTGGCACGGTGACCGGGGCGAAGGTGAAGTGCTGCGTCTTGATCAACCACGTGTAGAACGCGTTTCTCTGGATCGCGTTCAGGGTGGGGGTGGGGATCCGGGACACGTAGGCGATGGCGCGCGGGTGCCCGTCGGCGGTCGCCATGACCAGCGCCTGGGCCGCGAACCGCCCGCCGTATTCAGGGATCCCGCCGCGCAGCCCGTAGGGGACGTTGACCACCATCCTCCCGGAGGGGTCGGCGGCGATGGGGCCATCCAGCCGGGGCCACGACGTAGGCATCTGGCCGATCTTGGCGTTCCCGGAGTAGCCCAGTTCCAGGATGCCCAGGGCGACCACCACCGCGATCAGGGGCTTGGCGTGATAGCGCATCCAGTCCACCGCCGCACCGGCCAGCAGGGCCGCCGGGACCAGGCCGAGAATGGCCATCCGGTCGGCCTCGCGGAACGCGGACAAGCCGGGAATACGGACGAACCAGGTATACGGCAGGAACGGCGAGATGTGCACCCCATTCCAGATCTGCGTCCACGGGACGAACTGCCGCTTGCCCACCCACAGGGACATGCCCAGGGCCAGCGCCGCGCAGCCGGCCCAGAGCGCGGCGAGCTGCCAGGCCCGGCGCCGCCGCCACATGACGATCAGGCCGGTCAGTCCCAGCGCGGTGAGGGTCACGCCGAACATCGGCAGCCCCTCGTTGTCCCGGCTGTGCAGGAACGGCTGGGCCAGGGCGGTAAGGCCGAAGTCCGCCACCCGCGGGGTGGGCGCGAACATGCCGGGCAGGCCGACCCCATAGAGCTTGTCCGTCACCCCGAGCAGCTGGGTGTTGATCCTCAGCCCACCCCGGGCCTGTTCGTGGATCATGGCGGCGAGCTGCGGGCCGGCCACGACGGCGGCGACCACGGCGCCCAGCGCGGCGGGCCACAGCCGGGCTACCGAGGGGCGCCACAACAGCCAGGGCAGCAGGACCAGCCCGGTCAGGATGCCGGTCAGGACCGCCGACTCCGGGTCGGTGAGCACCGCCGCGCCCACCACCACACCCAGGATGACAGCGGGGCGCCAGCCCGGGGACCGGCGCAGCCGCACCGACGCCTCCAGGGCCAGCGGGAGGAACAGCGCCCCCACCGCGATGTTGACGTGGTACCAGTCCTCCTGGGCGAGCATCGCCGACAGGCCGAAGAACGCCCCGGCCGCGATCGCGCCGGTCTGGCTGGGCAGCCACAGCCGGGCCGCCCGGTACATCGCGTAGCACAGCAGCCCGGGCACCACGATGACGAGCAGGTTGTACGAGGCGCTGGGGCCGAAGATCAGCGTGACGGGGGTCAGCAGCAGGCCCGGCAGCGGCATCAGCGTGTGGTACCCGAGCGCGACCCCTACCGGTGCGGCCATGTGGTTGGTGACCCAGGGGTTGGCCAGGTGGCTCACCCGCCGCGCCATCCACCAGAAGCCCCAGACGTACGCGGCCGAGTCCCGCATGTACGGCAATTGGCCTGCGAGGTAGGTGGCCCGCGGCCAGGTGGCCGCCACGCCCGCGGCCAGGTAGCAGATGAGCAGGGTCAGCTGCCGGGCCGCCGGATGGGTGGTGAGCCCCCGCAGCCCCCGCCCCGTGGCTGCCGGCCCCGGGCCCGATGACTCTGAGCCGCCTGAGCCCGCGCCCGGTGACCCCGGGCCTGCGGACCCAGGATCCGATGGCTCCGGGCCGGCAGATCCCGGTCCTGCTGGCGCAGGCTCGCTCCGCGCGGTGTCTTCCCGCGCGGTGCTTCCCTGCCCGGCCATGTCCGCTGGCTGCGCCGTATCCGCTGACCGCTCCGCATCTCCTGGCGGCACGGCCTCAGACGGCTGCGCCGCACTACCTCGCCTCGCCGGTGCGGCGGGCGACTGCATCGCGCTCCGACCGGGGAACAGCGGAGCGCGCGGGTCGTGGCCCGCTCGGTCCATGAGTTCACCCCGTCCAGCGTCCCGTCCGCCGGGCCAGTTCGCGCTGGCCCGCGCCGCCGCAGGACGCAGGTACCCGGTCGCCCCCCGCGACCACTTTGCTCGCGGCGACAGTAAGTAGTGCCACTCATGCTAAACGGGATCGCGAGTGCCCCGGGACGGAATCAGCCGGTGCCGCCGGGCCCGGATGCACCCCTCCCGGGGCACCCGGTTTCCCGGGCCCGCTGGCGGGGCATTCCCGCTCGCAGGAGGAAGGAAGACGACTATCGCGGCCACGGGGCGGGCGCGCGAGGAGGTGAGGGCGGCGAGCGTCGTTCAGCTCCCGTGCGTTCCGTCGAGTGTCGCCGTCGCCCGCGGCCGGATCGGCGCCGAACTGCGCCAGGCTGGGCTCCCCGCGACCGCCATGGCCGACGCCGCCCTGGTCACGAGCGAACTGCTGAGCAACGCGATCCTGCACGCCCGGCCGCTGCCGGACGCCTGCATCCGGGTGTCCTGGATTCTCTCCGCGACTGCCGTGGAGATCATCGTCAGTGACGGGGGCAGCACGACCCGGCCCCGGGCCGCACATCCGTCGCTGTCTTCCATCGGGGGTCGCGGCTTGGGCATCGTGGAGCATCTGTGCTCCAGCTGGGGGGTACGCGCGGACGAGCGGGGCACCACCGTATGGGCGGTCGTGCCCGCCGCGCGGGACGGGGGCGCCGGACCAGGTGGTGGCGGTCTCGGGGATAAATGGGACGAAACACGCCACCCGGTGCCTGCCGTCCCAGCGCGGCCGCCGGACAATAAACCCGTCTGGTGATCATTGACCAGGCACGCGTAATCATCCATGGAAGTGGTGATACTCCCTCCGAGAGTTCATCCGTGCGCGGAGGCGCGGGCGGGGATGAGCGGGGAAGCGGCGGGGATGAGCGGGGGAAATGTGAGCCACACCCACGGCGCGGACAGTGAAGCCGGCCGGCTGCGCACCGTTCTCGTCCATCGCCCGGGGGCCGAGCTCAAAAGGATCTCCCCGCGCAGCCGCGGCCAGCTTCTGTTCGGTCGGCTGCCCTGGGTAGCCCGGGCCCAGCAGGAGCACGACGCCTTCACGCAGATCCTCCGTGACCACGGCGTCGAGGTGCTTTTCGTCACAGAGTTGCTGCAGGACGCGCTCGAGTACGTGCCGGCCCGTGCGGCCGCGATCAGCGCGGCGCTCAATGACCGCCGGCTCGGTGACGAACTCAGCGCGGTTGTCCGCGAGCATCTCGAGGGCCTTGAGTCGGAGATGCTGGCCCAGGCGCTGATTGGCGGGATCAGTCCCGGCGAACTCAGTTCGGGCCGCGGAGTGGTCTACCAGCTTCTCGACCGGCATGACTTCGTCCTGGACCCACTGCCCAACCTGATGTTCACCAGGGATACGAGCGTGTGGATCGGAGACCGGGTCGCGGTCTCCAGCCTCGGTGCCCGTGACCGGGCCCGTGACCGGGAGGCCCGGCTCCTCGGCGTGCTCTACACCTATCACCCGAGGTTCGCCGGGACCAAGATGCTGTACGGCCCGCATCTGGAGCCAGTCGCAGGCGGCGACATCGTGCTGCTGGCCCCGGGCGTGATCGCGGTGGGCGTCAGCGAGCAGACCAGCCCGGCGGGAGTGGAGCGGCTCGCCCGGAACGCGTTCGCGGCCGGCCTGGCGCACACGGTGCTGGCCATGCCGATTCTCCAGACCCAAGCGGCCCACCTGGACATGATCTGCACCGTGATCGGCAGCGGGGTGATCGTGATGCATCCCGCGCTCGCCTACACGCTGACCGTGCACAGCATCACGTCCCGCGGTGACAGGCTGCGGGTGTCGCGGCCCCAGCCGTTCCTCGCGGCCGCGGCCCAGGCCATGGGGATCGAGCGGCTCACCGTGATCGACACCGGGCTGGACCCGCTCACCGCCGCGCGCGGCCACGGGCCAGGCGGTCAGTGGGACGACGGCGGCAACGCGCTGTCTCTCGGTCGCGGGCTGGCCATCTGCGATGAGCGGAGCGTAGAAACCAATGCCAGACTGACCGAGGCCGGGATCCAGGTCATTCCGGTGCCCGCCAGCGAGCTGGGCGGTGGCCGGGGCGGTCCGCGCTGCATGTCGTGCGCGGTGACCAGGGACCCCGCTGCGGAGCCGGCCTGGCCGGCTGAATCGAGGACGCCCGCGAGTCAGGTCACCCGTCCCGACCTGGCCCCGTTCCCGCGACCCGCGCCCCTGGTGAGCAATCCGCACGGACTTGGCGCCGAGACTGAGACCCAGCTGCTCGTCCAGGCTCCTTTAAGCCAGGCCCGCAGATAGATCCGGGTCATCAGATCTGGGTCCCCGAATCCCGGCCCGGTTGCGCCCGGGGCGCGCTTCAGTACCGGCCCGCCAGCGGCGTCATGAGGATGGCGGGTGGTCCACCACTTCGGCAAGGATGCTGAACGTCGGGCACGGCCAGCGCCACATGCAACTCCGGCAGCGCCGGATAGGGCTGCTCGGGTCGGTGGTGATGCCCCCCGCGTCGAGCGGCTGGTGCAGGTCGATCAGGCGCCCGGCGAGCTCGGTGAACTGCATGATCTGTTCCCGGGCCTCGGCCAGGAAGGCCAGGTCCCCGGGAGTCATCCGGGCGTTCAGCGGAACCACGCCCTCGCGGTTGATCAGGCGGCTGTAGTGCCGGCTGCTTTCCAGCCAGGACGACGCGGCCTGGGCGCGGGACCGCAGCCCTTCCATGTCATCGCGGATCCGGGTCCGCTGGTGATCCACGTCAGGTGCCCAGGACACCGAGCCCGGGTCCGGGTAGGCCGGGCCGGGGGCACCGGGCCTTGTGGCGGGCACGGTCGGGAGCATGGCGTCCGCGATCGGCGCAGCCAGCGGCCCCGCGGTCAGCGGCTCCGGGGCAGGCGGCGCGCTGGTCAGCGGCCTCGTGGTCTGCCGCCCTGTGGTCTGCGGCCCTGTGGTCTGCGGCCCTGTGGTCTGCGGCCCTGTGGTCTGCGGCCCTGTGGTCTGCGGCCCTGTGGTCTGCGGCCCTGTGGTCTGCGGCCCCGTGGTCACGGGCACCGTGGTCAGGGGCTCAGCGGGCAGGGGCGCGGACAGCATGTCCGGCAGGGGCGCGGACAACGGAATGGGTCCGGTCGTGTTCACGTTCGGGAGGGGTCGCAGGGTGGCTGTCTTCGGTTCTGGCTGCTCTGGCAAGGGGTACATCCCGGGGGCTCCGCCTCGCTGGTGCCGGCATCAGGTCGATTACCCTCCAGCTTGACGCAGAAATGCCCGATCCGCCTGCGATTTAACCGTGTGCTCTCCGTAAGCATCTGGTCCTGGACGCACAGCGGCGGTAGGGTGCCGCTCGTGGAACTAAAGGTATCGAGTCGCAGCGAGGGTGACCGCGTCGTAGTAGCCCTGTCCGGCGAAATCGACCTTTATACTGCTCCGCGGCTGCAGAGCCGGCTGGCTTCGGAGCTGAACGTGGATCACCCGGTGCGGCTCGTGGTTGACATGTCCGGGGTGGACTTCTGCGATTCCACCGGCATGAACGTGCTGCTCGCCGCGCAGCGGATGGCGCGCGAGCACGGCGGGAACGTCGAACTCAGCGGCCCGCGGCCCGCGGTGCGCAAGATTCTGCAGGTGACCGGGCTGGAGTCGGTGTTCACGGTGACCGGCGACGGGGCCCCCGTTCCTGGCCAGTAGGCCACGAGCCGCTGTTCCCGGCCTGCCGTTCCTGCTCGCCATTCCTGGGCCAGGTGGGTCACGCCGGTGCCGGCCCCCCGGCTCTCCTACTAATATCGGCGCATGCCGCCGAGCGGTGACGTCGCCATCGTCATTCCAGCCAAGAATGAGTCCGACCGCATCCAGGCGACGGTGAAAGCGGCCGCCGGCCTGCCCGGCGCGGACATGCTCATCGTCGTGGATGACGGGTCTGCCGACGACACGGGTCTCGTTGCGGAGAATGCGGGAGCGATCGTCCTGCGGCACGCGCGCTCCCGCGGCAAGGGCGCGGCGCTGGAGACTGGCGCCGAGGCGGTCGGGCTGCTGGAGCGCAGCGAGGAGCGCGAGTTCCCCCGGCATCTGCTCTTTCTCGACGCTGACCTGGCCGAGTCCGCGGCGCACGCGGGGCCCCTGGTGCAGCCGGTCCGCGACGGCCTGGCGGACATGACCATCGCGGTGTTCAGCGAGCGGGTCCGGGCGGGCGGGCACGGTTTCGTGGTGGCGCTGTCCGGGTCGGGCATCCGCCGCGCCACCGGCTGGCTCCCGGCCCAGCCGCTCAACGGGCAGCGGTGCCTCACCCGGGCTGCGTTCGAGGCGGCCCGGCCGCTGGCCCCAGGCTGGGGCGTGGAAACGGGGATGACCATCGATCTGCTCCGCCTGGGCCTGCGGGTGACCGAGGTGGAGGTACCCATGGCGCACCGGGCCACCGGTGGCGACTGGCACGCGCAACTGCACCGCGCCCGGCAGTTCGCGGGCGTGGCCTGGGCTCTGGCTGTCCGCGAGCGCGCCGTGCAGACGAGGATGCAGATGGCCCGGCGCGCGCTGGGGCGGTCACGCGGCTAAGCCGTGGCGGCCCGGTGTCCGGCGGCCCGCCGTTCAGTGTCCCGGCCGCGGGCGCAGGTCAGGCGGATTGCTGGGTGGGATCCTCGGGCTTGCGGGCTGACCCGGAGTCGATGCCGTGCCGCAGCAGCAAACCCTGCAGCCGGCTCACCTCATCGCGCAGCCAGTCGAGTTCCCGGCCCAGCGCGGCCACATCCACCCCGGCCGACCACTGCGCGATCAGGCGGTCCCGCTCGGCCAGCAATTCCTTCTCGCTCTCCCGCGCGGCCTGGGCCCGCTCGAAGTCCTTCGCGTCCACGGCCGCGTCCTTGGCCTGCCGGGCCAGCTCGATCCGGATGTCGTAGTCCCGGATGCCAGGCGGGGTGATGACGAGGCCCGGCGCCTGCCGGTCCCGGCTCACCAGCTCCAGGACCTGGTTGCGGACCCGGGGCATGGTGGCGCCGAGCCGGTCGAGCACGTGCCAGGCGACTCCGTCTCCCTCGCTGACCAGGCCGAGCAGGAGGTGCTCGGTGCCCACATGGAGGTGGCCGAGCCGGACCGCCTCCCGGACCGCCAGCTCGAGGACCCTCTTGCTCCGCGGCGTGAACGGGATGTGCCCGGTCGGCTCCTCCTTCCCCTCACCGATGATGTCCAGGACCTGCTCCCGGGCCGCCTCGGGGCTGATGCCCAGCGCGTGCAGGGCCCGGCCCGCTGCCCCGTCGCGGTCGTGGAGCAGCCCGAGCAGGAGGTGCTCGGTCCCGATGAAGTTGTGGTGCAGCGCCCGGGCTTCCTGCTGAGCCGAGATGATCACTTCGCGGGCCTGCGGGCTGAACCGGCGGAACATCGAGTCTCCCTTACGCCGGGCGGTTCGCCGGAGATTCGGCAGCCATCCATGCATCGGTGCCTCCTTGGCTGGTGATCGGGGGGCCGCGGGTTCGCGGTAGGCGGAGATCCGGGGGGACAGCCACACCGCCAGGTCAGGGGCGGTCCGCCGCCCGGCGGCCAGGTCGGCGACGACCGCCGCGGTGGCCTCGGCTGGCTCGAGATCGACCTGCCAGCCGTTCACCGCGAGGAACGTGACGGTTGCCAGCACCGCGGCCTGGTCGTTACCGCAGGCCAGCGGGCGATGCCGGATGAGCGCACTGAGCAGGGCGGCCGCCCGCGCCGCGGGTTCACCGCCCGCGGCCGGCGATCGCGCGTCGGCGAGGGCGGCTTCCGCGGCGGTGACATCCAGCAGGTCGAGCACGGCCGGAACGTCCTGCCCCAGCGCCCGCCCGGCCACGACAACCAGGGCGCCCAGATCCATCGGCGTCATCGCGACTCGTCCCGCAGCATCTGGAGGATGCGCTGGTGCCGCGCGACGTTGTCCTCCAGCAGCCGGATGAACCGCTCGTCTCGCTGCCGCTCTTCCACCAGCGAGGTAATGGCCTCACGCACCACGTCGGACACCGACCGGCCCTCGACTTCGGCCACGGCCTCCAGCCGCTCGGCCAGCCCGGGTTCCAGCCGCAGCACCATGTTCTTGGTCTTCATCCGGCCGCCTCTCTGATATCTAGATATCACGATAGCATTTGTTCGCCGATCCGGCCCAGGGTGGCTGCAGCCCGGGCTCACGGCGCGGGAGCCCCCGCGGCCGCTGATATCCTCACGCACTGTCACGCGCGGCCATCCAGCGAAGGCGATGTGATCGCACTGTCCCGCAACGACTCAGACCCTGACCCCTCGGCCAAGCCCGTGCCGTACGCCTATCTCGGACCTGAGGGAACCTTCACCGAGGCAGCCCTGCTCGCCTTCGACCCGGGGGCCGCGGGCCACGCCCTGTCCTGCGTGAGCATCCAGGCCACCCTCGAGGCGGTCCGCAGCGGCGCGGCCGAGCAGGGCATCGTGCCCATCGAGAACTCGGTGGAGGGCGCGGTCACTGCCACCCTCGACGAGCTGGCCAGCGGCCAGGACCTCGTCATCAGCGCGGAGGTCCCGCTGCCGGTGGCGTTCGCGCTGCTGGTCCGGCCCGGTACCCAGATCGGCGACGTCACGACGGTGGGCGGTCACCCGCAGGCCCAGGCGCAGTGCCGGCACTGGCTGGAGGAACATCTGCCCCACGCGGCCTGGCGGCCCGCCGCCTCCAACGCCGAGGCGGCCCGCCAGGTCGCGGACGGGCAGCTCGACGGGGCACTGGCCGGCGCGTTCGCGGCTGACACCTACGGCCTCGTGGTACTGGTCGCCGACACTCACGATCGCGCGAACGCGGTGACCCGTTTCGTCGTCGTCAACCAGCCGGGCCCGCTGCCCGCGGCGACCGGGTCGGACCGGACCTCGCTGGTGGCGTTCCTGCGGGAGGACCATCCCGGCGCCCTGATGGAGCTCCTTACCGAGTTCGCGGTGCGCGGCATCAACCTGGTCCGCATCGAGTCCCGGCCCACCGGTGACGGGCTCGGCAGGTACTACTTCTCCATCGACTGCGAGGGCCACGTGGACGACGCGCGGGTAGGCGAGGCGCTGATGGGCCTGCGCCGGGTGTGCGCGGACGTCAGGTTCCTGGGCAGTTACCCGCGGCACGACGGCGGCCCCACCCACGTGCGCCGCGGCACCTCCGACGCGGAGTTCGCGCAGGCGGCCGCGTGGCTGTCGCGGCTGCGCTATGGCCGGGTCTGACCCGGCCCAGCGCGCCTGCAAGTATCTGGCCGGCCCCGGCCGGATATCTGACTGGCCCCGGCGCGCTTACAGGTAAGGGCCTGAACCCCGCGCCGGCTGCTGCGGACCCGCGTCCTCGCTGGGCATCATGCCCGGCGGCAGGGCCCGGCGCATCTGCTCCAGCTGGGCCCGCGCGGCCATCTGCTGCGCGAAGAGCGTGGTCTGGATGCCGTGGAACAGCCCTTCCAGCCAGCCCACCAGCTGGGCCTGGGCTATCCTCAGCTCCGCCTCGCTCGGCACCGAGTCGTCGGCAAAAGGCAGCGACAGCCGCTCCAGCTCATCGACCAGTTCCGGCGCCAGCCCATCCTCGAGTTCCTTGATGGAGCTCTGGTGGATCTCGCGCAGCCTGGCCCGGCTCTTCTCGTCCAGCGGGGCGGCCCGGACCTCCTCCAGCAACTGCCGGATCATGCTCCCGATCCGCATGACCTTCGCGGGCTGCTCGACCATCTCCATGACCGGGCGCTCGCCGGTGTTCTCACCCTCGCCGCCATCGGCGTCCACCGTGATGCCGTCCGGGCCCACCACCACAACTTTGGCGCCCTGGCCGGCCTCGGGGTTGCGTTCGCTCATGGTCCTAGTCTTGCCCCTCCCGGGTAGTGGCCGCACCAGGGGGTACGCACCCGGCCGGAATGTTCCGCCGGCCCTTCGCCGACCCGGCTCAGTTCACCAGCCAGAACTAGTTGGCCAGCAGGATCTTTCCGATATGCGTGCCCTCGTCGATCAGCCGGTGTGCCTGAGCCGCCTCGGCCATCGGCAGCACGGCGTGGATAACCGGGACCACCTCCCCGGCACCGATGAGGGGCCAGATGTGCGCCCGGGTGGCCGCGACCACCTCGGCTTTTTCCGCGCTGCTCCGGCTCCGCAACGTGGCGGCGGCCATCGAGATCCGCTTCTGCATCATCAGCCCCAGGTCAAGCTCGCCGCGACTGCCGCCCCGGGTGGCGATGATCTCCAGGCGTCCCCAGCTGGCCAGCGCGCCGAGATTTCCGGTTAGGTACGGGGCGCCCATGATGTCCAGGATGACGTCCACGCCCTGCCCGCCGGTGAACTTCAGCACGGCGGCGGTGAAGTCGTCGTCCCGGTAGGAGATGGCCAGGTCGGCCCCGAGTTCCCGGCAGCGGGCCAGCTTCTCCTCCGACCCTGCGGTGCAGGCCACCGTGCATCCCTCGGCCTTCGCGATCTGGATCGCGAACGTCCCGATGCCGCCGGCTCCGCCGTGGACCAGGAACGTCTCGCCGGGCGCTAGCCGTGCCTGCTGGTACACGGTGCCCTGAATGGTGCACGTGGCCTCCGGCAGCGCGGCCGCGTCCACCAGGGATACCTCGTCCGGGATGGGCAGCAGCTGGCCCTGGGGCACAGCGACCTTTTCCGCGTACGCGCCGCCGCCCAGCAGGGCACACACCTCGTCGCCGATCTGCCAGCCGGTGACGTCCGGGCCGAGCTCGATGATCTGGCCGGAGCATTCCATGCCGGGGTAGGGCGGCGATCCTGGCGGCGGCGGGTAGTGGCCCTGCCGCTGCAGGACATCGGCGCGGTTCAGCCCGGCCGCCGCGACCTTCACGAGCACCTCGCCTGCTCCGGGTACCGGATCCGGCACCTCTTCCAGGCGCAGGACCTCGGGTCCGCCAGGCTGGGTGATCACGACCGCTCGCATGAGGTTCTCCTGATTGCCGCGGCCGGGCTGGGCTGCGGCGAGCTAGGTGGCTTAGGCTGCTGGGGTTGGACGCACTATCCAGTCCCCGGCCGGCACGTCATTCTCCTATACCGATGGGAGCTGAGGGGAAACCACCTTGGCTGATCGTGATCTACCGTCCGGGACCCGCGGCGGCTCAAGCCCAGAGGCCCCAGACCCGCAGCCCGAACTGGCGGATGCCTTCGCGCCGGGGCTGGGCCTGAGCGCGGATGGCGACCCCGCGCCGGACGGTGCGGGCCCGGAAACAGGCGATGCCGGGGATCCTTACGGGCCGCCCGACGACCTTGACACCGCTGATGCTTACGGCCCGGAGGAGGAGTACGGCACCGCTGATCCTTACGATCCGGGCAGCTACGGCCTGGGTGCGCTCGGCCTCGTGGGCGACGACTATGACCCCGGCGATGAAGACGCGCCTCCAGACCACGACGAGGCACCGGGCCCGGATTCGCCGCTGTCGCTGATCCGGAACTCCGGCCATCCTCCGGGTCAGTTCGGGGTACCGCCGCCCCCCGAGGCCGATTCCTGGCTGGCGGACCCGGGCGGATCGGACGCTGGCCCGGCGGAATTCCGTGCGGGACTGGGTTCCCCCGCCTCGCTACCGCAGCAACCACCGCCACTCGCGTCCCCGCCTGGACCGCAGCCAGCACCCGCACCGTCGCAAACGGTCACGGCCGACAGCCTCACCACTGACCTGCTCCTGCCCGGGAGGCACCAGGCCCCGGCCGACGGCTGGCGCCGCGCAGTCTTCAAAATGACCGGCGGCGTGGTCCGTCCGCGCGAGTCCGCCGCGGAGCGGCGCCGCCAGGAACTGATCGCCCGGGCCCGGACCCCGGTCACTGGCGGGCATCACCGGGTCGCGATAGTGAGCCTGAAGGGCGGCGTGGGCAAGACCACGACCACCGTCGGCCTGGGCGCCACGCTGGCCTCGCTGCGCGGGGACCGGGTCATCGCGGTAGACGCCAACCCCGACCGGGGCACCCTGTCCGACAAGCTCCGGCTCGAGACCGCCGCCACCGTCCGTGACCTGCTGAACGAGCAGTACCAGATCCAGCGGTACACGGACGTCCGGGCCTACACCACGCAGGCCGCGAGCCGGCTGGAGGTGCTCGCCTCCGATCGCGACCCCACCGTGTCGGTGGCGTTCAGCGAGCAGGACTACTGCGACGTGTGCCAGGTGCTGGAGCACTACTACTCGATCTGCCTCACCGATTGCGGGACCGGCCTGCTGCATTCGGCCATGACCGGAGTGCTGCGCCTGACCGACCAGATCGTCCTGGTCAGCTCGCCGTCGGTGGACGGGGCGCGAAGCGCAAGCGCCACGCTGGACTGGCTCCAGGCGCACGGCCATGGCGACCTGGTCCGGCAGACCGTGGTCGTGCTCGCCATGATCCGCCCGCGGAGCAGGAGCGGGGTGGACCTGGACCGCCTGGAGCAGCACTTCGCCGCGCGCTGCCGGGCCGTGGTCAGGGTCCCGTACGACGCGCACCTGGAGGAGGGCGCCGAAGTGGAGCTGTCCCGGCTAGACCAGGCCACGGCCGACGCCTACCTGATGCTGGCCGCGCAGATCGGCGATGGTTTCGCCCGCCCTCCGAAGATGGCCCGCTAGCTGGCCTAGGTGGTCAATGACCGCGACGGTGTGACCGGGTTCCTCACGATGACCGTGCCAGCGAGGGTCTGCGCCGCGCGTCATCTTCTCCCGGTCCCTGCGCGTCTAGGTAGGCAGGTCTGTTGCTCACGGGCATAGGACGAGCTGCTACGCGGACGTGGGAGACACCAAGGTGATTGAGACTTCTCTCCAGGCTCTACCGGATCCTGAGTCCATCTTCGATGAGCCGACGGCGACTGATGCTCTCCATAGCGCCCTCGCGGCGGTCGCCACGGCAAACCATAAGCTGGCCAACGCGCCCGAGGAAGCCCAGACGGGCGGGCATCACCGAGATTGGGCAGCCCTCCACGACGAGCTTATGACCCTGTTCAGAGATCTCCACGAACTTCTGCCCAAGATCGCTTCGTTTCGAGACGACATCACTTCCTGGTCAGTTACGGTCGGCATGTCGAACACATTAAGCGTGAATTTCGCGAATAAATACGATCAAGACTGACTTGATGGCCGACTTCGGACAAAGGCCGATCGGGCGAATGAAGCGGAATACGGTCCGTGACATGGCCTCGTCAGTTCCCAGCTCACCGTGAACTCCGACCGACCAGTCAGATCCTCGACGCCGTGGAGCAGGCGAACACACTAAGTGGGGGCGCTGACCGCAAGGATCTGAGCGTCAAGAAGCACCTCCACGGGATAGGGCGCGGTGCGGTCGAGAAGCGCGTTGACCACCGCGCACTTCTCGTGAATCGTCACGACCCTGCCGTCACGCTCGGCGAACTGCACCTCCACCACACCGGGGAAGGGCTCGTCAGCCACCCACCGCGTCACCGTTGCTCGCACCAGGCATCGGTCAACCTCATCGTTCGTCACGCCACGCTCCCCCAGGGCTCCGGCAGAGTCTGTTGATCTTGGGTTGATCGGTGTTTGGTCTGTGGTTGCGGCGCGCCGTGGTGACGGGCGCGGTTCACACGGTGGGGATGGCGGCTCTCTACTCCAGCCGCACAGCCGAGGACCGCACCCGTTGATGCCATTTTCCCTGACTTCTCCTGTTGACGTCCCGAGCACGCGTCAGTCTTCCAGTCGGACGATCCGTTCGATCGTGTTCCAGTTCCTGGTCGTGGCCCGCACGCCCATCGCAGCCTCGATGACCCGGCCCGGTTGTCCCGGTCAACCTCCGATCAGCCGCGTGATCGACAGCACCTCGCCGGGCCCGGCCGCGAACAACACAGCGTCTCCGCGCGGAGTCTGGGTCGGGATCGCCAGAGTCAGCGGAGCGTCCGTGCGGAAGAACGTCACGCAACGCTCGTAGACATGGTCGGCCATCACCGCAGCGAACGGCTGCGCACCGACCGCCCTGGCCAGGAACTCGAGGGAACGGACGAACACGTCCTCGCGACGACCGATGACGGACGCGATCGTCCCCTCCAGTTCGGCGATGATCGCATCCAGGCGATCCGGGGACGTCGAGAAGGTCACATTGCCTGTGCCAAATGGCTCCTCGGGGCGTCACCGCCGGCATCCTCCACAGCACTCCGCAGGACATCGGCGGAAAGACCTGCCCGACCGACCATGACGTTGCGAACGAAGCCAGCAAACCGACACGCACTCACCCGCGAATCATGCCCTGCGGCATCAGCAACCAGTCAACCGGTTGAGCCAGAACTCACCGGAGCCGAAGAGGTCGCCGCACCGCAACCAGGGCGAAAGCTGCCCCGTCCTAGAGCCGGGGATCCACCGGCTCGGATTCCAGGGCCAGCACTCCGAATACGGCCTCGTGGATCCGCCACAGCGGCTCGCCCCGTGCGCCCCGGTCCAGGGCCTCGAGTCCCAGGGCGTACTCCCGCAGCGCCAGCGAGCGCTTCCGGCCGAGGTTGCGGTCCCGGAGCCGGGCCAGGTTGGCGGGCTCGGTGTAGTCGGGACCGTAAATGATCCGCAGGTACTCCCGGCCCCGGACCTTGATGCCCGGCTGGGCCAGGCCGCGGCCACCCCCGGACTGGCCATCGCGGGACTGGCCACCGCGGGACTGGGCGGTCCGGGTCAGGTTGGCGTGCGGCTTGACGACCATGCCCTCGCCGCCGGCGCCGGTCAGCTCTTCCCACCAGGTGATCCCGGCCGCCACGGAGTCCGGGTCGGTGGTGTCCACCCGCAGCCGCCGGGTCACGGTGATGAGCTCCGGGGCGGCCGCCGCCAGCCGGTCAGCCAGGCTCAGGTGCCAGGAATGGTCACGCTCGTGGTAGACGGCGCCCTCGGTGGCCAGGATCTGGAACGGTGCCAGCCGCACCCCGTCCAGGCTGTCCACCGGCCAGCAGTAGCGGCGGTAGGCAGCGGTGAACGCCTCGGCGTTGGCGGCCCGGGCCGTGGTCCGCGCGGCGAGCGCTGCCGCGTCCACGCCTCGTGCGGCCGCCTCCGCGAGCAGCCGGGCGGCCTCGGGCAGCGCGGCCCGCGCTGCGGCGCCGACCGCGGCGTACTGGTGCCGGAGCAGGTCCCCGGCCTTGACCGACCAGGGCATCAGCTCGCAGTCGAGCAGCACCCATCCGGTGCCCAGTTCGTCCCAGAGCCCGGCCGCGCCGATCCCGGCGCGTACTGCGTCCAGCAACTGCCGCGTCGTCGCGGTCCGGCCCTGCTCCCCGGCCGGCCTACGGGCCGGACCGCTCTGCTCCCCGGCCGGCCTACGGGCCGGGCCGAACAGCGGCCGGCCGGTACGGGTGTACGCCGCCCCGGGCAGACCGTCCGGCACGCCGAACCGGGCCCGGGCCGTCTCCTCGTCGCGGCAGGCCAGCACTACGGCCCGCGAACCCATGTGCTTTTCCTCGCAGAGCACGTCCGTGACGCCGTCGGCCCGGTAGGCCGCGAACGCCTCGGCCGGATGCTCCAGCAGGTCCGGCCGGCCAGACGTGGGGGACGGGGACATGGTCGGCGGGAGGTAGAGCAGCCACCGGGGATCCACCGCGAACCGGCTCATCACCTCAAGTGCGCCCGCCGCGTTCTCCTCGCGGACCGTGACCCGGCCCTGGTAGCCGGTCTCGATGACCCGCTTGCCCAGCACGTCGGTGATGTCCAGCACGCCGGGATCCCGGCGGGCCGGGGCAGGACTGGCGTCGCCGGTAATGCTGGCGCTCGTGGTGCTGGCGCCCGCAGCATTGGCGCCCGTGACGCTGGCCGGGTCGCAGTCGCCGGCGGTGCGGGGGGCGTTAGGGGAAAGAAAGGGCCGGGCGGGCTCGTACCAGACCCGCTCGGCAGGGACTGAGACGAGCTCCTTCTCCGGGTAACGCAGCGCGGTCAGCCGGCCGCCGAAGACGCACCCGGTGTCCAGGCACAGGGTGTTGTTGACCCACTCCGGGTTCGGGATGGGCGTGTGGCCGTACAGCACCATGGCCCGGCCCCGGTAGTCGTGGGCCCACGGGTAGCGGACCGGCAGCCCGAACTCGTCTGTCTCGCCGGTCGTGTCCCCGTACAGCGCGAAGCTGCGCACCCGGCCGGACGCGCGGCCGTGGTAGGCCTCTTTCAGCCCGGCGTGCGCCACCACCAGCCGCCCGCCGTCCAGCACCAGGTGCGAGACCAGGCCGTGGCAGAATTCGGCGACGTCTTTGCGGAACGCCTCGTCCTCACCGGCCAGCTGGCTGAGCGTCTCGGCCAGACCGTGACTGACCTGCACGTTCCGCCCGGACAGGGCCCGGGTCAGCTTGTTCTCGTGGTTGCCGGGGACGGCCAGGGCGTGGCCCGCCGCGACCATACCCATCACCAGCCGGAGCACTCCAGGCGAGTCGGGTCCCCGGTCGACCAGGTCGCCGAGGAACAGCGCTGTCCGGCCGTCAGGTGGTACCGCGTTGACGGCGCGCCCAGCCGCGTCCCGGGTGATCGCGTAGCCGAGCTGGCCGAGCAGCGCCTCCAGTTCGGTGTGGCAGCCGTGCACGTCGCCGATCACGTCGAACGGGCCGGTCCGGTCACGGTAATCATTGAGCAGCCGTTCGCGGACCACCACGGCCGCGTCGGCCTGGGCGGGGGTGCGGAGAACGTGGACTTTGCGGAACCCTTCCCGGCTGAGCGACCGGAGCGAGCGGCGCAGCTGGTCGTGCTGGCGGGCAATCACCTGCGGCCCGAATGCGCGATCCGGGCGGCTGGCGTTCCGCTGTGCGCACAGGGCTTTCGGCAGGTCCAGCACGATCGCGACGGGCAGCACGTCGTGGGCGCGGGCCAGCTCCACGAACTGCTTGCGCGCGGCGGGCTGCACGTTAGTCGCGTCCACCACCGTCAGCCGGCCAGCCGCCAGGCGCTTGCCCGCGATGTATCCGAGTACGTCGAATGCGTCGGCGCTCGCAGCCTGGTCGTTCTCGTCGTCGGCGACCAGCCCGCGGCAGAAGTCGCTGGAGATCACCTCGAACGGCCCGAAGTGCCGGCGGCCGAACGTGGTCTTGCCCGAGCCGGACACGCCCACCAGCACGACCAGGGACAGCTCGGGGATCCTGAGTTCCCGTCGTTCGGTGCTGGCTGACTCGGTGCTGGCTGAATCGGGGACGTCAGGGGTCACGGAGTCAGACACGGGTGAACACCGCCAGCTGGGTGGGCGGCCCGACGTCGGGGTCGTCCGGGCCGACCGGCAGGAAACGCACCTGGTAACCCCGGTGGCCGGCCACCCCGGCCGCCCAGTCGCGGAACTGGGGGCGGGTCCACTCGAAGCGGTGATCAGGATGCCGCATCGCGCCGGGGCCCAGGTCGGCGAAGCGGACGTTGTACTCGGCGTTCGGCGTGGTGACCACGACGGTGCCGGGCCGGGCCGCACCGAACACGGTCTGCTCCAGCGCGCCGAGGCGTGGCGGATCGACGTGCTCGATGACCTCCATGAGCACGGCCGCGTCCAGGCCAGCCAGCCGCTGGTCGGCGTACGTTAGCGATGACTGCAGCAGATCCACCCGCTCCCGCTGGCGGTCGGGCATCGTGTCCAGGTGCAGCCGCTGCGCGGCGCGTTCCAGCGCCCGGTGCGACACGTTGACGCCGAGGACCCGGGCAGCGGACGGTTCGCCCAGCAGCAACGCCACCAGTCGGCCCTCCCCGCAGCCGAGGTCGGCGACGCGGGCGGCCGCTGAGTCTTTGAGCACGGTGTCACGCAGAACGGCCAGCACGGCTTCGCGGCGTTGCTGGGCCAGCGGACTCGGAGGTGGCGTGCCGCCGGCGATGGAGGGCTCTGCCCTGGGCACGGCGTTGTCCAGGGCTTCCGGCTCCGTATCGTCCACCTCGGCCAGGCGCGCCACCGCCGTCGCGGCGAGGATCCGCTGATGAGCCAGGTAGCGCTGGGTAATCACGTCTCGCGACGGATGGGTGGGCAGCCAGGCCCCGCCCGCGCGGAGCAGCTTGTCGATCTCGGAGTCGTCGACCCAGTAATGCTTGCTGTCGTCCAGCACGGGCAGCAGCACGTACAGGTGGCTGAGCGCCTCAGCCAGCCGGAACTGCCCGGTCAGCCGGACCGTGACGTACCGGGAGTCACCCCACTCCGGCAACTCCGGGTCGAGCGGGATCCGTTTGGCCTGCACGTTCCAGCCCAGCGGCCGGAACATCTCGTGGGCCAAACCGCTGAGGCCACGGCAGGACAGTGCCGGGATGCTGATCTCCAGCGGCAGCGGGCGGGCGGCCAGTTCCGGCCGGGCGTCGCAGCGGCCGGTCATCGCGGTACGGAAGACCTTGCCCAGCGCAACCGCGAGCATCGACGAGGCCGCGTAGGGCCGGTCGTTGACGTACTGGGCGAGGGAGAACGCCTCCGGGGCGCCTGCTCCGGGCCGCCGGTGCCCGCGGACCAGCCCGATCGGGTCGATCTCCAGCAACAGCGCCGCGGTGCAGCGCTGCTCGGCGGCCTCGGGGTAGAACACGTGCGCCTGACCGGCGGACACGTCGAAGCTCTGCATCCGGTCCGGGTGCTTGTGCAGCAGGAAGCCCAGGTCCGTCGCGGGCGGCTCAGTCAGCGTGATGGTCAGGAGCATCGGCGGCTTCCATGAGGGCGCGGGTCACCCGTTGATCCTGGCATAGGGAGCGCGGCCGGTCTTCCCGATAATCGGCCGCCCAGCGCCAGGTGACCTGCGGCCTGAGTCGCTCGCCGGGCGGGCCGCCCGGGACGTCGCCGGGTCCGGTTGTCGTCAAGACCACGTATTTTCCGGGTAATCCGTGAATAATGCCGTGCGTCTGAAGTTGCAAACCAGCGAGTGTCACCTGCGCAGGTGCTACCAGGCTGCGTGCGGCACGGTTGGGTCAGCCCAGGCCGAGGGCCGGGAAAACCCTCTCTGACCGTTGGTCCAGCAGGTTGCGGAGGGAGTCGGCGGTGGGAGCAGATAGAGGTCGGCCGGAACCCCCGTCCTGGCCGCCCCCAGACGGCCCCGGCCCGGGTGTGCGGGCCCCGGAGCGGGAGTGGTACCCGGGGACAGAGTGGTACCCGGGAGAGGAGTACCGGCCTCCGCAATACGGAGAGACGCGCTATCGCGGGTCCGCGTACCCGCCAGCCGCTGAACACTCCTCCCGGGAACAGGATCACCGCGAGGTGATGTACCGGGACGAGTATCCGCCGCCCCCGGGAGGCCCCTCCGTCCCACGTCTTAATCCGCCCCGGCGGCACCGGCGAGCCCGGCGTCATCAGGTCAGGAACGGGATGCTGATCGGGCTCGGCTGCCTGGTCGTTATCGTGGCCATCGGGACCGGGCTGACCGGAGAGAAATTCCCGGCCTCCTCACCGCGATCCCACGCGAGCGCTGGCCAGGCAGCCGCCGCGGCGCCGGCGGTGCGGCCCAGGTCCAAGCCCAGGTCCAGGGGCGCGAGGAGTGGCCCGCGGCCCGTCCTCACCTACCAGGTCAGCGGCACGCCGGGCGCGCGGGTGACCTACGGTCCGGCGGGCACCTACCTGACCGGCCGCGGGCCGCTGCAGGTCACCACGAGGCTGGGCAACCCGCTCTATTACTTCATCACGGCGCAGCTGCCAGGCCGGGGGTCGGTCGAGTGCGAGATCCTCATCGGGGCAAAGGTGATGGCCAAGTCGGCCGCCACCGGCCGCCACAGCCTGGCGTCCTGCCAGATCAGCCGGGACCCGCTGAGCGGGAAGTGGCAGAACGGGGGCGGCGGCTGAGGTCCGGTGCCGCCGGCGGCCCGCGGCGGATCGTCGTCGCCGGGGACTGGCACGGCAACGAGGAATGGGCGGTCAGCGTTATCCGGCGCGTCCCGGGCCTGCTCGCGGCGGAGAGCCAGCGGATCGTCCTGCATCTGGGGGACTTCGGTATCTGGCCGGATCGGGGCGGGAAGGTCTACCTCGACCGGGTGAGCGGGGCCCTGGCCGAGGCGGGGGCCGAATTGTGGTTCGTGGACGGCAACCACGAGGACTTCTCTCAGCTGGGCCAGCTGGACGAGCACCCCGGCCCGGACGGGCGCGTGACGGTAGTCCCGCGGATCATGCACCTGCCGCGGGGTTACCGGTGGAGCTGGCACGGCCTGACCTGGCTGGCCTGCGGGGGCGCGGTGAGCCTGGATCGTGCGGTCCGCACGGAGGGCGTGGACTGGTGGCCCCAGGAAGAGATCACTACCGAGCAGGAAGTGGCCATCTCCGGCGGCGGTCACGCTGCCGTGATGGTCTGCCACGATTGCCCGTCGGGTGTGGCGCATACCTTCGCTCATCCGCCGCCCGAATGGGCGGCTGAGGACCTGGCCCGCAACGATGCGCACCGCCGCCGGCTGCAGCGCATCGTGGACGCCGTGATGCCCGCCTACCTGATGCATGGGCATCTGCACCGCGCGTACCGGCGGACCGTGGACTTCGGGTACGGACCGGTGCGGGTGACCGGGCTGGACGCGGACAACCGGCTGCGGAACTTCGCGGCGCTGGACGTCACGACGATGCGGTGGGACGTGCGCGAGGGGTGGTTCAGCCGCTTCCGCCGCGGCCCCGTGGCCGGGTGACGCGCGGATGGGTGACCAGCCTGCGCCACCGGTCGGTCACCCCCCACTGCGTGATCTTCCACAGCGCCTCCACCACGATGGTCCCGCTCATCTTGCTGGAGCCCGTGGCGCGCTCCACGAACGTGATCGGCAGTTCGATGACCACCAGACCGCCCCGCAAGGCACGCATGGTGAGGTCCACCTGGAAGCTGTACCCCTGCGGTTGCAGGTTCTCCAGGCCGATCTGGCGTAATGCCGTGTCCCGGTAGACGCGATACCCGGCGGTGAGATCACGGAGGCGAGTGCCCAGCATGAGGCGCGCGTACGCATTCCCGCTTTTCGAGAGCAGCTGCCGTGACCTCGACCAGTTGATCACGTAGCTGCCCGGAACCCACCGTGACCCGATCACCAGGTCACTGCGGTCGAGGGCGGCCAGCAGAAAACGCAATTGCTCTGGCTGGTGCGATCCGTCGGCGTCCATCTCCACCACTGCGGCGAAGCCTTCGTCCAGGGCCCAGCGGAACCCGGCGATATACGCGGCCCCGAGTCCTTTCTTCCCGGTGCGGTGCAGCACATGGATATGGGCATCTGCCGCCGCCAGCTCGTCTGCGAGGGTTCCGGTGCCGTCCGGGCTGTTGTCATCCACCACAAGCACGTGGGCGTCGGGCACTGAGACACGGACCCGGTTGACGATGCTGCCCAGGTTCTCCCGCTCGTTATACGTCGGAATAATGACCATTATCGAGCGATTCGGGCCGGTTTCCTGGTGGGGTGCATCGTCTGGGGTGTCGCTCATGTTCGTTCCCCTCCATGCGAGCAGGCAGGCACTCAGACGGCGGGGGTGTGTCCATCTATGTCACGTTTAGCAGAGATATTCAATCCCCCGTTCGGGGGACGGGCCGACGCTGGCGACCGCCGCCCTCGCGCCAGTGCTCGTCCCGGGTGGTGGGGTCTGAACCGCATAGCTCGTGTCCTGCGCGTATAGACGCGGACGGGGACCGAACTGGTTTACAGAGGCTTGCACCTTTTCCCGGGGATTGATCCTTGATGGGAAGAGTGCTTGGGGTGTCGGTGTTAGTGAAACTTGTAAGGAAATCGTATTAATTGGCTACTTTGGACCGTTAAGAAAGTCACTGTCAGTCACGCCACCGTGGGTTTGCGCGACTGTGCCCGTGGGTGGAGACATTGAAGAGATACTGGGATTCTGTGCACCCAGAGCGACAGTTGTGCGTCTCTCTGTTAGAAGTGGGGCGCGGCTGGGGGGGAGCCTGGCCGGGCCGACGACCGACCCCGCTAACGAAAGAGGCCAGGCATGTTAGACGTACGCGACAGCGTAAGGGGACGCCTTCGCGGCAAGTGGATCACCAGGCACGCTCGCGGGCTCCGGTGGCGGGTGATGAGAGCCGTCGTCAATCGGGTGGCGACCCGCGAGATGCGTCACGCCGCCCTCCTGCTCGGCTACGACATTGCGCTAGGGCACGGCCGGGAAGGGATCTTCCGCTACCTCGGTGAGTTCGACACCGGCACCGAGATCGGCCGGTCAGTGCGGTACGGCAGGCCTGAGGAGCGTGAGGGAGCCGTCGAGGCCCTCATCCTGGAGCTCTGCCTCTTCAACTGAGTTCTGACGAATCGTCCAGGCCGCCCCACGTAGATCCGGGTTGAGTTTTGGCGGAGGATCCTCCGTTTATGCTGAACGGTAGCGGAGGATCCTCCAGATAGTCTTCGCGGTGGTGCGTTGATGATTGACGTGCGGTAGCGGAGACGACGACAGCAGCAGACTCAGGAGCTCAGTCATGCCCGAGACCCCTTTCTTCGACCAGGCGGCGCCCGGAGCGGGTAAGACGCGGACCACGCCGGATCGGCTGGACGGCACGGTCGCGCTGGTGACCGGGGCGTCGAGCGGGATCGGCGCCGCCACGGCGATAGCGCTTGCGGGCGAGGGAGCGGCGGTAGCGGTCGCGGCCCGGCGCAAGGACCGGCTGGAGGAACTCGCCACGGGCATCCGGGAGCAGGGCGGGACAGTGCTGGTCCTGGAGACAGACATTACCGAGGAGCAGCAGGCGACGGACGCGGTCGAGCGGACGGTCGCCGAACTGGGCCGCCTCGACACGCTCGTCAACAACGCGGGCGTGATGCTGCTCGGCCCCGCGGTCGGTGCTCCTTTGCCGGAGTGGCAGCGGATGGTCGACCTCAACGTCATGGGGCTGCTCTACTGCGCGCACGCGGCCCTGGCACACCTGCTCCGAGCGGCTGAGGGCGGGCCGCGCCGGGTCGCTGACATGGTGAACATCAGCTCCACCGCGGGCCGGATCGCCCGCAACGGCAGCGCCGTTTACACCCTGACCAAGCACGGCATCGGCGCCTTCAGCGAGGCGCTCCGCCTGGAGGTCACCCAGCGGCATGTACGGGTGTCGCTAGTCGAGCCCGGCGCGACCGCCACCGAGCTGGCCGGCCACAACCGGCCCGAAGTCCTCGAAGCCATGCGAAGCCAGGTCACCGGCATGCAGCCGATGGGCGCGGAGGACATCGCCGACATGATCGCCTACATCGTCACCCGGCCCCGGCACGTCGCGGTTAACGAGGTGCTGATCCGCCCCACCGAGCAGGCTTAGCCACCCTGGCCCGGCCGCTGCCCAGGGCGGCCCGGTGCCTGCCCTAGCCCAGGGCCAGGATGAGCACGATCACCAGCACTACCAGCAGCGTGATCACGATCACGCCGACGACCGCGCTGGTGTTCCTGCCGGCCGTCTTCGTTCCCGCGTGGTGCTGTCCGCGCATGGCTTTCCCCCTCAGATAGTTGGGCCGCCACGCTGCGCCCAGGCTGGGCATCTACCCGCAGAAGCTCACTCATCACGTCACCGACTGTGAGCACCCGGGCGGCATTGACCGGGAGGACCAGGCTCGGCGAGCTGGTCCATCCGAAAACATTTCCGAAAAGAATCCCGAAACGGCCACTAGAGCCTACGGGCCGAGACGCATCCTGGCGAGATGGTCACCTCGGACCCGGCCCGCGAGCCAGCGCTGGAGCGGGCTATGCCCGCCGACGCCGTGCCCGGCTCCACCATCCCCGAGGATACTGAGGCCGAGATCCTGCTCCAGGATGGCACATGGGCCTGGGCGCAGGTCACTGGTCAGCGCAAGGACCGGCACGGCCGCTGGTGCGTGGGGCTCCGCTGGTACGCCAGCCCGGCCGTGGGCGGCCGGGAAGGCTGGTACCTCTACGACCCCCGGCTGATCCGCCGCCCGTACTCCGCGTAATTGCCGGGTCCGGCGTCAGGGCGGCCATCCGCGAGGTGAGGGCCTGGTGAGAGCCGTTAGAGAGAAGTTTCAGGGTGTGATCGCCAGGCTGTAAGGCGCCCTTTCCGACCTTGATCGGGCGCCCGGCGGTGTTGGTCGCCGTGTTGATCGGGGTGACGGTGCCGGCCCGGTAGCTCGTCACGTAGGCGGTCTTCCCGTCCGGGGTGATCGCGACGGCCCACGGACCGCCGGGAATCCTGATCGGCTCCAGCTGCCTGGTTGGCGGCGATCGAGATCGGGGTCACGGTGCCGGACTGATAGTTGGTGACGTAAGCGGTCGTCCCGTCCGGGGTGATCGCGATCGCCTTGAGGCTCCTTGCCGACCTTGATCGGGTGGCCCGCCCTGTTGGTCGCGGTGGAGATGGGGGTCACCACGCCCGCGCCGACACTGACCGCGTACACCGTCTTCCCGTCCGGCGTGACCGCGATCGCAAACGTCCCGCCGCTGACCCTGATCGGGTGGCCCGCCGTGTTGGTCGCGGTGGAGATCGGGGTCACCATGCCCGTGGTGAGGCTGGCGGCGTAGACGGTTTTCCCGTCGGGGGTGATGGTCATCACCACCGGGCTGTCCCCGACTTTGATGAGCGTGCCGGGGGTGCCGGTGGCGACGTTGATTGGTATCACCGAGCCCCAGCACTGAGTTGCCCTGGTCGAGGACGTAGGCGGTCTTCCCGTCCGGGGTGAACACGATGGCCCGGGGCCGGGCCCCGACCTTGATGGGCCGGCCTGGCCGGTTAGTGGCCGTCGATATCGGGGTCACCGAGTTCGAGTCGATGTTGGTCGACGTACAGCGGTCTTGCCGTCGGGGCTGATCGCGATTCCGTCGGGCCAGTCCCCGACCTTGATGGGCCGGGCCGCCTTGCCCGTGGCTACGGCGATGGGGGTCACCGATCCAGCGGTGGCCTGGTTGACCACATATGCGGTCTTCCCGTCGGGAGTGATGGCGATCGTGTCAGGTGACTTGACGGCTATCAGCTTGCCCACGGTGTTTTGGCCGCGGAAATCGGTGTCACCGTATTCCCGCGCTCCATCGACCACATACACGGTGATCCTGCCCGTCAGGGTCTGCGGGCCGGAGGAAGGGTGGCCCAGCGCTCCGCCGACCGAGGGGACGGCGACGGCGATCACGGCGACGGCGGCGACGGTCGCGGCGGCGTTGCGGGCCCGGCGGCGGCGCCGGAGCCGGAGGCCTGCCCATAGCGACTTCTGTACGACCGGCCCCAGCGGCGGTTCGTGCACCAGGGTGCTGTCCAGGAGCTTGTGCAGTGATGTCTCATCCATGCTGGGGATCCTTCGCCTTCTGCTCGTCACCGAGACCGTGGCCAGGGGGGCCCGGCTCGGTCATGACGTCGCCCAGCACCACCCGAAGTTTGTCCAGCGCCCGGGCGCTCTGGCTTTTCACGTTGCCCGGGGAGCAGCCCAGTGTGGCCGCGGCCTGCTCGACGCTCAGATCGGCCCAGTACCGCAGCACCACCACGGCGCGACTGCGGGGTGGGAGGGTGGCCAGCGCCTTGAGCACGACGATCCGGGTCTCCGGCCCCGGGGGCTGGACCGGCTGGTCGGGGATCCGGTCAGTAAGAATCTCGCCCGTGCTCTTCAGGCGCTTCTGGGCCAGGTAGGAGTTGACCAGGATGCGCGCCGCGTACGCGTGGGCCGCGTCCCGTCTCCTGATCTTGCGCCAGGACACGAAGACCTTCGCCAGCGCGGTCTGCACCAGATCTTCCGCGGTGTGCCAGTCGCCGCAGAGCAGGAACGCCATCCGCCGTAGCCGCGGCGCCGCGGCCGCCGCGAACTCGGTGAACTCCTCGGGTGATGACACAGGGTGCGGGCTCCTCGGGGTGGCCAATTGGCTGGCGGCATGCCAGCGCCCCCCTCAGGCCCGGCATGCCGCCACCACCAGAAAGATGCGCCAGGCACCCCATCAGGTTGCAATTACCAGCCAAAACCTTGAGTGCTCTTCGGTGCGGTGTTACGTTGCGCGCGGTTGACGAAACAGCCGCCATCCCGTTCTGCCCGCGTGGGCCCACGCTCAGGCGGTGCCGGGCCAACGGCAAGCCGAGCTGGCCTGGCGGAAAGCATGAGACGTTGACCGACGGTCCTGACGAGCCCAGTGCTCATCAGGCCAGTGCTCATCAGGCCAGTGCTCATCAGGCCAGTGCTCATCAGGCCAGTGCTCATCAGGCCAGTGCTCATCAGGCCAGTGGGTGTCAGTCACCTCGGATCGTGGCCTGGCGATCGTGACCCCGCTGGTCCAGGTTGACGCCGGGAACACCCAGCGCTTCTGGGAAGCCCTCGTGTCCGTCAGCCAGGATTACTCCTTCATCGTGGTGGACCTGACGGCCTTGCCGGTCTGCGACCGGCACGCCCTTGGTGCCCTGATGATGGCGCTGAAATATACGGACGTCGCGGCGGGAAACTGCGGGTCGCCGCGGGCAGCCCGGCGGTCCGCCAGGTCCTGACGGACGCGGGCATGGACCGGCTGTTCGCGGTATTCGACAGCCTGGCGCACGCGATGCCCCACCGTGAGCCACCACCCCGGGAACCCGGCTTCACTGATCGCGCCCCGGCTTAATTACCGGCCAGTCATCCCGCTCAGGCTCCCGGAGGCCCGGCTGATAACGCTCAACGCCTGAGAGGAAATGCAGAGCCTGCGCTTCATGTTCAGGTGCCTGTTCAGGGGTAAGGTTCTGCTTCTCAGGGGTAAAGTTCTCTTCTCAAAGCGACACAACGTGACCGCCCCTGGTAGATGGGGGCCTCAACGCCAACGGGGTCACCTGGCGGAAGGGCATCCGGCATGGCGTTAATTCCCCGGAAGGTGATCGCCCGGCTGGTCAGCGTCAGCGGCGGGGATCCGGCGGAATTGTCCTGGGAGTGGATCCTGCGAGCCGACGGGCAAGTGTCCTGCCGCCTCACCGGAATCGACGGCCGCTGGGAACGAAAGTCGTGGACGCCGGTTACCCGGCTGCCCGCCGTGGAAATGCCCACGCTGCGGGGGACCCCGGCCCGGGCTGTCGCACTGCTGGGCGAACTCGCCCGTGAGCGCGGTCATCAGGCGGCCTGACCTTCGGTGATCACCTCGTAGCCCCTGGCGATCACGCCGTCCTCCGGCGACACTGGAGCGCATGACGAGCATGGCCGCTGTTGTTGCCGTCGTTGTCGCGTTAGCCGTCGGGTTTTACTGGGCCCGGCTGCTGAGGGCGGAGCGGAGCCTGCGGGGGGCCAAGCGCGATCAGGCGGCCGCGAGCCGGGGGGCCTGGGCGGCGAGACGGGTCATGATCCTCGTGGCCGCGGTACTGCTGCTCGTAGTCAGGGCGTGGCTCCAGGGGAAGGGGCGGTAGGCCCTCTGTCGGATTTGTCCACCCGATCGCCAGCCCCGCGATGGTGGTCCTGGACGAGTGCCGTGACCTCGCGCCCGATATACCGATCGAGGGCCCCCGAACAGTTCCCATGCCCGGGCGATACCGATCAGGAAGCGGACGATCGCCAGGCTCGCGATCGAATTCACACCGCCAGCGCGTTGATAAAGGCAGTCAGCGCCGCTGCCGCGCGGATGCGGTGCAGTGGCGCTCCCGCCTTTGCGGCGGAGAGCCGCTCTGAGGACACCGAGATGGCCACGAATAGCAGCCCGATCAGCGCGCCAGCCACACCACCGCTGGCCAGGAAGAAGCCATGGATGCTTGGAGGTACCACTCGATGAACCCTCGCAGTTCGGACATGCGGGTCGGCACCGGCTGAGCCCCGGGCGCCCCGGCAGCATGTGACGTAGGTCCGAAACCTAGTCTTCTCCGTCTCTCTTTGTCTGTCGGCGTACTGCGCGGCGACCGGCGCGCGGCTCTGGCCAGGGTCAAGCGGGTACGGACGTTGACCATCTCCAGTGACTGGGTACCTGGTGGCCCAGGAGATGCTCGAAGCGGCGCAGGTCGGCGGCGAGGCGCTCCGCGAGTCGGTCGCGGAGTTCGCGCGGGATCGCGGAGTCGCCAGCCCGCGCCCGCCGGGTCGTCAGGAGCCGGGCCAGCCCGGTGCGCTGATCGGGTCGCCATCGCGGATCGAGCTTGACCTGGCGCCGCGGTAGCCACCCGAGATCGTGCAGGCGCGGGACGGGCTTGCCAGCCGAGCGGTGGTCTTGATGCCGCTTGCCGAGGTTGACCGCAGCGGGATCGACGCCCAGGTGGTCAAACACGGCGCTCAGTGCCTCACATGGACTATCGCGGAGCTCCTCGCTCGCGATCACGAGTACCTGGCTGCGGTCGAAGTGATCGAGAAACGCCGCGAGCTGGAACCCATAGCGGCTTGGCCCGAGGTAACGGTCGTCGAGCAGGGCCACCTCCGCACGGCGTCGCTTCCGGCCTGCTGACACTTGATGTATGTACATCGACCGCATGCGGGCGATGGGATCGCGCACCACGTAGATCAGATGTGCTTGCGGAATGACCTGCGCCATCCGCCCGGGGACGCCGCGGTAGACGTGGGCCCACGTGTAGCACGGAGAGCACTCTCCGATGGCAGTGGCCCGGCCGGCGCCGTCGAAGAGAAATTCATACCAGCCACGGCCGCGGGACCAGTTGTCCTCAGCTATGAAGAAGTTGGGCTCGCCGAGCGTTCCGCCGCGCCCCAGAAACACGTCGGGATGCTCATCGAGGTAGTGACGAAGGCTCACGGTGCCCGCCTTCATCGCCCCGATCACCACAAAAGTCGGCAGGGTCATCGCGTCGTCACCGCAATCGACGTCCCCCAAGCGTCGCCGGAATCAGCGCCAGGTACACATTCTCTGCCGGGCGGATGCGGGAGGCGAAAGAATATTCTCCTGCGACGGGGGCGCCCAGATTGTGGCAGAGGGCGGCCCGGGCGGAGGGTGCGGGGTCCCAGTCTCAGGACATGGGCGGAGGTGTGATGTCCAGCCTCAAGACATCGGATTGGGCGGAGGGTGTGGGCGGAGGGTGTGGGATTCGAACCCACGATGAGACTCACGCCCCATAGCGGTTTTCAAGACCGCCGCCATCGGCCACTAGGCGAACCCTCCCAGCTGCGGTAACGCCCGGATCATGGCTAGCCTGGGGCTCGCTGGTCCGTGACTGGTCCGCAGCCTCGACGTCAGGCCCCTGGCAGAGTGGCCCGACGTCGGGTCTTAGCCTCTCACACCACGCCAGCCAACTGCCTTCGTGGCTGCCGGTCACCCTCAGGTTGCTTCGGTTATCCCACCGGGCTACCCGCCATCGCCGCATCAACGCCTGGCGGCCGTGGCACATTCTGGCCAGAACAACGTGCGATGATCGCTGGGATCGGAGCCATCGGCGCTCCCTGACTGGCTACGGAGGCGTGCACATGACCGACGACGACCATCCCGCCCCGGCCAGCGGTTTCGTGGTCACCCACTTCCTGGTGGTCTCCGACCAGGACCGCTCTCGTGACTTCTACGTGTCGGTGTTCGGGGCGAAAGTGGTGGCCGAACGCGATCCGGTCATCTTGAAGATCGCCAACAGCTGGCTCATCCTCAACGTGGGTGGCGGCCCGACCGACGACAAGCCGACGGTGACGCTGACGACGCCGGCCGACCCCAGCCGCACCAGTGCGTTCCTCAACCTCAGGGTGGCTGACATCGCCCAGGTCTATGCGGAGTGGTCGGCGAAGGGTGCTCAGTTCCTCACCGAACCCAAAGATCACGGGCGCGAGATCCGTGCCTACATCCGCGACCCTGACGGTCACCTGATCGAGGTCGGCCAGACGACGCCTCGGCCAGGCTCGGGCTAGCACCGCGAAGCCGGCGCGGAGGCCCGAGGGATCGCCAGGAGCTCGCCAGCCCCCGGGTCGGTCAGCCCCGGGCCAGTCACCGCTCGGGCTCAGTCAGCCCTCGGGCCAGAGATCCTCCGGCTCACGCCCGCGGGTCTCCGGGAGTAGCCAGAACAGCGCCATGACCAGTGCCGCAGGCAGGAAGGTGACCACCCCGGCCACCCCGAACTCGTGAGCAGCGTTGGCTACCGAGCCGAACGTGACCAGGCCGGCCACCGCCCCTAGCACGCCCGCCGCCGTGGACCAGCCCACCACCGAGGCGCGGACCGAGGTAGGGAACAATTCGTTGACCAGCGCCCCCGCCGCCGGGGCGAAGACCGAGGCCGCGAACACGGCGGAGATGTAGCCGGCCACCAGGGCCACGGCGGAGCCGCTGTAGGTCAGCGTGGCCAGCAGGGCCACGGACACCATGGCCAGCGCGCCCGTCAGGCGCCGGCCGACCCGGTCCGCCAGCCAGCGTCCGGTCAGCAGCCCAGCCAGCCCGGCGATGCCCGACCCCACCACCATGCCCGCGGTCACGATGCCCCGCAGATGCAGGATGTTCTGCGCGAACAGGAAACCGAAGCTGTTGGCCGGACCAGTGATCACCGAGATAGCGAAGGCCAGGATGGCGACGACCAGCAGGCGCCGCCGGAAGGGCCGGGCCACCGCGTCGAGTACCGGGATGGGATGCCCCGAGCCAGCCACGGCCACGGTGAACCGGTCGGGTTCCTGGACCCAGCGGCCGACCACGGGCAGCAGCGCCAGCGGGATGAGCGCCAGGATGAACACCCCGCGGAACCCGATCGCGTGCGACGCCAGGCTGTGCACGATGGCGATGACCCCGGCTCCGGTGCCGTACCCGGCGGCGATCAGCGCCACGGCCTTGGCCCGGTCCGCCGACGCGGTCTGCTCGGCCGCGATGACCTGCGCCAGCCCGTTCGACGCGCTGAGCAGGGGACGGCCGCAGGCGAAGATGGCCACGAACCACCAGTAGCTAGGGCTGGCCGCGGCCAGCACGGTCAGGGCCAGCCCGGCGCCGACCGTGATGAGCAGCATCCTCCGGCGGCCGAAGTCGTCGGCCAGGCCGGTAATGGGCAATGCGCCCAGCGACGCGAGGCGCATGATGGCCAGTCCGATGCCCAGGTCGGTGCCGGACAGCCCGGCCTGGTCCGCGATGCTCGTGCCGTGGCTCACCTGGCCGAAGCCCCGCGCCACGTCGCCCAGGGCGGCCACCACGCCGAACTGCCCGAACCCCGACGCGAAGGCGGCGACGGCCACACCGACCACGGTCCGGTCGTTCCAGCGGTGCAGATGCAGGCCCGCCGGACCGGGCAGGGGGGCCGGGCCTGGATGAGTGCTCAACCTGGTCCGCCTTCGCGAGGGGGCGCGGCTTTTCCTACACGCGGTAGTGAGTAGGCTCTGCGTTGCAAGGAGGTTCCATGCTGCCCCCATTTGGCTGGCAGGCGGTCCTGGAACGCTGGGAATTCGCGCCTGTCGTGACGGCCATCGTCGTCGTCTTCGCTGCCCTGTACCTGTGGGGCGCGTGGCGCGTCGGGCGCCGTCATCCCGCCCGGCCCTGGCCGTGGTGGCGGAGCGGGCTGTTCCTGGCCGGTCTCGCGGTGGTCGTGCTGGCCACGGAGAGTGGCATCGGCGCGTACGACGATGTCCTGTTCTGGGACCACATGATCCAGCACCTCATGCTGATCATGATCGCGCCACCTCTGCTGGTGCTGGCCCAGCCGGTCACGCTGCTGCTGCACGCGAGCCGGAACCCGCTGCACACCTGGGCCAAGCGGGCGGTCCGGTCCCGGGTGGTCACCTTCCTGACCTGGCCGCCGTTCGTCCTGATCCTGTACGCGGCGACTATCGCCGGCACGCACCTGACCGGCCTGATGAGCCTGGTCATGACCAACCCCGCACTGCATAACGCCGAGCATGCCCTTTACCTGCTGGTTGGGTACCTATTCTTCCTGCCGATTCTGGGCACCGAGCCCATCCGCTGGCGACTGTCCTACCCGATCCGGTTCGTGATGCTGGTCGTGGCCATGCCGGTGGATACGTTTACCGGGCTGGTTCTCGGCACCGAGAACACGCCGATCAAGGGCATGACCGTGATGCGCCCGCGCGGCTCGGCCGGCCCGGTGGCCGACCTGCACGCCGGCGGCGCGGTCATGTGGATCGGCGGCGACGCGATCATGCTCGGCTTCATGATGCTGGTCTTCGTGATGTGGGCGCATGCCGACCGGGTCGGCACGGTCAGCCGGGGCTGGCTCGAAGCCGTGCGCACGTCGAGCTTCGAGAGCCTGGTTGCCGCGCCGGCCGCGGACCGCGATACGCCGGACCGCGATACGCCGGACCGCGATACGCCGGACCGCGGTACGCCGGATCGCGGTATGCCGGGCCCGGGCCGCGAGGCGCCCCGGCCGGTCCGCGGCCCGGGGGGTCCGGATCCCGCCCCGTCCCCCGCGGCCCCATCGCCCGGTGCGCAATACGGGACCGCTGCCGAGCCGACCCCGGCCGTGGCGGGGGCGCGCGGCACCATCGACGACGACGAGCATCTGGACGCCTACAACGCCTACCTCGCCCGGCTGAACCAGCCCGGGTCCGGGCCCGGCCGGTAAAAAGAACGCCAAGCCAGGCCAATGTATTGGCCAGAACCACTTTCTGCCCTGCGGCTGAAAACAATCTTGGGCCCATCCTGAACCCTTCGCGCGCTATTCCCGTGACAAGGGTGCGGCGCGCGGGCGGGGCGTTAGCTGCAGGGTGCTAGCCGGCCGCACAATCGGGCCGGTCGGCCCGTGCTGGCTGAATGGTGCGCTTCTCCTCCCGCCCTGGCGCCGTGCCAGGGCACCCACCCGAGGGCCTGGCATCCAGGTGGAAGGGGAGGCAGGGAATGTCATTCATCCATCGTGTGGGCCTCGCGTCAGCCGCCGGTCTGGCGACTTTCGCGGTGGCGGGCCTGGCTATCGCGCCTGCTGCGGGGGCACAGGCGCGGACCGCGGGCCAGGCGCACGGCCAGCAATCCTTTATCAGTCACTTTCACAAGATCTCTACCATCGCGTTGACGGTGCCGGGCAACGGCGACGTCAACCCGTACGGCGTGGCGGTGGTCGGCCGCAGTCAGGGCATCCTGCATCGCGGCAACGTCCTGGTCAGCAACTTCAACAATAAGAAAAACCTTCAGGGCACCGGCACCACGATCGTCCAGGTGTCGCCGGGTGGCTCGGTGAGCACGTTCGCCCGGATCAGCGCTAGGCACCTGCCCGGCGCCTGCCCCGGCGGGATCGGCCTGACCACCGCGCTCAGCATCCTGCGCGGCGGCTGGGTCGTGGTCGGCAGCCTGCCCACCACGAACGGCATGGCCGCCACGGCCAAGGCCGGCTGCCTGCTGGTGCTGGACCGCTGGGGCCACGTCCGGGAAACCCTGTCCGGGTACGGCATCAACGGCCCGTGGGACATGACCGCGATCAGCAACCGCCACTTCGCCCAGCTGTTCGTTACGAACGTCCTCAACGGGACCGTGGTGGCGAACGGCGCGGTGGTGAACAAGGGCACCGTGCTCCGGCTGACCCTGGCCCTGCATCGCTATCGTGCGCCGCACCTGCTGGGCACGACGACGATCGGGTCTGGGTTCGGGCAGCGCACCGACCCGGCCGCCCTGGTCGTCGGGCCCACCGGCGTGGGCCTGAACTCCCACGGCACTCTCTTCGTCGCGGACAGCCTGGGTAACCGGATCACCGCGATCCCCGGTGCCACGTTCCGCAACCACAGCGCCGGGACCGGGTTCCCGGTCACCTCAGGCGGCGCGCTGAACACGCCGCTGGGGCTCACCGTGGCCCCGAACGGGAACATCCTCACGGTCAACGGTGGCGACGGCAAGCTCGTCGAGACCACCCCGGCGGGCATGCAGATCGCGCACCGCTTCCTCGACAAGTCGGGCAGCCCGAAGGGCGCGGGCGCACTGTTCGGCCTGGCCGTCGCACCGTACGGCTCCGGCCTGTACTACGTGGACGACGCGGTCAACACGCTGCGCTTGCTTCACTAACGCCACCACGGCCCGCCACACTCACACGGGCCGGCCGGGGTGTGGTGCCAGGGGAGAGGCACCGCGCCCCGGCCTCATTTCAGCCGGACCAGACCCGCCACCCACGCCTGACCCGACCTCCGGCCTCGCTCCGCCCGGCCCCGTCCCCCAGTCATGATCGTGGTGCGTTGTGCCCCGCGGGCGGGG
Organism: uncultured Actinomycetes bacterium; assembly: GCA_963770545.1. Lineage (GTDB taxonomy): Bacteria > Actinomycetota > Actinomycetes > Streptosporangiales > Streptosporangiaceae > RYN-230. Next base: position 104,261 of record CAVYQF010000022.1, on the reverse strand, counting down.
CACAACGCACCACGATCATGCGGTTGGTCCATCCGCGACACGCCGGCAGTGCTTTCTACGTCAATCTAGGGATCCAGCTAGATCCGCCCATAGGCTGCTAGGCCGTGGACCCCGTACGTAATCCCTATGCGCCGGGCGCCGGCCAGCGGCCGCCCGAGCTGGCCGGCCGGGACCGGGAACTGAGCCAGTTCGAGGTCGTGCTGGAGCGGATCGCCCGTGGGCGCCCAGAACGCAGCATCGTGCTCACCGGGCTGCGCGGCGTGGGCAAGACCGTTCTCCTCAACTCCTTCCGCTCGATGGCCCTGCAACGGCTGTGGGGCACCGGGAAGATCGAGGCCCGCCCCGAGCAGTCGATCCGCCGCCCAGTCGCGGGCGCGCTGCACATGGCGGTCCGCGAACTCGCCCCCCGCCACCGCGCCCCCGACCGGATCGAGCAGTTCCTCGGCGTGCTCAAGGCGTTCGCGGCGCGGGATCCCAAGGCCCCGAAGGGCACCTTCACCCCGCACCTGGGCATCGACGTGCCCGCCGTCCGGGGCCGGGCCGACTCGGGGGACATGGAGATCGACCTGATGGAGCTGTTCACCGATGCTGCGTCGGTGGCCGGTGACCTCAGCGTGGGCATCGCGCTGTTCATAGACGAGATGCAGGACGTGCCTGCGCCCGACATATCCGCGCTCTGCGCCGCCACCCATGAGCTGTCCCAGACCGGCGGGCCCCTGATCGTGGTCGGAGCGGGCCTGCCGCACCTGCCGTCGGTGCTGTCCGCCAGCAAGAGCTACTCGGAGCGGCTGTTCCGGTACGTGTCGATCGACCGGCTGGACCGGGCCGCGGCCGATCAGGCACTGCTCGCTCCCGCCCAGCGGGAGGGAGCCGATTTCGATCCGGACGCGCTCAACGCGCTGTACCAGGCAGCCGACGGGTACCCGTACTTCGTGCAGGCGTACGGCAAGGTCACGTGGGACGTGGCCACGGACAGCCCGGTGACCGCGAAGGACGTCGCCGTGGCCAGCCCGCAGGCCGAGGCCGAGCTGGCGGTGGGCTTCTTCGGCAGCCGTTATGAGCGGGCCACCCCGGCGGAGCGCGACTACATGCGGGCTATGGCGCAGCTCGGCGACGACCCCGTGCAGACCGCGCAGGTCGCCGACGAGCTCGGCCGCAAGCCGTCCAGCGTGTCCCCGGCCCGCGACGGCCTGATCAAGAAGGGGCTGATCTACAGCTCAGAGCGCGGCCTCATCGCGTTCACCGTGCCGCACTTCGGCCGGTTCCTGCGCGCCCAGCCCCTCTGAGCGCGGGCCCGGGCCCCTCTGAGCGCGGGCCGGCCCGCCCGAGGCTAGGGGCCTCTGGCTGAGTATGGATCTCTCTAGGGCTGCGGGTAGACGTCCGTAGATAACTGCATAGCCTCCTGATGACCCCAGTCCTGGGCGGGCACCAGATGGCCCGGCGCCGCCACCGGCAAGTCCGGGGCGAGCGTCAGCACCGCCGCCTGGACCATGGGGCGCCGCCGTTTGAGCTGGACCGCGAACACCACTTCCGCGTTCCTGCCGTCGAGGCGGCAGGGATAGGCCACGTACCGCCAGCACAGTTCACGCCACATGTCGATGGGCGTCCCCGTGGTGATCGCCTGAGCGTGCTTGCGCCACTGACGGCTGCGGCGCAGCGCCGCGAGGGTGCGCTCGGCGGGCAGCTGGCGCAGCTCGCAGGGGTCGGTGTAGCCCAGCCGGAGCAGCGCCTCGCTGACCTCCGGCGACAGGGCGGCAAGCAGCGCCAGCTCGGCGCAGACGACGCTGAGGAACAGCAGCGCGCCGTCGCCACGGGGGGGCAGGTACAGGGCCGGGCTCTCGATCGAGATCAGGGCGGCCCCGGTGAGCAGCGCAGCCCGGGCGATCGACCGCCACCCGGTCGGCTGGGTACTGAAGTCGCCGAAGCAGCCGCAGCCCAGGTCAGGGCGCCGACCCCGGAGTTCGGCCAGGGCGGCCACGCACACCAGGAAAAACGCGGCGGCCGCGACCCTCGCCCCGGTCGCCGCGCGAGGGGCGAACAGCGCCACCCCGATGCGGGTTCCCACTGGGAACACGGTCACCAGCAGGGCGAGCCCGAGGGACATCTCGAACGCGCACATGAGCATGGCCAGCGGGCGGCGGAGGCGGAGCGGGAACAGCTGGGTGGGGCCCAGGCCGGCGTCCACCGAGCCGGAGCGCAGCACCCGGCCCAGCTTGGCCAGGCATCCACCGATCAGGATGCCCGCGATCAGGGGCGGCTGGACGTCCTGCAGGTCCGCCCAGAGGGTCGCCGGGAGCTCGGGGCTGGTCATGTCCATCCCGTCGGTACCGGGCCGGGTGACAGCGAGCCCGGGGAAATCGGGCCGGATGGCGGGGAGCCAGGTGCGAGGGACCCGAGCGAGACCGTGGCGTTGAAGCAGCCTCGTTCCAGGTCACCGCCCATGGCCGCGAAGCTGGCCATGGGCAGGTCGGCAACCCGGCCCCGGGGTGAGGTGCCGCAGGTCACGCAACGATCGCAGAAGATCTGGGCGGTGGCGGCACAGCCGGAGATCGGGAACACCCGGGCACTGCCAGTGCACTCGTTGCGGACCTCCAGCAGGCTGCCGACCGACAGGTAGGGAAGGCGCGGGCACCCAGTCCCGGCCAGTCGCTGCTCGAGGCAGGCTGTCTCCGGGTCGAGGGCCGGATACCGGACGCCGTTCGCGTCCGCCGGGCCGCTGGCCTCATGCCACACGGCCGACCCGGCGATGCGGACCGCGGCATGGCCCCGCACCGCGGCCGGGGCGGGCGCCTCGCTGGCCCGGTAGGCCGGCTGGGAGGTCGCGGGGATTAGCGCCTCCAGGAACCCCTGGGCGCGCAGCCCGATGAAGTCCACCAGGTAACCAGGCTCCAGCCGGGGGAAGCGCACCTGCAGCCGGCCCATGGCGTGCGGAGGGATCAGCACGGCCTGGCGCGCGGTGGTCCGGCCTGCATCGACGAGCATGCTCTCCCGGTCCCGCTCGACGATCAGCCCGGTTACCCGGCCCACGTTGGCCCAGATCCGGTCGGCGACGCGGCGCTGCCCCGGGTGCAGCCGGATCACGACGCTGTCCCCGCTCTCCAGAGCGGTGGGATCGGTGGTGCGACCTTTCCACACGACGGCCCCGGGTGGCAGCGCGACCCGCCGCTCCCCGCCCGCCCCGCAGATGGTGATGACTTGCGGGCTGGTGTCCAGCACCGTCCCGGTCAGCACGCCCGGCGAGCCCGCCAGGCCGCTGCCGTCGCGCTCCAGGCTGGCCGTCTCGGAAGCGCCCGCTCCGGTGCGCGCCATTGCTGTCTGCACGGCGCCTGCAGCAGCCGCCCCAGCTGTCTTGACTTGCACTAACGGACCGGGCGCTGGCGGGTGGACCGCAGCCTTGAGTAGTTGCCGCCGGGCGAGCCGCTCCGCGGCCGCTGGTCCTGCGCAACGGACACAACACGCTAAGTCACCGCGTTGGACAACCATCGACCCTCCCCCAGGCAAACATCCCAGCTCATGACGATGGGGGCGGGAGAGTCACGCGTCAAGCGGTTCCGGTACGTTGCCCGTGAAGCGACGCCTCGCCGGCACACGGCTGAACTGTGGGGACAGCCTGTTACCTGGGTACGGTTGGGGTGTGAGCGTCGGGGGCGATCACGTCGTGGCCGGTGCGCGGGGAAACGGGGCCACAGCGCGCAGTGGGCATGCCGGGACTGAGGGTCAGAGCGAATCCGCGCGGGGAACTGCTGCGGGCGCGCAGGTCGAACGCGCCGCCGCGGCGCACGCGCCGCGGCCCAGGGTGCAGCCGGGGGAGCCATCGGGCCCAGGCGACCCGGCGTTCCACGAATACGTCACATCCCGCAGCGGGTCACTGCTGCGCATGGCCTACCTGCTGACCCGTAACCGGGCGGATGCGGAGGATCTCGTCCAGGCGGCGCTGGCCAAGACCTACCAGGCCTGGGACCGGATCGAGGATCTCGGCGCGGTGGACGGCTACGTCCGCCGGGCCATGGTGAACACGCACATCTCCTGGTGGCGGCGGCGCCGGGTCGAGGAGTACCCGACAGACGAGATCCCCGATCAGCCTGTCATCGACCACGCGGGCGACAGCGAGGTCCAGGACGCGCTGCGCCGCGCGATCGAGCGGCTCCCGCAGCGCATGCGGGCTGCCGTGGTGCTGCGCTACTACGAGGACATGAGCGAGGCGGAGATCGCGAACGTCCTCGGAGTCAGCCTGGGCACGGTCAAGAGCACGGTGTCGCGGGCGGTAGCCAAGCTGCGCATCGACGCCGACCTGCTCGAAAGCTGAGGGTAATCCGAGGTTCGGAGGGTGACGTTTGCCCTTAAGGCATGACACGATCCGACGAGACCCACGCGGGACCGGTGCTGCTGCGCCGGGGTGAATCACAAGGGAGGTGGCCCGTGCTCAGCACGATGATGGACGTGCCCCTGACCGTGACCGGGCTGATGCGGTACGGCACCACGGTCTTCGGCGACAGCGAGGTCGTCACGTGCACGACGGACGGCGTCCGCCGCCAGTCCTATGCCCGGACCGGCGCCCGGGTGGCCCAGCTGGCCGGTGCCCTGCGCGAGCTCGGCGTAGATGGCGACCAGCGAGTCGCCACCCTGTTGTGGAACAACTCCGAGCATCTCGAGGCCTACCTGGCCGTGCCCTCCATGGGCGCGGTCCTGCACACCCTGAACCTCCGGCTGGACCCGAAGCAGCTCAGCTACATCGCCAACCACGCCGGCGACCACGTGGTCATCACCGAGCCCACGCTCGTGCCGCTGCTGGCCGCGATCCTGCCCAGCCTGGAAACAGTCCGGCACATCGTGCTGGCCGGCCCGGTTTCGGGTGAGGGAGCCGCCGACGCCGGGGCGCTGGCCGGCTCCGGCCACGAGGTGCACTACTACGAGGAACTGCTGGCCGCTCAGCCGACCGAGTTCGACTGGCCCGAGCTGGACGAGCGGACCGCGGCAGCCATGTGCTACACCAGCGGCACCACCGGCATGCCCAAGGGCGTGGTATACAGCCACCGCTCCACCTACCTGCACGCGATGGGTGCCTGCCTGGGCAACGCCTTCGCGGTGAGCGACCGCGACCGGATCCTTCCGGTGGTGCCCATGTTCCACGCCAACGCCTGGGGGCTGGCCTACGCGGCGGTTCTCAGCGGTGCTGACCTGATCATGCCCGACCGTTTCCTGCAGCCCGGGCCGCTGGTCCGGCTGATCGAGGCGGAGCGGCCGACCATCGCCGGCGCGGTCCCGACCATCTGGAACGGCCTGCTCCAGCACATCCGCGCCCATGGTGGTGACGTGTCCTCGCTGCGCCTGGTCCCGTGCGGCGGCTCGGCGGTCCCGCACGCGCTGATGGAAGCCTTCCAGAAGGAGCTCGGTGTCGAGATCCTGCAAGCCTGGGGGATGACCGAGACCTCGCCACTGGGCAGCATCGCCCGGCCTCCGCGCGGGGTCAGCGAGGAGGAGGCCTGGCACTACCGGGACACCGCGGGCCGTCTGTTCTGCACCGTCGAAGGGCGGCTGGTCGGGGACAGTGGCGCGGTGCTGCCGAACGATGGCGTGGCGGTCGGAGAGGTCCAGGTCCGCGGGCCCTGGATCACCGGGTCGTACTACAAGGACGACGATCCGGGAAAGTTTCACGACGGCTGGCTGCGGACTGGCGACGTCGGGACCATCGACCGGCTGGGGTATGTAACGCTTAGCGACCGGGCTAAGGACGTGATCAAGTCCGGCGGCGAGTGGATCTCGTCGATGGAGCTGGAGAACATCCTCATGGGTCACCCCGAGGTGGCCGAGGCGGCCGTCATTGGGGTCCCCGACGAAAAGTGGGGGGAGCGTCCGCTCGCCACGGTGGTGCTCAGGGGCGATGCCACGATCACGCCGAAGGAACTCAAGGCGTACCTCGCCGACCGGATACCCCGCTGGCAGCTTCCGGAGCGCTGGTCGTTCATCGAGGAGGTTCCGAAGACCAGCGTGGGGAAGTTTGCGAAGACCCGGATCCGGGAGGCGTACGCGGCCGGCGACTACGAGGTCGTTGAGGTGCCGTGAGGGGTTTTGGCGCCGGCCAGCGACCGGCCTGTCTGGCCCTGCTCGGCTAACCCTGTCCGGCTGACCCGGCCCCGTTGTTTCTGGTGCAGTGCGCCAACTGCTTTGGCACGTCCGGCGGCATCCCGGTACGCTGATGCGGACCGCTTGGTCGTCGGGAGGCTTCGCCTAGTCCGGTCTATGGCGCCGCACTGCTAATGCGGTTTGGGTTTACCGCCCATCCGGGGTTCAAATCCCCGAGCCTCCGCCCGCAGAGCAGCAGTCCCCCCGGTAGATCATCTACCCCGGGGGGACTGCTGCTTTTCGTCCCAGACCAAATGTGCACGGATGATGTGCGGTGGGGCACATTGCTGCCTCAGTGTCACTGTCACAGGCACGTGGACCGGCTCGTCCTAGGTGTGTGAGCGACCACCGAGGAGGAGATCGGATGACTACCGGGCTCGAGTCCCTCAAAGGGGCCAGCACGATCTTGCTGACTACATACAAGCGCGACGGTACCCCCGTGCCCACGCCGGTGAGCATCGCGTTCGACGGGGATCGTGCCTTCTTCCGCTCGTACGACCAGGCCTGGAAGGCCAAGCGGCTGCGCAACAACGCCCGCGTCGAGATTGCGCCCGCCACGCTGCGGGGCGAGCCGATGGGCCCGGTGGTAGCAGCGCGGGCGACCCTCCTGACCGGGACCCAGGCTCAGTGTGCGGCCCGGGCCCTGGCGCGCCGGCACCGCCTGCTGCAGGCGGTCCTGGTGCCACTCGCACACCGGATCAGGCACTACCAGACGGTGCACTACGAACTCGAACGGGCATAGTGCAGCGGACGGTCACCGGCGGCGGTCCGTGGCGCTGGTCACGTTCGCGATGATGGCGGCAAACGGAGGGATCGCCAGCGCCACTAGCGAGATGATGACCGACGCGAGGACTGAGTAGCGAGCCACGACCGCCCACGAGATGACGAACAAGCTGACGCAGATGCCCATCAGCACGAAGTAGCGCCGCTTGTCGCTCCGGGACGGGGGCGGCCCGGCCGCCCCGCCCCGGTTCTGTCCGTCGCCCGTCACAATACGTCCAGTATGGCTACGGTCCTCGCGGCTACGCGCAGTGGTGCGGGGCGTGCGTCTGCTGAGCATCCTCCCGGCCGGCCGGGCGGCCAGCCGGGAGGTCAGGACTCGGTTACTGGCCTCCGCCGTCTCCGGCGTTCTGCTGGTCTTCCCCGCGTGGCCCAGCACCCTGGTCGTACTGGCCCCCCTGGCCGGACTGCTGGTCCTGACCGGACTGGTTCTGGCCGGACTGGTCCTGCTGGCCGGAGCCGGAATCCTCCTGTCCCGGCAGGCCGAACTTCTCCTCGACGGCCTGCTCGCCCTTCTGGACCTGTTCTGGATGGTCCTGCGCGTACTTCTCCGCGTCGTCCTTCAGCTTGTCGAACTCGCTCATGGCGTCCTCCAGGATGTTGCCTGCTTCGTGCGTGATGGGCCCACGGCGCATCGCGGGGAGCGCCGCTACCCGCGACGGGCACCGCGACACACGCTCGGGCTACCGGCTGGCCGGGCCGGCCTTCACGGGGTCAGGCCACCGACACCGGCCGTCCTAACTGCCTGTCCTGGCCGGTGCCGGTCGGATCGGCTGGGTTGGCGGGGGCGTCCCGGCGCGGCATCACGCTCCCCGGGTCCCCGACGTGGATCCCGCCGCGGACGTCCCCCGGCCGGTGGTCGACCCGCCGGTGCTTGAACGACCCACGGCCCAGCACGAAGATCCAGAGGATCATCGCCATCGCTCCCACCAGGACCACGGCCATCATCACGATGATGCCGGCGGCTGAAGTACCAGTCACTCTGGGTTCACCTCCAGGACCGGCTCTACCCTCTATGAACAACTAATGCATCAGTTTTGGGTGAGCCCGGTCACAGGCCGCGCTCCTGTTCGGGGTGAGCCCGGTCATAGGCTGCGCTTCCGCTCGCGACCCCGCGGCGGCAGTCCGGGGTCAGGTGCCATAACCTGTCCGGCGGGCTGGACTCCGCCGCCGGTCTGGCCCGGCCCATCCCGACCCTGCAGGCGTGCACCGCCAGGGCCCGGCAGGCGTCTGTTAAGCGTCACCTCCGACAGAAAGCACGCGAATGCGATTTCAGTTGATCGGAATAGTCCCGGCCACGGTGGCCGCCGGGCTGGCCTTAGCGGCCTGCTCGGGGACCAGTACCGGGAGTCCGGCCGGGCCGTCGGCACCGCCCCACAGCGCATCGCCCGGCGCGCACGCCTCGACCCCGGTTGAACCGGACACGGTGTCGGCGGTCCGTGCCGACGCCGATGACTACCTCACCCTGTACACCGCGGGCCAGTTTGCCGTCATTTACCAGATGCTGAGCGCCCCGGCCCGGCAGGCCATCGACCAGCAGGCCTGGGTGGCGGTGCACCGGGGCTGCCTGGGCGCGGCCGGCGGGATGTCCTACAAGATCCGCCACATCGCCGTGACCGGCCAGAGCGCGGTGGTGACGGTGGCCCTGACCGGGGGCGCTGCGAAACCGGAAAGCGCCACCGAGACGCTGGTCTACGCCAACGGGCACTGGGGGTTCTCGCCCCCGGACCTGGCGCTGTACCGGCACGGGAGCGTGGCCGCGGATGTCGCCGCGGCCAAGGCGGCGGGCGGCTGCGCGAGCTGAGCTACGGCTCCAGGCGCCCCAGGATCTCCAGGGCCTCGTCGTGGGACTGCCCGGCCAGGCCGGGCAGGACCGTGTCGCGGAAGATCTGCGGGAGCACTGTCTCGCGGAAGGCGACCGGGTAGGGGCGGTACTCTCCGCTCGCCGTCGCGCCGCCCTCCCCGGGGCCTAGCACCTGGCGGGCCGGCACGGTGCCGAAGTGAGCGAGAACCGCCTCGTTGAAGGCCTCCGGGGCCTGGCCGGTCGCGCTGGCCACGATCGTGGTCAGCCTGCGTACGTCCGCCCGCGGCCCGGCGGAGGCGCCGGGTGCCTCCTCGGCGGTGAGGGTCCAGGCCCACAGTTCGTGCGGTGTGGCCGCGTCACATCGCGCGGTCTCCTCCTCGTCGAACGGTTCCCCGTCCCAGGTGAGGTACTTTCCCGCGGCATGGCTGGCGATGGGGTCGATGGTCAGCAGGACGTTGACCACCCCGGCCTGCATGGGCTCGGGCTCTGTCATGACGTCTGCCTCCCAGGGCTGGGTTTAACGGGGATCGGGGCGGTCCAGGTTCCAGTGATGCGAGACCGACAAGATCCACCGGCCGGAGGCGGTACCCGGCTGCATGAGGAACCGGCTGATCAGCCGCTGGCCACCCTCGTAGTGGCCGTACAGCACGTTGACGGTCACGGGCTGCCGGGCCTTGATCGCGTCGGCCACCCCCGCTCCGCTCCGGGTCATCCGGATCACGGAACGCCGCCTGCCAGAAACCGGTGTCGGCCGGGGCGACGTACAGATCGCGGGTCTGCCGCCGGAACCCTGACCGCTCTGGCCGCTGCTCGCCGGTCGGCCGCTCTGGATATACCCGCCAGTTCCGCATCACCGCGATGCCGTTTCCCGCGTTGCGCAGCGACATCGCCAGGTAGACCGTGTCGCCGTCGACCTCGGCTGCTCCCATGCCGCCCGCCAGCACGACGTGCTTGATGTCGATCCAGAAGACTTTCTGATCCGGATCCTGGAGCCGCGACGGGACCAGCAGCGGCTGCAGTCCCACCATGAGTGACCGCTCGGCCGCGCGGGCCGCCCGGTTGGCCGAGCGCACCGACGCGAACGTGGAAATGGCCAGGACCAGTGTGCCGCCGGCCGTCGCCAGTTCCGCGATGGTGCCCCAGTTGACCGCCATGCCCTGAGCCTAAAGGCATCCGCGGCGGATCAGGGAACCTGGCCCGGGTGGTACACGTCGTCACCGCGAGGGCCGTGCCAAGCTAGGTAGCAGCCGGGTGAGTAGGGCCGACCGCAGGGCGGTGGCCGGCTCCCGGGGTGGAAGGCCGTGAGGAGACAGCCATGCGATCTGGCCAGCGTGACTTCCTGCGTCTGTGCGGGGTGGCCATCGTCGTAGGCGGCCTGGCTGCGGCGCTGACCCTGCTGTTCATCCCGCTTGGTGTGCAGCGGGCCTCGTCCGGGCAGATCATCGGGTGGTGCGGCCCTGGTCTCCATTCCGATAACGCCCTCCAGGTGCGGATCGACCCCGGCATCGTCAACACGGGCGGCGGCTCCGGGCCACCGGTGCCCGCCGTCCAGCAGCGGCAGTTCGAGCGGTACTGCACCCACAAGGCGAACCGCCAGTTGGTCGAGGCGGCCGTGATCGCGGTCCTGGCGCTCCTGGTCGGGCTGCCCCTGGTCGCAGTCCGCCGGCGTCAGGACGAGACGTCGGCCCCGCCGGGTACCGGCCCGTCCTCGCTGAGCAACTCGGGCACCCCCGGCAACACCGTCTGGAAGTAGGACCGGGCCGCGGCGGCCGTTCCCACGTCGAAGCCCGCCTCCTCTGACATGTACCAGCGGTGCTCGAGGATCTCGTGGAAGATCTCGGCGGGAGGCAGGCGGTGGCGCAGGCCCTCCGGGATGGCCGCGACTACCGGGTCGTAAACGTCGCCCAGCCACTGGCTGGCCGCCACCATCTCAGACACCGGGCGGCCCTGCTTCTGCTCCAGGTAGGCGCGGAAACTGGCGATGTCGTTGAGCAGCCGGCGGGCCTGGTTTTCCTCCACGACCAGCCCGGTGCGCAGGAACAGCTTGCGCGCGTGATGCCCGGACTCGGAGACTTTGGTCCGCAGCTTGAGGCGGTTCCCGTCCGGTGTGCTGATCAGCTCCACCTCGTCAGCGTCGAAACCGAGCTCGTTGAGCCAGGCGCAGTCGTTGCGCGATCCGGTAACGCTGGTCGTCCGGCTGGAGCAGCTCTTCGCGGGTCAGTTCGTCCCACAGGCGCTCGTAGCGCCGGGGCAGCTCGGCGGCGATCTCCAGCGGGTCCAGTTCCGGGCTGAGCAGCTCGCCGGCCTGGAGGTCGAGGAGCTCGCCGTAGACCCGCTCCTCAGCCAGGTCTACGTCGTAGTGCCGCTGGCCCGCGGTAAGAGTGGGATGGCGCTCACTGGTCTCCGCGTTGACCAGATACGCCTCGAGTGTGCCCGCGTCGTAACGGAACAACGTGTTGGACAGCGAGCAGTCACCCCAGAAGAAACCGGACAGGTGCAGCCGCGCCAGCAGCTCGACCAGGGCGTCGAGCAGCCGGTCGGTCGGCTGACCGCCCCGCGGGCTGGAGAAGACGGCCCGGTAGGTGGTGGAGTAGTCCAGGAACCGGGTGACCAGGATCGCGTCGAGATCCGGCCCGCGGTCCACCACGATGCCTACCACGTGCACCGCGGGCACGTTCAGCTCGGCCAGTTCACGCAGGAGCCGGTACTCGCGCCGGGCCAGGTTCTCATTGATCGCCTTGAGCGCGTACAGCTCGCCATCATCGGCGACGAACCGGACGATGTGCCGCGAGATGCCGCGCTGCCGGATCTCGACCAGACGCGGATCCTGCCACTCCTCGAGGGGCTCCGTCCACGGCAGGGTCAGCAGACCGGCGGCTTCCTCCGTCGGCGGGCTGAACACGAACCGCACTGCGTGAACTCGCCTCCTCAGCCCGTCCGGCCTGACACTATTTACACCGCACTGCGGAGTCGACGTAACTCTAGGGTGAACGTAGCGTCGCCGCCGACGCGGGGTGGACCCTGGATCTTTCCTAAGCTTTCACCAACTAGGTCCCAGCGGATGGCCACCACCGATCTTTTGTGCTGCATGGTTAAGGAGTGACCCGTATGCGCATTTCCGTCATTGGGACCGGATACCTGGGTGCCGTGCACGCCGCCTGCATGGCGGACATCGGCCACGAAGTCCTCGGCGTGGACGCCGATGCCCAGAAGATTGCCGCGCTCCAGGACGGCCACGCGCCCTTCTTCGAGCCCGGGCTCGAAGAGATCCTCGTCCGGGCGGTGGGTTCGGGGAAGCTCCGCTTCAGCACTTCCCTGAAGGAGGCCGCCGAGTTCGCTGACGCCCACTTCATCTGCGTCGGAACCCCCCAGCTATCCGGGGCGGCCGGTGCCGACCTGAGCCACATCGAGGCAGTGGTGGACGGGCTGGCGCCGTACCTGACCCGGGACTGCCTGGTAATCGGCAAGTCCACGGTCCCGGTCGGCACCGCGGCCCGGCTGGCCGACCGGATCGCCGAGCTCGCCCCGGCGGGTGCTGCCGCGGGCCTGGCCTGGAATCCGGAGTTCCTCCGCGAAGGCTTCGCGGTCGAGGACACGGTGCGGCCGGACCGGATCGTGGTGGGCATCACCTCCGTGACCGCCGATGTCACGCTGCGGGCGATCTACGACAGCGTGCTGGAGTTGGGCACGCCGTACATCACGACCGATCTGGCCACGGCGGAGCTGGTCAAGGTGGCGGCGAACGCCTTCCTGGCCACCAAGATCTCTTTCATCAACGCGGTCTCCAACGTGTGCGACGCCGCGGGAGCGGACGTGATGACCCTTGCGGACGCGCTCGGCCACGACACCCGCATCGGCCGCCGGTTCCTGTCCGCCGGGCTCGGCTTCGGCGGTGGCTGCCTGTCCAAGGACATCCGGGCCTTCATGACCCGCGCCGACGAGCTGGGCGTGGGCGACTCCCTGCAGTTTCTCCGGGAGGTCGACCAGATCAACACGGGCCGGCGGGCACTGGCGGTCCGGGCGGCCCGTGAGCTCGCCGGCGGGTCCTTCGCCGGCCGGAACGTGGCCGTGCTGGGGGCCGCGTTCAAGCCCGACACCGACGATGTCCGCGACTCGCCCGCCCTGGACGTGGCCCGGACTATCCGCGCCGAGGGCGCGGTCGTGCGGGTGCACGATCCCAGGGCCACGTACAACGCCCGCCGGGCCTGCCCGGACCTGGACTATGTCGAGGAATCGGTCAAGGCCTGCGAGGCGGCCGACGTGGTGCTGCACCTCACCGAGTGGCGTGAGTACCGCGACCTTGATCCGGTGCAGCTGCGCTTGGTGGTCCGGACCCCCCGCATTCTCGACGGGCGCAACGTCCTGCCCCTCGCCGAGTGGCAGGACGCGGGCTGGACCGTGCAGGCGCTGGGTGGCGCAATCCGGCGATCGTAAATGGCCGGCTGGCGTAAGCGCCGGCCGCCTCAGAGATCAGTGCCTGGCCGCCGAGGCCAGCCGGACTTCCTCCGGCCGGGAGCGGAACCACTCGACCGTGCGGCGGATGCCGTCTTCCACCCGGATCTGCGGCTGCCAGCCCAGCACCTGGCTGGCCCGGGCGATGACCGGGCAGCGGCGGGTCGGGTCATCGACCGGCAGGGGCAGGTACTCCACCGCCGAGTCCGAGCCGGTCACCCGGAGCACCAGCTGCGCGAAATCAGCGACGGTGAACTCCTCCGGGTTGCCCAGGTTCACCGGGCCGCTCTCGGCGCAGTCGATCATGCCCACGATGCCGCGGATGAGGTCATCGACATAGCAGAAACTACGCGTCTGGGTACCGTCGCCGTAAATAGTGAGCGGATCGCCATTCAGGGCCTGAGTGATGAAGTTCGTGACAATACGGCCATCCCGGGCACTCATCCGCGGGCCGTATGTATTAAAGATCCGGATTATGCCGGTATTGACGCCGTGAGTTTCCCGGTGGGCACGGGTCAGCGCCTCAGCGAATCGCTTGGCCTCGTCGTACACACTCCTCGGGCCGACCGGGTTGACGTTGCCCCAGTAGTCCTCGGATTGCGGATGCACGGCCGGGTCCCCGTAAACCTCGCTGGTGGAGGCCAGGACGAACCGCGCGCCGTGCCTGCGGGCCAGACGCAGCCCGTTCTCGGTCCCGTGGCTGCCCACGGCCAGGGTCTCGAGGGGAAGACGCAGGTAGTCGGGCGGGGAAGCCGGGCTGGCGAGGTGGGCGACGGCGTCCACCGGGCCGGGCACGTCGAGGGCGGAGCTGACATCGGCTTCGAGGAAGGTAAAGCCGGGCTGGCCCATCAGATGCGCCACGTTGTCCAGCCGGCCGGTGGCCAGGTTGTCCACGCAGACGGCACTGTCACCCCGGCCCATTATCGCGTCACACAGATGGGAGCCGAGGAAACCGACCCCACCTGTCACCACGACTCGCATTGGTTCTCCTGTCGAGATTATTGGCGGGACCAGCTCACCGCGGCCCTCCCCGGGGTCACGCAGCAGCAATCTGCACTGAGGTAATCCGCCGGCAAATTTGCACCGGCCACGCCGGTGCAAATTACGTTCAGAATGTACCAGTGCGCGGCCGGGTCCGCGCCGCTTGGGCCCTTAGGCCTGGGTTTGCCGGAGCCGCGGCGGCCGGGGTGCGCGCCGCCGGTCAGGCTCATTCCGGAGCAGGCGGCACTACGACGATCATCGTCATGGCCAGCGGGCCGGTCCCGTCGTTGCGGTAGGCGTGCGGGACGCCGCCCGGGAACCGGGCTGACTGCCCGGTCGTCACCTGGTACTGCTCCCCGGCCACGGTCAGCCTCAGCGTGCCCTCTTCGACCCAGGCCAGCTCCCGGGTGGCAGGCATGTGGGCGTCACCGCCGAAGCCCTCGCCGGGCTGGAGCGTCCAGCGCCACAGTTCCGCCGCCCAGGGCGGCTCTGTGGCGGCGAGGATGGTGCCTGTCCCTCCGGATGGGCCCCGCCAGAGGACCCGCGCCTGATCGGGGCCGCTCACCCGCACGCTGGACTCGCTGGTGACCGCCACCAGCCTGGTGATCGGCACGCCGAACGCGTCGCTGACCCGGGCCAGCGTGGCCAGATTCGGGTTGGACCGTCCCTGTTCCAGAGAGACCAGGACCCCTTTGCTGACCCCGGACCGGGCGGCTAGCTGGTCAAGCGACCATCCTCGCTCGGAGCGCAGCGCCTGGAGAGTCCGGGCCAGGGCGGCCGAGATGTCGGCAGCAGCCATCGTCTATCCGTTCGCTTTCGTGGTTGTCGGTCGGTACAGTGAACCATATAGTTCGCTATAACGACCGGTCATCCTGTCCCGATGTTCCTCAGACCCGCTCGAGGGGCCCGGTGAACGGCCCCGCACGCAGCATGGCCCTGCAGCACGGGCCCGCGTAGCACGGGGCCTGCAGCACGGGTCCGTAGCACGGGCCCGCATCGAGGGGCCCGCATCGAGGGGCCCGGCTGGGTCGGCCTGGATCTGCCCGCTCGATTGTGCCCGCTTGATTGGGAGCCATCGTGATCATTGCCTTCGCCCTGGCGGCTGCCCTGCTCTACGGCAGTGCCGACTTTCTCGGCGGCGCGGTGTCGCGGCGCACTCATGTCCTCTCGGTGCTCATCGTGTCGGCTCCGGCGGGGGCCGTGGTGCTGCTGACCGCGGCGCTGGCCGCGGGCGGCCCGATCTCGACGGCTGGCCTGCCCTGGGCCGCGGCGGCCGGCGCGGCCGGCGGCACCGGGCTCATCATGTTCTATGCAGGCCTCGCCGCGGGACCGATGCGCGTGGTGGCCCCGGTCTCCGCGCTGGTCTCCACCGTGCTCCCGGTCAGTGTGGCGATCGTGGGCGGGGAGCGGCCCGGAATCCTGGCCTACGTCGGCGGCGGCATCTGCCTGGTGGCCACGGTACTGGTGAGCTCGGAGGGGATCAGCCGGCGGCGGGCCGAGTCCCGCCCGGCCGGCCGCGGGCTTCTCCTCGGCGCCGGCGGCGGCGTGGGGTTCGGCTTGTTCTTCCTCTTTCTCCAGCACGCGGGCGCCTCGGGCGTGCTGTGGCCCAGCGCGGTGGCCCGGATCACCGGGGCTTTGGTGGTGACGGCGGCGGTGGCCTGGCTGGGCGGCCTGGCCTGGCGCGCGGTGAGCCCGTGGCTGCTGGCCGGGGCGATCGCCTCCGGGTTGCTCGACGCCGGCGCGAACGTCTGTTACGTGGTGGCCACCCGGGAAGGGCTGTTCGGTATCGCAGTGGTGCTGACCTCGCTGTACCCCGGGGTGACTGTGCTGCTGGCCCGGCTCGTACTAGGGGAGCGGATGCGGCTCCCGCAACTGGCCGGGCTGCTGCTGGCGGTGGCCGGCATCGCCCTCGTCAGCGTGTGAGGGTGTGTCTCCAGCGGCCGCGGAACGACCCGCGGCGCGACCGGCAGCGGGAGGGCAGACTCGTGCTGCCGGACGCTCAGGTCTGACCGTCCGGCAGCACGAACCCCGGGGAAGGGACTGATAGCGCTGCGGGCGACTCAGTCGTCGCCGAAGTCTCTATTCTCCGCGACGAGGGTGTCTCCTGACACCGTCTTGCGTCCCTTGCACAGAGGACACAGGTACGTGGTCTCTTCCCCGTCCTCGTTCTCCTGGATGAGCACGCCCTGGCCGTCGCATTGCGGGCACGGGATCTTCTCGGCCGGGAAGATCAGGGCGCAGATCTCAAGGTAGAGCTGCTCGGGATAGGGCACATGATCGATGGTGCGCAGGGCCTGGTCCTGGCCCGCCGATTCCAGGATGAACTCGCCGAAGCCCAGCAGGCGGCCCAGCGAGGAGCGCTGGAAGCTCATGTCCGTGACCTTGACCAGCGGCATCATCGCTATCTTGCGGGTGAACACCCCGCTGGCCTGGAGCATCCGGTCCGATGTGACCACGAAGTAGTCCTCGGACCACTCCCAGGTCTTGAAGGCCAGATAGAACAGCAGCCCCACGCCGATCAGCACCAGGACGAGGATGCCGTCATGGGACTTGTGCAGCACCGTGGTGCCGAGCACCAGGGCGATGAGCAGCCCAGCCAGCGTGATCGCGATCGGGACGATGAGCACCGCGGGGTGCTTGCGGACCGTGATGACCTGGTGTTCGTGGGGCAGCAGGTACTTGTTGACCGCCGCCGGGCCGGCGTTGCGCGGGGCGATCAACCGCATAGCTGCCTCACAGCGAGTTCACGAACGTCGCGAGTGAATTGCCGGCGTCCCTGAGGAGGTTCAGCAGGCCATGGATGACATTCGCCGCCCCGGTAGGCTGCGTGAGCAGGTAAAAGGCCAGGAAGATGACGATCGCCCAGGTGATGATCTTCTTCAGCACGATCAGCTCCGCGGTCGTCGGCTGCGTCAGCCCGTCAGCTTACTTTAGCCCAGCGTAATTGCTTTACCAAGGCTACCGATGGCAAGGCAGCAACCTTACCTTGATCCCCGCCGGGACGAACATCACGCGCCGCCTAGGCCGGAAAATTGGAGAGTTGCTACCCCACGGGTCCCGCGTCCTGACGGCGGTAACAATAGGTGCACATCTCGCTGCCTTAGGTAGTGAGATCTCCCCGCGGTCTCGCGGCCCCTGGTGAGCCTGGTGATTGCCATACGGGCATGCCGTCGATCTGACACCATTCCCTTGCTGAAGAGAGCCCAGGTGAGGTGCGATGACAGATGTGAATGGCGGCAACGTCGCCGTGATCGTCTACCGCGAGGATGACGCGTGGGACACCGAGGTCCTGCCGGTCGCCCTCACCGAGGATCTGAAGGGGCTGATCCACGCGCTCCGCCAGCAGCCCAGCCTGGGCGGCACGATTGGGCTGGTGGCGGTCGGGGATGACTTCTTCGTGGCGCTCCGGGTGCTCGGCGGCGAGGTCTCGGTGTTCCTGTCCGACCTGACCGCCGCGGTAGACTGGCCGCTGGCCCGCCAGATCCTTGACTACCTGGACATCCCGGTTCCCGGCGAGGAAGACCTAGACCAGGTGCTGCCCGCCGGCGAGATGTCCATCTTCGCGGACCTGGGCGTCGACGAGATGGATCTGGGGGCGCTGTCCGGCGACCTGGACCTGTTCCCTGACGAGGCGCTGGCGAGCATCGCCCGCCGACTCGGCTTCGGCCACACGCTGGACCGGGCCCTGGACGCCGCGCTCGGCCCATGAAGCAGTGAGCACCGGCTACGCGGCCACCTTCGAACCCGCGATGCGTGCCGCCCTCGCGGAGGCGGCTGCGGCCGTGGGCATGCAGCCTGCCGAGGTCCCGGTCGGCGCGGTGGTCCTGGACGCCGGGGGCGAGATCATCGGCCGTGGGCACAACCGCCGCGAGGCCGACGCGGACCCCACGGCCCACGCCGAGATCGTGGCCATCCGTGCGGTGGCCGCCGCATCAGGCGATTGGCGGCTGGCGGGCACCAGCCTGGTCGTCACGCTGGAACCGTGCACCATGTGCGCGGGGGCGATCTCCGCGGCGCGGATGGCCCGGCTCGTGTACGGCGCGGCCGATCCGCGGGCCGGGGCGGTCGGCTCGCTGTGGGACGTGCTCCGCGATCGGCGGCTGGACCAGCAGACCGAGGTCATCGCCGGGGTGCTGGAGGATGAGTGCGCTGGCCTGCTGCGCGAGTTCTTCGCCAGCCGCAGGCCCCCGGGCGGCTGAGGCCACCGCAGGTGGCCTGGTCGGGCTGGTGTGGCACCCGGCAGCAATAGGGTTGCGGCTGTCCCCAGACTGGGCCGCCGGCCCGTCACGTCAGGTAGGCTCAGCCGCGGTGGAGTCGCCTAGTGGCCGAGGGCGCACGCCTCGAAAGCGTGTGAGGGGGCAACCCCTCCGTGGGTTCAAATCCCACCTCCACCGCCACTGACGTGGGACGATGCGGAGCCGGTGGTCGTCGTTCATTCTTGCGATGGCCTCCTGGTCTCAGCTTCGGTCTCATGGGGGTCCCGGACGGTGTCGCAGAGGCTGGCATCGCGGCGCGGCGCGTTCCCTGCGGCTGATTCGGCCTGGGCTTCCTGGGGTGATCCTTGCTGGTTCGCCTGGTCGGGGAGCAGCTGGCGCCGGCGGCGGAGGGTGGCCGCGATGGGCGGCGGCAGACCGACGGCCAGCAGCGGCGCCCTGGCCCTGTTGCATGAGGCGGCCGCGGGCGGACGTGCAACGCGCGGTGGCGCAGGCTGGGCGGCCACTTCAGGTGAGCGAAAGTAGCTCAGCTTCGCACAGGCGGAGGGCCTGCCGGTGACCAGTCAAGAGTGGTGATCTCCATGCCCATGCGTCGCAGGCGCTAAGCATGTGACTGGGCAGGCCGGAACCAGGAGCAGCGCATCGGGCATACAGCGGGCGGCCGCCGTACGTCAGCCGCTTGCCAGGTGCTGAAAGAACGAGATGATGCCCGTAATCCAGCCGTGCACGGTACTGCCCGCGCCCGAGGGGTTGGACAGAATCCAGACGACGATCAGGATGATGACGATCCAACCTATGATCTTCGGTACCAAGTGATCTGCCTCCTGCCAGCCAAAGGGCACCCTACCCGGACAACGCGGTTACGAATCACCACTAGATGGGTCACTCAGAATGAGCGGCGAAACCGCGAAGCTGTCCCCCCGGGGGTCCCGTTTCACCGGGAATCCCCTGACCTGCCTATAGCCGTCTCAGCCTTCCACGATCAGCGATGAGTTACCTTCCCGCCGCGCCGCCCATTTGTGATGAATCGGCACCGGCCGATGAGGCCACGATGAACCTTAGCGGGAATCCGGGGTACCGCGAGGCGTATGTGCTCAGCGTAGAGCCGGCCCGCGCGGGGACGGTCAGCCCAGCAGGCGCGCGCGGCAGGTGAACTGGAGAGCGAGCCGCTGGTCAGGATCCTCGAAATCCACGTCCAGCAGCTCGGTGATGCCGCGGATTCAGTCAGCCACGGCGTTGCGGTACCGGTGAAGCCGCTGCGCGGTCTTGATTATGGAGCGCTGTTCGTGGAGGTAGGCCGCGAGCGTCCTGGTCGCCGTGGCAGCCCAGCCTCGGCGGCCGACGCCCAGAGCCCTGTCGACCCCTGCGGCAGGTGGCCGACTCCCACCAACCGTCGTCTCGGTGTCGAGCGGTAGCAGGATCTTGCCGTTGCTCTCCAGGCACACAAGTCGTCGTTGATCTCGCTAGACCCAGGTGCCCGACTCCTGCTCGAAAAGGACCATGGGAGCGACAACGTGGAGCCGACGTGCTCCGCTCATTCACTCCTGTCCGGAGACGTTCATTGGCGAACGCCGAGTGCCCGTCCGCCCAGGCCAGGTATGCTCGCGGCCGACGATGGATGGGGCTGCGCAGTCCTCGAAAGCGCGTGGGGGCAACCCCTCCGTGGGTTCAAATCCCACCTTCACCGCCCACATGGGCCGTCGGCGTGCGTCTGCTGCGCGGCCCGGCGTTTCCCGTCCGCGCGCCGCCGGCCTGACCGTTCGCCGGCGTCCCGCCCAGCCGAGGGGATGGAGTGCTAGAGCCGCAAAGCACCGCGCTATTCATCCTCCTGATGGTGGTGTTCTGCGCCCTGGTCTGCTGGATGGCTCTGGCCAGGCAGATGGTGTTCCGGGTGCTGGCGGCCTGCCTCGCGTTCATTCCCGCGATGTTGTTCGGGGTCGCGGCGGTCAACAAGTACTACGACTATTACCAGACCTGGGGGGCGGCCGCCTCAGACCTCGGTAGCCAGGGCAGCAGCCAGGTGGCCACGGCGACCAGCGTCAACCAAGCGTCAGCGGCGCAGATCAGCGCCATCCTGGGCAGCCGGGTGAATATCCGCGCCGCCGCCGCGCGCGGGCAGACCATCCGGCTCATGGTACGGGGCAAGTCCAGCCACCTGAGCCGGACCGTCTTCGTCTACCTGCCCCCGCAGTACTTCCGTTCGGCCTTCAGCGGTTACCGCTTCCCGGTCATCGAGCTGCTGCCCGGGTTCCCGGGGAGCCCGGCGGACTGGATCAACGTGGTGGGCATCACTGCGGCGTACAGCACCCTGCTGGCCGACGGCGCGGCGGTGAAGCCCGTGGTGCTGGTCATGCCGGACACCAACGGGGGCCGGCGCTTCTCGCTGCAGTGCCTGAACGTCCGGCACGGGCCCCAGGACGCCACCTTCCTGGCCCGTGACCTGCCCGCGTACCTGCCGAGCATCCTGCGGGTGCAGCCGCAGGGACCGGCCTGGGGTATCGCGGGCTACTCCGAGGGTGGCTACTGCACGGCTAACCTCGCCCTGGTCTATCGCCTGCGCTACGGCGCGGCCGGCGTGATGAGCGGCTACTTCGTCCCCAGCGATGACCAGCTGGGCAACCCGGTGCACACCGTCAACCCGTTCGGCCACGATTTGCATACGCGCCGGACCAACACGCCCCTGCTGCGGATCGCCCGGCTCCCGGTGAGCGCCCGGATCCCGCCCTTCTGGCTCGGCGTCGGGGGAAAGGACATCCCCGGGCTTCGCGCGGCGCGGCAGTTCCAGCGCCTGCTCCTGGCCCGGCAGCCCGGCGTCCAGCTGAATGTGGTGCCGGGCGGCGGGCACACCATGGCCACCTGGCGGGCCCTGGTGCCCTCGCTGCTGGTGTGGATGACGCCGCTGCTGACGGAGGCGGCTCAGCACCCGGTCCCGGTCAGCCAGGTCGGGAAGACGAACGTTGCCCGGAAGGACCGGCCCCCCCGGGTCAGGGTCAGCCAGGCGGCCCGCGGTTCAGCCCGTGATACTCCCTCCCCGCCTGCGTGAGTGCTTGGGCTGATGCCCGGTATCGAGGTCGAGCACCCGGGCGTGCAGCACGGACCGCTGGTGCAGGGCCGCGCCGAGCGCCCGGTGCAGGCCGTCTTCCAGGTAGAGCTCGCCGCGCCACTGAATGACGTGCGGGAAGAGGTCACCGTAGAAGGTGGAATCCTTGGACAGCAGCAGCCTGAGATCCAGCACCGCCTTCGTGGTGATCAGCTGGTCCAGCCGGACCGGGCGGGGCGGCACCTCCGCCCACTCCCGTGTGGTCCGGGCATGGTCGGGATAGGGTCTCCCTTCCCCGACCTGCTTGAAGATCACGGCACGAGTCTAGTTGAGTGCAGCGCGCCAAGGGGCGTGTGCCGGAGCGCGCGATTACCGCTGAGCCGAGCGTGGTCCCCGGGAGGACCATGCCCGGCTCAATTGGCGTCGCTTCGGTATCTGCTGGGCCTGGCCCGGCCGAGGGCGGGGCTACGCTGGGATTAACAGCGTCCCGCGTACGCCCCGCTGGTGTACGTGGTCCACGGTGACCAGTTAGTGCCATTACCGGACATGACGACCGCCGCCCGGGCATTGCCGTAGGGATCGTAGGTGGAGAGCGAGCCGTTGACCGGGTTGATCTGCCAGTAACCGCGCTCACCGACGGTTCCGGTGGCCCACTGGTTGCCGCCGGACTCGGCCATCGCGATGGACGCCGCGGTGACCTCCACCCCAGGTGATCCGCCCGCCTCGACCCACAGAGCTTCCAGGCCGCCGCAGCTCAGCGTGCCGGACAGGCTCGTGGTGGTGGCCGTCGTGCTGACGGCGGACTGGCTGCCGGTCCCGGAGGCCTCGCCAGAGGAGGCATGCCGGGGGGTGTAGCCCGTGGTGCTGGCCGAGGACTGGGCGGGCACGGCCACGGGGGCGGGCAGGTGCCGGGGCAGGCGGAGTTCCTCACCCACGTAGATCAGGTTCGGATTGCTGATCTTCGACTGGTTGGCCGCGTAGAGTGACCGCCAGTTGGCGTCCTGGCCGTAGAAGCGCTGGGTGATGCCGGACAGCGTATCCCCGGTCCGCACGGCGTAGGTCCGGCGGGCCGCGTCCGAGTGGTGCGCGCTGACTGCCTCGGTGCTGGCGGCCCCAGTGGTGGCGGCTCCAGTCGTGACGGCTGCCGTGCTGGCGGGCCGGGCCGCGTCGCCCAGGTGCGCATGGATCACGTGCGGGGCCGTGGCGGAAGGCTGGGCGGCGGTCACTCCGCCGATGTGCGGAGCCGTGGTGGCGAGCGTGCCCACCACCACAACGGCGGGGGCAGCCTTTCCTGCCGTCTGGGCGACCTTTTCCACCTGAGAAGGGGTCGTGTGCTGACCGGTCCGCCTGATCTTCCGTTTCCTGCGATGCCTGGGGACTGAACTCACGAGGCTCCTCATGCCGGAATTCGCCCGGTTACTTGGCCTAATGCGCCTTTCCGCGGGCCTGACGGTGGCTATTCCTCAGGCATGTTGCCAGGCCACGGGGGCTCCGCGCAGTCAAACCGTGCACTGAGCGCAGCGGGTTGACCCGAGGCATAAAACGGTACGAAACACCCGCATCATGAGTTGTCGCTGTCCCCAAGGGCCCGGGCTGGTCGGCGGGTCTCATCGGACACAATGGCCCAATGGATCCCGCCAGCCGTCCGTCCGTCCCGATCAGGTCGTCCCTGCTATCGGCGCGGCTTATCGTGCGGCCAGTGCCGTGGGATGCGGTCCGCGCCATCAGCGGGGGAAACCGTCTGGATGACTGGGCTGCCGACTACCCGAGCGAGGGCGACGTCATCATCGCCGGGCTGCTGCAGGACGTGGGACCGGCCGTGACCGACCCCACCGACCAGGCCTGGGGCCATTGTCAGGTGGTCGAGCGGGCCAGCGGCCTGGTGGTGGGCGGGATCGGGTTCTTCGGGCCACCGCGGGGCAGCGGGGAGGTAGAGGTTGGTTACGGCATTGTGCCCTCGCGGCAAGGTCGCGGCTATGCCACCGAGGCACTCCAGGCCATGCTCGCCATGGCGTGGGCGGATCCCCGGGTGACGGCCGTGGTGGCGGGGACCGACCCGGGCAACGCGGCCTCCCAACGGGTGCTGGAGAAAGCCGGGTTCCGCCGGATCGCGGACGATGGCGAATTCCGCTACCGGCTCGGCCGGCCGGCCTAGGATCCGGCGCTCAGTAAGGCGCCGGACCCCCCGGGCGTTTCGGATTTCCCGGGCGCCTGGGATCCTGCGGCGGCGTGGGATCCCTGCGCGACCAGTACCCGTGCGAGTTCCTCGCGTGAGTGCAGGCCGAGCTTCTGGTACACGTGGCGCAGGTGGTACTCGACCGTCTTCGGGCTCAGGAACAGCGCGGCTGCGGCCTCCCGGGTGGTCCTCCCCCCGGTGAGCAGGACAGCGATCTGCAGCTCTTGCGGGGTCAGCTCATCGAGCGTGCTCAGGTCCCGGGCTCGCCGCGTCTCGCCGGTCGCGGCCAGCTCGGCGCGCGCCCGACCGGCCCAGGGTTGCGCGTCGAGACGCTCGAATACCTCCGCGGCGGCCCGCAATTGCTCGCGGGCCCGGACCCGGTGGCGGGCCCGGCGCAGTCGCTCGCCGTAGGCCAGCCTGGTCCTGGCCGTCTCGAAGCTGTCGGGCGTGAGCGCGTGCTGGGCCAGCGCCTGCTCGAACGCCCCGGCGAAGCCGCCCGGGTCGTCAGCCCGGCCGCCGTCAGCCCGGCCGCCGTCAGCCCGGCCGCCACGGTCGGTCCCGGTGAGCATTCCCTGGCAGCGGAGCGCGCGAGCCCGTGACCATGGCTGCCCTTTGGCCTGCGCGGTGGCCATGAGCTGCGCGGCGAGCCGCCGCGCCTCCTGGTCGTCGCCGAGCCGCAGGTAGGCCTCGACGAGGTCCGCGGCGGGTGAGAGGTCCACATCGGTGATGCCCAGCTCGGCCAGCAGCCGTTCCAGCCACTCGAAGTGCCCCGCGGCCTGGGCGGCCTCACCGAGGCCGAGTTCGAGTTCTCCCAGGGCCGCCGTGGCCCAGACTTCAGACAGCCGCGTCCCGAGTTCGGCGGAGAGCCGGAGGGCCTCGGCGGCGCAGCGGCGGCACTCCGATTCCCGTCCCCGGCGGCCCAGCAGCCAGGCCAGGCCGGCCAGGCCCATCGCCAGCTCGGTCTGCTGCCCGCTCTCCCGGGCCAGGTTGATCGCTTCGGAGTAGGTGGCCTCGGCGATGGCCCACCGGTCGGTGGTGGCCTGATCACGGGCGAGCAGGTTAAGGATGAAGGGGAGCGCCCCAACCGCGGTGTGGGCGCGGGCGGTGCGCAGTACCGGCTCCAGCAGCGACCGCTCGGTGCCGGCCTCGCGCAGGAACAGCGGTATCACCGCGAGCCACGGAATCAGCCGGAGATCCTCACGCACCTGCGGGGAGCTCGCGGCGAGCCCCGTCGCCTCGCGCACGGATTCCGCCCCGGCCGCCGCGTCACCGCCAAGGATCCTGGCCATCCCGACGGCCACGGCGGCCATGAAGCGGGTGCGCACCGAGGCTCCCCCGAGCAGCGCTACGCGGGCCCGCTCGGCGACGGCCAGCATCTCAGCTGGATTCCCCGCGTAGAAGCAGGCGCTGGCCGCTTCGGCGAGCATCGGCACGGCCCGCTCGGGATCGGCCCGCTCGGCGGCTGCGGTCAGGATCGCGTGGCCCCGCATGACCGGGCCGCGGCGGGTCGCGATGTGCCCGGCCAGAGCGTCGATCTCAACCAGCATGACCGGGTCATTGGTGACCGCACGGGCCTCGTCCAGCAGCGCGACCGCCCGGTCGGCGAGCCCGGCGAGCCAGCCCGCCTCCGCCGCATCCCGCAGCAGGCGGCCGCGCCGGCCGTGGTCCGCGGCCAGCCGTCCGGCCCGTTCGTAGGCGGCCGCGGCCGTCGCGTACGCGCTGCGGTCCCGGCTGCGCGCCCCAGCCTGCTCCAGGGCGGCCGATGCGGTCCCGTCCGGCCCGGTCGCCGCCGCGGCCAGATGCCAGGCCCGGCGGTCCACGTCCCGGTCGGGCAGGGCGCCCGCGAGCGCCCGGTGCGTGTCGCGCCGCTGTCCGGCGGGTGCGTCGGCGTAGATGGCCGAGCGGGCCAGCGGATGGCGGAATTCCACCCGGCCGCTGTCCAGCGTTACCAGCCCCGCGGCTTCCGCGTCGGCCAGCGCCGACAGGTCCACGCCGAGGCGGGCCGCTGCGCGCCCGAGGGTCGTTAGATCGGAGCTGCCACTGGTTGCGGCCAGGACCAGCGCCTGCCGGGTGGTGTCGCTGAGCGTGCTGGCCCGGCGCAGGAAGGCCCCGGCGATCGTAGCCGGGACCGGGACGGGGGCACCTTCCGGGGCGAGCGGCAGGTCAGGCGCGTCCGAGGCGGGTTCAAGCAGCGCGAGCGGGTTGCCGGCGGTCGCGCCGTAGAGCCGGGCCGCCGCCTCCGGGGCCAGCCCGAGCACGAGCATGGCAGCCTCATCGCTGGTCAGGCCGCCCAGCCGCAGGGTCGGAAGATCAGCGCCGTCGAGCAGGGACGGCTCGCCGTCCCGGACCGCGATCAGCACCGCGATGGGATCGGCCACGAGCCGGCGGAAGGCGAACAGCAGCGCCTGGGCGCTCGAACCGTCCAGCCAGTGGGCGTCGTCGATTACCACCGCCACCGGCGCATCCTCCGCGTAGGCCGCGAGCAGGCTGAGTGTGGCGGCGCCCACCGCGAACCGTTCGTGGCCCGAGCCCGGTCGCAGGGCCAGCGCGCTCTCCATCGCGGCCGCCTGGGGCCCCGGGATCCTGCCCAGCATCGGCAGCGTCGGGCGGAGGAGTTCGAGCAGGGACGCGAACGGTATCTGGGCCTCGGATTCGATCCCCCGGGCCCGCAGCAGCCGCATTCCGGTCGCCTGGCCGGCGGCGTAATCGAGCAGCGCGGTCTTACCGATTCCCGGCTCGCCAGCCAGTGCGAGCGTCGCGCTCGTCCCCGATCGTGCCTGCGCGAGAGCGTGCCCGATTTCCTGCAGCTCCCGTGCCCGCCCCGGCAGCATGGGGCGATTGTAAGCATCAGGTTCCCGGCCGGATGGGGCACAGGGGGCCGGATAGGGGCGCGCGCGGCTAGGTGGCCTGCGGAAAGGACTAGGTGCCCCCCGGAAGCGAGCCAGGCCATCCCGAACCTACGCTCGCTGAAAACCGATCAGGGGGAGGGCATGATGAGCACTATCGAGCAGGCCGCCGAGGTCGACGGGGACAAGCTCATGCAGTTCGTATTCCGCGCGGTGGACGAAGTCGGGGCCACTCTGAACGCGGCGCTGGTCGTGCTGGGCGACAAGCTGGGCCTGTACCGGGCGCTGGCCGGCGCGGGCCCGCTGGCGCCAGCGGAACTGGCCGAGCGCACCGGGACAGCCGAGCGCTACGTGCGCGAATGGCTGAACGCCCAGGCTGCGGGCGGCTACGTCGAGTACGACCCGGCCACCGGGCGGTACACCCTGCCGCCCGAGCAGGCGGTCGCGCTCACCGACCCGGACAGCCCGGCCTACCTGCCCGGCTTTTTCCAGGTCGCGCTGGGCTCGGTGCTCGACTCGCCGCGGATCGTCGAGGCGGCCCGCACGGGAGCCGGGCTGGGCTGGCACGAGCACGGATCCGACGTCTTTGACGGCTGTGAGCGGTTCTTCCGGCCGGGCTACAACGCCAGCCTGGTTCCGGAATGGCTCCCCGCGCTGGACGGTGTCGTCGGCAAGCTGGAGGCGGGGGCGCTCGTCGCCGACATCGGCTGCGGCCATGGTTCGTCCACGATCCTGATGGCCCAGGCCTTCCCGCAGTCCACCTTCGTCGGCTCGGACTATCACGAGGGCTCGGTCCAGACCGCCCGGCAGCGGGCGCAGAGCGCCGGGGTGGCGGACCGGGTCCGCTTCGAGGTCGCCCCGGCCGCGGCCTACAGCGGCAGCGGGTATGACCTGGTGACGATGTTCGACTGCCTGCACGACATGGGCGACCCGGTCGGGGCCGCGCGGCACGTCCGCTCGACGCTCAAGCCGGACGGCACCTGGATGATCGTGGAGCCGCGGGCCGGCGACCGGGTCGAGGAGAACCTGAATCCGGTGGGGCGCGCCTATTACGGCTTCTCCACCCTGCTGTGCACGCCCGCCTCGCTCTCCCAGGACGTCGGCCTCGCCCTGGGCGCACAGGCGGGCGAGGCGCGGATCCGGGACGTCATCGGGACGGGTGGGTTCACCCGCTTCCGCCGCGCCGCGGAGACACACTTCAACCTCGTGTTCGAGGCGCGGCCTTGAGCGGTGGGACACAGCCGGCGGTGGCGTCCCCGGGCCCAGGCGGCCCCGGGCCCAGGCGGCCCCGGGGACGCCCGGCGCGGTCAGCCAGGTGATCGTGCTGATCGGGCAGGCGGGCGGGGCGAGCAGACGCGGGCCCGCTATCCCGACGAAGAGGGCTACCTGGAGCGGGATGGGTTCCGGGTGTTCTACGAGGTGTACGGCACCGCTGAACCCACCATCCTGCTGCTTCCCTCCTGGGAGATCACCCACTCCCGGGCGTGGAAAGGCCAGATTCCGTACTTCGCCCGGCACGCCCGGGTGGTCACGTTCGACCGGCGCGGGAACGGGCGCTCGGACCGGCCCCAGGAGGTGGATGCGTACGACCGGCGGGCGACCGCCGACGACGCCCGGGCCGTGCTGGACCACGTGGGCGTGGACCAGGCCGTCGTCGTGTCCTGGTGCGGCGCCGGGGACGACCTGCTCCTGGCGGCCGAGCACCCGGAGCGGGTCAGCGGCCTGGTCCTGATCGCGCCCGATCTGCTGCTGACCGCGGACCCCGCCGAGGAGCAGGGCCCTTTCCCGTTCGACGAAGAGCCGCAGACGCCAGCTGGATGGGCCAGATGGAATCGCCACTACTGGCTCCGCGACTGGCCCGGATTCCTGGACTTCTTCTTCGCTGAGACGTTCACCGAGCCGCACTCGACCAAGCAGGTCGAGGACGCGATGGGCTGGGGCCTGGAGACGACCCCCGAGGTCATCCTCCGCGGCATGGACGCGGCCTGGCTGAACGACCCGGAGACCGCGCTCCGGCTCTGCGCCCAGGTGCGGTGCCCCACCCTGATCCTCCAGGGCTCAGCGGACGCGATCGTCGGGCCCGCCCGCGGGGCGGCCGTGGCCAAAGTCATCCCCGGTGCCCGGCTGGTCACGCTCGAGGGCTCTGGCCACGCGCCCCACCTCCGCGACCCGGTCGCGACCAACCTCGTCATCCGTGACTTCGCCTGCCCGCCCGGGCCGCCGCCCCGCTGGCGCCGGGGCCGCTCGCGCCGCAAGCGCGCGTTGTACATCTCCTCGCCTATCGGCGTCGGCCACGCGCTGCGGGACGTCGCGATCGCCAGCGAACTCCGCGCCCTGCACCCCGACCTCGAGATCGACTGGCTGGCCCAGCATCCGGTGACCCGGGTGCTGGAGGCGCGCGGCGAGCGGGTCCACCCGGCCAGCGCGTACCTGGCCAGTGAGTCCGGCCACATCGAGTCCGAGTCGGCCGAGCACGACCTGAACGCCTTCCAGGCCATCCGGCGGATGGACGAGATCCTGCTCGCGAACTTCATGGTCTTCCACGACCTCGCCCGCGAGGAGGACTACGACCTGTGGATCGGCGACGAGGCCTGGGATCTCGACTACTACCTGCACGAGAACCCGGAGCTGAAGTCGGCGGGCTATGCCTGGCTGACTGACTTCGTCGGCTGGCTGCCGATGGCTGACGGCGGCGAGCACGAGGCGTCCCTGACCGCCGACTACAACGCCGAGATGATCGAGCACATCGCCCGGTTCCCGCGGGTGCGCGACCGGGCCATCTTCGGAGGCGACCCGGACGATGTCGTCCCGGACTCCTTCGGGCCCGGGCTGCCGTCCATCCGGGACTGGGCCGAGCAGCACTACGACTTCGCGGGCTACGTCACCGGCTTCGACCCGCACCAGGTGCAGGACCGCGCGGCGCTCGGCTATGGCCGCAGCGAGCGGATCTGCATCGTGACCGTCGGCGGCTCCTCGGTGGGTGCCCCGCTGCTGCGGCGGGTCATCGCCGCGTTTCCGCAGGCCAAGGAGCAGGTGCCTGACCTGCGGATGATTATCGTGGCGGGGCCCCGGATCGATCCCGGGGACCTGCCCGGACTGGACGGCCGGTCCTGGGTGCCTGGCCGGCCGGGGCTGGACGGCCGGACGCGGCTGGACGGCCGGTCCGGGCTGGCGGGGCTGGAGATCCGGCCGTACGTGCCTGACCTCTACCGCCACCTGGCGGTCTGTGACCTGGCCGTCGTCCAGGGTGGCCTGACGACCGCGATGGAGCTGACCGCGAACCGGCGGCCGTTCCTGTATTTCCCGCTCGGCCACCACTTCGAGCAGAGCATCGACGTGCGCCACCGGCTCGGGCGCTACGGCGCCGGGCGGTGCATGGACTACGAGACGTCCGGCCCGGCGGAGATCGCCGCCGTCATCGCGAGCGAGATCGGCCGTGAGGTCGACTACCGGCCCGTCGAGACGGGCGGCGCCGCCCGCGCGGCCGCCCTCATCAGCGGCATCCTCTAGCCACCCTGCGAGGCGCTGCTGACCCCCCGCCCGCTGGCCCCGATGACCGAGATCGCCGGCCAGGCTGACGGCAAACTCGCGAAGATCGTGGGTGCGGAGGCCGCCCCGGCCGAATTGCTGGCCGTCCTGACGCGGGACCTGCGGTAGGGGACCGCCGGCCGTGATCGTGCTGGAGGACATGCGCTGGGCCGACGAGGCCACACTGGACCTGCTGCGCGTAATCGGCCGCTGCGGGCCATGCTCGGCGAGCTGTCGTCGGGCCCCGGCGTTGACCGGCTGCTGCTCCGGCCGCTCTCGCCGGCGGCAGCCGCCGCGCTCGCCCAGCCCTACGGCGTTGACCCGGATGCGCTGCACCGCCGGACCGGCGGCAACCCGTTCTTCGTCAGCGAGGTCCTGGCCGCCCGAGTCCTGGGAAGAAATCCGGACGGCGGTGTCGGATCGCGGCGGGGGTGTTCGTAGCAGGGGTGAGCGGCCGCCCGCGAGGGGCGCCCCAACCACAGGAGATGATCCAAGATGCAGTACCTGGTTTCCGTGATCCACGACTCGGCCAGCCTGGCCACCCCGGACGAGATGGCAGCGATTGACGCGTTCAACGACCGGCTCCAGGCGGAGGGCCACTGGGTGTTCGCCGGTGGCCTCGGGTCGCCCAGCTCGGCCACCGTCATCGACAACCGGGGCGAGGAGGCGATGTTCACCGACGGGCCCTTCGTGGAGTCGAAGGAGTACCTCGCCGGCTTCTGGATCATGGAGGCCGCCGACCTCGACGTGGGCTCAAGCTCGCCGCCGAGGGGTCGAAGGCCTGCAACCGGAAGATCGAGGTGCGGCCGTTCCTTTGACCGAGGTCGAGGTCAGGGAGGCGATCACCCAGGCCCACCACGAGGAGTGGGCGCGGGTGGTCGCGTCCCTGACCAGGCGTTTCGGTGACCTCGACATCGCCGAGGAAGCGGCGGCGGAGGCGTTCGCGACCGCCGTCGCGCGGTGGCCGGCCGATGGCGTACCCCCCCGCCCCGCGCCTGGCTGACCACCACCGCCAACCGCAAGGCCATCGACCGGATCCGGCGCGAGAACAAACGCGACAACAAGCAGAAGGAGGCTCAGCTGTGTACGACGACGACCAGCCCGGGCCTCCCGGCGCCCTCGACGACGACCGGCTCCGGCTGATCTTCACTTGCTGTCACCCGGCGCTCGCGATGGAGGCCCGCGTGGCGCTGACGCTGCGCATGGTGGCCGGCCTGACTATGCCCGAGATCGCCCGGGCCTTCCTGGTGCAGGAGAGCGCCATGGGCCAGCGGATCACCCGCGCGAAGACCAAGATCAAGACGGCTCGCATCCCTTATCGCGTGCCGTCCGGGGAAGATCTCCCGGCTCGCGTCTCCGGCGTACTCACCGTGCTCTTCCTCGTCTTCAACGAGGGCTACCTGGCGACAGGCCCCGACACCGATCCCGTACGTCACGACCTGACCGCCGAGGCGATCCGGCTCACTCGCCTGATCCGTGCCCTCATGCCGGAGGACGGTGAGGTGGCGGGGCTGCTGGCGCTGATGCTCCTCATCGAGGCCCGCCGCGCCGCCCGGGTCTCGGCGAGCGGCGAACTGGTCGCCCTCGGCGAGCAGGACCGTGGGGCCTGGGACGCCGCGCTGATCTCCGAGGGTCACCGGCTGGTGCGCGAGCGCCTGGCCGCCGGGGTGGCCCCGGGCCGCTACCAGATCCTCGCCGCGATCAACGCCGTGCACACCTCCGCCCGCGACGTACGCGCCACCGACTGGTCGCAGATCCTCGCCCTCTACGACCAGCTCGTCCGCCTCGACCCCTCGCCGATCATCGCCCTCAACCGGGCCATCGCGGTCGCGGAGCTTGACGGCCCAGAGGTAGCGCTGGCGGCCGTCGACCGTCTTGAGGACAAACTGGCCGGCTATCACCCCTACCACGCGACCCGGGCCGACCTGCTGCGCCGGCTGGGACGCAGCCAGAAGTCGCGCGCGGCGTACGACAAAGCCATCGAGCTGGCGGGCAACACCGCCGAGACCGCCCACCTGACACGCCGCCGCGACCAGCTGGGGTAGTGCCCGTCGAAACTCGCGCCAAGCAGCGAAGGGGCGTAAGGACGGCCACTGCCGGGTTCGGACCTTGAAACCTGCCGGTCGCGATGAAGCCAGCTGGGCACGATGAAGCGAGCTCGGCACGATGGCGGAGGATAGGAGATTCGAACTCCTGAGGGGTTGCCCCCAACACGCTTTCCAAGCGTGCGCCCTAGGCCACTAGGCGAATCCTCCGCGGGCAAGCTTACCGGGAGCGCGGACTCGCCGGACGCGGCATCTCGGACGCGGTGGCCCGGCGAAGTGGCCCGGCCCGGGTGGCCCGCGTCATCTGATGCAGGTGGCTATGTACATCTGGGTGGGCAGGGGGCTGAGTACATCCGGCTGGGCGCAGGTGGCTGCGTACCGGCGGCGGCCTGGCCGGCCACGCTGAGCCGCTCCGGGAGGGCGGCCCCCGTCGGGCGGGATGCGGCACGACCGCCCCCGCACCGTGGCTAGACTGGTCCGCGACCCCCCGCACGGCGCTTATCCCGCCAACTCCCCCAGGGCCGGAAGGCAGCAAGGGTACGCGGGCTCTGGCGGGTGTGCGGGGGGTCCTTACCGGCACCGCGAGGGTGAGGTCATGACCGGCGACGTGCCCAGCACCGTTCCTGTGGACCTGGACCGGCCCGGTGGCCCCCCGCCGCGCCTGGCGTTGTACCGCCGCTATCGGCCGGCGACGTTTGCCGAGGTCAAAGGCCAGGACCACGTCACAGAGCCGCTCCGGCAGGCCCTCCGCACCGGGCGGGTCAATCACGCTTACCTGTTCAGCGGGCCACGCGGTTGCGGCAAGACGACCAGCGCGCGCATCCTGGCCCGCTCGCTGAACTGCGCGGAAGGACCCACCCCGGACCCGTGCGGCAAATGCGAGTCGTGTATCGCGCTCGCTCCCGACGGGCCCGGCAGCCTCGACGTGATCGAGATCGACGCGGCCTCCCACGGCGGCGTGGACGACGCCCGGGACCTGCGCGAGCGGGCGTTCTACTCACCGGTGTCCGGGCGCTTCAAGATCTACATCATCGACGAAGCGCACATGGTGACCCGGGAAGGCTTCAATGCGCTCCTCAAGCTCGTCGAGGAACCCCCGCCCCACCTGAAGTTCGTGTTCGCGACCACCGAGCCGGAAAAGGTCATCGCCACCATCCGGTCGCGTACCCACCACTACCCGTTCCGCCTCGTGCCGCCCGCCATCCTGCGCGAACTGCTGGAGGAGATCCTCAGCGCCGAGCAGATCGGCTACGAGCCCGCGGTGCTGCCACTGGTGGTTCGCGCAGGCGCCGGGTCGGCCCGTGACTCCCTTTCCGTCCTGGACCAGCTGCTGGCCGGGGCCGGCGAGGAGGGGCTGCGCTACGACCGGACGGTCGCCCTGCTCGGCTACACCGACGAGAACCTCCTAGACGAGGTCGCGGACGCGTTCGCGAGCCAGGACGGCGCCGCGGTGTTCCGCGCGGTGAACCGGGTGATGGAAGGCGGCCACGACCCCCGCCGCTTCGCCGCTGACCTGCTCGACCGGTTCCGGGATCTGATCGTGCTGGCCGCCGTGCCGGGTGCGGGCCAGACCGGGCTGCTCGACATGCCCGCGGACCGGCTCGACCGGATGACGGAGCAGGCCGGCCGCTTCGGCCAGGCCGAGCTGACCCGGGCCGCGGAAATCATCAGCGAGGGCCTGATCCAGATGCGCGGGGCGACGTCGCCCCGGTTGCTGCTGGAACTTATGTGCGCCCAGATCCTGCTGCCGGGCGCGGCCTCGGGTGAGAAGGCGTTGTTGGTCCGGCTGGAGCGGCTGGAGCGCAGGCTCGAAGGTGCACCGGCCACGTCGTCGGACAGCCCGGTTGCCGCTGGTCCCGCTGCCCCCTCCACACCATCCGCTTCTTCCGCCCCGCCGGCTCCTTCCGCCGCGACTTCCGCCCCGGCAACCGCACCACGCGCATCCGCCGCGCCAGCCACTTCCGCCCCGGCAAGCACACCACGCGCGTCCGCCGCGCCAGCCACTTCCGCCCCGGCAAGCACACCACGCGCGTCCGACGCGCCAGCCGCTCAGCCCGAGTCCGCGGCTCCGTCGGCTCCGCCCGCCGCGAAGAATGCGCCCCAGGCCGCCCAGCAAGCCGACGGTCCCGCTCCCTCCCGTCCCGGGCCGCCCGCTCCCTCTCCGGTCGGTGCCACGCCGGCGTCGCCCGCTCCCGCTGCGACTGCCCCCCGCCGGCCGCCACTCACTCCGCCGGCGCGGTGTCCTCGCAGGTCGATAACGTCCGTCAACGCTGGCCAGAGATCCTCGAGGCGGTCAAGGGCCAGCGCCGGGTGGCCTGGATGCTGCTCAGCAACGCCACCGTGCACTCGATCGAGGGTGGCGTGCTGATCGTGCTGTTTCCCCGGGAAGGCGACGCCAAGGGGTTCACCAGCAGCGGCTGTGACCGCGAGCTGATCAGCGCGCTGACGTCCGTGCTGGGCGTGAACCTGCGGATCAAGGCCATGTCCGCCGCGCAGCTCGCCAGCACGCCCGGAGCGCCGCGCAGCCCGCACGGCGGCCCGGACGAGCTGAGCGCGAGGGCCCCGGCGGCGGTGCAGATGCCTGCGCCTTCCCCCGAAGATCCCGGCCCACCGGAGGACCTGACAGCGGAGGCGCAGCACGACAGCGCGCCGGCCCAGCCGGTCAGCCCAGACCTGACCGGCATGGACCTGATCAAGCGCGAACTCGGCGGCCGCGTCATCGCCGAGATCGACGAACCCTGAGCGTGTCTAGTCGCTACAGTTGCTCTGGCATGAGTGGCTGGTGTTGCCAATGTGCCTGCGAGGGGTGCGTCCTGTGTTCGTGATCAACTGATTGGTGCTGTCATGACAGCACCAATCAGTTGATCACGAACCGGGCGTGTGACTGGCGTGTTCGATGGGGCAAAAGGGGGCTACGGGACCCTGACCACGGGCTCCTGGACCCCCGACCACGGGCTCCTGGACCCCCACCACGGGTTTCAGGCACCTGACTGGCGGGCTGCCGGGACTCTGACTGGCGGGCTGCCGGGACTCGACCACGGTCTGCGAGACTGGCGTGAGCCCTGGGGCCAGCGAGGCGCCTGAGATACCCAACCTTGCCGCGCAACGCCATTCGCGAGGCGATGCGCCCGGGGTGTCCCGCAGGCCTTAGGCTCGAACTGACAGGCCCGTGCACCGGCCCGGACCGGGGCGGCACGGCGGGCGTCTGAGTCGCCGCGCGAAGGTGCGGGCAGACGGTAACGAGTGAGGGCACAGTGGATCCTGGCGGCCAGATCGATATGCAGCAACTGCTCGCGGCAGCGCAGCAGATGCAGGACCAGCTTATGAGCGCGCAGCAGGAACTCGCCGACGCGGTGGTCGAGGGCACTGCGGGCGGTGGCCTGGTGAAGGCCAAGGTCAACGGGCAGGGCGACCTGGTGGACCTGACGATCAGCCCGGCCGCCATCGACAGCTCTGACCCGGCCGAAACGGCGCAGACCGTGGCCGACCTGGTCCTCGCGGCGGTCCGGGACGCCAACCGGGCCGCGGGCGAGCTGCAGCAGGAGAAGATGGGGCCACTCGCGTCCGGCATCGGGGCGCTCGGCGGTGCGGGCGACGTGCCCGGCATGCCCGGGATTCCGGGCATCGGGGACTTCCCGGGCCAGCCCCATGGCGGCGAGCCGCGTGGCGGCGGCGACCTGCGCGGCTGAGCGCCCACGTGTACGAAGGGATCGTCCAGAACCTCATCGACGAACTAGGCAGGCTGCCGGGCGTCGGTCCTAAAGGCGCGCAGCGCATCGCGTTCTACCTGCTCGCGACCGACGCCACGGACGTCCGCCGGCTGGCGTCGGTGCTGGTCGAGGTGACCGAGCGGGTCCGGTTCTGCCGGATCTGCGGCAACGTCGCCGAGGAGGACGAGTGCCGCATCTGCCGTGATACGCGCCGCGACCCGGCCGTCATCTGCGTGGTCGAGGAACCCAAGGACGTCGCCGCGATCGAGAAGATCCGCGAGTTCCGGGGCCGCTACCACGTGCTTGGCGGGGCGATCAGCCCGATCGACGGTATC
Organism: uncultured Actinomycetes bacterium; assembly: GCA_963770545.1. GTDB lineage: Bacteria > Actinomycetota > Actinomycetes > Streptosporangiales > Streptosporangiaceae > RYN-230. The sequence goes on along the minus strand of CAVYQF010000022.1, from coordinate 68,227 downwards.
GGCCCGGAGGACCTGCGCACCAGGGAGCTGATGGCACGGCTGTCCGACGGCGCGGTGACTGAGGTCATCCTGGCCACCGACCCCAACCTGGAGGGCGAGGCGACCGCCACCTACCTGGCCCGGCTGCTCAAACCGCTGGGCCTCCGGGTGACCAGGCCGGCCAGCGGGCTGCCCGTCGGCGGCGATCTGGAGTATGCGGACGAGGTCACGCTGGGCCGGGCATTCGAGGGACGGCGGCTGCTCGATGTCTGATCCCGGTGCGCGCCGACCCCCCCAAGTCCGACACGCAGAACTGCGACGTGCAGAAGCCCGGCACGCAGAACTCCGACGTGCAGAAGCCCGACATGCAGGCATACCTGGGGGTCGTAATGCTCAGCGCGCCTCCAGCAGCGCGGCGTGTCCCATGAAACGGGGCCGGAGGACAGGCAGGCTGGGGACCCCTGAGCGAGGCCCAGCGACCCGCAGGACCCGACCCAGGCTGCGAGGGAACCATGAGCACTGCTGACCAAGGATCACCGCCCACTCCCGCGAGCGAGGGCTGGCACCCGCTGGCCGACCGGATCGCCGGGCAGGCCCGCGACTTCCTCGACGGGGTCGCGGCCCTGGCCCATGGTGAGGGAGGCGACGAGGCGGTTCCGTTGCTGCTCCTGGAGGTCTCGCAGATCCTGCTGGCCGGCGCGCAGCTCGGCGCGAGCAAGGACGTCATCCTTCCCGACAACTGGGAGCCCGACGTGGGCGCCGACCCGGACCTGGACTCGCTCCGGTCCGGCCTGGCGCGGCGGCTGGCTGACTACGACGAGTACGCCGAGCTGTTCGACCCCTATTCCGATACCGGGCTTACCCCATTCCGCCTGTCTGACGACCTGGCCGCGGTCGCGGCGGACCTGATCCACGGCCTGCAGCACTACGAGGCCGGCCGGTCCCTGGAAGCCCTGTGGTGGTGGCAATACTCCTACGTCAACCACTGGGGGACGCACGGCAGCGCGGCGCTGCGGGCCCTGCACGCGGTGCTGGCCCACGCCATGCTGGATGTCTCCGAGGAGTCCTCGCTCGCCTGACCGCCAGGCACCCCCGGGAGAAAACCAGACCGGAGTTCCAGCCTGGGGTAGGTACACTCAACCCGCCAGCAGCCGGATCGGGAGGAGCGGCCCACCTGTGGCGCTTGTCGTACAGAAGTACGGTGGATCCTCGGTGGCCGACGCCGACGGCATCAAGCGGGTGGCGCAGCGTATCGTCGCGACCCGCAAGGCCGGGCATTCCGTCGTCGTGGTGGTCTCCGCCATGGGCGACACCACCGATGAACTCATCGACCTGGCCGCGCAGGTCAGCCCGCTCCCCCCGGGCCGCGAACTGGACATGCTGCTCACCGCGGGCGAGCGGATCTCGATGGCCCTGCTGGCCATGGCGATCGCCAACCTCGGCCTGGAAGCACGCTCGTTCACCGGGTCCCAGGCGGGAGTGATCACCGACTCCGCCCACGGCAGGGCCCGGATCATCGACGTGACCCCGGGCCGGATCACCGGCGCGCTGGCCGACGGGGCCATCCCGATCGTGGCCGGCTTCCAGGGTGTGTCACAGAACAGCAAGGACGTCACCACCCTCGGCCGGGGCGGCACTGACACCACGGCCGTGGCCCTGGCCGCGGCCCTGGAGGCCGATATCTGCGAGATCTACACCGACGTGGACGGGGTGTTCACCGCCGATCCCCGGATCGTCCGGACCGCCCGCCGGATCCCGTGGATCAGCTACGAGGAGATGCTGGAGATGGCCGCGTCCGGGGCCAAGATCCTCCAGTTGCGGTGCGTGGAGTACGCCCGGCGTTACGGGATGCCGATCCACGTGAGGTCGTCGTTCAGCAACCGCACGGGCACCACGATCAGCGAAGCCAACGAGGAAACGGAGGCGGCCGGAGTGGAGCAGGCGATCATCTCCGGAGTTGCGCACGACCGGAGCGAGGCGAAGATCACGGTGGCCGGCGTCCCCGACAAAGTGGGCGTCGCCGCGCAGATCTTCCGCACCGTGGCCGCGGCCGGCATCAACATCGACATGATCGTGCAGAACATCTCCGCTGCCACCACGGGCCGCACCGACATCTCGTTCACGCTGCCCCGCGACGACGGGCACGTCGCCGTGGCGGCGCTGAACGGCATCCGCCCGGAGATCGGCTTCGATACGCTGCTCTACGACGACCGGATCGGCAAGGTGTCGCTGATCGGCGCGGGCATGCGCTCTCACCCCGGGGTGAGCGCCACCTTCTTCGGTGCGCTCGCCGACGCCGCAGTCAACATCGAGATGATCTCCACCTCGGAGATCAGGATCTCGGTGGTAGTGGACCAGAAAGACGTGGACGTCGCGGTCACCGCCGCGCACCGGGCCTTCGACCTGGACGCCAGCGAGGTCGAGGCCGTGGTGTACGGGGGGACGGGCCGGTGAGTGCCCGCCCCGCCGCCGCCAAGCCGACACTCGCCGTGGTGGGCGCGACCGGTGCCGTCGGCACGGTCATGCTGGACCTGCTGTCCACCCGTGACGACGTGTGGGGTGAGGTCCGGCTGATTGCCTCGCCCCGGTCAGCGGGCCGGCACCTGCGGGTCCGTGGCGCCGACCTCGAGGTCCTGGCGCTGGCCCCCGAGGTGTTCGACGGCGTCGACGTGGCCATGTTCGACGTGCCCGACGAGATCTCCGGGCGGTGGGCCCCCGTCGCGGCGGGGTTCGGCGCCGTGGTGGTGGACAACTCGGGGGCGTTCCGGATGGACCCGGAGGTCCCGCTGGTGGTGCCCGAGGTGAACCCCGGGGACGCCGCGAATCGCCCCAAGGGCATCATCGCCAACCCGAACTGCACCACGCTCTCGCTGATCGTCGCGGTCGCGGCGTTGCACCGCGCGTACGGCCTGGAAGAGATGGTGGTGAGCTCCTACCAGGCCGCCTCGGGCGCGGGCCAGGCCGGGATCGACACCCTGTACGCTCAAATGGACAAGATCGCCGGGGCGCGGATGCTCGGGCAGCGGGCCGGGGATCTGCGCGCCGTGGTCGGCGACTTCGGGCCGTTCCCCGCCCCGCTCGCGCTGAACGTGGTGCCCTGGGCTGGGTCGCTGAAGGCCGACGGCTGGTCGTCGGAAGAACTCAAGGTCCGCAACGAGTCCCGCAAAATCCTCGGCCTGCCCGACCTCCGGGTGACCGCTACCTGCGTCCGGGTGCCCGTGATCACCACCCATTCGGTCGCCGTGCACGCGGTCTTCGGCCGCGAGGTGACCCGGGCCGGCGCGCAGCGGGTGCTCAGTGAGGCGCCCGGCGTCGTCCTCAACGACGACCCGGAACGCGGCGAGTTCCCCACTCCGGCCGACGTGGTGGGCACCGACCCGACCTGGGTGGGCCGGGTGCGCCGGTCCCTGGACGACCCGCGCGCGGTGGACCTGTTCGTCTGCGGCGACAACCTGCGCAAGGGAGCGGCCCTGAACACCGCGCAGATCGCCGAGCTGGTCGCCACCGCGCTCTGAGCACCCAAAAAATCAAGATCAAGGCACGCAACGAGGACCGTCGGTCCCCAGCCCTCTACTACCTGGCGGTCCGGGCCGCCGGTGAACGGGTGAACGACCAGACGGCCCGGTCCTCCAGCGCCTGGTAGCCCAGCCGCTGGTACAGGGCGTTGCTGGTCGGGTTGGCCAGGTCGGTGAACAGCAGCACCTGGCCGGCTCCGGCGTCCCGGGCCGCCTGGCTCACAGAGCAGGTCACGGCGCCCGCGTAACCCTTCCCCCGCAGGCCCGGTGGGGTGTACACCGGGCCGACCCGCACCTGGCCGGCCGCCATCCGGGTCAGCCCGGCCATGGACACTGGCTGCCCGGCGTCTTCCCACAGGGTCAGGCCCTGGTAGGAGAGCCGGTCATCCACCATGGACACCAAATCCTCGGGGCCGGACTGCGCCTCCCGGTGGAACGCCTCCGACCAGGCGATAAGCAGGCTCCGGTCGGCCGGGCCGGCCACCCGGGCCTGCCCCGCCGGGCGCGGGTCGGGCCAGCGCAGCTCGCCGAGCCGGAACAGCCGGTTCCGCATGTGCGACTCGATGGCGTCGCCGGTCACCTCGTGCCAGGCGCAGGCGAACGCTTCCGCGCCCGCCGGATCGGCGTTCACCCCGTTCACGGCGCGGGCCCGGGCGGCCAGCGCCTGGGCCAGGGCCGCCGCGGCGCCCGGCCCGGGCACGCTGGTCAGCACCACCGGGAACGGCGGCGTGTGCAAGAACGCCGCACTGACCTCGCCGTCCGGTTCCTGCCACCAGCCGAAGAGGGGTGCGCGAGCGCCGTAAGCGGCCGGCCCGGCAGCCCGGAGCGTCTCCATGACCCCGAGCAGGATGGTGTGCTCCGCGGGGCGTTCGGACAGCAGCCCACCCGCCGTGGCCGCATATTCGGACAGGCTGTCACTCAGGAACCAGGGCATCCTTCATGGTGACCGGCCACCCCCATTTCGTGCAGCCCATTTTCGCCCCGTCCGCGGCCCCGCACCGGGTCGGGCTCGCCGGGAGGCGCCAGGGCCCGGCGAAGGGCCATGTGGGAGGCCGCGGGAGGGAGCGTGCGGGAGGCCGCGTGCGGGAGGCCGCGTGCGAGCGCGGGTGCGGGAGGGCGCGGGAGCCCGCGTGAGGGCCGGTGCGGGAGGGCGCGGAGCGGTGAGGGCCGTGCGGAGCCCGCGTGGACGGGCGTGCGGAGCCCGCGTGAGGGCCGTGCGGAGCCCGCGTGAGGGCCGTGCGGAGCCCGCGTGAGGGCCGTGCGGAGGCCGCGCGTCGGAGCGTGTGGGAGGCCGCAGGAGGGTTGTGCGGGGAGCTTAGCGAGGGGCCGCAGGAGGGCGTGTGAGAGGCCCCGCGAGGGGCCACACGCGGGTGTGCGGCCGCCTTCCGAAACCCGGCGCTGACGTGCGGTAACGGTATTGTGCGTCACTTTCTATATCGTTTCGTTGCGAAGCTGGAATCGCCCGCGATAGCATCCTCATCAGCCCGGTAGAGAAGCGGGATCTCCCGGGGTTGGCGAAGTTGCCAATGCTAGAGCTATTCAGTCTTTAGTAGCCAGACAATGGTAGGTAGCTGAGCAGCTCCTCCCGGGAGGCAACGTGTCGGCGAAGGGTGACGGTTCGGCTGGGCGGTCACGCCGCCCCGCTCCCAGCAGCGGGAGGCGTGGCTACACGGTGGCCCGACCCAGGTCAGACGCGTGGTTGTGGATCCTCAACGCCGTCGTCATAGGCGCAGTGATCATCGCGGCCGCGGCTGCGGCGACGACGACCGGTCACACGGTTGTCGCGGGCACTAACCATTTCCTGCTTTACTACGCGGGAGTTCTGGCACTTATTGCGCTGACCGCAGAAGTTGGAATTGGGCTGGTCGCCTCTGACCGCATTTTTATGAAGCCCAGTGCCCGGGTTACGGCACAGGCGCTTCATCGCGCTATGGGCTTCGGCGCAATTGCGTTCCTGGTTATTCACATTGTGCTCGAGATAATCGTCGGCCGGTCGCAGCCCGCCGACGCCGTGATCCCTTTCCTCGATAAAGGCAGGACTTTTTATCTCGGTCTCGGGACCGTCGCGTCCGACATATTCATCGTGATCATGATGACCGGCATCTACCGGGCCCGGCTGGCCGCGAGGATGTCGCCGAAGGCCTGGCGGGTGATTCACGCCTCGGCCTACGCCGCCTGGATCTTCGGGCTGGTGCACGGCCTGCTCGCGGGCCGCCCGGCCAAGGCGTTCTTCGGCTTCTCAGGCTTTGTCGCCTGGTCCTACGGCGCGTGCGTGGTCGCGGTGGCCGCCGCCCTGATGGTCCGGCTCGTGGCCAAGAACCGGGCCGGCAACGAGCTGGCCAGCCACCCGGTGGCGGATTCCGGCGGCACCGGCGGGTGGAGCGCGGCCGCCGCCGCCCTCGCCAGCACGGGCGCGCTCCCCGGGGGCGCGGCCCTGAGCGCTTCCGCCTTGCAGGCCCCAGCGCTGACCGCGGGTCCGCCAGGCGCCCTCGACGGCGCCCGGAGCCGGGCCTCCCGGCAGCCCGGGCGAGCCCAGCTGGCCCTCCCCTCAGGTGGGGCGGCGGCACAGCAGCGCGGCCGGGCGCGCAGCGCCCCGTACGACGAGCGGGCCGCGTATCTCGCGGAAAACCGCCGGATGGGCGCCTCAGGGCCGATTGGGCCGGGCGGGACAGGATCGTTCGGGCGGGGCAGCCAGTTCGGCGCCCCTGAGGCGGACCTCCAGGATCGGGCCGGCGAGTACGAGCCGACCGGCCCGATGCCGCGGGTGGCCGCGCACGGTCACACCGGCCCCGTGCCGCGCGTAGCCGGGTACGAGCAGACCGGCCCCATGCCGCAGGTTGGCCAGTACGAGCAGGGCGGCTACCAATACGAGCGAACTGGCCAGTACGACCGTCCGGGCCAGATCGACCGTCCGGGCCAGATCGACCGTCCGGGCCAGTACGACCGTCCGGGCCAGTACGACCGTTCCGGCCAGTACGAGCGTCCCCAGGCTGGGCACGTGTGGCCCGGGCCGATGCGGCCGGGCCAGATGTACGGCGACGAGATGTACGGCGCCCCCATGCCACGTGACGAGATGCCGGGTGGCCAGGTGCGCGGCGGGCGCGTTCCGGGCGGACAGGCCCACTACGGACCGCCCCTGCCTAGCCCGTTGTCCGCGCCGCCGGCCCCCGTCCAGTACGGGCAGCCGATGTCCCGCCAGTACGGCGAGACCGGCCCCTACGAGCGGCCGCACGACGACTGGTCCGGTCCGATGGAGCGGATTGGACCGTCGGCCGCGGCCCCCCGGTACGCGGCAGGCAACTACAACGACTGGTCTGGCCCGCTGGAGCGGATCGATCCGGCCGCGCCACCCTCCCAGTACGGCGCGCCCACCCATTATGGTTCGCCCGCTCAGTACGGCACGGGCCAGTACGGCGCCGGCCAGTACAGCGCCGGCCAGTACGGCGCCGGCCAGTACGGCGCCGGCCAGTACGGCGCCGGCCAGTACAGCGCCGGCGGTGAGTACGGCCAGCACGGCAGCACCGCTCAGTATGAGCCTCCGCGCGCCGAGCCGCGGTACGAGCGAACCGGCGAGATCGACCTCTCCGGCGGGCACGCCCAGGCCCTGGACACCCAGGACGCCGAGGTCCAGTACGGGCAGGTTCAGCCCGGGTCAACCTCCGGCCAGGGCCCGTACATTGCCCCCGCACCGCAGTCCGGCACGCCCGGGTCCGGCACGCCCGGGTATGGCACGCTCGGGTACGGGTCGCACTCGTATGGCCAGGCAGATGATCCGGGTCAGCCGATGCCGCGTCAGCGTGAGCGGCCCGGCGCGTATGAGCGGCCGCATCCGGCCGAGTACCACCAGTACCAGCCGTCCGCCGGGTACGAGCCGCAGGGCCAGTACGAGGCGCCCATGCGGTACGAGGAGCCCATGCAGTACAACCAGTACCCACGCGACAACCAGTACCCACGCGACGACCAGTACCGGCGCGACGACCAGTACCGGCGCGACGACCAGTACCGGCGCGACGACCAGTACCGGCGCGACGACCAGTACCCGCGCGGCCCGGGCATCCCGGCTGGGCAGTCAGCCCCGGCAGGCCAGTCAGGCCCGTACGCCCGCCCGGACTACGACCAGCCGCAGCGAGCCGAGCATTACGCTTCCTTCGCTGAGCAGGACGCCGCCTACACCCGGCCACGGGCGGCTGGCGCCCGTGATCACTTCAGCCCGCAAGACGACACCGACCCGCTGAACATCGTGCCGCTGAATACCGGGAATTACTCGTGAACTCACTTGCACCGCCCCAGGCGATGCGGATTGGGCGGGCCCGGCTAACCGCCGGCCTGGATCGCTTTGAGCGCATTGATCTCACGACGCATCAGGACATCTTTGGGCCCATGCGCCGGGTGACGGCCCGTCAGTTGATCGAAATGGTGGAAAGCGTTAACTTGCGGGGTCGCGGCGGAGCCGCTTTCCCTTTTGCCCGCAAGATCCGGATCGTGGTCGACAACGCGGCCGCCCGCAAGTGCAAGCCGATGATCCTCATCAACGGCACCGAGGGAGAGCCGGGTAGCGCCAAGGACAAGATGCTGCTGCTCCGCTCGCCCTACCTGGTGCTGGGCGGCGCCTTGCTGGCCGCCCGGGCGCTGAACGCGAAGATGATCATCGTTGGCGTGACGGACAGTGCGGTGGCGGCCTCGGTGGCGGCGGCGGCCCGGGCCGAGCCGGATCTCAAAAAGATCGTCCGCGTGGTGGAGGTTCCCGACCGGTTCGTGTCGGGCGAGGGTGGCGCCCTGACCAACGCGGTGAATGGCAAGATCGCGCTCCCGCCGGGCAAGAAGCGGCGGGCCGCGGAGAGCGGGGTGGACGGCCTGCCCACGCTGCTGTCCAACGCCGAGACGTTTGCGCAGCTCTCCGTCCTCGCCATGCTCGGCCAGGAAGGCTATGCCTCGGACGGCACCCCGGACGAGCCGGGCACCGTACTGCTGACCGTCGGTGGCTCGGCGGGCCGCCCGGCCGTGGTGGAGGTCCCCGCCGGGATCCCGCTGGGCGTGGTGCTGGACATCTGCGAGGCGACCGCTTTCGATGGCGTGCTGGTCGGCGGCTACCACGGGATGTGGCTCCCCGCCGAGCTCGCCGATGACGTGCCGGTCTCCCGGGCTGGCCTGGACGCGGCGGGGGGCACCCTCGGGGCCGGCATCGTCATGCCGCTGGGCGGTACCTGCCCGCTCGGCGAAGTGGCCCGCGTGGTTCGTTATCTGGCTAAAGAATCGTCCGGGCAATGCGGACCGTGCAAGCTGGGCTTGCCGGGCCTGGCCCGCTCGATGAGCGCGCTGGCCGATGGCTCGGGCGGCATGGACACCCTGGACACGGCGCGCCGCACCGCGGCGGTGGTCCGCGGCCGCGGGGCCTGCTCCCACCCGGACGGGGTGTCCCGGTTCGTGCTCTCCGCGCTGGACGTGTTCAGCGACGACCTCACCACCCACCTGTTCCGTGGCTCGTGTGGCCGCAAGACCCGCGGGATCCTGCCGCTGGGGCCGGAAGAGTCGGAGGTGCGGCTGAAGGTGGACTGGGCGCGCTGCGACGGGCATGGGCTCTGCGCCAAGATCGCGCCGGAGATGGTCCAGCTCGACAGCCAGGGCTATCCGGCGTTCCTGGACATGCCGGTGCCGTTCTGGCTGGAGCGCGAGGCGCAGCAGGCGGTGGAGATGTGCCCCGCCATGGCGCTCAGCCTGGGTTCGGGGACCACCTGGGGGCAGGACACGCCGCGATCCAGCCCGGTCATCACCGCCTCGCAGCCGACCGGGTTGCTGCTGTCCAGCTCAGGCCGGGAGCAGCGGCAGTCCCTGGGCGGGACCCGGCAGCTGCCCGATGGCTCCCGGCAGCTGCCCGGCGGCTCCCGGGAACTGCCCGGCGCCCCCAGGGAACTGCCCGGCCCGGGCCGCTGACTTCCGCTCCGCGGCGCTGACTTCCGCGCGGCGGCGTCTGGCCTCCGGCTTAGCGCCGTCCCCTCCCGCGCAGTAACCTCGGGCCGCGGGGGAGAGCACCCGTATGCCGACGGAGACGGAGAACCAGATGAAGGTGGCCCGGCTGCACGCGGTCGCGGATCTGCGCCTGGCCGACGAGCCAGTGCCGGCACCCGGGCCAGGAGAAAGCCTGGTCCGGGTCACGGCGGTCGGCATCTGCGGCTCGGACCTGCACTGGTGGGATCAGGGCGGGATCGGCGACGCGGCCCTTGATCACCCGCTGGTGCTGGGCCACGAGGCGGCCGGGGTGATCGCGCACGGCCCCCGGCGTGGTCAGCGGGTGGCCATCGACCCGGCCATCCCGGACGGGACCTGCCGGCCATGCCGCGAGGGGTACCGCAACCTGTGCCTGCACATCCGGTTCGCCGGGCACGGGAAACAGGACGGGGCCATGCGGGAGTTCATGACCTGGCCAGACGAGCTGCTGTATCCGCTGCCGGATGAGGTGAGCGACGCGGATGGCGCCGTGCTGGAACCCCTGGGCGTGGCTATCCACGCGCTCGATCTCGGCCATGTGCACCTGGGCGCGCCGGTCGTGGTGGTCGGGGCCGGCCCGATCGGGTTGCTGCTCGTGCAGTTGCTCCAGGTGTCAGGTGCGGGCCCGGTGACCGTGTTCGAGCCGCTGCCGCACCGCCGGGCGGCCGCCGCCGCCCTGGGAGTGGCCGTGGCGGATCCGGCCGAGGCCGCCGATCCCGGCGCCTTGCGGGCGATGGTCGGTGAGGGCGCCGCGGTGGCCTTCGAGATCGCGGGCAGCAGCGAGGCGGTGCAGCTGGCCATGGCGGCCACCTGGGCTGGCGGCCGGGTCGTGCTGGGCGGCATCCCCGACGACGACACGACCACGTTTCGCGCCGCCATGGCCCGTCGCAAGGGGCTGACTATCGCCATGGTGCGCCGGATGAACGAGGTGTATCCCCGGGCTATCGCCCTGGCCGCCGGCAAGAAGGTCGATCTCACGTCGCTGGTCACCGACCGCTACCGGCTGGAGGACGCGGCGGCGGCGTTCGGCCACGCGGCCCGGCGGGCCGGCCTGAAGGTCATCGTCGAGTCGGCCCCCTGATCCGGCCCCCTGATCCGGTGGGCGGGCCGCGCGCCCGGGACGCGGGGACTGGTGGGTAACATGCGGCAGGTGGCCGATACCTTCTACGTTCCGGTGCGGAACGGCACCTGGCGGGCGACCCCGCACACCACCGGCCCCTGGGACGAGCGAGCCCAGCATGGGGGCCCGCCCAGCGCGCTGCTGGGCCGGGCCATCCAGCGTTGCGTGCCCCGCGACGACATGATCGTGACCCGGTTCACCTGCGAGATCCTCGGTGCCATCCCGGTTGGCGACCTGGACGTGCGGGCCCGCCTGGTCCGCCCGGGCCGCAGCGTTGAGTTCCTGGAGGCCGTGGCCAGCGTGGGCGGCCGGGATGTGGCGCGGGCGAGCGCCTGGCGGGTGCTGCGCACCACCAGCGAAAGCGTCCCCCGCCATGGCGACCCCCCGCCCGCCCTCCCCGACCACACCATCGGGCTGCCCCCGGGGGGCTGGATCGACGGGTACCTGTCCGCCGTCGAGTGGCGGCCGGTCCGCGGCCGGTTCGGTGAGCAGGGGCCAGCCACGGTCTGGACCCGGCTGCGCTACCCGCTCGTCCCCGATGAGGAGACCGGCCCGCTGGAGCGGGTGCTCGCGGTCGCGGACAGCGGCAACGGCCTGTCCGGTGAGCTCGACATCGCCAAATGGCTCTTCATCAACCCCGAACTCACCGTGCACCTGCACCGGGAAGCGGCCGGCGAGTGGGTCTGCCTGGATGCGCAGACCGCGATCTCCGCTGGCGGGGCGGGCCTGGCCACGTCCGTCCTCTCCGACTCCGGCGGGCGGCTCGGCGTGGGAGCCCAGTCACTGCTGATCAGCCCCCGGAAGCCAGCGCCGTCCCCAGCCGGGTCTGCTGGTACATAACCGCATGCCGCTGGCGCCTGCTGGTCACCAGCCCGGCGTCGCGCAACGCGGAGAGGTGCTCGGATACGGTGCTCGCGGCGAGTTCGTGCCGCCGGGCCAGGGTGTGGGTCGAGGCGGGCTCAGCCAGTGACTCCAGCAGCGCGGCCCGGGTCCGGCCGAGCAGCCGGGCCAGCGCGTCCGACTGCGGGGTCCGGGCTGGCTGCCACAGTTCCGCGATGCCCCGGGCCGGGTAAGCCAGCGCGGGGCGGGCCGGCGGGTCGGTGACCGGGGCCAGGCTCGGCCACAGGAACACGCTGGGCATGAGCAGCAGGCCGGCCCGTTCAGCAGGCAACGGCTTTGACCGAACCCCTGGATGACGAGGGCCCGGCCGGTCCAGCGCGCCCGCGGGTGCAGGTCGGCGAGGACCCGTTCCAGCCCGTAGTCGGCCAGGGTCTGGATGCGGAAGGCCACGTCCGTGTCCAGGAAGTCGCGCAGCCGCGGCCAGTGCGGCGCGACCAGCAGCTCCCAGGACTGCTCGAGAAGATCGGCGACCAGATCCCGGGTGGCGGCCGGATCATCCAGCAGCTGCCAGGCGCCGGGCGCTACCGGGGCGCCGGAACGTTCGGTCAGCGACCGCCGCACCTCGTGCGCCACCTGCTCCGGCGGAGTCGCCCGGACCCGGGCCAGCTCGGCCGGGACGTCGGCGACCGGCCGGTCCGGGACCGGACTGAGGAAGTCCGGGGTCCACCCGCGCTGCGGGCTCAGCATCAGCAGCGGGCGCAGATCCAGCCGCTCCACCTCGGCCCGCACCGCCTCAAGCCACGGCAGGTGGTACTGATGCCGCTGCGGCTCGACGGTGACCCGGATGGCGTGCATCGTCTCCCACAGCGGCGACACCACGAACCGGGTCCGCGCCGGGTCGTCCCGGCCGAACACCAGGCTCAGGCTCATGGCACCGTCCCCGCCAACGCGAGATTCGGCGACTACCGAATCTCTGGTCTCAATGGTAGCCGCCGGCCAGTCTCAGTCTGTGACTTTTCCCGCCCCGGTGAGCCCGGCGGCCTCCGGCCACCACCCCAGCCCCGGCCCCGGCCCCCGTCCCGGTCCCGACCGGGCCCGTTACCTGGACGTGCTCGGCCGGGGCGAGTTCCGGGCCCTGTTCCTGGCCAGCATCGTGTCCATGCTCGGCAACGTCGCGGCCGAGGTCGCGCTCACCGTGCTGGTCTACGAGCAGACCCGCTCCGCGGCGCTGGCAGCCTCGGTCATGGCGCTGTCCTTCCTGCCCTACCTGCTGGGCGGGACGCTGCTCGGCGCGGCCGCAGACCGGCTGCCCGCCCGGGGAGCCCTGGTCACGGGTGATGTGCTCAGCATGGTGCTGGTGGGGGCGATGGTGATTCCCGGGATGCCGGTCGCCGCGCTGCTCGGGCTGATCTTTGCGAACGGGCTGCTCGCGCCGGTCTACCAGGGGGTGCGCTCCGCGGTGCTGCCGGAGGTGCTGCCGCCTGGCCCGGCATATATCCTCGGCCGGTCGATGATGCGCATGGTCGCCCAGTCGGCGCAGATCGTGGGGTTCGGCGCGGGGGGCCTGCTGCTCGCCGTGGTCTCCCCGCGCGGGGCGCTGGGCTTCGACGCGGCCTCGTTCGCGGGCTCGGCGGTGCTGTTGCGGTGGGGCATGTCCCGGCGACCCGGGTTGCGGGCCGGGGCCGGGTCGATGACCGGGGACTCGCTGCGCGGGATCCGCAGCGTGCTGGCCCACCGGCGGGTCCGCCGCATCCTGCTGTTCGGCTGGCTGGTGCCCGCCTGCGCCGTCGCCCCCGAGGCGCTTGCCGCCCCGTACGCCAGCCACATCGGGGAGCCGGCCCGGGTGACCGGCTTCCTGCTCATGGGGATCCCGGTGGGCACGGTGGTGGCTGACCTGATCGCCGCGCGACTGCTGCGGGTCCGCTGGCAGCGACGCCTCGTCGTCCCGGCGGGGCTGCTGACCTTCGTGCCGCTGGCCGGGTTCGCGGCCAGCCCGGGCCTGGCCCTGGCGCTGGTCCTGCTGGTGATCTGCGGCCTGGGCAGCGCCTGGGGGGCGGGGCTGGACGGGCTGCTGATCGACGCCGCCCCGGGGGAACTGCGCGGCCGCGCCCTCGCCCTGTCCAGCGCCGGGCTCATGTTCATCCAGGGTGCCGGGTTCGGGTTGTGGGGCATCGCCGGGCAGTACGTCCCGGTGACCGTGGTCATCCCCGCCGCGGCTGCGGCCGGCGTCCTGGTGGTGGTGCTGCTGCGCCCGCACCCCGTCGAAACCTAGCCGCCGGACTGGCGCCTCCCGCGCTCAGTGGCCCGGCGGCGGCCTGGATTCGCTGGCGACCCACTCGGCCATGATCCTGGAGTGCCTGCTGCGGCCCAGCCGGAAGGAGTGCGCCAAGCCGTACCCGAACATCGCGATGGCCCAGGCGGCCAGGCCCAGCAGCGGCTCATCACGTACGGTCATGACCAGGAAGAAGATGAGGCCGTACCCCGCCCCGAACAGCCACACCTGAACGTGGCCGCGCGGCCGGAGGCGGGTCGCGCGGACGATCAGCCCCGGCCCGGGCGGGCGGTCATTCCCGGCGTCGTGCACATTTCGACTGTACGCCTGGGGCAACTGGCCTGATTAGTCCCCGGCCACGCCGTCGGCTGGCCGGTTCCCGGTTGCGGATGACCGGTCACGGGCACTATGACCTGCGTGTTTGCTGATCCATCGCGGGAGCCGGCGCTGGAACGGGCCATGCCGGCCGATGCCGTGCCCGGCTCGACGATCCCCGAGGACAGTGAGGCGGAGATCCTGCTCCGTGACGGCACGTGGGCCTGGGCCCAGGTGATCGGGCAGCGCAAAGACCGGCATAACCGGTGGTGTGTCGGGATCCGCTGGTACGCCAGCCCGGCCGTGGGCGGCCGGGAAGGCTGGTACCTCTACGACCCCCGGCTGATCCGCCGTCCGCCGTTAACGCGGGCTGCGGTTAGCGCCAGCCGTCGGGCTGCCGCGCCACCGGGTCCAGGTCCCAGCCGTACCGCGGGGCCCGGTCGTAGTATCCGGCGTGACCGTACTCAATTCCGCCGAATTCCGGCGCCTCAAGTTCGGGTGCGCCGTCGTCAGGACCCGGGGAGCCGCCGTAGCCGCGCAGGTCCAGGCCGGGAGCCCCGGCAAGTTCGCGTTGCGGGGAGTTCCCGTCCTGCTGCTCGAACAAATGCCAGGCCCGGAACTCCTCGACCAGCCCGTCAAAGATCGTCCGCATAGGCCGACTCTTCCATCTAGCCAGCGCGAAATCCAGGCAATGGGCGATCTAGGCGAGCCCGGCTAAAAGTACCCCAATATCGGTGGTTAACGGTAGAAACCCCAATCAAAACCTAAATTCGCCGCAACGAGAACCATGCCGCCCACCCGCCCCGTGGCCGCGCTGATGCCCGCCTAAGGCCGGGAAGAGACCTGGTCAGTGGGTGGGTCCGCGTCATGGTGAGCAGTGCCGGGGCCGGAAACGCCGGGGCCGGATCGCAGACCGCACCTTAAAGGATCAGCGCCGCTGGACCCGGTTACGCCATCATACGGGAATGCTTACCCGCCATCGATGGTGGTCGCGGGCACGATCTACGCGTAATGATTAGTAATCGCGCTGCTGTGGTAATCGGCCGGTTCCCGCCATCGGGCTGACCGGAATCGATAAGCAGCATCGCGAGGATTCCGGTGCTCATCCCGCCCGGCTGTCCAGCCAGATGTCCCAGCGTTCCAGCGCGGCGATGCGGAGCAGGCCCAGCGGGGCCCAGGAGTCCCCGCCCATCCGCGCCGCGACCTCCTGCTCATCCCCGGCCTCGACCATGAGCAGCGCGTGCTCCCCGTCGCCGAGCGGCCCACCGAGGATCACGAAGCCGTCATCCACCAGCCCGTCCATGAACGCCGCGTGCTCGTCCCACGCGTGCTGGTCGCGGATCCCGCGCCTGGCGTCCCACTCAGGGCCGTGGCTCATGGTCAGCGCGAACACGGTCATACCCGGAGGCTACGGCGCGCCGCCGACAATTCCCGGCGGCCGCCTCAGCGTCCGGGACTCGCCGGGTTCCGGGTCCAGCCGCGCGTGGTCCGGGTCAGCTCGGTGAAGTGCGATGCGGCCAGGAAATTCTGGTATCCGGCGTCGTCCCAGCCATCCGGGCCGCTCTCCAGCGAGGCACCGCTCTCCGGCGAGGCGTATTCCAGCAGCCGGGTGACCTGGGCCAGCCGCAGCCAGCCGGCCGCCTGCCCCAGCAGCCAGGTCGCGACCCCGCGTCGCCGGTAGTCCCCGGCCACGTAGAGGTTGCCCACGTCGGCCCACCCGCCGCGGCGGGACTGCCGCTCCCCGTCTTCGAAGACCTCGACCTCGATATACCCAATGACCTGCCCGTCCAGGACGGCCGACAGGCGGGTGCCGTTCATCCCGACGGACCGGCGGGCGGCCAGCCCGGTCAGGGGAGGCGGCCCCGGGCGGGGAAGGTCGTCCACCGGGGCCAGATACACCACTTCGGTGTCCCCGGGCACGAACCCGGCCCGCTGATACAGCTCGCGGATGTGCGGCCACTGCCCGGGCACACCGAACACGCCGTGGACCGGCAGATCTCCGCCAGCGTCCTGGCGGGTCGCACCCCAGTCCTCTAGCTGGCGGATGCAGGCGGCGATGAGCATCTCCGCGGCCTCGGTGGCGTCAGTCCAGTACGGTTCCCGGCCGGTGCCTCGGGCCAGAACAGCAGCCAGTGGATGTCCTCGTACCCCCGGTAGGAGGTCCCGGCGCGCTCGTCGGCGAAGTAGCGCAGCAGGTGGGCGGCGGCGACCACGGCGTGATCCTGCTCGGCGACCAGAGTGGCCCGCTCGGCCACCCACGGGTTGACGATGGTCTCACTGGGCTGCCGCTCCAGATGGCTGAGCACGGCGGCGACCGAGACCCCGGCCCCGGGCACGACCGCCGCGGCGTGCGCGTTGACCAGCGCGGCCAGCTGATCCCGGTCCGGGCGGCGGAATGGGCGTACCTCGATGGTGGGCATAGCAGGCCCCTCGATCCAGTCAGGACAGGCGGAGAGGACGGGCCGCTACCGGTGCGGTACGGCCAGCACTTTAGCACCTGGCCGCCCGCGCGCTGGTGAGCCCGCCGGGTAAGCCCCGCGGCGGGCTGGCTCCCGATAACCGCCGGCGTAAGCCCGCCGCGGGCTGGCTGCCGATGACCGCGCCGGCCAGCACCTCCTCGGCGCGATGGCAGGCCACCAGGCGGCCCGGGCCGGCCGGACGCAGCAGCGGGACCTCGGTACGGCACCGGCCGACAGCCAGCGGGCAGCGGGGATGGAAGACGCATCCGGGGGGCGGATTGGCCGCATCGGGCGGTTCGCCGGGCAGGATGACCCGGGTTCGCCGCGCGGTCCAGTCGATCTCCGGCACCGCGGAGCGTAGCGCCTGAGTGTACGGATGGGCGGGGGCCTGCAGCAGTTCCCGGGTCGGGCCGCTCTCCGCGATCCGCCCCAGGTAGAGCACGGCGGTCTGTTCGCACAACTCACTCACGATCGCGAAGTTGTGCGTGATGAGCAGATAGGACAGCTGCCGCTCGGCACGCAGCCGGGCGATCAGGCTGAGCACCATCGCCTGCGCCCGCACGTCCAGGGCGCTGGTCGGCTCGTCCAGCACCAGCAGCCTCGGCTGCACGCTGAGCGCGCGGGCGATCGCGACGCGCTGGCGCTGCCCGCCGGACAGCTGATGCGGGTACCGGGAGGCGAAGTCCCGGTCCAGGCCCACCTCGGCCAGCAGGTCCCCGGCTCGCCGGGCCGACTGGCGGCGCGGCACCACCCGGTGGGCGCCCAGCGCCTCCCGGATCGAGGTGCCGACCCTCATCCGGGGATCGAGGCTGTTGTCCGGGTCCTGGAACACGATCTGCGCAGCGCGGCGGTAGTCCTGCAGGGCCCGGCCGCGCAGGGCGGCGAGGTCAGCGCCTTCGAACCGGATCTGGCCCCCGCTGATCCGGGCCAGCCGGAGCACGGCCCGGCCGATCGTGGTCTTGCCTGATCCGCTCTCCCCGACCAGGCCGAGGCCGAACGGCCCGGCGGCCAGTTCCAGGCTCACCCCGTCAACTGCCTGGACCGGCCCGAAACGGACCGACAGGTCCCTAACCTCCAGCATCGGGCCCTCCAGCATCGGGCCCTCCGGCATCGGGCCCTCCGGCATCGGGCCCTCCGGCATCGGGCTCTCCTGCGGCGGGCTCATCCGGCGGTCCCGTTCCCGGCTGGGTGATTCGGGGCAGTCCCGTTCCCGGCGGGGTCATCCGCGGGGGTCCCGTTCCCGGCCCGGCCGTGCGCGGACGTTCCGTCCGAGGGGGTTCCATCCGCGGCCGTGATGCGGGGCACCGCGGCCAGCAGGTCGGCGGTGTATTG
Source organism: uncultured Actinomycetes bacterium (assembly GCA_963770545.1). Taxonomy (GTDB): domain Bacteria; phylum Actinomycetota; class Actinomycetes; order Streptosporangiales; family Streptosporangiaceae; genus RYN-230. The sequence goes on along the minus strand of CAVYQF010000022.1, from coordinate 50,410 downwards.
ATGCTGCGGGGCCGACAGGACCTGGGCCGCGGGGCCCTGCTCGACGATCCGGCCGGCCTGCATGATGGCCACCCGGTCACACAACTCGGCCACTACCGCGAGGTCGTGGCTGATCAGCAGCACTGACATCCCCTCGCGCTCGCGCAGGACCCGGAGCAGTTCCAGCACCTCTGCCTGAACCGTCACGTCCAGCGCGCTGGTCGGCTCGTCGGCCAGCAGCACCCGGGCCCGCAGGGCCAGCGCGAGCGCGATCGCGACCCGCTGCAGCTGCCCGCCGGACAGCTGAGCAGGATAACGGTCCAGCAGATCGGGGGCGAGCAGCACCTCCCGCATGGCCCGGGTGGCCGCCTCCGTGGCCTCCGCCTTGCTCATCCCGTGCAGCCGGAGCGCGCCCAGCACCACCTGGCCGACCTTGAACACCGGGCTGAACGCCATGGCCGGGCTCTGGAAGATCGCCGCGATCTGCCTGCCGCGCAGCTCCCGCAGCTCCCGCTGGGACCGGGTGGTCAGCTCGGTGCCGTCTAGGCGGATGCTGCCGCTGACCGTGGCGCCTACGGTGTGCGCGAGGCCGAGGATGGCCAGCGTGGTCATGGACTTGCCTGAGCCGCTCTCCCCGGCCAGCCCGGCGATCTCGGCCTCGCCGAGCGTGAACTCGTCGATCCGCACGACGGGCCGGTCGCCGAACCGGACCTCGAGGTCGCTGATCGCCAGCCTCGTGGCCGCAGGCCCCGTGGGAGCAGGCTCAATCGGAGCCGGCCTCATGGCAGCAGGCTCCGCTTCGGGTCCAGCAGGTCACGGAGCCCGTCCCCGAGCAGGTTGAAGGCGAACGCAGTGACCAGGATCGCGATCCCGGGGAACGTCACCACCCACCAGTCCGTGGTGAAGTAGGTCTGCCCCTCGGAAACCATCAGGCCCCAGTCCGGGGTGGGATCCTGGGCGCCGAGGCCCAGGAAGGACAGGGCCGAGGCGGTAAGGATCACCCCGCCCACATCCAGCGACACCTGGACGATGAGCGGGGTGACCGAGTTGGGCAGGACGTGCCGGGTGATGATCCGCCAGGCCGGGATGCCGAGCGCCCGGCAGCTGTCGATGTAGGGGCGGCCCGCCACCGAGGCCGCCTGGCCCCGGATCAGCCGGGTGTACCAGGGCCACCAGGTGACGGCGATCGCGATCGTCAGGCTGGTCAGGCTGGTGGGCAGGACCGCGGCCAGGGCCAGCGCCAGCAGCAGCGACGGGAAGGCCAGGAAGACATCGGTCACCCGCATGATCACCTCATCGACCCAGCCGCCGAAGTAGCCGGCCACGATCCCGAGCGGGATCCCGATGACACACGCGATCACCAGCACGATGACCGCGACCAGCGGGGAGATCCGGGCCCCGTAGATGACCCGGGAGAGCACGTCCCGGCCGACCTGGTCGGTGCCGAACCAGTGCTGCGCCGAGGGCGGGCGCAGCACGAAGAACGGATGAGTGGCCGAGCCGGCGTCAGCGGGGAACGGCGCGAGCAGCGGGGCGAACACGGCCACCACGACGATCAGCACGACCGTCAGGCCCCCCGCCACCAGCAGCGGGTTCGCGCGCAGGCCGCGCCGCAGGGCCTGGCCCCGCGGCAGGACCGGGGCCGGGATGGCGGCGGGTGACGGTGCCTCGATCAACGCAGCCGGATCCGCGGGTCCAGGGCGGCCTGGATGATATCCACCGCCAGGTTGGCCGCCACGTAGACCAGCGCGACGAACAGGGTCACGCCCAGGATGGCGGGCGTGTCCAGAGTGGCGATCGAGGCGGCCGTGTAGCTGCCGAGCCCGGGCCAGTCGAAGATCGCCTCGACCAGGAACGTGTTCACCAGGGAGTAGCCGAAGACCAGGGCCACCGCCGCAGCCACCGGATTCCAGGCGAGCTTCATGGCGAACCGGCTGTATACGGCGCGCTCGCTGAAGCCGAGCGCACGGATCATCTGGATGTGGGTCTCGCTGACCGTGTCCAGGACCTGGGCCCGGACCATCCGGGCGATGAGCCCGGCCGGGTAGGCGGCGACGACCAGGGCGGGCAGCACGAGGTGGACGCCGATGCTGCCGAGCATCGGCCAGTTACCGCTGATCGTCGCGTCGATCAGGCTGAATCCGGTCCACCGGGTGAGCGGGTGGCTGAACAGCAGGCCGGGAGAGTACTCACCGGCCGCGGGCAGCACGTGCAGCCGCTGGCTGAAGACCAGCTGGAGGATGAGTGCCATCCAGAAGATCGGCATCGACACGCCCAGGATCGAGACGGCCCGGATGGCCTGGTTGACCAGGCCGCCTGGCCAGCGGGCCGCCACCAGCCCGAGCGGCACCGCCACCGCCAGCGCGATGATCAGTGCCGCGGTGACCAGCTCGAGTGAGGCCGGGGCGGCGGTGCCGATGTCGGACAGGACCGGCTGGTGGGTGTGGATGGACAGGCCCCAGTTGCCGGACAGGATGCCGCCGAAGTAGGAGAGCAGCTGGGTCAGCGGCGGCCTATCCAGGCCGAGGAACCGCCGGGCCGCCGCGACCTGGGCCGCGGATGCGTGCGGGCCGGCCCAGGTGGAGGCCGGGTCTCCCGGGACCACACGGGCGATTACGAACGTCGCGATGATGACGCCCGCGACCACCAGCGCGGCCAGGGCGACCCGGCGCGCCACATAAGCGGTCAACTGCCAGTCGGCCTGAGGTTGTAGGTGAAGACGACGTTCGCGTAGGCCGGGTCGGGCTGGAAGCCGGTGAAGGACGTGCTCATCGCGTACTGGTAGTTCATGTTGTAGAGCACGTCCAGCGGCGCCTGCTGCAGGACCTCGGTCTGCATGGTCTGGTACAGCTGCTCACCGGCGGCCCGGTCGGTCGCCAGCAGCGGCTCCACCTTGTTGATCTGCTTGTCCAGCGCCGCGTTGGAGTAGTAGGAGAGGTTGAAGTACGGCGACTTCTCCGTCTCCAGCAGGTTGCTGAACCAGGTGTACGGGTCGGCGTAGTCCGGCCACCAGTACTCGAGGAAGATGCCCTGGTGACCCGGGCCCGACTTCGCCTTCGCCCACTGGGTCGGCCAGGCCAGTGACTGCGTGGTGAGGTTGATGTTCAGCTTGGCCAGGCTGGACTTCAGCAGCGTCGCCACGACTTGCTCGTTGGAGTCGCCCTGGGTGTAGGTCAGGGTCAGGTTCAGCGGCTTCTGGCCCGGCCCGTACCCGGCCGTCTTCAGCAGCTGGTCCGCCTTGGCCGGGTCATAGTGATAGTTCGGCAGGTCGGTGGAGTGACCCGGCAGGCCGGCCGGGACCAGGCCGCTGGGCGTGACCGCCGCGCCCTGCAGCGCCGCGACGATCCCCGGGTAGTTGATCCCGTAGGAGATCGCCTGGCGCACGGGCAGGCTCAGCGTGTGCGCGTTGAGCTGGGCCAGCAGGTTCTGGAAGGACGGGATGCTCACCGTCCGGATGCCCGTCTGGCCCTGGAACGACTTCCATATCGCCGGGCTGATCTGCTCCACGAAGTCAACCTGCCCGGCGCGCAGCAGCTGGGCGGCGGTGGTGTCCTGAGGCACGACCCGGTACACCACCTTCTTGTAGTGCGGGCCCTTCCAGCCACCCCAGTAGCCGGGGAAGGCCTTAAGCACCACCTCGAACTCCTGGCCCTTGTTCCAGGTCGCCAGGGTGTACGGGCCGGTGCCCGCGTCATGCGGCGTGTTGAACCACTTGGTCAGCGCGGCCGACGACCCCCCGCCCGCGGCCTGGGTGTCATAGATGTAGGCCGAATAGGAGGCCGAGGCCTCGAGGTCCAGCGGCGACGGGTACTTCAGGTGGAAGACCATCGTGTAGGTACTGGGCGTGCTGATGCTCTTCACCGCGTCCCAGACGTACCCGGCCCCCCCGCCCAGCTTCTCCGTCCGGAGGATGGCCGCCGCCGCGGCGTGCGCGGTCATCAGCCGGCCGGTGTGGAAGTGCACCCCCTGCCGGAGGTGGAAGGTCCAGGTCAGGCCGTTCGCCGAGGTTGACCAGCTGGTCGCGAGCAGCGGCTTGATGGTGTGCGTGGCGGTGTCATAGCGGGTGAGCGTCTCGTACACGTTGCTCATCGCGATGATGCCGTCGGAGTACTCGGTCGCGGGGTCCCAGCCGTTGACCATCACCGGGGTGTTGGTGTCGTAGGTGAACACCTGGTTGCTGGCCTGCTGCTGGCTCGCCGGGTGGGCTGAACCGCCACAGGCGGTCAGCAGCACCAGTAGTGCGGAGCCCGATGCCAGCAGCCCAGCGCGGTGGGGCTTCATGCCTTCCTCCGTGATCCTCGTCGTCGTGTTGGGGGTTCTGGCGCCCGGTCGTTAGAGAGCTGTGGGTGTAGCCCGGCTGGCCAGCTGCGCCTGAACCGGATGATCCGGCAGGCCGCCGAGGGCCCCGGCTGCTTTGGCCCGGATCCGGATCGCTGGGGAGGTGAGGTAAGCCAGCGGGATCTCCTCACGCTCGACAATGCGTACCGTCGCTGGGTCCGCGCCGGCCGCCACGGCGCGCTCGCGGGCTTCGTCGCACGCTTCGTCGAGCGCGGCCTGCCTGCCACCCGCTCCCACGTGGAAGATCCGGTCCACCTGTCCGCTGACCGACGCGATCGCGGCGCCCACCGCATTGGCCGTGTCGAAATGGTCAGGCCGGATGACCTCGCTGACGCCTGGTATCCGGTCCGGGATCAGGATGCTGCCGCCGCCCACCGCGACCAGCACGCAGTCTTCCCGGGAGGTCTTCATCCGGTCGATCGCGTCGGCCAGCATCACGTCCGCCCGGGCCAGGGCGGTGCCGAGCATCTCCCGGTGGCGGCGGGCCCGGCCCGGGTCACCGAGCAGCGCCCGCCCGGCCGCGACCGCCGCGTCGGTCAGCGTGGGTGTCGCCCCGCCGAACACGAGCGCTTCCTGCGGCAGCAGGTAGCCGACGCTGCGCGGGCCGACCCGCACGCCGGGGTCCCTGGCCGTGACCACGGTGCCGCCGCCGAGGGCGATGGTGACCAGGTCGGGCATCCGGAAGTTGGTGCGGATGCCGCCGATCTCGACTCCCTGCGAGGACTCTCGCGGGAATCCGTTGACCAGCACGCCCACGTCGGTGGATGTCCCGCCCACGTCGGCAACCAGCGAGTCGCCGGTCCCGGTGAGGAAGGCCGCGCCGCGGACGCTGTTGGCCGGGCCGCTGCCGATGGTGAGAACCGGGTAACGCAGGGCCTGATCGAGACCCATCAGCGTGCCGTCGTTCTGCGCGAAGAACGTGGTCGGCCGCAACTGGTGCGCGGCCAGCGAGTCGTGCATGGCGATGGCCACGTCCCGGGCCACCCCGGCCAGCGCCCCGTTCAGGATCGTGGCGTTTTCCCGTTCCAGCAAGCCCAGCGAGCCGATCTCGTGGCTGAGCGAGACGTGGACGCCGCCCAGCTCACGCTGGACGATCTCGGCGGCGGCCACCTCGTGCCGCGGCGAGACCGGGGCGAAAACGCTGGTGATGGCCACGCCGTCGGCGGTGCCCGCGACCTGGCCCAGGAACCGGGCGATGGCGTCGGTGTCCAGCGGGGCCAGGTCCTGCCCGTCGAATTCGATGCCGCCGCCCACGATCACCGCCCCGGCCGAGATGGCGCGGGTGAGGTCCGGCGGCCAGCCGAACATTGGCCGGATGCTGAGCGTGGCCGGGCCGCCGATCCGGATCACCGCGATCCGGCGCAGCTTCCTGCGTTCCAGCACGGCGTTCGTCGCGTGCGTGGTGCCCAGCATGACGTGGGTGATCCGCTGCCGGTCCGCCTCCGGGGTGCAGAGCACGGTGTCGATCGCCGCGGTGATCCCGCCGGTGATGTCCGGGGTGCCCGGCACCTTGGCCTTGGCGATCACGCGGTCCGCGCCGTCCATGATCACCGCGTCGGTATTGGTGCCGCCCACGTCGATGCCGAGGCGCAAGTCAGGAGCGGGCACCGGCGAGCTCCTCCACGGGCAGGTAGTCAAAGTCGTAGCCGAAGGCGCGCGGGCCGGTGATCGAGATGCCCCGCTCGGTCCGCCACACCGGGTCACAGGCGAAGGCGATCACCACGACCCGCTGGCCGTACTTGATCCGTTCCGTCGCGATCGCATCGGCCGTCTCCACGTCCAGCACCGAGATCAGATCCGGCACCGAGGCCAGCACGTGGCCGCGTTCCAGCGCCACCAGGTTCTCGTTCTGCAGCTCCAGCCGGATGAGTCGGCCCGCGTCCTCACCGAGTCCTTCGATCACCACCGAGCCGCGCACGAAGCCACTCGTGGTGTGCCGTTCCACGTCCGAGACCTTCCCGGTTACCAGCCGGAACGCGCCGACCTCCTCGACCAGCGCGGCGATCGGGCTGACGGCCGCCTTGATGGCGGCCTCACCGATCCGGATCGCCAGCGACACCGAGTTCCGGACCGTGGCCGTCCGCGCCTGGGCGGCGGTGAGTGAGAACTCGGTTGACGAGGCGGCCCCGCCGAATTCCACGGCGGCCGCCCGTTCCAGGCGCTCCATCCAGTGCCCCGAGATGGCCTGGAAGATGACCAGGTTGCCGCGTTCGTCGGTCATCACCGCCGGGCTCGGCGAGATCCCGGCCAGCTGCATGGTGACCTGCGGGACCTCTGGGAAGGCACGTCCCATTCCGTCCGCGTTGACCAGGGGAAGCCCCATCCGCGCCGCCCAGGAGACGGGGAGCACGCCGTTCCCGCCGCCGATCTCGCCCGCCATCAGGGCCGCCACCCGGCGCCCGGTCAGGTACTGCAAATGGTCGCGGAGGCGCTCGCCTTCGTCGCCGTTCTCGATCTTCTCCATGCTGACCGTGGGGGCGCCGATGCTGCCGCAGGGCATGATCAGGGCGTCATCAGGCAGTTCGTCCACGTCGACCAGGGCGGCCGGGCCGAAATCCTCGGTAGCCTGCAGGGCCTGGAGCAGGGTGAGATAGGTATCACCGCCGCCTCCCGCGCCCAGCACCGCACAGCCGCGCGCTAAAGCGTGCAGCGCGACAGGGTCGAGGAGTCTCTTCACAGGCTCTCTTCACAGGGAGGCCATTGTCCCCAGGCAGGGGCATATACAGGCGCGCTAAGTATCATAGTTCCCGATGTACGGTCACACCGGGACTATTTCCACCGATCGGCTAGCTGCAGTTCGTTCTGCCTGATCAGATCGCGCAGTTCCACAGGGTTATGACCGCGGACCACACGGGGCGGGCTCGACATGAGCCGCCGGGCGTAGAGCAGGCCGGCGATCCCGCGCCACACGTGCCAACGCGGGAACTCGCTCGAGTAGGCCCACCAGTCGGGGTCCTCGGTGCCAGCAGTCATTAGATCGGTGGTAGCTTCCGTCTCCATTGGCTCGGCTCCCTGGGCACCGGGATGACGCGCGTGCCTGGTGTGGCCGACGCAGAATCCCCGATGCAAAAGCCATGGTGACAGCCGGGCAACGGCTCCGGAATGGGCATAGTGCACCGTGATCGTGACGGAAGTGTGCGCTCCGCATAAAGTGCGTCATGTGCGTACCGTCGATGAGGTGCTGGCCAGCTCACCCCTGGCCGGGTTGTGGCGGGTCAGCCGCGCGGGCGGTGACCGCCAGGTAGCCCTGGTCCGGCTGGCCGAACGCTTCGCCGACCTGGATGATGCCCCGGCAGGCAGCCTGGTCGTGCTGTCCCGGGCGGCGTCGGCGGAACTGTCGGACTACCGGCTGGACATGGGCCTGCGCTGGGCCTCGGCCAACGGGGTGAGCGCGGTGGCGGCGTTCTCCGCGGAGCAGTGGCAGCCCACCGTGACGGCGATGGACATTGCCGGGCGGGCCGACATCGCGCTGATCTCGATACCCGCCGCGGCCGAGCTGGCCGGCCTGGTACAGGCGATCAGCCGGGAGATCGGCGGCGGCGCCGAGAGCGCCCTGGGCCGGGCCGAGGAAGGGCTGAACGCGGTGCTCTCCGCCGAGGTTGCTGGGGCGGGCCTCGACGATCTGCGGGCCGCGGTCAGCGTGGCGCTCGGCACGCCCGTCGAATTCCGCCCGGATGACCCTGGTCACGATGACCGGGGCAACGGCCAGCTGCACCTGGATCGGGGCGTCCTTCACACCGGGCCCGGGGCTCCCGCGCGGGCCCTGGAGGGCGGCCTCGCGGGTGAGGTCAGCGTGCCGGTCGTGGTGGGCGAGGCGCCGATCGGCCACCTGGTCGCGCCCGACGTCCAGGGTGACCTCGCCATCGCCGCCCGGCTGGTCCTGCACAGCGCCGCCGCTGCTGCCGGGCGCCTTCTCGACCTGGCCCGGCGGGCCCGTGAGGTTCCGGTCCGGTCCCGCAGTGAGCTGCTGGCCGAGCTGCTGATGTCGGAGTCTGCGATCAACGACGATCTGCTCGACCGGGCCCGGCAGCTGAACGTCTCGCTGGGCGGCTGGCATGTCGTGGTCCGGATCGAGGCCGACGACCTCGAGGGCCCCGGCCCGGACGGATCCGCCGAGGGACCGGGATCCCATGGCCCGGATTCCGCCAGCCAGGACGAGGTGCGCCGGTTCGAGCTGCTGGAGACGGCAGGCCAGATCGCCTTGCAGGCGGCCGCGGCGGCCGGCGGTACCTGGCATCTGTCCCGGGTGGCCCGGGCCCTGGTGCTGATCAAGATGACCAGGTCCGATCCGGGACCGCAGGCTGGGACGCAGGCCGCGCGGGCCGCCGCCCGTGCGCTGCAGGCGCTGCGGGACCGACTGCCCTCGCTGCCGTTCCGGGCCGGGGTGGGGGCGGCCCACGAGGGGCCGACCGGGCTTCGCGCGTCGGCGGCCGAAGCCCGGGCCGCGCTGCTCGCCGCCCGGGCCGCGCGTAAGCCGTCCGGCGTGACCGCGCACGATGTGGTCGGGGTGCAGCGGATGCTCATGGAGTGGTACGCCTCGGACACGGCCCGGGCCTCGGTACGGGACCAGCTCGCGCCGCTGGAGAAGCTGGGCCAGTCCCGGGCCGACACGGCGATCAGGACGCTCGCGGCCTACCTCGACGAGCAGGGATCCATCATCAAGACCGCGCAGCGCCTGCACCTGCACCGCAACGCCGTCGCCAACCGGATCCGGGGCATTACCGAACTGCTGGACGTGGACTTCGATGACCCGGACCAGCGGCTGGCCCTCCAGCTCGCCTGCCGGGCCCGGCTGCTGGGCTGACCAGGGGCGCTGCGCTCTACAGCCAGACGGTCGCGAGCCAGATCTCGGCGCCAGCCAGGGCGAGGAGGGCGGCGTTCAGGCCGAGGACCTTCACCTCGCCCCGGCTGGCATCTCGCAGCGGATGCTCTCAGTTACTGACCGGCCGGTTACTGGCCGGCGAGCGGAAACGCCACGTCACAGACGGCCTGGTCCGCGCCCAGCGCCTCCGGCTCGGCGAGGTAGACCTCGCGGCACGGCAACCGGCTCCCGGCCCGGGTGGCGACCTCGGGCGAGCAGGCGACCGCGTCGTACGCGGCCAGAATGGCGGGGTAGGCCCACTGGGCTTTTGTGATGGTCGTGTACGCCTCGTCGTGTTCGGGCTCGGTCCGGATGCCGATCACGTCGGTTGGCTCTACGTGGCCAGGGCAGCCGAGCACCGCCTCCAGCGGGCCGTCGCTGTCCTCGCTCACGACGCCGTGGAAGATGAGTGTGATGGGCCCGGCCGGTTCAGCCCCGGCGAGGTGCTGGGCGAAGGCCCGCTTGGCCTCGCGCACGAAGCCGTCGGTCTCCGGCGCATGCAGCCGGCGCTGGATGGACATGACCCGCTGGGCTGGGACGTGGCGGGTCTCGATGCGGAACATGGGATCGCCTCCTTCTCTCAGGGTGGCCTGGATGTGGCGGATCAGCAGCGTGCGGTGGCCCGTGCCGTTGTTCGAGGTCACGCAGCAGCGCATCCAGCCGGTCCACGGCCTGATCAGCGCCGGCGTCGAGATCCCGCAGCACACGTTCCACCTCGGCCAGCCCCAGGCCGGCGCCGCGGAGCAGGCTGACCAGCTGCCCGGTGCGGACCTGGGTGACCTCGTAGCGGCGGTAACCACTGCCCGCGTCGGTCAGCACCGGCCGGAGCAAGCCGGTGCGGTCATACAGCCGCAGCGCTTTGTGCGTCAGGCGTGTCCGCCGCGCGAACTCACCGATCGGGATGAGCCCGGTCCTGGGATCGTCCTCCACGGGCCTGATCCTGGTGCATGACCCAAGGGCAGGGTCAAGGGGGAGATCCTTGGGTAGCTGGCACCATGGCCGTCATGGCGGTTTCCAGGATGACTGGGGAGTACGTCCGGTCGCTTGGCCGGCTGGCTTATCTGTGGGGCTGCCGGATCCGCGTAGCTGATCCTCGTGAACAACTCACGGCAGGTGAGCACTGTCATGTCCGGCGTTCGCCGCTTCCAGCGCTCCAAGGAGCCTTCCCCCCGTTAGGGGGCACCGTCCAACGATGCGCAAAATTTGGCAGCGTTAAGTGTCCGCATGCGGTTCAAAATCCAGCCAGCTTAAGTCCGATGTCCTGGAGCGTTCCCGCTTTTTTGGACACCGAATTAGGCTGCCAATTGACTGAGTTGCCTATATCCTAGTTCGTATTCCTCAGGTGTCAAGTACCCGAGCGTCGAATGCCTCCGCAGCGGATTGTAGTAGTTGCTGATCCAGTCAGACGTCTCCTTCTCCAAGTTCGCCAGCGAGGGCCACGGCGGGTGTGGATCAGCTCTTTCTTGTACGTCGCGAAGAACGATTCCGATACGGCATTGTCGTAGCAGATTCCCGTCCTTCCCAGAGACCTCCTGATGTTATTCTCGGTGCAGTACTCGTCGAACACCGAAGATGTATATTGGCAGCAATGCCGCTTAGTTAAGGATAGAAGACGGCGGTATTCACATATCCACAGGGCGACACGCCCGGGTTCTGTGGATTATCTGCTCAATTACCGGATGTTCTTTCCTTCTCGTTCTTGACGTACTACCTTCTGCGTCGTGGATGATGCGGTTTCAGGAGGCGGACGGCTTACCGACCGTATAGGGATCGGGGTACTGACCCGCATGGTACCGAGAGACCTGGTGGACGAGGTCCTCGCGGAGACGGGCCACAGGCAGAAGCGGTCACGCCTGCTTCCGGCTCATGTCGTCGTGTATTTCGTGATGGCCATGGCGATATTCCAGGATGGCTATGAAGAGGTGATGCGGCGGCTGACCGGCGGGCTGCAGTACGTGCGCGCCTGGCAGAAAGAATGGGCAGTGCCGACCACCGGAGCCATCTCCCAGGCACGGGAGCGGCTGGGAGAGGCGCCGCTGAAGATGCTGTTCGAGCAGGTGGCGGAGCCGCTGGCCGTGGCGGGAACACCGGGCGCCTGGCTTGGGGCGCGCCGGCTCATGGCGATTGACGGGGTGAAACTGGACGTGCCCGACACCCCGGCCAATATCGAGGGGTTCGGCCGTCCTGGCGGGCTGACCAGGCGCCCGTTCCCGCAGATCCAGGTCATCGGCCTCGGGGAATGCGGGACGCATGCCGTGGTGGCCGCTGAAATCGGCACGGTCAGCGTCGGTGAACGGGAGATCGCCGAAAAGCTGGCACCGTCGCTGGAGCCGGGAATGCTGGTGATCGCTGACCGGGGATTCTTCAGCTTTGAGTTGTGGGCCGGATTTCTCGCCTCCGGCGCTGACCTGCTGTTCCGGATCGCCTCCCACATTAAGCTGCCGGCCAGCGAAGTCCTGCCAGACGGGTCATACATCTCCGTTATCAGTTCCAGGGGCACCCGCAGCAGCGGGTTCCAGATTCCCCTGTCCGCCGCCGGGGATCCCAGGCGCGCCACCCACATCCCAGTACGCGTTATCGAGTACACCGTCACCGCGGCTGCAGCCAGCAAGGAACCAGAAGTCTTCCGGCTGATCACCACGATCCTCGACCCCGATGACCTGACCGCCGCCGAACTGGCTGCGGCCTACCAGCAGCGCTGGGAATACGAGATAGCCCTGAAAGAGATCGAGACCCAGATGCTCGAGCCCGGCAGTGGGCTCCGCTCCAAGTCCCCCGAACTCGTCCGCCAGGAGATGTGGGGCCTACTGCTGGCCCACTACGCCATACGCGCGCTGATGGCCGAGGCCGCAGAATCGGCCGGGCTAGATCCCGACAGGCTGTCCTTCATCCGAAGTATCAACGTCGTCCGCCGCCAGGTCACCGACCAGGCGGCATTTTCCCCCCGGACGACTCACCGCCGCCAGGACCATGGCGATCCGGGAGATCCTCGAAAGAGTGAATAAAGGCCGCCGCAAACGGACCTACCCCCGCGTCATCAAGAAGTACAAAGGACGCACTTTCCCGGTGAAACAGGCTGGCCAGACAGGTCATGCGCACGACCCGGTACTAGAAATCCGGCACCCGATCGTCGCTTAGCCTTAACTAAGCGGCATTGATATTGGCAGCCGCGGTCGGAATGAAAGACGACTCCCGGGGGTGGTTTCCGGGTGGAGATGGCCATATCGAGGGCCGCCGTGACCAGGCTGGTCCGCATATGATCGGCGATGGCCCAGCCAATGAGCTTGCGTGAGTGCAGGTCGATGACGGTCGCGAGGTAAGCCCATCCGTCCCACGTTTTCACGTACGTGATGTCGCCGCACCATTTCTCATCGGGGCGGCCAGCGGTGAAGTCCCGGCCGATCAGGTCGGGGGCGGGCACCGGCTTGTCCCCGCCGATGGTAGTCCGCTTCCAGGCCCTCGGGTGGCGTCCGCGCAGGCCGGCGGCCTGCATCAGCCGGTGCGCGCGCTTGTGTGACACCAGGTGCCCCAGAGCCGCCAGGCCCGCGCGCATCCGGCGCACCCCCGGATTGCCCCGCGCGTCCTCATAGATTTTCCTCATAACCGCGACCAGCGCCGAGTCGTCTTTTGACCGCTGGGACGGCTCCGCACCTCGCCACGCATAATAGCCGGAACGCGAGACCCCGAGCCAGGCGCACATGAATGACACCGGGTAATCGCCCGAATCAGCCCAGTCCGCGATGGCAGCGAATCTCACTGACTGCCTTTCGCGAACCAGGTCGCTACTTTTTTTGCGAACTCCACCTGCATCCGCGGCTCAGCGATTGTGGACTTGTCATCCCGGGACTCAGCGCGCAGCCGTGCTAGCTCGGCCCGCTCGGACTCACCCAGCGGCGCATCCGGGGACTTCCCGGATTCCGCGGCATCTCGTGCCACCTTCACCCACTTGCCAAGAGTCATCTCGTGGACGCCGATATTGCGGGCGACCTCGGCAACCGGGCGGCCACCGTCAAGGACGAAAGCTACCGATTGCGCCTTGTACTCCGGCGTATATGAGCGGCGTGTCGAACCCATTTCTTGCTCTCCCGACGAATCGGGCAGCTAAGCCGGGTGTCCACCGAAGCGGGTACGGTCCAGTCCAGCAGGCGTGGCCTGCAGTAACTATGGCACGATCGATTGGCACTCGGTAGGCACCTCTTCGAGCTATCCGCGTGACCGTTGCCTGCGCATCACCACGATCAAGACCAAGAAGAGTATTACCGTCGCCGCGCCGAGGATGATGGAGAGAATTTCGTGGCCCCTGCGCCCGAGGACGACCGCTAGGACAGCAACAACTAGGAAGCCAATTGGCCTGATCCATCTGAAGGCACGGCTTGTCTTGCTCGCGGAGATCTCACGGTACTGCTCATCGTAGATCTCACTGAAGCGGGACTTCCCGGCTGGCTCGGACATATCGCCCCACTACCCCCCGTCCGGGCAAGTATCCATTGACCTACGCTTTACCGTCGGACGGGTTCCGGTTGGCATTCGACCTGCTGCGACCTTTGGTGGGAGGCGGTCGGATGGTCCGGGCGTGGCCGTAAGAGTCCCTGATTCGCTCCCAGTTGTGGCGGCCGGGCTGGCTCCGGGGAGTGGACGCTGCATGCCTGGTCCGGAGCAGGGGCGTCCGCTCTCAGTCAGCGGCCGGGATTGGCTGCTGATAGATCGTTCCCCCGCCGGGCAACACCTTGGGTCCGACGCGGAGTACCTCTACAGCCACGACTGTGTCCCCAGGCGCCCCGGCATAGTCCTCGACCTGGGCGAGATCCCGCCAGATGACCCGGCTCGCCGGAAGATGCCGCCCGGCGCTTCGCGGGCTTGTCACCCGGCGAGCGGCTTGCCGAACTAGCGGCCCTCGTCACCGAGATCGCGGAACGCGCCGCAACCGGATGGAGCCTGTACCGGGACGCATCAGCCGTCGATCCCGAGATCGCCGCGGACTGGAACGAACTCCAGCTGCTGCGTCACCGGCTCATCTCCCGGGTGCTCGGCGACATTCCCGTCAGCGCGCTAGCCGAGGGGCTCACCATCAAAAGCGCCGTCGACACGGCATGGACGATCGCGAGCCCCGAAAGCTACGACCTTCTCGTCCACCGCCTCGGCTACCAGCTCCAGGAATTCCACCACTGGATGAAGCAAAACCTCATCACAGCCATACTCGCCCCCAGCTAGCCACAGCCCGCGGCGCACGCCACGGCCGGGCGCAAGCCATGACCGCCAGCCAGATCCGCCACGCCCGCGACCTGCTGACCAGGCCGGACAATACGGCCACCGCCATCGCCTCGCTACCCGGGGACGAGGCGGATCAGGGCGTCGCTTGATGGTTCGCTGACCGGGGCACTTCGTGGCATAGGCTCTCCTGGCTCGTCGAGCGACCATGCCGGTCCTGGGTGGGACGGGCGGCCGAAAAGGGACTCCGGGGCGATGCTCCGAAATCCCTGGTGACCTGCTAAGACCTTCTGGTCGGGGTGGCCGGATTTGAACCGGCGGCCTCTTCGTCCCGAAGCAACCCAAGCAGGACGATTTAGGTCGGCCAGATTCGAACGGGGAGACTCTCACCAGCAGAAACGCTCTAGAGGGGTCTGCGGTCGTCTGCCAGTGAGTGAGCCCGTTGGCTCCCATCCTGGCTCCCGCGACCCCTCCCGGGCGGGAGGGGTCCCCGTGCCAATCAAGATCGGCGATGGCTTCATGTCCCTGGAGATCGACGGCCAGATTGTCGCGACCGCCAGGGAGCGCGCCGGCGGCTGGTGGGAAGTCAGCCACTGGCCGCGGTTCTTCGACCGTAACCAGGCGATGACGGCCTTGACCATCACCGAACTCCTGGAGACCGGCCGCGACAGCAACGACCTACTTGTGCTGGCTCTCCGCGAAGAATTGCGATGACAGATCGCGGTGTTACCGACCTCGCTGTTTCGAGATGTAGCGGCTGGTCTCTGCGAGGACGCTTCGACAAAGCTTCCCGAGCATCCCGCTCGCCTTCGGGTGCCTAACCTTGCGCCGCACCTCGTGCCGACAGTCATCGGGGAGCTGGCCCCCGGCCGGCTCGTAGGACGAGCAGGTCGAGGGTGTCGATGACCGGGCCTGGCTGGGTGGCGGCGGCTGCGCGGAGCCTGGCCAGGCCTGCTTGGTAGGCATCGTCGGTGATGAGCATGAGCGGGGTGTGCGCCTCACGCTGCGCGGTGGCGGCGATGGCGGCAAGGGAGGGGGCGGTCAACTGGCGGACTGGTTGCAGGGCCACGTAGCTGAAGCCTGCTGCGGCGAAGGCCGTGCGCACACAGGTAACGCTGGGGAAGGTGTCCAGGGCTGCGATGGCCTCGGGCCAGTAGCGGAACAGCCCGATGCCGTGGTGACGGCCGGGGAATGCGCTGCGGATGAGCACCGGAGCGCCGGGCCGCAGTACCCGGCGGAGCTCGCGGGCCGCGGCGGGGAGATCGGGCAGGTGGTGGACGACGGTGGACAGCCAGGCGCCGTCCATGGTCGCGGCGGCCAGCGGCAGCGCGGTGGCATGCCCGGCGAGCATGCCCCGCCAGCGGGAGCGGGCACGCATGGTGGGAGAGGGCTCGACAGCTACGACGTTGGTGCCGTACCAGCTGGCCAGGGCGGCGGCCCAGGTGCCGGTGCCCGCGCCGAGGTCGAGGACCCGCATGCCCGGCCGGGGAGCCAGGTGACGGGAGATCGCGGCGCGCCATTCGCTGAGCGCGTCCGGAGGCAGCTAGCGGGAGGCCTGGAAGGCCGCCGCCACGGCGTCCCTGTAGTCGGTGCGGGCCATGGCCTAGCTGGCCTGCGCTACGGTCGGGCCCGCAGGGTAGCTGGCGATCTCGATGAGGTTCCCGTCGGGGTCGCGGATGTAGATGCTGGTGATCGGGCCCCGGGCGCCGGTGCGCGGTTCCGGGCCGTCCTCGACGGGCACATGCTGGGCATCGAGATGGGCGAGGACTGCTGCGGGAGGGGCCGTGGTGATCAGGCACAGGTCCGCGCTGCCCCGCGTGGGCCGGGCGGCGTGCGGGGTGATCTCCTGCCCGGCCTGATGCAGGTTGATCTTGCTGGTGCCGAATTCCAGGGCGCGGCGCCCGGCGCCGAAGGTGACCGGGCGCATGCCCAGCACCCGCTGGTAGAAGCCAGCGGTCTGGTCGAGGTCGGTGACGGTCAGGACCAGGTGGTCCAGGCCGGTGATGGCGACAGGTGTCATCTGCTCTCCAGCCACTATCGGTCCGCTGAGGTCGGGCCGGGCTGCTGGCTCCAGGCCTGCCAGGCAGCACCGGTGAGCCGCTGCCTGGTGCCGGCGAAGAACTGGCGTAGCGCCGCGCCATGCCGGGCGGCCATAGTCGGGCTGTGCCGGATCACATCAAGCTCGTTAGCGGCCGTCAGCTCGGTGAAGGCGCGGATATCCGGCTCTGGCGGCAGATGCGTGCGGCCGGTGAACCGGTCCTGGAACGGCACCGGTCCGGGCTCCGTGAGGGCTGGGTGCACGGCCGCCCGGTCGCAGCTGCCGTAGAGGTAGACCAGTGACTCAGCCCGGGCGCCGGCGATCGCGCTGAGGACGGGGCGCTCATCTGGCCCGAGCAGCGGGTGAGGGTAACCGGCCGTGCCATAGCAGGCATGGCACAGTCCGGCCACCTGCAGGTCCTCGCCAGCTCCCCATTCCGCGAGCAACGCGGTGACGCGGACCAGATGCTCATACAGGCTTCCGCCGGGGTGGGGCAGCTGGCCGGCTCCGTGGTCGAGCAGGAACTCCTGGATCTGCCGTGTTTCGGGCCTCACGTCACTAGTCATACTCGTGACGTGAGGCTTCCGGCAATCCCCGACCGCGAGCCGTCGGCGGAGGAACTGCGGTTTATCTTCCGGTCCGGGCGGTTGAGCCTGGCGTTCTGCGCGACCGTCGGCGAGCGGTGGCGCCGCGGCTTCGAACGGCTGCTCACCCCGGGCCACCTCACCCGCTGGTATGCCGAGGCCTCCGTGACCAGCGTTCCCGTCCCGGTGACCGGACCGGACCTGGCGGAAGCGCGGACAGTGCGCGAAGCGGTCTACCGCACCGCCAAGGCGCTCCTCGGCGGACAGCCGCCGGCCGGCGCCGACGAGGAGATCATCAACCGGGCAGCGGGGGCGCCACCGCCGGTGCCCCGCATGGACCGGGGCGTGGTGCTGCTCGCCGCGGCCAGGCCGGATCCGGCGGCCAGCGCCCTGAGCGCGGTGGCCCGTGACGCCATCGGCCTGTTCACCACCGCAGACGCCCGGCGGCTGCGCGAGTGCGCCAGCCCCGAATGCGGCCTGCTGTTCCCGGACCTCAGCCGCCCCGGCCGCCGCCGCTGGTGTTCCAGCAACGCCTGCGGTGGCAAGGCGCGCGCCGCCGCCTATCGCCAGCGCCGGCAGCCCCCCGCCGAAACCCGCTGACTGTCACGAGTGCAGAGCCGGTCATTCTGCGAACGGAACTCACTGTTGGCCGGCCCAGCCTTGAGGCGTACTAAATCGGCGACCTGCGCGGACTCGGCGTCCGCCGAATGGGTAGAGCCAGTAACACACCGTGACGGCAGCCGTGGCAGCGCTTCCTGGAAACTGCTGGGCGGGGGACCGACGGCGGCCCTGCGTGTGCATACGGTCTCGGATATCTTTGTGCTCCTGAGCTGGGCGGCCGGTAACGGCAGCCGTAAGAATGAGCGTTGCCGTTGATCATCGACCCGTGGCCAGATCATAGGCCAGCAACGGCTATCTCAGCTCATCCGAAGGACGGTGACTGAGCCTACGAGGCCGTCTCGTTGCAGTTCGTCGAGCACATCATCAATCGTCACGGGGTGCTTGGTGCGGGAGTCCACGATCTGCTGGAGGCATGCCCAGACAGCTTGCCGGTCGATATCTATCTGGTCGCGGACAAAGCTGTCCGAGGACTTCGCCTTGAGATCCCAAGGAGCCAGTCGCTTCGCCGGAAAGTCCCGCAGATTCTTGGTGACGATGATCTGGGCTTTCGCCCTGATCGCGGCGGCCAGGGCATGACGGTCGTTAGGGTCGGGAAGATCCAGGGCTGCGATGAGAGGCTCGTAACCGGACACGAGGCAGTCGCGCACCGCTGTGTTCATCAGCTGACGCAAGCGGTCGGTCTTCTCGGCCGTGATGTCCGGCATGTTCTTCCGCAAGTTGTCGGTTACCTCATCCAGGATCTTCTCGGTCCACTTCGCCTGCACCAAGTGCGGAAGCTGGGCGATACGGATCAGCAAATCTCGCAGGGTGTTGGGGTAGAGGACGTCGGCGTCATACACCGCGATGAAGGGCATGGTCAGTACAGGCCCAGCTCTTGGCTCAGATCAGCCAGATCGTCGGCGGCAGCCCGCCGCTTCAAGTCGTCTTGCCGCTTGTACTCCATGAGCGCCTCGAAGGTTATCCGTCGATGGCGGCCGACTTTGCGGAAGGGGATCTGTCCAGATTCGAGCAGGCCGATGAGATAGGGCCGGGACACATTCAATACGTCGGCTGCCTGCTGGGTAGTGAGTTCGGCATCTTTCGGGATGATCTGGACGCCGTGGCCCGACTCCAGCAGGCTGAGCACCTGGGCAAGCATGACCACGGTCGGACGCGGAATCACGAGTGCATCGTCGGCGCCGACCTCTCCAAGGACCTCGATCAGATCCTCTCCCGGGTGGCTACTGAGATAGTCGCTGATGCACCGTGCGGCCCGGCCTGCGACCTCGGTGTCTACATCTCCCGGGTCAATCGAGGCGATTGGTTTGCTTGTCATCGTCGCAACCTCCTCCTCGTCGCATTATCCGCAATAAACGAAGCATCCGCAACACTAGACCTGTTGGGCCTGCGCTCGTTTGGGCGGGTCGTCGCTGAACGTGATCGCGCTGGCGGTGGTTGCCTGTTAGGGCACAACATCGACCAGTGTGTACCTACCGACGATGGTTCTCAGGTGGTCCCATCCGGCCTGATCAACTTGCCGAAGTCCCCACGCTGCACTGCCTCGAGGAACTCGGTCCACTCGGCGGCGGTCAGATGCAGGACGTCATCGTCTGGGTAGCGGACGTCGCGCAGGTCTACGCACCCTGGCTGGGTGCAGGGGATGGCTTCGATGTTCATGAGTTGGTGCCCTCGGCGTCGAGCTTGGCGGCAAGGCCAGCCAGAGTGTGATCAACGACAACGTGCAATGCGGTTGGGGTAGGGCGTTCGATGGCGAACCAGACCCCAGTGTCAGGCTCCTGGCCGACCTCCCAGCGGTTGCCGTGCGCCCGCACCACGGCCGCGAGGCCGACGATGTGGTCATCTGGTAACGGGGTGGAGTATGTCGCTGGGGAATCGGCCGCGCCGGAACGCTCCGCGGGGTGGACCTCACCGCGGCCGAGCGCAATGCGATCTGGCGGCATGCCGCCCGGGCTGCCCAGAATGCCCGCGATCAGATCCGTGCGGCCGCTGCGGTTGGCGACCTCGGTTCGGTTACCGACGCGGCCTGGGCAGCCTCCGACACGCTGCACTCGGCGGCCGCCGTCCTGGGCAGCCGGGTCGTGCGCCAGGCCGCCGACAGCTACGCCCGCGCGGCCCGGATTCCCTACGCGCGGATTTCCCGGCCCACTCCGCCAGGCAATAACCTGCGCCAGGCCGCCCGGCTGCTTTCCCGGGCCGCGCTGGTCAACCCCACTGCCGCCCAGGCCGACCTGATCGTTCGGCTGGCGGCCCTGGCTGAGGCCGTCGTCGAGCTACGCCAGGCACAGCGGCTCACCGCCCAGGCCGTCGCCGCCCGGCGGGCAGCCGAACACCTGCACGCCGAGGCCAGGAGTCGCAGCCGGCGCACGGACCCCCGGGCCGCCAGGTCCGCGCGGCTGGCCGCCGAGAGCTTCCCGGTCCCGCCCTGGGCCGCGCCGCGCGCGTCCGGCTGGCACCCAACCGCGCCGTCGCCCCGGCGCAGGCCAGGTCCGTCCCGGCCCCGGGGCCCCACTCGCTGACACCACCGCAGGGCCTCCCGGGCGCAAACCAGCAGACCTGCGAACCCAGGAGAACAGCACAAACGACGAGGGAGAGAGGCCAGGGACGTGGAAGCGTACACAGTCGAGCAGGTAGCGGAGATGCTGCACGTCGGCCGCGACAAGGTGTACTACCTGCCGCGGGCCGGCCAGCTCCGCAGCATCAAGATCGGCAAGCTGCGCAGGATCACCAACCAGCACCTGGCCGAGTTCATCGCATCCCTCGAAACCGTGAGCCAGAACGAGACGCGCTAACCCAGATGTAGAACGCCGTGCTACTTTGTTCTACATGCGCGATACGACGCTCCCGCCCGTCAGGGTGGCCGCCGACTTCAAGGAACGGCTGGCCAGATATGCCGCTACTCAGGACCGTGACGTTTCGTGGGTCATCAGGAAGGCGGTCGAGGAATACCTCGACCGGCACGAAGAGAAGGGATGACCATCCACAGCCCTGGCCACCACGAAACCGGTGGTACGCCTCAAACGCGGACCAGGGCACGCCAGGCACACAGCCAACCAACCTGGCAGAGGGAGATCTAATGTCCAAGATTTTAATCGGGAGATACGAGGCCACCATCTACCCAGAGGGCTACGGCTTCGCCGGCGCCAAGCGGCTCGGGAAGGATGGCCGGCCGCGCTACACGGCGTACTACTGCGACATCAGGGATCGTGAGCGCTCGGCCGGTACCTTCACGAACAAGAAGGATGCGGACAAGGCGTGGCAGCGGGCCCAGGCCAAGGTCGCCGAGGGCCGACTCGGCGATCCGGGCCGCGGCAGGCAGACGTTCCAGGATTACGTGGAGAAGATCTGGCTGCCGACTCACGAGATCGAGGCGACCACCCGGCAGAGTTACACCTACTCCATCCACAAGCACCTGATGCCAGAGTTCGGACCCATGCGGATGATCGACATCCTGCCCGAGCACGTCCGTACCTGGGTGGCGGCCGTGAAGGACGCCGGTGCCACGCCCGTGACGATCCGGTACAACAAGGTCCTGCGGAGCGCGATATTCACGACCGCCCTGAACGACCAGGTCGTGTTCATCCACCCATATAAGGGTGTGAAGACGCGAACCGTGCCGCAGAAGCCGCGCACAATCATTACCCCGGAGCAGTTAGGACGTGGTCTTGAGGCGTTGCCGGACGACATGTTGCGGCTGCTTGCCGAGACGAAGATCGAGACCGGCCTGCGCTGAGGCGAGCTCACCGAGCTGCGGATGAGCGACATCGACCTCGCGACCCGAATGCTGACAGTCAGCCGGGCAGTGGTGGAAGTGAACGCGAAGTTCCACCCAGACGGCGGCCG
The DNA here is from genome assembly GCA_963770545.1 of uncultured Actinomycetes bacterium. Taxonomy (GTDB): domain Bacteria; phylum Actinomycetota; class Actinomycetes; order Streptosporangiales; family Streptosporangiaceae; genus RYN-230. Next base: position 28,941 of record CAVYQF010000022.1, on the reverse strand, counting down.
GTTCCTCGTCAAGAACTACCCGAAGGACGGTGAGTACCGCCGGATCAAGCTGACCAGCCAGATCGCTGGCAAGCTCCGGGCATACGCTCGTGATCGCCGATTGGCCGACGATCACCTCGTCTTCACCATGCCGACTCCGGGACCGGTGCTGACTATGCTGCCTGACCCGGACCCCTTGGGCCGCACCTCGCCGAATGCCGGTGGGCGGACCTATCGGCATGGAACGCTGAGTGCGTACACGGCCGGAAGTTGCCGGTGCGCGCATTGCAGGAGTGCCTTCGCTCAGTACCGGGCGCGGCGGCGAGCGGTCGGGAAGGATGATCCGCGCGCGCCACGAGTCCGCGACACCGATGGTCACATCCCGCGCGACTGGTTCCGCAATCAGATCTGGCGACCGGCACTCGGCGAGGCTGGGGTGACCGTCGTATGCCCGCATGACTTGCGGCACGCGCATGCCTCATGGCTTCTAGCTGGCGGTGCGGACCTGCAGGCCGTAAAGGAGCGCCTCGGCCATGCGTCCATCGCCACCACCGAGAAGTATTTGCACACGCTCCCAGATGCTGACGACTCGACGCTGGATCCTTTCACCAGGATCCGCGATCGTTCCGCGGCGGCACGAGCATGACCTCGCAGATGGCTCCGTACTAGATGGTTAGATCGCCTCTGTCCAAGTGGTCTAGTCTTCCGCACATGCATGCCGAGAACAGGGCGTCAGTCGTCAAAGGTGCACGTAGATGAATTCAGGCTGCTGGCGCGACGCTGACGTCTAGGGTGACCGTCTCGGCCGCAGGGTCGTAATCTCGCGGATCGCCCTCAAGCGCGAACGCGATGGCGGACAGGCACTCGTGTTCGGCGCCTTCGCGGGTCGGCGTGCCCCCGCCGTTGATGTGCAGGGCTGGCACGCGGTAGTGCCAATTGCCGGCCTCGTCGTCCCAGAACAGCTCAACACGCAAAGCACTCATGGCCAGATCACCTAAAGTTTCCGCAGTTCAGCGGCCGTATAGCCATAGTCTCGGGCGATCCTGGCCATCGCTGGGCCGCCGAGATCCACGCCATCATGGTAAGCCCAGACACGTTGCTGGTCCCCCTTAGCGAGCACCCGGTGAGACCCCGAGCGCCTGGTCTCCATCCAGCCATCTCTCTTCAGCGCCGCCAGGACACGCGCAGCCTTGGCCATGCCACAGCACCGTACGCCACCAGTCTGTCAATCCGGGGCAAGGACTTGGTGGCCGCCGGAAGATGGAAGCCGAGACGCGAGCGCGCGCTCTCATGCCGTCGAGCGAGCGCGAGACGATCGAGGGAGCAGTTGGAGGTGCGCGGCCCGAAGATCCTTCGGCGCTCACAGAGAGTGGCCGTTCACCACCCCCGGCGCGCACGCCTACCCGCCGATATGAGTGCCGACGCCGGTCCCGTGCCGGTGGTCACTCGGTGCATATCAGGCCAAAATGCGTTCTCGTGTGCGGGCCATGGTCAGCGAGGGCGGGCGTACGCTCAAGCGGTTTCCGGTGACTGCGGACGGCATCGTGAGGGCAACCGTCGGCGGGTCGAGCCCGGCGAGAGAGGCCGTAATGCTCGCTCATGCCGGTCTGCCCTTGGTCGAATGCGCGGATGCAGCGGCGGATGTTCCCGTAATTTCCTGCGTTGGTGAACTCGTTGCCGCCGGAACGCAATAGAGAAGCGATGACGATGAGTTGATCGCTCGCGATGGCCGTGTGGCTGGAGACCTCAGACAACTGGAGCGCCCAGAATGCGAGGAGACATCTATGGTGGCCGAGAACCAAGGAGCCGCGCGGGGCAGGGCGGCTGGCTCCCCGGGCGAACGACGGGCGCGATCGCGGACCGCGTGGCGTCTGAGGTCTCGCTGGCTTGTGCACCTCGGCCTCCTGGTCTTCGCCGCCGCGGCACTCGGAACCCTGCAACTCCTGCACATCCGCAACGCCATCCATGCCGACGTGGGGCTGGCCTTCGCAGGCCTGGTCATTGTCCACCTGGCACAGCGCCGCCACCGGATCGCTGGGATGTTCACGCGGCTCTGGGGCTCTCGCCGGCGGGTCGCGCGCGAGCTACGTCTCTTGGCGTCGGATGCGATCCTCGCCTTCGTCACAGTCAACGTCGTGGTTTCTGGGATTCTCGACTGGAATCGGGGAGCTCCACTGCTCCTGCCCGTCCTCCCATTACCTTTCGACGGGCGCCCGTTTCCCGCGATCGCCGCCGTCCGCCTCCGCCGGTCACGGCCGACCACCTCGATGCTCCAGATGGGGGACCGCGCTCGGTCTCAGGCCACCCGCCGAAGGCCTCTTGGATATGTCTGGATCACGCCTGATCCAGACATATCCAAGGGATAAATATATCTTGCTGTTTCTGCGGCGAGAATTTCATTCTACGCAACCTCTTACGCCAGGCGAAAGGATTTAACAACGTACAGCAGTAAGCGGCATTAACCGTCATTGCGCGTACTAAATTATGACTAAGAATCACTCGGTTTCATAAGGATTCAATGGGCTGCATCCGGCCTGTCAGCCGACCGGTGTCCGGAGGTACCGGCAGGCTGAAGCCCTGCGGCCGCGTCGCCACCAGGCCCTGCCTGCTGTGAGACCGCATGCTTCCCCGATCGTTACTCCGCCGTCCAGCAGACTTCTGCCCAGATGATCTGACCGCTGGCATCCACCGTGTGCCCGAACTTGTCGGCCACGGCGGCGATGATGGCCAGCCCGCGCCCGTACTCGTCGTCCGGGCTGCCGCCATCCGGACCAGGATGCCATTCGCCGCTGCCGGTATCGGATACCTCGATGCGCGCCCAGTCGGGTCCAGCGCGAACGGTTACGGTGAACTCGCCGCCCGGGTGACCGGCAGGGGTATGGCGGATCGCATTGCTGACAAGTTCGGAGGCGATGAGTTCTACGTCATCGGCGCAAGGTAAATCGGCCAGGACGCCGCGCACGAACCGGCGCGCTGATGGGACGATGGCAGCCAGGCCGGGGAAGGTGACGGAGGTCTCCACCTGATGTTCTCCCCCTTCGGCACGCCACCAAGCTGAGTACTCAGCTTGCACCTGAGTACTCACCTTCGTCAAGCTATGCGCGTGCCTTCGCCTACCTACCAGCGGATCGCTGACGACCTGCGCGCGGCCATCGTGGACGGCAGCCTGTCACCAGGTGCCCGGCTGCCGAGCCGTCACGACCTCGCCCGCCAGTACGAGGTCTCTGACCGGGTAGCGGTGGAGGCTGTCCGGTTGCTGGCGGCTGAGGGCTTCGTGGAGGCCAGGTCAGGGTCGGGCACCTACGTGCGGCACCGTCCGGAACAGCAGCGGCTCACCCGCTCCTGGTACACCGCCCGGAAAGGCGGCTCGCCGTTCCGCGCGGAGATGGGCGCGGCGGGACGGGGCGGGACCTGGGAGTGCTCCAGCGAGCGCGCCGCCATGACGTCCGCCGTGGCTCAGCGGCTCGGGGTCGCGGCCGGAGATCCAGGGATGCGCACCCGCTACACCTTCCTGGCCGACGGCGAGCCGGTGACGCTCTCCACCAGCTGGGAGTCCTTGGCCCTGACCGAGGGCACCCCGATCATGTTTCCCGAGGAAGGACCGCACGCGGGGCAGGGGGTCGTGGAACGGATGGCCGTCGTTGGCCAGCACATCACGCATGCGGAGGAGACCGTGACCAGCCGCCCCGCGCTGGCCGCCGAGGCTGACCGGCTGCAGATCCGGCCGGGAAGCATCGTCCTGACGATAGCGCGCGTCTACCACACCGCCGAGCGGCCGGTGGAGACAGCCGACATCATCATCCCCGTGGAGCGGTACGCGCTCGTCTATCAAGTCCCGGTCCGATAGCCGTAGCGGAGCCGTCAGGGCCGCGCAACATCACGCGAAGGGATCTACAGTGCCGGTCACGACCGCGATCTGCCGCTGAATCCCACGGTCAAATGAGGCCCTCCTGCTTGTTACGTGGGTGGCTAGGTGATCATCTTCCTGGGAGGGCGGGCCTGAGTCCGCCGAGGGCGAGCATGGCCAGGGCGATGAGTGCGGCGGGTTTGTGGAATCCGTAGGAAATCCTGGTGAGGACGCGGATTTTGGTGTTGACCGATTCGATGAGGCCGTTGCTGAGCCCGTGGTCCAAGGTGGCGTGGATGCTGGGCAGGTGCCTGCGGATCTTTTTCGCCAGTTCGGTGAATTCGGGGATGCGGCAGCGGGCCGCCCAGGACAGCCAGCGGTCAGGGCGTGCTTGCCTTCTTCTCCTTTGAGCTTGAACGCGGTCCGCAGCCCTTCTTTGAGCAGGTAAGCGCGCCAGAGGTAGGGATGGGTTTTCTCGATCCAGGCGAGCTTGGCTTCCTGGCGGCCGGTCAGGTTCTCGGGGTTTTTCCACAGCGCGTAGCGGGCGCGGGCGAGGCTCTTGGCGTCGCCGGAGGAGATGCGGATCCTCCGGCTGCCATGCCTGACCGTGTCGGTGGCCCCGGCCTGGCGGGCGGTGCGCCAGACCTCGCGGCGGACTTCATCGAGGGCACCGGTGGCCCAGGAGACGACGTGGAACGGGTCGGCGCACAGGACTGCCTGCGGCGCGCGGGCGGCCGCCGGGCCGGCGATCCAGTCCGCGCCGTCGGCGGACAGGTGGGTGAGCAGCTTGCAGCGTTCCCCGCCGAGCTGGCCGGAGAAGGCGTGCACGGTTTTGGTCTCACGGCCGGGTGCGGCCCAGATCAGCAGCCCGGTGTCATGGTTCACCACGATGACCAGGTACTTGTGGCCGCGTTTATAGGCGATCTCGTCGATCCCTATGCGCCGCAGGCCGGCGAAGCGGTCGCAGGCCGCCTCCGCCTCGGCGGCCACCCGGGCGATGATGACACCTGCCGTGCGCCAGGAGATCCGCATCAGCTGCGTGATGGTGGTCTTCGAGCACGCTGCGGCCAGCCAGGCGACCTGGTCATCGAAGAACCGGGTGTGCGCGGCGCCGTGCCGCGCCCAGGGCACCGCGGCGGTGATCACCCCGTGCTCCGGGCATGACACCCGCGGCGCGTCGGCCTCCAGGCAGGCGCGCACGGCGCCCAGGTCCAGGGCCCGCCAGCGGCGCCGGCCCTGCCCTTGGTCATACCGAGGCCGTCTCTTCCCGCAGATACCGCACCGGGACGCGAGCCGCTTATGCGGGCGCACATGCACGACCAGCCGCAGCGCTGGCCCGCTGTCATCCCCGTTGTCCTCCTCCTGCCAGTCCACGTCCTCGATGACGGTGTTTTCGCAGCCGAGCAGCTTTCCCCATAGCCTGGATGAGCGCACGCCGTTCCCTTTCCGCTGGTGCCTTGTGATTCGACACCTCAGACACTACGGACGGGAGCGGCGTGCCGCCTGGCCACCGATTCTCCGCTGCGCTCGTTTTTCCTTTTGCTTCCGGCAGCCTTATCCGGCGCTGGGAGGCGGCTGGTGTCCAGGCTGGCCGCAGGCCACCCCGAAGGGGCCGCAGGGCCTGGACACCAGCCGTTCCCAGCGCACCATGTCCAGGCTGGAAGCAAAGGCCCCCGCACTGGCAAACCACCTCGCCCCAAGCCGGCACCGAACGCAGCACCCCGCCCGCAGCTCCGGCCAGTCCGATTCCGCTGCTCAGCACGCCATCCAGCCCCTCGGCCCCAGCCCAGCCACCCACGCAACCGGCAGGGGAGCCTCAAATGACGGTCAAACGATCAGGAAGCCCGGTTCCAGTGTCTTAGAACCGGGCTCTTACCTGCGAAAATCTGGTCGGGGTGGCCGGATTTGAACCGGCGGCCTCTTCGTCCCGAACGAAGCGCGCTGCCAAGCTGCGCCACACCCCGCCGGCCAGTTCGGGGGCCGAGGCCCCCCGGGACGGCCGATTCCCCGGAACCTCCGGCAGTCTAGCCGATCCGGGGCACCAGCGTGAGCAGCGTGGCTTCCGGCCGGCAGGCGAACCGGACCGGGGCCCAGGGTGAGGTGCCCAGCCCGGCCGACACATGCAGCCAGGGCCGGGAGTCAGGCTCCCCGAGGTCTGGCCCAGCCGCCGGATACCGGTGCAGCCCGCTGACCCGCTCCCGGTCGATGCCGCAGTTGGTGACCAGGGCACCGTAGAACGGGATCCGCAGCTGGCCGCCGTGAGTGTGGCCCGCCAGCAGCAGGTCGTAGCCGTCCGCGGTGAACTGATCAAGCACCCGCGGCTCCGGCGAGTGCATCACGCCCAGCCGGAGGTCGGCGGCCGGATCCGCCGGCCCGGCGATTTCCCGGTAACGATCCCGCTTAGTGTGCGAGTCGTGCACCCCGCCAACCTCGATGTCCAGGTCACGGGCCTTGATCCGGCCGCGGTGGTTGTTCACGTCGAGCCACCCGGCTGCGGTCATCCCCTCCCCGAGTTCCGCCCAGGGCAGGTCGGGGATATGCCGCAGATGCTCGTGGCTGCTGTCGCGCCACAGGTACCGCAGCGGGTTCTTGGGGGCCGGTGAGTACAGGTCGTTGGATCCGTACACGAACACCCCGGGCCGGTCCAGCAGCGGGCCGAGCGCGTCCAGGAAAGGCTCGACCGCGCGGGCGCTGGCGATGGAATCGCCGGTGTTGACCACCAGGTCGGGCGCCAGCGCGTCCAGCGACCTGACCCAGGACATCAGCCGGTGGCGGCCGGGAGTCAGGTGCGCGTCGGAGATATGCAGCACGCGCAGCGGCGCCGCTCCGGCGGGCAGCACGGGAACGTCGCAGCGGCGCAGGGCGAACCAGTTCCGCTCGGCGACCGAGCCGTACGCGAAGGCTGCCCCGCCCAGCACGGCTGCGGTCCCGAGGGCCTGGAGGGCTCGTGATCGCATCTCACTATCGTGCCATGCCCCCCGCCGTGCGCGGTCCGCTGCTGAATGCACGTGGATGGCCGGGCTGGGCGGTGGTGTTCGTTATCGATGCTGCGAGCCTGAGCGTGGCGCGCGGCCCGGGCGGGCAGCGGGCGCGCTCGCGGACAGGGCAGGATGGACCCATGGCAGCACTCAAGGACCGGCTGCGGGCCGATCTCACCGCCTCGATGAAGGCCCGCGACGAGGTCCGGACCCGCACCCTGCGGATGGCCCTGACCGCCGTGTCCACGGCCGAGGTCGCCGGCCGCACCTCCCGCGAGCTCAGCGACGATGAGGTGGTCACGGTACTGACCAGGGAGGCGAAGCGGCGGCGGGAGGCCGCGGACGCCTTCGCCGCGGCCGGCCGGACGGAGCAGGCCTCGGCGGAGCGAGCCGAGGGCGAGGTGCTCGACGGCTACCTCCCGGCCCAGCTGGGCGACGATGAGATCGCCGCGATCGTGGCTGCCGGCATCCAGCAGACGGGGGCCAGCGGCATGAAGTCCATGGGCCAGGTCATGAAGGTGGTCACCCCGCAGACCACGGGGCGCGCGGACGGCGGCCGGGTCGCCGCCGAGGTCCGCCGACAGCTGGCTAGCCAGGACTAGTCATCCCAGTCAGATCACCAGTCAAACCCGCAAAATCCGCTCTAACGGGCCTCAGCCGGTCCCGCTCCCCGGTTCCGGGAGGCAGCTAGTGAGAGGGCGGCCCGCCGCCGTTGCCGCCCCCGCCGCCGTTGCCGCCCCCGCCGCCATTGCCGCCCCCGCCGCCTGGGCCGTTCCCGTTCCCGGGACCGGGCCCGTGGCCGCCCTTGCCGGGCTTCTTTGGCGGGGCCGGGTTGTTCACGCCACTGCCCATCGACCAGAGCTCGCCGGGGATGTCTCTCATGGCAAAGGCGGCCGGATTGCCCAGGTTCGCGTGCAGGAACGTCATCTGCCAGGTGTGCGCGGGCGCGTCGGCGCCGAACATCTCACCAGGGCAACCTAGCCGGTAGCAGGAGCCTGGGACGCCTGACATGGGGAACTTGACCGGTCCCTTCGGGTTGAACGTGGACACGTAACCGGCCAGGGTCGGGGTGTACCCCCCGAACGCGGCGAAGTCGAAGTTGTCCGAGGTGCCCGTCTTGCCCGCCGCGGGCCGTCCGATGCCCAGGCCTGCCGCGGTCCCGACGGTCAGCACGCTCTGCAGGACGTAGCTGGCCGCGTCGGCGACCCCGGTGGGGATGGCCTGGTGGCAGTTCGGCTTCTGGATGGGTAGGTGGGCCCCGGTGTCGCTGACGATCCTGGACACGGCGATCGGCGTGCAGTACACGCCGCGGGCAGCCACGGTCGCGTAAGCCGCGGCCATGCTCATCGGGGACACGTTGACCGAGCCGAGGGTGAAGGACGGGAGGTCATCGGCGGGCGGACTGTACTTGCCATCCCACTTCAGCAGCGACCTGCCGTCGGCCCGGGTCACGCCCAGCGAGGCGGCCAACTTGACCACATTGCACAGGCCGACCTTGCGTTCCAGCATGCCGAAGTAGATGTTCACCGACTGGGCGGTCGCGTTGTACAGGCTGAACCCGCCCTTTTCCGAGGGCGAGTCGTTGATCACCTGCCAGGGGGTGACGATCGGCTCCCCCTTGCAGTTGGTGAACCCGGTCAGGTTCGTGGCCGCCGGGACGGTCTGCGGGAACCCGAACGGCACGCCCTGCTCCAGGGCCGTGATCAGGGTGAAGAGCTTGGACGAGGAGCCCGTCTGCACCCCCGCCCCGCCGTCGTACCGCGAGTTCACCGCGTAGTTGATGAGGGTCTGGGTCTTCCCGGTGCCGTACGACCGGTCATTGGCGATGGCCTTGATGTTCCCGGAGCCGGGCTGGATGAGGACCTCGGAGTCCGCGATACCGCTGGGGTTAGCGCCGTTGGGCGGCTGCGGCACCATGTAGTTCACCGCCTGCTTGGCGGCGTGCTCGTCCTGCCGGCTCAGCGTGGTGTAGATCTTCAGGCCCCCGCTGGTGTTCAGGGTGTTCCAGGCCTGGGAGAAGGCCTTGCCCTGCTTCAGCAGCGAGACCACGTAGTCACAGAAGAACGCGGCGCTCCTGGCCGAGCCGCTGGTGCAGCCGGTCTGCAGCGGGGACAGGTGCAGGCCGAGTCCCTGCTTGCCGGCCGCCACCGCCTGCGCCTGGCTGATGATCTTCAGCTGGGCCATCCGGGCCAGCACCACGTTGCGCCGCTTGATCGCCGCCGTGCGGTTGGTGACGGGATTGTCGAGGGAAGGGTTCTCCACCATCCCGGCCAGCATGGCCGCCTGGGGCAGGGTCAGCTGGGCGGCGGTGGTGTCGAAGTACCGCTCGGCGGCGGCGCCGACGCCGACCGCCTGGTTGCCGTAGAAGGTGCCGAAGAACGCGGCGTTGAGGTAGCCCGCCAGGATCTGGTCCTTGCTCAACTTCTGCTCGACGCCGATGGCCAGCCGCAATTCCTTGATCTTGCGGTTCAGCGTCTCCGAGGTGGCCTGCTGGGCCATCTGGGGGTTCGGCGCGGTCAGGATGAGCGCGTTCTTCACGTACTGCTGGGTGAGCGTGGACCCGCCCTGGACCTGCTTGTGCTCGAGGTCATAGACGATGGCCCGGAGGGTGCCGCGGACGTCGATCGCACCGTGCTGGTAGAACCGGGAGTCCTCGATGGCCACGATGGCCTTGCGCATGATGGGCGAGATCTGGTCGTAGGTGACCGGCTCCCGGTCGATGCCCCGCGGGTAGAAGTACGCCAGCAGGCGGCCCTTGCTGTCCAGGATCTCGGAGCGGACCGGCAGCTGGCCGATGACCCCGGTCTTCATGTTGTTGAACGTGTTGGTCTGGTTGCGGGTCACGAGTCCGACCGCGCCCACCGCCGGGACCGCCAGGCCTCCCGCGAGCAGGCCAGCCACCACGGCGTACAGGACGATGCGCGCGCCGATGCCGATCTTCGCAAGAGCTCCAGGTTTCAACACGGTCCTCAGGGTACGTCCTCAGGGCTCGCCTTGGCGGCTTGCATAACATGTCGGGTCGCGAGAGGCTAGCGTGCCACGCGGAACGGTGACCACTCGGTAAGCATGGCATGGCCCAGGCGGGCTATGCGCGAAATGGGCCCAACGGGCTCTGGCGCTGACCCCCTGATCTTCCGTAAGTTACTTTTCCGCAACACCGACAACGGAAACAGGCGTGAAAACGTCTGCCCCTGGACCGCAGGTGAACGCCATCCGGCGTGACGACCTCCCGGGCCGTGACGATCAGGAGGAGTGGGCCACATGTGGATCACAGACTGGACCGCCCGCGCCGCATGCAAGGGAACGGACCCTGACGAGCTTTTCGTCCAGGGTGCGGCGCAGAACCGGGCCAAGCTGATCTGCCGCGGCTGCACCGTCCGCACCGAATGCCTGGCCGATGCGCTGGACAACCGCATCGAGTTCGGCGTCTGGGGCGGCATGACCGAACGTGAGCGTCGGGCTCTGCTCCGCCGCCGCCCCGACGTGACGTCGTGGCGGGAACTGCTGGAGCACGCCCGCAACCAGTACGAGCGCACCTCGGACGACGAACTGGTTGCCAGCTGACCAGCCGGATGAAATTGCTCAGCGAGCAGCGTCGCTAGCTGAGCCTCACCCCCCGGGCGAGTTCCTTCCCCACCGAGCGCAGGCCATCGAGGTCATGGACGTCCTCTGGCTGCGCGAGGACCTCGACGATCGGGATCGCCGGGTGAGCTGCTGAGAAGCTTTCTTCCAGCCGACGCTCCCGCTCCGCCAGCTGCATCCGCTCTGCGTGCAGGCGCAGGGCGGTCGCGGTGAGCGGATGACGTGACATGGTCGCAGCTGCGGCGGGAGTCCCGGGCAGGTCGCGGGCTCCCGCTCCGGGGCCAGCGGGGCCGTTCCCGGCCCGCTGGCCCTCCGCCCCCTGGCCGTTTTCACCCGGGCCAGGAGGATTCTCGCCATTTCCCGGAACTGGCTGCAGCGCCTCGGCCGCGGCCAGGCTGCGCGCGGCCGACAGCCGGGCGGCCGGCGAGCGGTGCACCCGGTTGACGATCAGGCCGGCCAGCGGCATCTGGTCCGAGGACAGCCGGTCCACGAAGTATGACGCCTCGCGCAGGGCGTCCGGCTCGGGGGTGGCGATGACCAGGAACGCGGTGCCGGGCGCCTGGAGCAGCCGGTAGGTGTCCTCGGCCCGCTCGCGGAACCCGCCGAACATGGTGTCGAAGGCCGCGATGAAGGTCTGCACGTCGCGGAGCATCTGGACGCCGATGATCTTGGTGATCACGCCGGTCACCATGGTGAAGCCGGCCGTCATGAACTTCAGGTACGCCCGGCCGCCGGCCTTGGTCGGCGCGCTCAGCAGCCGGATCAGCCGCCCGTCGAGGAACCGGCCCAGGCGCTGCGGGGCATCCAGGAAATCGAGCGCCGACCGGCTCGGCGGCGTGTCCACCACGATCAGGTCCCACTCGTCCGCCCGGCGCAGCTGGCCCAGCTTCTCCATGGCCATGTACTCCTGCGTGCCGGCGAAGCTCGACGACAGCGACTGGTAGAACGGGTTGGCCAGGATCTGCGCGGCCCGGTCCGGGTCAGAGTGGGCTTCGACGATCTCGTCGAAGGTCCGCTTCATGTCCAGCATCATCGCGTGCAGGCTGCCGCCCGCCCCGGTGCTGCCCGCCCCGGTGCTCGTGGCCATGGGGACTGGCCGGGGCGTGTTGTCCAGGGACGACAGGCCCATCGACTGCGCCAGGCGCCGGGCCGGGTCCACGGTGAGCACGACCGCGTGCCTGCCCCGCTCGGCGGCGCGCAGGCCCAGCGCCGCGGCGGTCGTGGTCTTGCCGACACCACCCGAGCCGCAGCACACGATGATCCGGGTCCGCGGGTCATCCAGCAGCCGGTCCACCTCGAGGGCTGGCCCTGCTCGCATGTCAGGCTGCTCCCTGCTGGTCTGTTCGCATAGCTCAGGCTGCTCCCTGCTCACGCAGGGCCGCGGCCAGCCGGTACAGCCCGGCCAGGTCCATCTGGTCAGTGATCAGCGGGAGGTCGTAACACGGCTGCCCGGCGTCGGCTAGCCGGGCCCGCTGGGCCCGCTGGGCCAGCTCTTCGCGGGCGTGCTCGGTCAGCTCCGCGGCCAGGCTGGCGGCCAGCCCGCGGCGGTCTTCGATGCCCGCCGCCTTCAGGCCCAGATCCAGCTCGTGCTCGTCCAGTGCGCCACTGGCTGCCGCCTGCAGCTGCTCCTCGGCCAGGTCCACCGGGCGGACCATGTTGATCATGATGCCGCCGAGCTGGAGACCACCCTGGGCGAGTCCGCGCAGCTCAGCCAGGCCGTCCAGGGTCTCCTGGACCGGCATCTCCTCCAGGACCGTCACGAAATGCACCGCGGTCTGGGGAGATTTGATGACGCTCTGCACGGTGTCGGCGTGGCCGCGGATCGGACCCACCTTGGCCAGGCCCGATATCTCGGTGGCCACGTTCAGATAATTGCCGATCCGGCCGGTGGGCGGGGCGTCCATGACCACCGCGTCGTAGTAGAGCCGCCCTCCGGACCGGCGCCGGGTGAGCTCTACGGCCTTGCCGGTCAGCAGCACGTCACGCAGGCCGGGGGCGATGGTGGTGGCGAAATCGACCACGCCCAGCCGGGTCAGGGCGGTCCCGGCGTGCCGGAGGTTGTAGAACATCTCCAGGTACTCGATCAGGGCGGCCTCGGGATCGGCGGCGAGCGCATACACCTCCCCGCCGGGCAGGGTGGGGGTGTCCGGGGCCACCGCGACCCGGCGCTCGGCGTAGGGCAACGGCGGGGAGTCGAACAGGCGGGCGATGCCCTGGCGTCCCTCGACCTCCATGAGCAGCACCCGGCGGCCCCCGGCCGCCAGCGCGATGGCCAGTGCCCCGGCTACCGTCGTCTTGCCCGTCCCGCCCTTGCCGGTGACAACGTGCAGCCGGACACCTTCCCAGTCTGTGTCCCGCGACCTCACTCACAGGAGGCTATCCCCGTCCGACCACCAGATACTCCGCTCGCCGGGGGCTGGGAGCTGGGCGGGGGTGGCGATGTCCCGCCTCGGCGGGTTGTGGCCGGGGGTCTGGCCGCCCGTGCTAGGGGGGTCTGGCAGGCGGTGCTAGGAGGGCTCTGGCGGGCCGTGGCTAGGGGGTCTGGCGGGCCGTGGCCGGGAGGTCCGGCGGGCTGAGGCGGGGGATAGTGGCGCGCGCCTCGTTTGTCACTAGGCTGGGGCCGAAAGGGCCAGACGGCGGGGGACCTCAGCGATGAGAAGAGGTGTGTCCGATGGTTGCAGCCCTGATTGTCATCGTGGTTCTGATCATCTTGGCCGGAGCGACGGTGGTCGGCCGCTCGCTCCGGGTCGTGCAGCAGTATGAGCAGGGCATCGTGTTCCGGTTCGGCCGGGTCCTGCCCGGGGTCCGCGGTCCGGGACTGACCATCCTGCGGCCGGTCGGGGACCGCATGCAGAAGGTCAACATGCAGATCATCGCCATGGCGGTCCCGGCCCAGGAGGGCATCACCCGGGATAACGTCAGCGTCCGGGTGGATGCGGTGGTCTACTTCCGGGTCATCGACCCCATCAAGGCGGTCGTGAACGTGCAGAACTACATGTTCGCGGTCAGCCAGCAAGCGCAGACTTCGCTGCGGTCCATCATCGGCCAGTCCGAGATGGACCAGCTGCTCGCCGAGCGGGACACCGTCAACCGGGAACTGCGCCGGATCATCGACGAGCCGACCGAGGGACCCTGGGGCATCCGGGTGGAGCGGGTCGAGCTCAAGGACGTGAACCTGCCCGAGGGGATGAAGCGGTCCATGTCCCGTCAGGCCGAGGCCGAGCGGGAACGGCGGGCCAGGATCATCTCCGCCGACGGCGAGTACCAGGCCTCTAAGCGGCTGGCCGCGGCGGCCAACGTGATGGCCCGCGACCCGGCCGCGCTTCAGCTCCGCCTGCTGCAGACCGTGGTCGAGGTGGCAGCCGAGAAGAACAGCACGCTGGTCATGCCGGTGCCGGTCGAGCTGCTCCGCTTCTTCGACCGGGTCGCGCCCGGTGTGGCCGGGTCGCAGGAGGTGGCGCCGCCGCCGGCGGACACCGGGGACGCCGAGCTCGCGGCGGCCGAGGCCGAGGCCGAGGTCGGAGGGGCCGAAGAGAAGCCCGGGATCGCCGAAGCGCCCCTCGCGGAGATCGTCAACGCCCCGCTCCCGGAGATCCCCGAGGCGCCCGTGCCGGAGCTGGACGAGTCGGCCATCCCGCCGGTCCCCGAGGGAGTCATCCCGCCGGTCCCCGAGGGAGCCATCCCGCCGGTCCCCGAGGCCGCGCCTGCCCCGGAGTCCGCGCCCGCCCCGGAAGCCACCACCCCCGGAACCGCCGCCCCGGGCACCGTGGGGACACCCCCGGCCGACGGGCAGGAAACCCCGAACGGCAGGAGGCCCTAGCTCAGTCATCGGGAGGGTTCCCGGCTGACGCCACCCTCAGGGCCGGTGCCCTGCCCGCTAGGGTGGCGCCATGCAAAAGTGGGAGTACGCGACAGTGCCGTTGCTGGTGCACGCAACCAAGCAGATCCTGGACAACTGGGGCGACGACGGCTGGGAGCTCGTGGCGCTGGTGCCGGGCCCGAACCCCGAGCAGCTGGTGGCCTACATGAAGCGGGCCAAGGGGGAGTCATGACGGCCGGGCCGACTCCGGCGGGCAGCTCCCCTGAGGAGCGGCTCGCCGCCCTGGGCCTGGCGCTGCCGGTGGTGACCCCGCCGCTGGCCGCCTACGTGCCCGCAGTGCGCACCGGCGCCTTCGTCTACACCTCGGGCCAGCTTCCGTTGGTTGACGGAGCGCTGCAAGTGACCGGCAAGGTCGGGGCCGAGGTCAGCGTGGCGGAAGCCGCGGCCCTCGCCCGGATCTGCGCGCTGAACGCTCTCGCTGCGGTGGCGTCGGTATCCGGCGGCCTGTCGGCCGTGATCCGGGTGGTCAAGGTCACCGGGTTCGTGGCCAGCGCGCCCGACTTCACCCAGCAGGCCCAGGTGATCAACGGCGCCAGCGAGCTGCTCCTGGAGGTGTTCGGTGATGCGGGGCGGCACGCCCGCAGCGCGGTCGGGATGGCGGTCCTCCCGCTCGACACTCCCGTCGAAGTCGAGCTGATTGCCGAGGTCGGGGACGCCCCGCGTGCCTGAGTCGGCCAGCACCGGTCCGGCCAGCACCAGTCCGGCCAGCACCAGTCCGGCCAGCACCGGTCCGGCCAGCATGAGGCCAGACAGCCCGGCCCCGCCCGACCACGCGATCATGCGCCTGCCCTCCGCCCTGGCCGAGCAGGCCCGTGATGTCCTGAGCGGCCGGAAGCCGCCGGTGACCCCCCGCGACGCTGCCTCGGTGCTGCTGCTCCGGCCGGCGGCAGCGAACCGGCCCGGACCGCCCGGCCTCGAGGTCTACCTGCTGCGCCGGGTGCGGTCCATGGCGTTCGCGCCTGGCGCGTCCGTCTTCCCCGGCGGGTCCGTGGATCCCCGGGATGCCGAGGAGGGGCTGGCCTGGGCCGGGCCGGATCCGGCGGAATGGGGCCGGGACCTGGACGCGCGCGCCGACGTGGCCCGGGCGCTGGTGTGTGCCGCGGTCCGGGAGACGTTCGAGGAGTGCGGCGTGCTCCTGGCTGGCCCGACGGCCAGCACCGTGGTCGCGGACACCAGCGGCCCGGACTGGGAGGCGGACCGGCAGGCCCTGCTGGACCATTCGCTGTCCCTGGCTGGCTTCCTCGGCCGCCGTGGCCTGGTCCTGCGCTCGGACCTACTCCGCCCCTGGGCGCGCTGGATTACCCCGGTCGCTGAGTCCCGCCGGTATGACACCAGGTTCTTCCTCGCCGCCATCCCGGCCGGCCAGCGGACCAGGCACGTGGGTGGCGAGGCCGACGAGGTGGCCTGGTGGCGGCCGGATGCGGCGATCCGGGCCGCGCGTGAGCGTGAGCTGCGGCTGATGCCGCCGACCGCGGTGTGCCTGGCCGAGGTGGGTGCGTACGGGCAGGTGGACGCCGCGCTGCGGGCTACCCGCGATCTCCGCCCGGTGACGCCGGAGGTCGTCGAGGCCGGGGACACGGTGTGGCTGACCGCGGACCTGGACGTGGAGTATCCCCTGTGACTCCGGCGGACAGCCCTTCGCCCGGCAGTAAGCCCCCGATGGACGCCAATCCGCCGGCGGACGCTGATCCACCGGCAGATGCTTCCGGGCCCCTCGATGGCTCGGGGACCGCCCGCGCCCGCTGCGTCCTGGCCCCGAATCCCGGGCCGATGACCCTCAACGGAACCAACACCTGGCTGATCGCCGAGCCAGGGTCGCCCGTGGCCACGGTCGTGGACCCTGGGCCGGACGACGAGGCACACCTCAGGCGGGTCCGGGATCTGGCCGCCGCGGCGGGCCAGCAGATCAGCCGCATCCTGCTCACCCATGGGCACCTGGACCACTCGGCGGGCGCGGCCCAGCTGGCCTCCCTGACCGGGGCGCCGGTCATGGCCGTGGACCCGGCGCTGCGGCGTGGCCCGGACGAGAGCCGCGCCCGTAGCCGCGGGGCGGCCGACGGCGGCCTGGGGCCGGGCGACGTGCTCACCGAGGCGGGCTGTGAGCTGCGGGTGGTGGCGTCGCCCGGGCATACCGCCGACTCGGTTTGCCTGCTGCTGCCCGCCGACGGCGCCCTGCTCACCGGGGACACGGTGCTAGGCCGGGGCACCACGGTGATTGCCGAGGACGGCAGCCTGGCCGACTACCTGGCCACCCTGGACCGGCTCCGGGCCCTCGCCGACGAGCAGCAGCTGAGCACGCTGCTGCCGGGTCACGGGCCGCTGCTCGCCAACCCGGCCGGGGTGCTCGATTTCTACATCTCCCACCGCAAGGAGCGGCTGGCCGAGATCCGCGCCGCCCTCGCCGCCGGGGACCAGACCGGGGAGGAGATCGTCGCCCGCGTCTATGCGGATGTGGATCGCAGCCTCTGGCCCTTCGCCCGGTGGTCGGTCCGGGCCCAGCTCGGCTACCTGGCCAGCCAGGGGGAACTGCCCCCGGGGGTCAGCCCCTGACCCTCAGCGCCGGCTATCGGTGCCTGCCGACCGGTGCCCGCTGACCGGTGCCTGCTGACCGGTGCCCGCTGACCGGTGCCTGCTGACCAGGCCCGCTGCTCAGTGGGCCCGCTTGGCCAGCCGGTCCGCATCGATGATCAGCACGGACTTGGCTGACAGGCTCAGCCAGCCCCGGGCAGCGAAGTCGGCCAGCGCCTTGTTCACCGTCTCCCGGGACGCCCCGACCAGCTGGGCCAGCTCTTCCTGGGTGAGGTCGTGGTGAACCTGAAGCCCTTCCGCGGTCTGCTCACCAAAGCGGTCCGCCAGGTCGAGCAAGGCCTTGGCCACCCGGCCGGGCACGTCGGTGAACACCAGGTCGGCCATGACGTCGTTGGCCCGGCGCAGCCGCTGGGCGAGGGCCCGCAGCAGATGCAGGGACACGTCGGGGCGCCCGGTCAGCCAGTCCTGCAGCTCGTCATGGGCCAGGGCGGCCAGCCGGGTATCGGTGACCGCGACCGCGCTCGAGGTCCGCGGGCGCGGATCGAACAGGGAAAGCTCACCAAACATCTCGCCCGGGCCGAGCACGCTAAGCAGATTCTCCCGTCCGTCCGGGGCGGCACGGGTCAGTTTGATTTTGCCTTCGAGTACCACGTAGAGCCGGTCCCCGGCATCGCCTTCGTCGAACAGCCGTTCCGCCCGGACAAGATCGACGTCTGTCACCAGAGACCGCAGCGCTTTGGCGCCCTCATCATCGAGAGCCTCAAACAGCGGCGCCCGGCTGAGAACGTCCTCCGCATGTTCCACGGGTGCCTCCTTGTGCACGTTATATGCACAGTGTCGCGCATCACAGGGGCTGCTCGCGAGCGGGCCCGGCCAGGTCATGCCGGTAATGCCCCGGCAGACCCGGGGCCGGGCTGATTACTCTTCGGATTCCAGCAGCCGCAGGCGGCATACCTCGATCTGCTTCTCCGCCTCCGCCCGGCCGACCCAGCCGCTGATCTCCACCACCTTGCCCGGCTCCAGGGCCTTGTAGACCTCGAAGAAGTGCTGGATCTCCAGGCGGTCGAACTCATTCACGTCGTCGATATCGGACAGGCCGGACATCCGGGGATCGGTCGCGGCCACGCACAAGACCTTGTCGTCCAGGCCCTTCTCGTCCCGCATCCGGAACATGCCGATGGCCCGGCAGCGGATCAGGCAGCCCGGGAAGGTGGGCTCTTCCAGCAGCACGAGCGCGTCGAGCGGATCCCCGTCGTCGGCCAGCGTGTCCTCGATGTAGCCGTAGTCCGAGGGGTACCGGGTCGAAGTGAACAGCATCCGGTCCAGCCGGATGCGGCCGCTCTCATGGTCCATCTCATACTTGTTCCGTTGCCCTTTGGGGATCTCGATGACTACATCGAATTCCACGATGTCGCTCCCTGGCCGTAAAGGTGATTGACTCCGGTGCCTGGACGTGTCCCAGGCTGCCTTCCTGGCGTACGGGGACTGGTGTCGCCTGGGTCCCCGCTTCCGGACTCTAAGCATCTCGTGAGGGGATCGGCGTTGGCGAACCGGGCACTGCCGGGCCAGGCCCGGCCGGGCCGCCCCATACCCCGGCGGCTGAGGGCCACCATGGTGATCACGCTCGCCATGATGAGCGTCTTCACCCTGGCCGCCGGTGCGGCCGTCGCCAGCTTGATGCCCGCCCGCCTGGCGCTCTGGAACATTCCCCGGGTCGCCGCCCGCCTGCCCGCGGCCGGCCGCCAGGTGCTGCCGGGCGCCCGCTCCTCCGCCCCGCTGCCCACCAGTCGCGGCCTGTCCGCGGCCCTGTCCGGGATACTCGGCTCCCGGGTCCTCGGCAAGCAGGCCGGTGCCGAGGTGGTCGACCCCGGGACCGGGCGGGTGCTGTTCGCCCGCGGGGCCTCGACCCTGATCCAGCCCGCCTCCACGACCAAGCTGGTGACCTCGATTGCCGCGCTGGATGTGCTCGGCCCCTCGGCCCGGTTCACCACCCGGGTGGTCTCGGGTGCGTCGCCCGGATCGATCCTGCTGGTCGGCGGGGGGGATCCGACCCTGGCCGCGGGCCCGGCTCCCGCGTCGGACTACCCGCAGCCGGCCACACTGAAGGCGCTGGCTGCTGCCACCGCGCGGGCGCTGCGCGCCCAGGGGCGCCACTCGGCCCGGATGAGCTACGACGCCTCCCTGTTCACCGGGCCGCCGCTGGCGCCGGGGTGGCCGGCGTCCTACGTCACCACCGGCAACGTCACGGCGATCACTCCGCTCGAGGTGGACCAGGGCCGGCTGACCCGGGGTGGCGCGCCGCAGGACGCGGATGACCCGGGTAATTTCCGGCCCCGGTCGGCGGACCCGACCCGGCAGGCCGCCCAGGCCTTCGCAGCCTTCCTCAGCAGCGACGGGGTCCGGGTCACCGGCCTGGGCCGCCAGCAGAAGGCGGCGGGGCACGCGGCCACCATCGCCTCCGTCTCCTCACCGCCGCTGTCGGCCATCGAGGGCTGGATGCTGCGCGAGAGCAACAACGTGATCGCCGAGAACCTGGCCCGCCAGGTCGCGCTGCGCGAAAGGCGGCCGGCCTCATTCAGCGGCGCAGCGGCCGCCGTCACCGCCATCGCACGCCGGCTCGGGGTGGCTAGCGGGATTCACCTGGTCGACGGCTCGGGCCTGTCCCCGCAGGACCGGATCGCCCCGGCCGCGCTGGCCCGCCTGGTCAGCCTGGCATCGTCGGGCACCCGGGGCCGCCTGCGGGCCGCCATCACCGGCATGCCGGTGGCCGGCTTCTCCGGCACGCTGGCGCCCGGGCAGAGCGTCTTCAGCGGATTCACCGCCCGCTCCCGCGGCCTGGTCCGGGCCAAGACCGGCAACCTGAGCAACGTGGCCACCCTGGCCGGGCTGGTCTACGACGCCAGCGGACGGCTGCTGGCCTTCGCGTTCATGACTGATCAGGTGCCCGCCACGCACCTTGGCCAGGCCGCGGACGGGCTCGACCGGATGGCTTCCGCCCTGGCCGGCTGCGGCTGCCGCGACGGGTGAACCGTGGCTCCAGTCTGGGAACCACGGGCCAGCAGGCTCCCCCGGCCCTCCCGAGCACGTACGGTGGAGGGGTGAGCAGCGGGCAGATGATCGATTGGGACGTGGCCATTTCGACCGGGGTCAGGTGGGCGCGGCCCGGACCCCAGGTCAGCCTGGGTGAAGCGCGGGCGGTGGTCGCGGAACTGCGGGCACTCGCCGACCAGGTGTCCGAACCGGTCCGGGCGGTCACCGGCATGTCCGGACCCGGCGAGGACGGCAGCGGCTGGGTCGCTGTCGTCGACCGGCCCGGCTGGATCCGGGCCAACGTGGACGGCTTCCGGGTTGTGCTTGACCCGCTGGCTGAGCACCTGCGGGAGCGGGGCAACGCCCCGGGCGGGGCGGTCGTCACGGCGGTGGGATCCCGGGTCACCGGCGTCCAGGCCGGGCTGATTCTCGCCTACCTGTCCGGCCGGGTCCTCGGCCAGTACGAGCTTTTCCTGCCGCCGGACCCCAGCGCTCCCAACGGCGTGGCGCCCGCCGGCCGGCTGACCCTGGTCGCGCCGAACATCGTGATGGTCGAGCGTGAACTCGGGGTCAACCCGCACGACTTCCGACGGTGGGTGTGCCTGCACGAGGAGACTCACCGGACCCAGTTCACCTCCGTGCCCTGGCTGCGCGGCTATGTCCAGGAGCAGATGAGCGAATTCCTGCTCGCCTCCGACCTGGATCCGGCGACCATCCTCGGCCGGCTCCGCTCCGCGGCGGACGCCGTCGCGGGCGCGGTGCGCGACGGTGGCGGGGACAGCGTGCTGGAGGCCATCCAGAGTCCCCGCCAGCGCGAGATCCTGGACCGCCTGACCAACGTGATGACCCTGGTTGAGGGGCATGGCGACTACGTGATGGACGCTGTCGGCCCGCAGGTGGTGCCCTCGGTCGAGCAGATCAGGCAGCGCTTCAATGAGCGGCGGGGCACCGGAGGGCGGATCGAGCGCACCCTGCGCCGGATCCTCGGCATCGACCTGAAGATGAAGCAGTACGCGCAGGGCTCGCGCTTCGTCAAGGCGGTGGTGGAGGAAGCGGGGATGGCCACCTTCAACAAGGTGTGGACGTCGCCGCAGACCCTGCCGACCAAGGACGAGTTCGTGCACCCGGAGCTGTGGCTCGACCGGGTGGGCCGCGGAGGCGCGCTCGCTGCGGGTGGCTGACCGGTCATGGGCCCGCACCCCGCGGTAGCCCAGGCGCGTGCCTGCGTCCGTCGCTGCCTCGGCGATCTGGAGCCCGGGGACCTGGTGCTGGCCGCCTGCTCGGGGGGCGCGGATTCTCTGGCCCTGGCCGTCGCGCTAGCCCACGAGGCACCCCGGCTGGGACTGCGCGGTGGCGGCGTGACCATAGACCACGGCTTGCAGGAAGGGTCAGCGGCGCAGGCATCCCGGGTCGGGGCGACTCTGCTCGCCCTCGGGCTCGACCCAGTGCGGCAGGTCCGGGTGACCGTGCCGGCTGGGACCGGTGGCCCGGAAGCCGCAGCTCGCAGCGCCCGGTATACCGCGCTCGAGCAGGAGGCCCACCAGACCGGGGCCGCGGCGGTGCTGCTCGGCCACACCCGGGACGACCAGGCCGAGACCGTGCTGCTCGGGCTGGCCCGTGGCTCCGGCGCGCGGGCCCTGGCGGGAATGCCCGCCCAGCGTGGCCGGTTCCGCCGCCCGATGCTCGGCCTGGCCCGGGCCACCTTGCGTGAGGCCTGCCTGGCGCAGCGGCTTGAGCCCTGGGAAGACCCGCACAACCGTGACCCTTCCTATGCGCGAGTAAGGGTGCGCCACCAGGCACTGCCCGCGCTGGAGACGGCGCTCGGCCCTGGGATCGCCGAGGCGCTGGCCCGCAGCGCGGCGCAACTGGCCGCGGACTGCGAGGCACTGGACGACATCGCCCGCGGTGAGGAGGGCCGGATCCAGGGTCCGGACACCGCTGCGGACGTCACCGGCGCCACCCTGGCCACGCTGGACATCGAGGGGCTGGACGAACTGGCCCCCGCAATCCGGACCCGGGTGCTGCGCCAGGCCGCCCTGATGGCCGGCTGCCCAGGTGGCTCGCTGACGGCCACCCATGTGGCCGCCCTGGACGCGCTGGTGACCGGGTGGCGCGGCCAGCGCGGGGCAGACCTGCCCGGTGCCGTCCAGGTGCGGCGCCGGTATGGGAGGCTGCTGTTCAGTGTTAGTCCGGCCTCCCTGCGGGAGAGGGAAGGCAGCGTAGTCAGAGGTGGGCCAGTGAGGGTGGGGCCGCCGGAACGGACCGAGGCGGAGGCTGCCGGTGGACGCGAGTGACGTTGGTGCGGACCTGAAAGACGTGCTCATCCCGGAGGAACGGCTGCGGGTCCGGGTTACAGAGCTGGCGGCGCAGATCGACGCCGATTACGCCGGCCGCGAACTACTGCTCGTCGGGGTGCTGAAGGGGGCCGTCATGGTGATGGCCGATCTGGCCCGGGCGATGCACATGCCGGTTGAGATGGACTGGATGGCCGTATCCTCGTACGGCTCAGGAACCCGGTCCTCAGGGGTGGTGCGGATCCTCAAGGACCTCGACACCGACATCACCGGCAAGGATGTGCTGGTGGTCGAGGACATCGTGGACTCCGGGCTCACCCTGTCCTGGCTGGTCGGCAATCTGCGGTCGCGAGGCCCGGCGTCGGTGCGGGTGTGCGTCATGCTGCGCAAACCCGCTGCCGCCCGGATGGACGTGGACGTCGCCTACACCGGCTTCGACATCGAGAACGAGTTCGTGGTCGGGTACGGACTCGACTACGCCGAGAAGTACCGGAATCTGCCCTTCATCGGCACCCTCGCGCCGCATGTGTACAAGGGTGAGGACTCGCCCGGGAGGGATACAGAACCCAGGACGGACGAATCCGCCGAAGGGCCACCGGGCAGTCAGGCGGACCCGGGGAACAGGATCAGCGATGAGGAGCGTTGAGGTCTGCGAAGGCTCGCTGAGTCGTGGCGGGAGCTTCTCTGTGCCGTCTGCGCCGGCCGGGGTGTACCGTCGGGTATTCCCGGCAGCGCGGCCGGGAATGACAAGCGCTGCCGGCTATGACAAGGAAGCCGGGCATGCTCACTCAGGCGCAAGGCAGTCCAGCCGGGATCGGCAGGACATGAAGCTGGTCAGGAGGAACCCGCGCAAGGCTGGCGGGGCCGGTCATCGATGGATCTGAAGCGCTATTTCCGCGGGCCGTTCGTGGCGGTCCTTGTGATGCTGCTGGTCTTCTTCGTCGTCTACGAATACGCCAGCTCGGGTAGCCCGTATACCCAGACGGACACGTCCAGAGTCGTCACCCTCATCGAGCAGGGCAACGTCAAGTCGGCGCTGCTCACCGACAAAGAGCAGACGATCCAGATCACCACCAAGTCAGGCCAGAAGTATGAGGCCTCGTGGGTGGGCAACGAGGGCCAGCAGCTGGCTCAGATCCTCCAGACGAAGAAGCCGCCGCAGGGCTGGACCGTCAACGTGCCCAAGAGCAGCTCAGTGTGGAGTCTTATCTTCAGCTGGCTGCCGTTCCTCCTGGTCATCCTCATCTTCTTCTTCATGCTGAACCAGATGCAGGGTGGCGGCTCCCGGGTAATGAACTTTGGCAAATCCAAGGCCAAACTCATCACCAAAGACACCCCGAAGACCACTTTTGCCGATGTGGCCGGTGCGGACGAGGCCATCGAGGAGCTTCAGGAAATCAAGGAGTTCCTGCAGAACCCGGCCAAGTTCCAGGCTATCGGGGCCAAGATCCCCAAGGGCGTGCTGCTGTACGGGCCGCCCGGGACGGGCAAAACGCTGCTCGCGCGGGCGGTGGCGGGCGAGGCCGGAGTTCCGTTCTATTCCATCTCCGGCTCTGACTTCGTCGAGATGTTCGTCGGTGTCGGTGCATCCCGGGTCCGTGACCTGTTCGAGCAGGCCAAGGCTAATGCGCCCGCCATCGTCTTCGTGGACGAGATCGACGCCGTCGGCCGGCACCGCGGTGCGGGCTTCGGCGGCGGCCACGACGAGCGGGAGCAGACGCTGAACCAGCTGCTCGTCGAACTGGACGGCTTTGACGTCAAGGGCGGCGTGATCGTGATCGCGGCGACCAACCGGCCCGACATCCTGGACCCGGCGCTGCTGCGTCCCGGCCGGTTCGACCGGCAGATCGTGGTGGCCCAGCCCGACCTGGCCGGGCGGCGCGGCATCCTCAAGGTGCACGCGCGCGGGAAGCCGTTCGCTCCCGACGTGGACCTGGACATCATCGCCCGGCGGACGGCCGGCTTTACCGGAGCCGACCTGGCCAACGTCATCAACGAGGGCGCCCTGCTGACCGCGCGGCACAACGGCACGCTGATCACCATGGGCGCGCTGGAGGAGTCCATCGACCGGGTGATGGCCGGCCCGGAGCGCAAGAGCGTCCTCCTGTCGGAGAGCGAGCGCAAGATCATCGCCTATCACGAGGGCGGCCACGCGCTCGTCGGCCACGCGCTGCCGAACGCCGACCCGGTGCACAAGATCACGATCATCCCGCGCGGCCGGGCGCTGGGCTACACGGCGTCGGCCCCGCAGGAAGACAAGTTCCTGGTCACCCGCTCCGAGATGATGGACCAGCTGGCCATGCTGCTCGGCGGCCGGACCGCTGAGGAGCTGGTCTTCCACGAGCCCACCACGGGTGCGGCCAACGACATCGAGAAGGCCAGCTCGGTCGCCAGGGGCATGGTCACCGAGTACGGGATGAGTGAGCGGCTCGGGGCGCGCAAGTTCGGTACCGGGGACGGCGAGCCGTTCCTGGGCCGGGAGATGTCGCACACCCGGGACTACTCCGAGGAGATCGCCTCCACCATCGACGAGGAAGTGCGCCGTCTCATCGAGTCCGCGCACGACGAGGCCTGGGAGATCCTGGTCACCTACCGGGAGGTCCTGGACGACCTGGTCCTGAACCTGATGGACAAGGAGACGCTGAGCCGCAACGAGGTGCTGCGGATCTTCGCCCCGATCAAGACGCGCCCGACCCGGGGCTCCTATACCGGCTACGGCAAGCGGCTGCCGTCGGATCGCCCGCCGGTGCTGACGCCCAAGGAACTGGCCCTCACGGCCGCGGCAGAGGTCAATGACCACCCGTCCGCGGGCAACGGCCAGGCCAGTCCGCTCGGCGGCTCCGGATCGTCCGGCCAGCCGCCCCACGGCGGCCAAGGTCAGGGTGGGACGTCCGGCGAAGGCCAGTGAGCACTGACTTCGACTCGGCGCGCATCGAGGGCGCGGTCCGGGAGATCCTGCTCGCCATTGGCGAGGACCCGGAGCGGGACGGGCTGA
Source organism: uncultured Actinomycetes bacterium (assembly GCA_963770545.1). Taxonomy (GTDB): domain Bacteria; phylum Actinomycetota; class Actinomycetes; order Streptosporangiales; family Streptosporangiaceae; genus RYN-230. Next base: position 3,827 of record CAVYQF010000022.1, on the reverse strand, counting down.
GGGAAACCCCGGCGCGGGTCGCCCGGGCCCTGACCGAGCAGTTCTCCGGGCTCGGCCAGCGGGCCGAGGACGTCCTCACCACGGTGTTCGACGCCAACCACGACGAACTGGTGCTGGTGCGTGACATCGAGGTTTACAGTACCTGCGAGCATCATTTGGTGCCGTTTTTTGGCCTGGCGCATATCGGCTACATACCAAACGAAAAGGGTCAGATTACCGGATTGTCCAAGCTGGCCCGGCTGGTCGATGTTTACGCCCGCCGCCCGCAGGTACAAGAACGCATGACCACGCAGATCGCGGACGGCCTGATGAACGTCCTTGAGCCGCGGGGTGTCCTGGTGGTGATCGAGGCGGAGCATCTGTGCATGTCAATGCGGGGCGTGCGCAAGCCGGGCGCCAAGACCGTCACCTCGGCGGTTCGCGGGATCATCAGGGAGAGTCAGAGCACCAGAATGGAAGCCATGAGCTTGCTATTCGGCCGCCGCGCCAGCGGGTAACGTTCCTCTTGGGCAGAATGCCCGCCCTTCGCGGAATGCGCGGCTACTCTTGTGGCCTGTGATTCAGAGCGTGACCGAGATGTCTCAAACAGACGGGAAGCCTGTCGGCGGGGGCAAGACTTTGAGTGTTGCCAACCCGCCTGCTGAGCGTGCGCCAGCCGCGGAGCCGCCGCCTGAGGCCCGGCAGGCCCCGAGGCCTCCTGACCGCAGGAACCATCGCCGCTGGGTGCCCATCGCCGCTGGCTGGCTGTGCCTGCTGATCGGCCTGGCCGACATCATCGAGGTAGTCCATCCGGGCCTGTTCTACTCCTCCCGCCTGACCAGGTTCCATGCCTTCGTGCCCGGCACGCTGTTCAACGTCACCCATACCGTCTCGGTCATCATCGGCCTGCTGCTGCTCATGCTCTCGCACGGGCTGAAGCGGCGGAAGCGCCGGGCCTGGGAGGCCACGACGGTGCTGCTGGCGGCCAGCATCGTGGTGCACGTGATCCCGTTCCGGGAGGACCGGATCGTCACGGCCATCGTCTCGGCCCTGCTGATGGGGGCGCTGCTCTACTTCCGGGCCGAGTTCTACGCGGTGGGTGACCCGCGGACCAGGTGGCGGGCACTGTGGGTCTTCCTCGGGCTGGTAATGGCCGACGTGGCCATCGGCCTCACTTACATCCTGCTGGCCAGGGGGCTGGCTCAGGACTACTCGCTGTGGCAGCGGGCGGTGCACGTGGTGTACGGCCTGGTGGGCGTGTCCGGCCCCGTCCGGTTCGTGCCCGACCGGCGCAATGACCTGTTCGCCCTGCTGACGAGCGCCCTCGGCTTGTTCACCCTGGTCGTGACCGCATACCTGTTTTTCCGGCCGGCCCGTCCCGCGGGGCGGCTGGGCCAGCAGGACGCGGAACGGGTCCGGGAACTCCTGAAGAAGCAGGGTGACCGGGACTCCCTCGGCTATTTCACGCTGCGCAACGACAAGAGCATCATCTGGTCGCCGACCTGCAAGTCTTGCATCGGCTACCGGGTGGTGTCCGGCGTCATGCTGGCGGGCGGTGACCCTCTCGGGGACCCGGAGGCGTGGCCCGGGGCCATCCACGCGTTCCTCGACGAGGCGGCCCGGCACGCCTGGGTGCCCGCCGTGATGGGCTGCGGTGAGCACGCCGCCGAGGTGTGGTGCCGTGAGGGCGAACTGACCGCACTGGAACTAGGCGACGAGGCGATCGTGGAGGTGCCCCACTTCAGCCTCAAGGGCCGGTCCATGCGTAACGTCCGCCAGATGGTGGCGCGGGTGGAGCGCAGCGGCTACGTGGCAGATGTGCGCCGGGCCGGTGACGTCGGCTGTGAGCAGATCGGGGAACTCGCCCGGCAGGCGGGCTCCTGGCGCGGCAACCCCACCGAGCGCGGGTTCTCCATGGCCCTGGGCCGGCTGGGTGCTCCCGGCGACGAGGACTGCGTGATCGCCACCGCGACCGAGAACGGGGTCCTGCGCGGCATCCTGCACTTCGTGCCGTGGGGCACGGAAGGGCTCTCGCTGGACCTGATGCGCCGGGACCGCTCGGCCCAGCCCGGCGTCAACGACTTCCTCATCGTGGAAACCATCAAGGCGGCCGAGTCGCTGGGAATCAAGCGAATCTCGCTGAACTTCGCGGTGTTCCGGTCCGCGCTCGAACGGGGCGAGCGGATCGGCGCCGGGCCAGTGCTCCGGCTCTGGCGCGGGATCCTGCTCTTCGCTTCCCGCTGGTTCCAGATCGAGTCGCTGTACAAGTTCAACGCCAAGTTCACCCCGGTCTGGGTACCCCGCTTCTTCGTCTTCCCCGGTGCGTCAGATGCGCCCCGGGTCGCCCTCGCGGCCCTGGAGGCCGAGGCCTTCCTGGTCTGGCCGAAGCTGGAGCTGCGCCGGCTGGGCCGTCGTCTCGGCCAGGCCCGGCGCCGGCTGGCCAGGTTAAACGCGTCCCGCCCGCCCACCTAACCCGCCAGCCTCTTGGGGAGGGCCCCGCTCCACCCGCCCCATCACCATCTCGTGACGCAGCAGTACCAGCCCCTGTCACTTTTCCCGTGTGACGTACGCCCCGGCGGGCGATTTGTCCGGCTTCCGTGCACGGTATGCGGGAAAAGTGCAGCCGCCATCCGGCGACGGCGCGGGGCGGGCGGGGGCGGCAGGGAGCCGCGTAGGGTTACCCCGTGATCGTCGACGCGGCCCGGGCAGCCAGCCCGCCGGGCCTTCCAGACCCGGGCCGGTGCCTGGTCATGGGGGTAGTGAACGTCACCCCCGACTCCTTCTCCGACGGTGGCCAGTGGTTCGGCCCGGAGGCCGGAATCAAGCACGGCCTGGACCTCCAGGCTGCGGGCGCGGACATCGTGGACGTGGGCGGGGAGTCCACCCGCCCGGGGGCGCAGCGCATCACCGCGGCAGAGGAACTGCGCCGGGTCGGGCCCGTCATCCGGGGCCTGGTCGCGGCCGGCGTCACGGTTAGCGTGGACACGATGCGGGCCGAGGTGGCCGAGCGGGCCCTGGACGCGGGGGCCCGGCTGGTCAACGACGTGAGCGGGGGGCTCGCCGATCCCCAGATGCCCCGGCTCGTGGCGGCCGCCAGGGTTCCGTATGTCGTGATGCACTGGCGGGGTCACAGCCACAGCATGGATTCCAGGGCTGTCTACCAGGATGTGGTGGCCGAGGTGACTGAGGAACTGTGCCGCCGGGTCGAGGTGGTGACGCAGGCCGGGGTGGACCCGGCCATGATCGTCCTGGATCCGGGCCTCGGTTTCGCCAAGCGGCCGGAGCACAACTGGGCCCTGCTCACCCACCTGCAGGAAGTCGGCTCGCTCGGCGGCCGGGCGAGGCCGTTCCCGGTGCTGATCGGTGCGTCCCGCAAACGGTTCCTGGGGCGGCTGCTGGCTGCCCCGGACGGGACACCCCGCCCCTTCGCCGAGTCCGATGACGCTACGGTGTCGGCGACCGCCCTGGCCGCCGCGGCGGGGGCGTGGTGTGCCCGGGTGCACCAGGTCCCGGGTAACGCCGACGCGGTCCGGGTCGCCGAGGCGTGGCGCCAGGCCCTGCAGGGCGGCACCGTCCCGGCCGGGCCGGTGCCGGCTGTGGAGACCCAGACTGCGGAAACCCAGACTGCGGAAACCCGGAGGGCGGAGACCCAGAGGCCGACCACCCAGGCAGGAGAGACCCAGACCGGGGAGAGACCGTGAGCCTGGACCAGATCGCACTGCGCGGGCTGCGCGTGTTCGGCTATCACGGGGTGCTGGACAGCGAGCGCCGCGATGGTCAGGAATTCCTGGTTGACGCGGTGGTGTGGCTGGACACCGCGCCCGCCGCAGCCTCCGACGATCTGGCCC